>NZ_MLJI01000001.1:0-1497478 GCF_002095535.1 Pantoea cypripedii
ATCCACGACACGCTGCGCGGCCAGGTGGACTACGGCTATGACGCCGAAGGCCGCCTGCTGAAGCATTACGAAGCCCGGCAGGGCCACGCCAGCCGCTGGTTCCGCTACGATGCTGCCGACAACCTGGTGGATGAGGAGCAGGCTTCCGTCGCGGTGAGGGATAACCGTCTGCGGCAGTGGCAGCAGCTGTTGATGAAATACGACGCGTGGGGCAACCTCATCCGTCGCCGCAGCGGCCAGTATGAGCAGCAGTTTACTTACGACGCGGAAAACCGGCTGATAACCGCCAGCGGCAGCGGCCCGCAGGGTCAGTTTACCGCGCAATATCATTACGATGCGCTGGGCAGACGTACGCGCAAGGTGGTGAACAGCGGACAGGCTGAGCAGGAAACCCGCTTTCTGTGGCAGGGCTATCGCCTGTTACAGGAGCAGCAGGCGAACGGCAACCGCCAGACCTATGTTTATGACCCGGCAGAGACCTGGAGCCCGCTGGCGCGTATCGACCATCAGCAGGATACCGCGCAGGGAGAGATATTCTGGTTTAGCACGGACCTGAACGGTGCGCCGCTGGAGGTGACGGATGCCGGGGGTGCGGTACGCTGGAGCGGGCAGTACGGCAGCTTTGGCGAGGTCAGCAGGCAGACGGAAGGGTTTTACCGCCTGTCCGGGCTGACGTCGCTGCATCATCAGCCGCTGCGCTACGCCGGACAATACGCCGACCGGGAAACCGGACTGCATTATAATCTGTTCCGGTATTATGACCCGCAGGTGGGACGGTTTACGGTCCAGGACCCGATAGGGCTGGCGGGGGGAGAAAACCTTTACGCTTATGCGCCGAATCCGTTCGGTTGGATCGATCCGTTAGGTCTGAATGCATGTGGTCCAAATAAGAAGACTACATTTGAAGGGGTAAGCCGCCGTGATGCATTCAGGCAGGCTAAACGTGATGCAGGAATACCGAATTCTCAGCATCCATTTGAAGTAAGTAGAGCAAGATTAGGTGATGGGTATGGTGATTTTGTACGTAATAAGAATGGAACACCTATTGAGACACGACAATATCATTTTAAAGGCGAGGATGGTGCGACCATCGTTATCCAGGAGCATAGCTTAGGACATGTAAAAGCAACACCGTTACATGGCGCTGAGCCGCACTTCAATGTAAGGCCAATATATCCTGAAACCAATAAAGTACTAGATACAGGTAGCGTTTCAGGAACGCATGGACATTATAATTTCCCCTGAGGTGAAAATGTGGTTCGATAATGCATTACATAAAGAAAAAGTGGTTCACATGTTGGGAGGTGAACTTTGTGTAGATTGCGCTGAATTTCAAGGATTTTATTTTAATGAAATATCTTCTCTGAAAGTTTATTTAATTGTTAGGGGTATTCCTAAAATCCATCCTAAAAAGTGGGATGAAAAAAGAAGTAATGCCATTGCATTAACTTTAGGTTTTGTAGGGATAAAGAAATTTAAATCCGAAGGAAATAGGATTAATTTTATCTGCTCTCCAAAAATTGATAGCACTGTTGGGAATGCAGTCATTAGAATTGAGAATGAAAACTTCAATTTTTTCTGTGAGGCAGAATTCCTGGATATAGAAGGAATAACACCTTACAACGATGAACGGTGGGATTAAAATGATTTCACCATACTTAAAGTAAATGAATGACAATCCATTGTAATCACATGCTAATAATACCCGAAAGAGAGATGGATAATTCTTCCGGGTTTTTATTTTATCCGTCCAGGGTCACTTCAGGTAGTTTGGTTCGATCCTGATCGTGACCACTTCTCCGGTCTCAAGCCCTGCCTCATTCAGCCACTTTCCCGCGATGTTGAATTGAGTAATCATAAAGTATTTAGAAGGGAGTGATGGTTATGTTGAAAGAAAATGAAGAAATAACCCTTACCGGACAAGAAGCTATCAAGATCCTCTCTGAGGTCGAATATATCCTTATATCTCTGAGGAATATTGCGCGCTATTACTACAATAAGCCAAATGAAGAAATAAGTGATGGTGATAAATTAAAATACCATCAGGAAACAAGCGATTTTATTGATGATAATAAAGTTACTCATCGCTTAGCCTCTATTAGAAAAATAATATCTGAGAAGTTTAATAGTGAACTAGGTGATAATGATATGGATGATATTGAAAGAGAAATAGAAAAATTAGAATACTGGACTAAGCCAAAAATATCGTCGTGAAGACTAGCCGGAAGTGATCTGAATGATCCTTCCGGCTTTTTATCTTCAGCCGCCAGCCGCCGCCGTAAGAATCAGGTACTCTGTCTCCAGGATGCAACCGCCACCCCCTCCCTCAAACTGGCGAGTTATCGTTATTTATTGGCCTTACGCATAAACATAGCCATTTGCGGTTTTTTTATAATCCTCCTGACTGACCGGATTCAGGCCCGGTTTTGCCTGACAGCATCGGGAGGAAGTATGGATATTAACGTGACCTTCATGCATCAGTTGCTGATCTGGATTGAAGCGAACATCGACCAAAAACTGATTCTGGAGACCGTTGCCCAGCGGGCGGGGTATTCGCAATGGCACCTGCAACGTCTGTTTCGCCGTTATACCGGCCTGGCGCTGGGTGCCTATATTCGTGAGAGGAAGTTAACCGCCTCGGTGATTGAGTTGCTCAGTGGCAACACACCGTTGATGCACATCGCTTTGCAGTTCGGTTTTGATTCGCAGCAAACCTATTGCCGTACATTCCGCCGCATGTTCAATCTGCCACCTGGCGCGTTTCGTCGTAAATATCAGCACAGTCTGCCGCCGATGGATGGCCCGGCTAGTCTGTTGATGCTGCATTCGCACGGTCAGCAGGTGTAGCAAAGTATTTGCCCGGTGTTGATCCAAAGGCGTTGCGGAACGCACTGATATAGCTGCTGACATTTTCAAATCCGACCTGCCATGCCACCTGCTGCACACTCTTTCCGTCGGCGAGTTCCTGCAATGATTTCAGTAAACGCGCAACCTGACGATACTTTGCCAGGCTCATGCCGGTGGCGCTGGCCCAGTGGCGGCTCAGGCTGCGCGGGCTGAGTCCGGCCCAGCGCGCCAGCTCCGGGCCGGTACGCGCGTCGGATGGGTCATCCATCAGCTGGCGGGCAATCTGCAACAGACGCGGGTCCTCAGGTAACGGTAAGGTAAGCGGCTGGACCGATGCCTGGTAGAGTTCATCGAGAAAGACCTCGCTCAGCCGGTTGTAACGATCGCTGCCCCAAAAGTCCGGCGACAAGGTCGCCAGCCTTTCTGCCAGTGGCTCCAGCAGTGCCGGACAGGCTAATAGAACCGGACGATCCGGCAAGGGTGTCGCCAGCGCCTCATCAATCAGCACCGTCCAGCCTGTCACGCGCCCCGGCCCGACGATGGCGTGTTCAAAGTGCGGCGGAATCCAGCCTACCAGCCGCGGCGGATTGGCGAAGATGCCAGAGGGCGTGTTGACCGTCATTAACCCCTGTTTCAGGCAGTAAAGTTGCCCGGCGGCATGCTGATGGGTGTGGCTTTCGCGATCCAGTTCTTTGGAGAGTGACACGGCAATGACTTTGGGCGCATCCGGCTGCATCAACCGCTGACGCAGATCGTCCTGGCGTGGGTCGTCAGCGAAGGGGATGTTATCGGCAGGGCTAAATAGCATGAGGTGTCCTGGGGTGAAGAAGGCAAAGTGGCGGAAGATCACAGGAGTGTGATTTTGTTGTTAATAATTGATTATTAGTGATTTTAATGTGTTATGGTAATCATATACCCCCATAAGTACCCCCATTTAAATGATGTTTTTGATGATAAGTGGTCTATTTTTTCTTCTAACCCGAACAACTGTAGACATTAATGTGTATTGATGCTTTCCGATGGGATGAAAATATAAAAGCCCATTTAACATGGGCTTATGGATGAAGAGATTTAAATGGAAGTTAATCAATATTGTAAAGTCATCAATCTAACCAATTGAAATGCAATGACTTATCATTTTTTTCTATTTTTGGTACAAAATTTTATACATTAGCTAGGAATTAATGATTCTTCTGTACCTCTGGTGGAAAGCATCCCTACCTCCTTCCATAATCTCACAGATTGCATGACGAACCGCACGTTCCTGTAGACATCCATTTGATGAGGTTTTAGTAAGCCCTGTCTGTTGGCTCAGGGCAACAACCAGCTCAGAATCACCATTAACAACAATATTAGCATTGTGGGTAACAACTAAAATTTGTCTATTTTTCTTGTTCTCTTTTATTTTTCTAACGATTAATTCGTAAATAAGTTGGTTGTCTAAATCATCCTCGGGTTGATCTAGTATAAGAGGATCATTGCCATAAGATAATAGGAAAGCGAGCACTGTGGCCGCTTTTTGCCCAGCGGATCCTTGCGAAATGTCTTTAAACCGTTTGCCATCACGAAATTTTACACTAATAGCATCGTTGGGGAACCATCCTATGAGAAGATCAATCATCTCATCAGGAATGTTACTCCTAAGATCTGAAAAACGCTTTCCAATACTGACACCTAAGATGTTATCTAGTGTTTTATCAAAAAAGGGTTTTTTTAATTCGCCAATCAAACTGATAATTTCATCTTGATTATCACCTTTTTCTTTTATTTTGTTGTGGAGAACGTTAAGGAATCCTTTTTCTTCATCATTATAGATTTCATTTGAATAAGTAGCGTCGTTTCTTCCGATTACATTTCTGAACCCACTGTCTAAATGTTGGTTGTCTCCACAAAATTCAATATTTACTTTTATACTACCATCATTAATATTTAACTTACTTAAGAAGATCTTGCGTTTTTCTGTTATTTCCTTTCTTAGCTTGATAAGCTCTCTGTAACTATTTGAAATTATTTCATTATTTTTCTTTATTTTTTCCTCGTCAAGGGTTATTTTGCCAAGTCGTTCATTAATAACCTTTCTTGAGGCAATGAGTGGGCCATAATCACTAGGGTTTTTTATTCCACTTTCTTGTAGGGAACTAACTAAATCATTATATTGTTTTTTGCTGTTGTTTATCTCATTGGTTAAATTTGATGTGTTAAGCCAATTTTTAAATGCATTTATTTCATTATTGCTTTCTTTGATGAGATTGTTAATGGCTAGAGTGTTTTCATTGAGTTTTTTTTCAAGTTCACTGAATTTTGAAATGAACTCTCTTCCATTTTCTGTAGTTTCAAATATATTTTCGTAATCTGTTTTAATATCCTGTGTGGTTGATAATTGTTGTTCAAGTGTTGAGAGTGTTTCAACTTTTGAATTTACCAATTCTGTTGCTTTGCTGCTTTGAATTATAGCTTTTTGATAGTTGGAAAAAATTAAACTGTGACCTGATTTCTCAATTGAGTTTATCTTCTGGTTAGTATCATTTAGTTGTCCTTGAAGAGTCCCTTTAGTAGAAATGTTTGATTTTAGTTCCCTGACCTCTCTCCTGTGTTGTAGTAAACTCGAGAGTTCTTTATGCCACCTATATTCCCATTCTTGAAAATCAACGTCTGATGATTCGTCTATCAACTTTAAAAGATAATTTGGGGATTTTGATATTTCATAAATTTGTTTTTGGCTAAATATCTTAACAGGGAATCGGCTTGCAACATCGCCTTCTTCTGAAATTCTATTTTCACCATCCATCCTGTATATTATGCTTCTTTTATTCTTGAAGTCCCATGATAATATATAATCTACATTTTCTTTTTTATAGCCAATGATTATTTCTGTTTCATCCAAAAAAACTCCATCATCATCTTTTGTTTTTGCTTTTTGGGCAAGTTTAGAATAAGACTTGAACAAGTCATCGTTGGATGTTAATTGAGATAATTCATTTTCTCTGCAAAGAGCAGTTCTCAGAAATTCCAAAATAGTAGATTTACCACTTCCCCTTCCGCCGATGATACAGTTTAACCAAGGGTGGAAGTCTATTTTAAATTCTTCATTCCTTCCACAATATTTAGTTCCATTTATTCTTATCGATGTTATTCTTTTATCGGAGTATATATTTGGGGAGTCCTTATGTTGGTCAGATCTTTTAATTGAATCCTTACCATCCAATAGTGCTAATTTTAAACCTTCAATAGAAGGCATACCCATCTTGACCCATGTATAAGAACGTCCGACTTTATTCGGATGATGAGCATCTGAACCTAAAACTTCAGGCAAGTTGATACCCAGATTGATATATCCCTTTAATGGACTGCTATCAGGCTGTTTTGCTTCATATTCAGCATGTGTTCTGATGACTTCAACAGCAGAAGCATTATTGAGGATTTGATTCAAAGTTGAGCCTGATTTATGAACTAAGCAAAGCCCACTCGGTTTGTCAATGTGCGCGGGAATTGCAACTCCGTCTCTTTTTATTATTATGTCAATAACTTCTTGAGGGCTGCATTCCGTAACTGCATCACTGTCCCCTGGCTTTCCATTGTATTTAACCTCACCAATTATCTGTGCAATTGAACTGCTAGTCTTGTTAGGGTCAAAAATACCTAGTATATGAATATTACCATGACTAGAAATTTCAACGCCGGGGAAAATGAAAATTGAGTACCCTTCTGACCTCAATGTTTCTGCTTCGATTTTTAGTTTGTCAATCCATTCACCAGAGTTGTGATCAGTTACTGCAATGCATTCTATGCCTTGGCTAATATAATCCATCAGCCATTGTCGGGGTGTCATTGAAGCTTTGATTTCGTGATCTGACTTCCCGTAATCCATTGAGACTGGTGTGTGAGTATGAAAATCAAATTTCCACCATTTTGACCCTATGTACTCCATAAAGTTTATCTCCGTAAGTAATTTTGCTGTGAATGCCTCTAATTTTTTAACAAAAGGTATAATTTAATAATAAGATACTGAAGTGCACTCTACTGCGCGCAATGCTATCCCCGCCACGCCTGCCCGCTTCATGCACCGCTTTTCATGCGGGTGAATGATTATGCTCAGACCGCGCCAGACAGGCTGCTGTGTGTGCCTCTGGCCGGTGAAAACTTCATGCAGATCCATGCACCCTATGCATGCATACTATTTATACTCGCCAGTATTCAGAAAATCTTCAGGTTTTTGACAAAAAAATCCCCGCCGGATGGCAGGGATTGAACCGAATATTGTTATCAGTGCCGGAATGCAGAACCGTAGCGTCCCAGCGTCTGAGGTTGCCGCTGGGGCGGCGGTGGCGGTGGAGCCGGGGGCTGTTCCGGCTCTGGTGGCCGGGTGATGACTTTCACGATATTTTCATGCGTCTTGAAGGTACTGGAGCATTCCAGGTTGGTGCACTGATGGTAAGACTCCTTTACCTGTTCAGAAAGATAGCGACTGCTTTTAACGTGCGAAGAATGGCGGCAGAACGGGCAGCGCATCATTGTTTATTCTCCCTCTGCGCGCGTTTTGCTTTCAGTTGATGCAACAGCTTATGTACAGCAACCGGGCTGTTGTACAGGTGCATATCCACGCCGGTCAGTGCAGGACGGCGCAGTCCTATTTTTGTCAGTACCGGTTCGCCTTCCATATCCAGCGTTGCTTTATCCGCTGCACGGGTCAGCAGTTCCCCCACCTGACGGCCCAGAATGACTTCTGGTTCTTCATGGAAAGCGGCAGTCTGCTGACCGCTGTCACTGAGCTGCATTGCCATCAGTTTCAGTTTGATCCCGCGCAGCAGCTTCGGACTGATGTTGCGCATAGCTGAATCCCACTGGCTTTCGGCATAAGCGGTGAACGCGGAACGATGCGCATGGACATACTGTCGGGCGGTAGAAACGGCATTAGTCATCTGGCCCTGTTTTTCCAGCTCCAGCTCTTCAATCAGCGCCGTGAATTCGTCGGCCAGCTCCTTGCTGGCGATACGCTGGCTGTGCTCGGCGCGCATTTCCGGCGTAATGGCACCACGCAGGCTGCGAAAGCGCGTGCGCCAGTTACTTTCCGCCTCCTTTCCACTTTCTATGGCGTCGTTACGTTCCTTTTCGCAACGGGTTATGGATGAATTAATCTCGTTGAGTTTCAGCATCTGCGCGGTGTGCGCTGCTTTTTCCCGGCTGAATGCTTCAATTTGCTGTGCAACAACGTCGGTGGTCATGGTGATTTTTCTCCCTCTGTAAAGGCTGAGATCATTCTGCTGTGGCTGATAAAACAATTCATGCCGTCC
The DNA here is from genome assembly GCF_002095535.1 of Pantoea cypripedii. Classification (NCBI taxonomy): domain Bacteria; kingdom Pseudomonadati; phylum Pseudomonadota; class Gammaproteobacteria; order Enterobacterales; family Erwiniaceae; genus Pantoea; species Pantoea cypripedii. The sequence goes on from NZ_MLJI01000001.1 coordinate 8,139, forward strand.
CTGTCTGTTCTCCCACCACAGGACAAAGCCAGTGTGTTTATGTCACTGTTTTAGGCCTGCCAGGAAAAAGGCGCTGTTTCGCTGGCTTACCGGCTTATCTGTCTCTGCTGTGGTGTAACAGGGGTTACATGGGTTACATGACTGAATTGAAGTACTTTTTTTCATTCTGGCCGGTGTAACACGACGGGTTACAACGGGTAACAGGCCTGAAACGGCGTTACACCTGTTACCTTTTCACTCTGAATGAGGTGTAACAGGGTCAGCCCTGCTCTGACGCGGTTGTTACACCTGTTACCTCTGTTACCCGTTATGAATAAGACTCACGCAAAGCCTTAACCCGGCACCTCGCTGTTAAAGACATAGAGCCTGCGCACGTTCATCTCTGGCGGGCGTATACTGGTCTGGAGCTTGCCGTCATTGGCTGCCAGCAGATAGCCCCGGTCGGCGCAGAGACGCGCCACCTTGCGCGGATCGAAGCCCCGGCAGATTTCTTTCCACCCGGACGGCATGACATAGAACGTCGTGACTGCCTCCGTGCCCTGTGCCGTGCTGCCTTTCTCCACCCTGCGCCAGCCCACCATGTTGCCGGGGCGGTTGCGCTCGTCGTGCCAGTCGGCAAAGCGGCTGTACTGGTTAGCGGTGAAGAAGCTGCGCACCTGCTCCAGTGCGGCAATATCTTCCTGGTTGGCGGTATGCCCCCGGTCTTTCAGCCAGGCACTGAGGCACACGCGGGTTGCCCGCAGCGCTTCACCCTCCTGCCAGCCGGTAATGCCGAGCCGGGTTGCCAGCTCTCCGGCCATTGCCACCAGGGCAAAACGGTTTACCGCACGGCCCACCTGATTGCCCGCATCCTGTGGAGTGAGGGCGGCGGTGTACTCCTTCATCAGCGCCTTTGCCTGCGCCGTCAATCCGTTCAGGTCTGCGGTCAGCGCTTTCAGCCACTCGCGGAACGGCGCGCCGTAATAGCTGGCCGTGGCCCATTCCAGATGTTCGGCCAGTGCCTTGCCGCTCTCAAAGCCGTGCAGCTCTTCAAACACGCCGAATTTCCCGGAGTCGCTGGGTATCTGAATCATTCTCACTTCCATTCCGGCAAAGGTGCGCTCACCGGCTTTCGCGGCGTGCTCAGTCAGTGACAGCTCGCCGGTGGAGAAGAACAAGAGCCGCCACTGCTTACGGGTACGTAGCTCGCCGTCCGTACCGGCACGGCCCTTGCCCTGACCATTTGCCAGCATGTAGGCGATGTTGCCTGCTTCGCGCCCGTCCACCTCGCGGATTTCGTCAAGCATCATGGCCGCGTCGTTGCGACGGCTGGCGCAGCCCTCCAGCGCGTTGCCGGTCGCGCGCCATGTCTGCCAGTAGTCCGGCCCGCCGCATACGGATGTCGCCGCCTTCATGGTGGTGGTTTTGCCGTCCGTCGATTCACCCTTGAGGTGGTAGCCGCCGCCGTCCATGCCGACCAGACGCAGCAGCGGGGCGGCAAAGGCGAGGCTTACCGCAAACGCCACGCGGGAGTTGCCGGTGCAGAAGCGCGCCACATTTTCGCGCCACTCCTCCACCGTGCCGGATACGCGGAAGTCGCGTCCCTGCACGGAGGTGGTCTGGAGAATGACGCCGTCGGCACCTTCGCCGCTGACCTCATCCTGGAGGACGTAAACCTGACCGTGCCAGCCGGTGCGGCTCACGCAGGTGACGCGGCGCTCCGGTTTGCACAGTGAGATGTATTCCATCAGGCGGGCGCGGGCCTCGCCGGTGGTGCTGATGTATGACAGGCCGTTGACCAGCAGCACCCGGCGCAGCTCCTCGCCGCTGCCACTCAGCATTTCCATCGGCATGGCCCAGCGGCGACGCTCGCCCCATGTATCCTCCCATTCCAGCAGGCGGCCAAAGTTGCCGCCGTCAGCGTCGCAGGTAATGGCCGTGACGCGTAGCGGGTTACAAATTTTCACGTTCTGGATTTCTGTCTCACCGTTGCGCTGCACCTGCTTTTCGTACCAGAGGTATTCCTGAGTCAGCCGGAATCCGTGCGGCAGTTGCGTGCGGCCCTCACCGCACAGCACCAGACCGTTACGGAAGGCTTCACGGGCGCGGGTCACGCCGTGTTCCCGGTGAAAATCGTTCCAGTCGGCTTTAATTTCACCCGGTGGCAGACTCACCCAGCCACTGACGGCTTTTGCTGCCTTCTCCGCAAACGCTCTGCCGGGGTTCTCACCGCCGTCCTGAAAGTCGTTGTCACCGGCGATGACAATCTTCGTCTCCGGCCAGCGCGCCCGCAGCGCCTGCGCCACGTTCGGCAGGTTGCCCGCAGATATAGCGGCCACGACGCACCCGGTTGTAATCTGGCTCACGGTCAGCGCTGTGGCGTACCCTTCGGTAATCACAGCCTGCACCGGTGGCTCTGGCGGCAGCGGGCTGAGCGCCACAAACGCGCCCTTCATGGTGCTTCCCGGCAGCAGGCTTTTCTCACCTGTGGGTGCAACAAGCTGCGCGCCGGTCACTGCACCGTCTGCTGTGGTCAGTGGCAGCAGCAGGGAACCCGCCGGAAAGGTTGTGCCGCTGATGCGTTGCGCACTGCCGGTGAGGCATCCCGGATAACCGGCAAAGCCTTTGCCGGTCAGATAAACACTTTCGCCCGTGTGGCTGGCTTTCACCAGCGCCTCCACCGTGGCGGGCATGTCCCGTTTCGGGGCTTTCTGCCTGGCTGGCTTAACCGGCATGTCCTGCACATCACGAACATCGAGCACCTGTGCCACCTCCTGCGCGGCCTGTTTCACGCCTTTGCCTGTCACCAGCTTCACCAGGTCAAGGCCGTCACCGTTGCCGCAGTGGCTGCAAATCCACGTACCCCGCCCCTCAAGGTCATCCATGCGGAAACGGTCTTTACCTTCGCACTTCGGGCAGGGGCCGTGCCTGCCGCCGTCCGGCACGCTGAAGCCGAGCAACTGAAAAACGACCGTCCAGTGACCGCGCGCAGCGGCAGCAATGTCTGATACTGACTGTGCTGTCATAACGCCTCCTTAATGCCGGTACAGCGACACGCCGGTGTCACAGAAGTCATCAAACGCCGCCGGAAGTGTGCAGTACAGTGCCGTCATCACCTCACAACCCCGTGCTGTCAGTACGGGGGGGGCGGTCAGCAGCGACGGTTCCAGCATGTCGGTGAGCAGGGCCAGCGCAACCGCTGCGCCCCGTGCCTCGCCGTGCTCATTTACCATCGCGCTTTCAATGTGCAGGGCGATGGCCATTTCTATACGCTCGACCGTCAGGCGGTGCGGGCCATGCGTCTCGCTACCGGTTTCGGCGAGGCGCTTTTCCCGCCAGGCGGTGGCGATGGCTCGACGATAAAGGGCAGTGGTAAGTTCTGCCGGAAAAATAGAAACCTGTGGCTGGTTCATTTACGGGCCTCCGTCAGCGGGCCGCACTGGTCAGTGACGTCCGCGAGATCACTGTAGAGATAGTCCATCAGCGCCGCGACGCCCGGCACGTTGCTGCCAAACGGCAGGCCGTCATTCTGCGGGTGCTGGGCAAACAGTTGTTGCAGCAGGTCACAGGCGTCTTTTGCGCGCGCCAGTTTTTCAAATGATGCTTCCGACAGACCATAAGTGAATGCGTCGAAAGGGTTGTTTTCAGGCAAGGGGATGCCCTGAGCACCATTGTGCCCGTTGAAAATATTCATGGATTACTCCGTCAGTACGTGGCTGGCTGTGGTATCAGAGAAAGTTTGAATAATGATCGGCATCCTTTGCCGGTGGCTGCTTTTCGTGTCGTTCACGCCAGCGCGAGAACGTAACGGACGGATGCAGGTTCAGCGGATTAAAGCCACCACTTTCACCAGACGGCACTGCGGTTCTGCGAGGAGCAGCGCAAATGCGGGTGTAGTTTTCCTCAAACCATGCCAGCGGCGATGAGGTCAGTTGGCCGTCGCTGTCGTAGCGGTACAACACCTCATGACTGAATTCCGGGTTAGCGGCTGCGACGGAGAAAGGCGCAGCGGAAAGACGCAGCACAATAACCGTCCAGCCTTCCCGGTGCTGCCAGCGTTCCCCGTTCTGTGGATATTCACGCATGACGGCCTCCGAGGCAGGGCAGGCGGCCCGCAAATAACAGAATGTAATCAGCAGCCAGACGGCGACGGGCGCTCTGCTCATCACCGGCAGTGATACGCAGCATGACGGGGCGACAGGACAACTGAGAACGGTTGATTGCCGCAAATATCCAGGTAGACTTTGATGTAGCCATATTATTGTTCCAGGTATGTTTGGTTAGATGCCCGTTATGTGTTGCAGCACAGGCGGGCATTGTTTTTTGGGTTTATGATAACTACAATGGTAATTACCATGTAGGTCATCATAAGTTAGGGTAATTACCATGTCAACACCGCAAGAAAAACGTTCGCCCCCATTTCAGATGCGCTTAACAGATGAATTCAGGCAGCAGTTGGAAGCAGAAATGCGTAAAGATGGTGATACTGCTCTGGCTGCATGGATAAAACGTGTACTGCGTAAGGAACTGCAATCACGCGGAATTGATCCTAATGGCTAAGGGTCGCAAACACGCGCAAAACCTTTACTCAAAGAAGATCTTTTTTTAAGCGGCTATGGCTCAAGCCGCTTAAATCCTTGCCTGTTGCAACTGTCTTGCCTGTTTTCTCATCCCCTCAAATTTCTCGACTGAACTCACCTCATGCTGATCGCGCCATCCGTAATAGTCGGCAGCACGCCAGCGCGACATGCGTCCAATTTTTATAGGGTGGGGAAAACGATTCTGTGAAATTAAACGATAAATCCATTTGTCACTTAGCAGGCAGTCAGCAGTGATGAACTTCATATCGATCAAGGCATCCATCGGAGGGCGCTGTGTGGTCAAAAAATCATGGGTAGGGGTCATAGCTCATTCTCCGTTTGTTCACGTCTACTCGCTTCAATACGGAAAATTTAATCATCGAAATTCAGTTGGTTAAATGTGACTAAAGCGCAGGAAACGAAAAGGCATTAGTCACAACATTTGTTATCAGAATGTTAACCCTTCTTTCTTGATACAGCTTCTTAATAGACTGACGATAGTGTCAAAACTAAGCGGTGGTTCTCCTTTTTCAGGCCAAAATTCACCAGCATGCAGGAATAAATGCTCTGTGATAGCCGCGGGACTTTCTCTTCTGAGTTTCATATCACGATGATACAGCGCAACAACAGCCATCAGGACTTCAACTCTGGGAATCGCGTGTTTTTGCTTTTGCGCTTCTGATTGTGCTTTGTAATTTTTAATGTTCTTTTTAGGTTGATTTTGTTCCCTGACAGCATCTAAAAAGCATGAGATTTCCTTCTTCGTAATCCATAGAGTATCTAATAAATAATAATTTTCTCTTTCATCATAGTTAACATATAAAATAATTTTGGAATTTAATGTGCATTCTCCTGATGGAGTAAAATAAGACGGCCATTCGTCTGGTAGTCCCTCATGTTTTATCAAAATATCCTTATACTCATCATCTACTGAAAATAAGCCTTTCATATAGCATTTTATAAATCCATCATCATTGCATTTCATGTCTTCATCATTAATGCGTAAAGAACAGCTTTCAGATAAGATATAGTAGCCTTTTTTATCTCTGGGTAAGGATGCTAACTGTCCAATTAATAGGCTATTTTCAGTTTCAGATTTAAGGGAGCAGGAAACTTCCAAATCGTCATCATGAAATTCCATACAAAGCTCAATTCCTTTATTAAAGGCAAACCACAAAATATCCTTGATATCACAACCAATTATTTTTGCCGCCTCTGATAATTGATAGTGGTCACGTAAAAGAGCATCTGTATTTTGTATTTTTAAAAAATCCATTTTATACACCTCCATTTGGGGTTAAATAATCTGCATACCACTGCATCATTTCTCTACGGCCATCAAAATATTGCGCATGGTTGTAAGCTCCCCTGATGGCATTTTTATCCACATGGGCCAATTGCATTTCTATCCATGCAGAGTCATAGCCTTGCTCATGCAAGATTGTACTCATAGTATGCCTGAAGCCATGCCCGGTCAGTCTTCCCTTATAGCCCAATAGCTCAATGACCTGATTAATGCTTTCTTTGCTAATAGGCTTACGTGGATCATTCCGGCCAATAAATACTAACGGATAATGACCGGTTATCGGTTTAAGTTGTTTGAGTAGAAATACAGCCTGATTCGATAGCGGAACTTTATGAGGGCGACGCATCTTCATATGTTCTGCTGGTACTTCCCATACTGCCTTATCGAGATCGATATCTTGCCAGCGAGCGAAGCGTAACTCCTGAGTTCTTACACCCGTATACATGATTAAATAAGTAGCTGTTTTAGTTATAACACTTCCGGTATATCCAGCCAGATCGTTTAAGAATGCTGGGAGTTCCTGAGCAGTTAAAAACGGCAAGTGCTGTTTTTTATGTATAGCTAATGCGCTTGCCAGGTCGGGTGCTGGATTATATTCAGCTCTGCCCGTAATAATCGCATAGCGAAAGACTTCTCCGCAGCGTTGGCGCACCTTACGCATCTTTTCTAATGCACCGCGCTTTTCCATTCTTTTAAGCGTTTCAAGCAGTTCCAGCGGCTTAATGTCAGCAATAGGCTTCATACCTATAAAGGGAAAAATATCCTTTTCGAACGTGCTTAGAATCTCCTCACGATAGCGAAGTGACCAGCGGTCAGCTTTAGCTTTGTGCCACTCCCTCGCGATCGCTTCGAACGTATTTGCAGTAGCGATTTTTTTTGCTTGTTTTTCGGCTTTTTTCATCGCTCCCGGATCATCTCCAGCCGCGAGACTTCGCCTGGCCTCATCTCGTTTCTGGCGAGCAACTGCAAGTGGTACGTCAGGATAGACGCCGATAGATAGTAATTTCTCACGTCCTAAAACGCGGTACTTCATTCGCCAGTAGCGGGAACCATTGGGATTGACCAGTAAGTACAGGCCGCCGCCGTCTGCGAGCTTGTAGGGCTTATCCAGCGGTTTTGCTGTGCGCACCTTGACGTCAGTTAAGGGCATTCCGTCTCCTTCTGGGGGTATCAATTTTATGGGGTATTTTCTAACCCCCTAAAATACCCCAAAATGGGGGTAGATTTGAGTAGACATAGATTGACATCAGAAGAGGAGGGTTTCAACCTAACTAGCAGATTTTAATGGTTTTGATTGACGGTTGTTGACGTGAAAAGAGTAAGAGTGGCGGAAGATCACAGGAGTCGAACCTGCCCGGGACCGCTGGCGGCCCCAACCGGATTTGAAATCCGGCCGCCTCACCGGAGACGACGATCTTCCTTTACCGCAGCCGCAGAATTATAGCGGCAAACGGTGCAACGTTGTTGATCTTACCCATGCGTCACAGCACGTTTTCACCGTTATGTTGCCGGTACTCCTTCGGCGTCGTGGCATAACTCTTCTTAAATACCGAATAGAAATATTGCAGCGAAGGGTAGCCGCACATCTGTGAGATTTCATTGATGCTGAGGGAGGAACTGGCCAGCAGCTCGCGCGCCTTCTCCAGTTTTTCACGGTGAATCATGGCATGGATGGTATCGCCCGTTTCATCGCGGAAGCGTTTTTCCAGATTGGAACGTGAAATACCGATGGCATCCAATACCTGTTCCACCTTGATCCCTTTGCAGGCGTTAAAGCGGATGTAATGCATCGCCTGGATAACCGCCGGGTCACGCAACGAACGAAAATCGGTAGAACGGCGGGCGATGACTTTTATCGGCGGCACCAGGATACGTTGTAGCGGCAGCGACTGCTTATCCAGCAAGCGATGCAGCAGCTTGGCGGCCTGATAACCCATCTGACGTGTGCCCTGAGCGACTGAAGAGAGTGCCACGCGCGACAGGTAACGGGTGAGTTCTTCATTGTCGATGCCGATAACCGTGAGTTTCTCTGGCACCGGAATCTTCAGATGCTCACATGCCTGCAACAGATGGCGCGCGCGTGCATCGGTGACGGCGATAATGCCGGTCTGCTGCGGCAGCGTTTGCAGCCAGTCCGCCAGGCGGTTCTGCGCGTGTTGCCAGTTTTCTGGGGCCGTTTCCATCCCCTGATATACCACCCCCTGATAACGCTCGCGTGCCACCAACTGGCGGAAGGCGTGTTCCCGCTCCTGTGCCCAGCGTTTACCGCTGGCGGCGGGCAGGCCGTAAAAAGCGAAGCGGTTGATGCCTTTTTCTTTCAGGTGCAAAAAGGCACTCTCCACCAGCGCGGCGTTATCGGTGGCGATGTAATGCACCGGTGGGTAGTCCTGTTGCTGATGATAGGAGCCACCCACGCCGACAATCGGCACAGACACATTCGCCAGCAGCTTTTCAATTGAGCTGTCGTCGTAATCGGCGATCACCCCATCGCCGAGCCACTCACGAATGTTATCGATGCGGCAGCGAAAATCCTCTTCAATGAAGATGTCCCAGTCGGTTTGCGACGCCTGTAAATATTCACCTACGCCTTCAACAACCTGGCGGTCATAGACCTTATTGGCGTTGAACAGCAACGTAATGCGATAGCGTTTTTCATGCATAGTGGCGTGTTCCCTTAAACCCTCAGCGCATTGCATAACACGGCTGGCCGGGGAGCAGAAAGAATTTGCGCCACATTGTGATCGCTCACGCGATTACACCCGACGCCGGGTAGCGGTATCCATCCACACTGCCAGCAGCAGAATTGCGCCTTTGACGATGTACTGCCAGAAGGTCGGTACGTCCATCATGCTCATGCCGTTATCCAGCGATGCCATGATAAATGCCCCCATCACCGCACCCGCGACAGACCCGACACCTCCCGCCAGGCTGGTACCGCCGATGACACAGGCGGCGATGGCATCCAGCTCCGCAATGTTACCTGCGGAGGGGGAACCCGCGCCCAGTCGTGAGCTCAGGATCAAACCGGCAATCGCTACCATCACGCCATTAATAGCAAACACCGCCAGCTTAGTCCGTGCCACGTTGATCCCGGAAAGCCGGGCGGCATCCAGGTTGCCACCAATGGCATAGATACGGCGACCAAAAGCGGTGCGCGTTGCCATAAACATGCCACCCAGCAGCAGTAACGCCAGCAGCAGCACCGGGGTCGGCACGCCACGATAATCATTCAGCAGCCATATTGCCCCCAGTACCAGAATGGCGGTGATTGCCTGGCGTGCAACGGCACCACTCGCGGTGGGTTGTGACAGGCCCAGACTCTGACGACGCAGGCGCAAACGCCACTGCCAGAGGATAAACAGCGCCAGACCGGCAAAGCCGAAACCAAATCCGACCCCGCCAGGCAGATAGCTTTGCCCAATCTGCGACATCGCCGGGCTGGTGGGTGCAACGGTGGTGCCGTCGGTGATCCCCACCAGGATGCCACGGAACGCCAGCATGCCCGCCAGGGTAACGATAAAAGAGGGGACTTTACGATAGGCGACCCACCAGCCGTTCCAGGTGCCGAGCAACAGCCCCATCACCAGGGTGACTACGATGGTGAGCGGCAGCGGCCAGCCGAGCCAGACATCAAAAATCGCCGCGGCACCGCCAAGCAGGCCCATCATCGAACCGACCGAGAGATCGATCTCTGCCGAAATAATCACAAACACCATGCCCACCGCGAGGATGCCGGTGATGGCGGTCTGGCGCAGCAGGTTGGAGACGTTACGCGGACTGAGCCAGGCACCGTCGGTGGTCCAGGTGAAGAACAGCGCAATCAACACAATGGCACCCAGCATCACCAGCACCTGCAAATTCGGCAGCGGGAATTTGCCCGGCGCGCTTTTACCCGGCGTGGTAAGGCCGCGTTCTGTACTTTCGGTCTTAAGCATAGTGTTCACTCCGCAGGGCGGCTTCCATCACCTGCTCCTGAGTCAGGTTGTCGTTAATCAGATCGGCTTTGATTTGTCCTTCGTGCATCACCAAAACCCGATCGCTCAGGCCCAGCACTTCGGGCAGCTCGGACGAAATGACAATCACGGCAATCCCTTGCTGCACCAGCGCATTGATCAGCAGATAGATCTCCTGACGTGCGCCGACATCGATGCCGCGTGTTGGCTCATCGAGAATCAGAATCTGTGGATTCAGCAGCAGGCATTTGGCGAGAATCGCTTTCTGCTGGTTACCGCCGCTCAGGCGGCCAATCGGCAATTCGGGAGAGGAGGTTTTCACGCGCAGACGGGCAATGGCATCGTTGATCGCCTGCTGTTCCAGCGCCTCATCCAGGGTGGAAAGCCGCTGGCTGAACTGGTCCAATGCCGCCAGGGTGATGTTTTTGCCCACCCCCATCAGCGGCACAATGCCGTCTTTTTTACGATCTTCCGGCACCATCGCGATGCCATGCGCAATGGCGTCCCGGCAGTCACGGATGTGTACTTTTTTGCCGTTGAGGGTGATGTCGCCCTGCCAGCGACCGGGCCAGACGCCAAACAGGCACTGGACGGTTTCGGTGCGCCCAGCCCCCACCAGCCCGGCGATACCCAGAATTTCACCGCGTTTCAGGCTGAAAGAGACGTTATTTACCCGGCGGATATGGCGATTGACGGGATGCCAGGCGGTCAGATTTTCCACCTGCAAAATGGTCTCGCCGATATCATGCGGCGTGTGGGGATAGAGCGCGGTCAGCTCGCGTCCCACCATCATGGTGATGATGTCATCCTCACTCAGGCCAGCCGCCGCACGCGTGGCGATATGCTGTCCATCGCGGATCACACAGATGGTGTCCGAAATCGCTTTGACCTCGTTGAGTTTGTGCGAGATATAAATGCAGGCGATGCCATGCTCGCGCAGGTTTTTGATGATGCTGAGCAGCACCTCGGTTTCCTGCTCGGTCAGTGAGGATGTGGGTTCATCGAGGATCAGCAGGCGCACCTGTTTATTCAGGGCGCGGGCAATCTCCACCAGCTGTTGCTGGCCCAAACCCAGTTCACCCACGCGCGTGTCGGGCGAAACATTCAGTTTGACCCGCTCCAGCAGCTGCTGGCAGCGCAGGGTCATGGTTTCGTCATCCACCATGCCGTAGCGCCCCAGTTCAGCACCAAGGAAAATGTTTTCCATCACCGTCAACTGGCGCACCAGCGCCAGCTCCTGATGGATAATCACAATCCCTTTGCGTTCGGTATCGCGGATAGTCTGTGCCTGGATTTCATCGCCAGCAAAATGGATACTGCCGTCAAAGTCCCCGTGCGGGTAAAGCCCGCACAGGATCTTCATCAGTGTCGATTTTCCCGAGCCGTTTTCGCCGCACAGCGACATCACTTCACCCGCTTCCAGCCGCAGGCTAACGTCATCCACCGCTTTCACCGCGCCGAAGCGCTTAGTGATATGGTTCATTTCCAGCAACATCGACATCTCTCCTTCGCGGGCTGCGCTTAGAGTTCGCTTTGCTTATGGAAGCCGTCTTTGACAACGGTGCTTTCGATATTGCTTTTGTTGACCGGGATTGGCGTCAGCAGGCGTGACGGCACATCTTTCAGGCCATTATTGAGTTTGCCGTTGCTGGCCGGGGTCTGACCGTTGCCCAGTTCAACCGCGATTTTGGCGGCTTCGGTGGCAAGCTGGGTGATGGGTTTGTACACCGTCATGGTTTGCGTACCATTCATGATGCGTTTGATGGCGGCCAGGTCGGCATCCTGTCCGGAGATCGCCACTTTACCCGCCAGGCCCTGTGCGCTCAGCGCCTGAATCGCACCACCTGCGGTGGCATCGTTCGACGCCACAACCGCATCAATATGATTGCTGTTGGCGGTAAGGGCGTTTTCCATAATTTTCAGCGCATTTTCTGGCAGCCAGGCATCAACCCACTGATCGCCCACCACTTTGATACTGCCGTTATCAATATAGGGTTTTAACACCTTCATTTGTCCGGCGCGGAACAGACGCGCGTTATTATCAACCGGTGAACCCCCCATCAGGAAATAATTCCCTTTTGGCACCTGCTGCACAATACTTTCGGCCTGAAGTTCGCCCACTTTTTCATTATCAAAAGAGATATAAAAATCAATATCGGCGTTATTTATCATGCGGTCATAGGCCAGAACTTTAATGCCTTCACGCTTCGCTTCCGCTACCACGTTACTTAATACCTGGCCGTTATAAGGGATGATTACCAATACATCGACGCCGCGGTTGATCATATTTTCAATTTGCGACATCTGGGTTTCTTCGTTGCCGTTGGCGGACTGGACAAACACGGTCGCCCCCAGCGTTTCCGCCTGTTTCACGAAGATATCACGGTCTTTCTGCCAGCGTTCCAGACGTAAATCATCAATCGCCATACCGATTTTCACTTCTTTCGCCACGCCAGCGTGGCTTATCAGGGCCAGCGCCGCGCAGACGGCTAACAACGTTTTTTTCATGTTCATGGTGTTCATCCTGTAGGGGTGGAGGCTGTTTTCGTTGTTTAGAGTTTGAGGCTATGAACAGGGCGGTTGAATTGTTGACCTGAGATTCCGGCAACATCAATTACTGATTTTTATCCAGCTATTACGTTTTTTGGTTTATTTGCGATTTTTTGAGCGCGATCGATATTTGGCGGTTTTCAGAGGAATGGATTGCAAGGCAGCTGCGAGAAGGCATGCAATGAAAATAACGACATTATTTTGCGAGCTGACGCACAAATAATAATTATCTTAAGTTAAGTGTGAAATATCGTAATTGAGAAGCGGCATAACGCATTACCACAATAATGGCTCAAAGCTGACCACTCGGGTCCTCATGCTAAGGAGCAAAAAATGCACGCCTATTTCGACCAGCTTGATCGCGTTCGTTATGAGGGAGCCGCTACCCGCAATCCTCTGGCGTTTCGTCATTACAATCCTGATGAAGTGATTCTCGGTAAAACCATGGCGGAGCATCTGCGTTTTGCCGCCTGCTACTGGCATACCTTCTGCTGGAACGGCGCAGATATGTTTGGTGTCGGTGCCTTTGATCGCCCCTGGCAGAAGAATGGTGATGCACTCGAACTGGCGAAACAGAAGGCCGACGTGGCTTTTGAGTTCTTCCATAAACTCAACGTACCTTATTACTGCTTCCACGATGTTGATGTCTCGCCGGAGGGCGATTCGCTGAAAAGCTATCGCGAAAACTTTGCGGTGATGACCGATAAACTGCTGGAAAAACAGCAGGAAACCGGTGTGAAACTGTTGTGGGGCACCGCCAACTGCTTCACCCATCCGCGTTACGGCGCAGGCGCAGCCACCAGTCCGGACCCGGAAATTTTTGCCTGGGCCGCCAGCCAGGTGTGCAGCGCCATGCAGGCAACGCAAACCCTCGGCGGTGAAAACTATGTGTTGTGGGGCGGTCGCGAAGGCTATGAAACCCTGCTGAATACCGACCTGCGCCAGGAACGTGAGCAGATTGGCCGCTTTATGCAGATGGTGGTGGACCATAAACATAAAATCGGTTTCCAGGGCATGTTGCTGATCGAGCCGAAACCACAGGAACCGACCAAACACCAATATGACTACGATGTGGCGACGGTATATGGCTTCCTGAAGCAGTTTGGGCTGGAGAAAGAGATTAAAGTTAACGTGGAAGCTAACCACGCCACGCTGGCGGGCCACTCCTTCCACCATGAAATTGCCACTGCCATTGCGCTGGGGATTTTCGGTTCGGTGGATGCCAACCGTGGCGATATCCAGTGCGGCTGGGACACCGACCAGTTCCCGATCAGCGTGGAAGAGAATGCGCTGGTGATGTACGAAATCATCAAAGCGGGCGGATTTACCACCGGCGGCTTAAACTTTGATGCCAAAGTCCGGCGTCAGAGCACCGATAAATATGACCTGTTCTACGGCCATATTGGCGCGATGGATACCATGGCGCTGGCGCTGAAAGTGGCGGCGCGGATGGTCGCGGATGGCGAGCTGGATAAGCGTGTCGCACAGCGTTACAGCGGCTGGAACGGGGAGTTTGGTCAGCAGATCCTCAAAGGGGAATTTTCCCTCGCCTCGCTGGCGGAACATGCCGGGCAGCAGCAATTTAATCCGCAGCATCGCAGCGGACGCCAGGAGCAGCTGGAAAACCTGGTGAATCACTACCTTTTTGATTTTTAACCCTTCGGGAGATCAGCATGGTTATCGGGATCGATTTGGGCACCTCCGGCGTCAAGGTGGCATTGCTGGATGCGCAGGGGCAGGTGGTTGCCGTCACAAGCGCACCGTTGCAGGTGTCGCGCCCGCATCCGTTATGGAGCGAGCAGGATCCCGAAAGCTGGTGGCTCGCCACGGATCAGGCAATGCAGGCACTGGCGCAACAGCATGATTTAAGCGGCGTGCAGGCGATTGGGCTGAGTGGCCAGATGCACGGTGCCACCTTGCTGGATGCCCGGTTTCGGGTACTGCGTCCGGCGATTCTCTGGAACGACGGACGCAGCGCTGAGCAATGCCGCCAGCTGGAGCAGCAGGTGCCGGAGTCACGCACCATCACCGGCAACCTGATGATGCCGGGCTTTACTGCACCCAAGCTGCTGTGGGTGCAGCAACATGAACCTGAGATCTTTGCGCAGGTCGCTAAGGTCTTACTGCCCAAGGATTATCTGCGCTGGCGCTTAAGCGGCGATTTTGCCACCGATATGTCGGATGCGGCCGGGACCCTGTGGCTCGATGTAGCGAAACGCGACTGGAGCGATAAATTACTCAACGCCTGCGGGCTGGATCGTCACCAGATGCCACAGCTGTTTGAAGGTAACCAGGTGACCGGTACATTGCAGCCAGAGATTGCCCAACGCTGGGGAATGCAGCCGGTGCCGCTGGTGGTGGGTGGCGGTGATAATGCTGCGGGAGCGGTGGGCGTCGGTATGGTCGAGCCGGGGCAGGGTATGCTGTCGCTCGGCACTTCGGGCGTCTATTTCCTGGTGAGCGATGGCTATCTCAGCAATCCACAGCGGGCGGTACACAGTTTTTGTCATGCGCTGCCGCAGCGCTGGCATTTGATGTCCGTGATCCTTAGCGCGGCCTCCTGTCTGGATTGGGCGGCAAAACTCACTGGCTGTGAGGATGTGCCGCAGCTGCTATCCGAAGCCGAACAGGCGCGCAGCGATGTTTCACCCGTATGGTTCCTGCCTTATCTCTCCGGCGAGCGGACACCGCATAACAACCCGCAGGCGCAGGGGGCATTTTTCGGCCTGACGCATCAGCATGGCAGGCCGGAGCTGGCGCGTGCGGTGCTGGAAGGGGTGGGATTTGCCCTGGCGGAAGGAATGGATGCGGTACATGAATGTGGTGTGCAACCACAAACGGTGATGCTGATTGGCGGCGGTGCGCGCAGTGCTTACTGGCGGCAGATGCTGGCAGATATCAGCGGCCTGACGCTGGATTATTGCCACGGCGGCGAAGTGGGACCTGCGCTGGGTGCGGCACGGCTGGCGCAGCTGGCGGTTGCTCCCGACAGCGTGTTGCCAATGCCGGAACTGGCGCAACGTCATCAACCGGATGCGGCCAGACATCGGGCCTATCAACCGCAGCGTGAAGTCTTTGCCCGCCTATATCAGCAACTGCAACCGCTGATGTCCTGATAAGTCAGAGCAATGGCCGGAATTGGCATGGGTCAGGCGATAAAGTCAGGTAAGATAGACTCTGGCGTAGCGGCGCGATTTATCGCGCATGTCTTTGGCAGCAAGTGCCCAGCCCGAAAAGACGCGCCGTTACGGTTTGATGCGAGATCTACCACCGGAGTCTGGCCATGCCGCAACCCGTGTTCTTTCTGACTCTGCCTGGGGTGATGGTGCTCGATCTCACCGGTCCGGCAGAAACTTTCCAGCTGGCTGGCGGCCACTTCGTGCTGCACTATATCGGGCCGCAGACCAGCGTCACCTGTTCCACCCAAATGACCATCAGCGACATCGCACCACTGCCCGAGCGCTTGCCTGCCGACAGTCTGCTGGTGGTGCCGGGTGTGCACGATTCTCGTACCTGCTACGACACCCCCGCCGCCGCCATTGCGCGTGACTGGTTACGCCTGCAACAGGCGGATATCCAGGCTCAGCGTATCACCCTGGTGTGCGTCTGTTCCGGTTCGCTGCTGGCAGCACAAGCCGGATTGCTGGATGGCGTGCAGTGCACCACGCATCATGACGTGTTACCCCGTTTACAGGCGGCGGCCCCGGCTGCGCTGGTAAAAGAAAACCGGGTGTTTATTGAAGATGGCGGCATCTGGAGCAGCGCCGGAATTACCGCCGGTATCGACCTCTCACTCCACTTGATTAACCGGCTATGTGGCGCGCGTCAGGCGCTGGCGGTGGCGCGTGAGATGGTGGTGTGGTTCCGGCGTTCCGGTGATGATCCGCAACTCTCGCCGTGGCTGCGCTATCGTAACCATCTGCACCCGGCGATTCACCGCGCGCAGGATGTGATGATTGCCCACCCTGAGTATGACTGGTCGCTGCCTGCGCTGGCGGAGCGTGCCCATGTCAGCGAGCGGCATCTGACGCGTCTGTTCCGCCAGCATCTGGGTATTAGCGTGCGCGAATACCACGAACAGCTGCGGCTGGTGATTGCCCGTCAGCGTCAGCAGCAGGGCGAAGCCGCAGAAAAAGCCGCGCTGGCGGCGGGCTTCTCCTCTGCCCGTCAGCTGCGTCGGGCGCTGCAACGCTGGGACGATCAGCTCACCAGGTGATGTTTATCTATCCGCTTCAACAATATCGCCAGCAGCAAACTGCCGATGAGCGTCACGCCAAATACCCACGGCAGGTCAAGCCATGGATGTGCCATATCGTCGTAATGATGGGTACGCAGGAAATGGATAAACAACGCATGAAAACCATAAATGGGTAGCGAATAGCGTGCAATGGTTCCCAGTAGCGGCAACGTGCGGCGATTGAGTGCGTTTTTGCACAGCACCAGCAGGCTTATCGCAGCGATAAATACCAGCGGTCCGCAGTAGAGATACCAGGTATCGTTGAACGCGCCGTTTATCAGCAACATCTGTTTGGTGCCGAGGGTGATGCCAATGACGCAGGCGATAAAACCCAGCGCCGCCAGTGGGGTGACTCCCGGTTTTTCCGTCTCCATACAGCCAATGGCCCGCCCCAGCAGCGCATACAGCAGGTAATAAATGCTGTCGCCGCTGACATACAAATTCACCGGCAGCCAGTGAAACGGCCCCACCGACTGGCTGACGGTGTTGGGATTCGCCAGCACCGCCAGTATCACAACTAACAACGCCACGTAGCGCGGCTGCACGGTTTTCACCTGTATCAGCGGAGAAAGCAGGTAGATGCCGATAATCGCAAAGAAAAACCACAGGTGATAGAACACCGGTTTTTGCAGCAGCTTCAGCAGTGAGCGACCTTCGCTGATCGGCGTCAGCCAGGTGATATAGGCCAGCGCCACCGCGCTGTAGAACAGCAGGCACAGTACGATACGTAGCATATGCCGACCCTGAGCGCTGCGTTCCCCAAAGAACAGATAACCTGAAATCATAAAGAACAGTGGCACGCAGACGCGTGATGCTGAATTGAGCACGTTAGCCACATCCCAGCTGATGCCGGTCACCGCCATCGGCCCGGTGATGTACCAGGTGGTGGTATGAATGACGATCACCATCAGGCAGGCGATGGCACGTAAGTTGTCGATCCAATTGATTTTTTGCGACATGACTTCCCCAGGTACACAACGTCCATGCCCGGAAGGGTAGTCAGTGGCTGGCGCGCCAACAACCTTTGGGCCTGGAATTCAGAGCCATCTGGTCGCCGGCGTGTTGTCAGGATTTCCGGCTGCACATTGCGCGGTCAAAGGGTATACTGTCGCACTCTTTTTTAATCCACCCGTATCGCGTGCGAATTCAACATGCAAAAGTTTGATACCAAGACCTTTCAGGGCCTGATCCTGACCTTGCAGGATTACTGGGCGCGTCAGGGCTGCACCATTGTCCAACCGCTGGACATGGAAGTGGGCGCTGGCACCTCTCACCCGATGACTTGCCTGCGCGCATTAGGCCCGGAGCCGATTGCCGCTGCTTATGTGCAGCCATCCCGCCGTCCTACCGATGGACGCTACGGTGAAAACCCGAACCGTTTACAGCACTACTATCAGTTCCAGGTGATCATCAAGCCCTCGCCGGACAACATTCAGGAGCTGTACCTTGGGTCGCTGAAAGAACTGGGTATTGATCCGACGGTGCACGACATTCGCTTCGTAGAAGATAACTGGGAAAACCCGACGCTGGGTGCCTGGGGTCTCGGCTGGGAAGTGTGGCTCAACGGCATGGAAGTGACGCAGTTTACTTACTTCCAGCAGGTGGGTGGCCTTGAGTGTAAGCCGGTGACCGGTGAGATCACTTACGGTCTGGAGCGTCTGGCGATGTATATCCAGAGCGTGGACAGCGTCTACGATCTGACCTGGAGCGACGGCCCGCTGGGCAAAACCACTTACGGTGATGTGTTCCATCAGAACGAAGTGGAACAGTCGACTTACAACTTCGAATACGCCGATGTGGATTTCCTCTTTACCTGCTTCGAGCAGTACGAGAAAGAAGCGCAGCATCTGCTGGCGCTGGAAAAACCGCTGCCGCTGCCTGCGTATGAGCGCATCCTGAAAGCCGCTCACAGCTTTAACCTGCTGGACGCGCGTAAGGCGATCTCGGTGACCGAACGTCAGCGTTACATTCTGCGCATCCGTACCCTGACCAAAGCCGTGGCTGAAGCCTACTACGCCTCGCGCGAGGCGATGGGCTTCCCGATGTGCAATAACAACAAGTAAGAGGCAGCCATGACCGATAAAACTTTCCTGGTGGAAATTGGCACCGAAGAGTTGCCTCCGAAAGCGCTGCGCAGCCTGGCGGAATCCTTTGCTGCGCATGTGACTGCGGAACTGGACGCTGCTGGCCTGGCGCACGGTGAAGTCAGCTGGTTTGCGGCTCCGCGTCGCCTGGCACTGAAAGTGGCCCAGCTGGCGGCGGCACAACCGGATCGCGAAGTTGAAAAACGTGGCCCGGCGATTGCGGCGGCTTTTGATGCTGACGGCAATGCCACCAAAGCGGCAGAAGGCTGGGCGCGTGGCAACGGTATCACCGTCGATCAGGCGGAGCGTCTGAACACCGATAAAGGCGAATGGCTGGTGTATCGCGCCCAGGTGAAAGGCGAAAGCGCTCAGGCGCTGCTGCCCGCCATGGTAGCGACCGCTCTGAGCAAGCTGCCGATCCCGAAACTGATGCGCTGGGGTGCCAGCGACGTGCAATTTGTGCGTCCGGTCCACACCGTGACACTGCTGCTGGGTGCGGAGCTGATTCCGGCTACTATCCTGGGCATTCAGTCTGACCGCGTGATTCGTGGTCATCGCTTTATGGGCGAGCCGGAAATCACCCTCGACAATGCCAATCAATACCCGCAGCTGCTGCTGGAACGCGGCAAGGTGATGGCGGATTACGAAGCGCGTAAAGCCCAGATCAAAGCGGATGCCGAAAAAGCGGCGCTGCAGCTGGGTGGCAATGCTGACCTGAGCGATAGCCTGCTGGAAGAAGTCACCTCGCTGGTGGAATGGCCGGTGGTGCTGACCGCCACCTTCGAAGAGAAATTCCTCGCGGTTCCGGCTGAAGCGCTGGTGTACACCATGAAAGGTGACCAGAAATACTTCCCGGTTTACGCTGACGACGGCAAACTGCTGCCGAACTTCATCTTTGTTGCCAACATCGAATCCAGCGATCCGCAGCAGATCATCTCCGGTAACGAGAAGGTGGTCCGTCCGCGTCTGGCTGATGCTGAATTCTTCTTTAACACCGACCGTAAAAAGCGTCTGGAAGATCATCTGCCGCGTCTGGAAACCGTGCTGTTCCAGAAAGAGCTGGGTACGCTGCGTGATAAAACCGACCGCATTCAGGCGCTGGCTGGCTGGATCGCCGCGCAGATCGGTGCCGATGTGAACCATGCAACCCGTGCTGGCCTGCTGTCCAAATGCGACCTGATGACCAACATGGTGTTTGAATTTACCGACACCCAGGGTGTGATGGGCATGCACTACGCGCGCCATGATGGCGAAGCGGAAGATGTGGCCGTGGCGCTGAACGAGCAGTATCAGCCGCGTTTTGCTGGTGATGATCTGCCGTCCAACCCGGTTGCCTGCGCCGTGGCGATTGCCGACAAAATGGATACCCTCGCGGGAATCTTCGGGATTGGTCAGCATCCGAAAGGCGATAAAGACCCGTTCGCACTGCGCCGTGCTGCGCTGGGCGTGCTGCGTATTATCGTCGAGAAGAACCTGCCGCTCGATCTGCAAACCCTGACGGAAGAAGCGGTGCGCCTCTACGGCAGCAAACTGAGCAACGCTAAGGTTGTGGATGATGTGATCGACTTTATGCTGGGCCGTTTCCGTACCTGGTATCAGGAAGAAGGCCACAGCGTTGACACCATTCAGGCGGTACTGGCTCGTCGCCCGACGCGTCCGGCAGATTTCGATGCACGTATGAAAGCGGTTTCGCACTTCCGTACTCTGGAAGCGGCGGCAACGCTGGCGGCTGCCAACAAGCGTGTTTCTAACATCCTGGCGAAATCAACCGAAACCCTGAACGACAGCGTGCAGGCTTCGCTGTTGAAAGAGAACGAAGAGATCAAGCTGGCGACCTTCGTCACGGTGCTCAGCAGCAAGCTGCAACCGTACTTCGCAGAAGGCCGTTATCAGGATGCGTTGATCGAACTGGCGCAGCTGCGCGAAGCGGTCGATAACTTCTTCGATAAAGTGATGGTGAATGCGGATGACCAGGCAGTGCGGATTAACCGTCTGACGCTGCTGGCTCAGCTGCGCGAGCTGTTCCTGCAAGTTGCGGATATTTCGCTGTTGCAGTAAGGCGCATATCTGGAAAAACCAAGGGGCGAGCAATCGCTCCTTTTTTTTAAATAAAAAGATTACTGAAGGTTATCGCAGTGGCATCTTGTGTATGGTGCAGTATGCGGCCGATAATAATTCTGGCTGGTTCAGTGCGATAGATAATAATGTGCTGACCGTAGGGCATTGAATAAACCTGCTTGCCCAATTCTGTTCGCTTACGACCTAATTCATGAACAGCGAGTTTAAAGAGGAGTTTGTGCATATTCTGGCTGTACTGATCTGCCTGATACTCCCCAAAATTCCAATAGCTATAGAGCCAGATTTCCATCATATCCTGATTAGCTTCCGGCATTATCTCTATCGTTCTCTTCATAAATGCCCACCCTGGCTTTTACTTTCCTAAAGAAAGCGGCTTCATCAAATACCTGAGGTTCACCACTCTCAAAACCTTGTTTCACCAGTGCCCTCAGCGTTTCCAGCTTCGATTCCGCCTGTTTCTCCCGCAGCAAACGTAGTGATTCCCGCACTACCTCGCTTTGTGTACGGTAGTCACCGGATGCAACCAGTGATTCAACAAACTCGCGCAGTTCGTCACCCAAATCGATCGTCATAGTCCGTGCCATAGCGGTTACCTGATGTAAGAAATATTCTTACATCCTGGCACATTTTTGTTCAACGATGAACTGGAGTTGCAGCGGGATTACAGCGGCAATTGCGAGGAGACGCGAAAATCAGGTGTTAAACAGCCGCGCATCACGCAGCAGATGTTCATTACCCCGGCGGCGGGTAAAACCGCTGCGGTCAAAAAATTCCAGAATTTGCACCGCCACTTTACGCCCGGTGCCAAGCTGGTTGCGGAAATCAGCCGCCGACGTGCTGCCGCCGTGTGCGGCACGCTGGCGAATGAGATCGGCGAAGATCTGCACCTGCGAAGTGAGGTAGTAGCGATCGCGCACGATCGCGGTGATGTGGCCGAGGCGTGCGGCTGTCAGCAGCAGGGCGCGAATCTCCTGTTCATCCTGCTGGAGGCTGGTGGCGATATCGCGTACCCAGAGCGGCTGGTCAGTAAACAGCGGGCCAACCTGCTGCCACAAGACTTCTTCCTGCGGGTTAAATCGGGGTTCGAAATGGGGTTGGTGCAGCCAGCCGTTGCGTTGCTGAATCAGCCCTTGTGCCAGCGTCTGATCAATCAGCGCCAGCACCAGTTCTGCCGGGGCATGCGGGAGGGCGATACGGCGCAGGCGATCGTGGCCGATACCCGGTTGCTCGGGATGCTGCTGATGAAAATGGGCCAGCGCGTCGAGTAGCGTTTGCTGCCAGCGGCTGGCCTGAGCCGGGTCCATTAATGCCTGATTTAAGCGCACCGGCGCGATGGCGGTCAGCATAGCCTCCATTGCCGCTGGTGTGAGCTGACGCGCCCAGGAAAATTCACTGTAGTCAGCAGGCTGATGTGCAAGGTGGGCGCGCAGGCTGGCTTCATCATCCCTTGCCAGTGCCAGCTGTTGCAGCCAGGCCAGGTAGTCAGGATGCCGCTTGCCGCGCTTTTTGCTGTTCAGCAGAATCACCCGGCCACCCCCCAGCGTTTGCTGTGCATTGCTGTCGCGGATGATCAGGCGGTCATTGTCTGTCAACCACAGTGGGCTAGTCAGTACCAGCTCGGCGAGCTGGTCGCTAAGTGGGGTTATGCGTCCGGTAATATGGCTGGCGGCATGATGAAGATGCACCGGCTGTGAAGCGCTATGCAGTGGCTGCAACAGTGATAACGCCACGGTCAGTCGCGTGCTGCCGTGATCCTGTTGCTGGCTCAGCAGCCAGTCACCCCGGCTGATCTGCGCTTTTTCCACTTCACCAGCAATATTCAGCGCAATGCGTTGCCCGGCCTGCGCATGGGGAACGGACTGATTTTGCGCATGCAGGGCGCGCACGCGTACCGGCTGATTGACTCCGGTCAGCCACAGGGTGTCACCGACGCTGACTTCTCCCGCCAGTGCGGTGCCGGTGACCACCAGGCCAGCCCCTTTCAGGGTAAAGGCGCGGTCAATGGCAAGGCGAAAACGCTGCCGGGGTATAAAGGGCGGTTCATGCAGCGCGATCAGATGCTGGCGTAATGCGTCGATACCCTGCCAGGTCGTGCTGCTGGTGACAAACTGCATCGCATCTGACCAACCCAATTGCTGCGTCAGCTGCGCCACCTGTTGTTGCACTTCTTCAATACGGGCCGCGTCTGCCCGATCCGCTTTGGTCAGCGCGACGCTCAGCGCGGACTGCCCGGCCAGGCTGAGCAGCTGCAAATGTTCACGGGTTTGCGGCATCACGCCATCGTCGCAGGCCACCACCAGCAGCGCGTGATGAATACCGCCAATCCCCGCCAGCATATTGGCGAGAAACTTTTCATGGCCCGGAACATCAATAAAACCGATCACCCGGCCATCAGGCTGCGGCCAGTAGGCGTAACCCAGGTCGATGGTCATGCCACGGCGTTGTTCTTCTGGCAGGCGGTCGGCATTGATGCCGGTCAGTGCCTGGAGCAGTGCGGTTTTGCCGTGATCGACATGTCCGGCAGTGGCGATAATCATGGTACTAAGGCTCTGATAAAGGCGGATTCGTCAGTCAGACTGCGCAGGTCAAGCCACAGTTTGCCATCCTGTAAGCGACCAATCACCGGTTGTGGCAGGGCGCGCCAGCGCTGGGCCAGCGCATTCAGGGTGCCACCCTGACCATCGCGCGGGCTGAAGGTGATGGCAAAGCTGGGCAGACGCTCAACCGGAAGCGATCCGCTGCCGATTTGTGACGAACAAGGGGCGATCGCCAGCGAAAAATCATCACAAAAGGTGTTTTCCAGCGCGGGTATTAGCCGTTCGGCCTGTTGCAGGATGTCATCTGCGGGACGGGTCAGCAGGCGTAATGTCGGCAGCGTTTCACGCAGCTTTTCCGGGTGACGGTAAAGTTGCAGCGTGGCTTCCAGCGCCGCCAACGTCATTTTATCCACGCGCAGGGCGCGTTTGAGTGGGTGCTGTTGCAGCTGCGCAATCAACGCTTTTTTCCCGACAATAATCCCGGCCTGCGGCCCCCCCAGCAGTTTATCACCGGAAAAACTCACCAGGCTGACGCCAGCGGCAATCAGCTGCTGCGGCATCGGTTCGGCCGGCAGGCCGTAAGCGGTCATATCGATCAGTGATCCGCTGCCGAGATCGGTGATCACCGGCAGCTGGTGTTCTGCGCCCAGCGTGACCAGTTCCGCTTCGGTCACCGCATGGGTGAATCCCTGGATCTGATAGTTGCTGGTATGAACTTTCATTAACAGGCCGCTATCGTCGGTGATTGCGGCGCGATAATCTTTCAAATGGGTGCGGTTAGTGGTGCCGACTTCCACCAGACGGCATCCTGCCTGGCGCATCACGTCAGGAATGCGGAACGCGCCACCAATTTCCACCAGTTCACCGCGTGAGACCACCACCTCGCGCCCGGCAGCCAGAGCGGAGAGCATCAGCAGTACCGCCGCCGCGTTGTTGTTGACGATGCAGGCATCTTCCGCGCCGGTCAGTTCGCACAGCAGGGCGGCCACGGCGCGATCGCGATGGCCGCGAGCGGCATCATCCAGCGCATATTCCAGCGTCACCGGCTGACGCAGGCAGGCAGTGACGGCATTGATGGCGGTTTCGCTCAATTGGGCGCGGCCCAGATTGGTGTGTAATACGGTGCCGGTCAGATTGAATACCGGACGGAGCGCGCTCTGGCGCTGCTGTCGGGTTCGGCGCAACGCTTCATCCGGCCAGTTAGCATGCCAGTCGGGCAAAGCCTGATGCTGCTGGATGTGTGCGCGGGCTTCCTGTTGCATGGCGCGTAGCTGACGTGTGGCAAAAGCCGTACCTGCATCATCAATCAGCGCCTGCAACGCAGGATCGCGCAGCAGGCTATCAATAGCAGGCAGCTGGCTAAACAATGTTTTCATCGGGCAAACTTTTAGCTGGTGGGCGGGACGGTGCGGGCAAAACTTTCCCGCTGGAACAGGTTCTCCGCCAGTTTGATTAATGCCGGGCGATTTACACACCAGTTTGGCACCACGCGACGAAAATTCAGGTAGCCAATCATGCAACCGGTGGCGATATCCGCCAGATTGAGGGTGTCGCTATGCAGCAGGTCACGTTGTGCGGCAGCGGTTTCCAGTGCATCAAGACCGCGCAGGATTTTTTCCCGATTGCGCAGCAACACCTCGGCGGATTGCTGATCGCCAGGACGCATTTTTTCACGCACGATCACCAGCGCCGCATCGTTTACGCCATCGGCCAGTTTTTCCAGCTGACGGATTTGCAACGCGCGCAGCGGATCTTTGGGCAGCAGCGCCGGGGCATCTCCGCGCAGTTCGATGGCTTCGGCGATCAGTGAAGAATCAAACCAGGTCAGATGGTTGTCATCCACCAATGCCGGGACTTTGCCCAGCGGATTGTAATGCGGTACATGGCTGTCGGCATTCCACGGTGATTCATTGACGAATTCAAAGACGATGCCTTTTTCCAGCAGGATCACCGAAATTTTCCGTACAAAAGGACTGGTGTAGCTGCCTATCAGTTTCATCGAACGCCTCCGTGGTTGTCGCGGTACGCAGAAAGAGTAATGGCGAAGGCTTACCCTTCGCCTGGAAACAGAAACGGATTCAGGCTACTGCGCGCAAAACCTTCCTGCTCCATACGCGCATCCAGCACCAGAGAAGCGAGGTCATCGGCCACCGGTTCTACGGCGGGGTCCTTCTCCTGATACAACATCTTCAGGTAAGTCCCACAATCGCCACAACTTTCGGCTTTGACCGCTGCCATCTCGCTATCCAGCGACCAGTAATGCAAATCCCTTGTCTGTTCGCAATTAGAACATTTACTGCGTACCACATACCATTCGCTTTCGCACAGATTGCAATGCAGATAACGTAATCCCTGCTGTCCGACATCCATATGCACCACACTTGCCACCGGCACGCTGGCGCAAACCGGGCAGAACTGACGATGCTCGCCATATTCGGCACGGGCTTTGCCCGGGATCAGCGCCGCCATCTGTGCCCAGTAAATGGACAATGCCGCCCAGATAAACGGCGACTTGTCGTTACTGACCTGCGCAAAGTTGCCTTCCAGCAACGCGGTAGCGAGGGTTTCCAGCTCGGTCGCGGAGGCTTTCTCCAGATTTTCCAGCACTGCCAGCGCCTGGCCACTCATCTCCGGTTTCAGCTCAGCGATTAATGAATGCAGCAGCCGCTGCCAGTGGGCATCGCGTGGGTAGGTGTGAATATCCAGCGGCGGGATGCCCTGCTCGGCGCATTGCTCCAGCCGCGCGCGTAAATCGATCTGCAACGGATGGTCGTACAGCACGATTTCCTGCGCCTGGGCGATTACGGCGGCAAAGCGCAGATAATCGCCGAGCGGATTTTTCGCCGCCAGATCGCGCAAACGGGCTGCCCGACGGCTATATAAATTTTTCAGCCGGGGGAAAAGTAACGGCGGAATTTTATCCGCCGTGTTCTTATCGCTTTTCTCCAGCTGGTCCTGCGGGATAATGCGAATACTCATCAGGGGCGTTTTTCCTGTTGTGTTTGGCGTTGGCGCTGCTCGCGATACCAGCGTGGGTGATGTTTCTTCGCCCACGCGGCAGGGACCCAGCCTTCAACCATCGCGGTGATGGTGCCTTTGACCCACAGGGCGGCGTAAATATGCACCATAATCACGATAATCAGCGCCACGGCTGAGACCGAATGCACCACCAGCGCGGCGCGAATCAACGGAATGGAGAAGGCTCCGGCGAAGTACGGTCGCCAAATCACAATTCCACTCGCCAGCAGCATGACTAAGCTGATGATAGCAGCCCAGAACACACACTTCTGCCCGAAGTTGTATTTGCCGGTATCGCCGACCTCCTCATTACGCGCGATTTTATGGATATTTTTCGCCCATATCAGGTCGTCACGGGTGATCAGGTTATGTCGCCAGTAACGTAAAAACATGATGAGAAAGGCGGCAAACATCACTACGCCAACAAAAGGATGCAGAATCCGCGCCAGTTGTGGTGTGCCCAGCACGTGCATCAGCCAGTTGAACGACGGGAAGAAGAAACCCAGTCCGCTCAGGGCGGCAAAGACAAAGCAAAACGCCACAATCCAGTGATTGATGCGTTCGGGTGCGCTGTAGCGCACCAGGCGATCGCGCTTTTTCATCATTTGCGCTCCTCTTTATCGTCATGCAGGTTGTCGTCTTCGTCGTCCACCCGGTTCGGCCCGATGCCGACGTAGTGGAACACCGCCGCCGCGAAGGTGGCGGCAAAACCGACCGCCGCCAGCGGTTTCCAGATGCCTTTCCAGAAGGTGACAGCGGGGCTGATGCTCGGGTTTTCCGGCAGGCCGTGATACAGCTGCGGCTTGTTGGCGTGGTGCAGCACATACATCACATGCGTACCGCCCACCCCGGCGGGATCGTACAAACCGGCATGGTCGTAGCCGCGCGTTTTCAGTTCCTCCACACGTTCCCCGGCGAGGGTTTGCATATCGGCTTTGCTGCCGAAATGAATCGCCCCGGTCGGACAGGTTTTCACGCAGGCCGGTTCCTGGCCGACGGTGACACGATCGACGCATAGCGTGCATTTATACACGCGGTTGTCGTCTTTATTGAGACGCGGCACGTCGAACGGACAACCGGCGATGCAGTAACCACAGCCGATGCACTGCTCGGACTGAAAATCGACAATGCCGTTGGCGTACTGAATGATCGCCCCTTCCGAAGGACAGGCTTTCAGGCAGCCAGGATCGGCGCAGTGCATGCAGCCATCTTTGCGGATCAGCCACTCCAGTTTGCCGTTTTCCTCGACTTCGGAAAAACGCATCACCGTCCAGGATTTGGCGGTCAAATCCGCCGGGTTGTCGTACACCCCGACGTTATGACCGACTTCATCACGGATGTCGTTCCACTCCGAACAGGCCACCTGGCAGGCTTTGCAGCCGATGCAGGTGGTGACGTCAATCAGCTTCGCCACCTCCTGCTGATGGTTGCGCGCCTGCGGCGGTGGCGTAACGCCGTTGGTGGCGGAGCGGCGGATAATGTCTTGCGATTGATAAGCCATATTCGTTCTCCTTACACCTTCTCGACGTTAACGAGGAATGCCTTAAATTCCGGCGTTTGCGTATTGGCGTCGCCGACAAACGGCGTCAGGGTATTGGCGATAAAACCTTTCTTCGCTACGCCCTGATAACCCCAGTGAATCGGGATGCCGATGGTATTCACGGTTTTGCCATCCACCTGTAACGGACGCAGACGTTTGGTGACCACCGCTTTGGCTTTGATATAGCCGCGATTTGAGCTGACCTTCACCGTGTCGCCCTGAGCAATGCCCAGCTTGTTCGCCAGCACTTCGCCAATCTCCACGAACTGTTCCGGCTGTGCGATGGCGTTGAGCCGTGCGTGTTTGGTCCAGAAGTGGAAATGCTCGGTGAGACGATAGGTGGTGCCGACATACGGGAACTGTTCGGCTTTGCCCATCGCCGCCAGATCGTCCTTAAACACGCGCGCCGCCGGGTTCGATACCACGTTGGGGTGCAGCGGGTTGGTGCCGATCGGCGTTTCAAACGGCTCGTAATGTTCCGGGAACGGACCTTCCGCCATTTTGTCGAGCGCGAACAGATGGCCCATACCATCGGGCTGCATGATGAATGGCCCGACATTGCTGCCAGGTGCGGCGGCGCTGTAGTCCGGGATATCCATACCGGCCCATTTGCTGCCATCCCACTTCAGCAACTGACGTTTGGCATCCCACGGATTGCCCTGCGGATCGGCGGAAGCGCGGTTATACAGGATGCGGCGATTGAGCGGCCATGCCCAGCTCCAGTTCAGCGTGTTGCCGAGGCCGGATGGATCGGCGTTGTCGCGCCGCGCCATCTGGTTACCCTCTGGCGTCCAGCTACCGGCGAAAATCCAGCAGCCGCTGCTGGTGCTGCCGTCATCTTTCAGATGGGCAAAGGTACTGAGCTGCTGGCCTTTTTTCACCAGCAGGGTGCCTTTGTCATCAACGATATCCGCCAGCGCCTTGCCGTTGCTCTCCATCGCCACCTCTTCCGACGCCGGGTTATCTGGCGTCAGGTAGTTCCAGGTCATGTTCAGCACCGGCTCCGGCGCAGCACCGCCTTCGTGCGCATACATTTCACGCAGCCGCAGGTAGATGCCCGCCAGGATTTCGCCATCGTTGCGCGATTCACCCGGACCGTCCTGGCCTTTCCAGTGCCACTGCAACCAGCGGCCGGAGTTCACGATCGAGCCGTTCTCCTCGGCAAAGCAGGTGGAGGGCAGGCGGAACACCTCGGTCTGAATCTGCGCCGGATCGACGTCGTTAAATTCGCCGTGATTCTGCCAGAAGGTCGAAGTTTCGGTGTTGAGCGGGTCGATGGTGACGAGGAACTTCAGCTTCGACAGCGAAGCAATCACTTTGCGCTTGTTCGGGAACGAGGCCACCGGGTTGAAGCCCTGGCACAGATACCCGTTCACTTTCCCCTGTGACATCATTTCGAAGTATTGCAGTACGTCGTAGCCTTTGTCCCACTTCGGCAACCAGTCAAAGCCCCAGCTGTTCTCCGCCTGCGCTTTGTCGCCAAAGAAGGCTTTCATCATGCTCACGAAGAATTTCGGGTAGTTGCTCCAGTAGTTCACCTGGCCCGGCAGCGCGGCTTTCGGCGTGTTGGCGGTGAGATAGGTTTGCAGATCGGTCTGCTTCTCAGAAGGCAGCGTCATATAACCTGGCAGGCTTTGCGACAGCAGGCCGAGGTCGGTCAGTCCCTGGATATTGGAGTGACCACGCAGCGCATTCACGCCACCGCCCGCCATCCCCATATTGCCGAGCAACAGCTGAATCATCGCCATGGTGCGGATGTTCTGCGCGCCAATCGAGTGCTGGGTCCAGCCGAGGGCATACAGGAAGGAAGTGGTGCGATCTTTTGCACTGGTCTCGCCAATCAGCTCGCAGACGTGCAGAAAATCGGCCTTTGGCGTGCCGCAGATGCGCTCAACAATTTCTGGTGTGTAGCGGCTGACATGCTGCTTCAGCAGGTTCCAGACACAGCGCGGGTGGCTCAGGCTGTCGTCGCGTTTGGCGAAGCCATCCTCACCCAGCTCGTAGTTCCAGCTGGTTTTGTCGTATTTGCGGTTTTCAGCGTCGTAGCCGCTGAACAGACCCTCTTCGAAGGTAAAATCTTCGCGCACGATCAGGCTGGCGTTGGTGTACGCCTGCACATATTCATGCTGGATTTTGTCGTTTTCCATCAGCCAGCGCAGCACGCCCGACAGGAAAGCAATGTCGGAGCCGGAACGAATTGGCGTATAGAAATCCGCCACCGATGCGGTGCGCGTAAAGCGCGGATCGATGACAATCAGTTTGGCTTTGTTGAAGATTTTGGCTTCCATCGCCCAGCGGAAACCGACGGGATGCGCTTCAGCCGCATTACCGCCCATCACCACGATCAGGTTGGCATTACGGATGTCGACCCAGTGGTTGGTCATCGCACCGCGACCAAATGTTGGAGCAAGACTTGCTACCGTTGGTCCGTGTCAGACGCGTGCCTGGTTGTCGACCGCCAGCATACCGAGCGATCGGGTCATTTTCTGGGTGAGATAGCCGGTTTCATTGCTGGACGCCGAGGCGCACAACATACCGGTGGTGAGCCAGCGGTTCACGGTCGCGCCAGCGGCGTTTTGCGCCTCAAAATGGGCGTCACGGTCCGCTTTCATCAGCTTCGCAATGCGATCAAAGGCATCGTCCCAGCTGATGCGCTGCCATTTATCCGAACCTGGCGCGCGATATTCCGGGTAGTGCAGGCGGCTGTCGCTATGGACGAAATCCAGCAGGCCAGCGCCTTTCGGGCACAAGGCTCCGCGGCTGACCGGATGATCCGGGTCCCCTTCAATGTGGAAGATGGTTTCATTGGCGTTTCTTGCGCCATCGCCGAGGCTGTACATTAACAGGCCACAGCCGACTGAGCAGTAAGTGCAGGTGTTACGGGTTTCGCGGGCGCGCAACAACTTGTATTGCCGCGTTTCCGCCAGCGCTATCTCTGGCGTAAAGCCGAGGAGTGCTGCCGTTGTCCCTGCCATACCGCCCGCGCAGATTTTGAAGAATTTTCTTCTGCTGACGTTCATGGATAATCCTTGATTCGACATTACTACATTTTATTTTTGCGGAGCGCTGGTTAGCGGTTCAAAATGACCCAACTAAGACTGCGAGTATAGCGGCTAAATATTACTACTGCTTTAGTAAGGTTGTTGTGCGAGGCGAAGAAAGTGACACAGAAAGATCAGAAAAGTCCCAGCAATGTGAGTGAGATCGCAGGCGCGAGCCAGGCACAGGTGTGGCAGCGGCGTGACATCACCCATGCCGAACCGGACTGGCTGGCGCAGGAAGTTCCGGTGGCGCTGGTCTACAACGGCATTTCCCATGTGGTGATGATGGCGACGCCTAACGATCTGGAAGCCTTTGCGATCGGGTTTTCGCTCTCGGAAGGGATTATCGACACGCCGCAGGAGATTTTTGGTCTTGATGTGGTGCCGGGCTGCAATGGCATCGAAGTGCAAATCGAGCTATCCAGCCGTCGCTTTATGGCGCTGAAAGAACAGCGTCGCGCGATGGCAGGGCGCACCGGTTGTGGCGTTTGTGGTGTCGAGCAGTTGGATCAGATCGGCAAGCCGATCACCCCGTTGCCCTTTACCCAGACCTTTTCCCTCGACCATCTGGATGCCGGATTAGCGCGACTGCGTGATTTCCAGCCGGTGGGCGAACTGACCGGCTGCACCCACGCGGCGGCATGGATGTCACCCACGGGGGAACTGCGCGGTGGCTGTGAAGATGTGGGTCGCCATGTGGCGCTGGATAAACTGCTGGGCTATCGCAGCAAAGCAGACTGGCAGCAGGGCGCGGTGCTGGTTTCCAGCCGCGCCAGTTATGAGATGGTGCAGAAGTCAGCGATGTGTGGCGTCGAGATTCTGTTTGCGGTGTCGGCAGCGACTCAACTGGCCGTTGAAGTGGCGCAACGGAGCAACCTGACGCTGGTCGGCTTCAGCAAGCCGGGCCGCGCCACTATCTATACCCATCCGCAGCGGCTACGTTAAACCACCTGGACCTGCGGCAGCACCTGTTGCAGGGCACTGAGCGCGCCAGGTTTGCCCTGGCCCGCATCACAAATCAGCAAATCCACCTCGGCAATCGCTGCGTATTGAGTGCGGCTGACGACGCCGAGTTTGCTGTGGTCCGCCAGCAGGATGGTATGACTGGCCTGCTGCACCATAGCGCGCGCAATCGCCGCTTCGTGCGGATGGAAGCTGGTGGCCCCCTGTCTGGACTCAATGCCGACCGGAGACAGCAGCGCCACGTCGGCACGATAACGATAAATCTCGCCCACCGTCATTTCGCCACGCGTCTGCTGGGCACCGGCAGACATCATGCCGCCCAGCAAAATCACCTGATTATTCAGCGTTTCATGTTCTTCGGCTGAGCTCAATGCCAGCGCCGCTTGCAGGCTGTTGGTGATGATGGTCAGCCCGGACATGGTGCGTAACTCTTCGGCCAGCAGGGTGGTGGTGGTGCCGGAATCGAGGAACAACGTCTGGCCGGGTTGCAGATGCTGCACCGCCGCGATGGCAATGGCACGTTTCTCTTTGGCCTGGGCGCTGCGTCGTTCGCGCAACGGTGCTTCTGGCAGGCTATCCACCGCCACCAGGCCACCATGGACGCGCCGCGCTACCCCCTGCGCTTCCAGCTCGATAATGTCGCGCCGCGCGGTTTCCCGCGAAATACCCAGCTCTTTGATCACGCGCTCGGTACTGACCTGATGATGCGTGGTCAGCAGCGCGCGGATGCGATGTAAACGGGTTTCCTGCAACATGACATTTCCCTGTGGCGAGTTCAGCGTGGGCCTAAGATTACCTGAGCTTCATCGTTCCGTCATGTGTATTTGGTTGTATTTGTGTATTTGGTTGCATTTCTCGCCAAAACCGGCATGATATCTGTAAACGGTTATTACGCATGCACCCCTTTCACCTTCGCAACGGGAGTTACCATGGCTACACGTTCCACCATCATGGATACCAACAGTTTTCGTGCTGAACATGCCGACGGCCTGGATGCCGATACGCGCAAACTGACCGATAAACGCAGCAAAGTGCTGGGCGAGTCGTATCGCCTGTTCTACCGTAAGCCGGTACATCTGGTGCGCGGTGAAGGGCAGTATCTGTGGGATGCCGCAGGTAACAAATATCTCGATGTGTACAACAACGTGGCGAGCATCGGCCATTGCCATCCGGCAGTGATCGAGGCGGTGAATCAGCAAATGAAGATGCTGAACACCCATACCCGTTATCTGCACGAACGTATCCTGGATTACAGCGAAGAACTGCTGGCGACCACCCCGGATGCCATCGACCGTGCGATGTATATGTGTACCGGTTCGGAAGCCAATGACCTGGCGATTCGCATTGCGCGTTCGTTTAGCGGCGGCACCGGCATTATCGTTTCGCAGGAGGCTTACCACGGCACCAGCGACCTCACTTCTGGCGCGTCACCGGCGCTGGGCACCGGCCAGCCGCTGGCGCCAACCACCCGTCTGGTGCCACCGCCGGACCACTATCGTGTCAATGCGCCGGATCTCGGCGAGTGGTTTGCCAATGAAATCCAGAAGCAAATCGACGACATGAAAGCGCACGGCATCAAGTTTGCCGGTTTCCTTGCTGACTCCATTTTCTCCTCTGACGGCGTGCTGCCAAACCCGCCGGGATTCCTGCAAAAAGCGGTGGATGTGGTGCATGCCAACGGTGGTATTTTTATCGCCGATGAAGTGCAGCCTGGCTTTGCCCGTACCGGTGATGCGTTCTGGGGCTTCGCCCGTCACGGCGTGGTGCCGGATGTAGTCACCACCGGTAAACCGATGGGCAACGGCATTCCGGTGTCTGGCCTGCTGGCAAAAAGTGATGTGCTGGCGGCGTTTAGCGATGAAATTCCTTACTTCAACACCTTTGGTGGTAACCCGGTGGCGATGGCAGCGGCACAGGCGGTGCTGAAAGTGATCAAGGAAGAAGGTTTGCAGGAGCATAGCCGTGTTGTGGGGGCGAAGTTGCAGGCCGAGCTGGCGAAGCTGATGGACCGTCATGAATCGATTGGCGACGTGCGCGGTGCGGGCCTGTTTATCGGTTTCGAACTGGTCAGCGATCGCAGCAGCAAAACGCCAGACAAGGCACTGGCATTGGATTTGATTGAGAAGCTGCGTGATCACCATGTGCTGACTTCCGTCGCAGGTCCGTACGGTAACGTACTGAAACTGCGTCCGCCGTTGGCGTTCCAGGAAGGCGATATCGACTGGCTGGTGGGTGCGCTGGATAAGTCGCTGACTGAGCTGGGCCGCTAACAACTTCTGTAGCGGCGCAATTCATTGCGCGTGTTTTACGGCGTCCGGCAAAAACATGCGCGATAAATCGCGCCGCTACGGCAAATCCTTATCATTACTAAGGCATTGATAACCCTTTTCCGGATCATGAATTTAACTATAATGATCCAACTGCTTACGCGGCACGCCAGCGAGGTTGTGCTGCTCAAACACTAATGGAGAGGAAGAACATGAGTTATTCACTGCCATCCCTGCCTTACGCATACGACGCACTGGAACCGCATTTCGACAAGCAGACGATGGAAATCCATCACACCAAACACCACCAGGCTTACGTCAACAACGCTAACGCAGCGCTGGAAGGGACTGAATTCGCCGCTCTGCCGGTTGATGAGCTGATCACCAAACTGGATCAGCTGCCAGCAGACAAAAAAGGCCCACTGCGTAACAACGCGGGCGGCCACGCTAACCACAGCCTGTTCTGGAAAGGCCTGAAAATCGGTACCACCCTGCAGGGTGAACTGAAAGCCGCTATCGAAAAAGATTTCGGCAGCGTAGAAAAATTCCAGGAAGAGTTCGAGAAAGCGGCTGCGACCCGTTTCGGCTCTGGCTGGGCGTGGCTGGTGAAAAAAGGCGACAAACTGGCTGTGGTTTCTACCGCTAACCAGGACAACCCGCTGATGGGCGAAGCGATCTCTGGCGTTTCTGGCTTCCCGATCATTGGTCTGGATGTGTGGGAACACGCTTACTACCTGAAGTATCAGAACAAACGTCCTGACTACATCAAAGCGTTCTGGAACGTGGTTAACTGGGACGAAGCAGCAGCACGCTTCGCTTCTGCTAAGTAATCAGCTTCTGAACTGCACAACCGGTGGCCTTATGCCGCCGGTTTTTTTTAAACAAAAGCTAAACCAACATTCAACGAAACCGATATTCCCGTCCGTGATTGCAACGCATCGAAACGTATTAACCCGCCGTTGATAATTTGGGGCATATAGTTGCGCCAATGAGTCCTGCGAAGCAAAAATAATCATGTCTACGATAATTAATACTGAGACGAATAATGATTCGTCAGCATCACTTTTTCTGCAATTAATAAGCGGAAAATTTGTGCCAAATAAATTATGGCGCAGTAAAAATTTCCGTTTTAAATTTGCCTTAAGATCCCTTGTTTATCCTGTTACTACCCACCGTTATCTGCATGAACTGGCAGCACTGCCACAGTTGCCGCAAATGTTAACGGTGCAGGGGTTGCTACCGGCCAAACTCCATCGTCCTTATCTGCGCGCCGGTTTTAGCGTGGCGCAGCGTGCGCAGGCGATTCTCGACCATTACCACCTGATGGCTGGCCTGGAAAACGTCACTCTGCGTCAGATGCTGCAAAGCCCCGGTGATAACTTACTGGCAGGCTTTAAGGGTAAGAATGGCGAATCTTTCACGATTCACTGCTGCCCAGGGCGCTTCGACCGTGAAGGCGAAATTACGCTGGAATTGCATTTTGAAGAAAAATTAATTGCTTCGTTGTCTTTCTCTATTTTGAATGAGAATCAACAACGCAGTTTATTAATTGGTGGTTTACAGGGACCACGCAAGCATATTTCTAATGATGTGATTCGTGATGCGACCAAGGCGGCACACGGTTTATTCCCTAAACGTCTGCTGATGGAAGCGGTATTTATTCTCGCCGAACAATGCGGTGTGCAGGCCATCAGCGCAGTGGGGGATACCACCCATGTCTTCCGCAGCCTGCGTTATCGTCACAGCAAGGGCGATCACTTCTTTGCCAGCTACAGTGAATTCTGGCAGTCGTTAGGTGGTGAAGCGCGGGCGGATGGGATATTTACGCTGCCGTTGCATATGCCGCGTAAGGCGCTGGAAGAGATTGCCAGCAAGAAACGTGCGGAGTACCGCCGTCGCTATGAACTGCTGGATAACCTGACGCAACAGGCATTGCTGGCAGCAGGTGTGGAAGGGTTACGCGACGTGACTCACGCCGCGTAACCGCGTATCAGAACGGCTGCTTCGCGTAGCCGGTCATCACTTTCAGTCCCATCTCGCGTCCGAGCGCGGTCATTGGGTGCACCACCACCAGGCCGCGCACGCTTTTCTTCAGCGCACCCAAATTAGCCTGTTCTTTTTTGGTGATCTCACGGCTGAACGCCAGTTTTTGTAGCTGCTGCGCTTCTTTGCTCAGCTTCTCGTCACGGACACCGCGCAGGCGTTCAATCTCTACCACCAGTGCTTCTTTCTCTTTCAGCAGCGCGCCGAGTTTCTCGGCATCACCCGCTTCCAGCAGCTGTGGTTCTTTGCGGTTCAGGGCATCCAGCTGATCGCTAAGGCGTTTGATCTCAGCTTTTTCTTGTTCTTTCATCGGGAAAACTCGTTAAGGAAAACAGGGAAAGGATACACCATAACGACACGGCTGTTGCGCGATTTATCGCGCGGTGAATACCTCAAACCGCTGGCTTCTTAAACGCCTGCTTATGGGAAATGCGGGAAATCAGCTCGGTGAGGGACAACACCATGGTGGAGCGTACCATCTGTAAATAACGCTGCTGCTGCATGGCGCGCAGTTCTTCGTCATCACGGGTGAAATCGGGTTGGGGCGGCCAGGCGACGACGCAGTGCAGTTCGCGAAAAGGGCCGAGAATCTCGTCATCGGTAAAACGATACTCGTTGGTGTCGTGGTTTAACTCTTCGCGCAGTGCCAGCAACAATTCACAATCTTCATATTCATGACGATTGATCACGCCGAGGCCGTAAATCAGTTTCAGGCGGACAGACATCTCGCCAAGCGGACCATTGCCGAGCAGCAACGGTTCGACGGCGTATTTCACGGCGTAATCATCCTTGCGGAAAACCTGCAAAACCAGCAGGTTAACCGCTTCGGTCAACAGCTCAACGGCGGCGATCAGAAAGCTTCTCACCGAACGTCCGGCGTTCAGGCGCTCAAGCACCCGGTTTTCAAAAGCTTGCTTCTCTTCCATTATTGCCTGCATCGTTCAGATACCGCCGTGTTGCGTGGCGCGCATTATGCCATAGCGTTGTAAGCACTCACCACTGAGGTGACGACTTCACTGTTGGCATCCAGCCCGGAAATTTGTGCCAGGGTTGCCTGCGGGCCTTTTTCCGCCAGCAGCGCTTCCAGCTCCTGGGCCTGCGGGTCCTGCGCACTGCGGTAATGCATCGCGGCGGCAATCCCCTGCACCAGGTTGGCATGCGGCAGCTGATATTCCAGCGTGCCCAGCGTTGGTTTGATCAGACGATCGCCCGCGCTGAGTTTACGCAGCGGCTGACGGCCCACGCGCTCAACGTCATCTTTCAGGTACGGGTTTTCAAAACGGCTGAGGATTTTCTGGATGTAGGCGGCGTGTTTATCCGCATCAAAGCCATAACGCTTGATCAGCACCGCACCGCTTTCTTCCATCGCGCCCTGCACCACGGCACGGATTTTCTGGTCAAGGATGGCATCGCGGATGGTGGCGTGACCAGCCAGCTGGCCGAGATAGGCGGTAATCGCGTGACCGGTGTTCAGGGTGAACAGCTTACGCTCGACAAACGCCATCAGGTTATCGGTCAGTTCCATGCCCGGAATATTCGGCAGTTCGCCTTTGAACTGGGTTTTATCGACGATCCACTCGCTGAAGGTTTCAACTGTGACTTCCAGCGGGTCATTGCTGCCGGCTTCTGACGGCGGCACGATGCGGTCTACTGCGGAATCCACAAAGCCAACATGCTGTTCAACCCAGGCGTGATACTGCTCCGGCAGCGCTTTCAGCACATGCTGTTTCAGCTGGCTGGTGCCGCGCACCATGTTTTCACAGGCAATAATATTCAGCGGACGGACATTACCGTTGTCGCTGCGTTTGGCCAGCCCTTTGGCGACGCCACCGGCGATGCGCTCCAGAATTTGCGGACCAACCGCCGTGGTAACGATATCAACCTCAGCAATCAGCGTAACGATATCCTCGCTGGCGCTGCTCACCGCACTCACACCTTTCACCATCTCGACTTTCGCCTGCTCGCCAACCACATGAACCGGATACTCATGACGGGCGTTAAGGGCATCGAGCACTACCTGATTGACATCCGCGAATACCAGCTCGATACCGGCATCAGCCAGCAGCTTACCGATAAAACCACGGCCAATGTTACCTGCTCCGAAATGTAACGCTTTCATAATTTGACCCATATCAAATGACGATGGGGCGGGCATGTCCGCCCCGGAACGTGGGGACGGGCATGCCCGCCCCAGGGAAAAGTAGTTATCTATCAGGCGGTGGTTTTGCTGCCAGACAGCAGATCCAGCACATCCTGTACGCTGGTGGTATTCGCCAGCTTCTCAATCACGCTTTCGTCGTCCAGCGCGTTGGTCAGGCTGGTGATCACCTGGATGTGTTCGTTATTGCGTGCTGCAATACCAATCACCAGGCGCGCCACTTCGTCCGCTTCTTCGCCAAACTGCACACCCGCCGGATACTGGCAGAATACCACGCCCGTTTTCAACACGCGGTCTTTGGCTTCCACCGTGCCGTGCGGTACTGCAATCGACTCACCAAGGTAGGTCGGAGTCAGTTTTTCACGCTCCAGCATGGCATCGACGTATTCCGGCTGCACGTAGCCGCCTTTCACCAGTTGCTCACCGGCAAAGCGAATCGCCTGCTCTTTGTTGCTGGCGCTCAGGCCGAGGAACACGTTGTTGGCACCCAGTTTGAACAGATGCGCGCTGCCGTCGTCATAGCTGTCGGCGAGGGTGGTCTGCACAGTTTCGCGATGCGCTTCGCTGCGATTTGCCGCCACCAGACGCTCGGTCAGGTTGGTGTACAACGCGCTGTCGAGGAAGTTGTTCAGCGAAATGTGCTGAGCCTGCGGTGCCTGGCGCATAGCACGCTCAGTCAGATCGCGGTGGGTAATCACCAGGTCCACATCACCCGGCAGGGCGTTGATGGCACTGTTGGTCACCGAAATATTGCTCAGACCGGCATCCTGCACTTTCTTACGCAGCACGCCTGCACCCATGGCGCTGGAACCCATACCGGCATCACAAGCCACAATGATTTTGCGTACGTGGTTCAGGTCAACGCTCATCGCGTCACCGGCAACCGGTGCACCCGCCACGCTCTGGCCTTTGGACTGCGCTTTCATGTCCTGCATACGTTTGGTGGCGGCTTCGATATCATCTTCTTCTTTCACTTTGCTGGTTTTCAGCAGGATAGAAGAGACAACGAAGGAGACAGCAAACGCCGCAATGATGGCGGTGATGTTAGCGAAGTAAGTGCCTTTCGGCGTCATGGCCAGCACGGCGAGGATTGAACCCGGAGAAGCCGGAGACACCAGGCCGCCGTGCAGCACGGTCAGGGTGAACACGCCAGTCATACCACCGAGGATCACCGCCAGCAGCAGGCGCGGTGCCATCAGCACATACGGGAAGTAAATTTCGTGGATACCGCCGAGGAAGTGGATGATCGCTGCACCACCGGCTGATTGTTTGGCGCTACCGCGACCAAAAATCATATACGCCACCAGCACACCCATACCTGGGCCTGGGTTGGCTTCGATCAGGAAGAAAATGGATTTGCCCACTTCGCTCGCCTGCTGGATGCCCAGCGGAGAGAAGATACCGTGGTTAATGGCGTTGTTGAGGAACAGGATTTTCGCCGGTTCAACAAAGATGGAGGTCAGCGGCAGCAGGTTGTTCTGCACCATCAGATTCACACCTGCGGCGAGAATATGGGACAGGCCTTCAACCAAAGGACCGATACCGATAAACGCCAGCAGTGCCAGCAGCATACCGATGATACCGGCAGAGAAGTTGTTAACCAGCATCTCGAAGCCGCTTTTGATTTTGCCATCAACGGCACGGTCAAAATGTTTGATCGCCCAGCCGCCCAGCGGACCAGCAATCATCGAGCCGAGGAACATCGGCATATCGGCACCGACAATCACACCCATGGTGGTGATTGCGCCGACCACACCGCCACGGTCGCCACCCACCAGACGACCACCGGTGAAACCAATCAGCAATGGCAGCAGATAGGTGATCATCGGGCCGACGAGTTTCGCCAGCGTCGCGTTGGGGATCCAACCGGTTGGAATGAACAGTGCAGTGATGATACCCCAGGCGATAAACGCACCGATGTTAGGCATCACCATATTACTCAGAAAGCGACCAAAGCTTTGAACTTTGACCTTCACTGATGAGGACATAAACCCACCCCTTATTGAGACGCGCCGCAATAAGAGAGCGCGTTTGTTTTTGTTAAGACGTTACGGCGGGGGCCGTGGCATTACTGTATGCAGGCGGACTCTAGCACTAGTTTATGACGCTGCGTAGCGCACGGGATAAGTGTGATTTAGATCACGCTTATTTGGGGTGTGCAGGGTGGTATTTAGTGACATTGATCACAAAAAGGCAGTGTAAGAAAAGTACGATGCCGAATATTTAACCAAATCAGGGTGATAAATGTGACGATAATCACTTTTTGATGGGTGTGGTTTGTTTCATAAATGTGATGATGATCACAAACAATTTATGGTCGAAAATGCGCCAGATCACACAATGCCGGGAGTGGGGTAGAGCAGAAAAGGGGAATGTAAGGAAGTGACAAAAGTCTGAAAAGCGGGTAATCCATGATTACCCGCCTGACGTTTTACTGAAAACCGCTCTGCACGGCATTCTGTGCCTGGGTCAGCGCCTGGGCATTGCTGGAGAGGGTAGTCATCAGCGCGTTGTACTGTGTTGCCTGATCCTGGGTGGGGAACTGCACGCCGCCATTATTAAAGGTGACACGCGTACCTTGCGATTGCAGGTAGTCACCGGTCTGGACTGCGGCCTGGCTCAGCGCCTGCAATTGCGGCAGCAGTGGCATCAGGGTGCTGGCGGGTTGCGTCACCACTTTGGTGAAGACGCTGTCATACACTTTTTTCAGGTCGTCCGGCTGTTTCAGAGTGGCGTGGCTGCTGTCAGCCTGCATTTTGGCGGCCTGAATCTGCTGGGTCAGCACACCCAGATTGCCGCTGGCCTGGCGCAGGGTGTCACGGCGCGTCAGGTAATCCTGCGGTACGCGAATCGCGGCCAGTTCATCAACGACCGGGCGCATGCCCTGTTCAACCGCCTGATTGACCTGCTGAGAGAAGCCATAAAGGATGGCGTAATCGCTGGCATAGTTACCGAAGGTTTGTTTCTGGTTTTCGCTCAGGCTGGGCAGATGCTCGCCGCTGCGCATCACGGTGTTCTGGAGAAAATCAGTAAAGGCTTTGCGTTGATCGCCTTCTTTGTCGCCGCAGGCGGTAAGTTGCAGCACGGCAAGCAATGTAATCATCAACATGCCGCTACGCATCCAGATGCGGGAAATTCCTGACGCCATATTCAACTCCTGTAAGTCACTCAATGGCTGATTTCAATTCGGTGAGAAAGGTCCTAAAGGATAGAACAATGGGTTGGGGTGTACAACGGGCGCGTTGTAGTGCGTTTAAAACGCCTTTATCTTTATGTTCGCCATAGCGTGGTTTTGTTTGTTTCGGAGTGATTTCGTTCGCTACCGGCACTGGCAGTTGCAGTTCGCCTGTGCGGCGACCGAGCAAAGGGGACCTGGCCGTCCCCTTTGCATTCCCCGGCCCTGCGCCGCCTGCCTCGCCGCTTCGCGGTCCCTTCGCTTACTCACGCTTCCGACGGACCGGCGTCGATTCGCTCCTGCTCAACGCCGCCTTTCGCCGCATCCTTGCGGCTCATCCTGGAATCGTTCCCGCGCTCAGCGAGTTCGGATGGCGCTAACACCCCCGCTGCAACCGCGATGACGGTCTTTGGTTTTTCTTTTGCTGTTTGTTCTTTTGTTCTTCGGTCTTGCAGACGGAGGTGTGGGCGGCATTCGCAGCGCCGAGTGCAGAGGGAAGGCCAGGACGAGTCGCATGGATGCGACGAGAGCGCGGCATGAGCCAGGACGGCGAATCCGCGCGGTCCGTCAGGCCTGAGTGATAAGCGAGGGGACAGCGCGAAGCGCTGCGCGAGGACGCCGCATGGCGCGGATTGCAAAGGTGCGCGCCATCGCACCTTTGCCCGTCCGCCTGCACGGCGGCCCTGAAACTGCCTAAAGCCTGGCGGGCGGAACCTTCTCAGAATCAAACCACTGCCTGGAGGGCTAAACCTCTGCGGACCCAACCCGCTGCCAGCAGCGCATTAATAAACTAGCGCCTGCCCATCCTTGCGACTTTCAGTCGCTGCGATATAAAACCCCTGCGGGTCGCGCGCAATCACCTGCGCACCACCGAAGTTATAACCCTGTAAGGGATCTTCTACCGCAATCTTGTGGCCCATCGCGCGCAGTGCGGCGAGGACATTGCGATCCATGCCTGCTTCAACAATCACCTCGCGGCCCTGCACCACACGCCAGCGTGGGGCATCAATCGCGGCCTGCGGGTTCTGTTTGTGCAGCATAATGCGTAGCGCCATCTGCAAATGTCCCTGCGCCTGCATCGGGCCGCCCATCACGCCGAATGACATCAGTGGCTGGCCGTCACCATCCAGCGCAAACGCCGGGATGATGGTGTGGAACGGACGTTTGCCCCCGGCAACCACATTTGGATGCGCAGGATCGAGTGAAAAACCTGCACCACGGTTTTGCAGGCTGATGCCGGTATCAGGCACCACCACGCCGGAACCGAAGCCCATAAAGTTGGACTGAATAAATGACACCATCATGCCGCTGGCATCGGCAGTCGAGAGATACACGGTGCCGCTCTGCTGTGGTGAGCCGAAGGTAAAATCTCCCGCTTTATCCGGGTCGATCAGCGCGGCGCGCTGTTTCAGGTAGCTGTCGCTCAGCAGCAAATCCGCCGGGAATTCCAGGTGATCTTCATCGGTGATGTAACGGTCCAGATCCACCAGCGCCAGCTTCATCGCTTCAATCGATAAGTGCAGCCACGGCACGCTGTCCGGCGTGTAGCTGCCAATATCCCAATGTTCCAGAATGCCGAGGGCGATCAGGGTAGCGATGCCCTGGCCGTTTGGCGGCAGCTCCTGTACCGAACCACCGGCAAACGGATGCGACAGCAGTTGCACCCAATCGGCGCGATGATGGTTGAGATCTTCCAGCGTCAGCGCCGCGCCGTGCTCGGCGGCGAAGGCGGCCATTTGCTGCGCCAGTTCGCCACGATAGAAGGCTTCACCGTTGGTTTCAGCGATTTTCTGCAAGGTGGCGGCCTGCGCCGGATTGCGGAACAACTCACCGGCACGCGGTGGGCGACCTTCCGGTGCAAAGCAGGCGCTGAAGCCGGGCTGATCTTTCAGTTTGTTGTAGCCGCGCTGCCACAGCTGACCAATCAGCGGCGATACCGGGAAGCCGTCGCGTGCGTACTCAATCGCCGGTTGCGCCAGCGTGGTAAGCGGCAGGGTGCCAAAGCGTTCCGCCAGCGCCACCCAGGCCGACACTGCGCCCGGTACGGTGACCGCCTCCCAGCCGATTTCTGGCATGGTTTGCTGCCCGGCAAAGCGTTCCGGGTTCCACGCCGCCGGGGCGCGACCGGAAGCATTCAGGCCGTGCAATTCTTTGCCATCCCAGATAATGGCGAACGCATCGCTGCCGAGGCCGTTGCCGGTCGGCTCCAGCACCGTCAGCGCCATGGCGCTGGCAATCGCTGCATCGACGGCGTTGCCGCCCAGCTGCAACATGCGGATACCGGCCTGCGCTGCCAGCGGCTGCGAGGTGGCGACGGCGTTGCGTCCC
This sequence comes from Pantoea cypripedii, assembly GCF_002095535.1. Taxonomy (NCBI): domain Bacteria; kingdom Pseudomonadati; phylum Pseudomonadota; class Gammaproteobacteria; order Enterobacterales; family Erwiniaceae; genus Pantoea; species Pantoea cypripedii. Next base: position 51,977 of record NZ_MLJI01000001.1, read on the forward strand.
ATCATTGGGACACGGTGGGAGGCGTAACTGACGTTGTAATCCAAATCACTCATAACCTTTCCTTAATGTGAGTCATTGCGCGGATCGAGCGCGTCGCGCAGTCCGTCGCCCAGCAGGTTAAAGCCCTGCACGGTGAGAAAAATGGCCAGGCCGGGGAAAATCGACATCCACGGTGCCTGTTCCAGGTAACCTTTTGCGGTATTCAGCATCGCGCCCCACGAGGGCGAAGGGGGTTGCTGGCCGAGGCCGAGAAACGACAGGCTGGCTTCGGTGATAATCGCCGACGCAATCGCCAGCGTGGCCTGCACCAGAATTGGCGACAGCACATTCGGCAGCACGTAACGCAGGATGATCCAGCGGTCCGGCAGGCCAATTGCGCGAGCGCCATCGATATACTCTTCGTGACGAATGGCGATCACCTGGCCGCGCGTCAGACGGGCGAAAATCGGCATCGCTGACAGGCCAATCGCAATCATCGCATTCGACAGGCTCGGGCCGAGAAACGCCCCGAGCGCAATCGCCAGAATCAGAAACGGGCAGGCGAGCAGTGCCTCGATAAAGCGTGAAATAATGCCGTCGCACCAGCCCTGCCAGTAACCGGCAATCAGCCCAAGCGGCACGCCAATCAGGATGGCGATCATCACCGAAATGCAGCCTGCCAGCAGCGAAGTACGCGCGCCCCAAATCAGACGCGACAGAATATCGCGTCCCAGTTCGTCAGTGCCGAACCAGAACAGCGCCGATGGCGCTTTGCGTACCGCCAGAAAGTTGGCTTTGATGGGATCTAAGGGGGCCAGCCACGGGGCCAGCAGCGCCACCGCGACAAACAGCACCACAATCACCGCGCCAATCAGCGCGCTTTTATTGCGCAAAAACTTCTTCAGCACCCGGCGATTCGGCTTTGCTACGGCAGGCACTGCGCCTGCGGTTAAGACCTCGCTCATGGTTAGCCTCGCATTTTCGGGTTGATTAACAGATAGAGCACGTCGGCCAGCAGGTTGAGCAGCAGAAACCCGATGGCAACCACCAGCACCACGCCCTGCACCACGGCGTAATCACGGTTAAACACCGCATCGACAATCATCTTGCCGAAGCCGGGCAGGGTAAAAACCTGCTCGGTCAGCACCGCGCCGCCCAGCAGTTCGCCAAACAGCAGCGTTGTCAGGGTGACGATCGGCATCAGCGCATTGCGGAAGGCGTGTTTCAGCACCACTTTCGGCGCCAGCAGGCCTTTGGCGCGTGCGGTGCGGATGTAATCCGCTTTCAGCACCGCAATCATCGAGGCGCGGGTATGGCGCATCAGGGTGGCGGCGAGGCCGGTGCCCAGCACCAGCGCCGGTAGCAGCAGGGTTTTCAGGTTCTGCGCCATATCTTCGCTGACCGGCACAAAACCTGACGCCGGTAGCCATTGCAGATGCACCGAAAACAGCAGGATCAGCAGAATCCCCAGCCAGAAATGCGGCACCGAGATGCCCGATAGCGCGACAAAGTTGGTGGTGTGATCGACCCAGCTATCTTTGCGTACCGCCGCGATAATCCCCATGCTGATGCCGATCACCAGCGCAATCAGCATCGCCAGCAGTGACAGCTCCAGCGTGACCGGCAGTTTGCTGGCAATTAACGCCGTCACCGGCTCTTTGGTACGCAACGACATGCCGAGGTCGCCCTTCAGCGCGCTGCCAATCCACGCGAAATATTGCGTTGGGATCGGGTCGTCGAGATGGTACTCGGCACGCAACTGAGCGATGACCGCCGGATCGCGCTCCTCACCGGCCATCGCCAGCACCGGGTCGCCTGGCAGCAGCTTTTGCAGCGCAAACACCATAATGCTCACCAGCAACAGGGTGGGAATGGCCAGCAGCAGCCGTTTAACAATCAATTCCAGCATCATCGCTCCTTAGCGGTTTACTGCGCCATGCTCACGCCAGCCAGGCGTACCAGCCCGTCCGGCCAGGCTTTAAAGCCCTGCAATTTTTTCGTCATGCCAAAGATGCGTGGCTCAAAGTAGAGGTAAGCAATCGGCATATCGGTTTGCAGCTGGTTCACCACCTTGTTGTACAGCGCCTGACGCTGCGCCTGATCGTTGGTCAGACGTGCGGCGTTCAGCCACTCATCCACCTGCGGATTGCTGTAGCGGCCATCGTTCAGCGTGCCTTTGCTGTTGATAAACGAGTAAATGCTGCCATCCGGATCGGGACGACCGGACCAGCCTGACAGGCTGAGCTGGTAATCACCGCGTTGCTGGCGATCCAGCAGGGTGGCGAATTCGCTCATTTGCAGATTGAGGTTGAAACCGGCCTCGCTCACCATCGCCTGAATCACCTGGCCAACCTGCTGCGCGGTGGGGTTGTTGGTGACCAGCAGCGTCACGTTGAGGGGTGTGGTGACGCCAGCGGCCTTCAGCAACGCTTTGGCTTTCTCCACATCGCGCGCCGGGGTTGGGATATTGACGTGATACGCGCTGACCGGAGAAAAAGCCTGATTAGCCGGGGTATACAGGCCTTCAAACGCCACCTGATTCAGCGCATCGCGGTCGATGGCCAGCGAGAAGGCTTCACGCACACGCGGATCTTTCAGCGGGCTATTGGCATCGACTTTGCCGTTGTTGATGTTGAAGGTGATGCCCTGATAACCGAGGCCGGTGACTTTCGCCAGCGCCAGTTTGCTGTCGCCTTCAACGGTTTTCACATCGCTGGCGGCGACGCCTTCGGTGAGATCGAGGTCACCGGCGCGCAGGTTGGCGAGGCGTACCGAGGCATCCGGGATCGGCAGGAAAATCACTTTGTCGAAATGGTAGGCACCTTTGTTCCAGTAATTATCAAAGCGTTTCAGGACGATGCGGTCCTGCTGCACACGGCTTTCGAACTGATACGGGCCGGAGCACACCGGATGGGTGGCGAAATCAGGCTTCTTCGCTGCTTCAGGAGCCAGCATCGCGCCCGCGCGGTCGGTCAGCTGGCTGAGCAGCGCTGCATCCGGGGTTTTCAGGTGGAATTTCACCTGCATCGGCCCACTGACTTCCACGCTCTGAATCGAGGAGATTTCGCTTTTGCGCAGTGAACCCGGCAGCGTCAGCGCGCGTTCGATATTGAATTTCACCGCGTTAGCATCGAATTTTTCACCGTCGTGGAAGGTGACGCCACTGCGCAGATTCATGGTCAGCGTTTTGCCGTCATCACTCCATGCCCAGTCGGTGGCGAGGCCCGGCACCACTTTCAGGTTCTCATCGACATCGACCAGCCGATCACACATGGCAGCAAACACAAAGCGGCCATAGTAGGTGCGCGCCAGATGGGGATCGAGCATGTCCGGGTCGGCACCCAGTCCGATGCGAATCACGCTTTCGGCGTGGCTATGCGCGCTGGCACCCAGCAACATCAAACCACTAAGGGCAGTTAATAACGCTTTCTTCACGGCTAATCTCCAGAGGGTTAAGCTTGCTGATTGACCGCCTGCTCAAACAGCGCGCGGCGACGTAAAAAGGCGGCAGACGGCGGCGCAATCACAATCGCGCTACGGTCACGGTTAATCTCCTGCCAGCGGTGACAGGCAATTTGTCGTCCACCGCTCAGCACCTGGTTGATGGGTTCAAACTGGCGGCATTCGGCGGTCGCCCACGGGCAGCGGGTGTGAAAACGGCAGCCAGTGGGAGGATTGGCTGGATTGGGCAGATCGCCCTGCAACATCGGAATGGTGCGGCTGGCCCCCGGCTGCATCTGCGGTGCGGAGGCGATCAGTGCCTGGGTATAGGGATGCAGCGGCGCATCGAAAATTTCGTCCACCGTCGCCAGCTCGACAATCTGCCCGAGGTACATCACCGCCACGCGGTCGCTCATATGGCGAATCACCGCCAGGCCGTGCGCCACAATGATCATCGTCAGGCCAAATTGCTGCTTCAGGCTTTCCAGCAGGTTCACCACCTGCGCCTGTACCGAAACATCCAGCGCGGATACCGGCTCATCCCCCAGCAGCAGCTTCGGTTGCGAGGCGAGGGCACGGGCAATGCCGATACGCTGACGCTGACCACCGGAAAACTCGTGCGGATAACGTTCTGCCCAGGCGGCGGGCAGGCCGACGGTGCGCAGCAGCTCCGCCACCCGTGCGTGGCGTGCTTCACGGTTCATGTTGTCGTGCAGCCACAGCGGTTCACCGACAATCTGCTGCACTGTCATCCGGGGGTTGAGGGAGGCGAAGGGGTCCTGAAAGATAATCTGCAATTCGCGGCGCAGCTGATTGAGGCGCGTGCCGCTGGCGTGGGTGATGCTTTCCCCTTCGTACATCACTTCTCCGGCACTGGCCGCCAGCAAACGCAGCAACAGACGCCCGAGCGTCGATTTACCGGAGCCGGACTCGCCGACAATCGCCAGGGTTTCCCCCGGCATCACTTGCAGTGACACGCGATCCACCGCCGTGACGCCACGGTTGCGTTTAAACAGGCGATTTGGGCCATTGAAGGTTTTGCTTAAATCGCAGCATTCTAAAATCGGTTTCATGCGATCTCTCCCAGCGTAACGTGCTGTTCCAGCGGGGCGCGAAAACAGGCCACCTGATGTTCCGGCGTCAGCGCGCGCAGCGCCGGACGGTTCTGATGACAGCGCGTTTCTGCAAACGGGCAGCGGGTGGCAAAACGGCAACCGGCGGGCATGCTCTCCGGCAGCGGCACCGAGCCGGGAATGGTCGCCAGTGCGCCGCTGCGCGCGCTCAGGCTGGGAATCGATCCCATCAGCCCGATGGTGTAGGGGTGCTGCGGATCGTTGAAAATCTCGGCCACCGTTCCGCTCTCCACCACCTGACCGGCGTACATCACCGCTACGCGCTGCGCCACTTCCGCTACCACGCCAAGATCGTGGGTGATCATCAGTACCGCGGTGCCGGTTTCCTGCTTCAGCGTATTCAGCAGATCGAGGATCTGCGCCTGAATGGTGACGTCGAGCGCGGTGGTGGGTTCATCGGCGATCAGCAGTTTGGGCTGGTTAATCAGCGCCATGGCGATCATCACGCGCTGGCGCATTCCGCCCGACAGCTGATGTGGGTACGCCTTCAGGCGCATTTCCGCGGCCGGAATCTGCACTTTTTGCAGAATGGCCAGTGCAGCGTCCATGGCAGTACGGCGGTTGACCTTACGATGGCGCATCACCGCCTCGCTCAGCTGATCGCCGAGGGTGAAGGCCGGGTTGAGCGAGGTCATCGGCTCCTGAAAAATCATCGCCAGCTGATTGCCGCGCAGGCTGGCGTAGTCACCGGCGCTCAGAGCGCGCAAATCGCGGCCATCAAACTGCATCTCGCCCTGTAAAATCCGCGCGCTATCGGGTTGCAGGCCCATCAGCGTCAGCGAGGTGATGCTTTTGCCGCAGCCGGATTCGCCGACCAGCGCCAGAGTCTCTCCGGCGTGCAATGTCAGGGAGATATCGTCGATCACCGTGACCGGCGAACCGCGAAACTGCACGCGCAAATTGCTGACCGATAAAACAGGTTGGGCCGTCATGGCGTCTCCTCGTGGCTGGCATACAGGGTTTCCATCAGCGCCTGTTGCAGCGCCAGCAGATGCTCACGCATCGCTGCCGCCGCCTCATGGGGCTGGCGATTGGCGATATGCTCCAGCAGACGCTGGTGATGGTTATCGTAGTTATTGAGGCGTGCCGGGGTGCGAGCCTGTTCGCGCAGATGCTGCCAGCCGGGGTCGCGGCGCACCGCATCGACAGCTTCAAACAGGCCGAGCATCAGGCGATTTCCGGCGGCCTCGGCGATGGCGCGGTGAAAGGCGCTGTCCCACAGTTCGTGCTGGTCGCCATCTTCTGGCGCGACAATGCCCTGCATGCGTTCAATCAGGCGTTTCATCAGGGCGATTTGTTCTTTGCTGGCGCGCAGTGCGGCGAGGCGCGCCAGCCCTGGCTCCAGTTGCAGACGCGCTTCCATCACCTCCAGCAGGTTCGACTGCTGCGGCAAATCCTGTAATACCAGCGGCTGCACCGGGGCGGCCGGGCCGACAAAGGTGCCTTTGCCCTGTTTACGCCAGATGCGGCCCTCTTCTTCCAGCACATCCAGCGCGCGGCGGATTTCGCGGCGACCCACGCCAAAGCGTTCGGCCAGTTCGCGCTCGGTCGGCAGTGCGCGATCGGGCGTGTGCTCCTGCTGCTGGATCAGCTGGCGCAATTGCTCCAGCGCCGAGCTGGAGTTGATGGCAGATTTTGGCGTGTCACTCATGATTGGTTCGCTTGTTTATTCATCAGTTGGAATCGCGTAAAGCCTAATGTCTGTCATAAACCGACAGCCTGCACAAACTCGTAGCGGCGCGATTTATCGCGCTGTTTATGCATGTTCTGTTAAAAGGCGCGCGATAAATCGCGCCGCTACAGCCTGTGCGTTCGTTAAACGAAGGCTGTTCTCAGCTTAGGCAAGAAGCGAACCAATATTTAATTGGTTCGGCGGCGGGGAAAGGGATTCAGGAATAACCCTATGATCGTTAAGTAAAACTTTTTTTCGTGCCAGGTGAAAACTGAGAGGTGCATCAACCTGGGCCTGGGGGGCCTGCGTCATGTTGGTGCGCGGATGCTGCACCGCTGTGCAGAACCTGACAGCCAGAGAACCTGTTTTTTATAAAAGTCCATATTTTTCATGGCTATATAATATTGGCACTTTTTTTGCCTGACTTTAGCCAGATGCAGGAGCGATAGCGGGTAACCGATGTCGCCAGACAATTTGCAATGGGTCACTAGGGTTCCGATCGCGAGATGCTGGTCCGAGAGTGACCGACCGTCCTCTGACGGTTACACGGCGGGATAAAAGCCCGGGAGGAAAGCGAGATCGTTACTCGCCGCCTCCTGCTTTTATTCGTCCGCTAACGTCAGAGGAACCACCATGATCAAAGCCTGCCTTCGCTTGCTGTTGCTTTGCACCATCGCGCTGTTCAGCGTTAACGCGCTTGCCGCCGCGAAACCTTCCTTCAAGATTTGCTGGTCCATTTATGCAGGCTGGATGCCGTGGGATTACGCCCAGCAGAATGGCATCGTCAAAAAATGGGCCGATAAATACGGCATCGACATTCAGTTTGTGCAGGTCAACGACTATATCGAGTCGGTCAACCAATACACCGCAGGCGGCTTTGACGGCTGCACCATGACCAACATGGATGCGCTGACCATTCCGGCCACCGGCGGCGTCGATAGCACCGCGCTGATCGTCGGCGACTACTCCAACGGCAACGACGGCATTCTGCTGAAAGGCGCGGACAGTGTGGCGGCGCTGAAAGGCAAACCGATCAATCTGGTGCAGCTGTCGGTGTCCCATTACCTGCTGGCGCGTGCGCTGGAGAAATCCGGCATGAGCGAAAAAGATGTCAAAGTGGTCAACACCGCCGATGCCGATCTGGTGGCCGCCTTTGGTACGCCAGACGTCAACTCCATCGTCACCTGGAACCCACTGCTGGCAGAAGCGAAGAAGGTGCCGAACAGCCATCTGATCTTCTCCTCGGCGCAGATTCCGGGCGAAATCCTCGACCTGCTGGTGGTCAACACCAACACCCTGAAGAAATACCCGCAGCTGGGCAAAGCGCTGACCGGCGCCTGGTATGAAACCCTGAAAACCATGTCCGGTCCGGGCGCGACCGCCGTCGCCGCACGCACGCAAATGGCGCAGGCATCCGGCACCGACCTCGCCGGTTTTGACCAGCAGCTGGCCGCTACCCATCTGTTCAGCGATGGCAAAACCACCCTCGATTTCGTTGATAGCCCGCAGCTGAAAGCCACGATGCAGCTGGTGGCGGAGTTCTCCTTCAAGCATGGCTTGCTGGGTGAGGCCGCACCGAGTGCCGATGTGGTGGGGGTGGAAACACCGGCGGGTAACTGGGGTAACGCGGGCAACATCAAACTGCGCTTTATCGATACCTACACCAAACTGGCGGCCGCAGGCCAGCTGTAAGCGGGAGCAAAGCCGATGCGTAAACTGATTAACTATCAACCGCTGCCGATGGGCCGCCTGTTGCTCGGTGTGCTGCCGCTGCTGGCGTTGCTGCTGGTGTATCTGTTCGCGTCGGATGCGCGTCTGAGCCTCAACGCGGCGGATAAATTGCTGCCGGGGTTTAACGCCATGGGCGACGCCATCAACCGGATGGCGTTTCAGCCCAGCCCGCGTACCGGGGAATATCTGCTATGGACCGACACCGCCGCCAGCCTGATGCGTCTGCTGAGCGGCGTGTTAATCAGCGCCATGCTGGCACTGGCGATTGGTCTGTTCACCGGCGCGTTGCCGGTGGTGCGTGCGGTGCTGGCTCCGCTGGTCACCCTGTTCGCGCTGGTGCCGCCGCTGGCGATTCTGCCGATTCTGTTTATCTGCTTTGGCCTCGGTGAAGTGTCGAAAGTGGTGCTGATTGTCATCGGCATCACCCCGTTGATTGCCCGTGATTTGCAACTTCAGGTGGAGAAAATCCCGCGCGAGCAACTGGTGAAGGCGCAGACGCTGGGCGGCAATAGCGCACAGATTTTGTGGCGGGTGATCCTGCCACAGCTGATGCCGCGTCTGTTCGATGCGGTGCGCCTGTCGCTTAGCTCGGCGTGGCTGTTCCTGATCGCCGCTGAAGCTATCGTCGCCACCGAAGGTCTCGGCTACCGCATCTTCCTGATGCGTCGTTATCTGGCGATGGATGTGATTTTGCCTTACGTCGCCTGGATTACCCTGCTGGCCTTTGCCCTCGACCTGCTGCTGCGGCTGATTAGCCGTCGCTGCTGGCCGTGGTATTACGCCAAATAAGGAACGCAGCATGCCCTTACTGCAACTGAAAAACCTTGAGAAGCACTATGGCCAGCAGGTGGTGCTGGAGCGTCTGAACATCAGCGTGGAAGAGGGAGAATTTGTGGCGATTGTCGGCGCTTCCGGCTGCGGCAAAACCACCTTCCTCAATATGCTGCTCGGCACTGAAGCCCCGACCAAAGGCGCACTGCTGCTGGATGGTGAACCGATCCCCGATGAACCGGATGCCCATCGCGGCGTGGTGTTTCAGCGCTACTCGGTGTTCCCGCATCTGACGGTGCTGGGCAACGTGATGCTGGCGGAAGAGTTCAGCACTGCCCGCTGGCTGGGACGCGTCTGGGGGCGCAAACGTCAGGCGATTCGCCAGCGCGCGCAGGCGATGCTGGCGCAGGTGGGACTCGAACATGCGCAAAGCAAATATCCGCATCAGCTGTCCGGCGGGATGCAACAGCGTCTGGCGCTGGCGCAGGCACTGATGAAGCGCCCGCGCATTCTGCTGCTGGATGAACCCTTTGGCGCGCTCGATCCCGGTATTCGCAGCGAGATGCATCAGCTGATCACCCAGCTGTGGCAGCAGCATGGCCTGACCATCTTTATGATCACCCACGATCTGAAAGAGGGCTTCAGCCTCGCCTCGCGCCTGCTGGTTTTCGACAAGCTGCGCCACGACCCCCACGCGCCGGAAGCCTGGGGTGCAACCATTACCTACGACCTGCCGCTCGATCGGCAACGGCCCGCTGATGCACCGCTGGCCGCATCGCAGGTCGCCTGAAGGAGAGAATCATGACTACCTCATACCAAACAACGTTACCGGCTGGCTCGCACTGGTCGTTTGTGATGCGCAGCGGCACCGCGCTGACCCTCACCGATGTGGCGGGCGGCGCGAATGTCGGCATGCTGTTTTACAACCCGGAAAACCTGCTGGAGCGTTATAACGCGCCGGACACCCTCAAGTGTCAGCACACCTTCCGTCTCACCGCCGGGCACTGCCTCTACTCCGACATGGGGCGCATCTTTTGCGGTATTGAAGCGGACAGCTTCGGCTGGCACGAGAGCGTGTGCGGCACGCTGAACGCCGCGCAAACCGCCGCGCGGTTTGGCGCCAGCGATTATCAGCAGGCGCGTAATCAGCGCCATCAGAATGGCTACGACAGTTTCCTCGTGGAGCTGGCGAAATATGGTCTCGGCAAGCGTGATATGGCCGCCTGCATCAACTTTTTCGCCCAGGTACGCGCCGACGATAACGGCACGCTGCAACGGGAACAGCAGGGTGCGGCTGGCGCTCAGGTGCGGCTGCGTTTCGCCATGGACACCCTGGTGCTGCTGCATACCTGCCCGCATCCGCTCACGCCCGCCGGTGATTATCCGCGACCGCCGGTGGAATTGCAGATCGATGCGCAGCGCGCGCCGCTGCCGGAGATTTGCCTGCAACGCGCCGAGAACCAGCGCGGCCTGCGTAATAACGCCCTTTATCAATTGCAGGGAGAATTGTGATGATCAAAGAAAGTTTACTGAATCCTGCCGGGGCGCATTTTCAGCAGCAGATTGGTGCCGGTGATTACTGGCTGCACCGCATCGAAAAAGGCGCAACGCTGCGCATCACCGATCTGGAAGGCAATCAGGCGGCGGATACGTTGTTCTTCAACGCTGACGACACCGCTGAACGCTACAGCATGACTGACACGCTGCGCGGCCAGCAAAATGTGTTTCTGACGGCGGGCAGCGTGCTGCGGTCCAATGACGATCGTCCAATGCTGACCATCGTCGCCGATACCTGTGGCCGCCACGACACCCTCGGCGGTGCCTGCGCCACCGAGAGCAACACCGTGCGTTATGACCTGGAGAAACGGCATATGCACGCCTGCCGCGACAGCTGGATGCTGGCGGTGGCGGAACATCCTGAATATGGCCTGACGCGCCGCGATATCACCCACAACATCAACTTTTTTATGAACGTACCGGTGACGCACGAAGGCGGGCTGACCTTTGCCGATGGGATTTCTGCGCCGGGTAAATATGTCGAGATGGTGGCAGAGATGAACATCCTGGTGCTGATCTCCAACTGCCCGCAGCTCAACAACCCCTGTAACGGTTACAACCCGACGCCGATTTTAGTCAGCGTGTGGTGATCTCCTGACGCAACGGGACGACCCGTTATTTGCCGTCAAGGCCAGCGCAGGACGACCTGCCGGAAAGAGAGTAGAAGTCATGATTGAGCGTGTATTGATTGCCAACCGTGGCGCAATTGCGGTGCGTATTATCCGCACCTTGCAGGCGATGAATATCCGGGCGATTGCGGTGTATGCCGAAGCCGATCGCCACGCGCGCCATGTGCGACTGGCGGATGAAGCCTGGTCGCTGGGCGAAGGCCAGGTGCGCGATACTTATCTGAACCAGGACAAGCTGCTGGCGATTGCCGCGCAGAGCGGCGCACAGGCGCTGCATCCTGGTTACGGTTTCCTCAGTGAAAACCCCGAATTTGTGAACCGCTGCGAGGCGGCGGGCCTGCATTTTCTTGGGCCGAATGCGCAGCAGATGGCGGCGTTTGGCCTGAAGCACCGTGCCCGCGCGCTGGCGCAGGACAATAATGTCCCGCTGCTGCCCGGCAGCGGCCTGCTGACGTCGCTGGAGCAGGCACAGGCTGCCGCACTCGACATCGGCTATCCGGTGATGCTGAAAAGCACCGCAGGCGGTGGCGGCATTGGCATGCAGCGTTGCGATGATGCGCAGCAGCTGGCCGATGCCTTTACCCGCGTAAAACGCCTCGCAGGCAATAATTTCGCCGACGATGGCGTCTTTTTAGAGAAATTTATCGCCAGGGCGCGCCATATCGAAGTACAGATCTTTGGTGATGGGGCGGGTGAGGTGATTGCGCTCGGCGAGCGTGATTGCTCGGCGCAGCGCCGTAATCAGAAAGTGATGGAAGAAACCCCGGCACCGGGCCTGAGTGACGCGGTACGCGCCGAATTGCAGGCGACAGCGGTGCGCCTGGGACGCGCGGTGCAGTATCGCAGCGCCGGGACGGTGGAATATGTCTATGACGAGGGCAGCCAGCAATTCTGGTTCCTCGAAGTCAACACCCGTTTGCAGGTGGAACACGGCGTGACCGAAATGGTGTACGGCGTGGATTTAGTGCGCTGGATGGTGGAGCTGGCACAGCAGACGTTGCCGCCGCTCGCCAGCTTGCCGCGGGTGGCAACCGGCCATGCGATTCAGGTGCGTTTGTATGCGGAAGATCCGGCGAAGCAGTTCCAGCCGAGTGCCGGTCTGCTCAGTCATGTCGCCTTTCCTGAGGAACTGACAGCCACCACTTTGCGGGTCGATAGCAGCGTTGAGAGCGGCATGGAGGTTTCTCCGTTTTACGATCCGATGCTGGCGAAAGTGATTGTGCATGGGGCGGACCGCGACCAGGCGCTGGCCGGGCTGGCACAGGCGCTGGACGCCACGGTGTTGTACGGCATCGAAACCAATCTGCTGTGGCTGCGCCATTTGCTGACTCAGGCGGCAGTGCAGCAGGGACGCATTATCACCGCCACCCTCGGGGGCGTGCAGTGGCAACCGCCGACGCTGGATATTATCAGTGGTGGCACCCTGACCACGGTGCAGGATGCACCGGGCCGTACCGGTTACTGGCATGTCGGCGTGCCGCCCTCCGGGCCATTCGACAGCCGCGCCTTCCAACTGGGTAACCGACTGCTGGGGAATGACCCTCAGGCGGCGGGACTGGAAATTACCTTGCGTGGCCCGACCTTACGTTTTAATCAGGCCTGTAGCTTTGTGCTGACCGGCGCACCGCTGGTGGCGCAGCTCGATCAAAAACCGTTGGCGATGAACCAGATTATCAGCGCTGAGGCCGGGCAAACCCTGACGCTCGGGGAAGTTCACGACGGCAGCCGCAGCTACCTGCTGCTGGCGGGCGGGCTGGATACGCCGCGCTACCTCGGCAGCCGCAGTACCTTTACGCTGGGCAAATTTGGTGGCCATGCCGGACGGGCGCTGCGCGCCGGGGATGTGCTGCACCTCGCCGCTCCTGCGCAGTTACCGCAGGCGGCGTTGCCAGAGGCGTTGCTGCCGGAACTCAACGGAAGCTGGCAGCTGCGGGTGATTTATGGGCCGCATGGCGCGCCCACTTTCTTTACCGATAACGACATCAGCGAATTCTTCGCCGCCGAGTGGCAGGTGCATTACAACTCCAGCCGCACCGGCATTCGCTTAATTGGGCCGAAACCCACCTGGGCGCGTAGCGATGGCGGCGAAGCGGGGATGCATCCCTCCAATATCCATGACAACGCCTACGCATTCGGCACCGTCGATTTTACCGGCGACATGCCGGTGATCCTGGGTCCGGATGGGCCGTCGCTCGGCGGTTTTGTTTGTCCGGCCACGGTGATCGAGGCCGATCTGTGGAAGCTCGGCCAGCTGAAAGCGGGCGATCGAGTGCAGTTTGTGCCGATCGATCTGACCAGTGCCGATCAACTGGCGCAGGCGCAACGGGCAGAGATCGCCACACTCCAGGCACAGCCGCTGAACGTAAGCGTAGCGCTGCCCCTGATTGATCCGGTGTTGCACCAACATGCAGCAACCGGGGGGTTGCCGTCGTTGTGCGTACGCGCCGCCGGTGACCGTTTTCTGTTGGTGGAATATGGCGATCTTCTGTTAGATATCGCGCTGCGTTTTCGTGTCCATGCGCTGATGCAATGGCTGGAGGCGCATCCGCTGCCGGGTCAGCTGGAACTCACCCCTGGGATCCGCTCGTTGCAGATTCATTATGACGCGCAGACCTGTGCAAGAAGTGAGCTCCTGGCGCAGATATTGCACGCTGATAACTTACTGGGAACCTTAGCAGATGCGGCTGTTCCTTCACGCACCTTGTGGCTGCCGCTCAGCTGGGATGATGAAGCCTGCCGTGTGGCGATTCAACGTTACAGCCAGTCTGTCCGCCCCAATGCACCCTGGTGTCCGAGCAATATCGAATTTATCCGTCGTATCAACGGGCTGGAAAGCGTTGAGGCGGTGAAAGACATTCTGTTCAGCGCCGCGTATCTGGTGATGGGGCTGGGCGATGTCTATCTCGGTGCACCGGTTGCCACACCGCTCGACCCACGTCATCGCTTAGTGACCACCAAATATAATCCGGCGCGTACCTGGACGGCGGAGAACTCGGTGGGGATCGGTGGAGCCTATCTGTGCGTGTACGGCATGGAAGGGCCGGGCGGTTATCAGTTTGTCGGACGTACCCTACAGATGTGGAACCGTGACCGTCAGACGTCAGTGTTCACCCAACCCTGGCTGCTGCGTTTCTTCGACCAGATCCGATTTTATCCGGTCAGCGCCGACGAGCTGCTACAGATTCGGGAACGTTTTCCGTGGGGGGATTATCCGCTGCGGATTGAGGAGGGAGAATTCCGTCTCGCCGATTATCAGGCGCTACTGACGCAGCAGGCCGACGAGATTTCTCACTTCCAGCAGCAGCGTCAGCAGGCGTTCGACAGCGAACTGGCGCGCTGGCGTGCCGAGGGGCAGTTTACCTTTGACAGCCAGCTGCCGGAGCAGAGTAGTGAAGAGACCAGCATCCCGGCCGATTGTTGTGGCGTGGAGAGCCAGGTGGCAGGCAGCGTCTGGCAGTGGCTGGTGGCAGCAGGCAGTGACATTGAAGCGGGAGCTACAGTTGGCATTCTCGAATCAATGAAGATGGAAATCCCGATCGTCGCGCCAGTCAGCGGAAAAATCCATAGTCTGCAACGACAGGTCGGGCAGCAAGTGCAGGCAGGACAGCTACTTATGGTGATTCAACCTGTTTAGCTATAATTAAGATTAAAAAATAATCAGGAATATGGCAGCAAAGCCGGGGTTCTGACCCATACTTAGAAACCCGGTCAATTGTTGCATTGCCCTGGCATCTTTTGCAGTGTGCACCCAGGCTGTGTCCCGTAACGGTTTCAAAAAAATTCTTCTTAAACCGTTGCGGGATGCAGCCTGAACTGGCCGGTTTCAGCGTCTGCGGACGCTTTACCTCTCTACTTTCACGTGATTCATAGTGAGTTTTAAGGAGTTCTCTATGGAAATAAAAGATCCAATGGTCGAGTTACTTAGTAGTCTTGAGCAGATTGTTTTGACACGTGATGCACAGCCTTCTGTATCTGAAATCGCCCTTCACAAGGCGTCAGTTCCCGAGCCGCAGCGTTTACGAGAGATGACCGGCATGCAGGTTGATGAATTCGCCCGCGTGATGGGGGTGAGCGTCTCTTCAGTGAAAAGCTGGGAGGCGCAACGCACGCGCCCTTCCGCTACGGCACGTAAATTGATGAAGCTGTTGCAGGCCAATCCCTATCTGGGTC
This sequence comes from Pantoea cypripedii, assembly GCF_002095535.1. Lineage (NCBI taxonomy): Bacteria > Pseudomonadati > Pseudomonadota > Gammaproteobacteria > Enterobacterales > Erwiniaceae > Pantoea > Pantoea cypripedii. The sequence continues at coordinate 67,060 of NZ_MLJI01000001.1, forward strand.
GACAATTACTTGAGTAACACCGACTATTCGGTTCTGACCCGCCATCACGGCGGGTTTTTTTTAACTTAAACCGCCGTATTTGGCCGCCTGTTTGACAAACCAACTCTCCGGTACGCTGTGCGGTGGCTGCGCCAGCTGGGCAATGCCCTGACGAATAATGCTATCCGCCTGCCGCCATAAACGCTTGTCTCCTTCATTTAACAGCTGAATCTGCACCTGCTTCTCCACCAGGTAAACACGGGCGAAACTGGGATCAAATTGCACGATGGCACGGGTGTTATCGATGATGTCGGCCAGTTTGATGGTCTGCGCCTCGGGGGAGGCCTGTGCGGTATGGCGGAAGTGCGCCAGCTTACGGGCGGTGCGGTTTTTTGCCTGCGGCTGGGCGCTGTCAGTCAACATATCCACCAGTTCAGCCACGCGCGGGCCAAAGTGGCTTTCAATATCCTGTAATGTGCTGGGTGTATCTTCTACCGTGTCATGCAGCCAGGCGGCAGCCAGCATCGCTTCGTCATCCGTGACGCTGCGCACCAGCTCAGCGACCGCTGCCGGATGGACGATATAAGGCTCATCGGTATATTTACGACGCTGTCCGGCGGCAGCATGGGCCTGGGTGGCATAGCGGCGCGCCTGATCTTCCAGTGAATCCCGCATATTGTGTTCTCCGGGAAAAAGTAGCTTGCAATTGTCTAGCGCGCTATCTATATTAAATCGCATGAACAGTAACCAAGATGACAAAAAAGTGTCGCAGACGCCACTCCAGCTCGATCAGCATCTCTGTTTCGCTCTGTATTCGGCGAACCTGGCGATGCATAAAGTGTATCGGCAACTGCTGGCGCAGCTGGAAATCACCTACCCGCAATATCTGGTGATGCTGGTGCTGTGGACGCAGGACGACCTGACGGTGTCTGAGATTGGCGAGCAGCTTTTCCTCGATTCCGCCACCCTGACGCCGTTGCTGAAACGGCTGGAAAGCGCCGGGCTGTTGCGTCGTGCACGTTCGCGTCAGGATGAACGCCAGGTGGTGGTCACGCTGACGGATGAGGGACGCGCCTTACGCCAGAAAGCGGAATCCATCCCGGAAGCGATCAAATGTGCCTCAGCCTGTGATGATGACACGTTGCTGGCGCTGAAAAATCAGCTGGACGATTTGCGCGATAATCTGAATCGCGCTAAGTAAAAAAGGGCGGGTGCGATGCACCCGTGTCATGTGTATCAGGACAGTGCTAAATAAGTAGCACGCGATCATATAGCGAATTAGTGAGGTTATCATGTCTTTAGAGAAAGTTGTTTATACCGCAAAAGCCAAAGCCACCGGTGGCCGTGATGGTCGTGCCACCTCTTCTGATGGTGTGCTGGATGTGAAACTCGGCGTACCAAAAGAAATGGGTGGCGCAGGCGGTGAAGTGACCAACCCGGAGCAGCTGTTCGCAGCAGGTTATTCCGCTTGTTTCCTCGGCGCGATGAAGTTTGTCGCCGCGCGCGACAAATTCGCCATTGCTAAAGATGCGTTTATTGAAGGTGAAGTGGGTATCGGTCCGATCCCGAACGGCTTCGGCATTCAGGTGACCCTGAATATTAATCTGCCGGGTATGGACGCGGCTGAAGCACAGAAACTGGTGGATGCTGCGCATATCGTTTGCCCGTATTCTAATGCTACACGCGGCAATATTGACGTGACACTGAATATCATTAATTAATGACTCTTTTTAGTTATTCAGGCCATAAAAAAGACTCCTTGCGGGGTCTTTTTATTTTTGGGGATTTCATTTCCTGGGGTTTGATCAATTTTTTCTGTTGGGGAACACGATTTAATAGCCAGCATCATGGACAGCCGGTTACAGGGAGTAACTCCGCATGGCAATGGCAACCTTTCCGCAAACGATTTATACCACGCAACGTTCTTTTAATGACTATGGCGCAGATGATATGCGTTATGGCGATATGTGTGAAAAGCGTTTAAAGCATGAGTTTGGCCTTATTCATCTATCCAGCCAGGTCGATCCTTATACCCTGACACGGCTGACAACCTTCCATAATCCCCAGTCACGTTTCCATGGTGTTTACGGCGGCAAACGTGGAGCAGCGGTCAGCGTGCAGGAATGCGCCCGTATATTGTTTGAGGAGATGCAGGTGACTTCGCTACCCTATGCCTGTGTGGGGCCATATAAACACCTGATCAATAAAATGCTCAGGCATTTCCAGCAATCGACCGGAGCCCCGTTTCGCGATATGCAACTGGATATGGCGTACAGGGAGAGGATTCTGAGGGATAATTCTGACAGCAGTTCCAGGCTTGCTATCATTACAGGATTAAATACCTGTATTGATTATACTAATAAAGTACTTACTAAACAGAGTGTTGATGGTTTGGGTTTCTATATTCGAGACAGCATTTTGCCCAAGTTCGATTCATTGATACTCGATAAAATTAATGGAATGGGTATTACTGTACATGATGTTCATTCGACACGAATTGAGCTTTTGAACCTGGAAATTGATGGAAATCACTGGCGTGCAAAAGTGAAATATCTGGGGCAGGATCATTTTGGCCTGGATGTAAATGATATTCGAAAGAAAAAATTTAATCAGTTCCAATTTTTTCGCATTTGGTTCATCCTTCAACGTTTTGACAGGTTCGGTTTTCGTCCATTTTTAACAAATATGGAAGCAGTCATAGATATTGAAGGAGGACGTTGATGAGAAGAAGGTTTTTTCTATTAGCTGGTGTCGCCGCAGCTATCGCCGGATTCTTGTTATACCTGAACAATCGGGATGTCAGCATTATGGGGGGACATCATAATCAATACACTGCGGAAATTCTCGTAGATCACTTGCCTTTGTCGGAAGCGGCAAGCATTCAATGGTGGATGAAGAATCAGCGTGAAATTCGGTCAAAATATCAAATCGTTCCTGAAGATGAAGGGGGGCCAAGATTAATTTCAATTTTTGCATTTGGTGATGGTTATAAAGAATTGGGTAAAGAAGATCGTTTATGCTTCGATGATGTGCAGCCGCCTAAAAATTGTATTGATAAAAAAAGGCTTATGGCCGTTTATTTCACAAGAGATGGCATGACGCAGTTTAGATTTGATTATTCAACCTACCAGCTCACAGATGATGGCAGGATCATCAAAGTGAAGTAGGCACTCCCCCATAAATTAAAATTATCCAGGCCACGGTCAAAAAAATTCTCTGGTCTTACCTGTGGTGAAATGTTCTACTGCCTGGCTTCGCATCATCGTGTTTTCTCCGTTCAGATTCGTCCCGATCCTGCACGTTTCATCACGTTTTTAGCAAACTGTGCGAACTCTACTCTCTTTACATAGTCACATTTAGGGTTATAGCTCCGACACCAGGCCGGGAATAAGTAAATTCATGAATTATATTAAAACCTTAACGCAGCAGAAGCTGTCATTGCTGCTCGCGCTGTATATCGGCATCCTGTTGAATTTGCCGATTTTTTATCGACGTTTTGACAGTTATCTGACGAAATTCACACTAACCGAATGGGCCTCTGCTGTGGTAGAAGTGGTGGCGGCAGTGCTGCTGACCTTCTTCCTGATGCGGTTGTTGTCGCTGGGCGGTAAATGGGTTTATCGCGTGCTCGCCAGCCTGCTGGTGGTCATTTCCGTCGCCTCTGCCTATTACATGGCGTTTTTTAACGTGGTGATCGGCTACGGCATCGTCGCTTCGGTGATGACTACCGATGTTGATTTGTCGAAAGAAGTGATTGGCCTGCATTTTGTGCTGTGGATGGTGCTGGTCAGCGCCTTACCGCTGCTGATGATCTGGCGTAATAACCTGAGCCAGACACTGATTAATCAGTTGAAAACGCCGGGCCAGCGTCTCAAACCCACGGTGATTCTGCTGCTGAGCGTGGCGCTGGTGTGGCTGCCGATTCGCTATTTCGACAGGCTGCAAAAAGCCAATGAAGAGATCACCAATATCGATTTACCCAGCTATGGTGGCGTGGTGGCGCATTCTTATCTGCCTTCCAACTGGATTGCCGCGCTTGGATTGTTTGCCTGGACCAAAGTGGATGAGCAGTTGGATAGCCAGGAACTGCTCGACCCGGCAAAGCAGTTTACCTACGTAGCCCCTCCCGGCATTGATGATACCTACGTGGTGTTTGTGATTGGTGAGACCACGCGCTGGGATCATATGGGCATGCTGGGTTATTCACGCGATACCACGCCGAAGTTATCGAAAGAGAAGAACCTGGTGGCGTTCCGTGGCGAGTCCTGCGATACCGCGACCAAATTGTCACTACGCTGCATGTTCGTGCGCGAAGGTGGCACCATGGATAATCCGGGGCGCACCCTGAAAGAACAGAATGTTTTCGCGGTGATGAAAGAGCTGGGTTTCACATCGGAACTGTTCGCCATGCAGAGTGAAGTCTGGTTCTACGATAACGCCGATGTGAATAACTTCTCGTTCCGTGAGCAGATTGGTTCTGAGAAGCGTAACCAGGGCAAGGCGGTGGACGATATGCTGCTGGTGCCGGAGTTACAGGCGTCGCTGGAGCGTTTCCCGAAAGGTAAGCATTTGGTGGTGCTGCATACCAAAGGTTCGCACTACCTTTATTCGCAGCGTTATCCGCGCAGTTTCGCCCGTTATCAGCCGGAGTGCATGGGCGTCGATGAAACCTGTAGCAAAGCACAACTGATCAATGCTTATGACAACTCGATTCTTTATGTCGATACCATGTTGGATAGCGTGTTAGACCAGCTGCGCGACAAGAAGGCGATTGTGTTCTATGCCGCCGATCATGGTGAGTCAATTAGCGAGAATATGCATTTGCACGGTACGCCGCGCGAAATGGCACCGCCGGAGCAGTTCCGCGTCCCAATGATGGTCTGGGCCTCGGATAAGTATCTGGCTGACCCCACCAATCGCAGTAATTTCGAACGCTTGCAGGCGCAACAGCGCGTCGGCAAAACGCATCGTCATGTTGAGTTGTTCGACACCATCCTCGGCTGCCTCGGTTACAGCTCGCCGAACGGCGGGATTAAAGCGGTGAATAACTGGTGTCAGGCTCCGGCGACGACGACAGAAGCCAAAACGCTGTAATTTTTGCCTGGAATTTATTGAGCAGCAGAGGCTTTTTCCCTGCTGCCTGCTTTCCAGGCGATCGCGTGGATTTGCACAAAAAGGGATTGACGCTCCAGAAGTGGCGCAGTAAGATGCGCCCCCATCGGTGAGTGGCGCAGCCTGGTAGCGCACTTCGTTCGGGACGAAGGGGTCGGAGGTTCGAATCCTCTCTCACCGACCAGATTTAAGAAACCTGCTTGTAAAAGCAGGTTTTTTTTCGTCTGTCATTATCCGTAGCGGCGCGATTTATCGCGCGGTTTTTCCCGGTGCCGTACACAAAATTGCGCGATAAATCGCGCCGCTACGACCAGGTCGTGGCGAATGATGAAAGATCAAAAGTCCATAATTCACCCTTTACGTCCGCCATTTACAAAATAGTCGTCATTATTCCTGCTCACGGCTATCAATCCCTTGCCGTTACTTAGCTGTCTGCTTAATTCGCGACACATTCTTCTTATGACCGCTTTTTGCTTTTTGCTGATTTCTTATGCCAATAGTCCAGCATATTTCGCTGCCTGAACGTCATAACGCACGGGGAATCGTTCATATATTCAACATTTACTGGCAATATTTGTATGTTTTTTAGCGGTGATAATCACTGTCATTTGGCTATATATCCAGATAATCGCTCGGTGTAGATGGCTTTATCACCTTTTTAAATATTGGCTTACCGGTTGAAGGGTATTTTTTATCGTTGCTTGCGGTTACTCACACTCTCTGTAAATAACCCCACCTTGTATTGACGTTCTTTGCAACTGTTGACAAATTGATGCGTCAATAGATGCAGAGTCCGACGCATCTGGCAGATTCCACGGTGCCAGTGCAACAACAACAACGGCTCGCATTTTGGTCACAAACGTGACTTGCCTGAACCGCATAAAAAAATCAGAGGTCAGGCGCAACGCACACAACATCACATCACAATGGAGCAAAACATGATCAACTCCCTGGCTAAATCCAGGATGCTGAAGGTCGGTCTAAGCCTGATTGCTATGACCGTTGCCGCAGGTGTTCAGGCGAAAACCCTCGTTTACTGTTCAGAAGGTTCGCCGGAAGGCTTTAACCCTCAGCTGTTCACCTCTGGTACCACCTACGATGCCAGCTCCGTACCGATCTACAACCGTCTGGTTGAATTCAAAATCGGCACCACAGAAGTGGAACCGGGCCTGGCCGAAAAGTGGGATGTGAGCGCTGACGGCAAAACCTATACCTTCCATCTGCGCAAAGGCGTGAAGTGGCAAACCACCAAAGACTTCAAACCGACGCGTAACTTCAATGCTGATGACGTGATTTTCTCCTTCGAGCGTCAGCTCGATAAAAACAACAAGTACCACGGCGTCTCTGGCGGCAGCTACGAGTACTTCGAAGGCATGGACATGCCGAACTTGATCAGCAAAATCGAGAAAGTGGACGACAACACCGTGCGCTTCGTGCTGACACGTCCGGAATCACCGTTCCTCGCTGACCTCGGTATGGACTTCGCTTCTATCCTGTCCAAAGAGTACGCTGACAACATGCTGAAAGCCGGTACGCCGGAAAAAGTGGACCTCAACCCGGTCGGTACCGGTCCGTTCCAGCTGCTGCAATACCAGAAAGACTCACGCATCCTCTACAAAGCTAACCCGGATTACTGGGGCACCAAGCCGAAGATCGATCGCTTAGTCTTCTCCATCACGCCGGATGCTTCTGTGCGTTATGCCAAGTTGCAGAAAGGCGAGTGCCAGGTGATGCCGTACCCGAACCCGGCTGATATCGCCAGCATGAAGAAAGACAAAAACATCAATCTGATGGAGCAACCGGGTCTGAACGTCGGTTACCTGTCGTTCAACACCGAGAAAAAACCGCTGGATAACGTGAAAGTGCGTCAGGCACTGACCATGGCGGTGAATAAACAAGCCATCATTGATGCGGTGTACCAGGGCGCAGGCCAGGCGGCGAAGAACCTGATTCCGCCGACCATGTGGGGCTACAACGATGCGGTTAAAGATTATCCGTATGACCCGGCTAAAGCGAAAGAACTGCTGAAAGAAGCAGGCATGCCGAATGGCTTCACCATCGACCTGTGGGCGATGCCGGTTCAGCGTCCTTACAACCCGAACGCCCGTCGTATGGCGGAAATGGTTCAGGCTGACTGGGCGAAGATTGGCGTGAAAGCCAACATCGTGACCTACGAGTGGGGCGAGTACCTGAAGCGCGCCAAAGCGGGTGAACACCAGACAGTAATGATGGGCTGGACCGGTGACAACGGGGATCCGGACAACTTCTTCGCCACCCTGTTCAGCTGTGCAGCGGCGAAAGACGGTTCGAACTACTCACGCTGGTGCTACAAGCCGTTTGAAGATCAGATTCAGCCTGCACGCGCTGAAGCCGATCACAACAAACGTATTGAATACTACAAACAGGCACAGGTGATCATGCATGACCAGGCTCCGGCGCTGATCATTGCTCACTCGACTGTGTATGAGCCTGTCAGCAAGAAAGTGACCGGCTATGTGGTTGACCCGTTAGGTAAACATCACTTCGAAAACGTCGATATCCAGGAATAACCTTTCGGATTATGGCGGTCAGGGCCGACGCCGTCGGCCCTCGGGCGGTATCTTTACCGCCCGCACTCCGCACTTTTTTTCCGGCTAAATTTCTTATATTGAAGCGCTTCTGGCGTCGCGTTCGGCTATGTGCCGGATGCTTGTTTTGAGCAATGTAGTCCCCGGCGGCAACGCTGTGGGAAATGACTGAGAGTCCGGCTTATGCTGCAGTTCATACTCCGACGTCTGGGACTTGTCATCCCGACATTTATCGGTATTACCCTGTTGACCTTCGCATTTGTCCATCTGATCCCCGGTGACCCGGTGCTGATCATGGCGGGCGAACGCGGTATCTCGCCAGAACGCCATGCGCAGTTGATGGCGATGTTTGGTCTTGACCAACCCCTGTGGAAACAATATCTCACCTACATCAACGGTGTGTTGCACGGCGATTTAGGTATTTCATTGAAAAGCCGCATCCCGGTGTGGGACGAATTCGTGCCGCGCTTTAAAGCCACACTGGAGCTGGGCATCTGCGCGATGATTTTCGCCATTGCCGTCGGTATCCCGGTGGGCGTGCTGGCTGCGGTGAAACGCGGTTCGGTGTTCGATCACACCGCCGTTGGCATCTCACTCACCGGTTATTCGATGCCGATTTTCTGGTGGGGCATCATGCTGATCATGCTGGTGTCGGTGCAACTCAACCTGACACCGGTTTCCGGGCGCGTCAGTGACACCATCTTCCTCGACGATAGTCATCCGCTCACCGGCTTTATGCTGATTGACACCCTGTTGTGGGGTGAACCGGGTGACTTCAAAGATGCGGTGATGCACATGATTCTGCCCGCCATCGTGTTAGGCACCATCCCGCTGGCGGTGATTGTGCGTATGACGCGCTCCTCGATGCTGGAAGTGCTGGGCGAAGACTACATCCGCACCGCGCGCGCCAAAGGGCTGACGCGGATGCGCGTGATTGTGGTGCACGCGCTGCGCAACGCCATGTTGCCGGTGGTGACCGTCATCGGTTTGCAGGTGGGTACCTTGCTGGCGGGCGCGATTCTGACAGAAACCATCTTCTCCTGGCCGGGCCTTGGGCGCTGGCTGATTGAAGCGCTGCAACGCCGTGACTATCCGGTGGTGCAGGGCGGCGTGCTGCTGGTGGCGATTCTGATCATCCTGGTCAACCTGCTGGTTGATCTGTTGTACGGCGTGGTGAATCCACGTATCCGTCATAAGAAATAAGGGGGCATCATGTCTGCTGTTGATCCCGCAAGCGTAAGCGCTGCACCCAAGCCGATGACCCCGATTCAGGAATTCTGGCACTACTTCAAACGTAACAAAGGCGCGGTGATTGGCCTGGTCTACATCGTACTGATGCTGCTGATCGCCATCTTTGCTGAGTTTCTGGCTCCGCATGCACCTGCTGAACAGTTCCGTGATGCACTGCTGCATCCGCCGGTCTGGCAGGACGGCGGCAGCTGGAAATTTATCCTCGGCACCGATGACGTTGGTCGCGATATCCTGTCGCGCCTGATGTATGGTGCGCGCCTGTCGCTGCTGGTCGGCTGCCTGGTGGTGGTGCTGTCGCTGATCCTCGGGGTGGTGTTTGGTCTGATGGCCGGTTACCTCGGTGGGGTGGTTGACGCCATCATCATGCGCCTGGTCGATATCATGCTGGCGTTGCCGAGCCTGTTGCTGGCGCTGGTGCTGGTGGCGATTTTTGGCCCGTCGATTGTTAACGCCGGACTGGCGCTGACCTTCGTGGCGCTGCCGCACTATATCCGTCTGACGCGCGCCGCAGTGCTGGTGGAAGTGCACCGTGATTACGTCACCGCGTCCAGCGTGGCGGGTGCCGGTACGCTGCGCCAGATGTTCGTCAATATTCTGCCTAACTGCCTGGCACCGCTGATCGTGCAGGCATCATTAGGTTTCTCCAACGCCATCCTCGATATGGCGGCGTTGGGCTTTCTCGGTATGGGGGCGCAACCGCCGACGCCGGAGTGGGGCACCATGCTCTCCGACGTGTTGCAGTACGCGCAAAGTGCCTGGTGGGTGGTGACCTTCCCCGGAGTGATCATCCTGCTGACGGTTCTGGCATTCAACCTCATGGGCGATGGTTTGCGTGATGCACTCGACCCGAAACTCAAGCAGTAAAGAGGCACCGAGATGGCGTTATTAAATGTAGAAAAACTGTCGGTGCATTTTGGCGACGAAAAAACACCGTTCCGTGCGGTTGACCGCATCAGTTATCAGGTTGAGCAGGGCCAGGTGGTCGGGATTGTGGGTGAGTCCGGTTCCGGCAAATCCGTCAGCTCACTGGCGATTATGGGCCTGATTGATTATCCCGGTCGGGTGATGGCAGAGAAGCTGGAGTTTAATCAGCGCGATCTGCAACGCATCTCCGAAAAAGAGCGTCGTCAGCTGGTGGGGGCGGAAGTAGCGATGATCTTCCAGGACCCGATGACCAGCCTCAATCCGTGTTACACCGTGGGCTTCCAGATTATGGAAGCGCTGAAAGTGCATCAGGGCGGCAGCCGTAGCACCCGCCGTCAGCGGGCAATTGATCTGCTGGAGCAGGTGGGGATTCCCGATCCGGCCTCGCGTCTGGATGTGTATCCGCATCAGCTGTCCGGTGGTATGAGCCAGCGCGTGATGATCGCCATGGCGATTGCCTGCAAACCGAAGCTGCTGATCGCCGATGAGCCGACCACCGCGCTTGACGTGACCATCCAGGCGCAGATCATTGAACTGCTGCTGGAGTTGCAGAAGCAGGAGAACATGGCGCTGATCCTCATCACCCATGATTTGGCATTGGTGGCCGAAGCGGCTCAGCACATCATCGTGATGTATGCCGGCCAGGTGGTGGAAAGCGGCAAAGCGGTGGATATCTTCAAAGCACCGCGTCATCCCTACACCCAGGCGCTGCTGCGTGCGCTGCCGGAGTTCGCGGCAGATAAAGCGCGTCTGGCGTCATTGCCGGGTGTGGTGCCGGGCAAATATGACCGCCCGACCGGCTGCCTGCTGAATCCGCGCTGCCCCTATGTGACTGACCGTTGCCGTCGCGAAGAACCTGAGCTGCGCGATATTCCGGGCCGCCAGTCCAAATGTCACTTCCCACTGGATGATGCCGGGAGACCGACTTATGAGTCATGAAAATTCACAGCAGGATTACCTGCTGCAGGCGATTGACCTGAAAAAACACTACCCGGTGAAGAAAGGTTTGTTCGGCCAGGAACGTCTGGTGAAAGCGCTCGATGGCGTGTCGTTCAATCTGGAACGCGGTAAAACGCTGGCAGTGGTCGGGGAGTCGGGCTGTGGTAAATCCACCCTTGGCCGCCTGCTGACCATGATTGAAACCCCGACGGAAGGGCAGCTGTACTGGCACGGTCAGGATCTGCTGAAGCACGATCCTCAGGCGCAGAAACTGCGTCGCCAGAAAATTCAGATCGTGTTCCAGAACCCCTATGGCTCACTCAATCCACGCAAGAAAATCAGCCAGATTCTGGAAGAGCCGCTGGTGATCAACACCACGTTGACCAAAGCGGAACGTCGCGAGAAAACGCTGGAGATGATGGCGAAGGTCGGCCTGAAAACCGAACATTACGACCGTTACCCGCATATGTTTTCTGGCGGCCAGCGTCAGCGTATCGCCATTGCGCGTGGTCTGATGCTTGACCCGGATGTGCTGATCGCCGATGAGCCGGTATCGGCGCTTGACGTGTCGGTGCGTGCGCAGGTGCTGAACCTGATGATGGACCTGCAACAGGACCTCGGCCTGTCGTATGTGTTTATTTCCCACGATTTGTCGGTGGTGGAACATATCGCCGATGAAGTGATGGTGATGTACCTCGGTCGCTGTGTGGAAAAAGGCAGCAAAGAGGCGATCTTCAGCAACCCGCGTCATCCGTATACCCAGGCGCTGCTGTCGGCAACGCCGCGTCTCAATCCGGATGAGCGTCGTGAACGTATTAAACTGACCGGCGAGCTGCCCAGCCCGTTAAACCCACCGCCAGGCTGTGCTTTCAATGCGCGCTGTCGCCGCCGTTTTGGTACCTGCGTGCAATTGCAGCCGAAACTGAAAACCTATGGTGAACAGCAGATTGCCTGCTTCGCTGTCGATCAGGATGAGAACCAGCCCCTCACGGGCGCATAACAGCAGTATGATGATTGTTTAAGGCCCCGAATGGGGCCTTTTTCATTTGCTCGTCTATACTTCAAAAAAATTAACGGGCGAAGCATTCATTATGGAAAATCAGAAAAATTCATTACAGCATTTCATTCGTCTTCGGCTGGCCTTAAAAATTCTTTTCAGTGTTAAGACACATTCTGAATTTTATCAGGATTGTGTGAGGCGTATCACATTGGTGAAAAATCGGTAAATTGCAGAGGGTTGGTGATTTTTCAGTGAGTTATGAAAAGATTATCACCGTGATTATTTCAGTTAACCGATATTAATTAATTCCGGATAATAAGCTTATGGATCGTTATATTGCTACCTTTTTTTCAATCAGAAAGATAAAACTCTTTTATTGAATTCGACGTTTTAATAATCAGAATTCTCTCACTGTGTTTTAAGGTATGTGATATATTCGCGAAAATTTACCCCCTCCTTAACAGGCTCCCGGTCATGAAGAACTACGACGATTTGCAGCGTTTTAAGGAAAAAACGCAGACGCTGGATATCGCTTTTAAGGATATGTCTGGGCAAACGCAGGAAGCCGACCAAAGTCAGTGGGCGATTATCCGTCAGCTGGCTGCGGACGAAGAACAGGAAACCTTAGGTGGCGGCCAGCGTATTGATTTACCGCAGCCGCAGCCGATTCGTGGCAACGAATTTAGCGCGCCGCAGCCGTCGCCGCAGGTAACGCCTGTCGCCAGCAGCGTGCGGGGTTCAATTCTCGATAGCCTGGCAGCCACCCCGGTAGTGACAGCTGCGCCTGCGGTGGCTGAGCCTCAGCCAGCATCATCGCTATTTCCACCTGAAACATCCCGGCCTGCGCCATCGATCACACCCGTGGCACCCAAAGCGACCCATGTTGAGCGCCAGGCGACCACCTCGCTGTTTCCGCCTCCGCCAGCCAAACCGGCTGAAGCCCCGGCGGCTCCAGCTCCGGTTCAGGCTGTTGCGCCTGAACCTGCACCCTGGACGGCACCTGCTCCCGTTGTATCAGCCCCGGCTGCCGTTGCGCCTGTGCCAGCCTTTGTATCACCGGCCGCGCCTGCACCTCAGCCTGCTGCGGCACCGTCACGTTTTGGCGCGCTATTCCGTTCACGGCCAGCTGCGCCCGCGAACCTGTCGAAAGATACACCACTGAAACCGTTACTGGAGAAGATTGCGCTATGCCGTTAGTTTGTGTGTGCTCGCCTAAAGGGGGAGTAGGGAAAACCACAATGGCAGCCAACCTGGCCTGGAGTCTGGCCCGCGCAGGCAGCAAAGTTTTGGCAATCGATTTTGACGTACAAAATGCACTGCGTCTGCATTTTGGTGTGCCGCTGCATGATGGTCGCGGCTTTGTGGCGCGCTCGGATGAGCAGGCCGACTGGAGTCAGTCGATTCTCACCACCGGCGGCAATATTTTTGTCATGCCCTATGGTGACGTGACCGAAGAACAGCGTGAGCGTTTTGAAGAAAGGCTGGCAAAAGATCCGCATTTCCTGCGGCGTGGTCTGGATACCGTGCTGAATTATCCGGGACTGGTGATCATTGCTGATTTTCCGCCTGGTCCGGGTCCGGCATTAAAGGCAATGACGGCACTGGCCGATATGCATTTAGTGGTGATGCTGGCAGATACCGCATCCGTCTCGTTGCTGCCGCAAATTGAAAACGACCGCATGATTGGTCAGCCACTGAATAATAAACGTGGGCACTATTTTGTTCTCAACCAGAGCGATAACCGCCGCAATATAAGCCGTGATGTCACTGCTTTTATGCAGCAGCGTCTGGGGGACAATTTACTGGGTGTGGTGCACCGTGACGAAAGTGTCGCGGAGGCCAATGCGTCGCAGCAATCTGTTTTTGATTTCAGCCCTGCATCTGCGGCAGCGTTTGATATTGAGCTGGTTGCCAGACGTGTCTCCAATATTCTGAATATCACCGTGGGTAACGGCGAAGTTCAGGCACCCATTCGCAGCCATTATTAATAGCCTGACATTGTCAGGACGCGAATAAAAACAACACAGCTCCGCAGGTGAATCATGAGAAAACTCGGGTTTTACCTGCTGCTGCTGGTGCTTGCACCGGTCGCAGCGGTAATCATCATTACGCCGATGGATAGCCAGAAACAATATATCTTTGGCTTAATCAGCATCGCTATGATGTTTTTAATGGGCTTCAGTAAAAGCCGCAAAATAACGGTGGTGATGGTCATTCTCTCCGCGCTCATGTCAACCCGATATATCTGGTGGCGCACCACGGAGACTCTGCAATTTAATTCAGAGGTTGAAGCCATTCTTGGCATCGGCTTATATCTTGCCGAGCTTTATGTCTGGCTGATCTTAATTCTCGGTTTCCTGCAAACCACCTGGCCATTAAAACGCACCATCGAACCGCTGCCCGATGACACCAGCCTGTGGCCGACAGTGGACGTTTATGTGCCTTCGTACAACGAAAGTCTCGATGTGGTTCGCGATACGGTGCTGGCGGCACAATGTATTGATTACCCGCGCGACAAACTCAAAATCTATTTACTGGATGATGGCAAACGCAGCGAATTTGCCATGTTTGCTGCGGATGTTGGTGTCGGCTATATCACCCGTGACGACAACCGCCACGCTAAAGCCGGTAACCTTAACCACGCGATGAAAATCACCAAAGGTGAGCTGATTTGCGTATTTGACTGTGACCACGTTGCCACCCGCACCTTCCTGCAAGCGACGGTCGGCCCGTTCCTGAAAGATCCGAAACTGGCGCTGTTGCAGACGCCGCACTACTTCTACTCGCCGGACCCATTCGAGCGTAACCTGCGCGCTGCGCGCAGCATCCCGAACGAAGGTTCGCTGTTCTACGGCCCGGTGCAGCAGGGTAACGATAACTGGAACGCCACCTTCTTCTGCGGCTCCTGTGCGGTGATTCGCCGTAGCGCGCTGGAACAGATTGGGGGTTTTGCGGTAGAAACCGTGACCGAAGATGCGCACACCGCGCTGAAGATGCAGCGTCTGGGCTGGGGCTCCGCGTTCCTGTCGATTCCGCTGGCCGCCGGTCTGGCCACCGAGCGTCTTGGTTTGCACGTTATTCAGCGTACCCGCTGGGCGCGCGGTATGACGCAGATTTTCCGCGTCGATAATCCGCTGCTGGGCCGTGGTCTGAAATGGCAGCAACGTCTGTGCTACCTCAACGCCATGCTGCATTTCCAGTTTGGTCTGCCGCGTGTCGCGTTCCTGACCGCGCCGCTGGCGTACCTGCTGTTTAACCTGAACATCATTCATTCGTCGGCATCGCTGATCTTTGCCTACGTATTGCCGCATCTGGTGATGTCGTTGTACGTCAACTCCCGCATGAATGGCCGTTTCCGCTACACCTTCTGGGGTGAGATTTACGAAACGGTGATGTGTTTCCACCTGGTTATCCCGACCATCCTGACCATGTTTTCGCCGAAACACGGCAAGTTCAACGTTACGGATAAAGGCGGGGTACTGGATCAGGGCTTCTTCGATTTCCACATCGTGCGTCCCCATGTGATTGTGGCGACACTGCTGACGGTGGGCATCGTGGCAGGCGTGGTGCGTGCCACCATGCACAACTATTTTGGCGTGGACCCTTACGTTATCGCCCTGAACGTTGGCTGGGCGGTGTTCAGCCTGATTATCCTGATGGCGGCGATTGCGGTGGCGCGCGAAACCAAACAGGTGCGTAAAACCATTCGTATTGAGGTAGAAATCCCGGCGATTATTCACTACGCCAGCGGTATCTCATCGCGCACCATGACCAGCAACCTGTCGATGGGCGGCGCGCAGCTCGATGCCCCGGATGGTCGCCATGAATTTGATGAAATTGAAGAGATTGATCTGCTGCTGAAATCGGGTGCCATCACCATTCCGGTGAGCAAAATTTCCGGTGATGAAGAAACCATTCGTCTGCGTTTCGAAGCCATGCCGCTGTCGCGTCGCCGCGAACTGGTGCGCGTGGTGCTGGCGCGCGCCGATGCGTGGATTCAGCCGCAGTACAAGCAAGACAACCCGCTGCTGTCGATCGGCACCATTGTGCGTACCGTTTTTGAGCTGTTCTGGCTGACATGGAAAGATCGTCGCAACAAAGGCAAGCAGGACGCTCAGCCTGCCGTGAAAGAGGACAGCGCAGCATGAAGAATCTGACGCAAACGTTGCTGGCAAGTTCGCTGGCAACCGCGCTGTTGCTGGTGCCTGCCTGGGCGGATACCCCGGCAACGGTGACGCAGGATAGCTCTGCCCTGGGACAGGTGCCCCCGCCACAGGGGCTGGATAGCAACGCGGATGCCCAGCTGAAAGCGGCGGCAGGCAGCGCCCCTTACGCCCCGGCAGAAAATGCCCCGGCGACGGAAAACGATGCGCCTGCGGCAGCCAGCGGGGCACCGGCAGCGGATATCGTATTGCCGACCCCCGCGCCGCTTCCCGCTCCGGTAGCGGTACCGGAGGTGGTGGCGGCACCGCTGAATCAGCCGGTAAGTACGATGATTTCCGTGGCGCAGATGGGCCAGCCGCAGGGCATTGTGCTGACCGGTGGTCAGCTGCAATCCGGTATCGTCTTCACCCTGCCGGGTGATGAAGTGATCACCAATGCGCGCCTCAACCTGTCGCTGCGTGTCTCTGCGGCGCTGGCGTCACGTAATACCTCGCTGCAACTGATGCTTAACGGCCAGCCGCTGGGTACGCTGCCGCTCGGCTCCAGCGACAGCGATGTCAGTGATTATCAGCTCGATATCCCGGCAGCAATGGTGGTGTCCAGCAACAACCTGAGCTTCAAGATTAACGACGCCGACAAATTGCTGTGCGAGAAAGATAGCGCCCGCCAGTATCAGGTGACGATTCTGCCGAAAACCACCCTGAGTATGGAAGGGCAGCAGCTGAACATCGGCACCGCCCTGCGTAACTTCCCACGTCCGTTTCTTGATCCGCTGCGCATGACCCCTGCCACTGTCACCATTGGCTTTGCCAATGATGTGGCTCCGGATACCGTCAGTGCGGCGGCGCTGGTGGCTTCGTGGCTGGGTATTCAGTCAGATTACCGTGGCATTCGTTTCCCGGTGGTGCGCGGCGATCTGCCGGAGCACAACGGCATCCTGTTTGGCCATCCGGGCGATAAAATTGGCTCGCTGACCTTCCCGGCCGCCAACGGTCCGACCCTGCAAATGGTCGATAACCCGAACAACCCGGTGTACAAACTGCTGCTGGTGAGTGGCGCGGATGACGCGCAGCTGCGTCAGGCGGCGAACCGTCTCACCACGCATCCATTGACCACTGACGCCAGCAGCATGAATGTGCAGACGCAGCCAATTGCTTTGCGTAAGCCTTATGATGCGCCGCGCTGGATCAACACCAGCCGTCCGGTGCGTCTGAGCGAGCTGCTGCGTAAAGATCAGAGCCTGACCACCACCGGCATCTGGCACGACGCGCTGAGCGTGAACTTCCGCGCCGCGCCAGACCTGTTTATGTGGGACGGCGATACCATTCCGGTGAACCTGCACTATCGTTTCCCGTCAGAAAGCTGGATCGACGAGAACAACTCGTTCCTCAACGTGATGCTGAACGGCACCTTCCTGCGTAACCTGACGGTGAATAAAGTCGGCCTGCTGGAGAGCGCATGGCACCGCCTGGGTGGCGATGCGCGCCAGGAAAACTACACGCTGAAGCTCGATCCCTATCTGATTTACGGCGATAACCAGCTGGCGCTGTACTTCAACATCAAGCCGAAAGCGGATGCCCCGTGCGGCGTGTTGCTGAACAACAACATCAAGAGCCGCATTGAAGATGACTCGTCGATCGACCTGAGCCATACGCGTCACTTCACCATGCTGCCGAACCTGTCGTACTTCGTTGGTGCATCCTTCCCGTTCTCGCGTCTGGCCGATTTCTCCCAGACCACGCTGATGCTGCCGGAAAAACCGAGCGACGCGGAGATCTCGACCCTGCTGGATATGGCTGCCCGTGCCGGTAACGCCACTGGCGTACCGCTGGCGCAAAACCAGGTGTTGTTCGGCATGCCGAATGGCGGCACCAACCTGACACGTCTGGAGCATAGCGATCTGCTGGCAGTAAGCACCACGCAAAACAGCGCCTTTAACCAGGCGATGCTGGCGGGGACACCTTATGAGACCAGCGGCAATACGCTGGGGGTGAAAGAGCCGACCACCTGGGACAAGCTGCGTGGCTGGCTGACCGGCGACTGGTATCGCCAGCAGCTGGATGCCGATCGTTACTTCTCTTCGAATGAAGCCTGGCGCGGCTTTCTCAGCTATCGCTCACCGTGGAACCCGGATCGCCTGGTGGTGATGACGGTCGCCACCAGCGATGACCAGCTGACACGTCTGCATAACGACCTCAGCTCGGCACGGATTAACGCGGGTATTCGCGGCGATACCGCCATCATCACCGATGAGAACGGCATCCGCAGTTTCCGCGTCGGACCCCAGTTCCCGAGCGGTGAAATGCCCTGGTACATGATGGTGGTGTGGTATGCCAACCAACACTCGGTGCTGATGGCACTGGCCGCGCTGCTGGTATCGGCACTGGTGGGGGGAAGCGCCTGGGCGATGCTGAAACGTCATGCCTGGCGACGTCTCAATCCGCAGGGTGATAGCAAGTCCGGCAAGAAGTAAGGATAAAAACAATGAAAAAACATCTGATTAGCGCCGGTATTCGCCACGCCCTGATTCTCGGCGGGGCACTGACACTCTCTCAGCCGCTGCTGGCGGCCGAGAGCACCAATCCTGCGTTACAGGCGCTGTTCGATCAGGCGGCTTACTGGCATCAGAAAGCGCATGACGACCTGGCGCAGGCTTCGCTACAGAAAGTGCTGATGGTGGAACCGAATAACACCCAGGCACTGTATCTGCTGGCGCTTTACGCACAACAAAGCGGTGATAACGTGGCGGCTTCACAATGGCGCGCGCGCCTGAGCCAGGTGTCACCAAACGATAGCCATCTCACCGAGCTGGACAACGCGCGTCAGCTGCAAAGCATTCCGCAGTCGCAGCTGTCACTGGCGCGTCAGCAGGCGCGCAGCGGCAATATCGCCGCCGCGTTACAGACCTGGCGCAACACCTTCAGCGGCAACGAGCCACCGCCGAGCGTAGCAGCCGAATATTATCTGACCATGGCGGGTGACCGCACGCTGCTGCCGCAGGCGGTTGAAGCGCTGCGTCAGTTCGCGGCCGCGCATCCGCAGGATACCGGGGCCAAACTGGCGCTGGGCAAGGCGATGACGTATCAGGAGTCCACCCGTCGCGAAGGGATCGATGTGCTGGCAAGTATGGCGGATGGCAACAAAGATGCCGACCGTTCGCTGCGTCAGGCATTGTTGTGGCTGGGGCCGCAGGCATCTGATGCTTCTCTGTATCAGACCTGGCAGCAACGTCACCCGCAGGACAACGCGGTGCTGGATTACTACCGTAAAAATGTCGGCGGTGCCGAGAAAGGCGCAGGCTTTACCGCCCTCAACAGCGGTGATGTCAGCAGCGCCCAGAACAACTTCGAAAAAGTGTTGCAGGCGAACCCGCAGGATGCCGATGCGCTGGCCGGTATGGGTTACGTGGCGCAGCGTGCCGGACGTTATTCCGAGGCCGCCGATTACCTGACGCGCGCGGCGCAAATGGGCGGCGACCAGAGCGCAGAACGACAGAAGCAGGCTACCGATGCGCGTTTCTACGCGCAACTGGCAACCGCACAGCAGGCACTGAAAAATGGCGACAGCGCCCAGGCGCTGGCACTGAGTGAACCGCTGACTCAGGCCGCGGGTGAGCAGGGCACCTCGGCCAAACTGTTCCGTGCGGATGTGCTGCGCCGTACCAATCAACTGCCACAGGCAGAGCAGACTTACCGTTCGATCCTGCAAGGTGACCCGGATAACCGTAACGCCAAAGAAGGGTTGTTCTACGTGCTGCGCCAGCAAAACCGCAGCGCCGAGGCCAACACCCTGCTGGGATCGCTGCCGGAGAGCGTGCGTCAGAGCGTGGCACCGCGTGGCAGCAGCACCGACCCAATCCGTCAGCAGGCGAAGCGGGAGCTGGCGGCAGGCAACAACGCGGCGGCGATTGCCACTCTGCAACAGGGCATTGCCCGTTTCCCTAACGATGGCTGGCTGCGTCTCGACTTAGCGCGCATTTATCGTGGCCAGGGCGACAGCATGATGGCGGCAAATATTATGCAGCCAGCGATGCGTACCGGTGCCAGCACCAATGAACTCTACGCCGGTGCTTTGAATGCCAGCGAAAGCGGTGCCTGGCAACAGGCCAGCCTGTTGTTGTCGCGTATTCCCAACAGCAGCAAAAGCAGCGATATGCGTGAGCTGGCGCAACGCGTCAACTTCAACCTGCAAATGAACACCGCCGATCAATATCTGGCGCAGGGTTCCAACGCGGCGGCAGCCAATACGCTGCGCGCGCTGGCCTCCAGTCCGCCTGCTAACCCGGTGGATGCCGGTAATCTGGCGCAGAAACTGGCGAAAGCCGGGGACCTCACCACCGCAGTTTCCGTGGTGCGCAGCAATATGCAGCGTGGCGTGCAGGGCAATGCCGGTGATTATGCCGCCCAGGTGGCGGTACTGAATCAGGCTGGTCTGACTACCGAAGCGCAGAGCTTCCTCAGCAGCCCGGAATTGCAGGCGCGCAGTACGCCAACCCAGCTGGCCGGTATTCGTAACGGCTACGTTATCAACGAAGTGGATCGCCTGCGCGAGCAGAAACAGTACGCTGCCGCCTATGACAAGCTGGTGGGTGCGCTGCAACATGATCCGCAGAACCGCGATCTGATGTTTGCCATGGCGCGTCTTTATCAGTCCGGCAAGATGAATAAAGAAGCGGGCGTGGTGTATGACTACCTGATGACTCAGGACACCCCGACTCAGGATGCACGCGAAGGGGCTATCAACGTGGCGCTGGCGCAGAACGACGTGCAGCGCGCCAATACCCTGTCGCGTGGCCTGCGTAATGAACAGTCGCCGGATCGCCTGCTGTTGCTGGCGCGAGTGGCGGAAGCCAACGGCGAGCATAGTCAGGCGATGAGCTATCTGCGTAGCGCGCGCGGCCAGCTGATTGGCTTGCAGGGCGCGCAATCCGGCAGCGTACCGACCGTGGGTGGTCTGGCGCTGGCCGACAACCCGTTTATCAACCGCAGCACTTCACCGGTGGGGCGCACCCCGTCCAGCTATGGTGCGGTGATGCCGTGGCAATCCGCCCCGGATGCGACCAGCAGCGCCAGTGGCGTGACGCTGGCGAGCAATACTCCGGCGGTGCAGCAGAGCCGCACGCTGCGCCAGATCGACGATATGATGGACGATTTGCAGGAGAAAACCGGTACCTGGACGCAGGGTGCCGTGCAGGTTCGTGGGCGTGATGGCGAATCGGGTCTGAGTAAGCTGACCGAAGCCAAAGCACCGCTGACCTTCTCCACCGTACCGTTCGGCGATTCACGCTTCGACTTCACCATGACGCCAATTTCGCTGTCGGCAGGCAGTGCGGCGGGCGATGCATGGCGTCGCTTTGGTACTAACTCGCTGATTCAGGGCGCGGTGGTGGCGGCGGGTGATGCCGAAGTTACCGATGTGCCGTCCTCCTCGACCAATTCGCAGAAAGGCAACGGGGTTGAGCTGAATCTGGCACTGAAAGGCGACAGCTATAAAATTGACCTTGGCAGTACGCCGCTCGGCCAGGATCTGAGTACCATGGTAGGTGGCGTGCAATGGTCGCCGAAACTGACGGATTTCCTGACGCTGATCCTGACCGGTGAGCGTCGTGCGGTGACCGATAGCCTGCTGTCGTACGTGGGAGCAGAAGATACCGCCACCGGCAAGAAATGGGGTCAGGTGACCAAGAACGGCGGCAACGCGCTGCTGAGCTACGACAATGGCGACGCCGGTTTTTATGTTGGCGGCGGTGCCTACAGCTATCTGGGTGAGAACGTCGCCAGCAACAACAGCGTGCAGGCCACGGCGGGTGCTTATGTGCGTCCGTTCCACTACGATGACCGCGAACTGAAAGTGGGGATGAGTCTGTCGTGGATGGATTTCTCGAAAAACCTCAGCTACTTCAGCTATGGTCAGGGGGGTTACTTCAGCCCGCAGAATTACGCGTCGATCTCGTTCCCTATCGACTTCTCGCGTAAGTTTGACGACCTGAAGGTGAATATTGGTGGCTCGATTGGTTACCAGTCTTACAGCCAGGACCGGAGCGCTTACTTCCCGAACGATCCGACATTGCAGGCCGAGCTACAGGCCCTGGCGGATGCGGGAGACGTGAAAAGCGCTTACTACGATGGCGACAGCAAGAATGGTATTGGTTATAACCTGCACGCCGGTGCCGATTATAAGATCAATAGAGATCTCACCGTGGGTGGTCAGTTAGGTTATGACACCTTCGGCGATTACAACGAGACCACCGCGAATCTGTACTTCCGTTACATGTTCGGAGACAACTAATGAGTGAGCAATTGGCAGCGCGCGTCAGCCACCCGCATCAGCCGGGTTGGTTTGATCTGGTTAGCGTGATGATTGAAGGCATGCTGGATAATGCCGGTGAGGAAGCCGAAGGTTTCCTGAACCAGATGGGCGAATCGCTGGCTGCGCGCTATCCTTTGCCGGAGGCGCGCACCGTGCAGGATCTGGAGCGCGAAATCAATTTGCAGCTGGCGCGTTTTAGCTGGGGCTTTGCCCAGTTACAACCGATGGAAAACGCCATTCTGATTCAGCACCATGCGTTACCGGCGGGTGACAACCTGGTGGAAGCGGAACGCTGGCAGCTGGCTTTTAGCGCGGTACTGGCGGGTGTCTATGCCCAATGGTTACAGGCGCAGGGTGGCAGCGCAGCCGTTCCGGTTACCCTGGAAAAACTGGATGGCGGCACGCTGCACTACCGATATCAATAGGATGCTGAGATGAGAGTTAAGCCGTTCTGGCGTCAATGGATGCTGTGTTTGATGGTGATGTTTTTTAGCGCCCAGGCGGCCGCCAATGGCTGGAGTACCTTCAAGAGTCGCTTTATGAGCAGTGATGGCCGCATCATCGATACGGCCAACAACAATGTCAGCCATACCGAAGGCCAGGGCTACGGCATGTTACTGGCGGTGGCGAATGATGATCGCGCCACCTTTGATAAGCTGTGGCAGTGGACGCAGCGTCATCTGCGTAATCCGCAAAACGATTTGTTTTACTGGCGTTACACGCCGGGTGCTGCCGATCCGGTTGCCGATAAAAATAATGCCTCCGATGGCGATGTGTTGATTGCCTGGGCGTTGCAGCGTGCGGCGCAGAAGTGGGGCGGCAATTATCAGCAGGCCTCGGACCGCATCCAGCGCGCCATCGTGAAGGACAACGTGATCACCTATGCCGGGCATACCGTGATGTTGCCGGGCGCGCAGGGTTTCAATAAAACCAGCTTTGTCGTGCTCAATCCCTCCTATTTCCTGTTCCCCGCCTGGCGTGAGTTTGCCGAGCACAGTCATCTGCGCGTGTGGAACCAGTTGATTGATGGCGGCATGGATTTGCTGGGAAATATGCATTTTGGCAAAAGTGGTTTACCGCTCGACTGGGTGGCGCTGAATGCTGATGGTTCGGTGGCACCGGCGGTGGGGTATTCCAATCGCTTTAGCTACGACGCGATCCGTATCCCGCTCAATATCTGGTGGTACGACCCGCAGAGCCTGCATCTGGTGCCGTTCCAGCGCGTCTGGCAGGGCTATGGTCGCTTAACCACGCCAGCGTGGTTTGATGTGCTGGCGAACACGCCTGCGCCTTATAACCTTGATGGTGGTTTGCTGGCGATTCGTGATTTGACCCTGAGCGAAACCGGGTATCTCAGCGACCAGCTGGCCGCGGATCAGAATTACTTTTCGGCGAGTTTGCAGTTGCTGACGTGGATGGCGTATCAGGAGAGGCGCTGACGCTTAGGGTTTTTTTCGGATCGAGATAGTTTCGTTCGCTATAGGCACTGGCAGTTTCAGCTCGCCAGTGCGGCGACCGAGCAAAGGGGACCTGGCCGTCCCCTTTGCATTCCCCGGCCCTGCGCCGCCTTTTTTGCGCGATAAATCGCGCCGCTACACACTGGCTTTTTCGCGCGATAAATCGCGCCGCTACACGCCGCCTTTCGCCGCATCCTTGCGGCTCATCCTGGAATCGCTCCCGCGCTCAGCGAGTTCGGATGGCGCTCACACCCCCGCTGCACCACCGATGACTTTCTGGTTTTTTTCCGTTGTTGTTGTTGTTGTTGTTGTTGTTGTTGTTGTTGTTGTTGTTGTTGTTGTTGGTGTTGGTGTTGGTGTTGGTGTTTTTTTCTTTTTTCTTCGGGCTTGCAGACGGGGGGTGTGGGCGGCATTCGCAGCGCCGAGTGCAGAGGGAAGGCCAGGACGAGTCGCATGGATGCGACGAGAGCGCGGCATGAGCCAGGACGGCGAATCCGCGCGGTCCGTCAGGCCTGAGTGATAAGCGAGGGAACAGCGCGAAGCGCTGCGCGAGGACGCCGCAGGGCGCGGATTGCAAAGGTCCGCGCCCTCGGACCTTTGCCCGTCCGCCTGTACAGGTGGTCCTGAAACTGCCTAAAGCCTGGCGGGCGGAACCCCTGCGGAGCCAAACCGCTGCTGGCAGGCGGAACCCCTGCGGAGCCAGACTGCTGCATCGTTACTTAAAGTCCGCATAAGGGATCAACGGCTGTGGCGGCATATCCATATCACCGTTCCAGCCCGCCATCGAATACCTTACATACAACAACCCATGACTTGGGGTGTAATCCTTCGCCTGCTGAATATCCATCGCTACCCCGACAAACCAGTGCGGCGTTAAACGACGCTCAACAATCGCCTGCAAGGTATAACCAAAACCGCTGCCGGAGCTGCTGTCCGACATCGGGTTCGATGCCAGCACAAAGCCGGGATTGACCGGGTAGCGTTGCTGCGCGTCGGTCTGCGAATGCGACCACGACAGCGATCCGCCCAAATCAAATGACCAGTTTTCGGTGCGCTGACGCCAGGTGACCGGCACCGAAAACGACAAATATTGCTGCGGGCTATAGTAACCACCCTGACCAAAGGTGTAATCGCTTAAATCCTTCTGGTAGTGCCACAGCATCGTGTTCAGGCCAACCGTGGCGCGGCGATTGTCTTCGTTAATCAGCTTGTAGTAATAACCGGCCATCAAACGTTCACGGGTGTTATCCGCGACGTTTTCACCGGTGAGCTGATGCGCACTGAGATCGGCCCATACCCCGTTTGCGCCGCCCTGATCGTAACTCAGACCGAGCGAACCGCCGGTGGCGACCACGCCGCCCCAGGTTTTGCCGCCGTTGGTGGCCGGATCGCGCGCACCGGCATATGCCAGCAGCGAACTGGAAATCGGACGACGTGAAGCCGTCAGCGTCACGCCGATATCATCGACATCGGTTTTCCAGCTCAGGCCGCCAACCCAGTTGGTCACCTCAAAGCCGAGCGGGGTGGTGCCCAGGTCAGCTGACCAGCGATCGTTATGCCAGCCAACACCCAGTGCGGTGCCTTCGTCGCGCTGGGTAAAGTCACGGCGACAGCCGCCGGAGTTGTCATCGTTACAGCTGCCGAAACGATCGGTGTGGCTGCCGTTCTCTGTAGCGAAAGTGCCAGCCGAAACCAGCACATGATCGACGCGCACAAAGCTGCGACCATCGGCGAGCGGTGTTTCTGCCTGCATCATGGTGGTGTGGGCGGTGAAGTCTGAGCGTCCGCCGCTGCCTTTATCGCGCGAGTAATCCTGTTCCAGCGTGAAGGTGGTGTCCTGCTGGCGATAAAGATCGGCGGCGTCGCTGCGGATACCGCGCTTCAGCCAGTCATCGTCCGGCTGGTTACGGGTTAGCCGGGTGTAGCTGTCGTTATCTGTGGGGACGACATCGCTGATGCCGCTGGCGGCCATCGCCAGTCGATAGTCCTGCTGCGCCTGGGCGGGTTGCTGCAACTGCGTTTCCAGCCGTGCGGCATCGCGATACACCAGCGCTTTCCCCTGCGATGGCGCTTCGTTGGCCGCGCGGGTTTTCAGCTCGCTAAACAACTGCTGTGCTCGTGCGCTGTCGCCGCTGTTCTGCCAGGCAAGTGCCACGCGACGGCCGCTGTTGAGGCTTTCCTGCGCCACGCTGGGCGGTAATTGCTGCAACGCCTGACGCGCTTCCTGTGGGCGATGCAGTGCCAGCAAGGCTTCGATGCGTCCCAGCGCAGCGTCAGTGTTGTGTGCATCCTGTTGCAGCACCTGCTGATAAGCTGTCAGCGCACTGCGCGCATCGCCGCGCTCCAGCGCCCGGTCGGCGCGGGCGAGGACTTTCTGCTGATGAAGGCGCTCAGCCAGCCCACGCATATTGTCATCCCAGCGCGCCTGCGGCAGACGGTTGAGCGCCGCCAGTGCGGCGTCATCCTCATCACCGGAGGACAGCCACAGCGCCTGCGCGTAGGCAGCGCCGGGGTCCTGCGGATGCTGGCGCACCATATTGTCGATGACTGCGCGGCCCTGGGCAGTTTCCCCGCTGTTGCGCAGCGCCCCCGCCAGCCGGTACGACAGCCAGATGTCATCAGGATTGTCCTGCACTGCCTGGCGATATTTCACCACCGCCTGATGCCACTGACCCTGCTGCGCCAGTGCATCCGCTGCGGCGAGCAAGCGGTCGTTACGTAGCGTCGTCAGGCGGCGTTGCGCTGTGCTGTTGCTGCGATCGACCCGCAGCGCCTGCTGCCAGTATTGTTCCGCCAGCGCATCGTTGTGCCGTGCCTGCGCCACATCACCCAGGCCAATCAGCGCCCAGCTGTCTCGACTGTCGATGGCCTGGGCGTAGCGATATTGGCGCTCCGCCCCGGCGATATCGCCTTTCTTCAGGGCGTTATCCCCGTTGTTGATCGCCAGCCAGTAACGGTTGGTTTGCAGCAACGATTGCCATTTGCCGACCTGAGTACTGGACTGGCCGTTTTTGATCGCTTTTTCCAGCCAGCTAATAGCGGCGGCGCGGTTGTTGGCGCGTGCCTGGG
The DNA here is from genome assembly GCF_002095535.1 of Pantoea cypripedii. Classification (NCBI taxonomy): domain Bacteria; kingdom Pseudomonadati; phylum Pseudomonadota; class Gammaproteobacteria; order Enterobacterales; family Erwiniaceae; genus Pantoea; species Pantoea cypripedii. The sequence continues at coordinate 93,831 of NZ_MLJI01000001.1, forward strand.
CCTGGCCCATCGCACCCATCAGTTCGGCATCGTCAGGTGTGGCTTTCAGCGCTGCGCTCAATGAGGCAATCGCCCCTGCGCCACCGCCAGCATCGACCAGCGCCAGCCCACGCATGCGCTGACGGTACGCCGGATCGGCCAGCAGTTTTTGCTGCCGTGCCAGCTCCTGCTGTCCGCGCTGTTGCGCATCGCCGGAGGTAAAGATGCTGAGATATTGTTGCAGGCTGGCGACGCTGCGATCGCTGACCGGCTGATTCTGAATCTGTTGCAGCCAAAGCTCGGAAGCGGCATCACGGCCACCGTCGCGTTTGGCGAGGCTACGCAGCTGCGTCAGTGCTTCGCCTGGCTGATTGTTATCAAACGCCATGCGCGCCAGTTGCAGTTCCAAGCCAATATTGCCGGGGTAACGCTGCTCCAGCGCCTGCAATTGACGGTAGGCCGTCATCTGCTGGCCGGGCAGACGCGCCACCAGTTGCCAGTACTCCAGCTCGGTGGTGACATCCGGGAAGACGCCGTGAAAAAGCGCGTCCCAGGCGGCTTTGGCTTCAGGCAGGCGGCCCGCAGCGGCCAGCAGTCGTGCCTGTTGCAGCTGCTGGCGGCCAACGCTGGTGGTCAGCGCCAGACCGGCTGCGGATTCCCGGGCGGCAGCGGATTGTGGTGCCACGCGTTGCAGTTCATCCAGCAACTGCCGGGCTTTGGTTTGATCCCCCTGACGCAGCGCCATACGGATCTGCGCCGCTAATACCTGGGGATTATCCGGGTCGATTTTTTCCAGCCGGTACAGCGACTGCTGTACCAGGTCGTACTTGTTGGTCGATTCGCCGGTGCGAATCTGCATCAGCAGCCATTCGACCGGCGACACCTGCGGGCCAGCCGGGGCGGCGAGCGCACCTGCCAGCATGCCCAGCGTGCTGCTCAGCAGCAAGCTGACCCGCAACGCGCGTGTTTTATTCATCGTCTTCGTCTTCAGCCAGACGACGGCGACTCACCATGCGCATCAGACGCCATGTCATCAGCGCAAACAACAGCACAACCAGGGTCGCGCACACCGCCAGCCACACCGGATGGGTCGCCAGCATATTCCACAGACGCTCCCACCATGGCAGATGGCCGACGTAGTAGGTATCGCCGACGCGCAGGCTGTAAACGCCCGATTCACGGATGATCGAGGCGGCACCAAAAATGGCGGCGCGCTTGCCGCTATCCTGCATCGCGTTGTTGAGCAAATCCCAGCCGCGCGGGCTGTCGGCCAGCAGCGCCACCACGCTGCGCTGATCAAAGAACGGAGACTGGAAGCCGACAATCACCCCCATTGGCCCACGTGAGCTGATGGTGGTCTGGCTTTCGACTGCGCGGTCAGCGGCGGAGGCACGAATATTCGGTGCGCTGACCTGGCGGGTTGGCATATTGATCCAACTGCGGGCAGCAGCGACCAGCGCGTTGATCTTGCGGTCGTCCTGGAGATCGTCCGGGATGCTGCCGATCATCAGTAGATCGGCATCGGTGTTTTTCGCTTTGCTCCAGTCATCGCTGACCTGCACGCGCAGCGCCGGATAACCGGTTTGCGCACCGATGCTGCCAATCGCATTCAGCAGGGTAGTGACTTCGCTGTTGTTCGGTTTCGGCTGCACCAGTACCAGCGTTTGCGCCAGATCGGCATAGCGGCTGTACGGGAAACCCGCGTTGGCCCAGGCACGCAGCGACGGCATTTCGATGTAATGACGATAGCCGGAGAAATCGATGCTGGAGTGATCGTCAATCACCACATGATGGTCAACGGCGGTGACGGTTTCGCAGCGGCCATCGGCGGTGCCGCCAATAAAGGTATTGGCGTAGTCGAAGTTGAAACGCAGCTGGTTGACCACGCCAAGGCGCAACGCCGGGATGGTCAGCTGGCGGCTGCTATCCTGCAATCCCTGAATCAGCGGAATGTGCAGCATCTGTTTCGCCGCAGTGTCTTTCGGCGTCAGCGGGTAATCCTGCATAAACTGGTTGTTCAGATAGACGGCCAGACGCGAGCCATCCTGCTGAATCGGCGAGGTGTAGCGGTAAATCAGGTCCATATCGATACCGCGCGCCCGCACCAGGAACAAATCCGGCGGCAGGTTGAGCGTCAGGGCGATCGGGTTCGGTTGCAGGCCGTCTGCCTGGAGCTGGTTCTGGTACTGCGTCAGTTCGCCAAAGGTGGTACGACGGTCGGTGCGTACCCAGTTCGGCGCATCGTAGGCCTGGCGCGGTGCCAGCAGTTTGACGTTATCCACCGTCGAGCTATCGCCGCGCAGCAGCAGTTCACCCTGGGAAATACCTTCCACCGCCGTCAGCAAATCTTTGTCATCACGGCCAAGGATCAGCAACATTTTCTCATACGGATTATCCGGCTGGCTGACCATCATCACCGTGGGTTTATCCACCGGCGGCATATCCTTCAGGAAATCGGGGCGCTGATCGTTGGTGGCGAACACCACCGCGTGCTGTTCCTTCGGCAGCTGGTTATACAGCACCGGGAAGGTCTGGCCGCGCCATTGCGCTTTGCTGCCAAAGTAAGAGGCGAGGATGGCGGCGGCGCGCTGTTGTTGCAGGTCTGGTGCGCTGCTGAACACCATCGGCAGCTGCAACGGTCGGCTGTCGCGGCTATCAAAGAAGGGTTCCGGGAAATGCGACAGATCGTTTTTCAACGGCAGTTTTTGCAGCGTCAGGTCGAGCTTGCTCTCTTTACCTATATCCAGCCAGATGGTGCTGTTGGCCGGGTTTTCACACACGTTGGCGTAATGGCCGACCAGTTCCAGTCGTATGCGGTTAAAGTCGCCGATAAAGCGCGGATCAATCGCCAGCTGAGCCTGGTTCTCTTTGCCCAGCTGATCGGCGGTGAGGGTGATCAGGCTGACCAGTTCATCGTTGAGATAGACCTTAAGCTGCGACAGCGTCGGGATTAACGCCGGTGACGGACGATAGTTGAGGGTCAGCAGGGCGCGCGTCACCACTTCATCACTGCGCACGCCAAATTCTATCTGACCGGTCGGCCCTGTGCCGCGTAACGTCATGCTGCCCGGTGGTGGCGCAACCTGATTGAACAGCAACTGGCTGGCACGCAGCGGCGCATTCGGCATCAGCAGGTCATTTGCCACTGGCAGCGCGGTCTGAACGGCGGCCTGGGGCGCAACCGGGGCGGCGGGCTGCGGTACGGCCTGCGCCACAGTGGCGGTGCCCAGCAGCAAGGCGGTGAACCAACTCAGTTTTCTCGTCATGGTCATATCACTTAATGAGTGTTTTCTGTTTTCACGCGGCCAATACCCTGCGGCAGCAGTGATGCCAGCCAGCCCAGAAGTCGGGTGAGCAGGCTGAATAAACGACGCAGCGGCGGTGGCCCATACTCCGCCAGACGCAGATAGCCTTTAAAGCCCAGTACCATAATGTCGGCGAGGCTTTGCACCGGTTTGTCTTCCGGGAATCCGTCCTGCCACAGCGCCCAGGTATCGGCGCGGGCAAAGGTACATTGAATAAATTCAATGTGTTGTTCGGTGGTGAGTTGATGCAGGCGGATACCGGCGCGGCGACCGAATACGCGTTGCACCTGGCAGGGGAAGCTGAACTCCTGCTGACCGCGACGCAGCAGCAGCCATACCGGTTCCTCTTCCTGCAAGGCATCAGGCTCGCGTAGCTCGACGCCGACGCCACCGTCTGAATAGTCGCGCAGCGTGCACGGCACCATATGACCATCTTCACGCGCAATGGCGGCGGGCATGGCAATTTCGACGCGATGGGCTTCGCGAATCTGCCGGGCTTCAACCGATACCGCCACCGCCCCCCCAAGGATGATCATGTTGTAAATCACCCAAACCAGGCTGACCCAGATGGTGAGGATTTCGTTGGACGGGCCGTAAGCCATACGCCAGAAGGCCATCACGATGCCCGCCAGATTCAGCAGCACCAGAATCATGTAGGGTTTGGTGATCACCCAGTCGAGATGGCGTTTTTCCACCAGGCCACCCTTGGCGGTGACATTGAATTTACCTTTGTGTGGATTGAACAGCGCCACCGTGGTGGGGCGGGCGATATACCAGGCCAGCACCGTTTCATACACTTCACTCCAGAAGGAATGTCGCCAGCGTCCCTGAATGCGCGAGTTGGTCAGGCTGGTGTGCAGCATATGTGGCAGCACGTAGATAGCGATTGCCAGCGCCGGGGCGTAGATGATGTAGGCGTGACACAGCAGGAATGCCAGCGGGGCCAGCAGAAAGATCAAGCGCGGAATACCGGCGAGAAAATGCAGCATGGCGTTGGCGTAGCACAGGCGCTGCACCAGTTTTAACCCTTTGCCGAACAGCGGGTTATCCAGACGGAAAATCTGCACCATGCCGCGCGCCCAGCGAATGCGCTGACCGATATGCGCCGACAGGCTTTCGGTTGCCAACCCGGCAGCCTGCGGGATGCGGATATACGCCGAGGTATAACCGCGCCGGTGCAGGCGCAGCGAGGTATGCGCATCTTCGGTGACGGTTTCCACTGCGATGCCGCCAATCTCATCCAGCGCGCTACGACGCAGCACCGCACAGGAGCCGCAGAAAAACGCCGCGTCCCAGGTATCGTTACCATCCTGCACCAGACCATAAAACAGCGAACCTTCATTCGGTGTCTGACGGAAGCGTCCGAGGTTGCGCTCAAAAGGGTCGGGGGAGAAGAAGTGGTGCGGCGTCTGCAACATCGCCAGCTGGTGATCTTGCAGGAACCAGCCCATAGAAAGTTGCAGAAACGAACGGGTCGGCACATGGTCGCAGTCAAATATCGCCACGTAGTCGCCCCGGCAGCGGGTTTTCAGCGCATGGTTGATGTTGCCCGCTTTGGCATGTTCATGGGTCGGGCGTACCACGTATTGCACGCCGACCGTGGCGGCAAACTCGCGGAACTCGTCACGCGTACCGTCATCGAGAATATAGATATTCAGCTTATCGCGCGGCCAGTCGATGCCCATGGCGGCATAGATGGTCGGTTTCACCACGCTGAGCGGCTCGTTATAGGTCGGCACAAGGATATCGACGCTCGGCCAGCTGGAAATATCCGCAGGCATCGAAAGCGGCTGGCGATTGAGCGGCCATAATGTCTGGAAATAACCCAGCACCAGTACCGTCCAGGAGTAGGTCTCTGCGCCAATCAGCAGCAGGCCGAACGCCAGGCTGAGGGGATCATCCCAGTTAAGGGTTTCGGTATAGCGCCACCACAGATAGCGGCAGGAGACGGTGAGCGACAGCACAATCAGCATGATGGTCGACAGTCGCCCCGGTACGCGTCGCACCAGCATCGCCAGGCTCCACAGCAGCAGCACGAAAACAAACTGCGTCATGATGCCGAATGGCTGCGAAATACACAGCAGCGCCAGCAGGCTGGCAGCCATCGCGGCGGTAATAAACAGCAGCTGGCGCAGGCGCGGCGGCAAACGTTGCAGGCGCTGTTCGCAACGCAGGGTCAGGCGATGCTGCTCCAGCCTGGTCGGCAGCGCGCCAAGCCAGCGGTACAACTGCTGACGCCAGCGGAACAGCGGCCGAAACGCGTTGAAGCGCTGACGTTCGCTGCGTGGGTTGTCATCCAGCGGCAGTACCAGCAGCAGCCACAGGCTTTGCAACAGATAACGCAGGAAATCGAGCGGACGCGGGCGTTGTGGCGAAATCTGCGGATAGTAACGCTGACGCTGTTGCAAAATACGCTGCCAACCCGGCGTTTCCAGGCGCAGCAGCGACCAGGCCAGCACGCACCACATCAGATGTAAAATGATGGTCGGCCAGCTGGCACCCTGCTGGCGTGCGGAGCGGGCGCGCCGTTGCAGCGCCTGCCACGCCTGTGGCACCAGCAACCAACGCAGCGGATTCATTTATCCGTTCCCGCCACGTTGAGCAGCAGCCAGTTGGCCAGAGTGTTGATCTCTTCGCTGGCGAGGGCGTGCGGGCGATATTCACCCACCGGCTGCTTCATCATCAGCGCTTCTGCCAGCGCCTCATCCCGATGGATCACCTGGGGAATCAGGTTGTTTAGCGAACTGATCCACAGCTGATGCAGATCCTGCTGTAGCCTGCTATTGGCATTGAACTGGTTGATTAAAAACAGGGTGTGCGGCAAAAAATGTGGATGATGCAGACGCAGCTGGCAGTTGGCATCCGGGGTCAATACCTGCACCAGCCGGTCAGCGGCAGGCAAAAAAGGCAGATGCCAGAGCGACACATCCGCCGGGATATCCATAATCAACCAGCGGTATTGTGATTGCAGTGGCGGTAAAGCATTAAGCAACGGTTCAGCAAATTTCTCTCCGGCCGTGCGAATGCTTAACCCCTGCTGATGGGTTAATGCGCCGAATGGCAGAAAATCCAGCCCTGGCAGGTAACGCTGTGCCTGGTGTTGCCACGGCTGATTAGCGAGCCGTGCGGGTGCCCAGCCAGCCGGTTCTGTGACGGGAAGATTAAAGTGAGTAGCCAGTTGATTTGCAGGGGAAAGATCGATGACCAGCACCGATTCCTGCAATGCGTTCAGCGCCCAGCCGAGCGCGGCGCAGAGCGCAGTGGCACCGCAGCCGCCGCGCAGTCCCTGGAGAGCAATCACCGGCATTAGCGTTCAGGCTCCTGTGCGGCGGTTAATTCCTGAAGTAGCGGCCAGCATGACACCAGGGTATTCAGACGCTCTGCGCGGGCAATATCAATGTAGCGAAATGCCTTTAAAGAAAAGGCCTCACTCAGGGCATTTATGTCATCCTGCTCGCCACTGGTATGTGATACCAGCGAAAAGGCATTTTCTGTTTTCATTACTTTTTTGCCACCGGAAAAACGACAACGGATGAAAAATGATTATATTTATTTGAGATAAGTTTAGCGTTGACAAAAACGTTAAACACCCACACAGATCAATGTGATTTGAGTTAGTGCGCTTATTTTTTATTTCAACAGTTCCAATCGCTGCCGTCTATAATAAACTAGCCTGGATTGTACAGATCGCGAATCAAATATGAAAAATCTCTATGCGCTCGGCCTGCAACAGGTTCAGCAGGAATTAATTACGCTGCAAACGCCAGGGCTTTACTGGATAACCTGCCAAAGGCCGGAGGATGCGCGATCGTTGCTGCGTCAGGTGGTTAGTCACCAGCAGACGGTAACCCTGATAAGCTCGGGTGAGAAACCTCGTGCGTTGCTGACCCCGGACCCGTTAAGCGGACCGGCACGCATTCCGTTATTTTCGCTGCCGTCGAATAAATCCAGCTTGTTACAATTGGTTAATGATTTTGCGCGCGTGTTGAATAGAAAAAACGGGCTGCTGCTGTTTTTTAGTAATACTGCGCAATGGGAAAAATTATCGTCAGAGGAGTTGACGTTCTGGCTCAAACGTATGCGTCGTCTTTTAATGGAAAAACAAATGACGCTGCTGGTAATAACTTCCGGCACATCAATAATTAACCTGCGCAATCATTTGCAGCGTTATTTTCGCCAGATTGATGGTGTCGCGCATTTAGAGTATGAACAGGATAGCTGGCAATATCGAATTAACTGGTGGTATTCCGCCGATCGTTTGTTAGCCGACCGCGCTATCCGGCTCAATTTCGTCGATCAGCAATTTATTGCTGCCAGCGAGTCAGAACAAAATATTCCGCTGAGCCTCAATGATGAGAATCAATTTCTCGCCGAGGAGAGCGTGCTGGAAGGTGCGCCACCGCTGTCCGCCCAGTGGCGATTGTTTAGCAATAATGATGGGGTGTATACCCGTGCGCAGCAGGCCAATGCGGCCACGGTGATCTTCAGCCTCGCCAATAACCACGACATCAATACGCTGGCGAAGATGGTCCATAGTTTGCGTCGTTCACGCGGTAACGCCCTGAAAATTGTGGTGCGCGAGATGAACACTAGCCTGCGCTACAGCGATGAACGCCTGCTGCTGGCGTGCGGCATCAATGCCATTGTGCCGACAGCGGCAACCCTGTCGCGTTTTCTCACTACGCTGGAAGGCATTCAGGGCCAGCAATTTACACGCCATGTCCCGGCAGATCTCCCGGCGCTGATGCAGGCGTTGCAACCGTTACAGCAACGCGGTTATCTGCCGCTGGAAGTTTTTTGCGGTGCCGTGCAGAAACTGATGAAAAATACGCTGCTGCCGGAAAACGATAAAGGTTTGATGGTGGCGCTACGCCCGGTACCACAGCTGAAGCCGGAACAGGTCCTGACCCTGTGCAAACCACGTCGCTTTGGCGACCTGGTGACGCAGCGTGAGGATCGTATTTACCTGTTTCTTTCTTCCTGTCGCTTTAACGATTTGGATATTGCGCTGAAATCTATTTTTTCTCTGCCCCATGACGAGTTGTTCAGCAACCGTATGGTGTGGTTTGAGGACAACCAGATTGTGTCGGAAGTCCACAAAATGCGGCAGCTGACGCCGGTGACGCAGCATGATCTGCCTGCCGTGCCGGTGGCGGTAAACCCGGATCCGTCCCCCTCTGCGCCCCATGCACGCGCGGCGCAGGTTCCCCAGCCGATTAGCCTGAATATTGAGGGAGCGCCGCGCTGATGACACTAATGGACTGGGTGCAGGTCATCATCCTGCTGTTATTGATTCTGCTGTTTCTTAAATCCCTGTTGGCCCGCTGGCTGCCGCGCAGCAGCAATAGCCTGCTGATGCGCCTGCTGCCTGCTCGTGCGCTCAAGTCGGAAGGGGTCTGGCAACGGAATACGACGAAAACGGATACCAAACCGTAATGAGTGATAAAAAATCTTTGGCAAGCAGCGGGTGGCGTGGACTTGGCGGCTGGAATTTCTATTTTCTGCTTAAGTTTGGTCTGCTGTGGTATGGCTACCTGAACTTTCATGCGCTGAGCAACCTGGTGTTTCTCGCCTGGCTGCTGTTTCCGCTGCCGTCGCTGCGCTGGCACCGGCTGCGCAACTGGGTATCGATACCGATTGGCTTTGGCCTGTTCTGGCACGATACCTGGCTGCCGGGTCTGAGTTCGATTCTCAGCCAGGGTGATCAGGTAGCGGGGTTCTCCACCGCTTACCTGCTGGATCTGCTCGACCGCTTTATCAATTGGGAGATGATTGGTGCAGCCTTTGTGCTGCTGGTGCTGTATCTGTTTGTAGCCCAATGGATCCGTATCACGGTGCTGGTGGCGGTGGCGCTGATTTGGCTGAACGTGATCAACATTGCCGGTCCCTCTTTCAATCTGCTGCCCGGTAAAGCGGCGACGCCAGAAGTGGTGCTGAATAACCCACCCGCTGCTGGCGGTAAAACGCCGGATGCACTCGATCAATCTGCGCCGCCGACCAGCGCCAATCTTACCGCCTGGCTCAATCGTTTCTACGACAGCGAACGGCAGCGCGTTACCCATTTCCCGGACAGCCTGCCTGCGGATTCGCAGCCGTTCGATATTCTGGTGATCAACATTTGTTCGCTGTCGTGGTCCGATCTGGATGTGGCGCAGCTGCGCAATCATCCGCTGTGGCACCACTTCGACATCATGCTGGATAATTACAACTCGGCCACCGGCTATAGCGGCCCGGCGGGGATTCGTTTGCTGCGCGCCAGCTGCGGACAGACCTCGCACAGCAACCTGTATAAAGCCACCGATCAGCGTTGCTACCTGTTTGATAACCTGGCAAAACTCGGTTTCAAGCAGGAACTGATGATGGACCATACCGGCGTGTTCGGTAACTATCTGCAAGAGCTGCGTGATTATGGTGATATGCAGGCTCCGCTGATGTCGCAAAACGGCATCGCGCCGGAGCTGACCTCGTTTGACGGCTCGACGGTGTTTAATGATGGTCAGCTGATGCAGCGCTGGCTGGATGAACGCAGCAAGAGTAACGATGCGCGCAGCGCCACCTTCTATAACCTGATCCCGCTGCATGATGGCACACGCGAACTGGGCAGCACCCGCACCGCGCCCTGGCAACCGCGCGCCAAGGTGTTGTTTGACCAGCTCGACACCTTCCTGACCAATCTGGAGAAATCCGGGCGGCGTGTGATGGTGCTGGTGGTGCCGGAGCACGGTGCAGCGTTGCAGGGCGATAAGATGCAGATGTCCGGTTTGCGTGATATCCCCAGCCCGTCAATTACCCATGTGCCGGTGGGGATCAGCTTTGTGGGAATGAAGGCACCGCATCAGGGCCAGCCATTGACCATTAATACGCCCACCAGCATGCTGGCCCTTTCGGAGCTTATTTCCCGCGTGGTGGATGGTCAGGTATTTAATGCGCCGAATGTGAATATGTCAGCGCTGACCGATAATCTGCCGCAAACGCCGGTGGTATCGGAAAATGATAATGCGGTGGTGATGATGTATCAGGGCAAACCCTGGATTCGTCTTAATGGCGGTGATTGGGTAGCGTACCCGCAATAAATATATAACGGCACAACCAGCGCGATTTATCGCGCTGGTTGTGCCGGTACGTTAATTAGTCCGAATAATGTCTTTTATCCCCTCTCCAGCCGATTTTGCGACTTTCTCCCGGCGAAAAAAAACCGTGATCTGGGATATACTTGCTGCGCATTTTCCTGTCTGATAACACGGCTAAGAGTTGCCGGGAGAGATTTTGTTGCGCGTCAGTCGTTCCTTAACGATTAAGCAGATGGCCACAGTCTCCACCGTGGCGTTGGTTACCATCTGTATTTTCATCGTCATCCAGTTATTTCATTTTGTGCAGCAGCGCAGGATTGACTACGCCCAGCAGATGGAGAATGTGGCGCATACCGTGCGTCAGCCGCTGTCCGAAGCGGTGTTAAAAGCCGATATCCCCCAGGCAGAACGCATACTGAATACCCTGAAACCCTCCGGCATTCTGTCACGCGCCGATGTGGTGCTGCCCAATGCGTTTCAGGCGCTACACGCGGATTTTGAAGTTGAGAAACCAATTCCACGACTGGTGGCGCGTTTGTTTGAGTTGCCAGTACAAATTACGCTGCCACTGTATTCGGTAGAACGGACCGGGCTGCCGAAGCCGATTGCCTACCTGGTATTACAGGCAGATTCATCCCGGGTGTATCAGTTCATCCTCAGTACTCTGGCAACAATGATCACCACGTATCTGCTGCTGGCACTGATTTTGTCGGTATCCATCAGCTGGTGTATCAACCGGTTGGTGGTGCACCCGCTACGTAATATTTCGCGTGATTTGCAGGAGCTGCCGCCGCAGTCAATCCTGACGCATAAGTTGCCGCTGCCCAACAACCATCGCGACGACGAAATTGGTATGTTGATCCGCAGTTATAATCGCAACCAGCAGGTACTGGAGTCGATTCACGATGAAATGAGCCGACTGACGACGCACTTTGCCGTCACCGATTTACCGAATCGCGCGCTGTTTCTGGCGCTGCTTGATCAGCACCTCAGCCATCCGCATCGTCATAACCCCTGGGGGGTGATGGTGATCCGCATCGAAACCTTGCAGGATGCGAACGGGGTGTTGAGCGATGAGCAGCGCGATATCCTGATGCTGACACTGGTGGAGAAAATCCGCAGCACTATCGATGATCATACGCTGCTGGCACAAACCGGACCCAGCGACTTCGCGCTGCTGATGAAGCGCGCGCACAATCCTTTTCGATCGATGCGACTGGCGCGCAATCTGATGCTGCGCATCAACCAGCCGGTCAATCTGCAACAATTGCAGCTGCGGCCTAACGCCAGCATCGGTCTCGCGTTGCATGACGACACGCCCATTTCCGCCAGTGAACAACTTGATCGTGCCACTTCCGCGATGATGTCGGCGCGCCATCAGGGTAAAAACCAGATCCTGTTCTTCGACCCGGCACTGACTGAGCGGGCGCAGAAGCGCCTGACGCAGGAGCATGACATTTTGCAGGGGTTGCAGGATGAAGAGTTTGCGCTGTATCTGCAGCCGCAAATCAATATGGCGACCGGGGAGCTGGCCGGAGCGGAAGCGCTGTTGCGCATGCGTCAGCCAGATGGCAGCTGGGGGTTATCGGAAGAGTTTATCGCCAGCGCCGAGGAGATTGGCGTGATTGCGTCCATTGGCCGCTGGGTGTTTGAAGAATCCTGCCGCATTATCGCTGCGTGGCAGAAGCAGGGCATTAATATCCCGCTCAGTGTCAATATCTCGGCGGTGCAACTGCGCGACCCCAGCGTGGTCAGCCATTTGCAGGGGCTGCTGGCGCGTCATCGTATTACGCCGGGCAACTTTGTGCTGGAAATTACCGAAACCGCGCAGATTGGCGATGCTGAACAGGCGATGGCGTTGCTGCGCATGTTGCAGCAGACCGGGGTGGCCGTGGCACTGGATGATTTCGGTATGGGCTACTCCAACCTCAACTATCTGCATCAGTTTAAGGCGTTGCCGGTCAATAAGTTAAAGATGGACCGCAGCTTTGTCGCCGTCCTGCCGGATGATGACACCATGGTACGCATCGTGGCCGCCATCGCGGACATTATCCATCTGGATGTGATTGCCGAAGGGGTGGAAACCGCCGAACAACGTGACTGGCTGCTGGCACGCGGTATCACCATTGGGCAGGGCTATCTCTATGCCGAGGCGCTGCCGCTGAATGTCTTCAACCAACGCTGGCTTGACAAGTTATCACCCGCCGAATAATCACCTGATTTATTGATTTTCCTTGCGAAATTGCATAACTCTCGCTTGCTGAAGCGTTTCAGTTCATAGTTAGAGTTTTGTAACTTTTGTAAGGAATGTAACCCTATATTAATCCTGTTAACCGGATGTTATTTTCCCTGAGGTCGGCAGGGTCTTCCCGGACCCCGCAACGACCTCATCAAATTATTAAATAAATGACGGTGAAATCCGTCTTCACTGGACACCTGTTATGAAAACCTCGCTGTTTAAAAGCCTCTATTTTCAGGTGCTGGTTGCCATAGGCATCGGCGTTCTGTTAGGCCATTTTTATCCTGAGTTAGGCGCGCAGATGAAGCCGCTCGGAGATGGCTTTGTTAAGTTGATCAAGATGATCATCGCCCCCGTGATTTTCTGTACGGTGGTGACCGGTATTGCCGGCATGGAGAGCATGAAAGCAGTTGGGCGGACTGGCGCGGTTGCGCTGCTCTATTTTGAAATTGTCAGCACCATCGCGCTGATTATCGGCCTGATTGTGGTCAACGTGCTTCAGCCGGGTGCGGGAATGAACATTGACCCTGCCACGCTGGATGCCAAAGCGGTTGCGATGTATGCCCAGCAGGCGGAACAGCAGGGTGTGATTGCCTTCCTGCTGGATGTGATCCCGAACAGCGTGATCGGTGCCTTTGCCAGCGGCAACATCCTGCAGGTGCTGTTGTTTGCGATTTTGTTCGGTTTTGCCCTGCATCGTCTGGGAGATAAAGGCACGCTGATTTTTAACGTGATTGAAAGCTTCTCCAAAGTCATCTTCGGCATCATCAATATGATTATGCGTCTGGCCCCGATTGGTGCTTTCGGCGCGATGGCGTTCACCATCGGTAAATACGGTGTCGGCTCGCTGGTGCAGCTCGGCCAGCTGATTATTTGCTTCTATATCACCTGTATTTTGTTCGTGGTGGTGGTGCTGGGGCTGATTGCCCGCGTTGCGGGTTTCAACATCCTTAAATTCGTGGCTTACATCAAAGAAGAGTTGCTGATCGTGCTGGGCACCTCTTCTTCAGAATCTGCGCTGCCGCGTATGCTGGATAAGATGGAACGCCTCGGGTGTAAGAAGTCGGTGGTGGGGCTGGTGATCCCAACGGGTTACTCATTTAACCTCGATGGCACCTCGATTTATCTGACGATGGCCGCCGTGTTTATCGCTCAGGCGACCAACGCGCATATGGACGTCTTTCATCAGATCACCCTGCTGGTGGTGCTGCTGCTGTCATCGAAAGGGGCAGCGGGTGTGACCGGCAGTGGCTTTATCGTGCTGGCCGCCACCTTGTCGGCGGTGGGGCATCTGCCGGTGGCCGGTCTGGCGTTGATTCTCGGCATTGACCGTTTTATGTCCGAAGCCCGTGCATTAACTAACCTCGTCGGTAATGGTGTGGCGACGGTGGTGGTGGCGAAGTGGGTCGGTCAGCTGGATGAGAAGCAATTGCAGGAGACGCTTTCTTCAGCGAAAAAGGTAAAAAACGCGCCAGAATCTTCACTGTAAAGCAGCAATTGCGTTAATTTGCCGGGAAATGCCCGCTGTGACTTGCCCTCACAGCGGGCATTTGCATAATAAACCCCATTGATTTTTTTCCCGGTTTTTCACCTCGTTGCGCGACTTCCTGGCCATCTTGTGGTCAAAGAGTCAGTTGAAGAATAAACGTGGCGGTAAACTGCCGCACCGGTCGCGGTTATGTGCGACCGAACGTGCCGTGATAACGAGTGTTGATCTGTTTGATAGGGGTTCACATGCAGGGCACCAGAATTCGGCTTTTGGTTGGCGGATGGCTGCTGGCGGCATCCGGTTTCAGCGTACACGCCGAAACGCTCCAGCCTGATCCCGCCTGGCAGGAAGGCAAACTGGACAATGGTTTTAGCTGGCAGCTGCTGACTACGCCGCAGCGTCCCAGTGACCGTATTGAGCTACGCCTGATCGTTAATACCGGTTCGCTGGTGGAGAGTGCACAGCAAACCGGTTTCAGCCATTTGTTACCACGTCTGGCGTTGGTGCATAACACCGCGCTCGACACCAATCAGCAACGTGCGCTGTGGCAGCAGGCGATGGATCCCCATAGTCCATTGCCACCGGCGATTTCGTCGTATGATTTCACCCAATACAATCTGAGCCTGCCCAATAACCGGCCGGAATTGCTGAAAGAAGCGCTGAGCTGGCTGTCGGCAACCGCAGGCAAAATGACGCTGAATGAACAGGTGGTGGCAAGCGCTCTGAGCGCGTCCGATCCCATCGCCACCTGGCCACCCAATACCCAGGATGTCTGGTGGCGCTATCGTCTGAAAGGCTCCGCGCTGCTGGCGCACGACCCTGGCCAGCAGCCGCGTGCGCCGGTGGACATTGCGCAGCTGAAAACGTTTTATCAACAGTGGTACACGCCTGATGCTATGACGCTGTACGTGGTCGGTAATGTCGATAGCCGCGGTCTGGCGGAGCAGATTAATAAAGCGTTCTCGGCCTTACAGGGCAAACGGCTGTCACCGGCGGCGATGCCGACGCTGTCGCCGCTGCCGCATCAGCCAGTGAACCTGGTGAATGGTGGGATGAGTCAGGATCGCTTATCGCTGGTGTGGGACACCGCGTGGCAGCCGATTCGTGATTCGCAAAACCTGGAACATTACTGGCAGAGCGACCTGGCGCGTGAAGCGTTGTTCTGGCATGTGCAGCGTGCGCTGGGCGATAGCAAAGCGCAAAGCGTGCAGGTCGGCTTTGATTGCCGTGTGCTGTATCAGCGTGCGCAGTGCGCCATCAATATGGATAGCCCTAACGCCTCGCTGCAACAGAATATGAATCTGGTGGCGAAAGAGCTGGCGGCGGTACGTGATAAAGGCTTACCGCAGGACGAATTTGATGCGCTGATGGCGCAGAAACTGCTGGAGCTGAACAAGCTGTTCGCTACCTACGCGCGCACCGACACGGATATTCTGATGGGGCAGCGTCTGCGCTCGCAGCAAAATGCGGTGGTAGATATCGCGCCAGAGCAGTATCAGAAGCTGCGCCAGGCGTTTCTCGGCGGTTTAACCCGTGACCAGCTCAATCAGGAATTGCGTCAGCAACTGTCGCAGGAACTGACCATGGTGCTGATTCAGCCGGAAGGTGAAGCGGAAACCAATGTGAAGATGTTGCAGGAAGGCTGGGATAAAGTGATGGCCCCGCCAGCTACCCCGGCAACGCCTGTTAGCCCGGATGATGGCAAAAGCGACGGCAATGCCAGCGGTAGTGAACTGGCCCCGCCGTCGTCATAAGTTTCAGGTTTTGGCCCGCAGCCACTCGGTCACCAGCATTGGCCAGCTGGCTAACGGCAAATCAGCGACGCCACGGATGCCAAATCCGTGGCCGCCTTTCTGATAGAAATGAATTTCTGCCGGAACCTGGTTTTCGCGCAGCGCGCTAAAGAACACCATGCTGTTATTGACCGATACCGTCTCATCGTCCGCCGCGTGGATCAGCAACGTCGGTGGCGTCTGGTTGTGCACCCTGGTTTCCAGCGAATAAGCCTCAATGGTTTTCTCATCCGGCCAGGCGCCCAGCAGGCGGGTGCGCGAACTCTCGTGCGCCAGACCATCACGCATGCTGATCACCGGGTAAATCAGTACCATCGCGTCGGGCCGTGGGGAAAAGCTGTCCGCCTGATCCTGCACCGGATAAATCTTCTCGGCGAACCGCGTGCCGAGGCTGGCGGCGACATGTCCGCCTGCGGAGAAGCCCATCATCACAATATATTTGCCGTTCATCCCACGCTGCGCGCGTTCGCGCAATACCCGCACCGCCCGTTGCGCATCTGCCAGTGGGGCGTCGGGGCCTTCATGATGGCCGTCATAGGGTAAACGGTAGGTCATCACCGCCAGCGTATATCCCATCGAGGTGAAGAAGGTTGCCAGTGCGCTACCTTCCCGATCGATAAGTACCCGCTGATAACCGCCACCCGGTGCGACCAGCAGCGTGATGCCGTTGGAGTCCTGTGGATGCCAGATCGCCATTTCCGGGCAGCGTACGCCCGTGGCGGCGCGATCGTAGGGTTCATATTCTTTGGCGAGATCGACAATTTGCGGCTGTGCGCGTGAGTCGCTGGCACCGGGGGCATCACCGTGCGGCCAGATATTAATAATTTCTGTGTGCATAAATCAGTCCTGAGCGAGTTATGTTGTCTTTCTTGTTGTCGCGGCCGGATCAACAGCCTCCTGCTGTTGTTGATTAAAACATGGTCTTTTTTACGGCGATCGTCCAGCCGAAAACCGGCGATCAGCAGAGATTCGGACAAAACCTGGCGCACATTTTTTTTGCCATAACTCGTTGAATTTAAAATTAGATCTTAAGTATGGCTAAAGTGCTGTTACCCGTTCTGGCGGGGTTTTGGATTGCATCAGGCAATAAGCAAAATTTACCGGGATAAATGCGGATTTAAGGGAAATTTTCAGGGCGGTGTTGTTAGCCGGGATGATGATTGGTTGGCGAAAAAACGCCCTGGCTGGCAGGGCGTGGTCCTGTTACTGCGGCATGGCACTTAGCGGGATAATTGCGCCACGATGCTGAATCACCGTGCTGGCGGTAAGATGGCCGCGCGCGGCAGCCGCATCCGGGTCGGCACCCTGCAGGCGCAGCGCCAGATACCCCGCGCTAAATGAATCCCCAGCGGCAGTGGTATCGATCACTTTTTCTTTCGCCAGTTTAATGGCGGGCACATCAACCAGCGGCGCATCACCCACCGCCACCAGGCAGGATTCCGCCCCACGTTTGATGACGATTTCCGCGAC
Organism: Pantoea cypripedii; assembly: GCF_002095535.1. Classification (NCBI taxonomy): domain Bacteria; kingdom Pseudomonadati; phylum Pseudomonadota; class Gammaproteobacteria; order Enterobacterales; family Erwiniaceae; genus Pantoea; species Pantoea cypripedii. The sequence goes on from NZ_MLJI01000001.1 coordinate 111,176, forward strand.
ACCCGCCGCGCGCGTGCGGGCAATCACTGTTTCCAGCGGCTGCTCGCCCCACAGCAGATGCTCATCATCCAGCGTCAGGAAGGCGATATCGGTGTTTTGCAGCATGGCGGCATAGGCCTGCTGCGCGCTGGCCTTATCTGCCCACAAGCGCGGACGATAGTTATTATCGAAAATCACTTTGCCGCCGTTGCGGCGACAGGCACTGAGCAGTGCCATTAACTTCTCGCGGCTGGCGGCAGGTAAAATCGCCAGACTGATGCCGCTCAGATAGAGGTAATCGTAATGTGCCAGCTGCTGGCAAATCGCGTCAGATTGCGGGCTATCGAGCCAGTAGCGTGCGGCGGCATCGCTGCGCCAGTACCAGAAGGTACGCTCGCCGTGTTCATCGGTTTCGATGAAGTACAGGCCGGGCATTTTATTGTCGAGCCGCTGGATTAAATCGGTCTGCACCTGTTCCTGTTGCCAGGCGGCAATCATCTGGTCACTGAAGCTGTCGGTGCCGAGTGCGGTAACGTAATCCACGCGCAGCTGCTCTGTGGCAGACTGGCGCGCCAGATATACCGCGGTGTTCAGCGTATCGCCGCCAAAACCGCGTTTGATGTTCTCACCTTTTTCGGACAGCTCAATCATGCATTCGCCAATGATGGCGATTTTCTTCTGCGTCATGGTCTTCGGCCTGTAGTGAATTCTGCCTCTAGTCTCGCGTCTGGTATGGCAGTCGTCAATGTTTTTCAAAACGGCGTTTTAATTCCACTTAAGGTTTCAAAGTGGGGTTTCTGCGGTGATTTAGCGGTCAAACCGCCGTTTGTTTTACCGATTAAGCGCGACATGCGCTGTTACACTCAAGAGCTCGTGTGGCTGCTCGGTTGATAAAGTTATCCAGGTGATCGCCGATAATTGCCGCTGAGATGCTATTTGCAGGCACTCACCACCTACCAGGAAAAAACCATGGTGATGAAGAAATTAAGTCATCGGCTGCCTTCTTCAATTGAACTGGAGCAACAACAGGAAACGCGTCTCTTCTGGCAGCAGTGCCAACGATTCTATACTTTCCAGCCGATCTACCAGGTCTCAGGCCGCTTGCTGGCTATTGAATTACTGACTGCGGTGACACACCCATCCGCACCAGAAAAAAGGCTTTCGCCGGAAATCTATTTTGACGCGCTGGATATTGCGCAGCGTCTCGACGTGGTGCAGGAACAGCTTGAGTTGCTGATGCAGTGGTCGGTGCTTTTTAGCCAGCGTCAGCTGGTGGCATCGGTCAATATTGATGGCCCGACGCTGCTGGCAATTCAGCAACATCCACAGATCCGCAGCCTGATTGCCCAACTGCCATGGGTACGTTTTGAACTCACCGAACACCATGTGTTGCCGCAGGAAGAGATGATCGCGCAAATGCCAGAACTTGGCCCGTTGTGGCTGGATGATTTCGGCTCCGGTATGGCGAACTTTTCAGCACTGACTGAACTGCGTTACGACTATATCAAGCTATCGCGTGAGCTGTTTATCCTGCTGCGTTCTACCGAAGAAGGGCGCACGCTGTTTTCCATGTTGCTGGCGCTGATCAATCGTTATTGCAACGGCGTCATCGTCGAGGGCGTGGAAACCGAGGAAGAGTGGCAGCAGGTGCGCAGTTCGCCCGCGATGGCTGCGCAAGGTTATTTCTTCTCCCGCCCGGTTCCGTTTAGCGAGCTGGAAAACATGGCCTTAGCGCTTCCCTGATGCGTTCCTTAACGTCTCGACTATCTTTAAATGAGACGTGGAAGGGCAAGGAGGAAGCAGCATGTCTCGAACAGGAAAAGTCCTGAGCTGGGTTATCGGGATTTTTTTGTTGCTGGTTGTGGTGGTCGTGGTTGTGATTACAACCTTTGACTGGAACCGCCTGAAGCCAACCATCAACCAGAAAGTCTCGGCAGAACTGAATCGACCTTTCGCCATTCGCGGCGATTTAGGTGTCAGCTGGGTGCGCAATCGCGCAGAACCCGGCTGGCGCAGCTGGGTGCCATGGCCGCAGGTCCATGCCGATGACATCATGCTGGGCAATCCCCCGGCGATTGCGGATGTCACCATGGTGCATTTACAGCGGGCCGAAGCGACCTTAGCGCCGCTGGCGTTGCTGCATAAGCAGGTTTATCTGCCGTGGATCAAACTGCAACAACCGGATGCCCGCCTGGTTCAAACCGCCGACAAACAAAACAACTGGACTTTCAACCTCGCCAGCAGCAGCAACAGCGATGCCAATGCTGCTCCTTCGGCGTGGTCGTTCCGCCTCGATAATATCCTGTTCGATCAGGGGCAGATTCGTTACCTCGATGCCATCAACAAAGCCGATGTCAGCGTCACCATCAACCCGCTGGGTAAACCGGTGCCTTACGCGCAGGTGGCGGGCGGCAATGATCAGCAGCAGGGTGCGGGTGACTTTGTGTTTGGCTGGAAAGCCAGCGGCACTTACAACAATCAACGCCTCGATGGTGAGGGCAAAATCGGTGGCATGCTGTCGCTGCGCAGCCAGACCACGCCATTCCCGTTGCAGGTTGATGTGCGTAATGGCACCACGCGGGTACGCGTCGATGGCACTTTGCAGGACCCGCTCAATCTCGGCGGGCTGGATGTGCGCCTGCGCTTCGCGGGCGACACGCTGGCGAATTTGTATGGTTTAACCGGCGTGTTGTTGCCGGATACGCCGCCGTATGAAACCGATGGGCACCTGATCGCGCGCTTCAACGAGGACAAAGGACCATCGTTCCGCTATGAAAACTTTAACGGTCATATCGGTGACAGCGATATTCATGGTTCGCTGGTTTATCGCCAGCAAAAAACGCGTCCGATGCTGACCGGCGAACTGTCCTCAAATCAGCTGCGCATGGCCGATTTGGGGCCGCTGATTGGCGTCAACTCTGGTAAGGGCAGCGAGAAAACGCAACAGGCGAAAGCGCAGCGTGGCGAAGCCTCTACGCAACCCGCCGATCGCGTGCTGCCGCATGACAAGTTTGCCACCAAAAGCTGGAACGCTATGGATGCCGATGTGAAGTTCAGCGGCAAACGCATCGAACACAGCAATTCGCTGCCGTTAAGCGATCTTTATACCCATTTGCAGCTGAATAACGGCGATTTACGTCTTGATCCGCTGCGCTTCGGTATGGCCGGAGGGACGCTTAACTCCACCATCCATCTGGAGGGCGATCGCACGCCGATGCGCGGTCGCGCGGATTTGCATGTACGCAAACTGAAGCTGCGCCAGCTATTTCCTGGCGTGCAGGCGATGCAGAAAAGCCTCGGCCAGTTAAATGGCGACGCGACGCTGAGCGGCACCGGTAATTCGGTGGCGGATTTGCTGGCAACCAGCAACGGTGAGCTGAAGCTGCTGATGAACGACGGGCTGATCAGCCGTAGCCTGATGGAAATCGCCGGGTTGAATGTCGGCAACTATGTGGTCGGTAAGATTTTTGGCGATGATGAAGTGCGTATCAACTGCGCTGCCACCGATCTCAACATCCGTAACGGGCTGGCGACGCCGCAGCTGTTTGTGTTTGATACCGAGAATGCGGTGATTAATGTGTCAGGCAGTGCCAACTTCGCCAATGAACGCCTCGATTTAACCATCGATCCTGAGAGTAAAGGCGTGCGTATCATTACGCTGCGTTCACCGCTTTACGTGCGCGGCACCTTTAAAAACCCCGACGCCGGAGTGAAAGCCGGGCCGCTGATTGCCCGTGGTGCCGCTGCCGTGGCGCTGGGTACGGTGCTGGCACCGGCTGCGGCATTGCTGGCGCTGGTTTCGCCGAGCGACACCGATAGCAATCAATGCAGCAATGTATTGCAGCAGATGAAGCAGAAGAAATGATCAGTTACGCCACAGCACCTTGATGATGTGGTAACCAAAGGCGGTTTTCACCGGTCCGTAAGGTTGCAGTAACGGGCAGCTGAACACCGCCTTATCAAAGGCTGGCACCATCTGGCCTTTGCGGAATTCGCCCAAATCGCCGCCGTTACGTCCGGAGGGGCAGGTGGAGTGTTTTTTTGCCAGCTGCTGGAAGTTTGCGCCTTTTTCCAGCTGGGCCAGCAGCGCTTTTGCCTGTGCTTCATCCTTCACCAGGATGTGTAAAGCCGCTGCAGTTTTCGCCATGATTCGGTCTCAGTTGTGTATAATCGTCGCGCATTATACCCGCCTCCTTCTGATTTAACTGAGTGAAATTCCGCTATGCGTTTAAACCCCGGCCAACAACGTGCTGTCGAATTTGTCACCGGTCCCTGCCTGGTGCTGGCCGGTGCTGGCTCGGGTAAAACCCGTGTAATCACCAATAAAATTGCCCATCTGATCCGCGAGTGCGGCTATCAGGCGCGCCATATCGCCGCCGTGACCTTTACCAACAAGGCCTCGCGTGAGATGAAAGAGCGTGTGGCGCAGACGCTGGGGCGCAAAGAGGCGCGCGGTCTGATGATCTCCACCTTCCATACCCTGGGGCTGGAAATCATTAAGCGCGAATATGCCGCGCTGGGCATGAAATCCACCTTTTCGTTGTTCGACGATCAGGATCAGCTGGCACTGCTGAAAGACCTGACCAAACAATGGCTGGAAGAAGACAAGACGCTGTTGCAGCAACTGATTTCCACCATTTCCAACTGGAAAAATGACCTGGTGGATCCGCAGGGTGCGGCAGGGCTGGCGAAGTCACAGCGTGACCAGATTTTTGCCCATTGCTACCAACTGTACGATCAACATCTGAAAGCCTGTAACGTGCTGGATTTTGACGATTTGATCCTGCTGCCGACGCTGCTGCTGAAACGTAATCAGGAAGTCCGCGAGCGCTGGCAGCAGCGCATTCGTTACCTGCTGGTGGATGAATATCAGGACACCAACACCAGCCAGTACGAATTGGTCAAACTGCTGGTGGGCGCCCGCGCGCGTTTTACCGTGGTGGGCGATGATGATCAGTCGATCTATTCCTGGCGTGGTGCGCGTCCGCAAAACCTGGTGCTGCTGAAAGAAGATTTTCCGGCGCTGGAGGTGGTGAAGCTGGAGCAGAACTACCGTTCCTCGCAGCGCATCCTCAAAGCCGCCAATATCCTGATCGCCAATAATCCCCATGTGTTTGAGAAGCGCCTGTTCTCCGAGCTGGGCGTCGGTAGCGAGCTGAAAGTGCTGATGGCCAATCATGAAGATCATGAGGCGGAGCGCGTGGCGGGAGAGTTGATTGCCCATCACTTTATCAATAAGACGCAATACAAGGATTACGCCATTCTCTACCGCGGTAACCATCAGTCGCGGGTTTTCGAGAAGCAGCTGATGCAGAACCGTATTCCCTATCGGATTTCGGGCGGCACCTCGTTCTTCTCGCGACCGGAGATTAAAGATCTGCTGGCCTACCTGCGTGTACTGACCAATCCCGAAGATGACAGTGCCTTTCAGCGTATTGTGAATACGCCGCGCCGCGAGATCGGACCGGCTACCCTGCAAAAACTCGGCGAGTGGGCCACGCTGCGTAACAAAAGTATGTTCAACGCCAGCTTTGATATGGGGCTGGGGCAAACCCTGAGCGGGCGCGGGCTGGAGCATCTGCAACGTTTTACCGGCTGGCTGAATGAGATGATTCAGCTGACGGAGCGCGAGCCGGTGAATGCGGTTCGTGACCTGATTCGCGGCATCGACTACGAAAGCTGGCTGTTCGAAACCTCTCCCAGCCCGAAAGCGGCTGAAATGCGCATGAAAAACGTCAATATGCTGTTCCAGTGGATGACGGAAATGCTGGAAGGAAACGAGCTGGATGAGCCAATGACGCTGGCGCAGGTGGTCACACGCTTTACCCTGCGCGACATGATGGAACGCGGGGAAAGCGACGAGGATGTCGATCAGGTACAGCTGATGACGTTGCATGCCTCTAAGGGGCTGGAGTTCCCTTATGTCTATCTGGTGGGAATGGAGGAAGGTTTGTTGCCGCACCAGAGCAGCATCGATGAAAACAATATCGAAGAGGAGCGTCGTCTGGCGTACGTGGGGATTACCCGTGCCCAGAAGGAGCTGACCTTCACGTTGTGCCGCGAGCGACGTCAGTATGGCGAGCTGGTACGCCCGGAGCCGAGCCGTTTTCTGCTGGAATTGCCGCAGGATGATGTGGTGTGGGAACGCGAGAAAAAAGTGGTCAGTGCCGAGGAACGGATGAAAACCGGGCAGACGCGTGTTGCCGGGTTACGGGCGATGCTGGAGAACGCGAAGAAGGGGTCGTAATGTCGCGACGCGATAAATCGCGTCGCTACGGGGTACATCAGGACAGGGTTAATAACCAATGTACATACGACTGATAATGACTCTCCTGCTCCAGCAACTCCGCTCTTAACGGATGCGCCTGCAGCCAGCCCGCTGGCAGCGTCAGATGCAATGCATCATCATCCGCCTGCAAACGTACCGCCGGTAAGGTGTCATCGCGACGACGGCTGGAGAAGATAATCGCCAGACGCAACAAACGGCACAGACGCTCAGCCAGGCGCGGTGGCACGGCATTTTGCTGCGTCAGTAGCGCGAGATCGATGCTGCCGCTCTGGTTCTGTAACAGGCAGGCCAGTAGTTTTTTCTGGGCGGGGGTAAAACCGGGAAGATCGAGGTGGCGAATCAGGTAAGCGGCGTGCTGTGAAGCCTGGCGGAAATCGACGCTCAGGCCAATTTCATGGATAGAGCAGGCACTGAGCAGGAGATCGCGACATCGATGATCCAGTTTCCAGCTGGTGCTCACCTGGCGAATAAAACTTTCCGCTAATTGCCGGACACGTTCGGCCTGATCAACATCGATGGCAAAACGACGCTGCACGTTTTGCAGGGTACGGCTGCGGATATCGCGATCAATCGGCAGATGAAGCATGCCATAGACCAGGCCCTCGCGCAGTGCGCCACCGGCCAGTGTCATGCTCTCGATACCGAGTTCCTGAAAGATAGCGATCAGGATCGACAGGCCGCTGGGGAAAACCAACGCGCGTTCCAGCGTCAGTCCCTCAATTTCCAGCTCTTCCAGCTTGCCGCACTGAATGGCGCGCTGTTTCAGCTGTTGCAGTTTGCTCAGGGTGATACGTTCATCCATCCCCTGCGCCACCATAATTTCCTGTAGCGCCTGCACGGTGCCCGAGGCACCCACACAAATCTGCCAACCTTTTTCGCGCAGAGACGCCACCACCGGACGAATCATTTCGCGCGCAGCCTGCTCGGCCTGGGCGAAATTCTCCTTTGCCAGATGACGATCGCTGAAGTAACGCTCCAGCCAGGTCACGCAACCCATCGACAGACTAAACAACGTCGTGGCATGGGAGCCAACGCCGGTGACCAGCTCCGTGCTGCCGCCGCCAATATCCACCACCAGACGTTGATCGGAACCGCCAGTGGTATGCGCCACGCCCTGATAAATCAGTCGGGCTTCTTCTTCGCCGCTGATCACATTGACCGGGCAACCGAGAATCTGCTCCGCGGTGGCGAGAAAATCCTGCGCGTTCGCGGCAAGACGCAGCGTGGCAGTCGCGACCACGCGGATCTGCTCAGCAGGAATATCCTGCAGTTGTTCGGAGAAAAGTTTCAGGCACTGCCAGCCGCGCTGCATCGCTTCTGCCGAGAGCTGGCTTTCTTTGTCCAGACCCGCAGCCAGGCGCACTTTGCGTTTAATACGCGCGACCGTCTGAATGCTGCCTGAGACTTCGCGCACCACCAACATATGAAAGCTGTTGGAACCCAGATCAATCGCAGCATAAAGTGACGATGCGCTTAGCATGGTGTGCTTAACCCGAACGTTTACGGTTGTTATTACGCGGTGCGCCACTGCGACGGTTGGCATTGTTGCCACCACGACGCGGGCCATTGCCAGAGCGGTTACGGGTCAAACGTTTCGGTGGCGGCAGATCGCTCAGCAGGGCTTCGCTGTTGTATTTGCTCACCGGAATACCGTGACCGATATACTCCTCAATGGCTGGCAGGTTCAGTGCATACTCTTCACACGCCAGGCTGATGGAGTGACCGCTGGCACCCGCGCGGCCAGTACGGCCAATGCGGTGCACGTAATCTTCACGATCGTCGGGCAAATCGTAGTTAAACACGTGGGTAACCGCAGGAATATGCAGACCACGCGCGGCGACATCGGTTGCCACCAGGATATCAACGTCACCTTTGGTGAAATCGTCGAGAATGCGCAGACGTTTTTTCTGTGCCACATCACCGGTCAGCAAACCGACGCGATGACCATCGGCAGCCAGGTGGCCCCAGATGTCTTCACAACGATGCTTGGTGTTGGCGAAGACGATGGCGCGATCTGGCCACTCTTCTTCCAGCAGGGTCTGCAGCAGACGCATTTTCTCTTCGTTAGAAGGATAGAAAAGCTCTTCTTTGATGCGATGGCCGGTTTTCTGCTCCGGTTCCACTTCCACGTATTCAGCGTTGTTCATATGCTCGAACGCCAGTTCGCGCACACGGTACGACAGCGTGGCGGAGAACAGCATGCTCAGACGCTGTGTTGCAGGGGGAATGCGGCGGAACACCCAGCGGATGTCTTTGATAAAACCGAGATCGAACATGCGGTCGGCTTCATCCAGTACCACCACCTGAATCGCGCCCAGGTTGATGTGGTTCTGTTTGGCGTAATCAATCAGGCGTCCGGTGGTACCCACCAGAATATCCACGCCCTGTTCCAGCACTTTCAGCTGTTTATCGTAACCGTCGCCACCATAGGCAAGACCCAGCTTCAGGCCGGTGGCGGCTGCCAGCGGTTCTGCATCAGCATGGATCTGCACTGCGAGTTCACGCGTCGGCGCCATGATCAACGCGCGCGGCTGATTAACCTGACGGCCTTCAGCAGCAGGGTGAGTAAGAAGATGATGAAACGTTGACGTCAGGAACGCCATCGTTTTGCCGGTACCGGTTTGCGCCTGACCCGCGACGTCACGCCCTGAAAGCGTAAGAGGCAACGCGAGCGCCTGAATGGGCGTGCAGTTATGAAAGCCTTTCTTATCAAGGGCTTCCACTACCTTTGGGTGCAGGGCGAAGTCGGAAAACTTCTGTTCTGTTAAGTGTGTTTTGCTCATAGTGTGGTAGAATATCAGCTTACTATCGCTTTACGAAAGCGTATCCTATGAAATAAAGTCAACCTACGTTGGTAAATTTTACGCCAATTCGCCAGGCATAATCTTGTGGAGTAATACATGAGCAGCGATAAAATCGTTCACCTGACCGATGACAGTTTCGACACTGACGTGCTGAAAGCAGAAGGTGTGACACTGGTAGATTTCTGGGCTGAATGGTGTGGTCCTTGCAAAATGATCGCGCCGATCCTTGATGAAGTCGCAGAAGAGTACGACGGTAAGCTCACCATCGCCAAGTTGAACATTGACGACAACCCAGGCACCGCGCCGAAGTATGGCATTCGCGGCATTCCGACCCTGCTGCTGTTTAAGAACGGCGAGGTGGCGGCTACCAAAGTTGGCGCACTGTCAAAAGGCCAGCTGAAAGAGTTCCTGAACGCTAACCTGGGCTAAGCCCAGCGCGGTGTTTCGTCCGCAGTGGCGAATTTTTTCTCCACTGCTGGACGTCTCCGTTTTAGCGTGATAAGTTGTCAATACTGCATTACGCACTTACCTTGTAGTTTGCATCTAAAGATTTCCCTTGTCAGACCCTATTCGCATTGAACGTTTTCGTGGTTTGGCAATCTGACGGCTAGTACCCCTGGCAACATTATCGACCGTCTCCTCGCTCCCTTATCGCCATCCCTGACGATATCCGTCGAGCAGAGTCGAATAAAGAGCCATTAAACAGGCATGGAATATTCGCCATACCATTCACGACAAACATTTCGAGAATTACCCCGAGTTTAAGAACCCATCATATGAATCTTACCGAATTAAAGAATACGCCGGTTTCTGAGCTGATTACTCTCGGCGAAAATATGGGGCTGGAAAACCTGGCGCGTATGCGCAAGCAGGATATTATTTTCGCCATTCTGAAGCAGCACGCCAAGAGTGGTGAAGACATCTTCGGTGATGGTGTGCTGGAGATACTGCAGGATGGATTTGGTTTCCTCCGCTCTGCAGACAGCTCCTACCTCGCCGGTCCCGACGATATCTACGTTTCTCCCAGCCAAATCCGCCGCTTCAACCTCCGCACAGGTGACACCATCTCCGGTAAAATCCGTCCGCCGAAAGAAGGTGAGCGTTATTTTGCCCTGCTGAAGGTTAATGAAGTTAACTACGATAAGCCGGAAAACGCCCGTAGTAAGATTCTGTTCGAAAACCTCACGCCGCTGCACGCCAACAGCCGTCTGCGTATGGAGCGGGGTAATGGCTCAACTGAAGATCTGACCGCACGCGTGCTGGATCTGGCTTCACCGATTGGCCGTGGCCAGCGTGGTCTGATCGTTGCACCGCCGAAAGCCGGTAAAACCATGCTGCTGCAGAACATTGCTCAGAGCATCGCCTACAATCACCCGGATTGCGTGCTGATGGTGCTGCTGATTGACGAACGTCCGGAAGAAGTGACCGAGATGCAGCGTCTGGTGAAAGGCGAAGTTATCGCATCAACCTTCGACGAACCGGCTTCCCGTCACGTGCAGGTTGCGGAAATGGTGATCGAGAAGGCCAAGCGCCTGGTTGAGCACAAAAAAGACGTCATCATCCTGCTCGACTCCATCACCCGTCTGGCGCGTGCCTACAACACCGTTGTTCCGGCTTCCGGTAAAGTGTTGACCGGTGGTGTGGACGCTAACGCCCTGCATCGTCCGAAGCGTTTCTTCGGTGCGGCACGTAACGTGGAAGAGGGCGGCAGCCTGACCATCATCGCGACTGCGCTGGTTGATACCGGTTCGAAGATGGATGAAGTCATCTACGAAGAATTTAAAGGTACAGGCAACATGGAACTGCACCTTTCCCGTAAAATTGCGGAAAAACGTGTGTTCCCGGCGATTGACTACAACCGCTCCGGTACACGTAAAGAAGAGCTGCTGACTTCTTCTGAAGAACTGCAGAAGATGTGGATCCTGCGCAAAATCATCCATCCGATGGGTGAGATCGATGCGATGGAGTTCCTCATCAACAAACTGGCGATGACCAAAACCAACGACGAATTCTTCGATATGATGAAGCGTTCCTGACGCGTCGGGTGCGGAGGGCGTCTCAGCCGTTCTTTCCGCACAAATTGCCAGGATTTATCACTAACGCCACGTCTTAACGTGGCGTTTTTCATTTCCGGGCATTAGGATTAGGCCTGTCGGGAGTATTTATAATGACTGTGGCAGAAGTGCTTATTTTTTAATCAAACGCACACTTCTGAGGCGGAATTAGGACTCGGGATCAACGGCAAAGGCGGAAAATTTGCTTATTGTTGTCCACGATTTTAGCTGAGAGCGTTAATGTGAATTTACTCACTATGAGTACTGAACTTGGTATAGTTTTTCTGTTTTCCTTAGCGTTCCTGTTTTTTGCTCGTAAAGCGGCTAAAAAGATCGGGCTGGTTGACACACCCAACTCCAGAAAACGTCACCATGGTGCCATTCCGCTTGTCGGAGGTATCTCCGTCTACGCGGGGATCTGCTTCGCTTTTATCATTTCCAACTACTATCTTCCCCATGCTTTGCTGTACCTCAGCTGTGCCGGTGTGCTGGTGTTTGTCGGCGCACTGGATGATCGCTTCGACATCAGCGTGAAGATTCGTGCTGCGGTACAGGCCGCGGTTGCCGTCGTGATGATGGCGGGTGCCAAGCTCTATCTGCTGAGTCTCGGCTTTATCATTGGACCGTTCGAATTGATTGTTGGCCCGTTTGGCTACGTGCTGACGCTGTTTGCCGTCTGGGCGGCGATCAACGCCTTCAATATGGTCGATGGTATTGATGGTCTGCTGGGGGGCTTATCCTGCGTCACCTTTGGTGCGATGGGCATCATTCTGTACTTTGATGGCCAAACCAGTCTGGCGATGTGGTGCTTTGCCATGATTGCCGCCACCATCCCCTATATTCTGCTCAACCTCGGTTTACTCGGGCGGCGCTACAAAGTGTTTATGGGGGATGCCGGTAGCACAATGATCGGTTTCACCATCATCTGGATTTTGCTGGAAACCACGCAGGGTCTGAGTCACCCGATTACGCCCGTGACGGCGCTATGGCTAATTGCCATCCCGCTGATGGATATGGTTGCCATCATGTATCGCCGTCTGCGTAAGGGGATGAGTCCGTTTTCTGCCGACCGCCAGCACATCCATCATCTGATTATGCGCGCCGGTTTTACTTCGCGGCAGGCATTCCTGTTGATTACCACGGCGGCGGCGATCCTCGCGGGTATCGGGGTATTGGGTGAGTATCTGGCCTTCATCCCGGAGTGGGTGATGTTGTTGCTGTTTCTGGTGGCGTTTTGTTTCTACGGCTATTGTCTGAAACACGCCTGGCGCGTCGCGCGTAAAGTTCGCCGTATCAAACGCCGCTGGCAGAGCGCGAGCGAAGTTAAAAAATAATTACTAAGAACCCGAATAAGGATTCCTTGTTATGACCTCTGTCGTTGTGGAGAACGAACTGGATATTCGCGGCCTGTGCTGTGCACTGTGGCGCGGCAAACGCTGGATTGTGGGTCTGGCGCTGCTGTTTGCACTGCTGGCATGGCTGGCTTCCATGCTGATGAAACAGGTATGGAGCACCACGGCGATTACCGATCGACCCACGGTCAACATGCTGGGCGATTATTTCGTCCAGCAACAGTTTATCAATAACCTTGATGCGCGTAACAACACGCTGAACCTGAATACACCCGCACCCACGGTGATGGACGAAGTGTATCAGGAGTTCACCATGCAACTGGCTTCATGGGATACGCGCCGCGAGTTCTGGTTACAGACTGACTATTATAAAAGCCGTAAAAGTGGCAATACCCGCAACGATGCGGCGTTGCTCGACGAGATGATCACCAATATCCAGTTCACGCCAGCTGATCCGGCGCATAACACCCTGGATAACATTAAACTGAACGCCGAAAGTGCCAGCGATGCCAATAATCTGCTGCGCCAGTACATTGCTTATGCCAGCGAACGGGCGGCACGCCACCTGGATGAGGAGTTGCAGGGAGCCTGGCAGGCGCGTAGCGAGCAGTTAAAGGCGCAGGTGAAGCGTCAGGAAGATGTGGCGCAGGCGGTATTCGAACGTCAGCGTCAGCGTATCGAGCAGGCATTGAAAATCGCCAGCCAGCAAGGCATTAAAGAAAACCGCACGGTTGCGAGTAGCGAGAACTTACCGGACAGTGACCGCTTCCTGCTGGGTCAGCAAATGCTACAGGCCCAGCTTGATACCCTGCAGGCAAGCGGACCCGCCTACGATTTAAGCTATGATCAAAATAGAGTGATGCTGGCGACGTTGCAGGCGGGACCCCAGCTGGATAAGCAATTCCAGACTTATCGTTACCTGCGTACACCGGAGGAACCGGTGACACGTAATAGTCCACGTCGGGCGTTTATGATGATCATGTGGGGCGTCATCGGCGCGCTGGTGGGTGCGGGGGTGGCATTGGTGCGCCGTCCGCGTCCGATGTTACCAACGAGTCATTAAGAGAAGCCGCGTGAAAGTTCTGACCGTATTTGGCACTCGTCCTGAGGCGATAAAAATGGCGCCCCTGGTGCAGGCGCTGGCGCAGGATGCTGCGTTTGAGTCGCGCCTGTGCGTCACGGCGCAGCATCGCGAAATGCTTGATCAGGTGCTGCGCCTGTTCAGCCTGCAACCCGATTACGATCTCAATATCATGCGCCCGGAGCAGGGCCTGACGGAGATCACCTGCCGCATTTTGCAGGGCATGAAAACCGTGCTGGCTGACTTCAGGCCCGATGTGGTCCTGGTGCATGGCGACACCACCACCACGCTGGCCGCCAGCCTGGCGGCGTTCTATCACCAGATTCCGGTGGGGCATGTGGAAGCGGGTCTGCGCACCGGTAACCTGATGTCACCGTGGCCGGAGGAAGCGAACCGCACCCTGACCGGCCATCTGGCAAGTTATCACTTCACGCCCACCGAAAACTCGCGCCAAAACCTGCTGCATGAAAATCTGCCGGATCAGCGTATTTTCGTCACCGGGAACACCGTCATTGATGCGTTGCTGTGGGTGCGCGATCGCGTGCTGGATGATGCCGACCTCAATGCCCGGCTGGCGGCGCGTTATCCGTTCCTCAACCCGGATAAAAAGCTGGTGCTGGTTACCGGCCACCGGCGTGAGAGTTTTGGCGGCGGTTTCGAACGTATTTGCAGTGCGTTGGCGCACATTGCCCGCCAGCATCCGCAGGTGCAAATCGTTTATCCGGTGCACCTCAACCCCAATGTCAGCGAACCGGTGAACCGCATTCTGAGTGGCATCGAAAATATCGTGTTGATTGAGCCGCAGGAGTACCTGCCTTTTGTCTGGCTGATGAACCGGGCCTGGCTGATCCTCACCGATTCGGGCGGTATTCAGGAAGAAGCTCCCTCACTTGGTAAGCCGGTGCTGGTGATGCGTGACACCACCGAGCGTCCGGAAGCGGTGGCTGCCGGTACGGTCAGGCTGGTTGGTACCGATGTTGACAAAATTGTCGCTGAAGTCAGCCAGCTGCTGGACAACGAAGACGCCTGGCTGGCGATGAGCCATGCGCACAACCCTTATGGCGACGGCCAGGCCTGCGCACGCATTTTGCAGGCCCTCAAAAATCACAGAGCATAACCATGAGTTTTCAAACCATTTCCGTTATTGGACTGGGCTATATTGGGCTGCCTACGGCAGCCGTTTTTGCTTCCCGGGGAATAAACGTGGTGGGCGTCGATATCAACGCCCGCGCGGTCGACACCATTAATCGTGGTGAAATCCACATCGTGGAACCGGAACTGGGTGACGTGGTACGTGATGCCGTCCACAGCGGCCATCTGCGTGCGACCATGCAGGCCGAAGCGGCCGATGCGTTCCTGATTGCGGTACCGACGCCTTTTATCGGCGATCATCAACCGGATCTCAGTTTTGTCCAGGCAGCGGCTGACGCCATTGCATCGGTGTTAAAAGCCGGGGACCTGGTTATCCTCGAATCCACATCACCGGTCGGCACCACCGAGCAACTGGCTGAATGGCTGGCGGCTGCGCGTCCGGACCTGCGCTTCCCGCAACACGGCGAGGCGGTGGATGTCGCCATCGCCTACTGCCCGGAGCGCGTGCTGCCAGGCAAAGTGATGGTGGAGTTGATTGAGAACGATCGGGTTATTGGTGGCATGACGCCCGCCTGTTCCGCGCGAGCCAGTGAGCTATACCGGATTTTCCTGCGCGGTGAGTGCGTGGAAACCAACGCGCGTACCGCCGAGATGTGCAAATTGACGGAAAATAGCTTCCGTGACGTCAATATCGCCTTTGCCAATGAATTATCGCTGATTTGCGCCGAGCAGGGGATTAACGTCTGGGAACTGATTGCGCTGGCGAATCGCCATCCGCGCGTCAATATCCTGCAACCTGGTCCCGGCGTTGGCGGCCACTGCATTGCGGTCGATCCCTGGTTTATAGTGGCGCAAAACCCGCAGCAGGCGCGACTGATCCGCACCGCGCGGGAAGTTAACGATGCCAAACCGCACTGGGTGCTGGACCAGGTAAAACAGCAGCTGGCGGAATGTCTGACGGCCAGCGGTAAGCGTGCCAGTGATCTCACCATCGCCTGCTTCGGTCTGGCGTTTAAACCCAATATTGACGATCTGCGCGAAAGCCCGGCGATGACGGTAGCGCATCTGATTGCGGAGTGGCACAGCGGTACCACTTGGGTGGTGGAACCGCATATCAGTGAGATCCCCGCACGCCTCAGCCGTGAAGCCACGCTGGTGACCACCACCACGGCACTGCAACACGCCGATATCCTGGTGATGCTGGTCGATCACGCGGCATTTCGCGCCATCGATACGGCGCAGGTGACGCAGTCGTGGATCGTCGATACCAAAGGAGTGTGGCGATGAAACAAGTTCGGGTTACCGGCTATGTCCGTCAACGTCAGTATTAAGCCCCTGCCGTGGGAAAGCGGCTTCTTCGCCGTGCAGACGGCGCGGCTGGATCCTGATGGCGATACGCCGCTGACGCAGGCGCTGCAACAGCCCTGCGCGCTGTGGCAAATGAAGGTGGCCGCTGAGCGCAACGATGTGATTGATGTCATCAGTCGGCACGGTTTCCAGCTGGTGGAAGGAGAAGCTGACCTTGCCATCAACATCAAACGTACCGAACGGCAAACCGGTGTGCGTATCGCGCGTGAAGCGCAGATCCCGCAGCTGCGCGCTGCCGCCGCGACGGCGTTCCGCCTGAGCCGTTTTCGTGCACCCTGGTTTCACGCCGATGACAGCAGCCGCTTCTATGCGCAATGGATTGAAAACGCGGTGCGCGGCACCTTTGATAACCAATGCCTGATCGCCTGCGATGAACAGGGCGCGTTGCAGGGATTTGTCTCGATACGCGAACAGAACGACGATGCGCGCATCGGCCTGCTGGCGGTGTTGCCTGAAGCGCAGGGCAAAGGGATTGGCCAGCGGCTACTGCTGGCGGCAGCGGACTGGGGGCGGGTGCGCCAGCTCAATCGCCTGCGTGTTGCCACCCAGCTCAGTAATCTGGCGGCGATGCGCCTCTATTTACGCAGCGGTGCGCGGCTCGAAAGCACCGCCTACTGGTTTTACAGGAACGCACATGATCCCATTTAATGCCCCGCCGGTGGTGGGCAGCGAAATTGAATATATGCAGTCGGCGATGGCCAGCGGCAAACTGTGCGGCGATGGTGGCTTTACCCGGCGCTGTCAGCAGTGGATGGAACAACACTTCGGCAGCAAAAAAGTTCTGCTGACCCCCTCCTGCACCGCCTCGCTGGAGATGGCGGCGCTGCTGATTGATATCCAGCCCGGTGATGAAGTGATCATGCCGAGCTACACCTTTGTGTCCACAGCCAATGCCTTTGTGTTGCGCGGTGCGACCATCGTTTTCGTTGATGTGCGGCCCGATACGCTCAATATCGATGAAACCCTGATTGAAGCGGCGATTACCAGCAAAACCCGCGCTATCGTGCCGGTGCATTACGCCGGGGTGGCCTGCGAAATGGACACCATCATGGCGCTGGCGGCGAAGCATAAATTGTATGTGATTGAAGATGCCGCGCAGGGCGTGATGTCGCAATACAAAGGGCGCGCGCTGGGTACCATCGGCCATATTGGTTGCTTCAGCTTCCATGAAACCAAAAACTACACCGCGGGCGGTGAAGGTGGCGCGACGCTGATTAATGAGGCAAAACTGGTAGAACGTGCGGAGATCATCCGCGAAAAAGGCACCAACCGTAGCCAGTTCTTCCGGGGTCAGGTGGATAAATACACCTGGCGCGATATCGGTTCCAGTTATCTGATGGCGGATTTGCAGGCGGCCTATCTGTGGGCGCAGCTGGAAGCCGCCGAACGCATTAACCAGCAGCGTTTACGCTTGTGGAACAATTACTTTGCGGCACTCCAGCCGCTGGCGGCAACCGGACGCATTGCGTTGCCGGTGGTGCCGGACAGCTGTCGCCACAACGCGCATATGTTTTACATCAAGCTGCGTGACAGCAACGATCGGCAGGCGCTGATCAACTGGATGAAAGAAGCGGAAATTCTCACCGTGTTTCACTATATCCCGCTGCATTCATCACCGGCGGGGGAGCGCTTTGGTCGCTTCCACGGTGATGACGTGTTTACCACGGCTGAGAGTGAGCGCGTGCTGCGTCTGCCGCTGTTCTACAATCTGTCGGACAACAATCAGCGCACGGTCATTAACTCTTTGCTGAGTTTCTTTGCCTGATGTCGCTGGCTAAAGCCTCGGTGTGGACCGCCTCGTCCACGCTGGTCAAAATTGTTGCGGGTTTGCTGGTGGTTAAACTGCTGGCCGTCAGTTTCGGGCCGGAAGGTGTCGGCCAGGCCGGTAACTTTCGTCAGATGATCACCGTGCTTGGCGTACTGGCAGGGGCGGGTATCTTCAACGGCGTCACCACTTACGTGGCGCAATTTCAGCAGCAGCCTGAGTCGTTGCGTGCCGTCACCGGTACCGCGTCAGCGCTGGTGCTGGGTTTCTCCACGCTGCTGGCGCTGGTGTTCCTGCTGGCGGCGGCTCCCATCAGTCGTGCTTTGTTCGGCCATGACCAATATCAGGGCGTGGTCAGGATCGTCGCATTTTTGCAGTTCGGCATCGCCTGGGCCAACCTGACGCTGGCGCTGCTAAAAGGTTTTCGCGATGCGCGTGGCAATGCGCTGGCGTTGATGGCGGGCAGCCTGATTGGCGTGCTGGCCTATGTGCTGTGCTGGTGGGTTGGTGGTTATGCCGGTGCGCTGGTTGGCCTGGCGCTGGTGCCCGCGCTGATCGTGATTCCGGCGCTGGTGATGCTGCACCGTCATCATCAGGTCTTGCCGTTGCGCTGGTTAAAACCGGTGTGGCAGCCGGAACTGGCGCGCAATCTGGCGAAGTATACTCTGATGGCGCTGATCACTTCGGTAACGCTACCGGTGGCCTGGGTGATGATGCGTAACCTGCTGGCGCAGCAGCAAGGCTGGGCACAGGTGGGGCTGTGGCAGGGGGTGACCAGTATCTCTGATGCCTACCTGCAATTTATCACCGCCACGTTTAGCGTCTGGCTGTTGCCCACTCTGGCACGGCTGGAGCATAAGCCACAGATCACCCGCGAAATCCTGCGTGCGCTGCGCTTTGTCCTGCCTGCCGTGGCGGCCGCCAGCTTTTGCGTCTGGCTGCTGCGCGACGTGGCTATCTGGTTGCTGTTTTCCACAAAGTTTGCCGCGATGCGCGATCTGTTCGTCTGGCAACTGTGCGGCGACGTGTTTAAAGTCGGCGCGTATGTTTTCGGCTACCTGGTGATCGCCAAAGCCTCGCTGCGCTTCTATATTTTGACTGAAGTCAGCCAGTTCATCTTGCTACTGGCTTTTTCCCACTGGCTGATTCCGTTACATGGCACAACGGGTGCCGCGCAAGCCTATATGGCGACCTATATCTGTTACTTCGCCCTGTGTTGTGGCGCTTTTACGATTTATTGCCGGAAAAAATGACGTTAACTCATGTGCTGGGATCGGATATCCCCCATCATAATCACACGGTGCTGCGCTTCTTTGATGAGGTGATCACCCCGCTGCTGCCGGTTAACACGCCGCGTCGGTTTATGGTGGTGACGCAAACCCCACAAGCATTGCAGGTGTATCAGTCACTGCAGATTGAAACCTTCCCGAACAAACGCGCGCTGGCGCAGGCAGTCATCGAACGCGCCGCCGATCGTCAGCAACGCTTCTTTTTCCACGGGCAGTTTAACCCAACGATCTGGCTGGCATTGCTGAGCGGTAAGCTACGGCGGCGGCAGGCGTTCTGGCATGTGTGGGGTGCCGATTTATACGAAGAGGGCAGTGGCCTGAAGTATCGGCTGTTCTATCTGCTGCGCCGCCTCGCTCAGGGGCGCATGGCGCGCGTATTCGCGACGCGCGGCGATTTGCACCATTATCAGCAGCGTCATCCGCATGTGCCGGGGTCGCTGCTGTATTTCCCGACGCGGATGCCGGAATGCGCGGTGCCGGTCGCGGCTGAACATGATGAATTGACCATCCTGTTGGGCAATTCGGGCGATCGCAGCAATCGCCATATTGCCGGTTTACAGGCAATCAGGGCACAGTTTGGTGAGCGGGTGAAGGTGGTGGTGCCGCTGGGCTATCCGGCTGATAACGATGTGTATATCGCTGAAATTGCTGCCGCTGCTGCACAGCTGTTCCCGCAGGAGCAGGTGACGTTGCTGCGCGATAAGATCGATTTCGATGCGTATCTGGCGCTGCTGAGCCGCTGCCAGCTGGGCTATTTTATGTTTGAACGCCAGCAGGGGATTGGTACCATCTGTCTGTTGATTCAGGCTGGCATTCCGTTTGTGCTCAACCGCAAAAACCCCTTCTGGCGCGATCTCAGCGAGCAGGGGGTGCCGGTATTGTTCAGCGACGATGCGCTTGATGAGGCGCGGGTCGCGGAGGCACAGCGCCAGTTAGCGCAATGCGATCCCTCCGCCATCGCCTTCTTTGCCCCTGGCTATCTGACAGGGTGGCGCGAGGCGCTCACTCTGAGTGAAACGGAGACATTATGACCCTCATGCAGTTTAGCGGTCTGCTGGTGGTGTATCTGTTCTCGCTGGGGTTCATTCTGACCCTCACCTGGCGGGAATTTAAACGGGTGCGTTTTAATTTCCACCTGTTCTTCACCTTATTGTTTTTACTGACCTTCTATTTCGGTTTTCCGCTCACCAGCATTCTGGTGTTCCGCTTTAATATGGCGGTGGTCCCGCCGGAGTATTTGTTGGAGGCGCTGCTGGCCGCTACCAGTTTCTATGCGATTTATTATGTCAGCTATAAAGTACGCTTACGCCCGGCCACTGCCGCGCCGCCGAAACCCTGGTTACAGATGAATCGGGTGGAAACGAACCTGACTTGCCTGCTGCTGGCGCTGGTGGCGATTGGTACAGTCACGGTGTTCTTTATGCACAACGGCCTGCTGCTGTTCCGGCTGACGGCCTACAACCAGATTTTCTCCAGTGAAGTGTCCGGTGTCGCGCTCAAGCGCTTCTTCTATTTCTTCATTCCGGCAATGCTGATCCGTTACTTCCTCAATCCCACGCAACGCCAGTGGTTGCTGTTTTTGCTGGTGTCGGTGGCTTTTGGTTTGCTGACGTATGCGCTGGTGGGCGGTACGCGCGCCAACATCATCATCGCCTTTGCGCTGTTCCTGTTTATTGGTATTACCCGGGGCTGGATTACCTTGTGGATGCTGGCGGGGGCGGGTGTGATGGCGGTTGGCGGTATGTTCTGGCTGGCGCTGCGTCGTTACAACCTCGATGTCATGGGGGAAGAGGCGTTTTACACCTTCCTCTATCTGACGCGTGATACCTTCTCGCCGTGGGAGAATCTGGCACTGTTATTGCAGCATTATCACAAGATCGAGTTCCAGGGCCTGGCACCGATGTGGCGTGACTTTTATGTGTTTATTCCCAGCTGGCTGTGGCCCGGTCGTCCTTCGATAGTGTTGAACAGCGCCAACTACTTTACCTGGGAAGTGCTGAATAACCATTCCGGTCTGGCGATATCGCCGACGCTGCTCGGGTCGCTGCTGGTGATGGGCGGCGTAGGGTTTATACCGCTGGGTGCCGTTGCCGTGGGGATGTTGATGAAAGGCTTCGATAACCTGTATGCACGCGGTCGTAATGAAACCAACCGCTATAGCGGAGCCATTCTGCAAAGCTTCTGTTTTGGCGCGGTATTCAACATGATTGTACTGGCGCGTGAAGGGCTGGATGCGTTCGGATCGCGTGTGGTGTTTTTCTGCATTATTTTTGCTGCCTGTTTGTTGGTGGCGAAGCTGCTTTACTGGCTGCTGGATCGTGCCGGACTGATTCGTCAGCGTGGTGAGCCGGTTTTACCCAGCCCCTCTTAACTCCGGGGCGTAACAGGAAGATGTTTGACGTTGAATAAGATGAATAAAGAGGCGTTGTGTTACCCCGTGCGTGGTGTCGATCTCTGCGCTTTCGGGGATATGGCCTCCTTTCTGCATTTTCTGCTGCCAGATGATAAACCGCGTTACGGTACGCTGGTGGCGATCAACGCAGAGAAAATGTTGACGCTGGAAAGCGACGCTGAAGTTCGCCAGTTGATTGAACAGGCCGAATTCAAGTATGCCGATGGCATCAGCATCGTTCGCTCGCTACGGAAGAAATACCCGCAACTCAAGGTGAACCGTATTGCCGGTGCCGATTTATGGGAAGCCCTGATGGAACGTGCCGGGCGCACTGGCATACCGGTATTTTTGATTGGTGGTCATCAACAGGTGTTGCAGGAAACCTGCGATAAGTTGCGCCAGCAATGGAATGTGAACATCGTTGGCAGCCAGGATGGCTATTTCTCCCCGGATCAACGCGAGACGCTGTTTGCGCGTGTGGCGGCAAGCAAAGCCCAGATTGTGACGGTGGCGCTGGGATCGCCGCGCCAGGAGCTGCTGATGCGCGATTGTCGCGTCCATTACCCCGATGCGCTGTATATGGGGGTGGGTGGCACCTACGATGTTTTCACCGGCCGGGTGGCGCGTGCACCTCGCTACTGGCAAAAAATGGGGCTGGAGTGGCTGTATCGTTTGATTCGTCAGCCATCGCGCTGGCGTCGCCAGATAAAATTACTTAAATATTTAGGTTATCACTGGCGCGGCGATCTCTGATATTGCTGATAAATGCAGCAATTCACGGTTGCAGGAAGGGGAAAGTGCCGCATTTATCGACGGAATGCACAAAGCGTAATCAAACGCGTTTTTTTATTAAAAAAGCACTGGACAGTCTGGTACCAAGCCCGTAGTATGCCCATCCGCAACGGCGCTACGCGCCCGTAGCTCAGCTGGATAGAGCGCTGCCCTCCGGAGGCAGAGGTCTCAGGTTCGAATCCTGTCGGGCGCGCCATTAAGTTTGTGCGCAAGAGCTTCGGTGGTTTTAAATACCGCGTTAGGTAGTAAAAAGATTTATGGTGGCTATAGCTCAGTTGGTAGAGCCCTGGATTGTGATTCCAGTTGTCGTGGGTTCGAGTCCCATTAGCCACCCCAGATTTTGCTGGGACATGCGAAGGTGGCGGAATTGGTAGACGCGCTAGCTTCAGGTGTTAGTGTTCTTACGGACGTGAGGGTTCAAGTCCCTCTCTTCGCACCAGGCAAAATATTAAGATAGATAAAAATCGGCGAGTAGCGCAGCTTGGTAGCGCAACTGGTTTGGGACCAGTGGGTCGGAGGTTCGAATCCTCTCTCGCCGACCATCTTAATATGAAAAACAACCTGCTAAGAGCAGGTTTTTTTTCGTCTATAGATCAGTGAATTTATCTGTTGTCTCCTGATGGCGACGTGTAGTTGTCTGATTTATAACGGTTTTACATATCCTTGCATTGACTGTCGCCCGACAGAGACAGCTTTATCCCGGCATGTCGCGCTTTCCCGACATGATGCGATAACACCAAAACCCTTCCATTTTTAATTCATTGATATAAAACGAATAAATTCATTTCCTGCCAACCTGGCACGACTTATGCAATAATGACACTGTAGATGCTCATTCCACCTCTTATGTCTGCTGATGCTGCATAAACCTGGGAATGATGCAGAGCCCCTTACGGTACCCGTTGTCCAGCCTGGCAGTATCGCGCAAGCCTTACTGCAGTTAGAAGGACATTACGTTGAGTCGGGTACCATCAGTTGTCTTACCGACCTGATCTTACACCTGCTTCTGGCAGGTGTTTTTTTATCTGCAAAATGCCAAATCCTGCGGTGGTCTCAATTTCGGCGCAAAAAAAAGCCGGGCGAACCCGGCGTGCACAAAAAAACAACCATAAAAAAATCAGGCGCTGGGATTGTTCTTCAGCGTCAGGAGCAGGCCCTCGCGGCGCATCTTAGCCGCCTCTTCCGGGCGATGCAGGCGATCATAAACATCGGCCAGCCATGCATAATCAAAGGCATCCGGGCGTTGTGCCAGCGCCGCCTGGAAGGCTTCTGCCGCCTGCTGCCATTCACCGTGGCGCATCAGCATCTGGCCCAGTGTGCTATGCAGCAGCGGTGTGGCGCCGTGTTGTTTGATCTGATTGCGCAGGGCTTTTTCCAGCGATTGTGGATCGCCGCTTTTGATGCGTGGCATCAGCAGCACCAGACGATCGTCATACTGACGTTTCAGGCCATCCAGCACGATAGATTGCGCGGTATCCGGATCATCACACTCAATCAAATGTTCCGCCATGGCGACCTGCAACGCGGTTTCCTGGCGGGTTTTGCGACTCTGATTTTGCCACCAGCGTTTCAGACCATCGCTGCCCTGATCGGCCATTGCCTGGTTCATCAGCCCCAGCCATGCCTGCTGCTGCAACGCTGCGCGCTGCGCGTCATTATTAATCTGCACTTTCTGCATCGATGGCAGGATATCCAGCAATGCACCCCAGGCTCCGGTACGGATGTAGGCCTGTTCAGCCAGACGCAACACTTCCGGGTGGCGCGGGGCCACTTCCAGCAGTCGATCGATACCATGACGTGCCGCGTGGTCCTCATTGCGCGCCAGTTGCAGACGAACGCGGGTGATTTCCACCGGAATGGGGTCGTTTTGCGCCAGTTCCGCTGCACGTTCCAGATGCTGGTTCGCACGGATTTCATCGCCGCGTTGCTGAGCGGCTTCGGCAGCCAGCAGATAGTTAGCAACCGGTTGATCGGCGTGGTCGGCATCTTTCGACAGCAGTTTCTCAGCCTGTTTGTAATCACCTTCCGCCAGCTTCATCAGCGCAGTTTGCGTCTGGCGCTGTGCACGGCGGCGCTTACGCCCGGTGAACCAGCCACGGGTGCGGACGCCGGTACGGAACAGACGGCGCAGTACCCATTCAACAAACAGAATCACCAGCAGGCTGAGGATCAGGATGATGCACAGACCGGTGACGCTGGTTTCAATATTCCAGTTGTCTGTCTGAATCAGCACATAACCCTGGTGACCAGCAATCATCGGGCCGAGCACTACCCCGGCAATCAGCAGCAGAAAAAGGATCAATACTTTCAGCATGCTTAGCCTCCCTGCTGATCAGCCGCAACTGATGGCTGCGCCAGCAAATTACGCACGCGGGTCTGCATCAGTTTTTCCAGCAGTGGCTGGCTTTCCAGCGTGTCCGGCACATCCATGGATATGCTCTGCTGGCTCAGCTCATCCAGCTGATCAAGGAAGGTTTTAGTGGCGGCATCGTTGGTGTCGTACCAGGCGCGTACCCAGGTGGACACCGCATCAATCGACTGTTTATAGATTTCGTCCTGATGACGTGGCACCGCCTGCGCGGCAATCAACAGGCGCGAACGGATGTTTTCGCGCAGATACACATCCTGATTGGGTGCCAGTAATGGCTGGGCGGTGTTGTCGCGACGACGGATGGTGATGAAGTCATCCATAAAGTTGTGCCAGCTTTTCGCCAGGTTTTGTCGCCACTCATGCAGGGAGCCGGAAAGCTCGCCGCCATCGGCATCCATCGGCGAATCATCGCTGTCGTTATCGGCCAGACGCAGATTATCGACACCGTTCGACAGTTGATTCAGTTTGAGAATGATGCCGTCGTAATCGACCTGACTGACCGCAGAGAGGGAACTGATATCCTGGGTCAGGGCGCGACGCACATTCATCACGCTGGGGTCGTTCATCTCAGCAAGGCTGGTGTCAGCACTTTTCAGCAGGGCAGCGGCGGTGGTGACATCCTGATCGCTCCACAGCTTACGACCCGCCAGTTTGACCAGATAGTCGGCCTGTGCCAGCAGCCAGGTGCGGGTATCGTTACCCGAAATAGTGGCGACTTTTTGCCGCAGCGCTTCAAGTTCCTTCGCGCTGGCGTCCTGTTGATTACGCGCCTCCTGTAAAGCGCTGTTGGCGCTCTCCAGTTGCTGCGTCAGCTGTTGTTTATCGCTGCCCAGTTGTTGTTGCAGCGCGCTCAGCTGCTCGTTCAGATCCTGGTTAGTCTGAGCCTGTAAGTCGGCCTGGTGTTTCCCATTCAGGTAAAGTCCCGCGCCAATCGCCAGCGCAATCACAATTGCTACCGCACCCAGTACCTTGCCATCGCTCTTTTTATTGCGAGGCGGTTTACCGGCCGGAGGGGTAGCGTTGTCACCCGCTGGGGTAGTCTCATCAACCATGGCGGAGGAGGCTTTTTGTTCCGTCATTGCGGCTCATCCCAATGTTAAGTTCAGCGTAACGCACGCAGCAGCGCATCGTTATCGGCACCATCGGCTACCTCAATATCCTGCCAGCCCATGCTGGCTGCCAGGGTAGCCAAACGTTCACTGACGACCAGCAGCCGACAGTGTAATAACCATTCCCGCCGATCGATTGGCGGAAACAGCCCAAACAGTTGTTGTAACATTTCGCCGCTGGTCACTACCAGCGTCGTAATCCCGCGATCGCGCCAGCGACGACCTTCAACCGCGCCGTCATAATACTTTTCACAGCGCTGATAACATTCACAATAACGGACATCGACACCGCGTTCCGTCAGAGTATCCGCCAGCAACTCGCGGCCTGGACTGCCGCGCAGAATTAAGGCGCGCTTGCCGCTGACTTTTTGCAGACGGTTCAGGCGCACCAGTTCTTCACTGGTTTCCCGCGCATGAGGATAGTCTACTTTCAGATTACTGACGGTATGCAGTGCCAGTGCGGTGCTGCGACCGATGGCGTAATAATCGAGCTGTGTGGGCCAGGCAAAACCCTGACGCTGCAAGGCGGGGTGGGCAAAGGTCACCACCTGCTGTGACAGCAAAAACACCAGGTCGTCAGGTTGCAGGTCAGAAAGTTGTTGTGGCAAATCATCGACATCGCGACCCGGCGTGAACTCAATCAGCGGCAGGCTCCACGCCAGTTTCCCCTGGGTTCGCAATCGCGCGACCAGTTCGCTGGCAGCAGGCTCGGGACGGGTCACGAGGATGGTCATGCGGGTGGCTGTCCCTGATAGACCTCGCGCAGAATGTCGCGTGCGCCATTTTCCAGCAGTTCTTCCGCCAGTGAAATGCCCATCTGTTCGGCCTGATCGCGCGGGCCACGGCGTTCACCGCTGATCATCTGGCTGCCATCGGGCGAACCGACCAGACCACGCAGCCACAACTGATCGCCTTCTTCCAGCACGGCAAAGCTGCCAATCGGTACCTGGCAACCGCCTTCGAGACGGGTATTCATCGCACGTTCGGCGCGTACGCAAACGGCGGTATCGCCATCATTCAGCGCCTGCAACAGGCCTATCAGTTCGGCATCGTCGAGACGGCACTCAATACCCACTGCGCCCTGGCCCACGGCAGGTAACGACAGTTCCGCCGGTAAGGCCAGACGGATGCGGTCTTCCAGCCCAAGGCGTATCAGCCCGGCCGCAGCGAGGATAATCGCATCATAGTCACCGGCATCCAGTTTGCTAAGGCGGGTACCCACATTGCCGCGCAACGAGCGAATCACCAGGTCGGGACGGCGGGCGCTGAGCTGGCATTGACGACGTAAGCTGGAAGTACCGACTACCGCGCCCTGTGGCAGGGCATCGATGGAGTCATAATGATTGGAGACGAAGGCATCGCGCGGATCTTCGCGCTCGCAGATGGTGACCAGGCCGAGTCCTTCCGGGAAATCCACCGGCACATCCTTCATAGAATGCACGGCGAGGTCGGCGCGGTTTTCCAGCATCGCCAGTTCCAGTTCCTTGACGAAAAGCCCTTTTCCTCCCACCTTAGCGAGCGGCGTATCAAGGATAACATCACCTTTGGTGACCATCGGAACCAGTTCCACGCGCAGACCCGGATGGGCTGCCATCAGGCGCTGCTGGACATATTGTGCCTGCCAAAGCGCCAGGGGACTTTGTCTTGTAGCAATTCTGAAAATTTTGTCTAACATGCTGTTAACCATTTTGATCGTTCACCGAATATCCTATCATCGATAACGGAATGCTGTCAGATTTCACCGCGTTCTCCGGGAAACATTCTGTGGTCTTAGTCCGAAAACACAGGGTAGAGTTCGGAACGTGCTAAACTGTTAGGTAGCGCAACTTTCTTTACGGTCAATCTGCCAGGTGTTAGATTGATCACGTTTCCAGCAATAATTTGCCCGACATCTTTATTATTAAGTGGCAGATTTCGGAAACAGGGTGCTTAACACTGGGACAATCAGGCGAAACGTCTTGTACCTCTACATTGAGACACTGAAACAGAGACTGGATGCTATCAACCAGCTGCGCGTTGACCGCGCGCTGGCTGCGATGGGACCTGCTTTCCAGCACGTCTACAGTCTGCTGCCGACATTACTACATTATCATCATCCGCTGATGCCGGGTTACCTTGAGGGTAACGTTCCACATGGCATCAGCTTTTACACGCCTGATGAAAACCAGCAGCAGCTGTTGCAGGAGCTGGCGGGTCGTCAGCCGCTCAACCTCAGCACTGATGCCAAAGGCGAAATGCCGATCACCGGCATTTATTCCATGGGCAGCACCTCATCGGTCGGTCAGAACAGCGTGTCCGATCTCGATATCTGGGTGTGCCACCAATCCTGGCTGGATAATGAAGAACGCCTCAACCTGCAACGTAAATGTACGCTGTTGCAGAAGTGGTGTGTCTCGATGGGCGTGGAAGTCAGCTTCTTCCTGATTGATGAGAACCGTTTCCGTCATAACGAAAGCGGCAGTCTCGGTGCGGAAGATTGCGGCTCGACCCAACATATTTTGCTGCTGGATGAGTTTTACCGTACCGCCGTGCGTATGGCGGGTAAACGCATTCTGTGGAACATGGTGCCCGGCGAAGAGGAGCACCATTATGATGATTACGTCATGTCGCTTTACGCGCAGGGCGTTCTGACGCCAAACGAATGGCTCGATCTCGGTGGCCTTGGCACCTTGTCGGCGGAAGAGTACTTCGGTGCCAGCCTGTGGCAGTTGTATAAAAGTATCGACTCCCCCTACAAAGCAGTGCTGAAAACCCTGCTGCTGGAAGCCTATAGCTGGGAATATCCCAACACCCAACTGCTGGCGATGGATATCAAGCAACGCCTGCACGATGGCGAAATCGTCTGCTTCGGCCTTGATCCTTACTGCATGATGCTGGAGCGCGTGACGCGCTACCTTACCAGCATTGACGATTTGGCGCGTCTCGACCTGGTACGTCGCTGCTTCTATCTTAAAGTCTGTGAAAAACTCTCCAGCGAAGAAAACCATCATCGCTCGGGCTGGCGACGTGAAATTTTATCGCAGCTGGTGCGTGAGTGGGGCTGGGATGATGAGAAGCTGACGGTGCTGGATAACCGTGCGCAGTGGAAAATCGAACGCGTGCGTGAAGCACACAATGAATTGCTGGATGCGATGATGCAAAGCTATCGCAACCTGATCCGCTTTGCCCGTCGTAACAATTTAAGTGTCAGCGCCAGCCCGCAGGATATCGGTGTGCTGACGCGTAAACTGTATGCCGCGTTTGAAGCGCTGCCGGGTAAAGTGACGCTGGTTAACCCGCAGATCTCCCCGGACCTGTCAGAACCGAATCTGACCTTTATTCATGTCCCGGCGGGCCGGGCCAATCGTGCGGGCTGGTATCTGTATAACCAGTCGCCGGATATGAGCTCCATCATCAGCCATCAGCCGCTGGAATATAACCGCTACCTGAACAAACTGGTGGCGTGGGCGTGGTTCAATGGGCTGCTGACCAGCAAAACCCGTCTGCATATTAAAGGCAACGAATTCTGTGACCTGCCGCGTTTGCAGGAGCTGGTGAATGATGTCTCGCATCATTTCCCGCTGCGCGTACCGGCACCGACGCCGAAAGCGCTCTATAGCCCGTGTGAAATTCGTCATCTGGCGATTATCGTCAACCTCGAACATGATCCCACCTCGGCATTCCGCAATCAGGTGGTGCATTTTGATTTCCGTAAGCTGGATGTGTTCAGTTTCGGTCAGCAGCAGCAATGCCTGATTGGCAGCATCGATCTGCTGTACCGTAACTCGTGGAATGAGGTGCGTACCCTGCATTTCAACGGTGAACAGGCGATGATCGAAGCCCTGAAAACCATTCTCGGTAAAATGCATCAGGATGCGGCCCCGCCGGATACGGTGGAAGTGTTCTGCTACAGCCAGCATCTGCGCGGACTGATTCGTACCCGTGTCCAGCAACTGGTGTCGGAATGCATCGAACTGCGCCTTTCCAGTACGCGTCAGGAGCCGGGCCGTTTCAAAGCGTTGCGCATGGCGGGACAAACCTGGGGACTGTTCTTTGAACGCATGAGCGTGTCGGTGCAGAAACTGGAAAACGCGGTCGAATTCTATGGCGCGATTTCTAACAACAAGCTGCACGGCCTGTCGATTAAAGTGGAGTCGAATCAGACGCCGCTGCCGCCAGTGGTGAATGGCTATGCCAGCGAAGGCATCATTCAGTTCTTCTTCGAAGACACCAATGATGACCGTGGCTTCAACATTTATATCCTTGATGAAAGCAATCGCGTTGAGGTGTATCACCATTGCGAAGGCAGCAAAGAGGAACTGGTGCGTGACGTCAGCCGTTTTTATTCGTCATCACATGACCGTTTCACTTACGGCTCCAGTTTTATCAATTTCAACCTGCCGCAGTTTTATCAAATTGTGAATACCGGCGATCGCTTTCAGGTGATCCCGTTCCGCAGCCAGACCCTGACGCAGCTTTGCGCCACACAGCCTGACAACGACAACGGCGATTTCCAGCCACGCTATCAAATGCACTGATCCTGCCCGCCCGCGCGTGGCAGGTGTCAGACCTGTAACGCGATTGCGGGTATTTCCTGTTGCTTTTACAACGTCAACTGCGATGATAAGCATCTAGGTAAGGACAGAAAGAGCAGACAGAATGAGACAATTGATAAGTCAGCTGGGTATGGTGCTGGCACTGGTCAGCCTGTCAGGCTGTGGCCTGAAAGGACCGCTGTATTTCCCGCCCAAAGATCAGCCGCAAAAGACCAACACACAGGTGACTGAGCAGCAGCAGAAAGCGGCTTCAGCTGCGGATGTGGGTGGTTTGGTCACCCAAAAATCAGGTATGCAGGCGAACTAATCTCCTATGAGTAATCCGGCGGAGCAGAAAATGCAGTTCTCGAAAATGCACGGTCTCGGCAACGATTTCATGGTTGTGGACGCCGTGACGCAAAACGTCTTTTTTTCGCCGGAGCTGATTC
The DNA here is from genome assembly GCF_002095535.1 of Pantoea cypripedii. Classification (NCBI taxonomy): domain Bacteria; kingdom Pseudomonadati; phylum Pseudomonadota; class Gammaproteobacteria; order Enterobacterales; family Erwiniaceae; genus Pantoea; species Pantoea cypripedii. Next base: position 141,876 of record NZ_MLJI01000001.1, read on the forward strand.
GCCGTCTGGCGGATCGCCACCTGGGGATCGGTTTCGATCAACTGCTGATCGTCGAGCCACCCTACGATCCGGACCTCGATTTCCACTATCGTATTTTCAACGCCGACGGCAGTGAAGTAGCGCAGTGCGGCAACGGCGCGCGCTGCTTTGCTCGTTTTGTCCGGCTGAAAGGTTTGACCAACAAAAGCGACATTCGCGTCAGTACGCAAACCGGGCGCATGGTGTTGAGCGTCACCAATGATGAACTGGTGCGCGTTAACATGGGTGAACCCAACTTCGACCCGCAGCAAGTGCCTTTCCGGGCCAACAAAGCCGAGAACCTGTATCTGCTGCGCGTGGCGGATCAGACGGTGATGTTTGGTGCTGTTTCGATGGGTAACCCGCACTGCGTGATCCAGGTCGAGAGCGTGAAAACCGCGCCAGTGGAAACGCTGGGTCCGATTCTGGAAAGCCATGAGCGTTTCCCGGAACGCGTCAACGTCGGCTTTATGGAAGTGGTCAATCGGGAACACATTCGTCTGCGCGTTTATGAACGCGGCGCGGGTGAAACTCAGGCATGCGGCAGTGGCGCTTGTGCTGCTGTCGCCTGCGGTATTCAGCAGGGCATTCTGGCGGAAAAAGTCCGTGTCGATCTGCCTGGTGGAACGCTGCATATTGCCTGGAAAGGGGCCGGTCAACCGCTGTTTATGACCGGGCCAGCCACACACGTCTACGATGGGTTTATTCATCTATGAAAAATGTCGAAGAGCAGACCGACAGCGCGGTGCTGCTGGACGATCAGGCGGTCAGCACGTATCTGCGTCAGAACCCCGATTTCTTTATTCGCAATGCGCGGCAGGTCGAACAGATGATGGTGCCGCATCCGGTACGCGGCAGCGTGTCGCTGGTCGAGTGGCATATGGCGCGGCAACGCAACCATATTCAGCAGCTGGAAGAGGAGATCACCCTGTTGATGGAACAGGCAACCGCCAACCATCAGCTGTTTGATCGCCTGCTGTCGTTGCAGGGCCATCTGGCCACTGCCGATAGTTTGCAGGATATGCTGACTCGTCTGCATCGCTGGGCGCGTGAGCTGGGTCTGGCGGGTGCCAATGTGCGGCTGTTCAGCGATAAATGGCACATTGGCGCGCCGTCCGATTTCACCCAACTGGGTCTGTCACGCCAGGCGTTTGAACCGTTACGGATTCAGCGCTTCGGTGACGAGCAGCATTATCTCGGCCACCTGAATGGCCCGGAACTGTTGCTGCTGTTGCCGCAGGCGAAAGCTATCGGCTCGGTAGCGATGTCGCTGATGGGCGATCGCGGTGAGCTGGGCGTATTAATCTTTAGCAGCCGTGACAACCAGCATTATCAGGCCGGGATGGGAACGCTGCTGCTGCAACATCTGGCGCTGATGCTGCCGGAATTGCTGTCACGCTGGGTAGAGCGTGCATGAGTAGTGACAGCCCGCTGCTGCCTGCCGTTGAGGGCTTTCTGCGTTACCTGAAAGTGGAGCGCCAGCTCAGCCCGTTGACGCAGGAAAATTATGCGCGCCAGCTTAAGGTGATTATCAGCCAGGCCGATGAGATGAAAATCACCGCCTGGAGCCAGCTGGAACCGGCGCAGGTGCGCAACATCGCCGCCCGCAGCCGTCGCGCGGGTTTAGGCCCGAGCAGCCTGGCGTTACGTATGTCGGCATTGCGCAGTTTTCTTGACTGGCAGGTCAGACAGGGCCAGTTGAGCGGCAATCCGGCAAAAGGGATCTCTACTCCGCGTAATGCGCGCCATCTGCCGAAAAATATGGATGTCGATGAGGTTAACCAGCTGCTGGAAATTGACCTCAACGATCCGCTGGCGGTGCGCGATCGCGCCATGCTGGAAACCATGTACGGCGGTGGATTGCGTCTGTCGGAACTGGTGAATATGGATCTGCGCCATCTCGATCTCGACAGCGGTGAGGTCCGGGTGGTGGGTAAAGGCAGTAAAGAGCGGCAGGTACCGATTGGTGGCACCGCCGTGACCTGGCTGCAGCACTGGCTGCCGTTGCGCGACAGCTTTGCGCCGCAGGATGATGCGGTGTTTGTCTCCAATCGCGGCAGCCGTATTTCTGCGCGTAACGTGCAGAAACGCTTCGCCGAATGGGGCATTAAACAGGGCGTTGCCAGCCATATCCACCCGCATAAACTGCGCCACTCCTTTGCTACCCATTTGCTGGAATCGAGCGGCGATTTACGCGCGGTGCAGGAGCTGCTCGGCCACGCCAATCTCTCGACCACGCAAATCTATACCCATCTTGATTTCCAGCATCTGGCAACGGTGTACGATTCAGCCCATCCGCGTGCCAAACGAGGAAAGTCGTAATGAAGTTTTATCGTCCGCTGCGTCAGATCAAAGCGATCACTTTTGATCTCGACGACACCTTATATGACAACCATCCGGTGATCCGCAAAACCACCGCAGAATCCCATGCCGCGTTGCAGGCTTATCACCCGGCATTGGGCGATTTCACTCCGGCGGATTACCAGGCGCTGCGTGGTGAATTGCTGGTACGCGAGCCGGAGATTTATCACGATGTGTCCGAATGGCGTCGTCGTTCGGTAGAACTGGCGCTGATCAATGTCGGTCTTTCTGCTGCGGAAGCCACCAAAGGGGCCAGTGAAGTGATGAGCGTGTTTCATCGCTGGCGGAGCGAGGTGGAGATGCCGGAAGAGACGCATGCGACGCTGACCGCGCTGGGCAACAAAGTCCCGCTGGTGGCGATCACCAACGGCAATGCCAATCCGGAAAAACTCGGCCTCTCCTGCTATTTTGAGTTCGCGCTGCGCGCCGGGCCGCATGGTCGCGCCAAGCCGTGGCAGGATATGTATCATCTGGCTTCGGAGCGGTTAGGCATTGCGCCGGAACATATTCTGCATGTCGGTGACGATCTCACCACCGATGTGGCTGGTTCACTGCGCGCCGGGATGCAGGCATGCTGGATTAACCTGCGTGACGGCAATCTGATGCAGATTGACGATGCGCGCCTGCTGCCGCACGTTGAAATTTCGCAGTTGGCATCACTGACCTCGCTGCTATAATGGCTGTAAATTCATCCAGTATTTGGATGTTCTCTTTTTAAAACGGTGCTTATGGACGTTTCTGATCTGCTTAACGGCTTAAATGACAAACAGCGCGAGGCGGTCGCCGCGCCGCGCAGCAACCTGCTGGTGTTGGCCGGAGCAGGCAGTGGCAAAACCCGTGTGCTGGTGCATCGCATTGCCTGGCTGTTGTCGGTGGAGAACTGCTCGCCTTATTCGATTATGGCGGTCACCTTTACCAACAAAGCGGCTGCGGAGATGCGTCATCGTATCGATCAACTGATCGGCACCAGCCAGGGCGGCATGTGGATCGGCACTTTCCACGGCCTGGCGCACCGTTTACTGCGCGCCCACCATCTTGATGCGGGGCTGCCGCAGGATTTCCAGATCCTCGATAGCGAAGATCAGCTGCGTTTGCTGAAGCGCCTGATCAAAGCGATGAACCTTGATGAGAAACAATGGCCTGCGCGTCAGGGCATGTGGTACATCAACGGCAAAAAAGATGAAGGTCTGCGGCCAAAACACATCGAAAGCTACGGTAATCCGGTCGAGCAAACCTGGCTGCGGATTTATCAGGCCTATCAGGAAGCCTGCGATCGTGCCGGGCTGGTGGATTTTGCTGAGCTGCTGCTGCGCGCGCATGAGCTGTGGCTGAACAAGCCGCATATCCTCAACCATTATCGCGAGCGTTTCAGCAACGTGCTGGTGGACGAATTCCAGGATACCAACAACATCCAGTACGCGTGGATTCGTATGCTGGCGGGTGACACGGGCCGGGTGATTATCGTCGGTGATGATGACCAGTCGATCTACGGCTGGCGCGGTGCCCAGGTGGAAAACATCCAGCGCTTTTTGCAGGATTTCCCCGGTGCGGAAACCATCCGTCTGGAGCAGAACTACCGTTCCACCAATAATATCCTGAAAGCGGCTAACGCCCTGATTGCCAACAACAACGGACGACTCGGCAAAGAGTTGTGGACCGATGGCAGTGATGGCGAACCGATTTCACTTTACTGCGCCTTTAACGAGCTGGACGAAGCCCGTTTCGTCGTCAATCGCATCAAAGCCTGGCATGAGAACGGCAACGCCCTGAACGACTGCGCCATTCTCTATCGCAGCAACGCCCAGTCGCGTGTGCTGGAAGAGGCGCTGTTGCAGGGCAGCATGCCGTACCGTATCTACGGCGGCATGCGCTTCTTCGAACGTCAGGAAATTAAAGACGCGCTGGCTTATCTGCGGCTGATGGCCAACCGCAACGACGATGCGGCGTTTGAGCGCGTGGTGAATACGCCGGTGCGTGGCGTCGGCGATCGTACCCTCGATGTGGTGCGTCAGACGGCGCGCGAACAGCAACTGACCCTATGGCAGGCGACGCGTGAACTGCTGCAAAACAAGGTGCTGGCTGGCCGTGCCGCGGCGGCGCTGCAACGTTTCTGCGAACTGGTGGACTCGCTGGCAAGCGAAACCGCCGAACTGCCGCTGCATGTGCAGACTGACCGGGTGATCAAAGATTCCGGTTTGTGGCTGATGTACGAGCAAGAGAAGGGCGAAAAAGGCCAGGCACGTATCGAAAACCTTGAGGAACTGGTGACGGCAACGCGCCAGTTCAGCTATCAGGATGAAGACGAAGATTTGATGCCGCTGCAGGCATTTCTCTCCCATGCCGCACTGGAGGCGGGGGAAGGCCAGGCAGACAAATGGCAGGACGCGGTGCAACTGATGACGCTGCACTCGGCAAAAGGGCTGGAGTTCAGCCAGGTCTTTATCGTTGGCATGGAAGAGGGCATGTTCCCCAGCCAGATGTCGCTGGACGAAGGCGGCCGCCTCGAAGAGGAGCGTCGTCTGGCCTACGTTGGCGTCACGCGTGCGATGGAAAAACTGACGCTGACCTACGCTGAAACCCGTCGTCTTTATGGTAAGGAAGTGTATCACCGCCCCTCGCGTTTCATTGGCGAGCTGCCGGAGGACTGCGTGGAAGAGGTGCGTTTGCGCGCCAGCGTCAGTCGTCCGGTCAGCCATCAGCGGATGGGAACGCCGGTGGCAAAAAATGACAGTGGCTTCGCGCTCGGCCAGCGCGTACGTCATGCCAAATTTGGCGAAGGCACCATTATTAACCTCGAAGGCAGCGGTGAACACAGCCGTCTGCAGGTCGCTTTTCAGGGGCAGGGCATCAAGTGGCTGGTGGCCGCCTATGCCCGCCTGGAAACGGTGTAGCGCGGTTGCGCTGCCTTGACGACTTTTTCGTCTCAGCGTAACATGCGCGCACTATTATCATGAGAGGACAACGCCTTGGACACGCCCAGTCGATGCTGGCTCAATAACCTGGTTCACAGGAATAACATCTAAGGCTACCTCTTAGCTGGTAGCCTTAGCGGTTATCAGCGACCTCCCTTTTTTTCCCGTCGCACGAGTCAGCACTGATGTACCCTTGAAGCGAAAGTTTCCGTGTTCAGGCTTTGCCGTGCCCGTTTAGCCTAAGCCAGACGGTTCACTGCCTTGTCCCATAAAGTCTGCAATGGGGAGTATTGCTATGCTGAGCGCATTTAAACTGGATCGCAGCCGCCTGACGCGCCTCGAACTGGATGACCAAAACGAAAAGCTCAACACGTCTGTGTGGGTCGATCTGATCGAGCCGGATGAAGGTGAACGCGATCTGGTGCAAAGCGAGCTGGGCCAGAGCCTGGCGACACGGCCAGAACTGGAAGACATCGAAGCTTCGGCGCGTTTTTTTGAAGATGAAGATGGTCTGCACATTCACTCATTCTTCTTCTATGAAGACGCGGAAGACCATGCCGGTAACTCGACGGTGGCGTTTACCATCCGTGAAGATCGCCTGTACACCCTGCGTGAGCGTGAATTGCCAGCGTTTCGCCTGTATCGCATGCGCGCGCGTAACCAGACGCTGCTCGACGGTAACGCCTTCGAACTGTTGCTCGACCTGTTTGAGACCAAAATCGAACAGCTGGCGGATGAGATCGAGAACATTTACAGCGCGCTGGAAAAACTCAGTCGCGTGATCATGGAAGGGCAGCAGGGCGAAGAGTATGACCTGGCGCTGTCACGTCTGGCGGAACTGGAAGATATCGGCTGGAAGGTGCGTTTGTGTCTGATGGATACCCAGCGTGCACTTAACTTCCTGGTGCGTAAAGCCCGTCTGCCCGCTAATCAGCTGGAGCAGGCACGCGAAATCCTGCGCGATATCGAATCTCTGCTGCCGCACAACGAATCGCTGTTCCAGAAGGTTAACTTCCTGATGCAGGCGGCGATGGGTTTTATCAACATCGAGCAGAACCGCATCATCAAAATCTTCTCCGTGGTGTCGGTGGTGTTCCTGCCGCCAACGCTGGTGGCGTCCAGCTACGGGATGAACTTCGAGTTTATGCCGGAACTGAAATGGAGCTTCGGCTACCCGGCGGCGATTGGTCTGATGATCCTCGCGGGACTTGCTCCCTACCTCTATTTCAAACGCAAAAACTGGTTGTAACAATTGGCGGGCCGTCTCTGCGGCCCGTAAAACTGGCGCGTTATCACATTTCTGCGTAATCTGTTCCCTCATTTTTATTAACATTTATCCTTCCACCCTATGGCGCGTCTCTCTTTGCGACAGCAGTGGACCATTCTGCTGATTGCTTCTCTGATTCTGGGCATTATCTTCCAGCTGTTTCACTTGCCTGCGGCATTGTTGCTGGGGCCGATGATTGTCGGCACCGTGATGGGACTGTCGGGTGCTGCGGTACGCATCGATAAACGCTTTTTTGTGCTGGCTCAGGCGGTTCTCGGTTGCATGATTGGGCAAACCTTATCGCCCGCCATTTTACCGCCACTGTTGCAAGACTGGCCGGTGGTGATGGCGGTGCTGGTGCTGACGCTGGCCGCCAGTGGACTGTCAGGCTTTTTGCTGGTCCGCTTCAGCAACCTTCCCGGACCTACCGGGGCCTGGGGATCGTCGCCCGGTGGTGCGTCGGCAATGGTGGCGATGGCCGGAGATTTTGGCGCAGACGTGCGGCTGGTGGCTTTTATGCAGTACCTGCGCGTGCTGTTTGTGGCGACGGCAGCCGCAGTGGTGGCGCGAATCGGTCTGGGTAACGGCGGTGGCAGCGCCGATTTGGTGTGGTTCCCGCCACTGCACAGCAGCTTTGCCCTGACATTGGTGGTGATGGTAGGCGGGGCCTGGCTGGGACAAAAACTGCGGATTCCATCCGGTGCATTGTTATTACCGGCGTTGATCGGCGCGACCTTGCAGGGAACGGGGGTGGCGACCTTGCAGGTGCCAGAGTGGTTGCTGGCGCTGGCTTATGCGCTAATTGGCTGGAGTGTGGGGCTGCGCTTTACCCGTCCGATTTTCCTGCTGGCGCTGCGTACCCTGCCGCAAATGGTGGTATCGATAATCGGCCTGATGCTGTTGTGTGGCGGGCTGGCGTGGATGCTGACGCGCGTGCTGCATGTGGATCTGATGACCGCTTACCTGGCAACCAGCCCTGGCGGGCTGGATACCGTAGCGATTATTGCGGCGGGGAGCCAGGTCGATATTGCCTTTGTCATGGCGTTGCAGACCTTACGCCTGTTCACCATTCTGCTCACTGGCCCGGCCCTGGCGCGTTTTATTTCACGCTATGCGCACGCGCGTGCGAGCTGAAACAACAACCGCATCGAGGATAAAAATGGCGAGAGCCAGCCAGATAAAGCCAAAGGTCACCAGCTTATCGGGCGTGACGGTCTCGCCATAAAACCCTACGGCCAGCAGGAACATCAGCGTCGGGCCGATATACTGGAAAAAGCCGATGGTCGATAAACGCAGGCGTGTACAGGCGGCGGCAAACAGCATCAGCGGGACGGTGGTGACGACACCGGCGGCCACCAGCTTCAGATTGAGGCTCAGCGGGTTGGCGCTCAGATGGCTGGTGGCGCTGTCGGCAAAACCAAACAGGTAGATTGCCGCTAGCGGGAACAGCCACAGCGTCTCAATCAACATGCCGCTCTGGGCATCAACCTGAATCTTCTTGCGCATCAGGCCGTAGAAGGCAAAGCTCAACGCCAGCCCCAGCGCGATGACCGGCACCGAGCCAAATTGCCACAGCTGCACCAGCACGCCAGTGGTAGCGAGAAACACCGCCAGCCATTGCAGACGGCGGAAACGCTCGCGCATAAACAACATCCCCAGCACCACGTTAATCAGCGGGCTAATAAAGTAACCCAGGCTGGCTTCGAGGATATGCTGATTATTCACGGCCCAGATATACAACAGCCAGTTGCCACCAATGGTCACGGCGGTGATCGCCAGCAACAGGACCTTCTTCGGCTGACGTAACACGCTGCACACCTGATTCCAGTTGCGGCTCAGGGTAATCAGCAGCAGCATAAACAACGCTGACCAGATAACGCGGTGCGTCATGATTTCCAGCGGGGGGACCACTTTGACCAGCTTAAAGTAGGCGGGAGCGATGCCCCAGAGAAAGTAGGCACCGAGCGCATAGCCAATGCCCTGGCGCGTTTGTTGCGTATCCATCATTTATTCCAGAAAAACGGCGATTCTCGCACGTCGTGGGTGATTAACCAATCAGGTAAGTTGCGGTAGCCGTGGCGATATAATCGCCCTGCTGGTTGTGCAGTTCTACCCGTGCCACTGCCACCTTGTTACCGGCACGCAGCAGGCTGCTGGTGGCGACGAAGCGCTCACCGCGCCCCGGGCGCAGATAATCGACACGCATATCGATAGTCCCCATACGCGACAGCCGCTGACGCAGCTCCTCTTCGCTGATACTTTCCTGACGCGTCAGCGAATGGCTGACACACACCAGGCCGGCAGCAACATCCAGCACCGAGGCGATCACGCCACCGTGCAAAATACGTTGTGCCGCATTGCCTACCAACATGGTTTTATTGGCAAAACCCAGTTCAGCGTATTCAGGCTCCAGCCGATCCAGCTCCAGCCCGAGCGCCTGATTAAACGGCATATGATAAACAAAAATTTCGCCAATCAGACGGCGTGCTTCCTGTGGTGTCAGCATGGGTGATGACATGGTGATGGCCTTCAAATGCCCCCGCATGGGGCAATAGATGTTAATGAGTTGTGTATATTATGCCGCGTTCGGGCTGCTTTCCAGTTTCAGAAATCGTCACTAATCAGGGCATCAGTTTGTGTGTAGAATGACCTGCTTTTTTAAACCGTTACTTAACGATTTTGCTATGCAGTGCCCACTGGAGAATTTTATGCGTAAGCATCGCGCCTTGCTGGCAGCGGCCCTGTTACTCCCTGCTTTGGCGCAGGCTGATGAAGCCACGGTTAAAGAGGTTCACGACGCACCGGCAGTAAAGGGCAGTATTATTGCCAATCTGCTGGAGAAACACGATAACCCGTTCGTGCTTTATCCTTACGAAAACAACTATCTGCTCTACACCTACACCAGCGACATGAATAAAGAGGCCATCTCCTCATACAACTGGGCAGACAAAGCGAAAAAAGATGAAGTAAAATTCCAGCTCAGTCTGGCCTTTCCGCTGTGGCGCGGTATTCTGGGCGACAATTCGGTACTGGCGGCCTCCTATACGCAACGTTCCTGGTGGCAGCTATCCAACCGTGGTGCATCATCACCGTTCCGTGAAACCAACTATGAGCCGCAGATTTTCCTCGGCTGGGCCACGGACTACACTCTGGGTGGCTGGACATTACGTGATGTGGAAATGGGTCTGAACCATCAGTCGAATGGTCGCAGCGATCCGACCTCACGCAGCTGGAACCGGGTGTATGCGCGCCTGATGGCGGAGAATGGCAATTTCCTCGCGGAGATCAAACCCTGGTATCGTATCCCGGAAAGCGCCAGCAATGACGACAATCCGGACATCACCAAATATATGGGCTACTACCGCGCGAAGCTGGGCTACATGCTTGGCGACAGCATCTTTAGCGTGGAAGGCAATTACAACTGGAACAGTGGCTACGGCGGTGCAACCTTCGCCTGGAGTTACCCGATCAGCGAGCATGTGCGTTTTTACACCCAGCTGTTTAGCGGCTACGGTGAATCGCTCATCGACTACAACCACCGCCAGACGCGCGTGGGTGTGGGCGTGACGCTCAACGATCTGTTCTGATAAGCAAAAAACAGGATTACCGTGGCAACATCGGCAGTGCTCAATCAGGAAACGCTGGCGCAGCAGGTATTACAGGATACCTTCGGCTACCAGCAATTTCGTCCCGGTCAGCAAACCATTATTGAAACGGCGCTGGCAGGGCGCGATTGCCTGGTGGTTATGCCCACCGGCGGTGGCAAATCGCTGTGTTATCAAATCCCGGCACTGGTGCGCGAAGGGTTAACCCTGGTGGTATCGCCACTGATCTCGCTGATGAAAGATCAGGTGGATCAACTGCTGGCGAACGGCGTGGCGGCTGCCTGTCTTAACTCGACGCAGACGCGTGAGCAGCAGCAGCAGGTGTTTGCCGACTGCCGCACCGGCCGTTTGAAACTGCTCTACATCGCGCCTGAACGCCTGATGATGGATAACTTCCTCGACAGCCTGCACCACTGGAATCCGGTGATGCTGGCGGTGGATGAAGCGCACTGTATCTCGCAATGGGGTCACGATTTCCGTCCGGAATATGGTGCGCTGGGCCAGTTGCGCCAGCGTTTCCCGGATCTGCCGGTGATGGCACTGACGGCCACCGCCGACGAAACCACGCGTAATGACATCGCGCATCTGTTGCAGATGGACGATCCGTTGATTCAAATCAGCAGCTTCGACCGTCCCAACATCCGCTACACGCTGGTGGAGAAGTTTAAACCCACTGAGCAGCTGTTGCGTTACGTGCAGGATCAGCGTGGTAAAAGCGGCATTATCTACTGCAACAGCCGCGCCAAAGTGGAAGACACGGCAGCACGCCTGCAAAGTCGCGGCCTGAGCGTAGGGGCCTACCATGCCGGTATCGACAGCGCCCAGCGTGCGCGGGTACAGGAAGCGTTTCAGCGCGATGATCTGCAAATCGTGGTGGCCACCGTTGCGTTTGGGATGGGGATCAACAAACCCAACGTACGTTTTGTGGTGCACTTTGATATCCCGCGCAATATCGAATCCTACTATCAGGAAACCGGTCGTGCCGGGCGTGATGGTCTGCCGGCAGAAGCGATGATGCTGTATGACCCGGCGGATATGGCATGGCTGCGTAAATGTCTGGAAGAGAAAGCACCGGGTCCGTTGCAGGATATTGAGCGGCATAAACTCAATGCGATGGGGGCGTTTGCCGAAGCGCAAACCTGCCGCCGTCTGGTGCTGCTTAACTACTTTGGTGAAGGGCGTCAGCAGCAGTGCGACAACTGCGATATCTGCCTCGATCCGCCACGCCGCTACGATGGCCTGGTGGAAGCGCAGAAAGCGCTTTCCGGCATTTATCGCACAGGGCAGCGTTTTGGTATGGGCTATATTGTCGAAGTTTTGCGCGGTGCCAGTAACCAGCGTATTCGCGATAATGGTCACGATAAACTGCCGGTGTACGGCATTGGTCGCGATCAAAGCACCGAACATTGGGTCAGTGTGCTGCGTCAGCTGATTCACCTCGGCATGGTGACGCAAAATATCGCCATGCACTCCGCCTTACAACTCACCGAAGCGGCGCGCCCGGTATTACGTGCCGAAGTGCCGCTGATGCTGGCGGTGCCGCGTATTGTGACGGTGAAAACCCGCAACAGTTCACCGAAGGTGTACGGTGGCAATTACGATCGCAAGCTGTTTGCCAAGCTGCGCAAGTTGCGCAAAGCGATAGCCGACGAAGAGAATATCCCGCCTTACGTGGTGTTTAACGATGCCACGCTGATTGAAATGGCAGAACAAATGCCGGTGAGCGCGTCAGAAATGCTGAGCGTGAACGGTGTCGGTCATCGCAAGCTGGAGCGCTTTGGTAAGCCATTCCTGGTGATGATCAAAGAACATCTTGATGAAGAGTAAAGGAAAAAAAGCATGTTGATGTTATTCGCTACCGTCGCGCTGGTGCACCTGGTGGCGTTGATGAGCCCCGGCCCGGACTTTTTCTTTGTTTCGCAGACCGCCGCCAGCCGTTCGCGTAAAGAAGCAATGATGGGTGTGCTGGGGATTACGCTGGGTGTGATGGTGTGGGCCGGTGTGGCGTTGATGGGTCTGCATCTGATCATGGAAAAAATGGCGTGGCTGCATCAGATCATTATGGTCGGCGGCGGCTTGTATCTGCTGTGGATGGGCTGGCAGTTGATGCGCTCGGCGCGTCAGCGTCATAAGCAACCCCAGGTTGATGCACCGGTGGTTGAGTTGCCAAAAAGGGGCATGAGCTTCCTGAAAGGTTTGTTGACCAACCTCTCCAACCCCAAAGCGATTATCTACTTTGGCAGCGTGTTCTCGCTGTTTGTGGGCAATGATGTGGGGGCACTGGAGCGTTGGGGATTATTCCTGCTGATTCTGGTGGAAACCTTTGCCTGGTTTACCGTGGTAGCGGCGATTTTTGCCCTGCCGTGGATGCGCGATAAATATCAGCGCATGGCGAAGTGGGTAGATGGTATGGCAGGTGTGTTGTTCGCCGGTTTCGGTATCCATTTAATCATTTCCCGATAAACCTGGTTTACTTGCCATTTTGGCACCGGGCAGTGCTCGCCCTCCTCACGTACTACGTGTACGCTCCGGGGGCTGTGCGCTGGCCGGCACCAAACTGGCTGCGACACCGACGGTTTCATGTTGGTGTTGTTTCTTAAGCGATACGGCGTGCGCTGGCTAACAATGCACCTACCGCCATAAACAATCCGCCGAAGGTGCGGTTCATCGCCTTCATCTGTTTCGGGCCTTTAATCCAGCCAGCAATGCGGGTCGCCAGTGTGGCGTAACCAATCATCACGATAATATCGACCACGACGGTGGTGACGCCGAGCACCAGATATTGCATCAGCTGCGGCTGGTGCGGCTGAATAAATTGCGGGAACAACGCAGCAAGAAACACGATGCTTTTGGGGTTGGTGAGGTTAACCAGCACCGCGCGCTTAAACAAACGGCGACGTGGCATCGCTTTGGCGACCGCATTGAGATCCAGCGCGCCACCTGAGCGCCACTGCTGAATACCGAGCCAGACCAGATAGGCCGCCCCTGCCCATTTCAGGATTTCGAACGCCAGCACCGACTGGGAAAACAGCGCGCCAAGACCTACGCCCACCAGCACGATATGCACGGAAAGACCAAGTTGCAGGCCGGAGATCGAGGCGACTGCGCCGCGATAGCCGTGGCTGATACCAGTACTCATGGTATTAATTGCGCCAGAGCCGGGTGACAGGCTCAGGATTGTTGTGGTTAACAGATAGGTTAACCACCATTCAATGGTCATGTGTGACATTCCCTGAAGTTAGCGAAGTGTGACACAATACGCCAGAAAATCGCGGCACGCTATGGAGTGGAGGTGCGGCGTTGACGTTTTTTTCAGGGGGGCGGATGCAGCAGATAAAACAGAGTTGGCTCAGGCGTGAAAAGGCGTTTGCTTCCTTTGCCACCGGTCCGCTGCTCGACTTCTGGCACCGTCGCGAAGAGCGTGAATTTACCGGTGTGGGCAATCTCACCATCCGCTATGTGCGCTTCACTTCTCCGCAACATCGCCGTGTCATTCTGATCGTTCCCGGACGCATCGAAAGCTATATCAAATACCCGGAACTGGCCTACGACCTGTTCCATTGTGGCTTCGATGTGGTGATCATCGACCATCGCGGCCAGGGACGTTCCGACCGTTTGCTGGAGGACTCCCACCGCGGCCATGTGGTGGAGTTCACCGATTATGTCGATGATTTGGAAACGCTGTACCTGAAAGAGATCGTCAGTGGTCATTACCGGCAACGCTATGCGCTGGCGCACTCAATGGGCGGGGCGATCCTTACGCTGTTTCTGGCACGTCAGCCACGGGCGTTTCATGCGGTGGCGCTGTCAGCACCGATGTTCGGCATCACCCTGCCGCTGCCACCGTTCCTGGCGCACCGTATCCTTGACTGGGCAGAGAAAATGCCTGCCCTGCGTGACGGTTACGCCCTGGGGACCGGGCGCTGGCGCGCGCATCCGTTCGGTATCAACCAACTGACGCACAGCCGGGAACGCTATCGCCGCAATTTACGTTTTTATGCCGATGACCCGGCAATTCGCGTCGGTGGCCCGACCTACCATTGGGTGAGGGAAGGGGTGCAGGCCGGACGCAACATCATCAGCCAGGTGAATAACATCACCACGCCAATGCTGCTGATGCAGGCCAGTGAAGATCGGGTGGTGGATAACCGCTCGCAGGATTTGTTTTGTGAGGCGATGGCGGCGGCAGGGCATCCCTGCGAAGGCGTCACGCCCTATGTGATTGAGGGTGCGCGACATGAGATCCTGTTTGAAACAGACGCGATGCGCGCCCAGGCGCTAAACGCCGTGGTCGATTTTTTTGCACGCCACGTTTAATTGATTATTGATACCTACAACCGAGGTTTACATGTACCACATCGTCGCATCCGACCTGGATGGCACGCTGCTTTCTCCGGACCATCGCCTGACACCTTTTGCCCGCAGTACCTTGCAGGAGCTGGTGGCGCGCGATGTTCATTTCGTCTTTGCCACCGGTCGTCACTATATCGATGTGGGACAAATGCGCGACAGTCTCGGCATCCCGGCTTATATGATCACCTCCAACGGTGCGCGGGTGCATAACGCCGACGGCGAACTGATTTTCAGCCACAATCTGGATGCCGATATCGCGCAGGATTTGTATGGCCTGAAATACCACGATGAGCAGGTGCTGACCCACGTTTACCGTGATGACGAATGGTTTATCAGCCGCCATCGCCCGGCCGAGCAGGATTATTTCCGCGAGTCGGTGTTTAACTACCAGGTGTATCAGCCCGGCATGTTGCCGACGGATGGCATCAGCAAAGTTTTCTTTACCTGCGACGAACCAGAGCATCTGATCCCGATGGAACAGGCGATTGAAGCGCGCTGGGGCGATCGGGTTAACGTCAGTTTCTCGCTGCCGACCTGTCTGGAAGTGATGGCGGGTGGCGTTTCCAAGGGACACGCGCTGGAAGCCGTGGCGAAACAGCTCGGCTATTCACTGAAAGAGTGTATCGCCTTTGGTGATGGTATGAACGATGTGGAGATGCTCAGCATGGCGGGCAAGGGCTGCATCATGCGCAATGCGCATCAGCGCCTGAAAGACACGTTGCCAGCGCTGGAAGTGATTGGCAGCAACGCCGAAGACGCGGTACCACATACGCTGCGTAAGCTGTTTCTGGCGTAAGTTTATCTGCGATCCGTAGCGGCGCGATTTATCGCGCTATTGCGCACTGTCCTGATTGCGCGATAAATCGCGCCGCTACGGCTGCCTGCATTTTGAACGCTTGTAAACCAGATAATTCAACCAGACAGCGACAGTTTGTTTACACTAGCGGCACTGTTCATTTTGGGGTCGTTACTGTGCCGTTATTGATCGTTACCACCATTCTGTGGGCTTTTTCCTTTAGTTTTATCGGGGAATATCTGGCGGGTCAGGTGGATTCCTGGTTCTCGGTGCTGATGCGTCTGGCACTGGCAGCCATTGTTTTTCTGCCCTTCCTGCGCTGGCGTGGTTATCGCGCCTCGACCATCCTGCTGTATATGCTGGTGGGGATGCTGCAATTGGGCATCATGTACCTGCTCAGCTTTGAAGCCTACCTCTATCTCAGCGTGACGGAATTCCTGTTATTTACCGTCATGACGCCGCTGTATGTCACCCTGATCTACGATCTGCTCAGCCGCCGACCGCTGCGAATTGGCTACGCCTTCAGTGCTTTGCTGGCGGTGGTCGGCGCAGCAATTATTCGTTATGACAAAGTCAGCGACCACTTCTGGTTAGGTCTGCTGCTGGTGCAGGCGGCGAATATCTGTTTTGCAATCGGCATGGTGGGTTACAAGCGTTTGCAGGAGACGCGCCCGATGCCGCAGCACACCGCGTTTTCCTGGTTCTACCTTGGCGCAGTGATCATTGCGGTGATTGCCTGGAGCCTGTGGGGCAACCCCAACAAGCTGCCAACCACTTCGCTGCAATGGGGCATTCTGGTGTGGCTGGGCGTGGCCGCGTCCGGGTTGGGCTACTTTATGTGGAACTATGGCGCTACCCAGGTGGATGCAGGCACGCTGGGTATCATGAACAATATGCATGTCCCGGCAGGATTGCTGGTGAACCTGGCGATCTGGCAGGAAAAACCACACTGGCCGAGCTTTATCGCCGGGGCCATTGTGATCTTCGCTTCACTTTATGTGCATAAACGCTGGGTGTTGGGAAAAACCGCGACCAGCCATTAAGCCTTTTTGGCAGGGGCCGGGCGCTGTATCAGCGTCAGCCCCTTTAAAAAGTTACGCAGAATCTGGTCACCGCATTCGCGGTAATTCTTATGATCCGGATTACGGAAAATTGCGCCGATCTCCGCCTGAGAAACCTTAAAGTTTGCCTTCAGCAAGATCTCGGGAATGTCCGTGGTTTTCAGGGCAAACGCGATACGTAACTTCTTCAGGAAGATATTATTGTTCATGCGGCGCTCAATCGATGGCGCAGGCGCATCTTCGCTTTTACCGCGACGATGGAAAATCAAACCGTTAAGGAAATAACCCATCAGCACGTCCGGGCAGGGACGAAAAGCGGCATCATCATCTTTCTTCAGCCACGCCTGCACATCTTCCAGCGGCACATCGCAACTCGCCAGGGCGAAAATCTCCACCACTTTGCTGTCGCTTAAATCCAGCATATAGCGCACGCTGCGCAGCACATCGTTATTGGTCATGGTGAAAATCTCCTGGTCACGGGTTGAGGCGGCGCATTATAGAGTAGGCCGTTTCAGGAAGACAGCGGTTGTAACGAACCGGGACGCGATGCATCGCGCACAAAAGGCAGATGATCACAGGCATGCTGGCGGGCAAAACGTGTGAACGCCTCCAGCACCGGCTGACGCTGCTCACCGTCACGCATTGCCGCGTACAAACGGCTCCACAACCCTTCACCCAGCGTTTTGGTCACCACCAATCCCTGATGCTCAAAGCTTTCCACAACCCAATGAGGCAACGCTGCAATCCCCATGCGTGCTGACACCATCTGGATCATCAGCAACGTATTATCGACGCTCTTCAGCGCCGGGCTGACTCCCGCAGGCTGCAAAAAATGCCGCCAGATATCCAGCCGCTGACGCTGCACCGGATAAATCAGCAGTACTTCATCCGCCAAATCGTCTGGTGAAATAGTCTCGCGCTGCGCCAGCGGATGATCCGGTGCCAGCACCAGCCGCACTTCGTAATCAAACATCGGGGAATAGAACAACCCGCTGCGCGGCAAAATATCGGAGGTCAGCACCACATCCAGCTCGCCCTGCTGCAACGCGGGTTGCGGGTCGAATGTCACGCCGGATTTAAAATCCATCACCACCTGCGGCCAGCTCTGACGGAAATTATTCAGCGCTGGCGTCAGCCACTGAATACAGCTGTGGCACTCAATGGCGATGCGCAGCGTCGTCTGATGCGGCTCATGGCAAGCCTGCAACGCCTGCTGAATCTGCGGCAGGATCTGCTCAGCCAGCTGCAACAGGATCTCCCCCTGTGGTGTAAACCGTAGTGGCTGGCTCTTACGCACAAACAGGCGAAAGCCCAGCCGTTGCTCCAGGTCGCTGAACTGATGAGATAACGCCGATTGCGTTTGATGAAGCTGAGCGGCGGCGGCGGCCAGAGAGCCGGTATGCCGTAACGCTTGCAGCGTCCGCAGGTGTTTGAGTTCGATCATGAGAATCCTTCACATCGAGATTGAACAATTTGCGCTTGAGGAACATACAGTACCCGCAGAAGATAGCGGTGTAAACATCTGGACGGCTAAACATCTGATTGTAACCTAAGCTGCTCAATAAAGAATACCTGGAGGACATCAAATGACCATTCTGAACCATACACTCGGTTTTCCTCGCGTCGGTCTGCGTCGTGAATTGAAAAAAGCCCAGGAAAGTTATTGGGCAGGTAACAGCTCTCAGGAAGATTTGCTTGCCGTGGGGCGTGAACTGCGTGCACGTCACTGGCAACAACAGAAAGAGGCGGGCGTGAACCTGCTGCCGGTGGGCGACTTCGCCTGGTACGATCACGTACTCACCACCAGCCTGTTGCTGGGCAACGTACCGGCCCGCCACCAGAATAAAGACGGCTCCGTTGACCTCGATACCCTGTTCCGCCTGGGCCGTGGTCGTGCACCGACTGGCGCACCAGCCGCCGCCGCCGAAATGACCAAATGGTTTAACACCAACTATCACTACATGGTGCCAGAATTCACCCAGGGTCAGCAGTTCAGACTGACCTGGACCCAGCTGCTGGACGAAGTGGACGAAGCGCTGGCACTCGGCCATAAAGTCAAACCCGTGCTACTCGGCCCGGTCACTTATCTGTGGCTGGGTAAAGTCAAAGGCGAACAGTTTGATCGCCTTTCGCTGCTGAAAGACATCCTGCCGGTTTATCAACAGGTGCTGGCTGAACTGAAAAAACGCGATATCGAATGGGTGCAGATTGATGAGCCAGCGCTGGCACTGGAACTGCCGCCGGAATGGCGTGCCGCGTTCAAACCGGCTTACGACGCGTTGCAGGGCAAAACCAAACTGCTGCTGACCACCTACTTCGACAGTATCGGCCAGAACCTTGATGTGATCAAAGCGCTGCCAGTGCAGGGGCTGCATGTTGACCTGGTGCACGGCAAAGATGATATCCAGCACATCAACCAGCAACTGCCAGCAGAATGGCTGCTGTCTGTTGGGGTGATCAACGGTCGTAACGTCTGGCGTGCCGACCTCAGCAACTGGTTCGAACGCCTGCAACCGCTGGTGGGAAAACGCAAGCAGCTGTGGATCGGCTCCTCCTGCTCGCTGCTGCACAGCCCGATCGACCTGAGCGTGGAAACCCGTCTCGATGACGAAGTGAAAAGCTGGTTTGCTTTTGCCCTGCAAAAATGTGCTGAACTGTCCCTGCTGAGTCACGCGCTGAACAGCAACGATGCAAAATCCCTTGAAGCCTGGAGTGCGCCAATCCGTGCCCGTGCCCACTCCAGCCGCGTACATAACGCCGCTGTGGCGGCGCGTCTGGCAAAAATCCAGGCCAAAGACACCGAACGTAACAGCGCCTACACCGAGCGTGCTCAGGCGCAGCGCAACCGCTTCCACCTGCCAGCATGGCCGACCACTACCATTGGTTCATTTCCACAGACCACTGAAATCCGCGGCCTGCGTCTCGACTTCAAAAAAGGCAACATTGATGGCGGTCACTATCGCACCGGTATCGCTGAACACATCAAACAGGCGATTGTGGAACAGGAACGCCTGGGGCTTGACGTGCTGGTACACGGTGAAGCCGAGCGTAACGACATGGTTGAATACTTCGGCGAAAACCTCGATGGCTTCGTGTTCACTCAGAATGGCTGGGTACAAAGCTACGGCTCACGCTGCGTAAAACCGCCGGTGATTATCGGCGACGTCAGCCGCCCGGCAGCCATCACCGTAGAGTGGGCGAAATATGCCCAGTCGCTGACCGATAAACCGGTCAAAGGCATGCTCACCGGTCCGGTCACTATCCTGTGCTGGTCGTTCCCGCGTGAAGACGTGACCCGTGAAACCATTGCCAAACAAATTGCGCTGGCGCTGCGTGATGAAGTGGCAGACCTGGAAAAAGCCGGTATCGGCATCATCCAGATTGATGAACCGGCGTTGCGTGAAGGTCTGCCGCTGCATCAGTCCGACTGGGCGGCCTACCTCACCTGGGCGGTCGATGCGTTCCGCCTCAACGCGGCGGTGGCGCAGGATGACACCCAGATCCACACCCACATGTGTTATTGCGAGTTCAACGACATCATGGATTCTATCGCCGCGCTGGATGCGGACGTGATCACCATCGAAACCTCACGTTCCGACATGGACCTGCTGGATGCGTTTAAAGAATTCGCCTACCCGAATGAAATCGGCCCAGGGGTGTATGACATCCACTCACCGAACGTACCCAGCGTGGCGTGGATGGAAGACCTGCTGCGTAAAGCGGCGCTGAGTATCCCGGAAGAACGTCTGTGGGTGAACCCGGACTGTGGCCTGAAAACCCGTGGCTGGACGGAAACCCGTCAGGCTCTGGCCAATATGGTGGAAGCGGCGAAAAAACTGCGCGGTGAAACCGCGTAATCGTTGGATAAAATGTTGTGTTGATACGTTGGGGCGCACAAGCGCCCCCTTTTTCATTACGCGTCTGGTGCAACGCCATACTGCTTAAACCAGGCAAGCATCCGCACCCAGCCATCCTGCGCCGATTCCGCGTGATAGCTCGGGCGATAATCAGCGTGGAAGGCATGGCCCGCATCCGGGTAGACCACGATCTCCGCTTTGGCATTGGCGGCACGCAGCGCCTGGCGCATTTGCTCAACGCTCTCCAGCGGAATCCCTTCATCCTGACCGCCGTACAGGCCCAGCACCGGCGCATTTAAATCGACGGCGATATCAATCGGATGCTTTTGCTGCTTCAGCGTCTTGTCGCCAATCAGGCGGCCATACCAGGCAACCGCTGCACGTACCTGCGGATTGTGCGCCGCGAACAGCCAGCTAATGCGTCCACCCCAGCAGAAACCGGTAATGCCCATACGACGGATATCACCGCCGTTGCGTGCGGCCCAGTTGGCGACGTGGTCGAGGTCCGACAGCACCTGGGAATCCGGCACCTTACTTACCAGCTCTTTAAACAGGGTCGGGATATCGCTGTAGTCGCTGGGATCGCCTTCACGGAAATACAGTTCTGGTGCCACCGCCAGATAACCCTCCAGCGCCAGCCGACGACAGACATCACGGATATGCTCATGTACGCCAAAAATCTCCTGCACCACCAACACCACTGGCAGTGTGCCTTGATACTCTTTTGGCCGGGCATAATACGCTGGCAGATTTTCCCCCTGGCTGGGGACCGAGGTTTCCCCGGTATGGATCGCCTCGCTGTGGGTAATAATGGTGGTGCTCGCGGTCGGTTGTACGGCGGGGGCAAAGCCGCCAGTTGCAGATTTTTGTGCCATATTGTCTTCGGTTTTCATTGTTCTCTCCGTGCTAACAATCGCGCAATCACGTAACTATAGCCTGGCCGCTGTGGCCGGGTGGGTGTAGGGAGCAGAGGGGTTACGCATCAGTTCTTCCTCTTCTATTAACATTGCCGTTTAAACTTACACAGCACAGCTTGTAGCAATTCAGAATGGCAGACGATTAATGTGTGATTTCGATCACGTTATGTTTTCCTGATAATGTAACTTTCATTATCGATAGTGAAATTAGTCACATATTTATCCCGCCTGCTGACGTAAAGTGGCGCGCATATCCCTTATCTACCAGGAGTCTGTTATGGCCCAGTCTGACGTTTTCCACCTTGGCATCACCAAAGCTGACCTGAAAGGAGCCACGCTGGCCATCGTTCCCGGCGATCCTGAGCGCGTAAAGAAAATCGCTGCGCTGATGGACAACCCGCAGCACCTGGCGTCGCATCGTGAATTCACCACTTACCTGGCCGAGGTGGACGGCAAACCGGTGGTGGTGTGCTCCACCGGCATTGGTGGTCCGTCAACCTCCATCGCGGTGGAAGAACTGGCCCAGCTCGGTGTGCGTACCTTCCTGCGCGTCGGCACCACCGGAGCCATCCAGCCGAATATCAATGTGGGTGATGTGCTGGTCACCACGGCTTCGGTTCGTCTGGACGGTGCCAGCCTGCACTTCGCGCCGATGGAATTCCCGGCGGTCGCGGACTTCACCTGTACCACGGCGCTGGTGGCAGCGGCAGAAGCCTGTGGTGCGAAAACCCACATTGGTATCACCGCCTCTTCCGACACCTTCTATCCCGGCCAGGAACGTTACGACACCTTCTCAGGCCGTGTGGTCAGCCGCTTCCAGGGCTCAATGAAAGAGTGGCAGCAAATGGGCGTCCTCAACTATGAGATGGAATCCGCTACACTGTTAACCATGTGCGCCAGCCAGGGGCTGCGAGCCGGTATGGTGGCGGGCGTCATCGTGAATCGTACGCAGAAGGAGATCCCGGACGCGGCGACCATGAAACAGACGGAAAGCGACGCGGTGAAAATTGTAGTCGAAGCGGCGCGTCGATTAATCTAGCGCGCCCGGTAACCGGCGATTTTCAGATTTCGTCGGTTACCTGAAACGGATGCGCGTAAATTCAGCGGATAACTGAGAATTTTCTATGCGCAAAACGGTTCCTGTTCAACGTCCTGCCTTTATGACCAGCCCCCAATCACGTGTCGAAGATGCGGCCGCGCGTTTCCGCCAGGCGATGGCGGCGGCTGATTTCCCTGTCGCGCGTCAGTGCTGTGAAGAAGTGTTGCGTGTCATGCCGCAAAACATGCAGGTGCTAAGCGATTATGCGCTGACGCTGATGCGGGTTGGCGAATACCAGAAATCCTGGAAAACCTACCAGAAAATCTATCAGGCTACGGCGGATAAGCGGGCGCAGGCGGCCGAAACCTGGCTCGACGGTTTCACCGAAGTCTGTGGCTGGCTTAACAAGCCGGATGAGGTGGCGCGTTACGGGCTGGAGTCGTTGCAGCAATCCGACCGGAAATTCAGCGCCGGGCAAAAGCACCCTCTGCCAGCAGAAGCACCACCGGCCTTTGCGGCGTCTCGCCCACAGGAAAATATCATTGCCTTCAGCCTGTATGGCGACCAGCCACGCTATTGCGAAACCCTGATAAAAAATGTCGAGGTGGCACGCGAGCTTTACCCGGCGTGGACCTGCCGTATCTGGCTGGATGACAGCGTGCCGCAGCATGTCTGGCAGCGTCTGGCGCAGCCCAATGTACAGCTGGTGGATATGTCGCACGAGAAAACGCTGTTTCCCACCCTGTGGCGTTTCCTGGTGATGGATGATGTCAGCGTAAAACGTTTTATCGTGCGGGATGCGGATTCGCTGCTTTCCGAGCGCGAAGTGGCTGCGGTCGAGGCCTGGCTGCAATCACCCTATTGGTTCCACCATATGCGGGACTACTTTACCCACACCGAATTGCTGCTGGCGGGAATGTGGGGCGGGTGTAGCGGCGTATTCAGCAATATCGAACAGCAGATGCGTGATTTTATTACCCGTTATCAGGGCAGCGAGCGTTTTACCGACCAGTATTTCCTCAAGCTGGCGTTGTGGCCAACGGTACGCGACAGCCTGCTCAGTCACGACGATATTTTTCATTTTCACCAGGCCCAGTCGTGGCCTGCCCATGATCCCATTCGCTGGCAGACCGATCGTTTTCACGTCGGCAGCAATGCGGGATTCTCCAGCATGGCAGGTAAAGCCAGCCATGCTGACGCGGCGATGCAGCAGATTGAGCTGACGTATGGTGGGCAGAGCTGGCGTTATCCGGCAAAAGTGCGTGGCGGTGAATGGGCGTTACCGATGCCTTTTTTCCTGATTGATGCATGGAAAGCGGGTGAACTTACGGTGCAGGCGCTATAAGCCTGCCATCCGGCAAAATTGTCTGGACATTTATACAGTGCGCCTCTACCTTTTCCCTCAGCGAGAGGATCCACGGGGGAATTATGGATCAGCAACTTATCATTATCAGCGGCGTACTGGCGCTGGCCGGGTTCGGCCTGGGCTGGATTGTGGCGCAGCTGCGCGCTGGCCATCAGCATGCCAGTTTTTTAACCGAACGCCGCTTGCTGGAAGATGCGCAGCAGCGTCAGCAGCAGCAACTGGAACAGACGCAACAGCAGGTACAGCAGCGTGAACAGGAGCTGCGTCAGCTGCATGGTGCGCTGAGCGGTGCGCAGGAGCGCCTGCAACAGCTTGACTACTGGCGTGGCGAAAGCGAACAGCTGAGCCGTGAACTGCGCAACCAACTGGAAGTGAACAGCGCGCAGGAAGCCGAGCTACGCGAAGTCACCATCCGTCTGGAAGAGACGCGTTTCGCCGCCGAGGAGAAACAGCGTTTGCTCACCAACAGCGAACAGCGCCTGAGCGCGCAGTTCGAAAATCTTGCCAACCGTATCTTCGAAAACAGCGGTCGTCGCGTTGATGAACAAAACCGTCAGAGTCTGAATAACCTGATCAGCCCGCTGCGCGAGCAGCTGGACGGTTTTCGCCGCCAGGTGAATGACAGCTTTGGTCAGGAAGCGCGTGAGCGCCATACGCTGGCCCATGAAATCCGTCAGCTGCAACAGCTGAATGCGCAGATGGCGCAGGAAGCGATTAACCTCACCAAAGCGCTGAAAGGTGACAACAAAATCCAGGGCAACTGGGGCGAAGTGGTGCTCAGCCGGGTGCTGGAGGCATCGGGCCTGCGCGAAGGCCATGAGTATGAAACCCAGGTTAACATTCAGCTGGAATCACAGGGCAGGATGCAACCGGATGTGATTGTGCGTCTGCCGCAGGGCAAGGATGTGGTGATTGACGCCAAAATGACGCTGATCGCCTACGAACGCTATTTCAATGCCGAAGATGAGGCCACGCGCGAGCAGGCGATTCAGGATCACGTCAATGCGGTGCGCGGCCATATTCGCCTGCTGGGACGAAAAGATTATCAACAATTGCCCGGTTTACGCTCCCTGGATTATGTGTTGATGTTTATCCCGGTTGAACCGGCTTTCCTGCTGGCGATCGATCGGCAGCCAGAGCTGATCAGCGAGGCGTTGCAACAGAATATCATGCTGGTCAGCCCCACCACCTTGCTGGTGGCGCTGCGCACCATCAACAATCTGTGGCGTTATGAGCATCAGAGCCGCAATGCGCAGCGCATTGCCGATCGTGCCGCACGGCTGTATGACAAAATGCGGCTGTTTGTTGATGACATGAGCGGCATTGGTCACAACCTGGATAAAGCGCAGCAAAGTTACCAGCTGGCGATGAAAAAACTGGCGGAAGGGCGCGGTAATCTTATCGCGCAAAGTGAAGCCTTCCGTTCGCTGGGCGTGGAGATCAAACGCCCCATCAATCCGCAGCTGGTGGCGCAGGCGCAACCGTCAGAGACAGAAGAAGATTGGGCCGATGACGACGAGCCTGATGAAAAAGCAGAAGATTCTGCCGCCGCTTCCCTGCGCCGTATCAACGAATAGCACGCCGGTCGCGTGCCCGGCCAGCGCAACTCTGATACACTTCGGGAAGAATTGTTTGTGGAACAGGTAAAACCCATGGCAGATGAATCACAGCAGGAAACTACCCACTTTGGCTTTCAGACCGTCGCGAAAAGCGAAAAGGCAGATAAAGTCGCCGACGTGTTTCACTCCGTAGCGGCAAAATATGACCTGATGAACGATCTGATGTCTTTCGGCATCCATCGTGTCTGGAAGCGTTTCACCATCGACAGCAGCGGCGTGCGCCGTGGTCAGCGTGTGCTGGATTTGGCCGGTGGTACCGGCGACCTGACGGCGAAATTCTCGCGTCTGGTGGGCG
This sequence comes from Pantoea cypripedii, assembly GCF_002095535.1. Lineage (NCBI taxonomy): Bacteria > Pseudomonadati > Pseudomonadota > Gammaproteobacteria > Enterobacterales > Erwiniaceae > Pantoea > Pantoea cypripedii. The sequence continues at coordinate 167,342 of NZ_MLJI01000001.1, forward strand.
AAACCGGCCAGGTGGTACTGGCGGACATCAACAGCTCAATGCTGAAGATGGGCCGTGAAAAACTGCGTAACCTCGGCATTTCTGGCAACGTCAGCTATGTGCAGGCCAACGCCGAAGCGCTGCCTTTCCCGGATAACTATTTCGATTGCATCACCATCTCTTTTGGTCTGCGTAACGTAACGGAAAAAGAGAAAGCGCTGGCTTCTATGTTCCGCGTATTGAAGCCAGGCGGACGCCTGCTGGTGCTGGAATTCTCCAAACCGCTGATCGAACCGCTGAGCAAAGCCTATGATGCTTACTCGTTCCACATTCTGCCGCGTATTGGTCAACTGGTGGCGCAGGATGCCGAGAGCTATCGCTATCTGGCGGAATCGATCCGTATGCATCCCGATCAGGAAACCCTGAAGGCGATGATGAATGACGCGGGTTTTGAGAATACCACCTACTTCAACATGACTGGCGGCATCGTCGCGTTGCATCGCGGCTTTAAGTTCTGACAAATCATGGCCATGACTTTCACTCCTTTGATTACCGGCGGTCTTGAGACCGCCCTCAATCGTGTTTTGTATCGCGATCGCAGCCTGAAAGCGGCACGCCAGCGTCTGGCGGGCAAAGTGCTGATGTTACGGTTGCAGGAACTCTCATTCCCGCTGGTGCTGGTGTTCAGCGAAAATCAGCTGGATGTGCTTGGCGACTGGCAGGACAGCAGCGATTGCACTGTCAGCCTGCGTCTTAGCACCCTGCCGAAATTGCGTGACCGCCAGCAGCTCACCAGCCTGATTCGCAGCGGCGAGCTGGAAGTGGAGGGGGATTTGCAGGTGGTGCAGCAATTCTCGGCGTTGATGGATCTGGCAGAGCTGGATCCGGCGGAGTATCTCGCACCGTGGATCGGTGATATCGCCGCGCAGGGCATCAGCCAGGCCGCGCAGCGCGCGCTGAAGTTTGTGCAGCACGAGGTGACGCGTCGCCAGGATTACCTGGGTCAGACCCTCACCGAAGAGTGGCGACTGGCGCCGGGTGCGCTGGAACTTGCCTGGTTTTGCGAGGAAGTGGAAGCGATGGAACGTTCGCTCAATGCGTTAGAGGCGCGTTTAGCACAGCTGGAGGCGAAATGACGCTGGGAGAAATTCGGCGCTTATATTTTATCGTAAAGGTCTTTCTCAGCTATGGCCTTGATGAACTGATTCCCCACATGCGTATCACGCTGCCTCTGCGTTTATGGCGGCGCTGCATTTTCTGGATCCCTAACAAACACAAAAACGAATCGATGGGCGTGCGGATACGTCTGGCGATGGAGCAACTGGGGCCGGTGTGGATCAAGTTCGGTCAGATGCTCTCGACACGCCGCGATCTGTTTCCCCCGGCGATCGCTGATGAGCTGGCGATCCTGCAGGATCGCGTTGCACCCTTTGATGGTGTTAAAGCCAAAGCGCAAATCGAGAAAGCGATCGGCGGGCCGGTGGAAACCTGGTTTGACGATTTCGAGATCACGCCACTGGCCTCGGCGTCTATTGCTCAGGTCCATACCGCGACGCTGAAAGAGAATGGCCGTGAAGTGGTGATCAAAGTGATCCGCCCGGATATCCTGCCGGTGATCAAAGCGGATATGAAGCTGATCTACCGCCTGGCGCGTTGGGTGCCGCGTTTGCTGCCGGATGGACGTCGTCTGCGTCCGCAGGAAGTGGTGCGCGACTACGAAAAAACCTTGATTGATGAACTCAATCTGCTGCGTGAAGCTGCCAACGCGATTCAGCTGCGTCGTAACTTTGACCAGAGCCGCATGCTGTATGTACCGGAAATCTTCTCCGATTATTGCAGTGAATCGATGCTGGTGATGGAACGTATCTACGGCATTCCGATTTCTGATGTTGCCACGCTGGAGCAGCATGGCGTCAATATGAAGCTGCTGGCCGAGCGTGGTGTGCAGGTGTTCTTCACCCAGGTGTTCCGTGACAGCTTCTTCCATGCCGATATGCATCCCGGCAACATCTTCGTCAGCTACGACCATCCGGAAGATCCGCAATATATCGGCATCGACTGCGGTATCGTCGGTTCGCTGAACAAAGAGGATAAACGTTACCTGGCGGAAAACTTTATCGCGTTCTTTAACCGCGATTACCGCAAGGTGGCGGAGCTGCATGTTGATTCCGGCTGGGTGCCGCCGGATACCAACGTCGAAGATTTTGAGTTTGCGATTCGTACCGTGTGTGAACCGATTTTTGAGAAGCCGCTGGCAGAGATCTCCTTTGGCCATGTGTTGCTCAACCTGTTCAACACCGCGCGTCGCTTCAACATGGAAGTGCAGCCACAGCTGGTGCTGTTGCAGAAAACCCTGCTGTATATCGAGGGGATTGGCCGTCAGCTCTATCCGCAGCTCGATTTGTGGAAAACCGCTAAACCGTTCCTCGAAGACTGGATTAAAGATCAGATTGGTATTCCGGCCATCTGGCGCGCGGTGAAAGACAAGGCTCCCTTCTGGGCAGAAAAACTACCGGAGCTACCGGAACTGTTTTACGACAGCATGCGCCAGCACAAATTGTTGCAGCACAGCGTCGATAAACTGGTCACCGATCTGAATGCGCAACGCACCCGTCATAACAAGGCGCGTTATCTGTTCGGAGTAGGGGCTACACTGTTATTAAGTGGCACCGCAGTGCTACTGAGTCGGCCTGAGTGGGATTTGTTTCCCGCGATTTTAATGGCCGCAGGCATCGTTACCTGGCTGATAGGCTGGCGCAAGACAAACTGATTGTCAGCCAGATCTAAAACGCGTAATGTCGCATGCTAAGGCCCGAAATCATATGGGCTTTCTGTGTGTTACATTCAACAGTTTTTCACAGAATATTAGAGGCATATCTCATGGGCGGTATCAGTATTTGGCAATTGTTAATCATTGCCGTCATTGTTGTACTTCTGTTCGGTACCAATAAGCTACGCAATCTGGGTTCGGATTTAGGGTCTTCCATCCGTGGCTTCAAAAAAGCGATGGGTGACGAAGACGAGAAAAAGGATCAACCGAAAGAGCAGGACGCTGACTTCAACGCCAAAACCCTGGCAGATAAACAGCAAACCTCGGCTAGTAAAGACGACGCCAGGAACGACAAGCAGGTATAACTGTGTTCGACATTGGTTTTAGTGAACTGGTATTGGTGTTCGTTATCGGGCTGATTGTTCTCGGTCCGCAACGATTACCGGTTGCGGTAAAAACCGTAGTGGGCTGGATTCGCGCAATTCGCTCGCTGGCGGCTAACGTACAGAATGAACTGGCGCAGGAACTGAAACTGCAGGAGCTACAGGATAGCCTGAAGAAGGTGGAGGAAGCGGGCCGTGGCACGCTGTCACCGGAACTGAAAGAATCAATGGAAGAGTTGCGTAAAACCGCTGACTCCATGAAACGTTCTTATCAGCAGAGCATCGATGTAGAGAAAGCGGAAGATGAAGCCAATACCATTCATACGCCGCCGCCTGCTGCTCCTGTGCCACCGGTAACGCCTGCCACAGCAGTGACGCCCGCAACAGCAGAACATCAGGCCAGTGCGCCAGCACAGGCACCGCACGCTGCGCCGTCTGCCGTGGACAAACCCGATACCGCCAGTGCGCCTCGCAGCACAGCGCCAACTCCTTCTGCAAATGATGAACGATAAACATGGCCGTTGAAGATACACAACCGCTCATCAGCCATCTGATTGAGCTGCGTAAGCGACTGTTAAACTGCATCATCGCGGTATTTGTCATCTTTCTGGCGCTGATCTACTTCGCCAATGATATCTACCATATTGTGGCAGAGCCGTTGATCAGGCAGATGCCAGCCGGTGCCACCATGATTGCGACCGAAGTCGCATCGCCGTTCTTTACCCCGATAAAGCTCACCATCATTGTTTCGGTGTTTCTGGCCGTACCGGTGATTCTGTATCAGGTATGGGCGTTCATTGCGCCTGCGCTGTATCGCCATGAGCGCAAGCTGGTGATGCCGCTGCTGTTCTCCAGCACGCTGTTATTTTACGTCGGTGTGGCTTTTGCTTACTTCGTCGTGTTCCCGCTGGCGTTTGGCTTCTTTGCCAAAACCGCGCCGCAGGGCGTGCAGATCGCCACGGATATCACCCACTATCTCGACTTCGTCATGACCCTGTTCCTGGCATTTGGGGTGGCGTTTGAGGTGCCGGTGGTGATTGTGCTGCTGTGCTGGACCGGGATCACCACGCCGGAAGATCTGAAAAAGAAACGTCCCTACATTCTGGTTGGCGCGTTCGTTGTTGGGATGTTGCTCACACCACCGGATGTTTTCTCACAAACTTTGCTCGCTATTCCGATGTACTGCCTGTTTGAAGTCGGCGTATTCTTCTCCCGCTACTATGTGGGGAAAGGACGAAAGTCGGAGTCGGAGTCAGAATCGGTTGACGAGGAACATCACACCGAATCCTGATATCCAGGCTGAGTATCCCGCGTGCGAGCGGGATGATGATGAATCTGAACCGCCCGCTTGTTGGGCGGTTTTTATTTGGGAAAAAACATGTTTGATATCGGTGTAAACCTGACCAGCACGCAATTCGCTAAAGATCGCGAACAGGTGGTGACACGTGCGCGCGACGCAGGCGTCACCGGCCTGTTAATCACTGGCACCAACGCGCTGGAAAGCCAGCAGGCGCAACGGCTGGCTGCATTGCATTCTGGCTACTGCTGGTCAACCGCGGGTGTGCATCCGCATCATGCCAGCGAGTGGTCCGCAGAAACCGCCAACACCCTGCGCCGCCTGGCGGAAAGTGAGCAGGTGGTGGCGATTGGTGAATGCGGGCTGGACTTCAACCGCAACTTCTCCGCGCATGATCAGCAGGAATACGCCTTTGATGCGCAACTGCAGCTGGCGGCTGAATTACAGCTGCCGGTATTTCTGCATTGCCGCGAAGCGCACGCGCGTTTTGCGGCGATTCTGCAACCCTGGCTGCCGAAACTGGTGGGGGCGGTGGCGCACTGCTTTACCGGCACGCGTGAGGAACTGGAGGCCTGCCTGGATTTGGGGCTGTCAGTGGGAATTACCGGCTGGGTATGCGACGAACGCCGTGGCATGGAGCTGCGTGCAATGCTGCCATTGATCCCGGCCGACCGCCTGCTGCTGGAAACCGATGCGCCTTATTTACTGCCGCGTGATATGCATCCGCGTCCGACATCGCGTCGTAATGAACCCTGTTTTCTGCCGCACATCGTGCAGCAGGTCGCGTTATGGCGTAATGAGGATGCAGAAGCGCTGGGCGCACAGGTGGATCACAACGCGCGCCAGCTGTTCAGACTGGCTTAGACTTTGCGGAAAAGTTTGTTATCGACGCTGCGCATCACCTGTTTATTCAGCAGGTTCAGCAGCAGGATGGAACGGGTCTCGCCATCCGGCTCGGCAAAAATGGCTCGCAAACCTTCAAAGGTGCCATCGGTGATGATCACTTCATCACCGACCTGTGGCGTTTCCGGGTCCAGCAGGATCTGTGGCGCGTCACTTTGCAGTGCTTCGATCACTTCATACGGCACCGTCGCTGGCATCGCCCCGAAGCGCACGAAGTGGCTGACACCGCGCGTGCTGCTGATGGTGGTGGTATGAATCGCTTCCGGATCGAATTCAATAAACAGATAGTTGGGGAACAGCGGCTCACTTACCGTGGTGCGTTTGCCACGAACGATTTTTTCCAGAGCAATCATCGGGCTGAGGCAATTCACCTCCTGCCGCTCAAGATGCTCTTTCGCGCGCAATAGCTGTCCACGTTTGCAATAAAGTAAGTACCAGGATTCCATAACTGCTCCCAAAGAATGGACGCTAAGAATAGCAAACCTGCTTTCAGAGTTATAGCGCATCGGCCGGGGTAAACGCAGCTGTAAAACAAATTTCACTACGATTTTTCTGAGTCTGAGAGCTTTTTGATCGTTTTCTGTAAGAAAATTGACGTCTGGCAATCTTCTGTATCAGACTCCCTGACCATCTGATGAATGAAAGGACCGTCTGATGGAACTGTTCCTGTTAAGTAACGGCAAGCTGGCCGATGATGCTCCGTTGCTGAGTTATGCCCACCCACAGCTTCATGCGATGATTGCGCAGCGCGGTATTACTTCTGCGGTGCTGGTGCCCTACGCCATTATTCGTGGTGATCATGCCCAGCGCGCCCAGGACCTGAGCGATTCACTCGGCATTCAGGTGCGCACCGTGCATGAGTTCGCTTCTCCGGTTGCAGCGATTGAACAGGCAGAACTGATTCTGGTGAGCGGCGGCAACACCTGGCTGCTGAACCAGATGCTGCATGAGCATGGCCTGATTGTGGCGATTCAGCGTGCGGTGCGTGAGCGTCGGGTGCCTTACGTTGGCTGGAGCGCTGGTTGCAATGTGGCGACACCTTCCATCCGTACCACCAATGATATGCCGGTGCGCAGCAGCGTGGTGTTACCGGCGCTGGGGCTGTTCCCGGTACAGATCAATCCGCATTATCTCGATGCTCACGTCAGTGGCCATATGGGGGAAACCCGGGATGAACGCCTGGCGGAGTTCTGTGCGGTCAACCCGAGCGAGTCGGTGATTGCGCTGCGCGAAGGCAGTTTCCTGCATGTCAGCGAAGATCGTCTGCGTTACTACAGCGCGCGTGGTGAAGATTTTAAAGTTTTCCGCCACGGTGAACCCATTGCTGCGTACCACGATGTCCTGGCGTTGCAATCGCTGGTGCCATTCTCCTGTCAGCCCGCCTGACGCAGAAACCTCAACAAGCCTGCGGAATCGGCCCTATAATGGCCGATTATCTCAGGCCGGAAAGCTAACCCTACATGAAATATCAGGATTTACGTGATTTCCTTGCGCTGCTGGAGCAGCGGGGCGAGTTAAAACGCATCACTCAGGCGATCGATCCCGAACTGGAGATGACCGAAATTGCTGACCGTACCCTGCGTGCGGGCGGTCCGGCGTTGCTGTTCGAAAACCCGAAAGGCTACAACATGCCGGTGCTGTGCAACCTGTTTGGCACGCCGAAACGCGTGGCGATGGGCATGGGGCAGGAAGAGGTCAGCGCGCTGCGCGAAGTGGGTAAACTGCTGGCATTCCTGAAAGAACCCGAGCCGCCGAAGGGCTTCCGCGACCTGTTCGACAAGATGCCGCAGTTTAAGCAGGTGTTGAACATGCCGACCAAACGACTGCGTAATGCGCCTTGTCAGGAAGAAGTCTTCAGCGGTGATGAGGTCGATTTATCACGCATTCCGGTGATGAAATGCTGGCCGGATGATGCTGCGCCACTGATCACCTGGGGCCTGACGGTGACGCGGGGGCCGCATAAAGAGCGGCAGAATCTGGGGATTTATCGCCAGCAGGTGATTGGTAAAAATCGTCTGATTATGCGCTGGCTGTCGCATCGCGGTGGCGCGCTCGATTTCCAGGAATGGTGCAAGGCTCACCCCGGCGAGCGTTTTCCGGTTGCTGTTGCGCTGGGCGCTGACCCGGCAACCATTCTTGGCGCGGTGACGCCGGTACCGGATACTTTATCGGAATACGCCTTCGCGGGCCTGCTGCGTGGCAATAAAACCGAAGTGGTGAAGTGCCTCTCTAACGACCTCGAAGTCCCCGCCAGCGCTGAAATCGTGCTGGAAGGTTACATCGAGCCGGGCGATATGGCACCAGAAGGCCCGTACGGCGATCACACCGGCTACTACAATGAAGTAGATAACTTCCCGGTGTTTACCGTGACGCACATAACGCAACGTCGCAATCCGATTTATCACTCAACCTATACCGGCCGTCCACCGGATGAACCGGCGGTGCTGGGCGTGGCGTTGAATGAAGTGCTGGTGCCGATTCTGATCAAACAGTTCCCGGAAATTGTTGATTTCTATCTGCCGCCGGAAGGTTGTTCGTATCGCCTGGCAGTGGTGACGATGAAAAAACAGTATGCCGGTCATGCAAAGCGCGTGATGTTTGGCGTCTGGTCGTTCCTGCGGCAGTTCATGTACACCAAATTTGTTATTGTGTGTGACGATGACGTCAACGCACGCGACTGGAACGATGTGATTTGGGCGATTACCACGCGTATGGACCCGGCGCGCGACACGGTGTTGGTTGAGAACACGCCTATCGACTATCTCGACTTCGCCTCGCCTGTTTCCGGGCTGGGTTCGAAGATGGGACTCGATGCCACCAATAAATGGCCGGGCGAAACGACGCGTGAGTGGGGAACCCCGATTGTCAAAGATCCGGCAGTGACGGCGCGCATTGACGCCATCTGGGATGAGCTAGGTATCTTTGCCGAGCCGCCGCAGCGCTGACGGCGGTGAATAACCATAAAAACGACCCGACAGAGGGAACGCATGACAACGTTAAGCTGTAAAGTGACTTCGGTTGAAGCGATTACTGATACCGTCTACCGCGTCCGTTTAATTCCGGCCGCGAATTTTAGCTTTCGTGCCGGACAGTACCTGATGGTGGTGATGGATGAACGGGATAAACGCCCGTTTTCCCTGGCGTCCACGCCGATGGAAAAAGACATCATCGAGCTGCATATCGGCGCATCGGAGCTTAATCTCTATGCCATGGCGGTGATGGAACGTATCCAGAATCAGCGTGAAATCACCGTGGACATGCCGCATGGCGATGCCTGGCTGCGTGAAGATAGCGATCGTCCCATCATCCTGATTGCGGGAGGAACCGGATTCTCCTACGCCCGTTCCATTCTGCTGACCGCACTGGCGCAGCAACCCGATCGTGATATCGCGATTTACTGGGGCGGCCGCGAACTGACCCATCTCTATGATCTCGACGAACTGAATGCACTGGCGGTGAAACATCCCAATTTGCAGGTAATCCCGGTGGTTGAACAGCCGGAAGCGAGCTGGCAGGGACGTACCGGTACGGTGCTGACGGCAGTGATGCAGGACTATGCTTCATTGAGCGGGCACGATATTTATATCGCTGGCCGGTTCGAAATGGCGAAGATTGCGCGTGAACGCTTTTGTGCGGAGCGCGGTGCGCTGGAAGCACAGATGTTCGGCGATGCGTTTGCGTTTATCTGATTGGGAAAAAAGCCCGCCCGAAAGGGCGGGAAATCAAGCAGTGGTCAACGTATTACAGACGTTCGAATACGGTTGCGATACCCTGACCTAACCCAATACACATGGTCGCCAGGCCAAACTGTACATCGCGTTTTTCCATCAGATGCAGCAATGTGGTGCTGATACGTGCACCGGAACATCCCAGCGGGTGCCCGAGTGCAATCGCGCCGCCATTCAGATTCACCTTCTCATCTATCTGTTCCAGCAGGCCTAAATCCTTCAGGCAGGGCAGCGTCTGGGCGGCGAAAGCCTCGTTGAGCTCGAACAGGCCAATATCCTGCACTGTCAGACCGGCGCGCTTCAGCGCCAGCTTACTGGCTGGCACCGGGCCATAGCCCATAATGGAAGGATCGCAGCCGACCACTGCCATGCTGCGAATGCGCGCGCGGGGTGTCAGGCCCAGCTCGCGCGCCCGGCTCTCACCCATAATCAACATCGCGGCCGCACCGTCGGAAAGGGCCGAGGAAGTCCCGGCAGTGACGGTGCCGTTGACCGGATCAAATGCCGGTTTCAGTGCAGCTAATCCTTCCAGGCTGGCATCTTCGCGGATCACTTCATCGGCGTCATAGCGTTTCAGTACGCCATCAACATCGTGACCATAGGTCGGGATAATTTCGCGCTTAAAATCGCCGCGCTGGGTGGCCTGCCAGGCACGCTGATGTGAGCGCAACGCAAAGGCATCCTGTTGTTCGCGGCTGATATGATGCATACGCGCCAGCATTTCGGCGGTCAGCCCCATCATCCCGGCGGCTTTCGCCACCGTACGGCTCAGGCCGGGGTGGAAATCCACACCATGACTCATCGGGACATGCCCCATATGTTCGACACCGCCAATCAGGCAACTTTGCGCATCGCCCACCATAATGGCACGCGCCGCATCGTGCAGCGCCTGCATCGACGACCCACATAAGCGATTCACGGTACTGGCGGGTACGCGATGCGGGAGCTCTGCCAGCAGCGCCGCATTACGGGCAATGTTAAAACCCTGCTCCAGCGTTTGCTGTACGCAGCCCCAGATGATGTCATCCAGCGTGGCGGGATCGAGCGCCGGGTTGCGGCTGAGTAATTCACGCATCAGATGTGCTGAGAGATCCTCTGCACGTACCTGACGAAACGCACCGCCTTTGGAACGGCCCATCGGTGTGCGGGCGGCATCGATAATAACGACATTTTCCATTTTACCATCCTCAGGCAGTTTGCAGCGCGGCTTCATCAATCGGTTGAGCGGCGGGATACCAGCTTTGATGCTGATGGGCCATATGTACCAGTAACTCCGGCAGCGCATACAGCGGGCCGAGTGCGGTATAACGTTTCGCCTGATCCACCACCGTGCTGTTCCCCAGCGTATCCATATAACGGAAGGCACCACCGCGGAACGGCGGGAAGCCGAGACCATAGACCAGCGCCATGTCTGCTTCGGCGGGAGAGGCGATAATCTTCTCTTCCAGGCAGCGCACCACTTCATGCAGCATTGGCAGCATCATGCGGTTGGCAATCTCTTCATCGCTGAAGACGCGTTTCGGCTGGCAAACGTGCTGCAACAGGGTATCGACCTCGGCATCAGCTTGTTTCTGTGCCTTGCCCTTTTTGTCCTCTGTCCAGCGCCAGAAACCCAGACCGTTTTTCTGACCGTAGCGCCCGGCTTCGTAAAGTACATCGATGGCGTCGCGATAATCTTTCTGCATCCGTGACGGGAATCCTTGCGCCATCACCTGCTGGGCGTGATGGGCGGTATCAATGCCGACCACATCCAGCAGCCACGCCGGACCCATCGGCCAGCCAAACTGTTTTTCCATCACTTTATCGATCTGGCGGAAATCGGCACCGTCGCGCAGCAGCAGACTGAAGGCGGCAAAGTACGGGAATAGCACGCGGTTCACAAAGAAGCCGGGACAGTCATTGACCACGATGGGCGTCTTGCCCATTTTGCTGGCCCAGGCGACGACTTTACCGAGGGTCTCCTCAGAGGTTTTTTCCCCACGAATCACTTCAACCAGCGGCATGCGTGGCACCGGATTGAAGAAATGCATGCCACAGAAGTTTTCGGGACGTTGCAGCGCCTGCGCCAGCTGGCTAATCGGAATCGTCGAGGTGTTCGAAGCCAGAATGGCGTCATCACGCAGATGCTGCTCGGTCTCAGCCAGCACTTTGGCTTTGATTTGCGGGTTTTCCACCACGGCTTCAACCACCACATCGACGCGTCCAAATCCGGCGTAGTCCAGCGTGGGCTGGATAGTGGTCAGCACGCTGGCGAGTTTCGCACCATCAATCTTGCCGCGCTCCAGCTGCTTATTCAGCAGTTTGCTGGCTTCTTTCATACCGAGTGCCAGCGCCTGTGGATTGATATCTTTCATTTGCACCGGCACGCCTTTCCATGCCGACTGATACGCAATGCCGCCGCCCATAATGCCCGCACCGAGAACCGCCGCCTGCGCCGGGGTGCTGGTGGCATTACCGCGTTTTTTGGCTAATCCTTTGACGTATTGATCGTTAAGGAAGATGCCGACCAGCGCGCGTGCCACGTCACTTTGCGCCAGTGGCACAAAGGCAGCGGTTTCCAGTTGCAATGCATCATCACGGCCAAGGCCAGCGGCGGCTTCAATGGTTTTTACCGCCGTGATGGGGGCCGGATAATGTTTGCCTGCGGTTTGCAGCACCATGCTTTTGGCGATGGTGAAGCTCATGGCGGCTTCGATCGGGCTGAGTTTCAGCGGAGCCAGCTTCGGTGCACGACGCGCCTGCCAGCTGCCCTGGATGATGGCGTCCTGGAGTACAGTTAATGCGGCGCTGCGCAGTTTATCGCTGCTGACGACCGCATCGACCAGGCCCAGTTTCAGCGCGCTGATGCCATCGACATCTTTGCCAGCGGCGATAATCTCCAGTGCGCTGTCGGCACCCAGCAAACGCGGCAGTCGAACGCTGCCGCCAAAACCGGGCATGATGCCCAATTTGGTTTCCGGCAGACCAATGCGGGTTTGTGCGGTGGCGATACGGAAGTCGGTGGCCAGTACGCACTCGCAACCTCCGCCCAGCGCATAGCCGTCGATTGCAGCAACGGTGGGTACTGGCAGATCTTCCAGACGATTGAAGATGCTGTTGGCAAAGGCCAGCCATTGGCTCAGCTTTTCAACCGGGGCATCGAACAGGGAAAGAAATTCGGTGATGTCGGCACCAACGATAAACGCCGGTTTCGCCGAAGAGAGCAGCAGGCCGCGCAGCGCGGGTTGCTGTTCCAGTACACCCAGCGCCTCACCCAGGGAGGCAACGGTTTTGGTATCGAGTTTGTTCACCGAACCGGGTGCGTCAAAAACCAGCTCGGCGATGCCATCGTCAAGCCAGCGAACAGAAAGGGTATCGCCTTGGTAGAGCATATCCGTCTCCTGAAACCGCGAAAGTTGATCTGGTCATACCAGATGATCGTGAGTGTGGGTGTCATGTTAATTTTTTGCAAACGAGAGTTTGCTTATTTGATACAGCGATCACAGCGTGCGGGGGCACGGCAACAAGGACACGGCTATGCTACACTGCGGCCATTTTCGCGATATCGGAGACAAGTCCATGGATTCACTGAAGACCCTGTATCACGCGCATATCAACACGCTGCAACAGCGTGCGCAGCAGGTGCTGGCGCGTTTTAAACTTGATGCCATGCTGATTCATTCTGGCGAGTTGCTGACCGTGTTTCTCGACGATCATGACTACCCGTTTAAGGTGAATCCGCAATTTAAAGCCTGGGTACCGGTCACGCAGGTGCCTAACTGCTGGTTATGGATTGACGGTGTGAATAAACCGAAACTGTGGTTCTATTCGCCGGTGGATTACTGGCATAACGTGGAGCCGCTGCCCAATAGCTTCTGGACCGGGGACGTTGAGGTTATCGGCCTGAAAAATGCCGATGAGATTGGGCAACTGCTGCCAGCTCAGCGCGATAATGTGGCTTACATCGGGCCGATACCCGCGCGTGCCACGCAGCTGGGTATCAAAGCCGACAGCATCAACCCCAAAGGGGTGATCGATTTCCTGCATTACCATCGCAGCATCAAAACCGATTATGAACTGGCCTGCATGCGTGAAGCGCAAAAGCTGGCAGTGGCCGGGCATCGCGCCGCCAAAGAAGCCTTTTTCTCTGGCATGAGCGAGTTTGATATCAACATTGCCTATCTGAGCGCCACCGGCCATCGCGATATTGACGTGCCTTACGGCAACATCATCGCGCTGAATGAACATGCTGCCGTGTTGCACTACACCAAACTGGATCATCAGCCACCGGCGAAACGTCATAGCTTTTTGATCGATGCCGGGGCGGAATATCTGGGCTATGCGGCCGATTTGACCCGCAGCTATGCCGCACAGACGAAATCGCGCTATGCCGAAATGGTTGAGGCGATGAATAAAGAGGAACTGGCGCTAATCGCGACTCTCAAGGCTGGCGTGCGCTATACCGATTATCATTTGCAGATGCATCAGCGCATCGCGCGTATGCTGCTGAAGTTTGAGCTGGTGAAAGGGCTGAGCGAAGAAACGCTGGTGGCGGAAGATTTAACCGGTCCGTTTATGCCGCATGGTCTGGGTCACCCGCTCGGTTTACAGGTACACGACGTTGCTGGCTTTATGCAGGATGATAATGGCACGCATCTGGCTGCACCGGCGCAATATCCGTATCTGCGTTGCACCAGAGTGCTGGAGCCTGGCATGGTGATGACCATCGAACCGGGTTTCTACATTATCGATTCCCTGCTGTCGTCGCTGCGCAGCGGCAAATATAGCCAGCACTTTGACTGGCAGGCGATTGATGCGTTGAAACCTTATGGCGGGATTCGCATTGAGGATAATGTGGTGATCCATGCCAATCGGATTGAAAATATGACGCGCGATCTGCATCTGGCCTGATGAACGCTTATGACATTCCCGCTGAGGCTGTGAGTCTCAGCGAGGAAACCATCAAGAAAAGTCGCTTTATTACGCTGCTGGCGCATACCGATGGCGTAGAAGCGGCGCGTGCTTTTGTGCAGCAGATTAAAGCTGAACATCCCACGGCCCGCCATCACTGCTGGGCATGGGTAGCCGGTGCGCCGGATGACTCACAGCAGCTTGGCTTTTCTGATGATGGTGAACCCTCGGGGACGGCGGGAAAACCGATGCTGGCGCAGCTGATGGGCAGTGGTGTCGGTGAGATTACCGCTGTTGTGGTGCGTTACTATGGCGGCATTATGCTCGGTACGGGTGGGCTGGTGAAAGCCTATGGCGGCGGTGTCCAGCAGGGTTTAAAGCAGCTGACACGTTGCCGTAAAGTGCCGATGCAATCTTTTACTCTGCAATGCGAATATGCACAGTTCAGTGATATTGAACGTCTGCTGCAGCGCTTTGACGGCAGAGTGGAAGAGAGCCATTATCTGGATCGCATTACGCTGCAACTGGCATTACCGCATAGCCAGATCGAAGGCTTTCGGCAAAACCTCTCTGACTACAGTCGGGGCGTGCTGACGCTCATCCCGCTGGAAAACTAAGAATATCTCTTTGAAAGGAAACGGCTGAATGCATTTTCGCGCCATTACCCGCATTGTGGGCCTGCTGGTGATTCTGTTCTCAGTGACCATGATCGTGCCCGGTCTGGTGGCCCTGATTTATCGTGACGGTGCCGGACGGGCGTTCAGTCAGACCTTTATGATGGCGCTGGTGATTGGCTCATTGTTGTGGTGGCCCAATCGCAAGCAGAAAACGGAACTGAAGCCACGCGAAGGGTTTCTGATCGTGGTGCTGTTCTGGACCGTGCTGGGCAGCGTGGGGGCGATGCCGTTTATGTTTGCCGAGCAGCCCCATTTGTCGGTGACCGATGCCTTCTTCGAATCCTTTTCAGGATTAACCACCACCGGGGCAACAACGCTGGTGGGGCTGGATTCACTGCCGAAAGCGATTCTTTTCTATCGTCAGATGCTGCAATGGCTCGGGGGGATGGGGATTATCGTGCTGGCGGTGGCGATCCTGCCAATTCTTGGGGTAGGGGGGATGCAGCTGTACCGCGCTGAAATGCCGGGGCCGCTGAAAGATAACAAAATGCGCCCCCGCATCGCGGAAACGGCCAAAACCCTGTGGCTGATCTATGTGTTACTCACCGTAGCCTGTGCCGTAGCGTTGTGGCTGGCGGGGATGCCGGTGTTTGATGCCATCGGCCATAGTTTTTCCACCATCGCTATCGGTGGCTTTTCTACCCATGATGCCAGCATCGGTTACTTCAATAGCCCGACCATCAACACCATCATCGCGGTCTTCCTGCTGATCTCCGGCTGTAACTATGGCTTGCACTTCTCTTTACTAAGCGGGCGTAGCCTGAAAGTGTACTGGCGTGATCCAGAGTTCCGGATGTTTATCGGCGTGCAACTGACGCTGGTGGTGATCTGCACGGTGGTGCTGTGGTTCCACGATGTCTATTCCAGTGGCCTGCAAACACTGAATCAGGCCTTTTTCCAGGTGGTCTCCATGGCGACCACTGCCGGGTTTACCACCGATAGCATTGCCCGCTGGCCATTATTCCTGCCAGTGCTGTTGCTGTGCTCCGCCTTTATTGGTGGTTGCGCGGGTTCTACCGGCGGCGGTCTGAAGGTGATCCGTATTCTTCTGTTATGTAAACAAGGTTCGCGTGAGCTAAAGCGCCTCGTCCATCCGAATGCGGTTTACACTATTAAGCTAGGGAACCGTGCGCTGCCGGAACGTATTCTGGAAGCCGTATGGGGGTTCTTCTCCGCTTATGCGCTGGTGTTCCTGGTCAGCATGCTGGCGATTATCGCTACCGGCGTGGATGATTTTTCCGCCTTTGCTGCTGTCGCCGCTACCCTCAATAACCTCGGACCGGGCCTTGGCGTGGTGGCCGATAACTTTGCTTCTATGAATGATGTGGCGAAGTGGATTTTGATTTCGACCATGTTATTTGGTCGTCTTGAGGTGTTTACCTTATTGGTTCTCTTTACCCCAACCTTCTGGCGCGAATGATAAAGCAGGATTGTGTGATGAAAGCGTTGATTGTTTACTCCAGCCGTGACGGGCAAACCCAAAAAATTGCTGGACGCATTGCGCAAACCCTGGCGCCCCAGCAGCTGTGTGATGTGATTGATGTGCAGCAGACCACTTCCCTCGACTGGACGCAGTATGATCGCGTGCTGATTGGTGCATCAATCCGTTATGGTCATTTCCATCCTGCTTTAATGAAATTTGTCACGACGCATCTGACGCAGCTGCAACAGCGTGCCAGTGGTTTCTTTAGTGTGAACCTGACGGCGCGTAAAGCCGATAAATGCACGCCGGAAACCAATGTCTATACCCACAAGTTTCTGACACAGTCACCCTGGCAACCCGATTGCTGTGCGGTGTTTGCCGGAGCGCTACGTTATCCGCACTATCGCTGGTTCGATCGCGTGATGATTCAGTTGATTATGCGTATGACGGGGGGCGAAACCGATACATCGAAAGAAGTGGAATATACCGACTGGCAGAAAGTCGCTCTTTTTGCCCAGGATTTTGTGCATTTACCAGGCAAAATGTTCTGAAATAAGGCGTTTTGGTGAAATTTAGGCCGAACGATAATTTTTTTGCAATAAACGCTTGTCAGTCAGAATTATCTCCCTATAATGCGCCTCCACTGACACGGCAAAGCGGCAACGCAGACGGTCAGTGAGGGACGAAGTGATTCATCCCGCCGGAGAAAATCGCTGAAAAAAGTGATTGACTCTGAAGGAGGAAAGCGTAATATACGCCACCTCGCGACAGACGGTTAACCCGCTGCTCGCACTGCTCTTTAACAATTTATCAGACAATCTGTGTGGGCACTCGCAGGATTGATATCAAAAGTCTACGGACTTAAAAAATATCAAGTCTCAAGAGTGAACACGTAATTCATTACGAAGTTTAATTCTTTGAGCATCAAACTTAAATTGAAGAGTTTGATCATGGCTCAGATTGAACGCTGGCGGCAGGCCTAACACATGCAAGTCGAACGGTAGCACAGAGGAGCCTAGCTAGCTAGGTACCGTTGTTACCGGTCGTGTTGAGCGCGGCATCGTGAAAGTTGGCGACGAAGTTGAAATCGTTGGTATCAAAGCGACTGCAAAATCAACCTGTACTGGCGTTGAAATGTTCCGCAAACTGCTGGATCAGGGTCAGGCTGGTGAAAACTGTGGTGTTCTGCTGCGCGGTATCAAGCGTGAAGACATCCAGCGTGGTCAGGTACTGGCTAAGCCGGGCACCATCAAGCCGCACACTCAGTTCGAATCAGAAGTGTACGTACTGTCTAAAGATGAAGGCGGCCGTCATACTCCGTTCTTCAAAGGCTACCGTCCTCAGTTCTACTTCCGTACAACTGACGTAACCGGTTCAGTAGAACTGCCGGAAGGCGTAGAGATGGTAATGCCGGGCGACAACATCAAAATGGTTGTCACCCTGATTCACCCGATCGCCATGGACGAAGGTCTGCGCTTCGCAATCCGCGAAGGCGGCCGTACCGTTGGTGCGGGCGTTGTTGCTAAAGTTATCGCTTAATCTCGATAATATTTGACGCAATGCACACGGAAAGGGCATCATTTGATGCCCTTTTTGCACGCTGTTGTATAGAACCTGGCTCATCAGTGATTTTCGGTCATAATCATTGCTGAGACAGGCTCTGTTAAGCGGTGCAGGATACCGAGTTACGCTCTAAAAGCTCATTCGGTTTGGATGCCTCGCCATGCGGGGCACAACAGTTTCTGAATTATAGTGGCAGGTTGGTTTATGAGTGCGAATACCGAAGCTCAAGGGAGCGGACGCGGCCTGGAAACAGCAAAATGGCTGGCTGTTGCCGTATTACTGGTTGTCGCTATTGTTGGTAATTACTACTACCGCGATGTGACACTGCCGTTGCGTGCGCTGGCCGTAGTGGTTCTGATTGCAGTGGCAGGCGGCGTTGCGTTGCTGACCACGAAAGGCAAAGCGACAGTTGCGTTTGCGCGTGAAGCAAGAACCGAGATGCGTAAGGTCATTTGGCCGACTCGCCAGGAAACGCTGCACACCACGTTAATCGTTGCCGCGGTAACTGCCGTGATGTCACTGATTTTGTGGGGACTGGATGGTATTCTTGTCCGCCTTGTATCGTTTATCACTGGCCTGAGGTTCTGAGATGTCTGAAGCTCCAAAAAAACGCTGGTACGTCGTGCAGGCGTTTTCCGGTTTCGAAGGCCGCGTAGCCCAGTCGCTGCGTGAGCACATCAAATTGCACAATATGGAAGAGTTGTTTGGCGAAGTCATGGTGCCGACTGAAGAAGTCGTGGAAATCCGTGGCGGCCAGCGTCGTAAAAGCGAGCGCAAATTCTTCCCGGGTTACGTACTGGTTCAGATGGTTATGAACGATGCCAGCTGGCATCTGGTGCGTAGCGTACCGCGTGTTATGGGCTTCATTGGTGGTACATCAGACCGTCCGGCACCGATCAGCGATAAAGAAGTGGATGCGATCATGAACCGCCTGCAGCAGGTGGGTGATAAGCCGCGTCCAAAAACTCTGTTCGAGCCAGGCGAGATGGTACGCGTCAACGACGGTCCATTTGCCGACTTCAACGGCGTGGTGGAAGAGGTGGATTACGAGAAAAGCCGCCTGAAAGTGTCTGTTTCCATCTTCGGTCGTGCAACACCTGTCGAGCTGGATTTCAGCCAGGTGGAAAAAGGCTAACACCTTATACATTTTTGTAGTTGCAGCAGGCGCGGAATTTATCTACAATTTCGCGCCTTTTGTTTTTATGCGCTGGCAACAGCGTGTGAATTGTCATCACGGGGAGCCTGTTTTTCAGGCGCTATAACCCAATTGAGGAAATATCATGGCTAAGAAAGTACAAGCCTATGTCAAGCTGCAGGTTGCAGCTGGTATGGCTAACCCGAGCCCACCGGTTGGTCCAGCTCTGGGTCAGCAGGGCGTTAACATCATGGAATTCTGTAAAGCGTTTAACGCGAAGACCGAATCTCTGGAAAAAGGTCTGCCGACTCCTGTTGTTATCACCGTATACAGCGACCGTTCTTTCACCTTCGTTACCAAAACACCTCCGGCTGCCGTACTGCTGAAAAAAGCAGCGGGCATCAAGTCTGGTTCTGGTAAGCCGAACAAAGACAAAGTCGGTAAAGTAACCCGTGCTCAGGTACGTGAAATCGCAGAAACCAAAGCTGCGGACATGACTGGTGCTGACGTAGAAGCGATGACTCGCTCTATCGAAGGTACTGCTCGTTCCATGGGCCTGGTAGTGGAGGACTAAGAAATGGCTAAGCTGACCAAGCGCATGCGCGTGATCCGTGACAAAGTTGATGTGACCAAACAGTATGACATCAACGAAGCTGTTGCTCTGCTGAAAGAACTGGCTACCGCTAAGTTTGTAGAGAGCGTAGACGTTGCTGTTAACCTCGGCATCGATGCTCGTAAATCTGATCAGAACGTACGTGGTGCAACTGTACTGCCGCACGGTACTGGTCGTTCAGTACGCGTTGCCGTATTTACCCAGGGCGCAAACGCTGAAGCTGCTAAAGCAGCTGGCGCAGAGCTGGTAGGTATGGAAGATCTGGCTGACCAGATCAAAAAAGGCGAAATGAACTTTGACGTTGTTATTGCTTCTCCGGATGCAATGCGCGTTGTTGGCCAGCTCGGCCAGGTTCTGGGCCCGCGCGGTCTGATGCCAAACCCGAAAGTGGGTACTGTAACCCCGAACGTTGCTGAAGCGGTTAAAAACGCTAAAGCCGGTCAGGTTCGTTATCGTAACGACAAAAACGGCATCATTCACACCACCATCGGTAAAGTGGACTTCGACACTGACAAACTGAAAGAAAACCTGGAATCTCTGCTGGTTGCGCTGAAAAAAGCAAAACCTGCTCAGGCGAAAGGCGTGTACATCAAGAAAGTTAGCCTGTCCACCACCATGGGCGCTGGCGTTGCCATCGACCAGGCTGGTCTGAACGCAGTAGCAAACTAATTGCTGCTTGTAACGGGCGAAAAATTCATCTAGAATCTTACGCCCGTTGTTCTGGTTGATCATTCAATTCAGAACCCAGATTCATAGTGAATGGAGAGTAAAGGCTAACCCCTTTGTAATTCAGTCACTAAGGTTGGAGCCAGGCCTTATCCTGGCCTCCGTCCAAGACCGCAGGAGCGCAACATCTTTGGATGAAACGCTTAATCCCCTGCGTAGACGGTGACAGAACCAAAAAGAATTTTTTTCTTCACTGGATTCTGCTCACCGTGTAATAGCGCTTATTACCTTCGGGTAAATAGGTGAAGTGAGTTCCAGGGAAATCCTTCCCTGGTCAAATCCAGGAGCAAAAGCTAATGGCATTAAATCTTCAAGACAAACAAGCGATTGTTGCTGAAGTCAGCGAAGTAGCCAAAGGCGCGCTGTCAGCGGTTGTTGCGGATTCCCGCGGCGTGACCGTTGATAAAATGACCGAACTGCGTAAAGCAGGTCGTGAAGCTGGCGTTTACATGCGTGTTGTTCGTAACACCCTGCTGCGCCGCGTCGTTGAAGGTACTCCTTTCGAGTGCCTGAAAGACACGTTTGTTGGTCCGACCCTGATTGCATACTCTATGGAACACCCGGGCGCTGCTGCTCGTCTGTTCAAAGAGTTCGCGAAAGCGAATGCAAAATTCGAGGTCAAAGCTGCAGCCTTTGAAGGTGAGCTGATCACGGCGGCCAATATTGACCGTCTGGCAACTCTGCCGACTTACGAAGAAGCACTGGCACGTCTGATGTCGACCATGAAAGAAGCCGCTGCTGGCAAACTGGTCCGCACTCTGGCTGCTGTTCGCGATGCAAAAGAAGCGGCTTAAGGCCAGCTCTTTTCCTTCGTACTTTAACGCATAAACTTATACTGATTCTTAGGAACAATTGTTATGTCTATTACTAAAGACCAAATTCTGGAAGCTGTTGCAGCTATGTCCGTAATGGAAGTAGTTGAGCTGGTTTCTGCTATGGAAGAAAAATTCGGCGTTTCTGCTGCTGCTGCTGTAGCTGTTGCTGCTGGCCCGGCTGAAGCTGTTGAAGAGAAAACTGAGTTCGACGTTGTACTGAAAGCTGCTGGCGCTAACAAAGTTGCAGTAATCAAAGCCGTTCGTACCGCAACTGGTCTGGGCCTGAAAGAAGCCAAAGATCTGGTTGAAGCAACTGGCGTGATCAAAGAAGGCATCAGCAAAGCTGACGCTGCTGCTCTTGAAGCACAGCTGAAAGAAGCTGGCGCTGACGTTGAAGTTAAGTAAGACAACCTTCGGGTTGCAGTCTGAGTAGTTTCAGACTGATGGCTGGTGACTTTTTGGTCACCAGCCTTTTTGCGCTACAGAGCCGCAATGGGGTTTCGCATTGTTTGTCCATTGGTGCTCTTCAATATCTTTTTCTATCGACGACTTAATATACTGTTTTCCTGCGCGGGTTCCCTGCCCATGCTGAAGCAATGAAATGATTTAAGAGTGATAGAAAGATGTATTGCATGTGATGCCCCGCATCGCATGAGAAACAAAATAGTGTTGCATGAACTGTCCTTCAGGACGGACAGCGTGGGTCGACTTGTCAGCTAGCTGAGGAACCCTAATGGTTTACTCCTATACCGAGAAAAAACGTATTCGTAAGGATTTTGGTAAACGTCCGCAAGTGCTGGACATACCTTATCTCCTTTCTATCCAGCTTGACTCGTTCCAGAAGTTTATCGAGCAAGATCCAGAAGGTCAGTACGGGCTGGAAGCAGCATTCCGTTCCGTATTCCCGATCGCGAGCTACAGCGGCAACTCCGAGTTGCAGTATGTCAGCTACCGTCTGGGTGAACCTGTCTTTGACGTAAAAGAATGTCAGATCCGTGGCGTGACGTTTTCTGCACCGCTGCGCGTCAAACTGCGTCTGGTGATCTACGAGCGCGAAGCGCCGGAAGGCACAGTCAAAGACATTAAAGAACAAGAAGTTTACATGGGCGAAATTCCGCTCATGACCGAAAACGGTACCTTTGTTATCAACGGTACTGAGCGTGTTATCGTTTCTCAGCTGCATCGTAGTCCTGGCGTTTTCTTTGACAGCGATAAGGGTAAAACGCACTCTTCCGGTAAAGTGCTGTACAACGCACGTATCATCCCTTACCGCGGTTCATGGCTCGACTTCGAGTTTGACCCGAAAGACAACCTGTTCGTCCGTATTGACCGTCGCCGTAAGCTGCCGGCCAGTATCATTCTGCGCGCGCTGCATTACACCACGGAGCAGATTCTTGATCTGTTCTTTGAGAAAGTGGTGTTCGAAATCCGCGACAACAAACTGCAGATGGAACTGGTGCCTGAGCGCCTGCGTGGTGAAACCGCCTCCTTCGATATCGAAGCCAACGGTACGGTCTACGTTGAGAAAGCTCGTCGTATCACTGCCCGCCACATCCGCCAGCTGGAAAAAGACAATATCCAGCACATCGAAGTACCGGTTGAATACATTGCCGGTAAAGTGGTGGCAAAAGATTACATCGACGAGAACACCGGTGAGCTGATTGTTGCAGCGAACATGGAACTGTCTCTGGATCTGCTGGCGAAACTGAGCCAGTCCGGTCATAAGCGCATTGAGACCCTGTTCACCAACGATCTGGATCACGGTCCGTATATTTCCGAAACGCTGCGTGTTGACCCAACCAACGATCGCCTGAGCGCGCTGGTTGAGATCTACCGCATGATGCGTCCTGGCGAGCCGCCGACGCGTGAAGCTGCGGAAAACCTGTTCGAGAACCTGTTCTTCTCTGAAGATCGTTACGATCTGTCTGCGGTTGGCCGCATGAAGTTCAACCGTTCTCTGCTGCGTGACGAGATCGAAGGTTCCGGTATCCTGAGCAAGTCTGACATCATTGAAGTGATGAAGAAGCTCATCGATATCCGTAACGGTAAAGGCGAAGTGGACGATATCGACCACCTCGGCAACCGTCGTATCCGTTCCGTCGGCGAAATGGCAGAAAACCAGTTCCGTGTTGGCCTGGTGCGTGTAGAGCGTGCGGTGAAAGAACGTCTTTCACTGGGCGACCTCGACACCCTGATGCCACAGGACATGATCAACGCCAAGCCGATTTCTGCGGCAGTGAAAGAGTTCTTTGGTTCCAGCCAGCTGTCTCAGTTTATGGACCAGAACAACCCGCTGTCTGAAATCACGCACAAGCGTCGTATTTCTGCCCTCGGCCCAGGCGGTCTGACCCGTGAACGTGCTGGCTTCGAAGTCCGTGACGTACACCCGACTCACTACGGTCGCGTATGTCCAATCGAAACGCCGGAAGGTCCGAACATCGGTCTGATCAACTCGCTGTCTGTGTATGCACAGACCAACGAGTATGGCTTCCTGGAAACGCCGTATCGTCGCGTAGTTGACGGTAAAGTGAGTGACGAAATCCATTACCTCTCTGCAATTGAAGAGGGTAACTTCGTTATCGCTCAGGCGAACACCAACCTGGCCGACGACGGTTCATTCGTTGACGATCTGGTTACCTGTCGTAGCAAAGGCGAATCAAGCCTGTTCAGCCGCGACCAGGTTGACTATATGGACGTTTCGACCCAGCAGGTTGTTTCTGTTGGTGCGTCACTGATCCCGTTCCTGGAACACGATGACGCCAACCGTGCATTGATGGGTGCAAACATGCAACGTCAGGCGGTTCCGACTCTGCGTGCTGATAAGCCGCTGGTTGGTACCGGTATGGAACGTGCTGTTGCTGTTGACTCCGGTGTTACCGCCGTAGCCAAACGTGGCGGTACTATCCAGTACGTTGATGCATCACGTATCGTGATCAAGGTTAACGAAGATGAGATGTATCCGGGCGAAGCCGGCATCGACATCTACAACCTGACCAAATATACCCGTTCGAACCAGAACACCTGTATCAACCAGATGCCGTGTGTTTCTCTGGGCGAACCGATTGAGCGCGGCGACGTGCTGGCAGATGGCCCGTCTACCGACCTCGGTGAACTGGCGCTGGGCCAGAACATGCGCGTAGCGTTCATGCCGTGGAACGGTTACAACTTCGAAGACTCCATCCTCGTTTCTGAGCGTGTAGTACAGGAAGATCGTTTCACTACCATCCATATTCAGGAACTGGCTTGTGTGTCTCGTGACACCAAACTGGGGCCAGAAGAGATCACTGCTGACATCCCGAACGTGGGTGAAGCAGCGCTCTCCAAACTGGATGAATCCGGCATTGTTTACATCGGCGCTGAAGTGACCGGTGGTGACATTCTGGTTGGTAAGGTAACACCGAAAGGTGAAACCCAGCTGACGCCAGAAGAGAAACTGCTGCGTGCGATCTTCGGTGAAAAAGCCTCTGACGTGAAAGATTCGTCACTGCGCGTGCCGAACGGCGTTTCCGGTACGGTTATTGACGTGCAGGTCTTTACCCGCGATGGCGTGGAAAAAGACAAGCGCGCGCTGGAAATCGAAGAAATGCAGCTGAAGCAGGCGAAGAAAGACCTGTCTGAAGAACTGCAGATCCTCGAAGCTGGCCTGTTTGGTCGTATCCAGGCGGTACTGATCTCTGGTGGTGTTGAGGCTGAGAAGCTGGACAAGCTGCCGCGCGAGCGCTGGCTGGAGCTGGGCCTGACCGACGAAGAGAAACAGAACGCACTGGAGCAGCTGGCTGAGCAGTATGACGAGCTGAAGCACGAGTTTGAGAAGAAACTCGAAGCGAAGCGTCGCAAGATCACTCAGGGCGATGATCTGGCACCGGGCGTGCTGAAAATCGTTAAGGTGTATCTGGCGGTTAAACGTCAAATCCAGCCTGGTGACAAGATGGCAGGTCGTCACGGGAACAAAGGTGTTATCTCCAAGATCAACCCGATCGAAGATATGCCTTACGATGAGAACGGCACGCCGGTCGACATCGTTCTGAACCCGCTGGGCGTACCGTCACGTATGAACATCGGTCAGATCCTGGAAACCCACCTGGGTATGGCAGCGAAAGGTATTGGTGAGAAAATCAATGCCATGCTGAAGAAGCAGGAAGAAGTTGCCAAACTGCGTGAGTTTATCCAGCGTGCTTACGATCTGGGCACTGACGTGCGTCAGAAAGTTGACCTGAACACTTTCAGCGATGATGAAGTGCTGCGTCTGGCAGAGAACCTGAAAAAAGGTATGCCGATCGCAACGCCAGTGTTTGACGGCGCGAAAGAAAGCGAAATCAAAGAGCTGCTGCAGCTCGGCGGTCTGCCTTCTTCCGGTCAGATTACCCTGTTTGACGGCCGTACCGGTGAGCAGTTTGAGCGCCAGGTTACTGTCGGCTACATGTACATGCTGAAACTGAACCACCTGGTCGATGACAAGATGCACGCCCGTTCCACCGGTTCTTACAGCCTGGTGACTCAGCAGCCGCTGGGTGGTAAAGCACAGTTCGGTGGCCAGCGCTTCGGTGAGATGGAAGTGTGGGCACTGGAAGCATACGGTGCCGCTTATACCCTGCAGGAAATGCTGACCGTTAAGTCTGATGACGTGAACGGCCGTACGAAGATGTATAAAAACATCGTCGATGGCAACCATCAGATGGAACCGGGCATGCCGGAATCCTTCAACGTACTGTTGAAAGAGATTCGCTCGCTGGGTATCAACATCGAGCTGGAAGACGAGTAAGCACTCGCATTTGTACTGGTTATGGGATGTTCGGCTGATGTCGAACATCCCTGAGAGTCTCACTCCGACGGGAGCTAATCCGTGAAAGACTTACTTAAGTTTCTGAAAGCGCAAACTAAAACCGAAGAGTTTGATGCGATCAAAATTGCTCTGGCTTCGCCAGACATGATCCGTTCCTGGTCTTTTGGTGAAGTGAAAAAGCCGGAAACCATTAACTACCGTACCTTCAAGCCGGAGCGTGACGGTCTTTTCTGTGCCCGTATTTTCGGACCAGTAAAAGATTACGAGTGCCTGTGCGGTAAGTACAAGCGCCTGAAACACCGTGGCGTGATCTGTGAGAAGTGTGGCGTTGAAGTTACACAGACCAAAGTGCGTCGTGAGCGTATGGGCCATATCGAACTGGCTTCTCCGACTGCCCACATTTGGTTCCTGAAATCACTGCCGTCCCGCATCGGTTTGCTGCTGGATATGCCGCTGCGTGACATCGAGCGCGTGCTGTACTTCGAATCCTATGTGGTTGTCGAAGGTGGCATGACCAACCTCGAAAAACGTCAGATCCTGACTGAAGAGCAGTACCTGGACGCGCTGGAAGAGTTCGGTGACGAATTCGACGCGAAGATGGGTGCGGAAGCCATTCAGGCCCTGTTGAAAAACATGGATCTGGAGCAGGAATGCGAACAGCTGCGCGAAGAGCTGAACGAAACCAACTCCGAAACCAAGCGTAAGAAGCTGACCAAGCGTATCAAGCTGCTGGAAGCGTTCGTGCAGTCTGGCAACAAGCCGGAGTGGATGATCCTGACCGTGCTGCCGGTACTGCCGCCGGATCTGCGTCCGCTGGTTCCGCTGGATGGTGGTCGTTTCGCTACCTCGGATCTGAACGATCTGTATCGTCGCGTGATCAACCGTAACAACCGTCTGAAACGTCTGCTGGATCTGGCTGCGCCAGATATCATCGTACGTAACGAAAAACGTATGTTGCAGGAAGCGGTTGATGCATTGCTGGATAACGGCCGTCGTGGTCGCGCCATCACTGGCTCCAACAAGCGTCCGCTGAAATCACTGGCCGACATGATCAAAGGTAAGCAGGGTCGTTTCCGTCAGAACCTGCTGGGTAAACGTGTCGACTACTCTGGTCGTTCGGTTATCACCGTGGGTCCATACCTGCGTCTGCACCAGTGTGGTCTGCCGAAGAAAATGGCACTGGAGCTGTTCAAACCGTTCATTTACGGCAAGTTGGAACTGCGTGGCCTCGCCACCACCATCAAAGCCGCGAAGAAAATGGTTGAGCGCGAAGAAGCTGTCGTTTGGGATATCCTGGACGAAGTGATCCGCGAACACCCGGTACTGCTGAACCGTGCACCAACCCTGCACCGTTTGGGTATCCAGGCGTTTGAACCGGTTCTGATCGAAGGTAAAGCGATCCAGCTGCACCCGCTGGTTTGTGCGGCATATAACGCCGACTTCGATGGTGACCAGATGGCCGTTCACGTACCGCTGACGCTGGAAGCCCAGCTGGAAGCGCGTGCGCTGATGATGTCTACCAACAACATCCTGTCACCGGCGAACGGCGAGCCAATCATCGTTCCGTCTCAGGACGTTGTTCTGGGTCTGTACTACATGACCCGCGACAAAGTGAACGCCAAAGGCGAAGGCATGGTGCTGACTGGCCCGAAAGAAGCCGAGCGTGTTTACCGCGCTGGCCTGGCCGAGCTGCATGCCCGCGTAAAAGTGCGTATCACCGAGTACAGCAAAAACGAACAGGGCGATTTCGTTGCCAAAACCAGTCTGATCGACACCACCATTGGTCGTTCGATTCTGTGGATGATTGTGCCGAAAGGTCTGCCTTACTCCATCGTCAACCAGGCGCTGGGTAAAAAAGCTATCTCCAAAATGCTGAACACCTGTTACCGCATTCTGGGCCTGAAGCCGACCGTTATCTTTGCTGACCAGACCATGTACACCGGTTTTGCCTATGCAGCCCGTTCAGGTGCCTCTGTAGGTATCGACGACATGGTTATCCCGGCGAAGAAAGCTGAGATCATCGCGGAAGCGGAAGCTGAAGTTGCTGAGATCCAGGAGCAGTTCCAGTCTGGTCTGGTAACCGCTGGCGAACGTTACAACAAAGTCATCGATATCTGGGCCGCCGCTAACGAACGCGTTTCCAAAGCGATGATGGATAACCTGCAAACCGAAACCGTGATCAACCGTCATGGCGAAGAAGAGAAGCAGGTTTCCTTTAACAGCATCTA
This sequence comes from Pantoea cypripedii, assembly GCF_002095535.1. NCBI lineage: Bacteria > Pseudomonadati > Pseudomonadota > Gammaproteobacteria > Enterobacterales > Erwiniaceae > Pantoea > Pantoea cypripedii. Next base: position 195,255 of record NZ_MLJI01000001.1, read on the forward strand.
CATGATGGCCGACTCCGGTGCGCGTGGTTCTGCGGCACAGATTCGTCAGCTGGCAGGTATGCGTGGTCTGATGGCGAAGCCAGATGGCTCCATCATCGAAACGCCGATCACCGCGAACTTCCGTGAAGGTCTGAACGTACTCCAGTACTTCATCTCAACGCACGGTGCGCGTAAAGGTCTGGCGGATACCGCACTGAAAACGGCGAACTCCGGTTACCTGACCCGTCGTCTGGTTGACGTGGCGCAGGACCTGGTGGTGACCGAGGACGATTGTGGCACCTTCGAAGGTATCATGATGACCCCGGTTATCGAGGGTGGCGATGTTAAAGAGCCGCTGCGTGAGCGTGTACTGGGTCGTGTGACCGCAGAAGACGTGCTCAAGCCGGGCACTGCAGACATTCTGATCCCGCGTAACACCCTGCTGGATGAGCATTGGTGTGACGTGGTTGAGCTGAATTCTGTCGACGCCATCAAAGTGCGTTCGGTTGTAGGCTGTGAAACCGACTTCGGTGTGTGTGCACACTGCTACGGTCGCGATCTGGCGCGTGGTCACATCATCAATAAAGGTGAGGCCATCGGCGTTATCGCAGCACAGTCCATCGGTGAGCCGGGTACTCAGCTGACGATGCGTACGTTCCACATCGGTGGTGCGGCATCTCGTGCGGCTGCTGAATCCAGCATTCAGGTGAAAAACAAAGGTACTATCAAGCTGACCAACGCGAAAACCGTTACCAACTCCACCGGTAAACTGGTTATCGTTTCGCGTAACGTTGAGCTGAAAATGATCGACGAGTTCGGTCGTACCAAAGAAAGCTATAAAGTGCCTTACGGTGCGGTGATGGCGAAAGGTGATGGTGAGCAGGTCAATGCGGGCGAAACCGTAGCGAACTGGGATCCGCATACCATGCCGGTAATCACTGAAGTGAGCGGTTTTGTCCGCTTCACCGATATGATCGACGGCCAGACCATTACCCGTCAGACTGACGAGTTAACCGGTCTGTCTTCGCTGGTCATTCTGGACTCTGCTGAGCGTACTGCTGGCGGTAAAGACCTGCGTCCGGCACTGAAAATTGTTGATGCCAATGGCGACGACGTTCTGATTCCGGGCACCGACATGCCGGCTCAGTACTTCCTGCCGGGCAAAGCGATTGTTCAGCTGGAAGATGGCGTGAAGATCAGCGCGGGTGACACCCTGTCGCGTGTACCGCAGGAATCTGGCGGTACCAAGGACATCACCGGTGGTCTGCCACGCGTTGCGGATCTGTTCGAAGCGCGTCGTCCGAAAGAGCCAGCAATCCTGGCGGAGATCAGCGGTATCATCTCCTTCGGTAAAGAGACCAAAGGTAAGCGTCGCCTGGTAATCACCCCGGTTGATGGCAGCGATCCGTACGAAGAGATGATTCCGAAATGGCGTCAGCTCAACGTGTTTGAAGGTGAGCGCGTAGAACGTGGTGACGTGGTTTCGGACGGTCCGGAATCTCCGCACGACATTCTGCGTCTGCGTGGCGTTCATGCTGTGACCCGTTATATCACTAACGAAGTGCAGGAAGTTTATCGTCTGCAAGGCGTTAAGATTAACGATAAGCACATTGAAGTTATCGTGCGTCAGATGCTGCGTAAAGCGACCATCGTTAGCGCAGGAAGCACTGACTTCCTGGAAGGTGAGCAGGCGGAGTTCTCTCGTATCAAGATCTCCAACCGCGATCTGGAAGCGAGCGGTAAGTTGGGCGCAACCTACATGCGTGACCTGCTGGGTATCACCAAAGCGTCTCTGGCAACCGAGTCGTTCATCTCTGCTGCATCGTTCCAGGAGACCACACGTGTCCTGACCGAAGCTGCGGTAGCGGGCAAACGCGACGAACTGCGTGGCCTGAAAGAGAACGTTATCGTGGGTCGTCTGATCCCGGCCGGTACCGGTTACGCTTACCATCAGGATCGTATGCGTCGCCGTCAGGTAGGCGAAGTGCAGGTTGCACCGCAGGTTACTGCGGATGAAGCCTCTGCAAGCCTGGCTGAACTGCTGAACGCCGGTCTCGGTGGTAGCGACGACGAGTAATCACTCGATTCGCTAATAAAAAACCCTGCCTCGGCAGGGTTTTTTTCGTCTGTATTCTCAGTTCCGGCGGTCTATGTCACCGCGTGTTAAGCCGATATCGCGCAGCTGCGTATCGCTCAGGTGCGACAGTATGCGTCGGGTTTCCCGGCGTAAACGCCAGGACTTCACCAGTTGCCGCAGTGCACGCAACATATCCAGCAACGTTATATTGAAGGGTCTTGCCGCACGGTTTTGATCGAATTCCATTATCCTGCCCTCGGTATGATGTCTGAGAAGCATTGTCCGGTTTTCGATCGTTTCAATACAGATTCAAAAAACACATTTATTCAACATACAGATTGCATTGTGATGGATCTGAATGGTAAAAATTAACCTCATCTGTACTGGTTTCTTCCCGCTGAAAATCATGTGAGGCATACGATGACGCGTTACCAGCATTTGGCTTGCCTGCTTTCTGACCGCATCGAGCAGGGGCTGTATCGTAGCGGTGAGCGACTGCCGTCAGTGCGTACGCTCAGCATTGAACACGGCGTCAGCATCAGTACCGTTCAGCAGGCCTATCATGTGCTGGAGGAGAAGCAGCTGATTGTGCCGCAGCCGCGTTCCGGTTATTTCGTTGCGAGCCGCAAAGCCACGCCGCCTGTTCCGGCCATCACGCGCCCCGCCCAGCGGCCGGTAGAAATCACCCAGTGGGAATCGGTACTCGAACTGCTCAGTAGCCGCATTGAGGGTGATGTCATTCAGTTAGGCAGCGGTATCCCGGACCTGACGCAGCCCACCCTTAAACCGCTATGGAAGATCCAGGCTCGTATGGCGCAGAAGCAGGATATTAACCTGCTGAATTATGACTCCCTGTTGGGTGTCACAGCGCTGCGCGAGCAGGTCGCCCGTCTGACGATTGATAGCGGCTGCCAGCTTACCGCTGACGATATCGTGATCACCACCGGCTGCCATGAAGCGTTGTCGGTATCTATCCGTGCCGTTTGCCAGCCTGGTGACATCATTGCGGTGGAATCGCCGACTTTCCACGGCACCATGCAGACGCTGCGTGGTTTTGGCATCCGCGTGATTGAAATCCCTACTGACTCGGTGACCGGCATCAGCCTCGAAGCGCTGGAACTGGCGTTTGAACAGTGGCCGATCAAAGCCGTGGTAGTGGTGCCCAATTGTAATAACCCATTGGGTTTTATCATGCCGGAAGCGCGTAAACGTGCGCTGCTGACACTGGCACAACGCTTTGATGCCGCGATTATTGAAGACGATGTGTATGGTGAGCTGGCGTGGGAATATCCGCGCCCCATCAGCATTAAATCGCTGGATATGGATGGGCGCGTGCTGTTATGTAGTTCATTTTCCAAAACATTGTCACCGGGCCTGCGTGTCGGCTGGGTTGCGCCAGGACGCTACCGCGAACGCGTACTGCATATGAAATATATCAGTACCGGTTCATCGGCCACCGTGACGCAGCATGTGGTGGCGGAGTTTATTCGCCAGGGGTATTACTTGCCGCACCTACGCCGCATGCGTCAGGTTTATCAACGCAATTACGAGACGTTGAGCTGCTGGGTTCGTCACTATTTTCCCTGTGGCATTTGCGTATCGCGCCCCCAGGGGAGTTTCCTGATGTGGATCGAACTGCCTGAAGCTTTTGATGCCGTACGCCTGAACGCTGAATTGCGAGAGTCAAAAATTCAGGTGGCGGTGGGTTCATTGTTTTCGGCCTCGGGTAAGTATCGCAACTGCCTACGCCTGAATTATGCCTTGCCAATTAATGAGGCGACTGAGCAGGCGATCGCGCTGGTGGGGGCTGCTGTGGAACATGCCATGACGATATGCAGCGTGGAAAACCCTGCGGGCACAATGCTGCATATTTCGTAGCAGCGCGGTTTAACGCGCTGCTACGTGCTTCAACTGAGCCTTACACCGCGGTTGTGGGTTCTGCCAGCTCCAGCAGCGCCTGGGTGGCGGCTCGCCAGTCCGGGGCCTGGGTGATGGCACTGACGACCGCGATACTGCCGACGCCGGTTGCCAAAACTTCAGGCGCGCGTGCCAGCGAGATGCCGCCAATCGCCACGGTTGAAATGCCTTCCAGCCGCGCCAGATGACGTTTCAGCTCGGTAATCCCCTGCGGCTCAGACGGCATCTCTTTGGTCTGCGTTGGGAAAATATGTCCCAGCGCGATATAAGAGGGGCGCACAGCCAGCGCCCGATCCAGCTCAGCATCGTCATGGGTGGATAAGCCAAGGCGTAGTCCCGCCTGGCGAATAGCATCCAGATCGGCCACATCCAGATCCTCCTGACCCAGATGCACGCCATAGGCGTTATAGCGAATCGCCAATCGCCAATAATCATTAATAAACAGCCGGGCGCGATATTGCTTACCGAGTGCGATGGCATCGCGCACCGCATCCTCAACTTCGTGATCCTCGCAATCCTTAATCCGTAGCTGAATGGTGCGTACACCCGCTTCCAGTAAACGGGCAATCCACTCAACACTGTCCACAACCGGATAAAGCCCTAAACGCGGTGCGGTACTGGGAAATGGGGTGGTCATACTTTTTCCTCTTTCAAAGCATCGGCAGCATGATACAGCTCGCCGCCACGGCTGCGGAAGGCGTCTGACATCTGTGCCATACCCACTTCAACCGGCTGGGCTTCAGCCTGTTGGCGGGCGGCAAAGTCGCGCACTTCCTGGGTGATTTTCATCGAACAGAATTTTGGACCACACATGGAACAGAAATGCGCCACTTTACCCGATTCCTGCGGCAGCGTTTCATCGTGATAGGCGCGGGCGGTGTGGGGGTCCAGTGCCAGGTTGAACTGATCTTCCCAGCGAAACTCGAAACGTGCTTTGGACATGGCGTTATCGCGAATTTGCGCGCCAGGATGGCCTTTGGCCAGATCGGCCGCATGGGCGGCGATCTTGTAGGTAATCAGCCCTTGTTTTACATCTTCTTTATTCGGTAATCCCAGATGCTCTTTCGGGGTCACGTAGCACAGCATCGCGCAGCCGAACCAGCCAATCATCGCGGCACCAATACCAGAGGTGAAATGGTCATAGCCGGGGGCGATATCGGTGGTCAGTGGGCCGAGGGTGTAGAACGGGGCTTCGTGGCAATGCTCCAGCTGCTCGGTCATGTTGCGGCGAATCATCTGCATCGGTACATGGCCCGGGCCTTCGATCATCACCTGCACGTCATATTCCCAGGCGATTTTCGTCAGCTCGCCCAGGGTGTGCAGCTCGGCGAATTGCGCTTCATCGTTGGCATCCTGAATCGAACCCGGACGCAGACCATCGCCCAGCGACAGCGCAACATCGTAGGCAGCACAGATCTCACAAATCTCGCGGAAGTGCAGATACAGGAAGCTCTCCTGATGATGCGACAGGCACCACTTCGCCATAATCGAACCGCCGCGTGACACAATACCGGTCAGACGCTTCGCCGTCATCGGGACATAACGCAGCAGCACGCCAGCGTGGATGGTGAAGTAATCCACACCCTGCTCAGCCTGTTCCAGCAACGTATCGCGGAAAATTTCCCAGTTGAGGTCCTCCGCAATACCGTTCACTTTCTCCAGTGCCTGATAAATCGGTACAGTGCCAATCGGTACCGGGCTGTTGCGCAGAATCCATTCACGCGTTTCATGGATATAGCGGCCGGTGGAAAGGTCCATCACGGTATCGGCTCCCCAGCGTGTTGACCACACCAGCTTTTCCACCTCCTCTTCAATTGAGGAGCTGACGGCCGAGTTACCGATATTGGCATTCACCTTCACCAGAAAGTTACGGCCAATGATCATCGGTTCGGATTCGGGATGATTGATGTTGGAAGGGATGATGGCTCGCCCGGCGGCCACTTCCTGACGCACAAACTCGGCGGTGATATTGGCAGGCAGATGCGCACCAAAGCTATAACCCGGATGCTGTTGCAGCAACACTTCACCCCGGATGCGCTCACGTCCCATGTTTTCGCGTAGCGCAATAAACTCCATCTCCGGGGTAATGACGCCCTGGCGTGCGTAGTGCAGTTGGGTAACGCAATGACCGGCTTTGGCACGACGCGGTTGTGGCAGATGTTCGAAACGCAGGTGATCCAGCCCTTCATCCGCCAGCCGTTGCTGGGTATAGCTGGAACTTAGTTGATCGATGGTTTCACTGTCGCCACGATCGGCAATCCAGCCTGCACGCAGTTTTGCCAGTCCCTGATGCACATCAATGGTCGCTGACGGATCGCCATAGGCACCGGCGGTGTCATACACCGGCACCGGTTCGTTCGGTTCATACTGCGGGTTATCTTTACTGCCGCCGGTCAGGGTAGGGCTGAGCTGAATTTCACGCATCGGTACGCGAATGTCATCACGGCTGCCGGTGATCCAGATACGTTGCGAGTTGGGAAACGCGGTACCTTGCAGTGAATCGATAAATTCCTGCGCCTGGGCGCGTTGTTCACGACGAGAAGTTTTTGCAACAGACATAGCAATTTTCCTGTAAATGATGGAAGTTGCTTGTCCGGAGTCCGGAAGGAGTAACAGAAACGATGCACGCATCGTACTGATGATGTTTACTCTTGTTCCCTTCGCAGGTACTAACCTGATCAGGTTCCGCGGATCCCGAATTAACGGTCTCAGCCCTAAGGGCACTCCGACAAGATGGTGTTTTGTGCTTAAACCGCAAAACATTTAAAGCCCACGTAGCATAGAAGGGCTTTTTGCGAATAACAAGTTTTTTACAAATGGGCGATTTAAGCCGGGCGGGCGATAGGACTCTCATTCGCTACCCGCGGATGCGCCAGCTGATTATCCCATGCCAGACGCACCAGCTTGTCTTCCAGCGTAAAACGCGACTCCAGCACTTCACCCACTTCAGATAGCGCCTGCTGGAAGGTGGTGCAGTTGTCATCGGTGATGGCTTGTTGCAGATGGCCATCATACAACTGCATCATCCGTTCGGTATTGGCTTCCAGCGACGGGTAAAGCTGCGCAGCAGCAATCATCGGGCTGTCGCCCTGCATCTCGCTGATAATATGTTCATACACGCTGAAATGACCGGCGGAGAGATAATCCACCAGATTGTGGCAAAAGGCATCCAGCGCCCGTTCGTCCAATGCGCTCAGCGCATCTTTCTTCGGCTTCATGCCAACCAACTGATAATAGGTCACGAGTAACTGACGACGCGCGTGTAGCCATGAATCGACTAATTCGTTGCCGCTGCCTACACGCTCGGTCAGGTCATCTAACTGAGTAAGCATACGAGGCTCCATGTGGGTTATAGTTGTTCATTCTGCGAATAGACGCTAAGGATGACGATTTAAATGCAACGTGAGATCTCAAGCGTAGACGCTGGCTGGTGGATTGTCAGCCATGAACAAAAACTTTGGCTGCCACAGGGTGAACTACCGCATGGTACTGCGGAACAATTCGGCCTGGCGGGCAGTGACGGCATGGTGATTGGTGAGTGGCAGGGCGAAAATGTCTGGCTGGTGCGCCAATCACGCTCCGATAACATGGGGTCTGTACGCCAACTGATTGATGAGGACGTTGGCCTGTTCCAGCTTGCCGGGCGCGGCGTCCAACTGGCGGAGTTCTATCGTTCCCATCGCTGGTGCGGCTATTGCGGCCACGAGATGCATTTAAGCAAACGTGAATTCGCCTGCCTGTGCGGCCATTGTCGCGAGCGTTATTACCCGCAAATCGCCCCCTGCATCATTGTCGCCATCCGCCGGGGTGATGAGATTTTGCTGGCAAACCATGCGAAGCATCGCAACAACGTTTATACCGTGCTGGCCGGATTTGTCGAAGTGGGCGAGACCCTCGAACAGGCGGTGGCACGTGAAGTGATGGAAGAAAGTAATGTACGGGTGAAAAACGTGCGTTACGTGACCTCACAACCGTGGCCGTTCCCCCATTCGCTGATGATGGCGTATATGGCGGAATATGACGGCGGAGAACTGCAACATGACGGCAAAGAGCTGCTGGATGCGGGCTGGTTCCGCTACGATGCCCTGCCATTATTACCCCCGCCTGGTACCGTGGCGCGACGTTTGATTGAAGATACCGTTGCCCAGTGTCGCGCCAGCGCGATGTGAAAATGCTACACTGGCGCCCTGCAAGTGAGAGAGCCAATTATGAGTGAACTGAAGAACGATCGTTATCTGCGTGCCCTGTTACGTCAGCCGGTGGATATCACCCCGGTATGGATGATGCGACAAGCCGGGCGTTATCTGCCGGAGTACAAAGCCACTCGTGCCGAGGCCGGTGATTTTATGTCGCTGTGTAAAAATGCTGAGCTGGCGTGCGAAGTCACGTTGCAACCGTTGCGTCGTTACGCGCTGGATGCGGCCATCCTCTTCAGCGATATCCTCACCATCCCCGATGCGATGGGGCTGGGCCTGTATTTTGAAACCGGTGAAGGCCCGCGTTTCTCTCACCCCATTACCTGCCGGGCGGATGTCGATAAACTGCCGGTGCCCGATCCGGAGCAGGAACTGGGCTACGTGATGAATGCTGTGCGTACCATCCGCCACAACCTGAAAGGCGAAGTCCCGTTGATCGGCTTTTCCGGTAGCCCGTGGACGCTGGCGACCTATATGGTCGAAGGCGGCAGCAGCAAGGCGTTTACCAAAATCAAAAAGATGATGTACGCCGAGCCGCAGACGCTGCATATGCTGCTGGATAAACTGGCAGACAGCGTGATCCTCTATCTGAACGCGCAGATCAAAGCGGGTGCCCAGTCGATCATGGTATTCGACACCTGGGGTGGCGTGCTGACCGGCCGTGACTACCGTGAATTCTCGCTTTACTACATGCACAAGATTGTCGATAGCGTGCTGCATGAAAACGAAGGCCGCCGCGTGCCAATCACCCTGTTCACCAAAGGTGGCGGGCAGTGGCTGGAAGCGATGGCAGAAACCGGTTGCGATGCGCTGGGACTGGACTGGACCACGGATATTGCTGATGCGCGTCGTCGCGTTGGTCATAAAGTGGCGTTGCAGGGCAACATGGACCCATCAATGCTGTATGCGCCTCCGGCCCGTATCGAGCAGGAAGTGGCGGGTATCCTCGAAGGTTTTGGTGCCGGGGAAGGCCATGTCTTCAACCTGGGCCACGGTATCCATCAGGATGTGCCGCCGGAGCACGCCGGTGCCTTTGTTGAGGCGGTGCATCGTCTGTCCCGTCCTTACCATCAGGGTTAACCATGGATTTAGCGGCGCTACGCAGGGAACAGCAACAGCGCGCGGCTGAAGTGGTGCGGCAGGACGATTTTGAGGTGCTGCCGCCTCGCTGGATTGCCGGTGCCGATGTGGGCTTTGAACAGGGCGGTGAGGTGACACGCGCCGCGCTGGTGATTCTGGAGTACCCCTCGTTACAGCTGGTGGAGCATCAGATCGCGCGCATCAGTACCACCATGCCGTATATCCCCGGTTTTCTCTCCTTTCGCGAAGTGCCCGCCCTGCTGGCAGCCTGGCAGCAGCTCAATCATCAGCCCGATTTGTTGTTTGTCGATGGACACGGTATCTCGCATCCGCGTCGGCTCGGCGTTGCCGCGCATTTCGGCTTGCTGGTGGATGTGCCCACCATTGGCGTGGCGAAGCGGCGTTTATGCGGGCATGTTGAGGCGCTGGATGAAGCACCGGGCAGCCGCCAGCCATTGCTGGATAAGGATGAGCAGATTGGCTGGGTGTGGCGCAGCAAGGCGCGCTGCAATCCGCTGTTTATCTCCACCGGCCATCGCGTCAGCACTGATAGCGCTCTGCAATGGGTGGAAAACTGTACCGCGGGCTATCGTTTACCTGAGCCGACTCGCTGGGCGGATGCGGTTGCTTCCGGTCGTCCGGCCTTTCTGCGCAGGCAAAATGCGCGTTGACGCTGTTTGCGCGCGGCTTTTGCGGTACACTGCCGCCAGCTAAATTATTGAGAGCAAGTTTGATGTTACAGAACCCCGTCCATTTACGTCTGGCGAAGCTGGAAAGCTGGCAGCACGTCACCTTTATGGCCTGTCTGTGTGAGCGTATGTTCCCCAACTACTGGGCCTTCTGTCAGCAGACCGAATTCGCCGATCCGCAGCTTTATCGTCGCATGCTCGATCTCGTCTGGGAAAGCCTGACGGTCAAAGACGCCAAAATCAATTTCGACAGCCAGCTGGAGAAACTGGAAGCGGCGATCCCCAATGGTGATGATTTCGATATCTACGGAGTGCATCCGGCGATTGATGCCTGTGTGGCATTGAGCGAAGTACTGCATGCGCAGCTGAGTGGGGAAACCCTTGAGCATGCCATTGAGGTCAGCCGGACGTCGATTACTACCGTCGCGATCCTCGAAATGACCCAGGCTGGACGCGAAATGAGCGATGAAGAGCTGCACGAAAACCAGGCAATTATTGACGAATGGGATCTGCAGTGGGAGATTTTTCGCCTGCTGGCAGAGTGCGAAGAGCGCGACCTTGAACTAATTAAAGGGTTACGTTCTGACCTGCGCGAAGCGGGAATCAGTAACATCGGTATAATTTTTCAGCAATAAGGCGAGAAAACGTGACTTCAGGCCCGAATTAGCGCGCCTGGAGGCTTCACATCAGCCCCCTGTCTGGTCTACATTTGGGGGGCTGAAAATTGTGGCTATCGGTGCGTGCAGGCTGAAGAGGGCCAGAATCTGGCTTTTCCCTCGCACTCGTTGCTTAGCAAGCGATAAATACACTTTAAGGATAACTTATGAACAAGACTCAACTGATTGATGTGATCGCGGAAAAAGCAGACCTGTCAAAAACCCAGGCTAAAACTGCACTGGAATCTACTCTGGCTGCGATCACTGAGTCTCTGAAAGATGGTGATGCTGTACAACTGGTTGGTTTTGGTACTTTTAAAGTGAACCACCGCGCTGAGCGTACCGGTCGCAACCCGCAGACTGGCAAAGAGATCAAAATCGCTGCGGCAAACGTACCGGCGTTCGTCTCTGGTAAAGCGCTGAAAGACGCTGTTAAATAAGTTTCCGCGACGCGGTATAGCTTTAAAAGAGGGGCGGCATCGCCCCTTTTTGTTGCCGGAGCCTGCCATGCTGAACCTTTTACATCAGCGCGTCTGCGCTCTGTTATGTGGTGCCCTCCTGGTAGGGTGCAGCTCCACTCCTGATCTTCCTGCCTTTACCGCCAGCGGCTACCTTGCCGACCGTGGCGTAGTGCGTATCTGGCGCAAAAACAGCGACCATCAGTCAATTCATATGCGTACCGTCTTCACCCCCTTTGATGGTGATGCGATGGAGACCACCGATTACAGCTGGCTGAATAACAATCTCACCAACGTGGAACGGCAGGTCGCGGGCAAGCAGCCGGATACCGTCACGCTGCGTTTCGATCAGCAAGGCAATCTCAATTTTATGCAGCGGCAGCTGGCCGGGCGACGTGAAGCCGTCAGCAGCGACAGCGTGGAACTGTACCGCTTCGATGCACAGCGCATGCTACAGCAGAGCAATGCGTTGCTGGATGGACGAGTGTTGCTGAGCCAGGGGCACTGGCTGGGCGGGATTCAGGTGCGAACCTGCGAAGGTAAAGTCATCAATGCGCCTTTCGATAGCAGCATGGTGGCAGCCCTGACCCAGCAACAGCAGCGCGATCCCGCGGTGTCGTTGATGGTGGCATGGCTGGAAGCGCCGGAAGGCGTACAGTTGCTCCATATCACCCCAACGGATGAATGCAGCTGGCAGCCGAAAGAGAGCGATTTCTGACGGGAATGAAGAAGGGGCACTGAGTGCCCCTGGTGATTATTTGCGGTTGATGGCGCGGTAGCCAATATCGTAGCGACAGAAACTGCCATCCCACGAGATAGGCTTAGCCAGCTCATAAGCGCGCTGCTGCGCGGCAGCCACATCTTCACCCAGCGCGGTGACGCACAGAACGCGTCCGCCATTGGTGACCACCAGATCATCTTTGAGCGTGGTACCTGCGTGGAACACCTTACCATCTGCAACTTCTTCCAGCGGCAGGCCATGAATCTGGTCGCCGGTGCTGTAGTCACCCGGATAACCGCCAGCCGCCAGCACCACACCCAGCGATGGGCGAGGATCCCATTGTGAGGTCTGCTGATCCAGTTTACCGTCACAGGCCGCCAGGCACAGCGCCACCAGATCGGACTGCAAACGCAGCATGATCGGCTGGGTTTCCGGATCGCCAAAGCGGCAGTTGAATTCGATCACCTTAGGCTGACCGGATTGATCAATCATCAACCCGGCATACAGAAAGCCGGTGTAAGTGTTGCCTTCGGCTTTCATGCCATTCACGGTTGGCCAGATGATCTGATCCATCACGCGCTGGTGGATCTCATCGGTCACCACCGGAGCCGGTGAATAAGCGCCCATACCGCCGGTATTCGGGCCGGTATCGCCATCACCCACACGTTTATGGTCCTGGCTGGTGGCCATGGGCAGCACGTTGTCGCCATCCACCATCACGATAAAGCTGGCTTCTTCGCCATCCAGGAACTCTTCAATGACGATGCGATGGCCGGCGTCGCCGAACGCGTTGCCTGCCAGCATATCCTGCACGGCATCTTCGGCTTCTTTCAGCGTCATCGCCACGATGACGCCTTTACCGGCAGCGAGACCGTCTGCTTTGATCACGATCGGTGCGCCTTTCTCGCGCAGGTACGCCAGCGCGGGCTCAACTTCGGTAAAGTTCTGATACTCAGCGGTTGGAATCTGCTGGCGGGCAAGGAAATCTTTGGTGAAGGCTTTGGAACCTTCCAGCTGTGCTGCCGCCTGCGTTGGGCCAAAAATTTTCAGACCTGCCGCGCGGAACGCATCCACCACCCCAATCACCAGCGGCGCTTCCGGGCCGACGATGGTCAGGTCAATGTTTTCCTGCTGAGCAAACGCCAGCAGCGCAGGAACATCGGTGGCACTGATTGCCACGTTCTGCAATGCCGGTTCCAGTGCGGTCCCCGCGTTGCCCGGTGCCACAAATACGGTTTCTGCCAGCGGAGACTGCGCAGCCTTCCACGCCAGGGCGTGTTCACGTCCGCCGTTACCAATCACTAAAATTTTCATCTGTAACGCTCCAAACGATTAATGGCGGAAATGACGCATGTCGGTAAAGATCATGGCGATGCCATGCTCATCGGCGGCGGCAATCACTTCATCATCGCGAATTGAACCACCCGGCTGGATGACGCAGGTGACACCGACTGAGGCGGCAGCATCAATACCATCGCGGAACGGGAAGAAGGCGTCAGAGGCCATAGCCGAACCTTTCACTTCCAGACCCTCATCACCGGCTTTGATACCGGCGATTTTCGCCGAGTAAACGCGGCTCATCTGGCCCGCGCCTATCCCGATAGTCATGTTGTCACGCGCATAGACGATGGCGTTGGATTTAACGAACTTCGCCACCTTCCAGCAGAACAACGCATCACGCAGTTCCTGTTCGGTCGGCTGGCGCTTGCTGACTACGCGCAACTGGCTGGCATCGACCATACCGAGATCGCGATCCTGCACCAGTAAACCGCCGTTAACGCGTTTGAAATCCAGCCCGGCAACGCGGCTCTGCCACTGACCACACACCAGCACGCGAACGTTCTGTTTGCTGGCGGTCACTTTCAGCGCGGCTTCGGTGGCTGACGGGGCAATGATCACTTCGACAAACTGACGACTGATGATGGCCTGAGCCGTCGCTTCGTCCAGCTCACGGTTGAAGGCAATGATGCCGCCAAACGCAGAAGTCGGATCGGTTTTATAAGCACGCTCGTAGGCATCCAGAATGGAATCGCCTACCGCCACACCACAGGGGTTGGCATGTTTCACAATCACGCAAGCGGCTTCGCTGAACTCTTTCACACATTCCAGCGCGGCATCAGTATCGGCGATGTTGTTGTAGGAAAGCGCTTTACCCTGTACCTGCTGTGCCGTCGCCACTGAGGCTTCCGCGACACTTTCTTCTATATAGAAAGCTGCATCCTGATGGCTGTTCTCGCCATAACGCATATCCTGTTTCTTAATGAAGTTAAGGTTCAGGGTACGTGGGAAGCGGCCTGCTGGCTCTTTGCTCTCGCCATGATAAGCCGGTACCAGGCTACCGAAGTAGTTGGCAATCATGCTGTCGTAGGCGGCGGTGTGTTCGAAAGCTTTGATCGCCAGATCGAAACGGGTTGCCAGCGTCAGGGAGTTCTCATTGGCATCCAGCTCCGCAATGATGGCGCTGTAGTCGCTGCTCTTCACCACAATGGCGACGTCTTTGTGGTTCTTCGCGGCAGAGCGCACCATGGTCGGGCCGCCGATATCGATGTTTTCCACCGCATCTTCCAGCGTACAACCCGGTTTTGCGACCGTCTGGGCAAAGGGGTAAAGGTTAACGACCACCATGTCGATGGGGCTGATAGCGTGCTGCGCCATGATGGCATCATCCTGGCCGCGACGACCGAGAATACCGCCATGCACTTTCGGGTGCAGCGTTTTGACGCGTCCATCCATCATTTCCGGAAAACCGGTGTAGTCAGACACTTCAGTGACTGGCAGGCCCGCATCTGCCAGCAGGCGAGCAGTACCACCTGTGGAGAGCAGCTCAACACCACGGCTGGAGAGTGCCTGAGCAAATTCGAGGATACCGGCTTTGTCTGAGACACTCAGCAGAGCGCGGCGTACAGGACGACGTTGTTGCATGGTGGTTTTATCCCTTGGCTTTGTTTCGCGTAAATAAGAGCGTTACATCAAGCTTAGCGTTTCTCTTCTATATAGAAGAAGCGGCTTGCTTCAGGTAACGCCCCAAAAGGGGCATCCTTGACGTCGCGGGGCATTGTAGCGAAAACGTTTGCGCGATGCTCGACTAAATTCATTTACCCGTCAGGATGTGGATAACTTTGTGTGTAAGTGGGTATAAGGCGGGGTTTTGCTGTGGAATGCAGCGAACGGTTGTTTTTATTGAAATTAGCGGTTGCGCATGCCGAACAACTCCCTATAATGCGCCTCCATCGACACGGCACAACGGCTTACGAAATGCGGTGTTGAGAGAGAAGTTCTGAAGGAACTCTCGCCGGGGAAAATCGCTGAAAAAAGTGATTGACTCTGAAGGAGGAAAGCGTAATATACGCCACCTCGCGACAGACGGTTAACCCGCTGCTCGCACTGCTCTTTAACAATTTATCAGACAATCTGTGTGGGCACTCGCAGGATTGATATCAAAAGTCTACGGACTTAAAAAATATCAAGTCTCAAGAGTGAACACGTAATTCATTACGAAGTTTAATTCTTTGTAGCATCAAACTTAAATTGAAGAGTTTGATCATGGCTCAGATTGAACGCTGGCGGCAGGACCTAACACATGCAAGTCGAACCTAGCTAGCTAGGAATTTGCCTGGCGGCTGTAGCGCGGTGGTCCCACCTGACCCCATGCCGAACTCAGAAGTGAAACGCCGTAGCGCCGATGGTAGTGTGGGGTCTCCCCATGCGAGAGTAGGGAACTGCCAGGCATCAATTTTAGTGTGCTGATATGGCTCAGTTGGTAGAGCGCACCCTTGGTAAGGGTGAGGTCCCCAGTTCGACTCTGGGTATCAGCACCAGTTATGGCATGAGTTCGGATTCAAAAGAATTTGCCTGGCGGCTGTAGCGCGGTGGTCCCACCTGACCCCATGCCGAACTCAGAAGTGAAACGCCGTAGCGCCGATGGTAGTGTGGGGTCTCCCCATGCGAGAGTAGGGAACTGCCAGGCATCAATTAAGTGAAGAAGCCCTGAACGAAAGTTCAGGGCTTTTTTACGTCTGAAAATCAGGAAAACTCACGGATGCATAACAGCACGATGAATCGCGCTGTTATAGATAGCCGGTTTTAGAAGGTTAAACTCGCGGTGATTCCCCCAACAAAAGCATCTTTGACGCTGCTATCCGCGCCTGGTGCGGCAACGTATTGAAGATTAGGGCGCAGTGACAACCACTGACGGACGTTCCAGGCATAGTAGAGTTCATAATCGTATTCTGAACCTCTGATTACCGGCAGATAAGTGGCGTCATTGACGCTCTGTACACCATTTTCTTCATTTTCCCGCTCCAGCATGCGGCTATAGGCTGAATTCACATGTAGCCGGGCCATTCCTAAGCCAATTTCATCCTGTGGACGAGCAGCAAAAAGCCCTTTCCAGGTCAATGCAACGGTCTGAGTATCATCAAGCTTTGAGGTCCGTTTATCGTGCATCACCTGGCTAAGCGTTAACGATAAGCCACGATGGTTGTCATGCTGCCAGGCGAATAACTGTTGCTGAACAATGGCATAAGCGCCATAACCGTGGGCAGTATCGCCATATTCACCGTGCTGCCAGCTATGATAAACCCCGCCCTGGGCTGAAGAGTAATAAGCACCCAGACGATAATTGCCTGGTAATGCATCTGCACCCAGTTTGGGCTGCCAACCGATTTCTACCGGGATAAGATTGCCATCGGAGTGTTTGACCGAGAAATGGAAACCGCTACCACGATTATCGTTGTCATCATTTTGGTTATAAAATCCAACCTTAACATAGATATCCGGTGTGATATTGAGCTGTAAACGTCCCATCCATTGTGACACTGGCCAGTTCATCCAGCGATCGCTACGTGACTTACCGGGAATACCGGGACCAAGTGCAAGGTTCTGGAAATGGGTTTCGATGGTACCGAAGTCCTCACCCACCGTTGCCCGGCCAAGTTTGAGATTGAAACGATCGTCACTAAAGCCAGTACGCAACCAGAACTGTGTCAGACGCCATGTTTGCCCGCGGCCATAGACTTCCTGCACTGAGGAGAGCATCGGTGCCTTAGGATTAGCGATCTGCTCAGAAAGGTTTTGTCCGTTGCGGTCGGTCACCGTCGCCTGGAAATCCGTATCCTGCCAGCCCAGCAATTTTTGCAGATCGAGATGAGTGCCAAACGCCCATTGGTCAGTGTAACGAGCGGTAGTTGCAGACTGATAACCTCCTGCCAGGTTTGCCGCACTCTCCATGACATAATTAACATTGAAATCAATGCCCTGTTGCTGAAGTGCGGTGCGCTGGCCATTCCAGTCACCCAACATCCACGGGGAGTCATTGGAAAAGGGGCTGGCGGCTGCGAACCCATTGGGTGCGGTAACAGCCAGCATAATGCCTGGCCAAATCAGGCTGGCGATTTTTACTTTATGCATAATAAACAACCTTACAGATATAATTTCCGAGCCAATAAAATGAAGCGTTAATATTGATATCTTTTTTAATAACAGGAATGACTTATACATCATCATGGATTTTATTTTATAAATATATAAATGTGATTTTTGATTGAAAACAATATTATTTACAACTGTATGAATTTATTGGTTTTAAAATTAAAAACAAACGAAATGTAATTTATTTATCTATTTTAATTGATGGTATTTAATCAACCAAAACGGTATGGGTAATAAACCAAATAAATATAGATCTATATCCTGACTGATTAAAATAAGCCGGGCGATACCTTAATTTAAGGCATCTGAAGTTTATTGCCGCTTATGCCTGCTTATGATGCATTAAGCTGAAACATTTTCATAAACCGCATGAAGACTCGACATTCTGACTGCACCAGGCTAATGTCAGGCATCTGGATGTCTAAACGTTTATACGGTTGTAAGAGGTGAGCAGGTTATGCCAATCAGGATCCCCGACGAGTTACCGGCAGTGAATTTTTTGCGCAATGAGAATGTCTTTGTCATGACGTCATCGCGCGCCCGTGTCCAGGAGATCCGTCCGCTGAAAGTGCTGGTACTCAATCTGATGCCGAAAAAGATTGAAACCGAAAACCAGTTTCTGCGTCTGCTATCCAACTCGCCGTTGCAGATTGATATTCAGCTGTTGCGTATCGACAGCCGTGAGTCGCGTAATACGCCAACCGAACACCTGAATAACTTCTACTGTAATTTCGATGATATTCAGCATGATAACTTTGATGGCCTGATTGTCACCGGTGCGCCGCTCGGCCTGGTGGACTTCAACGATGTGGCTTACTGGCCGCAGATTCAGCGTGTACTGCACTGGGCAAAAGAACACGTCACCTCGACGTTGTTTGTCTGTTGGGCGGTACAGGCGGCGTTAAATATTCTGTATGGCATTCCGAAGCAGACGCGCCAGCACAAGCTGTCTGGTGTCTATGAACATCAGATTCTGCATCCCCATGCGTTACTGACGCGCGGTTTTGATGACAACTTCCTTGCCCCGCACTCACGCTATGCTGATTTCCCCAGCCAGTTGATTCGTGATTACACCGATCTGGAGCTATTTGCCGAATCAGAAACCACCGGTGCCTACCTGATGGCGAGTAAGGATAAACGCCTGGCGTTTGTTACCGGCCATCCGGAATACGATGCACTGACGTTATCCGGTGAATACCATCGTGATTACGATGCCGGGTTGAATCCAGAGGTTCCGTGGAACTATTTCCCACAGGACAATCCCGAGCTGCCGCCACGTGCAACCTGGCGTAGCCATGGCAACCTGCTGTTCTCCAACTGGCTGAACTACTACGTGTATCAGATCACGCCGTTTGATCTGCGGCATATGAACCCGACTCTGGAATAACCGATACATCCCATTGACCATGCCGTGGCCGCCTCGTGTAGCCACGGCATTTTTTTTGCCTGAATCACAGGGTGGAAGTTATTGCCTTTATTTCGAGTCTTTAAATTACATAATAATCAGCATGATAAATGTATTTATTAGTAAAATGGAAATAGTTTTTGAAAATAAAATAAAAATCATTATGCTCTGATCTTGCAGGTTAAAAAACACCCTACAGCCGGATCCCTCAACTCAGAACGGGATCAACACAGGAGGCAGCCCGCATGACAGACTCGGTTATCAGCAGCACGTTAACCTTTAGCCAGCCCTTTACCCACGCGGAAAAGCAGCTGCTCACCCCGGAAGCCATCGACTTTCTGCACTCTCTGGTGGCGCGTTTTGCCCCGGAACGCGAGCGCTTGGTGAAAGCCCGTCAGCAACGCCAGCAGCGTTATGATCAGGGTGCATTGCCAGGCTTTGATTCGGAAACGGCTTCCATTCGTGAAAATGACTGGCAGGTACGTCCGATACCGCAATTGTTGCGCGATCGTCGCGTGGAGATCACCGGTCCGCCGGATCGCAAAATGGTGATCAATGCCTTGAATGCCAACGTGAAAGTATTTATGGCGGATTTTGAGGACTCGCTGGCACCGACCTGGGAAAAACTGGTCGATGGTCAACTGGCATTACGTGATGCAGTGAAGGGGACGCTGAGTTTCACCAGTGAAACCGGCAAGATCTACCAGTTACGATCCGATCCCGCGCTGCTGATGTGCCGTGTCCGCGGTTTGCATCTGGATGAAAAGCATGTGGAGTGGCGCGATCGCGCTATCCCCGCAGGGTTGTTTGATTTTGCTCTGTACCTGTTTCACAACGTCGACGCGCTGCTGGAGAAGGGCCACGGGCCCTGGTTCTATCTACCGAAAACCGAGCATGCCAGCGAAGTGGCGTGGTGGCGTGAGATCTTCCGGTTCAGTGAAGATCGCTTTGATCTGCCACGCGGCACCATCAAAGCCACGGTGTTGATTGAAACGCTGCCAGCGGTATTCCAGATGGATGAGATCCTGTGGGAACTGCGTGATCACGTCGTTGGGCTGAACTGTGGCCGCTGGGATTACATCTTCAGCTATATCAAAACCCTTGGTCAGCATGGTGAGCGCATTCTGCCGGACCGCCAGCAAATCAGCATGGATCAGCCGTTCCTCGATGCGTATTCGCGGCTGCTGATCAGAACCTGCCACCGCCGTGGCGCACTGGCGATGGGGGGAATGTCGGCGCTGATCCCGAGCAAAGACCCGCAACGCAACGCCTGGGTCACGCAGAAGGTGCAGGAAGACAAAGCGCGCGAAGCAGCGAACGGTCACGATGGCACCTGGGTGGCCCATCCGGGCCTGGCCGACATCGCGATGGCGGAATTTAATCGTCAGCTGGGTGATCAACCTAATCAAATGCATGTCAGCCGCGAGCAGGATAGCCCGGTCACCGCAGAACGGCTGCTGCTGCCTTGCCGTGGCAAGCGCACCGAAGCGGGGATGCGTGCCAATATTCGCGTGGCGCTGCAATATCTTGAAGCCTGGATCAGCGGAAACGGCTGTGTGCCGATTGATGGCCTGATGGAAGATGCGGCCACTGCCGAAATTGCCCGCACCTCGATCTGGCAATGGATGCACCACAAGCAAATTCTCAGCGATGGCCAACTGGTAACGGCGGCGCTGTTTGAACAGCTGCTGGATGAAGAACTGACTGCGTTACAGCACAGCCTCGGCGATGAACGTTTCCATAACGGGCGTTTTGCCGATGCCGCTGCGCTGATGGCGCAAATCACCACCGATGATGAACTGGTTCCTTTCCTCACCCTGCCAGGCTACCGCCTGCTGGCCTGACCCCAGGAGATATTGCTATGACGACTCGTACGCAACAAATCAAACAGCTGGAAACCACCTGGCAGGATGCACGCTGGCAGGGAATTACCCGACCTTACAGCGCCCAGGATGTGGTGAATTTACGCGGTTCCGTCAACCCGGCCTGTACCCTGGCGGAGCGGGGGGCGCAAAAGCTGTGGTCGCTGCTGAATGGGGAATCGCAGAAAGGTTATATCAACAGCCTGGGGGCATTGACGGGCGGGCAGGCGGTGCAACAGGCGAAAGCGGGTATTGAGGCCATCTATCTCTCCGGCTGGCAGGTGGCGGCGGATGCCAACCTTGCCGGACAAATGTACCCGGATCAGTCGCTTTATCCGGTGAACTCGGTCCCGGCGGTGGTGGAGCGCATTAACCAGAGTTTCCAGCGTGCCGATCAGATTCAGTGGGCCAGCGGCATGTCACCGGAAGTCGAAGGCTTTATTGATTACTACCTGCCGATTGTGGCGGATGCGGAAGCCGGGTTTGGCGGGGTACTCAACGCTTTTGAGTTGATGAAATCAATGATTCAGGCGGGTGCGGCGGCGGTGCATTTTGAAGACCAGCTGGCAGCGGTGAAGAAATGCGGCCATATGGGCGGTAAAGTGCTGGTGCCAACCCAGGAGGCGATTCAGAAACTGGTGGCGGCACGTCTGGCAGCTGACGTAATGGACGTCCCGACGGTGCTGATTGCCCGTACCGACGCTGATGCGGCCGATCTCATCACCTCCGACTGCGATGAATACGATCGGGCGTTTATCACTGGCGAACGCACCTCGGAAGGTTTCTTCCGCACCCGTGCCGGGATTGAGCAGGCCATCAGCCGTGGTCTGGCGTATGCGCCCTATGCCGATGTGTTGTGGTGTGAAACCTCCACGCCGGATCTGGCACTGGCGCAGCGTTTTGCCGAGGCGATTCATGCGCAGTACCCAGGCAAGTTGCTGGCCTACAACTGCTCGCCGTCGTTCAACTGGAAGAAAAACCTCGACGATCGCACCATCGCCCGCTTCCAGCAGGCGCTGAGCGAGATGGGTTACCGCTTCCAGTTCATCACCCTGGCGGGTATCCATAGCATGTGGTTCAACATGTTCGACCTGGCGCATGCCTATGCGCAGGGCGAGGGCATGCGCCACTATGTGGAGAAGGTACAGCAGCCGGAATTTGCTGCGCGTGATAAGGGCTACACCTTCTCATCACATCAGCAGGAAGTGGGGACCGGCTATTTTGACCGCATCACTACGGTGATCCAGGGAGGTAAATCGTCGGTTACCGCGTTAACCGGTTCTACCGAAGCCGCGCAGTTCTGAGTGGTGATGCTGGCCCACGGAGGGGCCATTTTGCCGGGAGATGTGCCGATGCCGCCGAGAGAATCCCTCATTGCTCACACCATCCTGCAAGGTTTTGACGCGCAGTATGGTCGCTTTCTCGATATTACCGCCGGTGCTCAGCAGCGTTTTGAACAGGCTGACTGGCATGCCGTGCAGCAGGCGATGAAAGCACGTATCCATCTTTATGATCATCATGTTGGGCTGGTGGCAAATCAGCTGCGCATCCTCAATGGGGCGGCCGACTGGGATGAAGGTTTCTGGCTGCGGGTGAAAAGCCATTACGAAACCCTGCTGCCGGGTTACCCGCGTCATGAGATAGCCGAGAGCTTCTTTAATTCGGTGTATTGCCGGTTGCAGGGCCATAGCCACCTGACGCCGCAGCGATTATTTATCTTTCCTTCGCAGCCGTTTGCCCCGGCCCCGGCGTCACCCCGTCCGCTGTCGCGCCTGTACCGGCCACAGCACAACTGGCAGGAGACGTTACGGCAGATCTTCAACGACATTCCGTTACGCTTGCCATGGCAGGATCAGGCGCGCGATATCAGCTGGATCGTGCGTCATCTGCATGAGCAATTCAGCGCAGCTCAGCTGGCGACAGCAACGCTGGATGTCGCCAGCGAGCTGTTTTACCGCAATAAAACCGCGTGGATTGTGGCGCGCCTGCAACTGGACGATGACACGCTGCCGTGCCTGTTACCGATTCAGCGCGATGAAGCCGGGCGGCTGTGGATTGATACCTGCCTTACCGACAGCAACGATGCCAGTATCGTCTTCGGTTTTGCCCGCGCCTACTTTATGGTTTACGCCCCGGTGCCCGCCGCGCTGGTGGACTGGCTGCAACCGATTCTGCCGGGCAAAACCACCGCCGAACGCTATATGGCGATTGGTTGCCAGAAGCACGGTAAAACCGAGTGCTATCGCGAATATCTGCATTATCTGACGCACAGCCAGGAAGATTTCACCATTGCGCCCGGCGTGCGCGGCATGGTGATGCTGGTGTTCACGCTGCCGGGTTTTGACCGGGTGTTTAAGGTGATTAAGGACCGCTTTGCCCCGCAGAAAGAGGTGACGGATGCGCAGGTACGTGATTGTTATCGGCTGGTCAAAGAGCATGACCGCGTAGGCCGCATGGCTGACACCCAGGAATTTGAACACTTTGCGTTGCCGCGCGAGCGTATTCCGGCGGCGTTGATGGCGGAGTTTGAACGCGATATCCCGGAGAAAATCTGTATCGAAGATAACGTGGTGATCATTCGTCATCTGTGGCTGGAGAGACGAATGCAGCCGCTGAATCTGTGGCTGATGCAGGCCAACCCGGCACAGCGTCAGCACGCGATTGAAGAGTATGGCGATGCCATCCGGCAACTGGCGGCAGCCAATATTTTCCCCGGCGACATGCTGTTTAAAAATTTCGGCATGACGCGCCACGGGCGGGTGGTGTTTTACGATTACGATGAAATCCGCCCGATGACTGAGCTTCAGTTCCGCGATGTGCCGCCAGCCCGTTACGAAGAGGATGAGTTGCAGGCCGAGCCGTGGTACAGCGTCGGACCGGACGATGTGTTCCCGGAAACCTTCCGCTACGCGCTGTGCAGTGAACCGGCAACCGGTAAGTTACTGCTGGCGCTGCACCCGGAATTGTTTGATCCCGGCTGGTGGCGCGCGCAGCAGGCGCGGATTCGTCAGGGGCATATTGAAGAGGTGATGGCGTGGCGAACGGCACAGCGCTTCAGCGTGCGCTATGCCACGATCGCGGCTTAACGACCGGCGTACGCCAGCGTTACCTGTTTCGCCGCACGGATCACCAGTGCGCCGAGTTCGGTGATGCGGTCATCGGTCATACGCGCGATCGGCCCGGAAATCGAGATGGCGGCGAAAGGTTCACCGTGTTCATCGTAAATCGGTGCCGCGACGCAGCGCAGGCCCAGCGCGTGTTCTTCATCATCATGGGAAAAACCCACTTTGCGAATCAGCGCCAGATTCTCTTTCAGGCTGTGCGGTGACATCAGCGTTTTCGGCGTGTAGTAATGCAGGCCTTTCTGATGCAGCAGCGTGGTGACCTGGTCATCACTCAGATGGGCCAGGAAGGCTTTTCCCGCCCCGGAGGCGTGCATCGGCAGCTTGCCGCCAATCGGCGCGGACATACGCATCAGCTGGGTGCACTGCACCTGGTCGATAATCACCGCCTGGTAATCGCTGAGATCCAGCACCGCCAGATTCACCGTTTCTCCGGCGTCTTCCATCAACTTGCGCAGAATCGGATGCACAATGACCAGCAGATTGCGGCTTTGCAGGAAACTGCTGCCGACCACAAAGGCATGCGAGCCGATGGCCCAGAAACCTAAGTCGCCTACCTGATGAACAAAGCCCTGCTGCTGCATGGTGGTCAGCAGGCGATGGGTGGTGGAGTTGGGCAGTCCGGCCTGTTGAGCCAGCTCGGTCAGCGCGACGCTGCCGTTCGATTCTGCAATCAGTTCCAGCAGACGCAGACCACGCGTCAGGGACTGGACCTGGCCGCCAGCCGGGGCCGCAGTAGCCGCCGCAGTACGGGGTTTTTTGCCGCGTTTCGCGGGCGCAGGGGTAGCCATGACTTCTCCATCGTCGCATCAGATATGGAAACCATTTTCGTTTTTCGCCCTGCGAATGCAAATGCTGACTTACTGGTCGGATCTGTAAGGGGTTCACTCTGAAAATGTCTCATCCGTCATAACTTTTACCCACCTTAAAGTTGTGCCAGTATGTCTGGCTGGCATTTCAGCCAACGTAATGACGTGGACGGGGCAACAGTGAGTAACAGAATAGAAGCGCTGCATCAGCAGCTCGCGCGACGCATCATGATTCTGGACGGTGGCATGGGCACCATGATCCAGAGCTATAAACTGGATGAGCAGGATTTTCGCGGTAGCCGCTTTGCTGACTGGCCGTGCGATCTCAAAGGCAATAACGATTTGCTGGTGCTGTCCAAACCCGAGGTAATTCGCGAGATCCATAACGCTTACCTCGCGGCAGGTGCCGATATTCTGGAAACCAACACGTTCAACTCCACCACCATTGCGATGGCGGATTACGAAATGGAAGCGCTGTCGGCGGAGATTAACCTTGAAGCCGCCCGGCTGGCACGCGCCTGTGCCGATGAGTGGAGCGCTAAAACCCCTGAGCGCCCGCGTTATGTGGCCGGGGTGCTTGGCCCGACCAACCGTACCTGCTCCATCTCACCGGATGTGAACGATCCGGCATTTCGTAACGTGACCTTTAATCAGCTGGTGGAGGCTTATCGCGAGTCCACCCATGCGCTGATCGCCGGGGGTTCTGACCTCATCATGATCGAAACGGTGTTCGATACCCTGAACGCCAAAGCGGCTATCTATGCGGTCCAGACCGAGATGGAGGCGATGGGCGTGAAGCTGCCGCTGATGATCTCCGGCACCATTACCGATGCCTCTGGCCGTACCCTGTCCGGGCAAACCACCGAAGCCTTTTATAACTCGCTGCGCCACGCCGAGCCGTTATCTTTTGGTCTTAACTGCGCACTGGGACCGGATGAACTGCGTCAGTACGTGGCGGAGCTGTCGCGCATTGCCGAAGGTTATGTCACCGCGCACCCTAACGCCGGTCTGCCGAATGCTTTCGGCGAATACGATCTGGATGCCGCCACCATGGCGGAGCAAATTGGTGAATGGGCGCGTTCGGGTTTCCTCAACATCATTGGTGGCTGCTGCGGCACCACGCCGGAGCATATTGCGGCGATGGTGGCGGCAGTGGACGGCGTTGCGCCACGTAAGCTGCCGGAAATTGCGGTTGCCTGCCGTTTATCGGGGCTGGAGCCTCTGAATATCAGCGCGGATTCGCTGTTTGTGAACGTCGGAGAACGTACTAACGTTACCGGCTCGGCCAAATTTAAGCGTCTGATCAAAGAAGAAAAATACAACGAAGCGCTGGATGTGGCGCGCCAGCAGGTCGAAAGCGGTGCGCAAATCATCGATATCAACATGGATGAAGGCATGCTGGATGCGGAAGCGGCGATGGTTCGCTTCCTGAACCTGATTGCCGGTGAGCCGGATATCGCCCGCGTGCCGATTATGATCGACTCCTCCAAATGGGAGGTGATCGAGAAAGGGCTGCAATGCATCCAGGGCAAAGGCATCGTTAACTCGATCTCGATGAAAGAAGGCATCGAGATGTTTATCGATCACGCTCGCAAAGTGCGTCGCTACGGTGCCGCCATGGTGGTGATGGCGTTTGACGAAGTGGGCCAGGCGGATACCCGCGCGCGCAAAATCGAGATTTGCCGCCGTGCTTACCAGATCCTCACCGAAGAGGTGGGTTTCCCGCCGGAAGATATCATTTTCGACCCGAACATCTTTGCGGTCGCCACCGGTATCGAAGAACACAACAACTACGCCATGGACTTCATCGGTGCCTGTGAAGACATCAAACGCGAACTGCCGCATGCGATGATCTCCGGCGGCGTCTCAAACGTGTCGTTCTCGTTCCGTGGTAATGACCCGGTGCGTGAGGCGATTCACGCGGTGTTCCTCTACTACGCGATTCGCAACGGTATGGACATGGGGATCGTGAACGCTGGTCAGCTGGCGATTTATGACGATTTGCCTGCCGAGTTGCGCGATGCGGTGGAAGACGTGATCCTCAATCGCCGTGACGATGGCACCGAACGGTTGCTGGAGCTGGCGGAGAAATATCGTGGAGCCAAAGGTGACGGCGAGCAGGAAAAGCAGCTGGCGGAATGGCGCAGCTGGGATGTGGTCAAGCGTCTCGAATATTCGCTGGTCAAAGGCATCACCGAATTTATTGAGCAGGACACCGAAGAGGCGCGCCAGGCCTCCGCTCGCCCGATTGAGGTGATTGAAGGGCCGCTGATGTCCGGCATGAACGTGGTTGGCGATCTGTTTGGCGAAGGGAAGATGTTCCTGCCGCAGGTGGTGAAATCCGCGCGCGTGATGAAACAGGCGGTGGCTTACCTTGAACCCTTTATCCAGGCCAGCAAAGAGGCGGGCCGCAGCAACGGTAAAATCGTGCTGGCGACGGTGAAGGGCGATGTGCACGACATCGGTAAAAATATCGTCGGCGTGGTGCTGCAATGTAACAACTACGAAATTATCGATCTTGGCGTGATGGTGCCGAGTGACAAAATCCTGAAAACCGCCATCGAGCAGAAGGCCGATATTATTGGCCTGTCCGGGCTGATTACCCCGTCGCTGGATGAAATGGTTAACGTGGCGAAAGAAATGGAGCGTCAGGGCTTCACCATCCCGCTGCTGATTGGCGGTGCCACCACCTCGAAAGCGCATACCGCGGTGAAAATCGAGCAGAACTACAGTGGTCCGACGGTTTACGTACAGAACGCTTCACGTACCGTGGGCGTGGTGTCATCGCTGCTGTCGCCTACCCTGAAAGAAGATTTTGTCGCGCGCACGCGCAAAGAGTACGACACCGTGCGCATTCAGCACGCGCGTAAAAAGCCGCGCACGCCGCCGGTCAGCCTGCAAACCGCGCGTGACAACGATTTCTCCTTTGACTGGGAAAGCTACACGCCGCCAGTGGCGCATCGGCTCGGCGTCAGCCCGGTGGAAGCCAGCATCGAAACGCTGCGTAACTATATCGACTGGACGCCGTTCTTTATGACCTGGTCGCTGGCCGGGAAATATCCCCGCATTCTGGAAGATGAGGTGGTGGGGGAAGAGGCGCAGCGCCTGTTCCACGATGCGAACGCGATGCTCGATATGCTGAGCCAGAACGGTACGCTGCAACCGCGGGGTGTGGTGGGGATTTTCCCGGCCAACCGCGTGGGGGATGATATCCAGATTTACAGCGACGAAAGCCGCAGCCAGATATTGTGTGTGAGCCATCACTTACGTCAGCAAACCGAAAAAACCGACTTTGCTAACTACTGCCTGGCGGATTTTGTCGCCCCGAAAGCAAGCGGCAAAGCGGACTATCTCGGCGCGTTCGCCGTGACCGGCGGGCTGGAGGAAGATGCGCTGGCTGAGGCGTACGACCAGCAGCATGATGACTACAACAAAATCATGATTAAGGCCGTCGCGGATCGTCTGGCTGAAGCCTTTGCGGAATACCTGCACGAACGCGTACGTAAGGTGCTCTGGGGCTTTGGTGCTAATGAGAATCTCAGCAACGACGAGCTGATTCGTGAAAATTATCAGGGAATCCGTCCGGCTCCGGGTTATCCGGCCTGCCCGGAACACACTGAGAAAGCCCAGATTTGGCAACTGCTGGATGTGGAGACCCACACCGGTATGAAGCTGACGGAATCCTTTGCCATGTGGCCGGGCGCGTCGGTTTCCGGCTGGTACTTCAGCCATCCCGACAGCCGTTATTTTGCCGTGGCGCAGATTCAGCGCGATCAGGTGGAGGATTATGCGGCACGTAAGGGGATGAGCGTCAGTGAAGTTGAGCGCTGGTTAGCACCTAACCTTGGGTATGATGCAGACTGATCGGTAGCGGCGCGATTTATCGCGCAATTCCGTCGTGAGAGAGGAAAAGCTTTGCCGGAAATCCGGCAAAGCTTTTTTATCAATTAATTAAACCGTCCATCGCGATCTGACGTCATATCATACAGCTGATATTTACGACCCAGCATCTGGCCGCCATCACGCGTCAGCGGTACCCAGTTCACCTGCGCACGGCCGCGTGTTGGCGTGACGGTAAACAGGTCCATCGGGATCGAGATATAGAAGCCTTTGGTGAAGCTGCCTTCGCCATACTCTTCCGACGAGACGTTGGTTTTGGTGGCATAGAAACCGACGATCACGCCGCTGTCGAATTGCTTCGACATATCCAGCGTCACACCTTTATCCTTCGCCAGATACTGGCCCACGCTCGCTTTCACCAGCACGTTCTGCATAAACCACGGACGCCAGTAAGCGGTCAGATTACCAACCGGCGCTTTGTAGTCGGTGAACTGCATCATGTTGTCCCAGTCACGCTGCTTGACGTAGTTGGCATCGACGCCAATCGCCCAGTTACTGTCCACCGGACGATACAACACTTCGCCACCTACGCCGCCGTACATGGTTTCCAGATAACCACCGTACACCTGGCCATAGAAGTCATTGCCGAGGTAGCGCATGTAGTTGGCCTGCAAGTCATTCACATACACGTTGTTCTCAACGTACTGGCGAATATGGGTACGCACGCGCGGCAGGGCGGAATTGGCCGTCAGGCCGTTGTAGTTAAACTTGTCGTAGTTATTGGCGAGGTTACCGAACAGGCTGCCACTCACCAGCAGGTGATCCGTCAGCTGGTAATCGACGTTACCCATCACGCCCAGCTGGTACATGTAGAAGCTTTCCGGTCCACCCACTGACTGATTCAGCACCGGCGACAGGCTGTAATTCAGGCGATCTCTGCGGATGAAATATCCCTGCTCGGTTGAGCCGGGATCGACCGGATTGATACGTGTCTGCTGCAACGGCTGTTCGTGGCCCAGTGGGTAGCCGGAGAGATCGTTTTTCAGGCTGGCGACATCGGTCCGCGTGGTCACCTGCGGCATATTGAAGCGCGACTCAGTCACATCAATGGTATTGATGCCTTCAGGCAGGTTATTGACGATGATGCGGTTAGCCCGATCGACACCTTCGCGCGTATCACGGTATTTGGTCTGCTCGCCAGAGACATACAGGGTATCGCCTTTGGTCTGAATCTTCGGACCATCAAGACCGGCATTGTATTTCAGGTCGGTCAGCTGGTTGGCGACCACCGTGGACTGCAACAGGTCGCCCTGCGGCTGCGGATTGTAAGCCGGTTTGGCGCTGTCGATATGCGGCTGGCGTAAATCGTCAAAGTTAGTGCGCAGCGTAAAGCCAAACATAAAGGTATTGCCGCGTTCGTAACTGGCGTTGATGTCTGCCCAGTCAGTGAGGCGATAAATCGCGCCAACGTTAACCTTGCTGTTTTGCTCCAGACGGCCCGCGAAATCGTCCTGATAATTGTTGCCTTCATATTCGACTTTCAGACGCAGCGGCTGCCACGGCGTTTGATACTCGATACCACCGAACAGCGCTGCCGGGCCGTGGAACATCTGGGAACCGTTAATCGACCCCGCCGTGCCGCCGCCGTTAGTACGGGTACAGAAGCTATCGCTGTAGGAACAGAACGGGTTTTTGATGGTGCCGCTGTTGCCGAGATAACCCCAGCCGATGCCGAAGGTGAAATCGAACGGCCCCCAGGCTTTGGTGCCCACCAGATATTCGCTGTCGAACAGGCCGGTACCGCCCAAATCGCGTGCACCGAATGACACTTCCGGCAGCCAGTAGCTTTCCTGCCACAGGCGCAGTTTCAGGTCGAAGGCTTTGTCTTTATAACTCTGGTCACCACTGAAGCTTTCCGAGGAACTGTAGCGACGGGTACGTACGTCGGTATAACGCACGGTGGTCTCCAGCCACGGGAACAGTTGCAGTGACGCGGAATAGTAGCGGTATTGATCGTTATTACGATAGTTAAGGCTGAACTCGCCATCACGGGACATACGCGCGGTAGGAACCTGCATCAGGCCCGCGCCGCCGAAGTCAGATTGTGACGGGCCAATCGGATCGTCATAGGTTGCCGCATGAGCATCACAGGCAGCGGAAACAGCCACAGCCAGCAGGCTGAGAAGTAATTGTTTTTTCATCAGTCTGGGATCCGGTGAGTCAGAACAGAAATCATGCGGTCATTCAGGTCGCTCTGGCCCCATGGCAGGCTCCAGGACGAGAAGCCGAGCCAGATAATGCTGCCCGGTTCTACCTCCACATGGCGCTGATTCCAGTAAGCAATGGGCACCTGCCGGGTCTGGCCGGATGGCGCAATGACCGTGGCAAAACTGCGGTCACCACCGGAAAGACGATCGTGGTCGTCAAGATAGTCACGCACCGTACGGCCCGGCTGCCAGAGCACTTTGCCGGGATTTTCCAGTGCGCCGAGTACCAGCACCTGAGTGGGCGGTGCCAGCGTGTAAAGGTCATAATTGCCCAGCAGGCTACGATTGGCTCCCGGGCGCAGGCGTACCCAGTCGGGGTCGAGCGGGGTAAATTGACGGCCTGTCACCGGCATCGCGGATAATTGCTGGATGACGGCACCAATTGCCGCCGCGCGGTCACCGCTGTTATCTGCCTGCCAGGCGCGCAAATCCGCCAGCAGTTGTTGCTGCTGCTGTTTCGCCACCGCCGTTGCGCCGCGTTCGGCAATGACCGTACCGGGCCACCAGGTGTGGATCGCCGGGTTAGTCACCAGTTGGCTGAGGTTTTGTGCATGATCGATCTGTAAAGTCGCGCGATTTTGCCCTTCGTGGACGATAACCTGGCTATCGGCCAGCGCGTTGCCCGCAGTGAACAGCGCCAGTCCCGCCAGCAAAGACGTTATTTTTTTCATGATTTCGCCGGTTTCAGAATGGTGGTTTCAATCGGGAATTCGCCAGCAGCCAGCATCTGGTTCGCCTGGACTACCGTGCCATCGCGGTTATCAATCCAGAAGGTGTTTTGCCACTCGCGTCCAATGCTGTCGATGCGTACGGTTTCGTGCCATACCCGGCAGGCTACGCTCTGTCCGGCAATCGTCAGCACCGTGTCGTCGCCACGCTGGAATTGCGAGACGGCGGTGGCGGCACGCGGTTTATCCTGCTCAGACCATTGCACGACACGCGTCCAGCTGGCTCCGTTTTGCAGATGCAGCGCGTCCGCCAGCGGGTCCTGCGCCAGATTGCTGACGTTCAACAGGTTGTCGGTCAGACCCACGGTTTTCACCAGACGACCATGCTGGAGTGCCAGCATCGCTTTATCCTGAGTGACCCATTTTT
Source organism: Pantoea cypripedii (assembly GCF_002095535.1). Lineage (NCBI taxonomy): Bacteria > Pseudomonadati > Pseudomonadota > Gammaproteobacteria > Enterobacterales > Erwiniaceae > Pantoea > Pantoea cypripedii. Next base: position 226,858 of record NZ_MLJI01000001.1, read on the forward strand.
GCTGGCCATTTTCGTTGTAACCCAGCACCACAAAGATGCGTGGGCCTTCATTAATGCGGGCATAGAGGCTGGCGTAAGGCAGGTTTGCCACCTGCTCATTGGTCACCGTGACATCATCCGGCCCTTTAATGGCGAGCATGACGGTCTGTTCCAGACCTTTCTGGGTTTGTGTGCAGGCCTGTAGCAGCAGGCAGAGAAGCAGCAAAGGAAGTCGGCGCACTGTGTGTCCCTGATTAAATCGCATCAAAGCAAAAAATAACCACACGGCTGTGTGGTTATGTTTAAAGGTGCTACATCAACGAGTGGTACTCGTTGTGGTCGTGGTTGTTGTACCGGTATTTGCACCGTCACCACCGCCAGAAGCGGCAATGCCGAGACCTACCAACGCACCGAGAGCCCCGATACCCACAGCGGTGGACGCACCAGCGGACATTGCTCCCGCCTGCGCGCCTGCTGCAGCACCGGTTTCTTCCGGTGCGGCAATCGCAGCGGAAGAAACGGCAACGTAAAGTAAGGCTGCACCGGCAACCATAAGTTTTTTCATAACAACGTGTCCTGCATTTAAATGAATGAAGGATGTATACCCGTCATAGTTCAGGTTTCAGGTGCGTTAACCGCCCGCATGGCTGCAATCTGAATTATTTGGGGTATGCCCTTAACGGGCGCGTTCAGTATAGGGCAACAAATTACCAGAGTTCAGCGCGAGGGGAAGAGGACGAAAATTACACATGTTGCTGGTGATAAATAATGCAAATCAGCGATAGCTGCTTTTTTTAATTGCGCTTTTTATCAGGACTGGAATAACTACATAGTTGTGGCTGATTCGGCAGAATTTTTCACTTTTGCATTAAATATTGGTACGGAATCGGAATATTCAGAATTCCCTTAACATGAGTAAATAAAAAAAATCTATTTATCATGGTGATAGCTAATAATTTTGTGGGGAATAGATCCATTCAATTTAGAAATTGTGGGTAAATGTGCGATAAATCTTCGGATTAAGCCTAGATCATTTTAAGAATTATCTAACCATTGGCTGTCGATTAAATAACGAAATCTCCCGATTTATTGCATATTTGTCATAAAAAAAGGCAGCCATAAGGCCGCCTTATTACAAAATGGGTAAAAATTAACGCCAGGATTTATAGCGATTAATTAAACCATTGGTGGAACTGTCGTGGCTGGCAATTTTCGCGTCATTTTCCAGTTCTGGCAAAATACGGTTTGCCAGTTGTTTGCCCAGCTCAACACCCCACTGATCAAAGGTGAAGATATTCAGGATGGCACCCTGGGTGAAGATTTTGTGTTCATATAACGCAATCAACGTACCGAGGCTGAATGGGGTAATCTCACGCAGCAGGATAGAGTTGGTTGGGCGGTTACCTTCGAACACTTTGAACGGCACGATGTGGGCGACAGAGGCGGCAGACTTACCAGCATCGGTAAATTCTTTCTCCACCACGTCACGCGCTTTACCAAACGCCAGGGCTTCAGTCTGTGCGAAGAAGTTCGACAGCAGCTTCTGATGGTGATCCGCCAGCGCGTTATGGGTTTGTGCCGGAGCGATAAAGTCACACGGAATCAGTTTGGTGCCCTGATGAATCAGCTGGTAGAACGCATGCTGACCATTGGTGCCTGGCTCACCCCAGATGATTGGGCCAGTCTGGTAATCCACGGCGTTACCGTCGCGATCGACATATTTACCGTTGGATTCCATGTTGCCCTGCTGGAAGTAGGCAGCAAAACGATGCATGTACTGATCGTACGGCAGAATCGCTTCGGTCTCGGCACCAAAGAAGTTGTTGTACCAGATACCGATTAGCGCCAGCAGCACCGGCAGGTTCTGCTCGGCAGGCGTGGTGGCGAAGTGTTGGTCCATGGCGTGCGCGCCGCTCAGCAGCTGCTCGAAATTCTCGAAGCCGATGGACAGAATGATGGACAGGCCGATCGCTGACCACAGGGAATAACGACCCCCCACCCAGTCCCAGAATTCGAACATGTTAGCGGTGTCGATACCGAACTCGCCCACCGCTTTGCCGTTGGTGGAGAGCGCAGCAAAGTGTTTCGCCACATGCTGCTGGTCACCTGCGGTTTTCAGGAACCAGTCACGCGCGCTATGGGCGTTGGTCATGGTTTCCTGGGTGGTGAAGGTTTTGGAGGCCACGAGGAACAGCGTGGTTTCCGGGCTGAGGTCCTTCAGCGTTTCAGCAATATGCGTGCCATCCACGTTGGAGACAAAATGCATATTCAGGTGGTTTTTATAGGGACGCAGCGCTTCGGTCACCATGAACGGACCCAGGTCAGAGCCACCGATACCGATGTTAACCACATCGGTAATGGCTTTGCCGGTATAACCTTTCCACTCACCGCTGATGATACGCTCGGAGAAGCCTTTCATCTTCGCCAGCACCGCATTCACTTCCGGCATCACATCTTTGCCATCGACCACAATCGGCGTGTTGCTGCGGTTACGCAGGGCAACGTGCAGCACGGCACGATCTTCGGTGCGGTTGATTTTCTCACCGGAGAACATCGATTTGATGGCACCCGCCAGATCGGTTTCTTTTGCCAGCGCCTGCAGTTTGTCGAGGGTTTCCTGGGTAATACGGTTTTTTGAGAAATCCACCAACATCTGATCGTCGAAGGTGGCAGAGAATTTCGCAAAACGATCGGCATCCTGGGCGAACAGGTCGGCGATCTGCACCGATTTCATCTGGTCAAAATGCTGCTGCAGCGCTTTCCAGGCAGCGGTTTGTGTCGGATTGATATTTTTCATGGCAACACTCTTGTTGAAATAAAAAGAACTGTCATTCCATCCGGGCGCATCCAGCTGGCCCGGCTTGCTTAGCATTCTGGCGGCGGTTGAAGCGGCCGCAACGGGTTTCAGTATGACCACAGTTGCTACTGAAAGGAAAAAAATTGTGCCCTCCGCGAGCCGCTGACTGATGGCATCGACGGTGGTTGCTGCGATTGTTCTTAGGCATTTTCAGGAAAATCCGCCACGGATACCCTGTGCCGCATCAGCAAAAGGGCGGGTTGTTGGCAACCAGCCACTACTTTAGGCGTGAGTTTCGCCTGCTGTTTGTTCTGCGATGCTCACGGCAGGCAGCGAAAGTGAAAAATCCTCAAACATCAGGCGTTGACAGCGGAACAATTAACCGATATTTATGTGCGCGCTACTTACGCCCCAGGGCGTAAGCCAGAAGAGGCGCGTCGCCCAGGCAGTGTGTTGGAGGAACCGTATCCGGGGATAACACATCAGGGGGTGCGACGCCGAGGTGGGGCAACACGCGGCGTGTTGTGCTGTCGGCTGCAGGGGCTGAATCCTCTGGGTTGTCACCAGAAACGTCCACAGTCGGACGTTTCGCAAGGTGAAGCGCTTCTGGGTGACTCGTCTCATGATCTTGTCTGCCCATTTCTGCTCTTCTCTTGTGCCAAGGCTGATAGAATGTCTTCCGTCCCAATAAAGCGGGAGAAAGATAACCTGACACGAGGTTCGTTACATGTCTCAAACTCTGATCGTGGCGAAATTTGGCGGCACCAGCGTTGCCGATTTTGCTGCCATGAACCGCAGCGCCGATGTGGTGCTGTCCAATGCCAACACCCGCCTGGTGGTGCTTTCCGCCTCAGCAGGTGTCACCAATCTGCTGGTATCCCTTTCTGAAGGCCAGGAACAGGCGCAACGTGCGTACCTGCTGGATGAAATTCGCCGTATTCAATATGCCATCATCGATTGTCTGCAAGCGCCGGATGTGATCCGCGATGAGATTGATCGCATGCTGGAAAACATCACCATGCTGTCCGAAGCGGCGGCACTGGCAACGTCGAATGCGCTCACTGATGAACTGGTCAGCCACGGCGAGTTGATGTCTACGCTGCTGTTCGTGGAAATTCTGCGCGAGCGTAAGGTCAATGCCGAATGGTTTGATGTGCGTAAAGTGATGCGTACCAGTGACCGTTTTGGCCGTGCTGAGCCAGACGTTGCGGTACTGAAAGAACAATCTGCTGCGCTGCTGCAACCGCGCACCGAGCAGGCGCTGGTGATCACCCAAGGCTTTATTGGCAGCGAAAGCAAAGGCCGCACCACCACGCTGGGCCGTGGCGGCAGCGACTATACGGCGGCGCTGCTGGGCGAAGCCTTGCAGGCGGCGCGTATCGATATCTGGACTGACGTGCCGGGTATCTACACCACCGACCCGCGTGTGGTACCTGCGGCGAAACGCATCGATGAAATCACGTTCGAAGAAGCGGCAGAAATGGCCACCTTTGGTGCCAAAGTGCTGCATCCGGCGACGCTGCTGCCCGCAGTACGCAGTGATATCCCGGTGTTTGTCGGCTCCAGTAAGGATCCGGCCGCTGGCGGCACGCGTGTCTGCAACGAGACGCAAGACCCGCCGCTGTTCCGGGCGCTGGCACTGCGTCGTAAGCAAACCCTGCTGACGTTACACAGCCTGAACATGCTGCACGCGCGCGGTTTCCTCGCGGAAGTGTTCGCCATTCTGGCGCGGCACAGTATCTCCGTTGATCTGATCACCACCTCCGAAGTGAGCGTGGCGTTGACGCTGGATACTACCGGTTCCACCTCAACCGGTGACAGCCTGCTGACGCAGGCGCTGCTGACTGAACTCTCCTCCCTGTGCCGTGTGGAAGTGGAAGAGAACCTCGCGCTGGTGGCGATTATCGGTAACAGCCTGTCGAAAGCCTGTGGCGTCGGCAAAGAGGTGTTTGGTGTGCTGGAACCGTTTAACCTGCGCATGATTTGCTACGGTGCCAGCAGCTATAACCTGTGCTTCCTGGTGCCGGGCGGCGATGCGGAAGAAGTGGTGCGCACCCTGCATATGAATCTGTTTGGTTGCTAAAACCGAGTGGGTAGCGGCGCGATTGATCGCGCCGCACCCATTGCAGGCTGTATGAATCCCCGCCTTTTTCCGAAAAATGCAGAGTAATTTCGGCTAATTCCCGCGCTTCGGTAGCAGCCGATCCGCATTTTCCCTGCATCCTCACATCCAGCCTTACGTCACGATAACGAAATGTTATGATCCCGCGTCCGTCGTGGCAGCCGTTTCCTGCACGACGCTTTATCTGTGGCAACACTCCGTAATGACATAATAAAACCTGCATAAGGAAGTTCGTCCATGCTCGGCAAAATTACCCGCCTGTTCCCGCTGTGGGCTGTGCTGCTCTCCGTCGCGGCCTATTATTCACCGTCTACCTTCCTTGGCATTGGCCCGTGGGTGACGTATCTGCTGATGCTGATTATGTTTGGCATGGGCGTGACGCTAAATATCAATGATTTCAAACGCGTGCTGGTGCGTCCGGCTCCGGTTATTGCCGGGACTTTCCTGCATTATCTGGTGATGCCGCTGGCGGCCTGGGGTCTGGCGAAGTTATTCCAGATGCCGCCGGACCTGGCGGCGGGCATGATTCTGGTGGGCAGCGTTGCCAGTGGCACCGCGTCTAACGTGATGATTTATCTGGCGAAGGGTGATGTGGCTTTGTCCGTGACCATCTCCTCGGTCTCGGCGCTGGTGGGCGTATTTGCCACGCCGCTGCTGACGCGTTTCTATGTCGATACCCATATTCAGGTGGATGTGATCGGCATGCTGCTCAGTATCGTTAAAATCGTGGTGGTCCCGATTGGGCTGGGCCTGATTATCCATCACTCGATGAACAGCGTGGTACGTCGCGTCGAACCTTATCTGCCGGCGTTCTCCATGGTGTGTATTCTGCTGATCATCAGCGCGGTGGTGGCGGGCAGCCAGGGCTTTATCGGCTCAGTCGGCCTGGTGGTGATCGCTGCGGTGATTATGCACAACGCCATTGGTTTGCTGGGTGGCTACTGGGGTGGCAAGCTGTTTGGCTTTGACGAATCCACCTGCCGTACCCTGGCGCTGGAAGTGGGGATGCAAAACTCCGGTCTGGCGGCAACGCTGGGCAAACTCTACTTCTCGCCGCTGGCCGCGCTGCCTGGCGCGCTGTTCTCGGTATGGCATAACCTGTCGGGTTCGCTGCTGGCCGGTTACTGGTCAGGCAAACCCATCAAGAAGAAGTAAAAGATATCCAAACCGTCACGGCGCGACTTATCGCGCCGTTACAACTTCAGGTAAGCACGAATCCCATCCAGAAACATCTGCGTTGCCAGCATAATCAAAATCAACCCCATCAGACGTTCCAGCGCATTCACGCCTTTATCCCCCAGCAGACGCAGAAACAACCCGGACAGCAGCAAAATTACCACCGTGACGCCCCAGGCAATCATCAGCGCGCCCACCAGATGCAGCATTTGGTTGGGATATTGATGCGACAACAGCATCAGCGTCGCCAGCAGTGACGGCCCGGCAACCAGCGGAATTGCCAGCGGCACCAGAAACGGTTCTTCCCCGGCGGGCAAGCCGGTACTGCTGCTCTCCGCTGACGGGAAAATCATGCGAATGGCGATCAGAAACAAAATGATGCCGCCGGAAATCGATACCGTTTCCGTGCGCAGATTAAGAAAAAGCAGAATTCGCTCACCGGCGAATAAAAACAGCAGCATCAGTACCAGCGCAATCAGCATCTCGCGAATCAGCACCACCCGCCGCCGTTTGGGTTCCAGGTGCTTCAAAACCGACATAAATATCGGCAGGTTGCCCAGCGGGTCCATGATCAGCAGCAATAATATGGTGGCGGAAATCATTTCAGTCATTTGTGTTTAAGCATCTCTTTGCGGCGCAAAGCGCCGTTATTAGTTGCGCTGCTGAAAAACTTAGCGCAATCGAATTAATTCACTTGCCAGAAGTGCAGCATTTTGTAGAGTTGGAGGTCATAGGTAAACCTGATTATTACGCAGACCAGCGGGTTAATCCCGCAGGTTTTTTCCCTCGCACCAGACAGGGCCTCTGAAGAAGCGCCCGAGACGGACAGAAAATGAAGAATGTAGGTTTTATTGGTTGGCGTGGTATGGTCGGCTCCGTGCTGATGTCCCGCATGAGCGAAGAACGTGATTTTGATGTGATCAATCCGGTCTTCTTCTCCACTTCGCAACTTGGCCAGGCGGCACCGACCTTCGGTGGTAAGTCGACCGGCGCGTTGCAGGATGCTTTTGATATTGATGCGCTGAAGGCGCTCGATATTATTATCACCTGCCAGGGTGGCGATTATACCAGTGAAGTCTATCCGAAGCTGCGCGCCAGCGGCTGGCAGGGTTACTGGATTGACGCCGCTTCGACGCTGCGCATGAAAGATGACGCCATCATTATTCTCGATCCGGTCAACCATCAGGTGATTCGCCAGGGCCTCGACAGCGGTATCAAAACCTTTGTTGGCGGTAACTGCACCGTAAGCCTGATGCTGATGTCACTTGGCGGCCTGTTCGCGAATGATCTGGTGGAGTGGACCTCCGTGGCGACGTATCAGGCGGCTTCCGGCGGCGGTGCGCGTCATATGCGTGAGCTGCTGACCCAGATGGGTATGCTGCACGATCACGTGGCGAAATCATTGCAGAACCCGGCCTCGGCTATCCTCGAAATCGAGCGTAGCGTGACCGACTTCACCCGTTCCGGCACCCTGCCGACCGATAACTTCGGCGTACCGCTGGCGGGCAGCCTGATTCCGTGGATCGACAAACAGCTGGAAAACGGCCAGAGCCGCGAAGAGTGGAAAGGCCAGGCCGAGACCAACAAAATCCTCGGCAGCCAGAAAGTGATCCCGGTGGATGGCCTGTGCGTACGCGTGGGTGCACTGCGTTGCCACAGCCAGGCGTTTACGCTGAAGCTGAAAAAAGATGTGCCGCTGGCTGAAATTGAACAGCTGCTGGCTGCGCACAACGAATGGGTGAAAGTGGTGCCGAACGATCGTGACATCACCATGCGTGAACTGACCCCTGCGGCAGTCACCGGCACTCTGGCGACCCCGGTGGGTCGTCTGCGTAAGCTGAACATGGGGCCGGAATATCTCTCGGCCTTCACCGTCGGTGACCAGCTGTTATGGGGCGCGGCTGAACCGCTGCGCCGTATGCTGCGTCTGCTGGTGGACTAAGCGTAACGCGAGAATGGTGGCCGGGGATTTACCCGGCCTTTTTATGTTTTCAGGCTGCAACACTTAACCTAAATTACGCCTGACAAGTGATCGACTTCCCCTTTTTGCTCACCCGAAAATAATTTTTTGCGATCCTCCCTGGCTTCTGCCAGCCCCAAGCTATGATTTAACAATGATGTGCCGGTAGTTGGTTGTTTTGCTTTCCGTACTGAATGGTTGTTGTACATAGCAAAGATTTTTTCCACGGACGGTATCCTTCCTTGCTGTGTACTCATGGCTCAATGATGAGCAGCGCATCTGATAAGGCTTAATGTCTGACGCAGTTCGCCTGCCAAATGTCACAGGAAGAAATCATGTCAGAGCTTCCCGATCGCCAGGCGATCAATGCCCTGTTTGCGGGTAATTATTCCGATCCGTTTTCTCTACTGGGGATGCACCAGACTGCAGAAGGTCTGGAGGTGCGGGCTTTACTGCCTGATGCATCAGAGGTGTGGGTGATAGAAACCAACACCGGACGTAAATGCGCCCAGCTTGAATGTCTCGACTCACGTGGTTTCTTTTGTGGTGTGATCCCGCGCCGTAAAAATCTGTTTCGCTATCAGCTAGCGGTGAACTGGCATGGTCAGCAGAATCTGATCGACGATGCCTATCGCTTTGGTCCGCTGCTGGAAGAAATGGATGCCTGGCTACTGGCGGAAGGCACCCATTTACGACCCTATGAAACGCTGGGTGCCCACGGCACCACCATTGATGGTGTCAGCGGTACGCGTTTTTCCGTCTGGGCGCCGAATGCCCGGCGCGTCTCGGTGGTCGGTGAATTTAACTACTGGGATGGCCGTCGCCATCCGATGCGTTTCCGACGCGAACTGGGTATCTGGGAGCTGTTTGTTCCGGGAGCGTTTAACGGGCAGCTGTATAAATTCGAGATCATCGATGCCTTTGGCCAGATGCGTATCAAAGCCGATCCCTTCGCGTTTGAGGCCCAGATGCGCCCGCAGACGGCCTCGATGATCTGCGGTCTGCCGCCGAAAACCGAGATGACGCCGGAACGTAAAGCGGCGAATGGTTTCGATGCGCCGATTTCGATTTACGAAGTGCACCTCGGTTCCTGGCGACGCCATACCGAGAATAACTTCTGGCTAAGTTACAAAGAGTTGTCGGAACAGCTGATTCCTTATGTCAAAGAGATGGGGTTTACCCATATTGAATTGCTGCCGATTAACGAACATCCGTTTGATGGCAGCTGGGGGTATCAGCCACTCGGCATGTATGCACCCACCCGCCGTTTTGGCACGCGTGACGAGTTCCGCCAGTTTATTGCCAGCGCCCATGCGGCAGGCATCAACGTGCTGCTGGACTGGGTGCCAGGCCACTTCCCCAGCGATGACTTCGGTCTGGCGAAGTTTGATGGCACCGAACTGTACGAACACAGCGACCCGCGTGAAGGCTACCATCAGGACTGGAACACCCTGATCTACAACTTTGGCCGCCGTGAAGTGAGCAATTTCCTGTCCGGGAATGCGCTGTACTGGCTGGAACGCTTTGGCATTGACGGGTTGCGGGTCGATGCGGTGGCATCGATGATTTATCGCGATTACAGCCGCGCTGAAGGCGAGTGGATCCCCAATCAATACGGTGGTCGTGATAACCTTGAGGCCATCTCCTTCCTGCGTTACACCAACCGTATCCTCGGGCGCGCGGCACCCGGCAGTATCACGGTAGCGGAAGAGTCCACCGACTACCCTGGCGTATCCAGGCCACCGGAAGCCGGGGGGCTTGGCTTCTGGTTCAAGTGGAACCTCGGCTGGATGCACGACACGCTGGATTACATGAAGCATGACCCGGTGCACCGACGCTACCATCACAACCTGATGACCTTCGGCATGCTGTACAACTACACCGAAAACTTCGTGCTGCCGCTGTCCCATGATGAAGTGGTGCATGGCAAACGTTCCATTTTGGATCGTATGCCGGGTGATCCCTGGCAGAAGTTTGCCAACCTGCGCGCCTACTACGGCTGGATGTGGGCGTTCCCCGGTAAGAAGCTGTTGTTTATGGGCGGTGAATTTGCTCAGGGCAAAGAGTGGAACCATGACACCAGCCTCGATTGGCATCTGCTGGAAGGGGCGGATAACTGGCACCACGGCGTACAGCGGCTGGTACGCGATCTCAACCATACCTATCGCCACTACACGCCGCTGCATCAGCTCGATTTTGATGCGCAGGGTTTTGAATGGCTGGTGGTGGACGATCATGAGAACTCGGTGTTTGCCTTTGCGCGGCGCGATCGTGAGGGCAATGAAGTTATCGTGGTCAGTAACTTCACCCCGGTGCCCCGTCTCCACTATCGCTTTGGTGTGAATCAGGCCGGTAGCTGGCGCGAAGTGCTGAATACCGACCAGCATGACTATCATGGCAGCGACCTGCGTAATCATCAGGTGCATACCGACGACATTGAGAGCCATGGGCGTTCGCAATCCCTCAGTTTATCCCTGCCGCCGCTGGCGACGGTCTGGCTGGTGCGGGAGGGAGAATAATGCTGGAAAGCGGGCAGCCCGCACCGCTGGGCGCGAACTATGATGGTCACGGCGTCAACTTCACGCTGTTTTCCCGCCATGCGGAAAAAGTGGAGCTGTGCCTGTTTGACCATCATGGAGTGGAACGACGCTTCCCATTGCCGCAGCGCAGCGGCGATATCTGGCATGGTTACTTTCCCGGTCTGAAACCGGGGCAGCGTTACGGCTATCGTGTGCATGGCCCGTGGGTACCCGCGCAGGGACATCGTTTTAACCCGGCGAAGCTACTGGTGGATCCCTGTGCCAGAGCGGTGGTCGGTGATGTGCCGGACGATCCGCGTTTTTTCAACGGCAGTACCACGCCGGACAAGCAGGATAATGCGGCCATCGCGCCAAAATCGCTGGTGATCGCCGAAGATTTTGACTGGGATGAAGACCAGCCGCTGCGCACCCCCTGGGGCAAAACGGTGATTTATGAAGCGCATGTCCGCGGGTTAACCAAGCAACATCCGGAAATTCCGGAAAGATTGCGCGGGACTTATGCGGCGCTGGGGCATCCTGTTATGGTTAAGCACCTGCGCCATCTTGGCATCACGGCACTGGAACTGATGCCGATTGCTCATTTTGCCAGTGAACCGCGTCTGCTGCGGCTGGGGCTGAGTAATTACTGGGGCTATAACCCGGTGGCGCTGTGGGCGGTCGATCCGCGCTATGCCTCGGGTGAAGATGGCCTGACGCCGTTGCAGGAATTTCAGCAGGCAGTAAAACGGCTGCATGCGGCGGGTATCGAGGTGATTCTCGACGTGGTGTTTAACCACACCGCCGAGCTGGATGAAATCGGCCCGGTGATCGCGATGCGTGGCATCGACAACGCCAGTTATTACTGGCTTAACGGGCAGGGCGAGTACCAGAACTGGACCGGCTGTGGCAACACGCTCAATCTCAGCGATGTTCAGGTGATGGAATGGGTGCTGGAAGGGCTGCGCCACTGGGTGCGAGACTGCCACATTGACGGCTTCCGTTTCGATCTGGCCTCGGTGCTGGGGCGCACGCCGGAATTCCGTCAGGATGCGCCGTTGTTTGCGGCCATTAAAGCCTGCCCGATTTTGTCCAAAGTGAAACTGATTGCCGAACCCTGGGATGTCGGTCCCGGCGGTTATCAGGTCGGCAATTATCCGCCAGCGTTTGCCGAGTGGAACGATCACTTTCGTGATACGGCACGACGCTACTGGCTGCTCGGTGAGCTAAACAACGGTGATTTTGCCCGGCGTTTTGCCGCCTCCAGCGACGTTTTCCAGCATGCGGCACGTCTGCCGCACGCCAGTCTCAATCTGATCACTGCCCATGACGGCTTTACGCTGCGTGATGCGGTGAGTTTCAACCATAAACACAATCAGGCTAACGGCGAAGACAATCGCGACGGCAACAGCAGCAACTTCAGCAATAACCACGGTCATGAAGGGCTGCATGTCAGTTTCGATATTGTCGAGCGGCGGCGGCTCAGCGTGCATGCGTTGCTGACGACGCTGTTGCTGGCGCAGGGCACGCCGATGCTGCTGGCCGGTGACGAACGCGGTCACAGCCAGCATGGCAACAACAATGCGTATTGTCAGGACAACCCGCTGACCTGGCTGGACTGGCAACAGGATGATTCAGGACTGATCGACTTCACTGCCGCGTTAATCCATCTGCGCCAGCGCATTCCCGCGCTAACCGCAGATCGCTGGTGGCAGGAAGGCGATGGCAACGTGCAGTGGTTCAATGCCAGCGGCAAACCACTGGAGGATGAGGAATGGGGACAGGGGGCGCACAGAATGCAGATCCTGCTCTCCAGCCGCTGGTTAATAACAATTAACGCCACGGATACGGTGAGTGACCTCGCCTTACCAGACGGAGAGTGGCGCGCCATTCCTCCATTCGCCGGGGAAGATAACCCCATTTTGACAACTGTCTGGCACGGGCCCGCACACGGTGTGTGTGTGTTCCAAAAGCGATCATAAGGAGTCAGACATGGTTAATTTAGAGAGAACAGATCATCTGATGCTGGCACGCCAGCTCCCTACACAGACGGTGGCCCTGATCCTTGCCGGGGGCCGTGGTACTCGCCTGAAGGACCTGACAGCCAAACGCGCCAAACCTGCGGTGCACTTTGGCGGGAAGTTCCGCATCATCGACTTTGCGCTGTCCAATTGCCTCAACTCTGGCATCCGGCGCATTGGCGTGATTACGCAATATCAGTCACATACGCTGGTGCAGCATATCCAGCGTGGCTGGTCGATTTTCAACGAAGAGATGAACGAATTTGTCGATTTGCTGCCCGCACAACAGCGATTATCTACCGATCACTGGTATCGCGGCACGGCGGATGCGGTAACGCAGAACCTCGACATTATTCGCCGTTATAACGCGCAGTACATCGTGATCCTCGCCGGGGATCATATCTACAAAATGGATTACTCACGCATGCTGCTGGATCATGTGGATCGGGGGGCTAAATGCACCATCGCCTGCATGCCAGTGCCGCTGGAGGAAGCCACGGCGTTTGGCGTGATGGCGGTTGATGCCGAGAACAACGTCGTCGATTTTGTGGAAAAACCCCCCGTTCCCCCGTCAATGCCCGGCGATGACAGCAAGGCACTGGCCAGCATGGGGATTTATGTGTTTGACGCGGATTATCTCTACCAGCTGCTGGAAGAAGACGCGCAGATACCCGACTCCAATCACGATTTCGGTAAAGATTTGCTGCCGAAAATCGTGGCCAGGGGCGAGGGCTACGCGCACTCCTTCACCTTGTCCTGCGTGCAGAGTGACGAATCTGCCGAACCCTACTGGCGCGATGTCGGAACGCTCGAAGCCTACTGGCGTGCCAATCTGGATTTAGCTTCCGTCACACCGGAACTGGACATGTATGACCATACCTGGCCGATCCGCACCCACATGGAACCGTTACCGCCAGCGAAGTTCGTTCAGGACCGCTCTGGCAGTCACGGTATGACGATGAATTCGCTGGTTTCCGGCGGCTGCATTATCTCCGGTTCCGTGGTGGTGAATTCGGTGCTGTTCCCGCGCGTACGCGTCAATTCGTTTTGCAATATCGATTCTTCGGTGCTGCTGCCTGATGTGGTGGTTGGTCGATCCTGCCGTCTGCGCCGCTGCGTGATTGATCGCGCCTGCGTGTTGCCAGAAGGCATTGTGATTGGCGAAAACCCGGACGAAGACAGCCGCCGATTTTACCGTTCAGAAGAGGGCATCGTTCTGGTGACGCGCACCATGTTAGCCAGGCTGGCGGGTGCCGTAGGCAGATAACGAAAAAGCACACAGACAATCGACGCGTGGAGCGCGGGCGATAACACAAAAGGGGTCCAGGATGCAGGTTTTACATGTCTGTTCAGAACTTTTCCCGCTTTTGAAAACTGGCGGGTTGGCTGATGTTGTCGGCGCATTACCGCAGGCACAGATTGCCGGTGGTACGGATACGCGGGTACTGCTTCCCGCGTATCCTGACCTGCGTAAAGGGATTCCGGATACGGAAATTGTGGCGGAACTGCCCACCTTTGCCGGGTTTGTTCGTTTACTTTATGGACATTTCAACGGTGTTGGCATTTATTTAATTGATGCGCCGGGATTGTATGAACGCCCCGGCAGTCCGTACCACGACGAATCACAGTTCGCCTATGTCGATAACTATCTGCGTTTTGCGCTGCTCGGCTGGATGGGTTGTGAACTGGCTTGTGGGCTGGATACCTTCTGGCGGCCCGATATCGTGCATGCGCATGACTGGCATGCTGGCTTAACCTGCGCCTATCTGGAAGCGCGTGGCCGTCCGGCGAAGTCGGTGTTTACCGTGCACAACCTGGCTTATCAGGGGTTGTTCTCGGCCAATCATCTGGAACAGATTCAGCTGCCGCGTGCATTTTTCAATATGCACGGGCTGGAGTTTTACGGCCAGATTTCTTACCTCAAGGCTGGCCTGTTTTATGCCGATCATATTACTGCTGTCAGCCCGACTTATGCGCTGGAGATCACCCGGCCGGAGTTTGGTTACGGCATGGAAGCGCTGCTGGCACAGCGCCTGCGCGAAGGGCGATTGAGCGGCGTGCTTAACGGCGTCGATCCGGCAATCTGGGACCCGGCGCATGATCTGTTGCTGACCGCGCGTTACAACCGCGACACGTTAGAGAGCAAGGCCGAAAACAAACGTCAGCTGCAAATTGCCATGGGGCTGAAGGTGGATGACAAAGTGCCGGTATTTTGCGTCATCAGCCGCCTGACCCGGCAAAAAGGCCTGGATCTGGTGCTGGAAGCGTTACCCGGTTTGCTGGCGCAGGGCGGTCAGCTGGTGTTGCTCGGCCAGGGTGATGCAGAGTTGCAGCAGGGATTTCTGGCGGCAGCGGCGGAGCATCCTGGTAGCGTCGGCGTGCAGATTGGTTATCACGAAGCGTTCTCGCACCGTATCGTCGGTGGGGCGGATGTGATTCTGGTGCCAAGCCGTTTTGAACCCTGTGGTCTGACACAACTTTATGGTTTGAAATACGGCACGCTGCCCCTGGTACGTCGTACCGGCGGGCTGGCCGATACGGTGAATGACAGTTCGCTGGAAAACCTGGCTGATGGCATCGCCAGTGGCTTCAGCTTCGAAGACAGTAATGCCTGGTCGCTGTTGCGAGCGATCCGGCGCGCATTTGTACTGTGGTCCCGTCCTTCCCTGTGGCGCTTTGTTCAGCGTCAGGCGATGGGGATGGATTTTAGTTGGCAGGTGGCAGCACAAGCCTACCGCGATCTTTATCAACGTTTGCTGTAATGAGAGATTGGGATACTTGATATGAACGCACCTTTCACCTATGCCTCACCCACCCTGACGGTTGATGCGCTGAAGCACTCGATAGCCTATAAGCTGATGTTCACCATCGGCAAAGACCCTTCCATCGCCAATAAACACGAATGGCTCAACGCCTCGTTGCTGGCAGTCCGCGATCGTATGGTGGAGCGCTGGCTGCGTTCCAGCCGTGCGCAGCTGTCGCAGGATGTCCGCCAGGTGTATTACCTGTCGATGGAATTTCTGATGGGACGTACGCTGGGCAACGCCTTGCTGGCAATGGGGATTTATGACGATCTCAACCAGGCGCTGGATGAGATGGGGCTGGATCTCAGCGAACTGATGGAAGAAGAGAATGACCCAGGCCTGGGCAACGGTGGCCTCGGACGTTTGGCGGCCTGCTTCCTCGACTCGCTCGCCACGCTGGGCCTGCCGGGACGAGGTTACGGCATCCGCTACGATTACGGCATGTTTAAGCAGAATATCGTTGACGGGCAGCAGCGTGAATCGCCGGATTACTGGCTGGAATACGGTAACCCATGGGAATTTCAGCGCTTTAATACCCGCTACAAAGTGCGTTTCGGTGGCCGCCTGCAACACGAAGGCAGCCGGGTACGCTGGATCGAAACCGAAGAGATCCTGGCGATTGCCTACGATCAGATCGTGCCCGGTTACGATACCGATGCCACCAACACCTTGCGGCTCTGGGGCGCGCAGGCGAGTAACGAGATCAACCTCGGTAAATTTAACCAGGGGGATTACTTCGCCGCGGTGGAGGATAAAAACCACTCGGAAAACGTGTCGCGGGTACTGTATCCCGATGACTCAACCTACTCTGGCCGCGAACTGCGTTTGCGTCAGGAGTATTTCCTCGTCTCCTCAACGGTCCAGGATATCCTCCATCGTCACTGGCAAATGCACCAGACCTGGGACAATCTGGCGGACAAAATCGCGATTCACCTCAACGATACCCACCCGGTGCTGGCGATTCCCGAACTGATGCGGTTGTTGATCGACGAACAGAAATTCAGCTGGGATGATGCGTTTGAAGTGACTTGCCAGGTGTTCTCCTACACCAACCACACGCTGATGACGGAAGCGCTGGAAACCTGGCCGGTGGATATGATCGGCAAGATCCTGCCGCGTCATCTCAGCATCATCTTTGAAATCAATGACTACTTCCTGAAAACCATTCAGGAATATTACCCGGATGATTGGGATCTGATGTCGCGCATCTCGATCATTGATGAGAACAATGGCCGCCAGGTACGTATGGCATGGCTGGCGGTGGTGGTCAGCCATAAGGTCAACGGGGTTTCGGAGTTGCACTCCACTTTGATGGTGCAGTCGCTGTTTGCCGATTTTGCCAAACTGTTCCCGGGCCGGTTCTGTAATAAAACCAATGGCGTCACCCCGCGTCGCTGGCTGGCACTGGCCAACCCGGCGCTTTCTGAGGTGCTGGATGAGGCGATTGGCCGTACCTGGCGCACCGATCTCAGCCAGCTCAGCGAGCTTACGCCACAGATTGATTTCCCGGCGTTTATCGAACAAATCGCCGATGCCAAATTTGCCAACAAAAAACGGCTTGCCGATTGGGTGGCGAAAAACCTCGATATCGTGCTCGACCCGCACGCGCTGTTTGATGTGCAAATCAAACGTATCCATGAATACAAACGTCAGCTGCTGAATGTGCTGCACGTCATCACGCGTTATAACCGTATCAAGGCCGATCCCACTGCGGAATGGGTGCCGCGCGTCAATATCTTCGCCGGTAAAGCCGCGTCGGCGTATTACATGGCGAAGCACATCATCCATCTGATCAACGATGTCGCGAAGGTGATCAACAACGATCCCGATGTGAAGAACAAGCTGAAAGTGGTGTTTATTCCGAACTACGGCGTCAGCCTGGCGCAGATCATTATCCCGGCGGCGGATCTCTCCGAGCAGATCTCCACGGCGGGTACGGAAGCCTCGGGTACCAGCAACATGAAATTCGCGCTGAACGGGGCGTTAACCATCGGCACGCTGGATGGTGCGAACGTTGAGATGCGGGAACATGTGGGTGAGGAAAATATCTTTATCTTCGGCAACACCACGCCGCAAGTGGAGAAGCTGCGTCGTGACGGTTATAACCCGCGTAAATATTACGAAGAGGATGCCGAACTGCATCAGGCGCTGACGCAAATCGCCAGCGGTGTGTTCAGCCCACAGGAGCCAGGCCGCTACCGCAATTTGTTTGATGCGCTGGTTAACTTCGGCGATCACTACCAACTGCTGGCGGATTATCGCAGCTATGTTGATACCCAGGATAAGGTGGATAAGTTGTATCGTCATCCCGACGAGTGGCAACGGCGTGCGGCGCTGAATATCGCCAATATGGGCTATTTCTCGGCGGACCGGACCATTCAGGAGTATGCCGATGAGATCTGGCATATTTCGGCGGTAAGGTTGTAACAAGGTTGCGGCGCGATAAATCGCGCCGCGACAGGGTTTATTTCAGGGTGATGCTTTTCACGATGCTGTCTGCATCGCTTTGCGCCTGCTGCTGGTTATCCGCAGGCAGGGTGATTTGGATGGTCAGCAATTTGTCATCCACTTTCGCCATAATCACTGACGACCAGGAGGTCTGGTGATTGGCAGAAATCACCGTATCCAGCTGCTGAGCAGGCTGTCCGCTCAGCGTCACCGCTTTGTCCGACACCACCTGCAACTGTGGGTCGCGGCTGCGCTGCTGCTGTTCCAGACGCTGTGACAGCGTATCCAGCGCGTCGGTAGTCGGGTCACCGGCAATCACGATAATGGCACGAGCGCCGGTTTGATCGGCATACACATGCATATTGGCCGATTCTGAACCGAGTTTACCGCTCTTATCAGACATGCCCGCTGGCAGGGTAAAGCTCAGTTTGCCATCCAGCAGATTAACCGTTTGGCTTGACTGGCTGGCGCTGGCGCCATTGTCAGCCGCTGCTGCGTCATCTTTCTTCTGGTCACAGGCCGCGAGGCCAAGCACCAGCAGGCTAATGCCCGCATATTTCACTAAGTTACGCATTCCTATCCCTTTCACAAGATTCCAGTCGGATGTTATCAAATCGAAATCGGCGGCTAAAAGCAACCGCCGGTTTGTCAGGAAATCTTAGCGGGCAGCAGAGGATCGTACTACGTGCAATTAGCCGAAATTGAGCTGACGCTGGGCCGAACGTTCCGCCAGACGCTTTAACGCCGCATTGAGCAACACGCCATAGGCCGGCAGGAAGAAAATCATGCAGATCATCACTTTGAAGCTGTAATCCACCAGCGCGATTTCCACCCAGTGCTGAGCCATAAACGGATCCGGGCTTTTATAGAAAGCGATAAAGAAAAAGGCCAGCGTATCGCTGATATTGCCCAGGAACATCGCTGCCGCTGGCGCAATCCACCATTGTGGCAGGCGGCGCAGACGGTTAAAGACGTGCACATCCAGAATCTGCCCCAGCGCGTAGGCCATAAAGCTGGCGCTGGCGATACGCGCCACGAACAGGTTCACCTGCTCCAGCGCCGCCCAGCCTTGCCACTCGCCCTGATAAAACACGCAGGAGACGACATAAGAGATCACCAGCGCCGGGACCATCACCGCCAGGATAATACGACGGGCCAGCGGCGCGCCGAAAATGCGCACGGTCAGATCGGTGGCGAGGAAAATAAACGGGAAGCTGAAGGCACCCCAGGTGGTCTGGAAGCCAAAAATGGCCACCGGCAATTGCACCAGGTAGTTACTGGAGGTAATCACCAGCAGGTGGAATAGCGATAGCCAGAACAGCGCAAACATGCGCTGACGCGGAGAAAAAGCGATCATATTAAGCCTTTTTAGTGTTGGGGTGAGGGAACCCAGTTTCATACCCGTCATATTTCAAGCTGCCGCTGCGTTGGCTGCACTTGCTCACCCCAGTCACTTACTTGTGTAAGCTCCTGGAGATTCTCAAGTTTGCCGCCTTGCTGCAACTCGAAATATTTAGGGTATAACGTTAAATATGGTTAATAAAAAACGGCGGCATCTTATCGCGTTGTGCGATTTATGCAATGGTTAATATTAACGCAACCGTTATCGTCTTGCGCTGGTCATCGGGCGCGCTAGAATGAGCGGCCTTACTTGTTAGCAGACAGAGAATCATGAGCGATCTTTTTCCCGAGCCGGACCATACCCTCGATGCCCTTGGCCTGCGTTGCCCGGAGCCGGTGATGATGGTGCGCAAAACGGTGCGTCAGATGCAGGCGGGTGAAACCCTGCTGATTATCGCTGACGATCCGGCCACTACGCGTGATATTCCCGGCTTTTGCCGTTTTATGGAACATACCCTGCTGGCGCAGCAAACGGAAACCCTGCCGTATCAATATCTTATAAAAAAAGGAACGGATGCCTGATGTCAGGCATCCATTGCTGCTAGCGCGAACGCAGTAACCGCAGCGCATTGGCGGTAACCAGCGCGGTGGCACCAGAATCCGCCAGCACCGCCAGCCACAAACCGGTAAAACCGAGCAGCGTGGTGACCAGGAACAATGCCTTCAGCCCGAGTGCCAGCGCGATATTCTGACGAATAATGCGCCGCGTGCGGCGGGCGAGCGCCACGGTGCGTGGCAGAATCGCCAGGCGGTTTTGCGTTAGTGCCGCATCGGCGGCTTCCAGTGCCACATCAGTCCCGCTTCCCATTGCAATGCCCAACGTGGCGGCTTTCATCGCCGGGGCATCGTTGATGCCATCGCCAATCATCGCCAGCGG
This sequence comes from Pantoea cypripedii, assembly GCF_002095535.1. Classification (NCBI taxonomy): domain Bacteria; kingdom Pseudomonadati; phylum Pseudomonadota; class Gammaproteobacteria; order Enterobacterales; family Erwiniaceae; genus Pantoea; species Pantoea cypripedii. The sequence continues at coordinate 246,959 of NZ_MLJI01000001.1, forward strand.
ATGTTGGGTATCCAGCTCACGTACGGCAGTGACTTTGTCCGCAGGCAGCAGACCGGCGCGATAATCAATCTGCAACTCTGCCGCGATCGCCGCTGCGGCGCGCGGGTTATCGCCCGTTAGCATCAGGCTGCTGATACCGAGTTTTTGCAGCGCGGCCAGCGCGGTAACCGCCTCTGCACGCAACCGATCCTGCAACGCCAGCAGACCTAACGGGCGTGTATCCTGCAACAATACCACCACGGTTTTGCCCTGCGCTTCATACTGCGCAATGCTTTGCTGCTGTTCATCAGCCAGGTTTGTTACCTCACGCGGTGCCAGCAACTGATAGCTGATACCGTGAATATTCGCCTGAATCCCGCTGCCTGCCAGCGTCTGCTGATTGCTGGCGGCGGGCAGGGTAAGCCGCCGACGTACCGATTCCGCTACAATCGCCAGCGCCAGTGGATGGCTGGAACCCTGTTCAACCGCCGCGCTCAGCGCCAGCAATTGCTCTGGCTGCTCGTTGCTGAAAGCGACGATGTCGGTGACCTGTGGCTTACCTTCGGTCAGCGTGCCGGTTTTATCGAATGCCATCATCCTGACGCGGCTGAGTCGTTCCAGCGCGGCACCACCTTTGATCAATGCGCCCTGACGTGCAGCGGCAGCCAGGCCGGAGGTGATGGCCGCCGGCGTGGAGATCACCAGTGCACAGGGACAACCGATCAGCAGCAATGTCAGCCCTTTATAGATCCACGGCAACCACTCAGCGCCAGCCAGCAACGGCGGCAGCACCATCACCAGCAACGCCAGCAGCATAATCGCCGGGGTGTAGAGACGGCTGAAACGGTCAATAAAACGTTCCACCGGCGCACGATGGCTTTCCGCTTCTTCAATCAGTTGCAGGATGCGGTCAATGGCGCTGTGGCCTGGTTCCGAGAGCACTTTCAGCGTCACCAGACGATCAACGCTGGTGGCCCCGGCCATCACCGTTTCACCAGGCTGGCGTGCCACGGGTATTGATTCACCGGTGAGGGCGCTTTCGTCAAAGCTGGCGCTGTGGCTAAGCAGTTCGCCATCGGCGGGTAAGCGCCCCCCGGCAGCGACTTCAATCACATCGCCGGGCTGCAAATCCGCCAGCGCGACCTGCTGGCGCTGCGTGCCGCGCACACGGATGGCGGTGTCGGGACGCAGTGCCATCAGCGCAGTCACGCCACGGCGGGCGCGGGTGGCCGCATAGGCTTCCAGTCGTTCCCCCAGCTGGAACAGCAGCAGCACCATCGCCGCTTCGGCGTGTGCGCCAATCACCAGCGCACCGGCGGCGGCCAGCGTCATCAGGGTTTCGATACTGAAGGGGGAGCCGCTGCGCAGCAAACGCCAGGCACTGCGCGCGATCGGCAATAAACCGACCAGGGTGGTGGCAATAAACAGACGATCGCCCCAGACGGGCGAGACCTGGCTCAGCAGCCAGCTGGCGAGCATTAACACGCCCAGCAGCAGCAAACCGGCATTTTCCTGTAAACGGCTGGGCTGAATCTGTGGATCGGAGGAGATCAGGCTGAAACCAGCGTTTTTCACCGCCTGCTCAATGGCTGGACGAATATCGTTTTCAGCATCGACGACCAGTTTTTCACTGGCAAAGATCACGCGGGCGCTGTGCACCTGCGGCAGTTTTTGTACCGCGTTTTCGATTTTGCGGGCGCAGCTCGGGCAATCCATGCCAGCAATTTGCCAGCGGAATTGTTGGGTGCCAGGGCCGGGCCTGTCGCTTTCTTCGTCGGCGTCGCCACCGCCGGGACTGCCGCTGTCGTAGCAGTCACAGCTGCTTTCTGGCGTTACCGGTTGGGCGGCGGAAATTTGGAGCGTCACCGGGCGGGCGCTGCTGATGCCGCACAGTGGCTGCGGTTTGCTGTGGTTTTTAGTACAGCCGCAGGGGTGAGAATGTTGATGCATGTAACCTCCGGATTCAGGGACGGGCATTAACCCGTACCCTGATGCTACACTCTGGAGTGGACTCCAGAGTCAAGCGTTAAGGTTACTTTTTCTTCAGTTGATCCATAAAGAACGCACAATCATAAAGTGACCGGCGAAGTAGCAGGCCGCCACGATAGCACTGTCGGCACTGACCCGGCGGCGATAATGCGTGATAAACCAGATGATATTCGCCAGCAGCAACAGCCCGGCACCGACCAGCAGCGAGAAGCTGTAATCAGTCGGACGGAAGAAGTAGTTCTCGGCGGCCACCCAGTTCATCACCAGCGTCATACCGATAAAGGTGCAAACCGGCCAGCGCAGTTCCTCCAGTTTCGTCCAGATGATGCCAATCAGCACCACGCCAATGATCAAGAGCGTGAGCGGGATCGGCCAGAAGAAACTCACCGTCATATGCGCGGCGAAGCTGATGGTGTAGAGCAGATGCGAAAGAAAGAACGCCCCAAGGGCATACAGCATCTGCTGGCGCGGTAGCAGCGTCAGGGCATCGCCAAGCAGTGTGGCGACCAGACCAGCCACAATCAGATAGTCGGTGGTGTTGAAGGTGGGCGCTTGCCAGGCCCAGGCTAACAGCAGCAGCAGGGTGACGGGTTTAAATAACCAGCGCTGCCATTGGGGGCCACGGTAGGTTGCATCGACATAGAGCCAACCGGAAAAAAGTACGGCAAGGAAAGACCAAAGCATGTTTTCTCCCTTTTTCTGGACGTGTTGTCCGCCAGTCTGATGAATTTTCCCAAAATCGCCAACCCAGTGTATGTTACCGGCGATGAATGTGACAATCGGGCAACTCTGGTTGTATGCTTTGTCGTCTTTACCTTTCCGACACTAACGCAAAGCACGAGCGAAAACATGAGCAAACCACCGCTACTCTTTTTTATCGTTCTGGCGATTATTGCCGTTTTGGCGACCCGTCAGTTTATTAAACAGCGCCGCGAAACCGCGGTGAACGATGCTTCTCCGATCCGCTCCCTGAGTGTAGAGGTTAAAACCAAGCGTGAATATCCGTCACCCAATCGCCGCTCGCGTCAGCGCGAAGTGATTGCCGGGGAAGATATGCGTTATGAAGCCTGGTTCCATCCTCTGAATGGCGCCGGGGATTTCAAATTGATCATCAATGCTGGCGATTATCATCAGATGGATAAAGGCGTGAAGGGCGAGCTGAAAATGCAGGGCAGCCGGTTCGTGAGTTTTACGCCGGTGCCCTGATCGGTACGGGAAGCAACATTATCCTTTCGGGTAATGTTTCTTCTGCCATGCCAGCAGTTCAAATACGCCAAAAAAGAAAATCTTCCATTGCGTGGCTTGTCCCAGCTTTGGCGCTTCTTTCGGCTGCGTGGCGCGCAGCAACACCAGCTGCAATCCATGCATGATGATCATAAAGAACAGCGCGACATGCACAAAATAGCGCAGCGGCACAGGAAACGGGTGCACCAGATTCAGCAGTAAAAATGCCCAGACGCAGATCATCAATAAACGTCCCAGATTAAGCCACATCACGCATCTCCTTGTTGGCGTTGGTATAAGCGATAGGCGACTTGCCCGGCAATTTTCTCGCGATAAAGATCCCAGTTAGCAGGCACCGGTAACGCGCCATGTTCCACTTCGCTTTCGACATAGATTAGCGCTTCTTCCGCCAGCCAGCCGTTTTGCTCCAGCAGGGCCAGCGTCTCCTGTAATAACCCCTTACGAAATGGCGGATCGACGAACACCACATCAAAAGGCTCACCCGGCTGGCTCAGCCATTGCAGCGTATTGGTTTGTACGACTTTGCCGTTACTGGCACGCAGCGTTTGCAGGTTTTGCGTCAGTTGCTGCGCCACCGGGCGTTCCAGCTCCAGCAGCGTGGCGGAGGCGGCAAAACGCGACAGCGCTTCCAGTCCGAGCGCGCCGCTGCCAGCAAAACAATCCAGGCAACGCGCCTGCTGAATATCCGGGGCCAGCCAGTTAAACAGGGTTTCACGTACCCGATCGGTGGTCGGACGCAGGCCCGTGCTATCGGGGACCGGCAATTTGCGGCCGCGCCACTGGCCACCAATGATGCGGATCTGACCAGCAGCGCCGCTGCTGCGGGGGGATTTACTCATTTTGCTCACAACTCGTCATAATTTGTTGCGTAGTTTAACGGGCGTGGCAGGCAGAAGAAACGTAAAAAAGGGTGCTGTGGTGCGCTGGCTGGAAAGTGTTAGACTAGTGAGTTGGTATGGCACGCGTAATTCACTGATTTTTACGCGGCTCACAACCTGTAAATTGAATTTTTTATCCCCTGGGAACAGCGTGCTACCGGGAATAAGCCATCGAGGAGTGTAGTCACACAATGGCAAAAGAGAAAAAACGCGGCTTTTTTTCTTGGCTAGGTTTTGGCAAAGAAGAAGAGACGCAACAGCCAGCGGAAGATAAGCAGCAACCTGCTGAAGTCGCTCAGGAGCCAGCCGTTGAGGAGAGCGCGTTAGATCGCGCCGAAGCGCAGGCTGAAGCAACCGTCGCCGTCACTGAACAGGTGGCCGAACAGCAGGCCGAGCCGGTTATTGCCGTCGTTGAAGAAGAGGTTGTGCCGGTAGCGATCGCTCAACCGGAAGTTGCGCCGATTGAAGAACAGCCAGAGCCTGAAGCGCTGGCGCAGGACGATGACATCGCGCTGAGCGATGAAGAACTGGAAGCGCTGGCACTGGCTGAAACGGCGCCTGAGGAAGCGGCAGCGGAGGACACCGTCAGCGATCTGCCGCTGGCTGCCGCGCCGATTGTTCAGCAGGAGCAGGAGCGTCCAACCAAAGAGGGCTTCTTTGCCCGTCTGAAACGCAGCCTGGTAAAAACCCGTGAAAACCTCGGTTCCGGATTTATCGGGCTGTTCCGCGGCAAGAAAATCGATGACGATCTGTTTGAGGAGCTGGAAGAACAGCTGCTGATTGCGGACGTTGGCGTCGAAACCACGCGCCGTATTATCACCAATCTGACCCAGCAGGCGAACCGTAAACAGCTGCGCGATGCAGAAGCCTTATACGGTTTACTGAAGGCAGAGATGGCCGGCATTCTCGACAAAGTCGATGCACCACTGGATGTTGCGGGCAAAACGCCGTTCGTCATTCTGATGGTGGGTGTCAACGGCGTGGGTAAAACCACCACCATCGGTAAGCTGGCGCGTCAGTACCAGGCCGAAGGGAAATCTGTGATGCTGGCGGCAGGCGATACGTTCCGCGCCGCTGCGGTTGAGCAGCTTCAGGTTTGGGGCCAGCGCAATAACATCCCGGTTATCGCGCAGCATACCGGTGCCGATTCCGCGTCAGTGATTTTTGATGCCATCCAGGCAGCGAAAGCGCGTAATGTCGATGTCCTGATTGCCGATACGGCGGGTCGTCTGCAGAACAAATCGCACCTGATGGAAGAACTGAAGAAAATCACCCGTGTGATGAAAAAGCTGGATGAAGATGCGCCGCACGAAGTGATGCTGACGATTGATGCCAGCACCGGGCAAAACGCGATTAGCCAGGCCAAACTGTTCCATGAGGCGGTGGGTCTGACTGGCATCACGCTAACAAAACTGGATGGCACCGCGAAAGGCGGTGTGATCTTCTCGGTTGCCGATCAGTTTGGCATTCCGATTCGTTATATCGGTGTCGGGGAAGGCATCGAGGATTTACGGCCGTTTAAGGCCGCAGACTTTATTGAGGCACTGTTTGCCCGAGAGGACTAATTGGGATGATTCGCTTTGAAGAGGTCAGTAAGGCATATCTGGGCGGACGCCAGGCGCTCCAGGGGGTGGATTTCCATCTGCGCCCCGGCGAAATGGCGTTTCTGACCGGCCACTCTGGCGCGGGGAAAAGTACCTTACTGAAGCTGATTTGTGGCATTGAGCGCCCGAGCGCCGGGCAGATCTGGTTCAGCGGGCACGACATTACCCGGCTGCGGAATAGCGAAGTGCCCTTTTTACGTCGCCAGATTGGCATGATCTTCCAGGATCACCATCTGCTGATGGACCGTTCAGTGTATGACAACGTGGCAATCCCGCTGATTATCTCGGGTGCCAGCGGTGAGGACATCCGTCGTCGCGTGTCGGCGGCGCTGGATAAAGTCGGCCTGCTCGACAAAGCGAAAAGTTTCCCGATTCAGCTTTCTGGCGGTGAACAACAGCGCGTCGGGATTGCCCGTGCCGTGGTGAATAAACCCGCAGTTTTGCTGGCGGATGAACCGACCGGTAACCTTGATGAAGCGTTGTCAGAAGATATTTTGCGCCTGTTTGAAGAGTTCAATCGCGTGGGTGTCACGGTATTGATGGCGACCCATGATATGGGACTGATCGCCCGGCGTAACTACCGCATGATGACGCTCAATCAGGGACGCCTGCACGGAGGCCATGATGGTCAATAAACGCAATAAGCGCCCCCCTGCGCCGAAAGCGAAGCAACAGCCGAAAAGCAAAGCGCTGAAGGGCGGTTGGCAGGAACAATGGCGCTATGCGCTGCGCGGCACGCTGTCAGATATGTGGCGTCAGCCGCTGGCGACGCTGCTGACGGTGATGGTTATCGCTATTTCGCTGACGCTGCCGAGCGTCTGCTATATGGTGTGGAAAAACGTCAGTCAGGCGGCGACCCAGTGGTATCCGGCGCCGCAGCTGACGGTGTATCTCTCCAAAACGCTGGATGATACCGCCGCAGAAAACGTCACCGCACAGCTTAAGCAGCTGGACGGCGTGGATAACGTCAATTATCTGACGCGTGAAGAGGCGCTCAACGAGTTCCGCAACTGGTCTGGTTTTGGTGGTGCAATGGACATGCTGGAGCAGAATCCGTTGCCTGCGGTGGCGATCATCACCCCGAAGCTGAATTTCCAGAACTCCGATACCATGGCGAATCTGCGCGACCGCGTGGCGAAAGTGCAGGGCGTGGATGAAGTGCGGATGGACGACAGCTGGTTTGCCCGTCTGGCGGCGCTGACCGGTCTGGTCGGACAAATTGCCTCGATGATCGGCCTGTTGATGGTGATTGCGGTGTTCCTGGTGATTGGTAACAGCGTGCGCCTTAGCATCTTTGCCCGTCGCGATACCATTAATGTGCAGAAGCTGATCGGTGCCACCGACGGCTTTATTCTGCGTCCGTTCCTGTATGGCGGTGCCTTGCTCGGTTTTAGCGGTGCGGTGTTGTCGCTGATCCTGTCGGAAGTGCTGGTGCTGCGTCTGCAATCCGTGGTGGCGCAGGTGGCCACGGTGTTCGGCACCACCTTTGTTCTGGAAGGGTTTTCCTGGGATGAAGGGCTGCTGCTGCTGCTGATTGCTGCAATTATTGGCTGGATTGCCGCCTGGCTGGCGACAGTACAACATTTACGCCGATTTACGCCGCAGTAAACGTCTGACACATTTTTTTGGTATAATAGTCCTCTGCTGCCGACACTCGGGCGCAGAGGATTTTTTCTCCGCTTCCCTTCCTGTCATCTGTGTGTAAAATATTCACTGTTACTATGGAACTTGTGGATAACTTTGATCTCTAAGTTCGGTAGCACAGATTGCTTTCGGATTTCGGGTGACGTTGACATACTGTATCGTCTGCCCAAAGAAATGTGCGGCAATATTCAACTGAATTTGTGAGGGTTTGAATGACCAAAGAAATGCAAACTTTAGCTATTGCTCCTCTTGGTAACCTGGAATCGTATATCCGGGCCGCCAACGTCTGGCCGATGCTATCGGCAGAAGAGGAAAAAGCGCTGGCTGAACGGCTGCATTACCAGGGCGATCTGGATGCAGCTAAGACGCTGATCCTGTCTCATCTGCGCTTTGTTGTTCATATCGCTCGTAACTATTCCGGTTACGGCTTGCCACAGGCGGACCTGATTCAGGAAGGCAACATCGGCCTGATGAAGGCGGTGCGCCGCTTCAATCCTGAAGTGGGTGTGCGTCTGGTGTCGTTTGCCGTGCACTGGATTAAAGCTGAGATTCACGAGTACGTACTACGTAACTGGCGTATCGTGAAGGTCGCTACCACCAAAGCACAGCGTAAGCTGTTCTTTAATCTGCGTAAAACCAAGCAGCGTCTGGGCTGGTTTAACCAGGACGAAGTGGAAATGGTAGCGCGTGAGCTGGGCGTGAGCAGCAAAGACGTGCGCGAAATGGAATCCCGTATGGCAGCGCAGGACATGACTTTCGACATGTCGTCTGATGACGAAAGTGGCGAAAGCAAAAGCATGGCTCCGGTGCTGTATCTGCAGGATAAAACCTCTGACTTTGCCGACGGCATCGAAGAGGATAACTGGGATGCGCACGCCGCCGACAAACTGACCGACGCGATGCAGGGGCTGGACGAGCGTAGTCAGCACATTATCCGTGCGCGCTGGCTGGATGAAGAAAACAAAACCACGTTGCAGGAACTGGCCGACCAATACGGCGTTTCCGCAGAGCGTGTGCGCCAGCTGGAAAAGAACGCCATGAAGAAACTGCGTATGGCGATTGAAGCCTGATAAGGCTCAGAAAAACAGGCGACTCCCGGAGTCGCCTTTTTTATGCCCGCAATTTATCGAATCCAGCCATCAACCTGCGCACGAAAACCGCAAGCCTGCATAAACGCGGCGCGTATGCCCTGGTTGGCCTCGCCGTCATCAGCAATCCACCAATCCGCCAGTGAGCTGTTCTGCGCCAGCGTCTCTTCCAGTAAATATTTGCCCACCCCACGGCGACGCGTGACTTCACGCACGCTGAGATGGGTAATTTTTCCCTGAGTGCCCTGAATCGTCAGTTGCAGCGCCGCCAGCAGGCGGTCATTAAAACGCGCGGCATAGACACGCTGCGTTTCGCTGAGCTGAGCTTCCAGTTGCGAAATATCGAACTCAGGCCAGACTTTGGTCAGGTCGATACGATCCTGCGTCGTCAACGATGTTAAGCGCTGAATAGTGAGCTTCATTACCCGTACCTGTACTAGTGCAAAGGGCATAGTGTAGCGAATTTAGACAGTCAGAGCGCTGTCACTTTTTTTCGATAAAAACAGGTCAAACAACATCCGGTTTGCCAGGATTGTGGTTTAACAGTCCGAGAGTTGCGCATTAAGCCAGCATAATGAGCTGGTAAGGTGGCTAAAATGTGGCCATAACAACCAGAGTATTCTGCTGTCTGACTTGGTCATTACTGAATATGTCAGTTGATTTACAGAAGAAAGTTCCTGTTTAATAACCTGAAAAATAACACCTTATTACCTATAAATGCCAGAAAAGTGCGCTAACTCATTATTCCTGAATCAGTTTTCCTCTTTCACTGGCAGAAAATAAACCAACACACAACAGACACGACACAACAGATGGGGAAGTTCGCATGAAAATGAGTAAAGGACGCGCATTACTGGCGGGCTGCGTGGCGCTGGCGATGAGCCACGCGGCGCTGGCAAAAGACATCAAAATTGCCATCGTTGGTGCGGCAACCGGTCCGGTAGCCCAGTATGGCGACATGCAATTTACCGGTGCAGCGCAGGCCATCAAGGACATCAACGCCAAAGGCGGCGTCAACGGCGATAAGCTGGTGGGCGTGGAATATGATGATGCCTGTGACCCGAAACAAGCGGTAGCAGTGGCTAACAAAGTGGTTAACGATGGCATCAAATACGTTATCGGCCACCTCTGCTCCTCTTCAACCCAGCCTGCATCCGACATCTATAATGACGAAGGCGTGCTGATGATCACCCCGGCAGCTACCGCACCGGAACTGACGGCGCGTGGTTATGCTGATGTGATGCGCACCACCGGCCTCGACTCCGATCAGGGCCCGACAGCGGCTAACTACATCCTGGACACCATCAAACCGAAACGTATCGCGGTGGTGCATGATAAGCAGCAGTATGGCCAGGGCCTGGCGGAATCCGTGCAGAAAACCCTGAAAGCCAAAGGCGGCAACGTGGTGCTGTTCGAGGGTATCACCGCCGGTGATAAGGATTTCTCCACTCTGATTGCGCGTCTGAAGAAAGATAACGTCGATTTCGTTTACTACGGTGGTTACTACCCGGAGCTGGGCCAGATTCTGCGCCAGGCGAAAGCGGCAGGCCTGAACGCGGGCTTTATGGGACCAGAGGGTGTGGGCAACGCTTCGCTGTCTAACATCGCGGGTGATGCGTCTGAAGGCCTGTACGTGACGCTGCCGAAGCGTTATGACCAGCTGCCGGGCAACAAAGCCATCGTTGATGCTATCAAAGCCAACAGCGCACCGAACCGCAAAGATCCGACCGGTCCGTTCGTCTGGACCACCTATGCCGCGATTCAGTCACTGGTAGCCGGTATCGAACGCAGCAAAAGCGACGAGCCGGATGCTATCGCGAAGAACCTGAAAGAAGGCGCACCAGTGCCGACAGTGATGGGCGACCTGAGCTGGGATCAGAAAGGTGACCTGAAGGGCTTCGAATTCGGCATCTTCAAGTGGCACAAAGACGGCTCATCTACAGCGATTAAGTAATCGTTGCATCCAGCACGAAATCAGGGCGGCCTTCAGGTCGCCCTTCATCAAATCCGGTCAATTTACCGCCAGTCGCGGTAACGATTTACCATCACGGACGTGTTTCTAAGGTACTTGTTATGTCCGAGCAGTTCCTCTACTTCCTCCAGCAGATGTTCAACGGAGTGACCCTGGGCAGCACCTATGCGCTGATTGCCATCGGGTACACCATGGTTTACGGCATTATCGGCATGATTAACTTCGCCCATGGCGAGGTGTACATGATCGGTAGCTATGTTTCCTTTATCGTGATTGCCGCGCTGATGATGATGGGCATCGACACCACCTGGCTGATGATTGCCGCTGGGTTTGTCATGGCGATCATCATCTCCAGCGCCTACGGCTGGAGCATCGAACGTGTGGCTTATAAGCCGGTTCGTTCCTCGAAGCGCCTGATCGCGCTGATCTCCGCCATCGGTATGTCGATCTTCCTGCAAAACTACGTCAGCCTGACGCAAGGCTCGCGCGATCTCGCGCTGCCGAGCCTGATCACCGGCCAATGGACGCTGGGCGAAAGCAACGGCTTTGCCGCCACGCTCTCCACCATGCAGCTGATGATCTGGGTGGTGACCTTTATCGCCATGCTGGCACTGACGATTTTTATCCGTTATTCGCGCATGGGCCGCGCCTGCCGTGCCTGCGCGGAAGACCTGAAAATGGCCAGCTTGCTGGGCATCAACACCGACCGCGTGATTTCGCTGACCTTTGTGATTGGCGCGGCGATGGCGGCCGTTGCCGGGGTGTTGCTGGGGCAGTTCTACGGCTCCATCAACCCGTTTATCGGTTTTATGGCGGGGATGAAAGCCTTTACCGCCGCGGTGCTGGGTGGCATTGGCAGCATTCCGGGCGCGATGATTGGCGGCCTGGTACTGGGCATTGCCGAAGCGCTGACGTCGGCTTATCTCTCCACCGAATATAAAGATGTGGTTTCCTTTGCGCTGCTGATTGTGGTGCTGCTGGTCATGCCGACCGGCATCCTTGGCCGTCCGGAGGTGGAAAAAGTATGAAGCGCCTCGGTCTGGTTAACGCCGTTGTCTCAACGGTGATGTTGCTGGTGCTTGCCACCTTTTTTATGGGCATGCGCCTTGATCTTGATGGCACCAAACTGGTGGTGTCGAATGCCGGAACGGTGCGCTGGAACTGGATTTTTGTCGGTTGCGGCGTGGTGTTTTTGTTCCAGCTGTTGCGTCCGTTATTCCAGGGTGTGTTGAAACGTGGCGGCAACGGGCTGGTGCTGCCGGGCTTTGATGGTTCAACGCCGAAGCAGAAGCTGGTAATGGTGCTGTTTATCGTCGCGGCGGTGATCTGGCCGTTCCTGGTGTCGCGCGGCAGTGTGGATATCGCCACCCTGACGTTGATCTACGTGATGCTGGGGCTGGGTCTTAACGTGGTGGTGGGGTTGTCTGGCTTGCTGGTACTGGGCTACGGCGGCTTCTATGCCATCGGTGCTTACACCTTCGCCTTGCTGAATCACTACTACGGTTTTGGTTTCTGGCAGAGCCTGCCGCTGGCGGGGCTGGTGGCCGGGGCGTTTGGTTTGTTGCTCGGCTTCCCGGTGCTGCGTCTGCGCGGTGATTACCTGGCGATCGTCACCCTCGGCTTTGGCGAGATTGTGCGTATCCTGCTGCTGAATAACACCGCCATTACCGGTGGTCCGAACGGCATCGCGCAGATCCCGAAACCGACCTTATTTGGTCTGGAGTTTGGCCGTAAGGTCAGCGAAGGCGGCTGGGGCACCTTCCATGAGGTGTTTGGCCTGAAATACGACCCGAATGACCGCGTTATTTTCCTCTATCTGGTCGCGCTGCTGCTGGTGGTGCTGACGCTGATTATCATCAACCGTCTGCTGCGCATGCCGCTGGGACGTGCCTGGGAAGCGCTGCGCGAAGATGAAATCGCCTGTCGTTCCCTCGGCCTCAGCCCGACGCGTATCAAGCTGACGGCGTTCACCATCAGTGCGGCCTTCGCCGGGTTTGCCGGTACGTTGTTTGCCGCGCGCCAGGGCTTTGTCAGCCCGGAATCCTTCACCTTTGTCGAGTCGGCGTTTGTGCTGGCGATTGTGGTGCTGGGTGGGATGGGATCGCAGTTTGCCGTGATCCTCGCGGCGGTGCTGCTGGTGGTGTCGCGCGAGCTGATGCGCGATCTGAATGAATACAGCATGCTGGTGCTGGGTGGCTTAATGGTGCTGATGATGATTTGGCGTCCGCAGGGTCTGCTGCCGATGAAACGTCCGCATCTGAAACTGAAACAGGGTAAAGCGGGAGAGCAGGCATGAGTCAGCCTTTATTAGCGGTAGAAGGCCTGATGATGCGCTTTGGTGGCCTGCTGGCGGTGAACAACGTAGCGCTGGAACTGCGTGAGCAGGAAATCGTGTCGCTGATCGGCCCGAATGGTGCCGGTAAAACCACGGTGTTCAACTGTCTGACCGGTTTCTACAAGCCAACGGGTGGCAGCATCAAACTGCGCGACCAGCATCTGGAAGGATTGCCGGGGCAGAAAATCGCGCGCATGGGCATTGTGCGTACCTTCCAGCACGTGCGTCTGTTCCGTGAGATGACGGTGATTGAAAACCTGCTGGTGGCGCAACATCAGCATCTGAAAAGCGGCGTGTTCTCCGGGTTGTTTAAAACCCCGGCTTTCCGCAAAGGGGAAAGTGAAGCGCTGGACCGTGCCGCGACCTGGCTGGAGCGTATTGGTCTGCTCGAACTGGCGAATCGCCAGGCGGGTAACCTGGCTTATGGTCAGCAGCGTCGGCTGGAGATTGCGCGCTGTATGGTGACGCGTCCGGAAATCCTGATGCTGGATGAGCCTGCCGCCGGTCTTAACCCGAAAGAGACACACGAACTGGACGAGCTGATCGCGGAACTGCGTGGCGAGCATAAGGTGTCGGTGTTGTTGATCGAACATGATATGAAGCTGGTGATGGGGATTTCTGATCGCATCTACGTGGTCAATCAGGGAACGCCGCTGGCCAATGGCACGCCGGAAGAGATTCGTAACAACCCGGACGTGATCCGTGCCTATTTAGGAGAGGCATAACATGGCCAACCCGATGTTAACTATTGAAAACGTCAGCGCGCATTACGGCAAAATTCAGGCGCTGCATAACGTCAGCCTGTATATCAATCAGGGAGAGATTGTCACCCTGATCGGTGCCAACGGTGCGGGTAAAACCACGCTGCTCGGCACGCTGTGCGGCGAGCCGCGCGCCACCTCGGGTGCCATCACGTTTGATGGCAAAACCATTACCGACTGGCAAACCGCGCGCATTATGCGCGAGGCGATCGCCATCGTGCCGGAAGGGCGGCGGGTGTTTTCGCGCATGACAGTGGAAGAGAACCTGGCAATGGGTGGCTTCTTTGCCAGCCGTAGCCAGTATCAGGAGCGTATTGAACGCGTTTATGATCTGTTCCCACGTCTGGCAGAGCGTAAGGTGCAGCGTGCAGGCACCATGTCGGGCGGTGAGCAGCAGATGCTGGCGATTGGCCGTGCGCTGATGAGCCAGCCGCGTCTGCTGTTGCTGGATGAACCGTCACTGGGCCTCGCGCCGATCATCATTCAGCAGATTTTCGACACCATCGAACAGCTGCGTAAAGAAGGGATGACCATCTTCCTGGTGGAGCAGAACGCCAACCAGGCGCTGAAACTGGCCGACCGTGGCTACGTGCTGGAGAACGGGCATGTGGTGCTGGAGGATACCGGCGAGGCGTTGTTATCCAACGAAGCGGTACGTAGTGCATATTTGGGTGCCTGACCTGTAGCTACCGTCTTGAGCGTCAATCCCTGGTGCGAATAAATTCGCACCCTACAGATGTAGGGTCGGCATTAATGCCGACCAGGCCAGGAACCGCACGGAGCCGTAGCGGCGCGATTTATCGCGCTGTTTTTTTGCCACCGTAACGGCTGAACGGCGCGCGATAAATCGCGCCGCTACACCAGGTACGGTTGGCAAAATCGCGCCAATCTAAACTCTTGTCCCTGTCATATTCCCGTCATTAACCTGTTATTTTTCCGTCATTTTCCCGTGTCATGTTACTTCGCGAACAAAAAATGCGTGATTTCGCGCGTATCTAACAGCACAGGAAAACTTTATGTCCGCTTTTACGCTTCGTCCCCGCCTGATGAGTGCTCTGCTCGGTCTGGCGCTCAGCGGTAATGCGCTGGCTGCTACCGAAATTCCTTTCTGGCACTCAATGGAAGGCGAGTTAGGCAAAGAAGTTGATTCTCTGGCACAACGTTTTAACCAGGCTCACCCAGACTACAAAATCGTCCCGGTCTACAAAGGCAACTATGAACAGAGCCTGGCGGCGGGGATTGCAGCAGTACGTACCGGCAAAGCACCGGCCATTTTGCAGGTGTATGAAGTGGGTACCGCGACCATGATGGCATCGAAAGCCATTGTGCCGGTGCACCAGGTTTTCCAGGATGCCGGTATCGCTTTCGATGAAAAACAGTTCGTCCCAACTGTGGCGGGCTACTACAGCGATTCAAGCGGCCATCTGATCTCCCAGCCGTTTAACAGCTCCACTCCGGTGCTGTACTACAACAAAGACGCCTTCAAAAAAGCCGGTCTGAACCCGGATCAACCGCCGAAAACCTGGCAGGAACTGGCGAAAGACGCCGATGCGCTGCGTAAAGCAGGCATGACCTGTGGTTACGCCAGCGGCTGGCAGGGCTGGATTCAGATTGAAAACTTCAGCGCCTGGCATGCTCTGCCGGTAGCGACCAAAAACAACGGCTTTGACGGCACAGACGCGGTGCTGGAATTCAACAAGCCGGTGCAGGTTCGTCATATCCAGATGCTGGAAGATATGAACAAGAAGGGTGATTTCACCTACTTTGGCCGTAAAGATGAATCAACCGCCAAGTTCTATAACGGCGATTGCGGCATCACCACAGCCTCTTCCGGTTCACTGGCGGATATCAAACATTACGCCAAATTCAACTTTGGTGTCGGCATGATGCCGTATGACTCCACCGTACCGAACGCACCGCAGAACGCCATCATCGGTGGTGCCAGCCTGTGGGTGATGAAAGGCAAAGATGCCAACACCTACAAAGGTGTCGCGGAGTTTATGCAGTTCCTGGCCCAGCCGGAAATCGCCGCGGAATGGCACCAGAAAACCGGTTATCTGCCGATCACCACCGCCGCTTATGAGCTGACCAAACAGCAGGGCTTCTATGACAAGAACCCAGGCGCAGACATTGCGACGCGTCAGATGCTGAACAAAGATCCGCTGCCGTTCACCAAAGGGATGCGTCTGGGCAACATGCCGCAGATTCGTACCATTGTGGACGAGGAGCTGGAAGGCGTGTGGACTGGCAAACAGTCACCGCAGGCAGCGCTGGATAACTCAGTGAAACGCGGAAACGAACTGCTGCGCCGTTTTGAGCAGCAGGTGAAGTAACCGCCGTAACGGGGCAGATCTGCGCGATCTGCCCCGATCTTTTTGCCTGACCGAGTCTGCTATGTCCTCATCACGCCCCGTATTCCACTCCCGTTTGTTACCTTATTTGCTGGTGCTGCCACAGCTGGTGATTACCGCCATCTTCTTTTTGTGGCCAGCGGGTGAAGCGCTATGGTATTCGCTGCAAAACCTTGATCCCTTTGGTATTTCCAGCACTTTTGTTGGGCTGGATAACTTCCGTCGCCTGTTTAACGATGAATACTACCTGGCGTCTTTCTGGACCACCATTGAGTTCAGCACGCTGGTGACGGTATGCGGCATGCTGTTTTCGCTACTGCTGGCGGCGCTGGTGGATTACGTGATACGGCTGAAGAAGCTGTATCAAACCCTGCTGTTGCTGCCCTATGCGGTGGCTCCGGTCGTGGCGGCGGTGCTGTGGATGTTCCTGTTTAACCCTGGACTCGGTCTGTTCAGCCATCTTCTGAACCAAATCGGCTACGACTGGAACTACGCGCAGAACAGCGGCCAGGCGATGTTCCTGATTGTTCTGGCGTCGATCTGGCAGCAGATGAGCTACAACTTCCTGTTTTTCTTTGCGGCGCTGCAATCGATCCCTAAATCGCTGGTGGAAGCCGCGGCGATTGATGGAGCCGGACCGGTGCGTCGTTTCTTTAACCTGTCCCTGCCGCTGATCACCCCGGTGAGTTTCTTCCTGCTGGTGGTCAACCTGGTATACGCCTTCTTCGATACCTTCCCGGTGATCGATGCGGCGACCGGCGGCGGCCCGGTGCAGGCCACCACCACGCTGATCTATAAAATTTATCGCGAAGGTTTTACCGGGCTGGATCTCTCCTCGTCGGCGGCGCAATCGGTAGTACTGATGTTGCTGGTGATTGGCCTGACTATCCTGCAATTCCGCTTTGTCGAGCGTAAGGTGCAATACCAATGATTGAGAACCGACGCGGGCTGGATATCTTCAGCCACACGCTGCTGGTGCTGGGCGTGCTGACCATTCTGTTTCCGCTGTATGTCGCTTTTGTCGCGGCTACGCTGGATAACAACGCGGTGTATCAGGTGCCGATGACGCTGATCCCTGGCACGCATTTATGGGACAACATTTCCCGCATCTGGACCCAGGGGGTGAACGGCAGTGGCCCGGCCTTTGGTCTGATGCTGCTCAACAGCCTGTTGATGGCTCTCGGCATTACCGTGGGAAAAATTACCGTCTCGATGCTGTCGGCATTTGCGCTGGTGTGGTTCCGCTTTCCGCTACGCTCGTTATTTTTCTGGCTGATCTTCATCACCCTGATGCTGCCGGTGGAAGTGCGTATCTTCCCGACGGTGGAAGTGATTTCGACGCTGCATATGCTCGACAGCTACAGCGGTCTGACGCTGCCACTGATGGCGTCTGCCACCGCCACCTTCCTGTTTCGTCAGTTCTTTATGTCACTGCCGGATGAATTGATTGAAGCCGCGCGTATCGACGGTGCCAGTCCGATGCGTTTCTTCTGGGACATCGTGCTGCCGCTGTCGAAGACCAACCTGGCGGCGCTGTTCGTGATCACCTTTATCTACGGCTGGAACCAGTACCTGTGGCCGCTGCTGATTATCAACGACGCCAGCCTCGGCACCGCAGTCGCTGGGGTGAGAAGTATGATCAACACCAGCGGCGGACCGACGCAGTGGAACGAAGTGATGGCGGCAATGTTATTAACCCTGATCCCACCGGTGGTGGTGGTTTTAGTCATGCAGCGTGCCTTTGTGCGTGGCCTGGTGGAGAGTGAGAAATAAAATGGCAGGCGTAACCCTTCAGACCGTCACCAAATCGTATGACGGCAAAAATCAGATCATTCAGCCGCTGAATATCACCATCAATGACGGTGAATTTATGGTGATGGTGGGGCCTTCCGGCTGCGGTAAATCGACGCTGCTGCGTATGGTTGCCGGGCTGGAGCGCGTCACCTCCGGCGATATTTATATCGACGACAAACGCGTGACCGACCTTGAACCGAAAGATCGTGGTATCGCCATGGTGTTCCAGAACTATGCGCTCTATCCGCATATGACGGTGGAAGAGAACATGGCCTATGGCCTGAAAATCCGTGGTATGGGCAAAGAACAGATTCGCCAGCGCGTGCTGGAAGCAGCACGCAGCCTGGAGCTGGATCACCTGCTGACGCGTCGTCCGCGCGAACTGTCCGGCGGCCAACGCCAGCGTGTGGCGATGGGACGCGCTATCGTGCGTGAACCGGCGGTGTTCCTGTTCGATGAACCTTTGTCGAACCTCGATGCCCGCCTGCGCGTGCAAATGCGTCTGGAGTTGCAGCAGCTGCATCGCCGTCTGCAAACCACCAGCCTGTACGTGACGCACGATCAGGTCGAAGCGATGACGCTGGCACAACGGGTGATGGTGATGAACAAAGGGGTCGTTGAGCAACTGGGCACGCCAGTTGAAGTGTACGAGCGCCCCGCCAGCCAGTTTGTTGCTGCCTTTATCGGCGCACCGGCGATGAACCTGCTGCCGGGGCAAATCAACAGCGACGGCACGCGTTTCAACCTTGATGCGCTGCACGCGTTGCCGCTTGGGGAAAGCAAAGCGAAATGGGCCAACCGTCCCCTGACGCTGGGCATTCGCCCGGAGCATATTCAGCTCAGCAGCCGCGAAGAAGGTGGCATTCCGCTGGTGGTGGAGACGCTGGAAATGCTCGGTGCCGATAATCTGGCGCATGGTCGTATCGGTGACGCGCGATTGGTGGTACGTTTGCCGCACAGCGAACGCCCGCAGGCGGGCAGCACCCTATGGCTGCAACTCCCGGCGGATGCGTTACATTTCTTCGATTCAACCCATGGAAAGCGTCTGGAATGAGTAAGCACAACTGGCCTTATCCGCATATCGTTGCCCATCGTGGCGGCGGGAAACTGGCCCCGGAAAATACCCTCGCCGCCATTGATATGGGCGCGCATTATCGTCACCAGATGATTGAGTTTGACGCCAAACTCTCCGACGATCGGCAGATTTTCCTGTTACATGACGACACGCTGGATCGTACCAGCAATGGCTGGGGCGTGGCGGGCGATCTGCCCTGGGACAAACTGGCGCAGCTGGATGCTGGCAGCTGGTTTAGCAACAAGTTTGCCGGTGAACCGCTGGCGTTGCTGAGTGATGTGGCGGCGCGTTGTCGTCAGCATCAGATGATGGCGAATATTGAAATCAAACCGACCACCGGCAAAGAGGTGGAAACCGGGCGTGATGTGGCATTAGCCGCGCGCGAACTGTGGCAGGGGCAAACTGCGCCACTGCTGTCATCTTTCTCTTATGACGCGCTGGAAGCGGCCATGCAGGCGGTACCGGAACTGCCGCGTGGTTTACTGCTGGATAGCTGGCATGACGACTGGCAGGCGCTGACAGCAAGCCTCGATTGCGTATCGATACATCTCAACCACAAGTTGCTGGATGCCGAACGCACCGCGCAGCTGAAGGCGGCGGGTCTGCACATTCTGGTGTATACCGTGAATCAGCCCGAGCGGGCGCGCGAGCTGTTGAGCTGGGGTGTCGATGCGATCTGTACCGACCGCATCGATATTATCGGTCCCGACTTCCGTTAGTAGCCATTCTGTTGCTGCTGTTGCTGGCCCGGCTGCGATTTGATGACGCGCTGCTGGGCGCTATCGCGATGTTCCTGCATTTTGCGCTGCAAATCCTGTTTCTGCTGCTGCTGATCCTGTTGCAGTTTCAGCTTCTGCTGTTGCTGCTGAATTTGCATCTGCGTCTGCATCCGTTGCTGACTTGGGTTATAACCGGGTTCGAACGGTTGATTGGTGTTATTCAGCATATTCGCCATGCTGCTTAACGGCAGCAGGGTCGCGAAAACGATTAGCCATTTTTTCATGGTTGTTCCTCCATTAGTACCGCTGTGCTGTGTGTCACTCATGCCTTTCAGGCACAAACGCGGTAACCATAAGTTTATGCGATATTAAAAAGTAGCTATCCAGGAGTGCGCCGAATTTACCGAAGCTGCTAATCTTTTTCATTCTTTGTAAACACTTGCATCAATGTAAACAACTGAAAAGGATGGTGGCGGCATGAGGATACAAGGCAGTGTGCGTCGGTTTGGCTGGGCGTTGTTGTTGAGTTTTACCGTGGTTCAGGGAGGGCAGGCGGCAGCGCAGAGCGCACCACCGGTTTCTTACGGTGTGGATAGCGACACATTTCATCCGGTGAAGGCGAAACACGGCATGGTGGCATCGGTGGATGCGACGGCCACGGAAGTGGGGGTGCAGATTCTCAGGCAGGGCGGTAATGCCGTCGATGCCGCTGTGGCGGTCGGTTTTGCGCTGGCGGTCACCCATCCGCAGGCCGGTAACCTCGGCGGCGGCGGGTTTATGCTGCTGCGTACCGCTTCCGGCCATACCACCGCCATCGATTTTCGTGAAATGGCCCCGGCACGCGCTTCGCGTAATATGTTCCTCGATAAGCAGGGCAATGCCGACAGTAAGTTATCACTCACTTCCCATCTGGCCTCCGGCACGCCGGGCACCGTCGCCGGTTTTGCACTGGCTGCGCAGAAATATGGCACGTTACCGTTAAGCACCTTGCTGGCTCCGGCGATCAAGCTGGCGCGTAACGGTATCATCGTCAATGATGCGCTGGCAGATGATCTGGCCACCTACGGCAAAGAGAACCTGATCCACCATGACAATAGCCGCGCCATTTTCTACAAAGCGGACGGCCAGCCTTACCAGCAAGGCGATCGTCTGGTGCAGAAAAACCTCGCGCACAGCCTGCAACTGATTGCCCAGCAGGGGCCGGATGCTTTTTATAAAGGCAAAATCGCGGACGAAATCGCCGCAGAGATGGCGCAACACGGCGGCCTGATTGGCAAGGCCGATCTCGCGGCTTACCGGGCTGTCGAGCGTAAACCGGTGAGCGGTAGCTACCGTGGCTATGAAGTGTTTTCAATGCCGCCACCGTCCTCCGGTGGCATCCATATTATTGAGATCCTCAATATCCTGGAAAATTTCGATCTGGCAAAAATGGGTTTCGGCAGCGCGGATGCGATGCAGGTGATGGCTGAGGCGGAAAAATATGCCTATGCCGACCGCTCGGAATATCTCGGCGACCCGGATTTCGTCAAGGTGCCGCAGCAGGCACTGACCAGCAAAGCTTATGCGAAATCGCTGGCACAGCAGATCGACATCAACAAAGCGCGTCCATCAAGCGAAATCAAACCGGGCAAGCTGGAGCCGTATGAAAGCAACCAAACCACTCACTTCTCGGTGGTGGATAAAGACGGCAACGCGGTGGCGGTGACTTATACCCTGAATACCTATTTTGGCAGCGGTATCGTCGCGGGCCAGAGCGGCATTCTGATGAACAACGAAATGGATGATTTCTCCGCGAAGCCGGGTACGCCGAACGTATATGGCTTAGTCGGTGGTGACGCTAACGCGGTACAGCCTGCCAAGCGCCCGCTTTCCTCGATGTCGCCGACTATCGTGGCGAAAGATGGCAAAACCTGGCTGGTCACCGGCAGTCCGGGAGGCAGCCGTATTATCACTACTGTGCTGCAAATGGTGGTTAACAGCATCGATTTTGGTATGAACGTCGCGGAGGCGACCAATGCACCGCGCTTCCATCATCAGTGGCTGCCGGATCAGCTGCGTGTGGAGAAGGGGTTTAGCCCGGATACTTTGCGTTTGCTGGAGAGCAAGGGGCAGCATGTGAAGGTCATGCCGGCGATGGGTAGCACCCAGAGTATTATGATTGGGCCGGATGGCATGCGTTATGGGGCGTCAGATCCGCGCTCAGTGGATGATTTAAGTGCCGGGTATTGAACCCCGTTCAGAGGTGATTTCGTTCGCTTCCGAGGGGGTTTCGTTCGCTACAGGCACTGACAGTTTCAGTTCGCCGGTGCGGCGACCGAGCAAAGGGGACCTGGCCGTCCCCTTTGCATTCCCCGGCCTTGCGCCGCCTTCCTCGCCGCTTCGCGGTCCCTTCGCTTACTCACGCTTCCGACGGACCGGCGTCGATTCGCTCCTGCTCAACGCCGCCTTTCGCCGCATCCTTGCGGCTCATCCTGGAATCGTTCCCGCGCTCAGCGAGTCCGGATGGCGCTCACCCCCCCGCTGCACCACCGATGACTTTCTGGTTTTTTCCTTTGTTGTTTGTTGTTTGTTGTTTGTTGTTTGTTGTTTGTTGTTTGTTTTTGTTTTTGTTTTTTCTGCGGGTTTTCAGGCGGGGGGGTGGGCGGCATTCGCAGCGCCGAGTGCAGAGGGAGGGCCAGGACGAGGCGCATGGATGCGGCGAGAGCGCGGCATGAGCCACGGAGGGCGAATCCGCGCGGTCCGTCAGGCCTGAGTGATAAGCGAGGGAACAGCGCGTAGCGCTGCGCGAGGACGCCGCATGGCGCGGATTGCAAAGGTCCGCGCCCTCGGACCTTTGCCCGTCCGCCTGCACGGCGGCCCTGAAACTGCCTAAAGCCTGGCGGGCGGAACCCCTGCGGAGCTAAACCGCTGCTGGCGGGCGGAATCTTCTCAGAGCACAACCGCTGCTAGCGGGCGGGCGGAACCCCTGCGGAGCCAACCCGCTGCCAGCGGACATTACCCCTTTAAGCGCGCCATATAATCGGTATCCACCAGCTCGCCGTTACGCATTGCGTGGCGGCGCGCGGTGCCTTCCCGCTCAAAACCGAACTTTTTATACAAACCAATAGCGGCAGCATTGTCGGCAAACACCGTCAGCTCAATGCGCGTCACCTGCAACCAGTTGTCGCAAAGATCCACCATCGCCGCCATCAGTGCAGATCCCACGCCACGGCGATGAAACGCCGGATCGACGCCCATCCCCAGGGTGGCGGTATGGCGACGGCGTGCCTGTTCCAGCACGCTGAGCGTCAGTTGTCCCACGATCTGCCCATCAATGCAGGCCACCAGCCGTTGCTCACCCGGACGCATCGTTTGCAGTCGTTCCTGCCACAGTGCTGGCGATTGCAGCGGCAGATGCAGGGTATTCGCCTGGGTTTCTGCGTGGCTATACAGCTGGAACAACGCGGTGGCATCAGCGGGTGTGGTGTGGCGGACAACGATGGGACTCATGGTGCGGCTCCTTATACAAAATGGAAAAATCCCCTTTAACATCAAGGATTTTATGTGTGGCGTCAATGTGAAATAATTCGCGAAAGAGCTTTACAGACGAGAATGATAATGATTATTATTGCGATGCGGTCCCGGGAAGTCCTCCTGACAAACCGGGAAAGCACGACATTGCTCACATTGCTTCCAGTATTACTTAGCCAGCTCGGGTGCTGGCTTTTTTTTGC
Organism: Pantoea cypripedii; assembly: GCF_002095535.1. Classification (NCBI taxonomy): domain Bacteria; kingdom Pseudomonadati; phylum Pseudomonadota; class Gammaproteobacteria; order Enterobacterales; family Erwiniaceae; genus Pantoea; species Pantoea cypripedii. The sequence continues at coordinate 270,106 of NZ_MLJI01000001.1, forward strand.
CTTTTTTCCGTCATTTGGCCTCGATCCCGCTTCCGGCGCCCCGTTTACAAACGTATGACAATTTAATGATAGACTCAGCGTATCTCTGACCTCAGGCGCTTACGATGAAGAAGAAAAGACCGGTACTACAGGACGTTGCCGATCGCATCGGCATCACAAAAATGACTGTCAGCCGCTACCTGCGCAATCCTGAACAGGTCTCCGTTGCGCTGCGCGACAAAATCGCCATCGCGCTGGATGAACTGGGTTATATCCCGAACCGCGCGCCCGACATGCTCTCCAATGCCACCAGCCGCGCCATCGGCGTCTTGCTGCCGTCACTCACCAACCAGGTTTTTGCTGACGTGCTGCGCGGCATCGAAACCGTCACCGATGAGGCGGGTTATCAGACGCTGGTGGCGCACTTCGGCTACAACGCGCAGAAAGAAGAGCTGCAACTGCGTTCGTTACTGGGCTGGAACATCGATGGGGTGATCCTGACAGAGCGCAGCCACACGCCGGGCACGCTGCGGATGCTGGAAGTGGCGGGCATTCCGGTAATCGAAATGATGGACTCCGTTTCACCGTGCCTCGATATGGCTGTCGGCTTTAATAACGTCGAAGCTGCGCGCCAGATGACCCATGCTATTCTGAAAAAAGGCCATCGGCACACCGTTTATCTCGGTGCACGCCTTGATGAACGTACTCTGCAGAAACAGCAGGGCTATGAGCAGGCGATGCGTGAAGCGGGTTTAACGCCGCACAGCGTGATGATGGAAGATGCTTCATCGTTCAGCGCCGGATCCTTGCTGCTGCGTGAGGCACAAAAGCGCTATCCGCAAACGGACAGCCTGTTCTGTACCAACGATGACCTTGCCGTCGGCGCGATGTTTGAGTGTCAGCGTCAGGGATTGCGTGTGCCTGACCAGATGGCGATCGCCGGTTTCCACGGTCACGATATCACCCAGGTGGTAAATCCGCGTCTGGCGACGGTGCTGACCCCGCGTGAGCGTATGGGACGGGAGTCAGCGGCGATGCTGCTGGCGCGCATTGGTGGCGATCGATCCGTCACCGCACCGCTGGATGTCGGCTTTGAAATTGCCGAAGGCGGCAGCATCTGATTCTGGCGATTTTTTGAGTCAGTTCACACTTTCGTGCTTTTCCCGGTAAAAGGGTTGCCAGCCTGTGACCGGGTGCCGACAATGATGATCGAATTTGTTATCGGTAACATTGGCAGAAATCACTGCCGGAGCGCAAAAAAATGACAACGCCATCCCCGTCGCACCATGTTTTTATCCTGATGGGTGTGTCCGGCAGCGGAAAGTCTGCCGTCGCCAATCAGGTTTCACACCAACTTAACACCGCCTTTCTCGACGGTGACTTTCTGCATCCACGCAGCAACATCATGAAAATGGCAGAAGGTCATCCGCTGGATGACAACGATCGTCGCCCGTGGTTACAGGCGCTGAACGATGCCGCTTTTGCCATGCAGCGTACCCAGGCCGTCTCCATCATTGTTTGTTCGGCGCTGAAAAAGTCCTATCGCGACATTCTGCGTCAGGGCAACCACAACCTGAAATTTGTCTATCTGAAGGGCGATTTTGAAACCATCGAATCCCGCCTGAAAGCCCGCAAAGGCCACTTCTTCAAACCACAGATGCTGGTAACGCAGTTTGCCACGCTGGAAGAACCCGGCGCGAACGAACCCGATGTACTGGTGGTTGATATTAATCATTCACTGGATGAGGTAGTTGCGGCCACGGTTGCGACCATCAAGGGAGCAATCAACAAGGGTTAGTCATGAGTACCGCAACGCTGGTGTTAACCGCAGCAGGCTCTGTCCTGCTGCTGCTGTTTTTGGTGATGAAAGCGCGTATGCACGCCTTTGTCGCCCTGATGTTAGTGTCTATTGGTGCCGGTTTGTTCTCCGGTATGCCGCTCGACAAGATTGCCGATACCATGCAGAAAGGCATGGGCGGTACGCTCGGTTTCCTCGCGATTGTGGTGGCGCTGGGCGCGATGTTCGGCAAAATCCTGCATGAAACCGGCGCGGTCGATCAGATTGCCATCCGCATGCTGAAAACTTTTGGTGAAAGCCGCGCGCATTACGCGATGGGCATTGCCGGGTTGATCTGCGCGTTGCCGCTGTTCTTCGAAGTGGCGGTGGTGTTGCTGATCAGCATTGCCTTTGCTGTGGCGCGTCGTACTGGCGACAACCTGGTGAAGCTGGTGATCCCCTTGTTTGCCGGGGTGGCGGCGTCTGCCGCGTTCCTGCTGCCGGGGCCAGCGCCAATGCTGCTGGCATCACAGATGCACGCTGATTTTGGCTGGATGATTTTGCTGGGCCTGTGCGCCGCTATCCCTGGCATGCTGATCGCCGGTCCGCTGTTTGGCAATCTGATCGCTAAGCATGTGACCTTTAGCTCGCCGCCGGAGGATCATCAGCCAGATGTGGAAGAGGGCAAGCTGCCATCGTTTGGCTTCAGTTTGTCGCTGATCCTGTTCCCGCTGCTGCTGGTGGGGCTGAAAACCATTGGCGCACGTTTCACCACGCCGGGCACCAGTCTGTACCAGTGGCTGGAGTTTATCGGCCACCCGTTTACCGCGATTCTGCTGGCCTGTCTGGTGGCGATCTATGGTCTGGCGTATCGCCAGGGCATGGATAAAGAGAAGGTGATGCAGGTGTGCGGCAGCGCGCTGCAACCGGCAGGGATCATTCTGCTGGTGATCGGTGCCGGTGGCGTGTTCAAGCAGGTGCTGGTGGATTCCGGGGTTGGCCCGGTGCTGGGGCATGCGCTGATTGGCGCGGGCCTGCCGATTGCGCTGGCCTGCTTTATCCTCTCCGGTGCGGTACGTGTGATTCAGGGATCGGCAACGGTTGCCTGTCTGACCACCGTCGGCCTGGTGATGCCGGTGATCGAACCGCTGCATTACAGCGGCGCGCAGCTGGCAGCACTGTCGATTTGTATCGGCGGCGGCTCCATCATTATCAGCCACGTTAATGACGCTGGCTTCTGGCTGTTTGGCCGTTTCACCGGAGCTTCCGAAGGCGAGACGCTGAAGACCTGGACAATGATGGAAACCATCCTCGGCACCACTGGCGCGATTGTCGGCATGATTGCGTTTACCTTATTGTCATAACAACCCTGCGCAATAAATTGCGCCGCGACAAACTGCAGAGGTCTGTAGCGGCGCGATTTATCGCGCTGGCTTATTCATCATCCCGATCGTCATCCGGCTGCTCCAGCACCGTATAAGCCACGGCACAGAACAGCGAGTTCAGACGTTTCATATCCCCCAGTAACCCAAGATGCAGCGAACTGGTTTCGATACTTTGCACATTTTGCTGGTGCAGACGTTCGACATGGGCATGGGAAAAACGACGAATCAGGATCCGGAAGCGGTGTTTGGCACGGCGCAGACGTTTGGCACTGGCGATATCGTGTGACAAAAACACTGACAGGCTAAGCCGCAGATTATTCAGAATCTGCTCCTGTAACGTCTCCAGTTCCTCCAACCCCTCGGGTGAGAAGGCCCGACGCGCCGCCAGCGCTTTATCGGCAACGTCAGCGCTCATGCGTTCAATGATATCTCCCGCCTGTTCCAGGTTCAGCGCCATCTCAATGATCTCAGCCCAGCGGTGTGAATCCTCTTCCGGCAAATCCTCTTTCGGCATGCGCGCCAGGTAGAGTTTGATGGCGGTGTACAGCACATCGACGTCATCGTCCAGCCTGCGCACCGCACGCTCCTCGCGCAGATCGCCATGCACCACTTTGCTGAAGGTCTCCACCATCTGCTCAACCACATCACCGATACGCAGCGTTTCACGCGCCGCATTAACCAGCGCCAGCGCCGGGGTGTCGAGGGCGCTGCTGTCGAGGTGTTTTGGTTTCAGGCGGGCATCGACTTCCGTGTCATCGCCGATCATCCGGTGGCACAGACGCGCCATCGGTTCAGCGAATGGCACCATCACCAGACAACGAATCAGGTTGTAGAACACATGGAAGAAGATCACCAGTTCTTCATCATGCACCGGCAGCTTGTCCAGCAAATCGGCAATTGGATTGACGAACGGCAGGATGGCGACGCAGCCAATCAGTTTGAACAGTAGGCTGCCGAGCGCCACGCGTTTACCCGCTGCATTGGAGCCGCTGGCGTTAATCATCGCCAGCAGGCCGCTGCCGAGGTTGGCACCAATCACCAGACACAGCGCTACCTTGAAGGAGATCACTCCGGTGGCAGTGAGGGTCGCGGTAATCAGCACGGCGGCAAGGCTGGAGTAACTAATAATGGCGAACACCGCACCAATCAGGGCATCCAGCATCACATCGCCTGTCAGGGTGGCGAACAGCACATGGACGCCCGCCGCCTGGGTGATCGGGCGGGCGGCTGCCACGATCAACTGCAACGCCAGCAGAATCAGACCGAGACCAATGCTGGCCCGTCCCAGCTGGCCGATGCGCATCTGCTTGCGGCTGAGGAACGCGATCACACCAAACAGAATAAACAGCGGCGAGAGCCAGGAGAGATCGAAGGTCAGGATACGCGCCATGATCGCCGTACCGACGTCCGCACCGAGTACCACCACCAGGGCGGGTGTCAGGCTGACGAGGTTCTGGGCGACAAACGACGTAACCAGCAGGGTGGTGGCATTGCTGCTCTGAACCAGCGCAGTGACGCCAATACCGGCGAGAAATGCCATCGGTTTTTTTTCAACGCTGCGACTGAGTACGCGGCGTAAGTCGGCACCGTAGACCCGCATGATCCCGGTTCGGACGATGTGGGTGCCCCAGACCAGCAGGGCCACGGCAGATAAAAGGTTTAACAGGGTTAACACGTAAGCAGGCTCCTTAACCGTCAGGCTTTAACAGCAGGCTGCGAGCCTGACGGATAGCGCAACCTGTACAAGGTAATGCCGCGCTGCGTTGCCAATTTTTCCTGTAATTTAAGCGACCTGGCGCAACGTCGACATCTCTAACTGTAGCCCAATCTGCATCCCGGTGGGGTGTAAATCAGCGACGCTACGGTTCAAAACATCAACTGAAAGCTCGACATTGTGCGCCAGCACACGATAACGGATCACGTTGCCCAGCAGGCTATGGCTGAGAATAGTGGCCGGAATACCCGCTTCCGGGGCGCAGATCAGGATCGATTCCGGACGAATCGCCACCTGGCCGCTGAAGGTGTGCCCGGTCAGTTGGGTTGCCTGCTCGGCGCTCAGCAGGTTGTAGTTGCCGATAAAACCGGCAGCAAACAGGTCGGCGGGTTGGGTATATAAGGCTTCGGCGTTGCCGTTCTGCACAATTTTACCGCGATTCATCAGCACGATACGGTCGGAGAGCGTCAGCGCTTCTTCCTGATCGTGAGTCACGAAGATAGTGGTGAGCTTCAGTTCCTGCTGAATATTACGGATCTGTTCGCGCAGATGGCGGCGAATACGCGCATCCAGCGCCGACAGCGGTTCATCCAGCAGCAGCAAGCGCGGACGCGTCACCAGCGAACGAGCCAGCGCCACACGCTGACACTGGCCGCCGGACAGCTGATGCGGGTAGCGGCGAGCGAAATCGGTCAGTTCAACCAGCGCCAGCGCTTCCATCACCCGTTGCTGGATTTCGCTTGCTGCCAGTTTCTGCATCTTCAGACCAAAAGCGACGTTCTTTTCTACCGTCATATTCGGGAACAGCGCATAGCTCTGAAACACCATACCGATGGTACGCTTCTGCGGTGGCAGCGGCACGATATCCTGGCCCTGCAACAAAATCTGGCCGCTATCGACCGAGGTCAACCCGGCGATACAGCGCAGCAGCGTGGATTTGCCGCAGCCGCTCGGGCCGAGCAGGGTGACAAATTCGCCTTCATCGGCGCTGAAATCGATATTTTCGAAAATGGTGGTTGGGCCGTAGCTTTTATTCAGCTGTGTGACGTTCAGATAACTCATGGTCAGCCTCGTTCAGGATTGAGGGCGTTCGCCAGCCAGGTGACCAGCAGGACGACAACAAAATAGGAGATCACCAGTGCGCTGGTGAAATGGCCGCTGCCATTGCGCATGTTGTAGAGATAAACCTGTAAGGTTTCATAGCGGGTGCCGACCAGCAGGTTAGCGAAGACAAACTCACCTATCAGGAAAGAGAAGGAGAGCAGCACGGCGATAAACACCCCTTTGCGCAGGTTGGGCAGCACCACAAACAGCGCGGCCTGCCAGGTGCTGGCACCGAGCAGGTGTGCGGCATCAATCAACTCCCGCAGGTTGATGGCCTGCATATTGTTGGAGATGGCGCGATAGATAAATGGCAGCGCGATAGTGAAGTAACACCCCACCAGAATCCACGGCGTACCGGTCAGCATCAGCGGCGATGACGAATAGAGCTGCAATAAACCCACTGACGAGACCACCGGCGGTACGGCAAACGGCATCAGGATCAACACGTTCATTACCGCGTCCAGCTTCGGAAAATAGTAAGCGATCACAAACATCGCAGGCAGCACCAGCACTAACGAGAACAGCAGCGCACCAAAGCAAATCAGCAGCGAGTGGCCGAGCGCGGTCAGGAAGCGGCTGTCGCTCCACAATTCAAAGAACCACTTCAGCGTGTAGCCCTGCGGCAGAATGGTATCGCTCCATTCTGAGGAGAGCGCATACAGTAAGGTCGCGATCAGCGGCGTGGCCAGGATAATCAGCAGCAGCCAGACAATCAGGCGATGATAGAGTTTTTCTACGCGAGACATGGGCCGCTCCTCAGGACGGTTTTGCGTTGAGATAACTGCGGCGCACCAGATATTGCTGCACCACGGTAATCAGCGCCATCAGCAGCACCAGCAGCATCGCCAGCGCGCCGCCGGTGTTAGGATCAAGCGAGATATCGCCCGATACCAGCGCGGCAATACGCACCGGCACCACGTTAAAGTTACCGGTGGTGAGCGCATAAATGGTGGCGTAAGCACCAAGGGCGTTCGCCAGCAGAATCACAAAAGTGCCGAGCAGGGCCGGGAACAGAATCGGCAGGCCGATATGCCACCAGTAGCGCCAGCGGCTGGCCCCCAGCAGTGCCGCAGACTCCTGCCAGTCCTGACGCAGACCATCAAAGGCCGGGTAAAGCAACAGAATGCCGAGCGGGATCTGGAACCAGGTGTAGACAATCACCATGCCGTCGCGCGAGAACAGTTTGAAGCTCTCCAGCAAATTGTAATGACGCAGCAGCAACGTCAGGCAGCCGTTCAGGCCCAGCAAAATGACAAAGGCAAACGCCAGCGGGACGCCGGCGAAGTTACTGGTCATGTTGGTAAACGACATCAAAAAGCGCTGAAAACGTCCGCTGCCCAGCTGATGCAGCGAATAACCTGCAACCAGCGCGATCAGCAGGCCGTAAATGCTCGACCAAATGGAGATATCCAGCGACAGACGAAATGCCTGTAAATAGAAGGGTGAGGTCAGGATATCGGTGTAATTATCCAGCCCCCAGGCTTCATTCATATCGCTCCAGAAGCTGTTGATGGCGATCCACAGCAAGGGCGCGAGCTGGAATGCCACCCAGAACAGGGCAAAGGGCAGCAACAGCAGGAGCGCGAGGCCTTTACCTTTCATGAACGCGGCTCCGCCAGCAGGCCGCGGCAGACCGGTTTATCATGCTCAACCCCCAGCAGGGTGCAGACGATACCGCACAGCTCCGTCTGTTGTGGTTCCAGATCAGGCTGCTTTGAGAAGCCCTCACCAAACACAAACAGTGGAACACGGGTTTCTTCCGGCAAAATGCCGCCGTGCGAACGGTCGTCGTTCATGCCGTGATCGGCGGTGACAATCACCTGATAACCGGCGGCCAGCCAGCCCGGCATCCAGTGCGACAAATAGCCATCGGCCATACGTGCGCGGTTGCGGTACTGCGGCGATGACAGGCTATGTTTGTGCCCGGCATCGTCGATGTTCATCGGGTGGATCAACAAAAAGTCAGGGTCGTGACGCAGACGCAGGCTTTCCGCGTCTTCAAACAAATGGGAATCCGGGTAGCCGTCGTCCCAGTAAAAGTGCCCGTATTGAATGGGCAGATCAGGCGCGACCGTGTGCCGGTCGCGCGCTGCGTTGAAGGGGGTTTGGTTATAGAGTTCACTCACCCAGTGGTAGGCGGCAGCGGCGGTGGTTAAACCGGCGGCGCGCGCGTAATGGAAGATGCTGCGCTCTTTACTCAACCGGCTGACGCCGTTATGAATAATACCACTGCGCACCGGCGTGATGCCGGTGAGAATGCATTCATACAGCGGGCGCGACAGTGACGGCAGTTCGCAGGTCAGCGTGTAATATTGACCGTTGCCCTGCGCGCATTCGGCAAACAGGTAGCCCATCGCATGTTGTGCGACCTGATTGCTCAACCCATCCAGTACCACCAGGATCGTTTTCATCCCCTTCTCCTTACTGCTGCATATTGATGATTACGTTCTCCTGCCACAGACGCGGCAGTGCTTTTGACGTTTTGTCCCAGGCAGCCTGGTCTTTGATCGGGCGGGCATTTTTATATTCAGACTGCGGCAGCAGTTTGGCCTGCACGTCTGCTGGCAGCGTCAGGTATTGCGCGCGAATCGGGCGTGCATAACCTTTCGCCAGGTTGGTCTGGCCAGCATCAGAGAAGATATATTCACGCGCCAGTTTGGCGGCGTTCGGGTGTTTGGCGTATTTGTTGATGATGGTGGTGTAACCCGAGGTCACGGAGCCATCAGACGGGATCACCACTTCATAGCGGTTTTTGTCGATCTGGTCACGATAGTTCAGGCCATTAAAGTCCCACACCACAGCAACCTGGATTTCGCCTTTTTCGATGTTGGCAATCACCGGATCGGTCACGCCCAGGCGACCCTGTTTGGCGAGATCAGCAAAGAAACCCAGTGCCGGTTTCAGGTTCTTTTCGTCACCGCCCAGCGCATAGTTAGCCGCCAGTACGCCGTTGGCAGCCTGAGCAGCCACGCCGACATCACCGATAGTGACCACATACTTACCTTTCTTCAGATCGGCCCAGCTGTGCGGCACATCTTTCACCTGCTGTTTGTCGACCAGGAAAGCGATGGTGCCGGTATAAGCCAGCATCCAGTTACCTTCTTTATCTTTCGCCCAATCCGGGACCTGATCCCAGTGCGTTGGCTTATAAGGCTGAGCCAGACCTTTCGCGACCGCAACAGGACCGAAAGCGGCACCCACGTCACCGATATCGGCGCTGGCGTTCTCTTTCTCTGCGGCAAACTTCGCCAGTTCCTGCGCCGAAGACATATCGGTATCGCTGTGCTTCAGGCCATATTTGCTGCTGATGTCATTCCATGTGTCTTTCCAGTTGGCCCAGCTATCTGGCATACCGACGCTGTTGATTTGACCTTCGCTGCGCGCGGCTTTTTCCAGCGCGGCAAGATCGTTGTCGGCAGCTTGCGCGGCGGGCAGCGCAAGCAGTACGGCACTGGCTACTACAGAGGCGATTAACGCTTTCATCTCAGTTGCTCCCGGTGTAAGTTGAGGGACATCTTGGTCTAGTCCAGCAAGAACCGAGCCAATGTAGCCTTTGCATATGAAGGTTTTATGACTAAGGCGGTGAAATGTGGTGTGGCGAGCAAATCCACATGCCATGCTGGAGCGCAATGATGTCGGGCTTAGCTTGTCACTGGATTGTCATCGAACTGTCATAGTGCAGCTTCGCCCCAAAATGAGGCTTTATAGATGTCGTCGAAAACGGCGGACGTAATTGCAGCCGCGCTGCACAGTCGTATTGATGCAGGGGAGTTCGCCAGTGGGCGCTTACCGGCTGAACGCAGCCTGAGCGAACAATATTCCACCACGCGTATTACCCTGCGTGAAGCACTGGGATTGCTGGAGGCGCAGGGTATTATCTACCGCGAGCTGCGTCGTGGCTGGTTTCTGGCACCACCAAGGCTGGTTTATAACCCGCTGCATCACAGTCATTTCCACGCGATGGCGGCCCAGCAGGGGCGTATTGCCAGCACCGAAGTGATTGAGGCGCGTCAGGTACCAGTGCTGCAATCGGTCGCGCAACAGTTGCAGCTGGTGGAGGGGGATGATGTTTATCTGATTCGTCGTCTGCGGCGCATTGATGGCCGTGCGGTGTTGTATGTGGAGCACTACCTCAATCCACATTATTTTCCCGGCCTGCTCGAAGAAGATCTCACCCGTTCCCTGACGGATCTCTACAACCAGCGCTACGGCATTCGTTACGGCGGTGCGCGCTTTACTATTTTGCCAGGGCCATTGCCCGCGCGCGCAGCGCCTGCGCTGAACGTTGCCAGCGGGACACCGGGATTGCTGATCACCCGTATCAACCGTGACCAGCATAAACGGGTGATTGACTGTGACTGTGAATACTGGCGCTACGATGCACTCTGTGTGGATGTTGATGTCTGAGTATATTGTGAATTTGATCACACTATCGCATGATAGCGCCAGAGATAAGGCGTTCTATTAAGGCGAAGAAATGACTGAAAAATCAATGGCGGGACAACTGATTGCCCGAGGATTGCAATGGGTGCTGAACCTCGGGTTGGTGATCTTGGCAATCATTCTGGTGGTGTTTCTCGGTAAAGAAACCATCCATCTGGCAAATGTGTTGTTCAGCACTGGCGAGCAGGCATCGTCATTCCTGCTAATCGAAGGGATTGTTATCTATTTTCTCTATTTCGAGTTTATCGCGTTGATTGTGAAGTATTTTCAGTCGGGTTATCACTTCCCGCTGCGCTACTTTGTCTATATCGGTATTACCGCGATTATTCGTTTGATTATTGTCGACCATAAAAATCCTTTCGATACGCTGTGCTATTCGGCGGCGATTCTGATTCTGGTGATTACCTTGTGGCTGGCGAACAGCAACCGCCTGAAACGCGAGTAATCCACCTGCTATAGCGGCGCGATGTTTTATTTTGCCTTCGGGTGCCGAAAACCGCGCCGTTACCAATTCGTGCAAGCACGCAGCGGCGGTGGTGCGTTACACTGAGACACTTTTTTCTGTGGAGTGTTTTTATGTCTCAGGATGCGCTGGCGCAACTGCGCGCGCTGCACTGGCTACCCGCTTCTTCCCCTTTGCTTTCCGCCCCTTTGCTGGACTGGCTTATGGAAGAAGATTCAATGACCCGGCGCTTTGAGCAGCATTGCCAGCAGGTCACCGTTGAGATTGTGCGTGAAGCTTTTATCCCGGCCAGTGAGCTGGAGGATGAAGGCCAGCAGCTGCCAGAGGATGAGCGCTTCTGGCTGCGGGAAATTATCCTGTGTGGCGACGGTATCCCCTGGTTGGCGGGACGAACACTGGTGCCCGAAAGCACGCTAAATGGACCTGAGCAAATGCTACAGCAGCTCGGCACACGACCTCTTGGCCGTTATCTTTTTGCTTCCTCAACGCTGACACGCGATTTTATCGAGCCCGGCCAGGTTGATGAATTATGGGGACGGCGTTCTCGTCTGCGCTTATCGGGTAAGCCACTGTTGTTAACTGAACTGTTTTTACCTGCGTCGCCGCTGTATCGCGCGCTGGTTCAAGGATAAAGATTGTGCAAAAGACTCTGGGAATAAATAAATTACAGGCGTACAGCCGCCTGATGCGTATAGATAAACCCATAGGCACCTTGCTGTTGTTGTGGCCCACACTCTGGGCGCTGTGGTTATCGGGTATGGCGATCCCGCCGTTATCGGTACTGCTGGTGTTTGTGTTGGGTGTGATCGTGATGCGTGCTGCCGGTTGTGTGATCAATGATTACGCTGACCGTAAAGTCGATGGGCATGTGAAACGCACTGCCGCCCGCCCGCTGGCCAGTGGCCTGGTGTCGGAGAAAGAGGCGAAGCTGCTGTTTGTTGGCCTGGCGTTGCTGGCATTTGTGCTGGTACTGACCATGAATCGTATGACGATTCTGCTGTCGGTTGTCGGGCTGGCACTGGCCTGGGTCTATCCCTTTATGAAGCGCTATACCCATCTGCCGCAGGTGGTGCTGGGAGCGGCATTTGGCTGGGCGATTCCGATGGGCTGGGCGGCGGTTAGTGAGTCCTTACCACTGGTTTGCTGGTTGGTCTTCATTGCTAACCTGTGCTGGACCGTCGCATATGATACGCAATATGCCATGGTGGACAGGGATGATGACCTGAAGATTGGGGTGAAATCGACGGCGATTCTGTTTGGTCGTTACGACAAGCTGATCATCGGCCTGCTGCAACTGGCAACGCTGGGTTTGATGGTGGTGGTGGGATTACTGCTGAATCTGAATGGTGCATTTTACTGGTCGCTGCTGCTGGCTGCAGGCTTGTTTGTCCATCAGCAGAAACTGATTGCCCGGCGTGAGCGCGATGCCTGCTTCCAGGCGTTCCTCAACAATAACTACGTTGGTCTGGTGCTGTTTATTGGCATTTTGTTGAATACCTTACCGTTTATTGATTTGATGTAGCGGCGGTATATCAGACGAAAAAAAAAGCCGTCATCGGTAAACGATGACGGCTTTTTGATTTCTGGCTGGCGTTAATCGTGAGCGGTGGCGCTTTCAATGGTCAGGCGTACATCGCTGGTGACCAGCTCTGCCAGCATCTGCCACATAATTTGCGTGCGTTGCACATCGGCATCGCCGCTGTCGTTGATATAGCCCTCATCACGCAGGGTCATCACCAGTGTCGAGAATACCGCTTTATCAAAGAACTCTGGGGCGTTAATGCCATGGAGCACGGATAAACGCTGTGCCAGCGTACGGCTCTCTTTCTCCAGCGTGCCACGGTTGATACCGGGTTTGGCGCTGAGGATGGAGAAGGTAATGGCAAAGCGCTGTAAGGTTTCACGAATTCCGGCCGCCAGCAGTTGAAGGGTGCGGTAGCGTGCGGCACTCAGCTTCAACAGACCATCCTGTTGGCTAACCAGACCCTGGCGCGCCATTTCAGCACAAAGATTCTGTAGCAAGCCAGGTAACTCTTCGTTGCTCCAGCGCAGGAACAGTTCACTCTTCAGCATGGGATACACCAGGCTCACCTGACGCAGTAACTCCGCTTCATTGATTTCCCGGTGCTGCTGCACAATCGCGGCAATCAATGATGGCATAACCAGCATATGCTGGATGTTGTTGCGGTAGTAAGTCATCAGTACCGCCTGCTCACGCGGCAGAATGATGATGTCACCAATGTTGTCCTGCTCGGTCTCAAACTTGTTCATGCCCATAGCGTGATCGAACAGCGCTTCTGCATTGAGGTTTGGCACAGTGGCTTCTGACGAGTAAGGGACGTTGCGCAGCAACTGGGTATAGCATTCCAGCTGCTCAATCAGTTGCTCGCGGGTAAGCGAACGCTGACGAGAGGCCAGCAGTGCGGTAACGCACAGGTTCATCGCATTGGCGGCACCGGCTTCGTTAATCCGCACCATCAGACGGTTGGCGATGTCATTTACTGCGGGAGTCATCCATGCCTGACGTGGCGGCTCAATCGGATCGATGGACTCACGCCATTCTGGTACATGTTTGTTCAGGTAATTCACCAGCGGCAGCGGTTCGCCGAAGTTGACATAACCCTGGCCCAGATTGCGCAGCTTACGCAGGCCGCGCACCATCTGCATAAAGCCTTCTTTTTCTTTCACCGCCCCGCGCAGTTCTTTGGCGTAGGTCCCGACTTCCATCACATGCTCGTAACCAATGTAAATCGGCACGAAGGTAATTGGACGGCTGCTGCCACGCAACAGCGCCTGTAACGTCATCGACAGGGTGCCGGTTTTCGGTTCCAGCAGGCGGCCGGTACGTGAACGTCCGCCCTCGACAAAGTATTCAACCGAGTAGCCGCGATTAAACAATTCGCCAAGATATTCACGAAACACAGTGGAATAGAGCTTGTTGCCTTTAAAAGTACGGCGAATAAAGAATGCGCCCAGGCGACGGAAAATCGGACCGGCAGGCCAGAAGTTAAGATTGATACCGGCCGCGATATGCGGTGGTACCAGACCCTGGTGGTAAAGCACATAAGAGAGGAGCAGGTAATCCATATGGCTGCGATGGCAGGGAACATAGACAATCTCGTGACCATCCTGTGCCAGCTGACGCACACGCTCGCCGCCATTGACGTTGATACCCTGATAAAGTCGGCTCCACATCCAGCCCATCACGCGGTCAGTGACGCGGATAGCCTCATAGGAGAAGTCAGCCGCAATCTCTTCCATCATTTCAATGGCGTTTTGCTGCGCCTTCTCATGGGAAATCTTTTTGCTGCGCGCTTCATCTTCCACAGCCTTTTCAATGGCTTTTGATTGCAACAGCTTGTTGAACAGATCCTGGCGGGCAGGTAAGCGCGGGCCGATGGCGGCCAGACGCTGGCGAGCGAAGTGAATACGCGCCACGCGGGCCAGTTTTTGCGCAATTGACTTGTCCGTTCCGTGCTCGGTTGCCATTTGACGCAGCGACACCGTCGGCGAGAAGCGGACAAAACTGTCGCGGCCATGCCAGAGAATGGCAAAGAACTTCTGTACACCGTTAAGAATGCGCAGATGTGGTGTCTGCTCGCCCTGAACTTCACGCCCAGGTGCGCGTCCAAACATCACCGACACTGGCAGCATTTGCACATCCAGCTCGGGGTTGCTGCGATGCAGATCGAGATAGTCATGAAATAGCTTCACTGACTCCACATTCGGCACGAAATAAGGGAAAACGCGCGGACCGTCGTGGATAAACACATAGCGAGGCAGCAATGTGCCATCGATTTCCAGCGGTGTAAGCGGATCCGGCAGATCGTGTTTCACACATTGCGAACGCAGGGTGAGCAGATCGGCCTTGGAATCGTAAGGCAGCACATATAGGATTGGCCGCGTTGAATCTAACCCATGCTCAGACACGGGATCCGACGGAATAGCCTTACTCTTTACCAAAATGGAGAGTGGTAAATTCAATAATTTATAATAAAGTTTACGCCAACCTGACATAGACAACTTTAAGCCTCTTGTTAGCAAAGCGCGGCAAGCATACCAGAAAGTGCCGCGAAGATCTGTGGCCGTGCCATTCCCGGCTGCCCAGACATTGACGTCAAAACGAGTAAAGGGTTCAACGACATGGCAAATAACGTCACCGGTATTCTCAGGATAGTGAAAGCTGCCGGTTATTCCTGGCAGGGATTGCGCGCCGCCTGGCAACATGAAGCGGCATTTCGCCAGGAGGCCATCGCCGCGCTGGTGGCGATTGTGGTGGCATGCTGGCTGGATGTTGACGCTATCTCCCGCGTACTCATGATCGGTTCTGTGGTGCTGGTGGTCATTGTAGAGATAATGAATAGTGCCATTGAAGCCGTCGTCGACCGCATTGGTCAGGAGCGTCATCCGCTGGCCGGACGCGCGAAAGATATGGGGTCGGCTGCCGTACTGTTAGCTATCTTACTGGCTCTTTTCGTCTGGATCGCGCTGCTTTGGTCGCATTTGCGATAAGGATTCCGGATTCATCAACTCGCTGATTTTTCCCTCAGTTTTGGTTTCCATTTCGCCAATACCTGTATATACTCACAGCGACTGTATAAACAACCAGGGGGCGGGATGAAAGCGTTAACCAGCAGGCAGCAACAGGTCTATGATCTGATTCGCGACCATATCAACCAGACGGGCATGCCGCCAACGCGTGCGGAAATTGCTGCTCAACTGGGCTTCCGCTCACCGAATGCGGCAGAAGAACATCTGAAGGCCCTGGCACGTAAGGGCGTAATTGAAATCGTCTCCGGTGCGTCGCGCGGTATTCGTTTATTAATGGAAGAAGAAGCCAGTGAGGGGCTGCCGCTGATTGGCCGTGTCGCCGCGGGTGAACCGTTATTGGCACAGGAGCACATCGAGGCCCATTACCAGGTTGATGCCAACCTCTTCAAACCTACCGCTGATTTCCTGCTGCGCGTTAGCGGCATGTCGATGAAAGATATCGGCATTATGGATGGTGACTTACTGGCGGTACACAAGACTCAGGAAGTGCGCAATGGCCAGGTTGTGGTGGCGCGCATTGATGATGAAGTCACAGTGAAACGCTGGAAAAAGCAGGGTGCGATTGTGCAGCTGCTGCCAGAAAACAGCGACTTCCAGCCGATTGTGGTCGATACACGTGAGCAGTCACTCACCGTTGAAGGGCTGGCTGTGGGTATCGTGCGTAACGGCGAATGGCTTTAATCCTTTAAATCCCCCACTACGGTAGCGCCTCTGCGCTGCCGTGGTTTGATTTGCCAAAATAACTGTAGCGCAGCACAAACCGGGACGGGCTGATGCAGCTGTTTTCCTCCTCTGATAAGACACTCTGGCGGCTGGCGCTGCCGATGATCCTCTCGAATATCACGGTGCCATTGCTTGGCGTGGTAGATACCGCAGTGATTGGCCATCTCGATAGTCCGATCTATCTCGGTGGCGTGGCTGTGGGTAGCACTGCAACCAGCTTCATTTTTATGCTGCTGCTGTTTTTACGCATGAGTACAACCGGACTGACTGCCCAGGCATTTGGTGCCAGCGATAAAACGGCGTTGGCGCGTGCGCTTACCCAACCGTTGCTTATCGCATTGATCGCAGGCGTGTTGTTTATGTTGCTGCGCACACCTGTCGGCAATCTGGCGGCTGCGCTCATGGGGGGCAGCGTTGCGGTACAGCAGCAGGCACAACTGTTTATTCAGATTCGCTGGCTCAGTGCTCCCGCCACACTGGCTAATCTGGTGCTCCTCGGCTGGTTGCTGGGCGTGCAGTATGCGCGTGCGCCCGTTGTTTTGCTGGTAGTGGGCAACCTGGTCAATATTCTGCTGGATCTGCTGTTTGTGCTCGGCCTGCACTGGGGTGTGGCAGGCGCTGCTGCGGCTACGGCACTGGCTGAATATGTCACCCTGGGTGTCGGGCTGTTAATGGTCGCGCGCGTATTAAAGCTACGTGGCATTGATTTCACCCTGCTGAAAGAGAGCTGGCGCGGTGGCGCCGCTCGCCTGTTTCGTCTCAATCGCGACATTATGTTGCGCTCATTTCTGCTGCAAATCTGTTTTGCTTCTCTGACCATCTTTGGCGCGCGCATTGGGCCGGATGTGGTCGCAGTCAACGCGGTTCTGCTGATGTTTCTCACTTTCACAGCCTACGCACTGGATGGCTTCGCTTATGCGGTTGAAGCCTGCTCTGGTGAAGCGGTTGGTGCGAAAGATCGCAGCCAGTTGTTGCTGGTCTGGCACGCGGCCTGCCGTCAGGCGGGTCTGGTGGCGTTGCTGTTCGCCATGATGTATGCCCTGTGCGGGGTGCAAATTGTCGGGTTGCTGACCTCGCTGGACGAACTCCGCGAAGCCGCCGATCGTTAC
This sequence comes from Pantoea cypripedii, assembly GCF_002095535.1. Taxonomy (NCBI): domain Bacteria; kingdom Pseudomonadati; phylum Pseudomonadota; class Gammaproteobacteria; order Enterobacterales; family Erwiniaceae; genus Pantoea; species Pantoea cypripedii. The sequence goes on from NZ_MLJI01000001.1 coordinate 287,354, forward strand.
CTGGTGTGGCAGGTGGTGATGCCCCTGGTGGGGGTATGGTGTTATCTGCTGGATGGCATGTTTATCGGCGCGACGCGTGGCAGGGAAATGCGTAACAGCATGGCGCTGGCGGCGCTGGGTTATGGCCTGTCGTTGCTCACCTTACCCTGGCTGGGAAATCATGGTTTGTGGCTGGCGGTGACGGTATTTCTGGCATTACGCGGACTCACGTTGTGGCTGGTCTGGCGCCGTCACTGGCGTCATGATACTTGGTTTTCGTATAGTGGAATATAACCTGTTAATTACAGATTAATCCGTAAGTGTGCTACCTGATATTCATTGCCTACTATAATTATCCTTAACAACGCAATTAAGTAGCGTGTTATATCGGTTTTTACCTTCAGGAAATGGGTATGCCGTCAACTCACTGGAAACGACATGGAGTACGGTTATGAACAAAGACGAAGCGAGTGGAAACTGGAAGCAATTCAAAGGGAAAGTGAAAGAAAAATGGGGCAAGCTGACCGATGATGATATGACCGTCATCGAAGGGAAACGCGATCAGCTTGTCGGTAAAATTCAGGAACGCTACGGTTACGCGAAAGATCAGGCCGAGCGTGAAGTGAAAGACTGGGAAGGTCACAACAAGGATTATCGCTGGTAACGGACCCGTTTAAGGACGATGCTCCTAAGCTCCGATCCTGATGATCGGGATGGCACAAGGAGGTGCCATTTATCCCTTCCTCAACCGCTTTTTACCCTCAACCTGATGATCGTGATCGCAGCTGTCATGATGAGTACAGGCTTCCACTTCGGCACAATTTTCACACAGCCCGTGCGCTTCAATCACGCTATGGCGTAACGTAAAACCGGCTTGTTCAGCCAATCCGGAAATGATCTTTTCGACACCATGCGCATGTTTTTCACTGACGGCGGCACAGCGGTCACAAACCAGCATTACTGAGGTGTGTGCAGGTTCATCAAAATGATGGCAGACCACGTAGCTGTTGTTGGATTCAACGCGATGGATAAATCCCTGCTCCAGCAGAAAATCCAGTGCGCGATAGATGGTTGGTGGTTTTGCCTGGGGTTCACTAACGCGCAATTGATCCAGTAAATCATAAGCACTGATCGATCCATTTTGTTCTGCCATCAGGCGTAGCACTTCGGCACGTTGTGTGGTCAGACGCACGCCGCGTTGCAGGCAAAGCGTTTCAGCCTGGTTCAGAAGTTGGTCTGGCGACAAATTTGACATAAGTGTTCTCCGGGTGGCGAGTGATGTTATTTTATCACACAAATTTTTACGCTGCTGTGATTGCTTTTCTCGCTAAACATTGCCAGGAAAAATCTTGTTTTTCATAAGATTAATATCAGTGTTATTCCCCTTTTTTTCTCATATTGTCATCTGCGTTCCTTATTACGGATTTATTATCAAACCGGCTAATCGGTTTTTGCTTTGCAACTCACCGACTTAGCGTCTAAGGTTCAAAAGGGCTTAAGTAATAGCTGGCCTCAATTTAGATATCGTTTAATTTTTTGCATAAATACACGACAGATTGCTGCGCCAGCAGTCAATTCTGCGAATAGCAGTGCTATTTCCTTTTATTTCACAGCAATAAATCGTTAGCCCAGGTTCACAATAAGGGCTGGTAAATTGTTTCGTCGATGACATGGTCACGACATTTGAAAGGTGATGGCAGGCTCATGGTGAAGACATTATTCAGGCGCAAAAAAGTTGCTTATCTTGTTGTTTTGAATTCAGTATTTCTTTCCTCTTCAGCTCTGGCAGCAGGTACCTGGTACGACGCACGTAATGACGCAATGGGCGGTACCGGTGTTGCGTCTTCCACCTGGAGCTCCGCGGTACTGGCGAACCCGGCATTGATGACCAAAGCAAAACCTGATGATGACGTAAGCATCATTTTCCCTTCAGCGGGTGTGCAGGTTACCGATAAAGACAAACTGATTAATAAAGTCGATGACATTACGGATACCGTCGACCGTTATCAGGATGTGATTAATAACTTAACCTTCCAGGATTACCTCAATGGCTACCCGCAGCTCAAAGCTGCCGCAGGGGATATGGCGAATCAGTTGAGTGACCTGCGTGGCAACAAAGCGGATGGCTCCGCTGGTGTGGCTCTGGCTGTCACCGTGCCAAATGAAACATTGCCCTTTGCGTTTATCACCAAGGCTTATGGCACTGCGCATGTCCGGGCGAATGTGGCACAAAGCGACATTGATTATCTGAACGGCGTGGCCGATGGCACGATCATTCCGGTGCCGGGTGATGAAGACAATTTGCGTTCCAGCGCGAATGGCCTGGCTGCATTGGTCACGGATTACGGTATCGCAGTAGCGCACCAGTTTACTATTGCGGGCCATCCGGTCTCTGTCGGCATCACGCCAAAGCTGCAGAAAACCTGGTTGTATAATTACACCGCCAGCATCTACAACTACGACAAAAGCGACATCAATAACAGCCGCTATCGCAGTTCCGATATCGGTTTCAACGTGGATGCCGGTATCGCCACGGATTTCGCCGACAACTGGACTTTCGGGTTGACCGGTCAGAACCTGATTTCGCGCAACATCGATACCAAAGAAGTGGATGGCTATCGTGATACTTACCAAATCCGTCCGCTGGTCACCACCGGCCTGGCCTGGAACTACGGCCCCGTCACCCTGACTGGCGATGTCGATCTGACGCAAACGAAGCGTTTTAAATCAGAAGATAGCAGCCAGTACGTTGGCGTGGGTGGAGAATATCGTGTGCTGGACTGGTTGCAGTTGCGTGCCGGTTATCGCGCCGATATGAAGTCGAATGACACCAACGTTTTCACCGCCGGTTTTGGTCTGTCGCCGTTTAACAATACGGTACATCTGGATCTGGCTGGTTCGGTTGGTGCTGACAATACCTGGGGTGCAATGTTGCAGCTCGGATTTAACTTCTGATCGATGTTCTTCACACCGACGGGCGGCTGTGTCGCCCGTCAATCCTGTGATATGATTGCGCAGATTCTCATCACTTAACCCCGGATTTACTGCGTTTCATGACCGATACCTTCTCTTCGCAACGTTTTTCCATTGCTCCCATGCTCGACTGGACTGACCGTCACTGTCGTTATTTTCACCGCAAATTAAGCGGCGATACGCTGCTTTACACCGAAATGGTGACCACCGGCGCAATCATTCATGGTAAGGGCGATTATCTGGCCTTTAGCGAGGATGAACATCCGGTCGCACTGCAACTGGGTGGCAGCGATCCGGCGGCGTTAGCGCAGTGTGCACAGCTGGCAGAAGCGCGTGGTTATGACGAGATCAACCTTAATGTGGGGTGTCCGTCCGATCGTGTGCAGAATGGTCGCTTCGGCGCCTGTCTGATGGGAGAAGCTGCGCTGGTCGCGGATGGTATTAAAGCGATGCGCGATGTGGTGAGCATTCCGGTGACAGTGAAAACCCGCATCGGCATTGACGATCAGGATAGCTACGCCTTCCTGTGCGATTTCGTTGGCACCGTGGCGCAGCAGGGGGGTTGTGACACCTTCATTATCCACGCGCGTAAAGCCTGGCTTTCTGGTCTTAGCCCGAAAGAAAATCGTGAGATTCCGCCACTCGACTATCCACGCGTGTATCAACTGAAGCGTGATTTCCCGCATTTAACCATGGCGATCAATGGCGGTATCAAAACGCTGGAAGAGGCGAAAATCCACCTGCAACATATGGATGGCGTGATGATGGGGCGCGAAGCCTATCAGAACCCCGGCATTCTGGCGCAGGTTGACCGTGAACTGTTTGGGCGCGATACCCCGGTGGCGGATCCCGTGGCGGTGGTGCGCAGCATGTACCCCTATATCGAAGCGGAGCTGGCGAAAGGAACTTACCTTGGCCACGTCACGCGCCATATGCTGGGACTATTTCAGGGGATCCCCGGCGCACGCCAATGGCGTCGTTATCTGAGCGAAAATGCGCACAAACCGGGAGCGGATGTGCGCGTGCTGGAAGCCGCACTGGCACTGGTGGCGGATAAGATCCCACAGGAAGCCTGATTTGATTCGTGATGGCGCGATTTATCGCGTCGTCACGGCAGATCTCTGATCTGGCATCACAGAACTCAGTTTTATTTACACCACAAGTTAGTGAATCTCACCATTTTATCTGCACGCCAGGCACATCACTTTCAATAATATCAGTGGGTTGCCGCAATCCTCATCCTGGCACGTATTTTGTAATGCATTCCCTGTTACCAACACAGGAGAGCCTTCGTGGAAATATTATTTGTTATCGGCTTTTTTCTTATGCTGCTGCTGACCGGCGTGTCATTGCTGGGCGTGATTGCTGCGCTGATTGTTGCAACGGTGCTGATGTTCCTCGGTGGGTTGTTTGCGCTTGTTATCAAATTGTTGCCGTGGCTGGTGCTGGTCGTGGTCGCTGTCTGGTTATATCGTGCCTTCACCACGCCTGATGGCGAAATAAAGATGCAGCGACTGAAAAGAAAAATCAGTAAGTTAGAGAAGGATAGCTGGCGCTAAATGCGGGTGTGATCACAGAGTTAATCATTGCTTAGTACAAATACGCAATTAAACATATTTTTTACTTATGTTTTCTGTCAGGATAGCTGCCGTTGAGTCAACAATGAATTCATCGCCGCTGTCCCTACACCAGCGCGAACTATAAAAAAGAAAAAGGGGCTTCCTACGGGAAGCCCCGTTTGCTTTCTGGCGTCAGGGAATCAGCAGGCTGGATCCCAGCGTGGCGCGGCTTTCCAGTACCCGATGAGCCTCGGCCGCATCGCTCAGCGCAAATTTTTGCTGTTCCGGCACGGTGATTTTAATCGCATGGCTGGCGATCAGAGAAAACAGTTCAGCACTGGCTCTGTCGAGTTCTTCACGGTTAGTAATGTAGCCGAACAGCGAAGGGCGAGTGACAAACAGCGACCCTTTCTTATTCAGAATCCCCAAATCGACACCGGTTACTGCACCGGAAGCATTACCAAAACTCACCATAAGGCCATGACGGCGCAGGCTATCGAGTGAAGGTTCCCAGGTATCTTTACCGACTGAGTCGTACACCACCGCCACTTTTTTACCGTTCGTCAGCTCGCTGACACGCTGCGCAATATCCTCGTCGCGATAGTTAATAGTGGCCCAGGCTCCGGCATCTTTGGCCATCTGCGCTTTTTCGGCTGAGCCGACGGTGCCAATCAGGTGCGCACCTAACGCTTTTGCCCACTGGCAGGCAATCAGGCCAACGCCGCCAGCCGCCGCGTGAAACAGGAAAGTCTCATCCGGTTTAACTTTATAAGTCTGACGCAGCAGATATTGCACCGTCAGACCTTTCAGGAACGAGGCGGCTCCCTGCTCAAAACTGATACGCTCCGGCAAAATCACCAGACGATCTTCGTGCACATTGTGCGCCTCGCTGTACGCGCCGAGGGATGACTGGCAGTAGACCACACGGTCGCCCACCTTAAAACGCGTGACCGCAGAACCGACTTTTTTCACCACGCCCGCCGCTTCGGTGCCCAGCCCGGATGGCTTCGCCGCGACCGGATATAATCCGCTGCGCACGTAAGTGTCGATGTAATTGATGCCAATCGCCCGGTTTTCCACCTGCACTTCATGTTCAGCGGGATCGGCAAGATCAAAATCCACCCATTGCAACACTTCAGGGCCGCCGTGTTCGTTGAACTGAATACGCTTTGCCATTCTGACTCCTGTGATTGTTCAGCCTGTGACGTTATACTTGCGCGTCACTACTTAAGATCGGTAATGCATTCACTATGGCAGGAAATAAACCCACCAACAAATCGAACGAACCCCGCGACCGTCAGCTGGAAGGTGTGAAAATGCCGCCGCATTCCATTGAAGCGGAGCAGTCGGTACTCGGTGGGTTGATGCTGGATAACGAGCGCTGGGACAATGTGTCCGAGCGTGTGGTCGCGGATGATTTTTTCAATCGCTCACACCGGCTGATCTTCTCCGAAATGCAACGGCTGCTGGAAGCCGGTCAACCGATCGACCTGATTACGCTGTCGGAATCGCTGGAAACACGTGGTGAGCTGGATATGGCGGGGGGCTTTGCCTACCTGGCCGAACTGGCGAAAAACACCCCAAGTGCCGCGAACATTGGCGCTTATGCGGATATCGTACGTGAACGTGCGGTGGTGCGTGAAATGATCTCGGTGGCGAACCAGATCGCCGATGCCGGTTATGATCCGCAAGGGCGCAGTAGTGAAGATCTGCTCGATTTCGCCGAATCTAACGTCTTTAAAATCGCGGAACAGCGCGCCAATAAAGATGATGGCCCGAAAAACATTGAGCAAATCCTCGAAGCCACGGTATCGCGTATTGAATCGCTGGTTGCCACGCCGCACGATGGTGTTACCGGGGTGGATACCGGTTACCAGGATCTGAACAAAAAAACCGCCGGTTTACAGGGCTCGGATCTGATTATCGTTGCCGCTCGTCCGTCGATGGGTAAAACCACGTTCGCCATGAACCTGTGCGAAAACGCTGCCATGCTGCAGGAAAAACCGGTACTGATCTTCAGTCTGGAGATGCCCAGCGAACAGATCATGATGCGTATGCTGGCTTCATTATCACGCGTTGATCAGACCCGTATCCGTACCGGCCAGCTGGAAGATGAAGACTGGGCGCGTATTTCGGCCACCATGGGTATCCTGCTGGAAAAGAAGAATATGTATATCGATGATTCTTCTGGTCTGACGCCGACGGAAGTGCGCTCCCGTGCACGCCGCATCTATCGTGAAAACGACGGTCTGAGCATGATCATGATCGACTACCTGCAATTGATGCGTGTGCCATCGCTGTCCGACAACCGTACGCTGGAGATTGCGGAGATCTCGCGCTCGCTGAAAGCGCTGGCAAAAGAGCTGAATGTGCCGGTCGTGGCGTTATCGCAGCTGAACCGATCGCTGGAGCAGCGTGCTGATAAGCGCCCGGTCAACTCGGATCTGCGTGAATCCGGCTCGATCGAGCAGGATGCTGACCTGATCATGTTTATTTATCGTGATGAGGTTTATCACGAAAACAGCGATCTGAAAGGTATCGCTGAGATCATCATCGGTAAACAACGTAATGGACCGATCGGTACAGTACGTCTGACCTTCAATGGTCACTGGTCGCGTTTTGATAACTACGCAGGCCCGCAATACGACGACGAATAATCCTCTTTCCCCCGATGCATGCACGATTTGTGCATGCATTTCACGTCATCACAAAATAGTGTTGGACAACCCCGTCTTTAATCAGGTTATCTGTAGCAAAGCGCACCCTATTACGCTGTGGAAGCAGAATGACTCAGGTAGACGATTACGACCTTAAGATACTGACATTATTACAATCTAATGGCCGCCTCACTAACCAGGAACTCAGTGATTTGGTTGGCCTTTCGGCGTCGCAATGTTCACGCCGCCGCATCAATCTGGAACAGGCAAACCTGATTCTCGGCTATCACGCCCGGTTGTCGCCCGATGCTATCGGTCTCGGCATGGTGGGTTTGATTGAAGTGCGGCTGATTAATCACACCCCCGATTACGAAGAAAGTTTTCACCGGATGGTGGAGCAGGAAACCGCCATCGTTGATGCCTTTAAAACCACTGGCGATGCCGATTATCTGCTGAAAGTTGCCGTGTCAGACCTGGCTTCATTGAGCGCATTAATCAGCCAACTGGTGTCAGGCCATCAAAGCGTGGCCCATGTGAAAACGTCGGTGGTATTAAGCCGGTTAAAAGAGAACGGTTTGATGATAATCCCCGAGCACAAAACGCGCCAAAAAAGTGCGTGATGTGCTAGTCTGGTGCAATTAATGCCATTCAAATGCAAAAAACGCGCACCAGATAACAGATTTGTGCATGGATTTATGGATTAGTCATTCATCGATGCACAAAAACCTGCAATAAAGCGCCTTAGTTATCAATTGGATAATCACTGGCACCCATCGGCGACGAGCAGACGTCGCCGATGTGGTGCGTTTTTTGCATTTGAACCGCATCAATTGCAATGAGAAAAATCCATGGATAACGTTGTTCAACCTACCAAAATCCCCCATTCCCGCATTGAAGATGCTCTGGCGATTGTGCTGGGTACGCTGATGGTTTCCTTTGGCGTGATTATGCTGAAGCAGGCCGGTGCGCTTACCGGCAGCTCCGCCGGGATAGCTTTCTTAATTAGCTATCTGACGCCGCTTTCGTTTGGCAGTGCGTTTTTCCTGATTAACCTGCCGTTTTACTGGCTGGCAGTGCGCCGTATGGGTTGGGAATTTACCCTGAAAACGTTCTGTGCTGTGGGGCTGGTGTCACTCTTTACCCATCTGCATCCGCTGTTCATCCATTTTTCTGCGCTAAATCCGTTTTATGCGACATTGTTCGGTAACGTGGTGATGGGAATTGGGTTTATAGTGTTATTTCGTCACAAGGCCAGCCTGGGTGGCGTCAATATTCTGGCGCTCTGGCTGCAGGACCGCATCGGTCTGCGTGCCGGAAAACTGCAAATGGCGGTCGACACCTGTGTGGTGCTGGCGTCGTTATTTGTGGTCTCTGTACCTATGTTGCTTGCCTCGATAGCGGGCGCGGTGGTCCTCAATCTGATCATCGCCATGAATCACCGCCCCGGCCGCTATATGGTTTGATGATGCATCGTTACCTGACTTTTATGACCAATCATGGAGATCTGCACCGTGTTTCAAAATGTTGATGCCTATGCCGGCGATCCGATTCTGTCGTTGATGGAAACCTTCAAACAGGACCCGCGTGACAACAAAGTGAATCTGAGCATCGGCCTCTATTATAACGAGCAGGGCATCATTCCTCAGCTGCAGGCAGTCGCCGCAGCGGAAGAACGCCTGCAGGCGGCACCGCATCAGGCTTCGCTCTACCTGCCAATGGAAGGTTTCGGTCCTTACCGTAACGCGATTGCTCCGCTGCTGTTTGGCAGCGATCACCCGATGCTGAAAGCCGGGCGTATTGCGTCCATTCAGACGCTGGGTGGTTCCGGTGCGCTGAAAGTAGGTGCGGATTTCCTGAAGCGTTACTTCCCGAACTCCAATGTCTGGGTCAGCGATCCGACGTGGGAAAACCATATCGCTATCTTCAACGGCGCAGGCTTCGAGGTGAATACCTATCCCTGGTATGACGACGAAACCAACGGGGTGAAATTTGATGCGTTTATTGCGGCGCTGAAAACCCTGCCGAAGCAAAGCATCGTGCTGCTGCATCCGTGCTGCCACAACCCGACTGGTGCTGATCTGACTAACGCGCAGTGGGATCAAACCGTTGAGGTGCTGAAGGCGCAGGAGCTGATTCCGTTCCTCGACATCGCTTATCAGGGCTTTGGCGCAGGCATGAATGAAGATGCCTATGCGATTCGCGCGGTTGCCGCAGCGGGCCTGCCGGCGCTGGTCAGCAACTCCTTCTCGAAAATCTTCTCACTGTATGGTGAGCGCGTCGGCGGACTCTCTATCGTCTGTGATAGCGCAGAAGAAGCGGGTCGTGTGCTGGGTCAGCTGAAAGCTACCGTACGTCGCAACTACTCCAGCCCGCCTAACTTCGGTGCTCAGGTGGTTTCCTGCGTGCTGAACGATGAAGCGCTGTTGAACAACTGGCTGGCGGAAGTCGAAGCGATGCGTCTGCGCATTATCGAAATGCGTCAGGCATTGGTTGCAGTACTGAGCGAGAAACTGCCAGGTCAAAACTTCGATTATCTGCTGAAGCAGCGCGGTATGTTCAGCTACACCGGCCTCAGCGCACAGCAGGTTGATCGTCTGCGCGACGAGTTCGGCGTGTACCTGATTGCCAGCGGCCGTATGTGTGTGGCGGGCCTGAATAGCCGTAACGTCCATCAGGTAGCAGAAGCCTTTGCTGCCGTGATGTAACGCCTGCCTCTGCCGTATCTGAACCGCCATGCCTTCGGGCTGGCGGTTTTTTTCGCACTATTCCAGGCCGCTTTTTCCTTTACCTTTTGCCGACATGCTGCACACTTAAACGGTGTGTTTAATTCAGGATTTCAGTATGTGGCACCAGCAAACCTTAACGCTTAGCGCTAAACCCCGTGGTTTTCACCTGATCACTGACGAGGTAGTCGGGCAAATTCGTGCGCTATCAGATGTGCGTATCGGGCAGCTGCATTTGTTGCTACAACACACTTCAGCCTCGCTGACACTCAATGAAAATTGCGACCCCACGGTACGTAGCGATATGGAACAACATTTCCTGCGTCATGTGCCGGAAAATGCCCCGTATCAGCATGATTATGAAGGTGCAGATGATATGCCTGCGCACATTAAGTCATCGTTACTCGGCGTATCCTTGTTACTTCCGGTCAGCCGGGGACGGCTGGTGTTGGGTACCTGGCAGGGGATTTATCTCGGTGAACATCGGGTACACGGCGGATCGAGGCGCATCGTCGCCACCTTACAAGGGGAGTCATCATGAACACTTCGGATTTACTGACGTATTGCATGGGCAAGCCGGGCGCGGAACAGAGCGTACACAGTGACTGGAAAGCCACGCAGATTAAAAGTGAGGGTATTTTGTTTGCCATGGTGCATGACGTCAAGGGGCGTCCGGCGGTATCGCTGAAAGCCACGCCTGCGCTGGCAGAGTTATTACGTGAGGAGCATAGCGATGTGTTTCCAAGTGAGCATCTCAATAAAACCCACTGGAGTACCCTGTGGCTGGATGGTTCACTGAAGGATTCGCAGATTTACTATCTGGTGGATGCCTCCTGGCAACAGGCTGACGCCACGCGCGCGGCGGGCGTCAGCCATAACGAGGATTAAGCCGCAGCTTCCTCACGCAGGGTGTTGATATCAATCACAAAGCGGTACTTCACGTCGCTTTTCAGCATACGCTCGTAGGCTTCGTTGATTTGGTTCATGGCGATCAGTTCGATATCGGAAGTGATACCGTGCTTGCCACAGAAATCCAGCATTTCCTGGGTTTCCGCAATGCCACCAATCAGCGAGCCAGCGATGCTGCGACGCTTGAAGATCAGGTTAAACACCTGCGGTGCCGGGTGATCGTGCTCCGGTGCACCCACCAGCGTCATATTGCCATCGCGTTTCAGCAGGGCAATAAACGGGTTGAGATCGTGCTGTGCTGCCACGGTGTTGAGGATGAAGTCAAAGCTGTTGAGGTGCTGTGCCATCTGATCGGCATCCTTTGAAATCACCACTTCGTCAGCGCCCAGACGTTTACCATCTTCGATTTTTGACGGTGAAGTGGTAAACAGTACCACATGCGCACCCATCGCATGCGCCAGTTTCACACCCATATGGCCCAGGCCACCCAGGCCGACAATCCCTACTTTTTTACCCGGACCGACGTTCCAGTGGCGCAGCGGTGAGTAAGTGGTGATACCGGCACACAGCAGCGGTGCGACACCCGCCAGATCGAGGTTTTCCGGTACGCGCAGCACAAAGTTTTCATCTACGACCATGCTGGTGGAGTAGCCGCCGTAGGTGATAGCTTTGGTTTCGCGGTCTTCACCGTTATAGGTGCCGACAAAACCGTTTTCGCAATATTGCTCCAGCCCTTCCTGGCAGCTCGGACAGCTGCGGCAGGAGTCAACCAGACAACCTACTCCCACCAAATCACCCACTTTGTATTTGTGAGTGTGTGCGCCAACCGCAGTGACACGGCCAACGATTTCATGGCCCGGCACCACCGGGAAAATGGTGTTTTTCCATTCATTACGCGCGGTATGAAGGTCAGAGTGGCAGACGCCGCAGTACAACACTTCAATCTGCACATCATGAGCGCGCAGTTCGCGCGGCTTATAGTCGAACGGGGCGAGTTTGGATTTCGCGTCCTGTGCGGCATAGGCATGCGTAATATTCATGGTGTCTCCAGTTACGATGTGTCGTGAGTTTTTCGCGGGATCCCGTCAACCGAAGCGGGCGGGATAAAGGCACGTTAAGCGTGCCAAAAAGGAACTGTGTAAGGATAGTCAGCCAGGTGGAAAGCGTATATGCCTGAAGTTGTCTGATTCTTGCCTGTTTCTGCATTTCGCTGCGGAATCCGGCAGAAAAAATCAGGCCCGCAATCGCGGGCCTGGAAAGGGAATTATTTAGTTAACATTGGCTTAAGGAAGCGTGCCGTGTGCGATTTTTCACACTGCGCCACGGTCTCAGGTGTCCCTGCTACCAGTATTTCACCGCCACCGCTGCCGCCTTCCGGGCCAAGATCGACAATCCAGTCTGCGGTTTTAATCACGTCGAGGTTGTGCTCAATCACCACGATGGTGTTGCCCTGGTCGCGCAACTGATGCAGCACTTCCAGCAGTTGCTGGATATCGGCGAAGTGCAGACCGGTGGTCGGCTCATCGAGGATATACAGCGTTTGGCCAGTTCCGCGTTTCGACAGTTCGCGCGCCAGTTTAACGCGCTGTGCCTCACCACCGGACAGCGTCGTAGCAGACTGACCCAGGCGGATATAGGACAGACCCACATCCATCAGCGTTTGCAGCTTACGCGCCAGTGCAGGCACGGCATCAAAGAAGTCACGCGCTTCTTCAATGGTCATCTCCAGCACTTCGTGAATGCTTTTGCCTTTGTACTTAATTTCCAGCGTTTCGCGGTTATAGCGTTTGCCTTTGCACTGATCGCAGGGGACATAGATATCCGGCAGGAAGTGCATTTCCACTTTGATCACGCCATCGCCCTGGCAGGCTTCACAGCGTCCGCCGCGCACGTTAAAGCTGAAACGGCCTGGGTTATAACCACGGGAGCGCGCTTCCGGCACACCGGCAAACAGCTCACGTACCGGGGTGAAGATGCCGGTATAAGTGGCCGGGTTAGAACGCGGAGTACGGCCGATCGGGCTTTGATCGATATCGATCACTTTGTCGAAATGCTCAAGGCCAGCGATCTCGCGATACGGAGCCGGTTCGCCGCTGGTGGCCCCATTTAACTGACGCTGAGCAATCGGGAACAACGTATCGTTGATAAGCGTAGATTTACCGGAACCGGAGACGCCGGTGATACAGGTAAACAAGCCAACCGGCACCGTCAGCGTCACATCTTTCAGGTTGTTGCCGCGTGCGCCGGTTAGCTTCAGCACTTTGGCTGGATCGCCTTTGACGCGCTCCTTCGGTATGGCGATTTCACGTTTGCCGCTCAGGTACTGGCCGGTGAGGGAGTCTTCATGCGCCATGATGGCATTGACATCGCCTTCCGCCACCACCTGGCCGCCGTGCACTCCGGCACCTGGGCCGATATCAATAATATGGTCGGCGGCACGGATCGCATCTTCATCGTGTTCGACCACAATCACCGTATTGCCGAGATCGCGCAGGTGAATCAGGGTGCTCAGCAGACGTTCGTTATCGCGCTGGTGCAGACCAATGGAGGGTTCATCCAGCACATACATCACGCCAACCAGCCCCGCACCGATCTGGCTTGCCAGACGGATACGCTGTGCTTCACCACCGGAAAGGGTCTCGGCGGAACGCGACATGGAAAGATAATTCAAGCCCACGTTGACCAGGAAGCTCAGGCGATCGCCAATCTCTTTCAGTACTTTTTCCGCGATTTTGGCGCGCTGGCCGCTCAGTTTGAGTTCGCGGAAGAAATCCATCGCGTGACCGATGCTCATATCCGAGATGGTCGGCAGATTGGTATTTTCCACAAAGACGTGACGTGCTTCGCGGCGCAGGCGGGTACCTTCGCAGCTGGCACAGGCACGGTTGCTGATAAATTTCGCCAGTTCCTCGCGGACGGCATTGGATTCCGTTTCTTTATAACGGCGTTCCATATTGTGCAGCACACCTTCAAACGGATGGCGACGTACCGAGGTATCACCTCGGTCGTTGATATATTTGAACTCGATGCTTTCTTTGCCGGAACCGTACAAAATCACCTGCTGCGCTTTGTCGCTCAGGCTGTTGAACGGGGCTTCGACATCGAAATCCAGATGCTCTGCGAGGGAACGCAGCATCTGGAAATAGTAGAAATTACGGCGATCCCAGCCGCGAATCGCGCCGCCAGCCAGTGACAGTTCCGGGTTCTGTACCACGCGGTCAGGGTCAAAATATTGCTGCACGCCGAGACCGTCGCAGGTCGGGCAGGCTCCCGCCGGGTTGTTAAACGAGAACAGACGCGGCTCCAGCTCGCGCATGCTATAGCCGCACACCGGGCAGGCAAAGTTGGCAGAGAACAGCAGTTCTTCAACGCTGCTGTCGTCCATATCCGCGACAATTGCCGTACCACCGCTCAGCTCCAGCGCGGTTTCGAAGGATTCGGCCAGACGGGTGGCAAGATCGTCACGTACGCGGAAGCGGTCAATCACCACTTCAATGGTGTGCTTCTTTTGTAGCTCCAGCTTCGGCGGATCGGAGAGATCGCAAACCTCACCATCGATACGGGCGCGGATATAACCCTGGGTCGCCAGGTTTTCCAGCGTTTTGGTGTGTTCGCCTTTGCGATCTTTCACCACCGGGGCCAGCAGCATCAGGCGACGGCCCTCTTCCTGTGACAGCACCTGATCCACCATCTGGCTGACGGTCTGCGCCGCCAGCGTGACATCATGATCCGGGCAACGCGGTTCACCGACGCGGGCAAACAGCAAACGCAGGTAATCATGGATTTCCGTAATGGTGCCGACCGTGGAGCGCGGGTTATGGGAAGTGGATTTTTGCTCAATGGAGATGGCGGGCGAGAGACCTTCAATATGGTCAACGTCCGGTTTCTCCATTAAAGAAAGAAACTGGCGCGCATAGGCAGAGAGTGACTCTACATAGCGACGCTGACCTTCCGCGTACAGCGTATCAAACGCCAGAGAGGATTTACCGGAACCTGACAGGCCGGTAACCACAATGAGTTTGTCGCGAGGGATGATCAGGTTGATGTTTTTCAAATTATGGGTGCGGGCACCACGAACTTCGATCTTATCCATTCACCTTTCCCGGATTAGAAGCACTCGCCGCGCCTTGCCGACGGCGGCCAGAAGAAACGCGTATTATGGCACAAAAAATAGACTGAATAAATATCCAGTATTTTGTGTTTTTT
The DNA here is from genome assembly GCF_002095535.1 of Pantoea cypripedii. Taxonomy (NCBI): domain Bacteria; kingdom Pseudomonadati; phylum Pseudomonadota; class Gammaproteobacteria; order Enterobacterales; family Erwiniaceae; genus Pantoea; species Pantoea cypripedii. The sequence continues at coordinate 302,360 of NZ_MLJI01000001.1, forward strand.
TTGTCTATTATGGAAGCGCGCTCGAAAGTGGGAACAGCCGCCATGACGTGTTAGAATTGATCGTTTAGAATTGACGCATTAACTCATCGGGAGACAGCAACATGGCCAGTCGTGGCGTTAACAAAGTGATTCTTGTCGGGAATCTGGGTCAGGATCCGGAAGTGCGTTATATGCCGAATGGTGGTGCAGTTGCCAACATTACACTGGCTACGTCAGAAAGCTGGCGCGATAAGCAAACCGGTGAAAACAAAGAGATCACTGAATGGCACCGCGTTGTGCTGTTTGGCAAGCTGGCGGAAGTGGCCGGTGAATATCTGCGTAAAGGTTCGCAGGTCTATATCGAAGGTCAGCTGCGCACCCGTAAATGGCAGGACCAGGGTGGTCAGGATCGTTACACCACTGAAATCGTGGTCAACGTTGGCGGCACCATGCAGATGCTGGGTGGGCGTCAGCAGGGCGCTAATGCCGGTGGTGCGCCGATGGGCGGCCAGGGTGGCGGCAACAATAACGGCTGGGGCCAGCCGCAGCAGCCGCAGCAGAGCGGCGGTAACCAGTTCAGCGGCGGCGCACAGCAGCGTCCGCAGCAGCAGAGCGCACCGGCGAACAATGAACCGCCGATGGACTTTGATGACGACATTCCGTTCTGATTCGGTTTGCTTCGCAGACGTTATAAAACCCCGCTGGTCGGGGTTTTTTATCGCCCAAATCCCAGATACGAAAAAGGCCGCCTTGCGGCGACCTGTCCCGGTACTTCCCTGTACGACCATCCGTTATTTATACAGTTCTGCGGTCATATGAACGCGGTTATTGCTATGTGCTTCAGTAATTTTGTACTGCGCGCCCTGCTGTGCAGCCTGAGCGGCGATTTTGGCTTCGGCACCATCCAGAGTTGAAGCGGAAGCGGTGATGCTTTGTGCGAAGCTGCCGAAAGAAACCAGTGACAGGGCCGCAACTGCAACGAAAGTTTTGATAGATTTCATGGTCATTTCCTCAGAGATAATTTTTAGTTGGTGGGGTGTTGTGCCCCGATGTGAGAGAGAATAGACCTGTAGCCCGGTAAGTAAAAGCTGAGGGTTTTGCTGAAATAATTCAAAAAAATTGATAAAGATTGATGCGATAAATCGCGAGGCTATGAAATCAAGCGGCTATCAAAGACAAAGGGGAGCTCTTTCACACTCGCCAGATACGACGGAAAGGCTGGATGTTGCGGATTGAGGATCGCATTATTTTCCATAGGAATAATGCAGGACGGCAAAATAAGCGCTGCTCCTTCACCAGATTCTAACCAGCCGCTCCCCAAATCCATGGTCGCAATGGGTGCCGGGTCCTGCCGCCAGTTTTGCGGTAAATATTCATCAGGGAGCCTGGTCACCTCATCATCGGGGATTTCAATGCTGAATAAGCTGTAATTATCCAGCAGCGACTCTTTCGCGACATGTACCAGTATTTCCAGGGCGGCAAGCGCGATTGAACTGGCTACATACACCGTGGGATAGCCTTTGTGATTCCAGCGACCACCATATTGTTTTGCGCCGTAGCCATTCCACGCATCTGCGGCATACATGCTTTTGGTGAGTCGATAAAAGATCACGCGAAGACACCATGTTCCAGCCTGCCAATCAAATCCAGCACATCCAGCGCACCGGTCTCGCTAATCAACAGGGAAATTGGCGCAATATTACCTAAACCTTTTACTGGTCGACTTAACCAATCAGTTGCATCTTGTTTGTTGCCGTCAAACAGTTTCACTGTGGCATCCATCACACGCACGAAGCGGGCAACCCGTTCGCTTTCGTCTGGTGAAAGGCTTTTGCCAGCACTTTTACGACGCGCGATATTGCGTTCATTGAGGCCGGTGATTTGCAGAATCTCTGAGCGAGACATGGAAGCCCAGTAACGGATATTGTCGATCACTTCGACAGGTAAACCAGATTCAAGCATACGGGTTAACTCAAGCCCTCGGGGAGGTAAGCCTGCGACGCGCCAGAGCGCATTGTCATGGGGCTGCCCGTTCGGAATATAGGTTTTCATATGACTTCTCCTCTGACATTTGTCATGTATCATTATTGACAATTGTCCGATTTTTGCAATGGCTTTGCCCAGGTCAGGGTTTGATAATCATTTAACCTTTTGCCACATTTCCTCTGAAGTGGCACAAAAAGCCGTTCATGCGCCATGCCGCTCCGCCATCCTGTCTGACCAATTATCCCGGCTGAATAAGGAGCGTGAGTGAACCTCAACCGCCGTACATTTTTATTAGCCCTCAGTGCGCTGGGTGTGGTGCGCAATGTTCAGGCGTTCACTGCGGAAGATCCTTTGCCACTGGATGTCGCGTTAGTTTCACCGTGGATGGCGAATCAGGTGGCGCTGACGCGTAATAACCTGTTGTTTCTTGGCTTGCCGCGCTATGCCAAAGATAAGCCGACACCGTCACTGGCGCGACGTGAGTCCGATGGCACCCTGCGACCCTTTCCGGGCAATAGCTGGAATGAATGGCAACCCGGCAAAGATGGACGCAATGCGTTTGTTTACCTGAACTCCGTGCATATTTTTGCCGATGATACAGTGTGGTGTGTCGATCAGGGTTCACTCAGCGCGGGGGTATTCTCGCCAGAAGATGCGATACCGCAACCAGGGGCGCAGAAACTGGTACAGCTGGATGCCCACAGTGGCGCAATCCTGCAAATCCTGCGTTTTGACGATCAGATCCTGCCGCCAGGCGCGCAAATGAATGACCTGCGATTCCACGGCAACACGCTGTATATCAGCGATTCCGGCCTGGGTGGCATCATCGTGCATGACATGGTCAGTGGCAAAACGCAGCGCCGCCTGTCAGGTATGCGGGTGGTGAAAGCGTCCGATAAAGCCCCGCCCGCGATATTAGCCGGGGTCAAAGGGGGGAAGACCTTCCATCCGCCCAATAGCGATATGATCGAAATTACCGCCGATGGTCAATGGCTGTATTGGGCTGCACCGACCGGTCCGCTATATCGGGTCGAGACCCGCTGGCTGCAACAAACTGATCTGAGCGATGAGCAACTCATCAGCCATGTTGAGCAGGTATACGACAATAACTTCTCCGGTGGCTGTTGCATGGATTCGGCGGGAAATGTCTATTTTTCCGAAACCGTGACCCACAATATTCGGGTCCTTGCTCCTTCCGGTGAAACACGGGTGCTGACCAGCGATAAGCGGCTACTGCGGCCAGACGGTACTTTTATCAGTCATGACCGGCAGTTCTACATCCCGGTTAAACAACCGCTGGCAGCGCAACCGGGCGCAGCTGCGTGCTTCGCCATTTATAAGTTGTCGCTGCCAGATGAGTTTCAGGGTATCAGCCTCGGTGGTGCGGTTACCGGTTAACGGCTGCCACCTGCCAGCTGGCAAGCAGTTCGGCTGTCGGGCGAACCTGCACGGGATTGCCCGGCAGAATCAGATCTGCCCAGACTTCGTTGTGCTGGTTGATGAGCTGCTCGGCAGAAACAAAGGTACGATCTGCAGTGGTGTGTGCGTCGGCGGCAACGGTGATGCGATAGCCGAGGCTGGCACCGACTTTGAGTGTGGTATCAACACAATAATCGGTCGCACAGCCACAGATCACGAAAGAAGTCATGCCGTGCTGTTCCAGCGTTGCCGCCAGGTCGGTTTGCCAGAAGCCGTCACAGGCGGTTTTATTGACGTAGAGAGCGTTAGCCGGTTGCTGCAGCTCCGGTACGATGCCCCAGCTTGCGCTGTTGGCCTCCAGTCCGGGGCCGACGTGCTGAATAAAAATCACCTGGTCGGCAGCGGCGATTAGCTGATTAATACGTGCGCAGCGTCCGGCACGATCAAAACGCGGCGTTGCCAGCACGCCGTTCTGCATGTCCACCACCATCACCACATTGTTGCTCATCGTTGTCTCCTTTATATGCCTGCATGCCAGTGTGGCGTTGAAACTCATCACAGGCAAAGCAAATCTGTTTTGCATTTCACCTGCCTGGCGGGGCATGCTGGTTATCTGATTAACGATGGAGGTGTGCTATGTCTGTGGTCCCTGCAATTTTTCCCTGTGAGCGCGATCGGGCGCAGTTCCAGCAATTTGCTGAACTGCCGGGTATTGAGCTGTATCAGGCGCACATCTCCCGCTATGCCTTTGAACCGCATACCCACGAAGCCTTTGGCATCGGCACCATTGAGTCTGGTGCGCAGCGCTTCCGTTATCGTGGTACTCACTACACCGCGCCGCAGCATTCTCTGGTGATGATGAATCCTGATGAGTTGCATACCGGCGAGTCAGCCTGTGAGGAGGGCTGGCGCTACCGGATGATCTACATTCAGCCGGATGAAATGGAGAAACTCACCGGTGACCGTAGTTGGTGGTTTAGCGACGCGTTGCGCACCGATGCACGCCTGGCGCAGCCGTTTTCTCTGCGGCTGGCGGCCTTATGCCAGGCCGGAACGGCTCTGGAGCGTGAAGGTTTGCTGATCGAGTTACTGGAGTTGTTGCGTCCACTGGCACGGCGTGGACAATCCCGCCCGGCGGAAGGGGGGCACCGTTTCGATCAGGTGAAAACCTATCTGCGGGAAAACCTTGCTGAACCGGTCAGGCTGGATGAACTGGCTGCGTTGGCGGGGCTCTCACCGTGGCATTTTCTGCGCAGTTTCCGCCAGCAGTTCCATGTGACGCCACATCAGATGCTGATGGCATTTCGTCTTTATGACGCCAAATTGCGTCTGGCTCAGGGGGAGAGTGCGGCGGCGGTGGCAGCAGCTGTTGGCTTAACCGATCAGGCCCACCTGACGCGAGCCTTCGCCCATCGTTACGGCATTACCCCTGGCCGCTACCAGAAACAGGTCTTCCCAGCGCGCTAACAGCAATCTGCTACAAGCCTTTGCTGCGCTGTTCCGTCACACTGTGGCGGAATTGCGATAAAGGAAGAGATTATGTTAGCTGGAATATTGTTCGCGCTGGCGGCGGGATTGATGTGGGGGCTGATCTTTGTCGGTCCGCTGCTGGTGCCGGATTACCCTGGAACGTTACAGTCCGCAGGGCGTTATGTCGCCTTTGGACTGATTGCGTTACCCCTCGCCTGGCTGGATCGGCGGCGTCTGCGTCAACTGGCGCGCAAAGACTGGGTGGAAGCGCTGAAACTGTCGCTGGTGGGTAATCTGATGTATTACGCCTTCCTTGCCAGTGCCATTCAGCGTACTGGAGCACCGGTCTCCACCATGATTATTGGCACCTTACCGGTGGTGATGTCGGTAACCGCTAACCTCTGCTATGGGCATCTGGAAGGGCGCTTGCCATGGCGGCGCTTAACGCCCGCCTTGCTGATTATTTCTGTGGGGCTGGTATGCGTCAACGCCGCCGAGTTACAGGCACAGGGGGCGGCGCTGGACTGGCCACGTTATCTTACCGGTCTGCTGCTGGCCGTGCTGGCGGTGGGCTGCTGGACCTGGTATCCGTTACGTAATGCGCGCTGGCTGCGCAGCCATCCTCAGCACAAACCCGGTAGCTGGGCGACGGCGCAGGGGCTGGTCACGTTACCCCTGGCGCTGGTGTTTTATCTGCTGGTGTGTGGGCAAATTCACTGGCAGCAGCCGGGCTTTGGGCTGCCGTTTGGCCCGCAACCCGAGGTGTTCCTGCTCCTGATGCTGGCGATTGGCCTGTTCTGTTCATGGCTTGGGACGCTGTGCTGGAACGCGGCCAGTCAGCGGCTGCCTACGGTCATCATGGGGCCATTGATTGTGTTTGAAACCTTGTCCGGGCTGTTCTGGACTTTCCTGTGGCGACAAAGCTGGCCACCCGTGTTAACTGCGGTGGGGATCTGCTGTCTGATCATCGGGGTTATCGCGGCAATGCGCATCAAACCGCAGCCGGTGGTGACATCGCTGGAAATTTAAGCCTATGAGGATGCCAGCTCCGCTGCTGGCTGGCATCCTGAAATACCAGCATTTTTAAGAATAAGACCAGCCCGAAATCCTCTCCTTTTGCCATTTCTGCGCTAAAAAAACCGCGTCTTATAACTTTCCCCTGGTCCTGAGTGGCCATTTCTACATTTAAATGGCATATCCGCACCCTGATATCAGGTTGAAATTTGTCCTGATGCTGGCTGTATTGACCCGGTAAAAGGGATGATAAGCGTGAGGGCGGAGTCGCTGTGGGGGCAAAATATGGATAAAACCCGCCGTCATCAGGGGCTTTTTAACGCCTTTTGGCACTGATATTGCGCTGCCGGAACCGTCTTTTCCTTAAGGCGTTGCAGATTCGTTGAGATTCTTTCGCCATCGCTACACGGGAAACTGTTTAAGTTTAACGATGAATAGTGAGGGGATATTAATGCTACAGGCAGCGGGGATCGCTTTATTGTTTAGTATTGATAACGTTTCTCTTCAGGATAATTCCTGGCATCGAAAGCACGAATAGTTCTTCGGGGCAGGAAGTGGGTGATCACCAGATTCAGACACAGATCCAGTTTAAAAAAGAGTATGGTGATAAGAATTTCACCGGGTTGTTCATCAATGCTAAACAGAATAATCTGTATTCAGTGCAGAGTATTAATGTTGATTAAGTAATAATGAAAGCCCCAATCTCACCGAAATGAGATTGGGTCGGGCGTAAATAGCTTGAATAGCGAGACTTTTGCTGATGTGAATCAATTTTACCGCAAAAAAAGAAACAATTCCCTGATGAAACTCATCAGGAAAGCATGGTGCGAATTGTTATGTTACGAACACTGAATTAAATGACCTTCATCTCTTCTGGTAAGAACAAATCCCAGCATTAAATCAAATTACAACGGCCCCGATAGTGTTAGCGATTATCTGTACCTGAAGGATAGTGATAAACGCTGCGGCTAATATCCAGCAAGCGGCAGCTACGACGGGTTCCAATGTCGAAGGTGGTTTGCAAAAAGTTAACCGCCTGGCGCTTTTCATTGGTGGTGAAGAAGTTTTTCAGTACGCTTTGCAGCATCTCCTTATCAGAACTGAGCGCCTGTAGTTCGCGGGTGAGTATCTGGAGCTTATCCTCCAATTCTTTGATTTTTCTACCTTCCTCGGAAGAAAGCCCAGAGAACTTTTTCTTCCAGCTATAGAAAGTGGCTTCGGAAATGCCAAGCTCCTCACAAATCTCCCTGACTTTCACTCCCGTTTCAGAAGCTTTAATGGCATTTGTGATTTGCTCTTCGCTATATCGTGACTTTCTCATAAATGCTATTACCTTTCTTATCAATTAGTGGATGAGAATTACTGTATTAATATCTGGTACTGCAAAAACACTATTAATGCAGTATTAAAGTGCGCGATTAGAATTGCGAGGATTAAATTAAGTTATTTGTAATAAATATCATCATGGGATAAGTCTTATTTTATTATGATTGCCGTTGAACACCTTCCTGGTATTGGGTTTTTGATATAGATTCATTTCATCCCAACTGCGGAAAAATACTACATTCATTGGAAAAACGGCATAACCTGCTTGCAAAAATGACAGGATGTGCCAGTAAGCTTTTAGTCGAAATTGAGACTGAAATCGTTTACATCCGCAGGGTTTCGCGCCGGATTTAATCGGAATTTTCCTGAATTCATTCTCTGAATCCTGATGCGAGTCTCATTTTTCGGACCAGCATGGTCTGAAGTTATTAATTTAAGTCAGGCCCACTAAGACTTGTTTAATTCTTTTCAAGGACGTTGTACCGCTTGTAGTAGCAGTAAGTAATACTAAGGACGAGTTGATGAAATTAAGCGTAATGTCAAATGCCGCCTGGATGATGTCTGAGAAGATTGTCTCTGTTTTCGGCGTCATATTTGTTACCTCCTACGTGGCAAAATCCTTTGGCCCAACGGTGTTTGGTCAAATGGCGTTTTCTACCTCACTTTTCTCTATGGTGCAGACCGTAGCGATGTTTGGCACCGAAACGATACTGTTCAAGACCATCAGCAAGAGTGCGCCGAAAGGGGTACGTCTGATGAACGTCGCACGTACGTTGCGGTTAGCGTTATTGGTGCTGACCTCGGTGCCGGTGTTGATTTGGGTCTGGTACAACATGCAGGAAAACTTCCTTGCGTTTGCGCTGGCCTCATTCATCGCCTCGGTATTTGTCACCCAGGACACCTTCAGCGTGTATAACAATGCGCGCCTGGCCTCACGTCTCAATACCATTGCTAACTCTGTTGGTCTGCTACTGGGCTTCGCACTCAGTTTCGCCATTGCCTGGTTTCGGCTTAGCCCGTTATGGCTGACCCTGTCGATCGTCGCCGTGACGCTGGTTCCTTACGCTATCAAGCGTTACAACTTTTACCGCGAGAACCAGGAGCAATCACCGGCGCGCGTGAAACGTGGCCCTTATCTGCGTTACCTGCTGTATGCCGGACTGCCATTGGCGATCTCCAGCATCTTTATTTCGGTACAGGTGAAAACCGCGCAAATGTTCCTGGTCGGTATCGCTTCAGCACGCGATCTCGGGTTGTTCGCAGCGGCCAATACCATTTCGGCATCGTGGACCTTTATTCCACTGGCCATCATCACTTCCAGCTTTTCGGAAATATTCAGAGAACGTGGCGAAGCGGCAATTAAGCTTACGGCGCGTCTGAATGGGTATGTGTTGGGTGTTTCACTGATTCTGTTATTTGTCATCGCCTTATATGGTGAAAAAATAATCATTGCTTTATATGGTCACGATTACACGCAGTCGGGAAGTCTCATTACGTTGCTATCGATAGCCTCCAGTTTTTCGGCGATGGGGACTGTCGCATATCGCTATATCGTTAAAGAGGGTGGATTTAATTATCTGCTCAGGAAAATTCTCTGCCTGGTCGCCATCGGTCTTCCGATGTCGTGGTGGCTGATCCAGGGGTACGGCATCATGGGGGCTGCCTGGAGCGTTTTCCTGACAGAACTTCTGTCCCTCACCGTAATGAATTACTTCTTCAGAAACGGCGTCATTTACAAGATTCAGGTTTCCTCACTCAACTACAAAACCTACAAATGAGGTCAGATATGCTTAAGTTGAAAGATGAACTGAGAAAAAGTGTGCGGTATTTCATCAGGAAAATGCCCTGGGCTTATCAGGATCGGATTTTTTACTTCCGTAAATTCCGCCGCCTGCCCAATCTGCGTGAGCCGAAAGTGTTTAACGAGAAGATCCTGTACCGTAAGTTTGTTTATGGCGACTATCAGAATTATGGTCGTCTGTCGGATAAATATTCGGTGCGTGATTACGTCGCTGAAAAGATAGGCGGTGAATATTTGATTCCATTGCTGTATGAAACCAGCGATCCGCATTCACTGCATACGCTGCCGAGCTGGAAGAACACGGTGATCAAGCCAAATCACGGTTCCAATATGGTGGAAATCCTGCTGGAAGAACCGGATGCGCTGAAAAAGCAGCAGATCATCAGCAACTGCCAGCGCTGGCTGAAAAAAGATTATGCGGATGAGGCGCGTGAGATTCATTACCGCTACATCAAGCCGCGCATTCTGGTGGAGAAATATATTGGTGATGGGAAAACCGCGCCGATTGATTACAAGTTCCATATGTTTAATAAACGCGATGGTAACTTCGAATTTGTGTTGCAGGTGATTTACAACAGATGCAATCCGCTGATATCAATGAATTTTTATGTCAATAATCTGGACGAGGCCTATCACAAAATCCGTGATACCGGCCTGGATATCTCGTCGCAGCTGGCAGCACTGCAACATGCCTTAGCGTTGAGTAAGAAACTGGCGAGTGATTTCGATTATGTTCGTGTTGATTGGTATATCCACGAACAGCAGGTTTACTTTGGCGAGCTGACTTTTACGCCTGGCGCTGGGATGGTCACCGGACTGGATCGTGGGCTTAATCAGATGATGGGTGATATGTGGATTCAGGACCGTCTCGGTGCGAAGACGCCGGGCGGTGCGGTGGGGGATGTCAAGATCCCGGCCGTATTGAAGAAAATTTGAAATCACACAGCAAAATAAAAAACCCCGCGATGCGGGGTTTTTTATTGGGGGGAAATCAGGGCATTGGCCAATCGGCAGGGGTCTGGCTCATCACCTCAACGAAGGCGTTTTTGGTGATTTCCATAAAGTTATGCAGATTTTCCATGCTCAGGGTGATTCCCAGCAGGCCGGTGACAAACCAGCAGGACATGCCCAGGCCGATTCCGCCGCACATCAGCGCCATCACATGGTGGCTGTTCTGACGAAAACGAATTTTCAGGGTGCTGGCGAAAAACATCATTATTGCGCTCAGCAATTCCCAGCGCATAACGATAAGACTGGTGGTTAAAGTAGCCATCTGCAACGAACCTCTATGAATCAGTAACATCCCTGACATTCATCGGACATCACTGGCGGCAAAGAAGGAAGGTCAGGGAGGCCCTTCAGGCCGTCGTATTACGCATTATTTTGTGACTTGTGTCACATTATATCACTCGATTTGAAATTTTGAACAAAATTTATACCTGGTATGGTAGAAAAAATTTTATCGACGTTGTGCGAGGTGCGATTGATAGGCAGGGGGGACGAACTGCGCCCGCAGGGGGGCGCGCAGACAGGATTAGCGGATCGGGCAGCACTCGCCGGTGGTACGCTGGGTAAAGCTGGCCAGGTTCTCGTTGCAATCAAAGCTCACCAGGCGTGGACGCTGGATCATCGCCTGACGACGCATGGTGTGGCGATAGGCCGTCGGTGTTTGCGAGAACTGACGACGAAACACGCGGGAAAAAGTTTGTTGCGAGTCATAGCCGTACTGCATCGCAATATCAAATACCGGGCGTTGCGTCTGGCGCAGTGCTTCTGCTGCCAGCGTTAAACGGCGTTCGCGGATATAGCCGCCCAACGTTTGTTTCGTCACGGTACGGAACATACGTTGCAGGTGCCATTTGGAATAACCTGATTTGGCCGCTACTTCATCAATTGACAGGGTTTTATCCAGATTCTGATCGATCCAGTGCGTCAGTGAATGAATGATTTCCTCTTGCATCATAACCACATCCTTCTGAGTAGAGATTCGAAGTTTCAATGGGGAACGAGTATAATTCCTCAAGTTAACTTGAGGTAAAGAGCCAAATGAAAAAAGAACGCAACTACCCGAAGCCGGTACTGACGCCGGGCGAAGTGGCAAAGCGCAGCGGCGTGGCGGTCTCGGCGCTACATTTTTATGAGACCAAAGGATTGATCTCCAGCACGCGCAATAACGGCAACCAGCGGCGTTACAGCCGCGATGTGCTGCGCCGCGTGGCGATCATTAAAATCGCGCAACGTATCGGTATTCCTCTCGCCACGGTGAGCGATAGCCTGATGCATGTGCCTGCCAACAAACGTATGTCGACCCAGGAATGGGACGCGCTGACCCAGCACTGGCGCGAGGAACTGGATAAACGCATCGAAACGCTTACGCGCCTGCGTAACGATCTCGACGGTTGTATTGGGTGCGGTTGTCTGTCGATGCGTGATTGTCCGCTGCGTAACCCCGGCGACCGATTGGCAGAACAAGGTTCAGGGGCGGTGTTACTCGATCCACAACAGGACGAGCAGAAACGCTAAGACGTCATCATCTATACTTGCCGGGTCAATCCATTGGTCAGGAAGCCATGATGATCACCGTTCACCATCTTGAAAATTCCCGTTCACATCGGGTGCTGTGGCTGCTGGAAGAGTTATCAGTGCCTTACCAAATTAAGCGTTACCAACGTGAAGGCACCTTGCTGGCACCGGAGTCGCTGAAAAAAGTCCATCCGCTGGGCAAATCCCCGGTGATCACCGATGGCAATCGGGTGGTGGCGGAGTCCGGGGCCATCCTCGAATATCTGGCAGAAAAATATGACGCCGAGTATCGGCTGAAACCTGGTGATGAGGATGCGCAGATTCAGGCCCGCTACTGGCTGCATTACGCCGAGGGATCGCTGATGCCGCTGCTGGTGATGAAACTGGTGTTCGGCCAGTTGGGCAAAAAGCCGGTGCCCTGGCTGCTGCGTCCGGCGGGCAAAGCGCTCAGCGCGGGTATCCAGAAAGCGTGGCTGAACAAGCAGCTGGCGCTGCATGGTAGCGTGATTGAGCAACATCTCAGCCAGCACCCTTACTTTGCCGGTCATCGTTTTACCATCGCCGATATCCAGATGAGTTTTCCGTTGCTGGCAATGCGCGCGCGTACCGGTCTGCGCGATATGCCCGCCAGTCTGCGCTGGCTGGAAGGGATGGAACAACGGGCGGCCTGGCAGCGGGCGCTGGAGCAGGGCGGTCCGATAAATTTCAGCGGTTAAATCCGTTATGCCAGATTATCAGTTGAAAACCGCCCGCCATTAACCGGATAATCGTTTGCCTTTTTTCTGTGTTTCCCCTTTTACGACCAGAAATACGCGGCTACGTAAACGTTTGCTTTGTTTCTTCACCGGAGAGACGTGCACCAGGACGGCAGGAAAACGGTAGCCGTGCGGCCACTCACAACACAAAAAATGCAGAGGATTAATTATGTCTGGCGATTCTCGCCCGGCCAGTGGAAAACTGGACGCCTGGTTCAAGATTTCAGCACGCGGTAGCAGCGTGCGTCAGGAAGTGCTGGCAGGGTTAACCACCTTCCTGGCAATGGTTTATTCCGTCATTGTGGTGCCGGGCATGCTCGGCAAAGCGGGTTTTTCTCCGACGGCGGTCTTCGTCGCGACCTGCCTGGTGGCAAGCTTTGGTTCCCTCCTGATGGGGCTGTGGGCCAACCTGCCTATGGCCATCGGTTGCGCCATCTCGCTGACCGCCTTCACCGCCTTCAGCCTGGTGCTGGGGCAGCATATCAGTGTGCCGATTGCCCTCGGGGCGGTGTTCCTGATGGGGCTGCTGTTTACCGTGATCTCTGCCACCGGCATTCGTGCGTGGATTTTGCGTAACCTGCCGATGGGGGTAGCGCATGGCACGGGCATCGGTATCGGCCTGTTCCTGCTGCTGATTGCCGCCGATAGCATTGGCCTGGTGGTGAAAAATCCGGCGGCCGGTTTGCCAGTGGAGTTGGGGCACTTTGCCTCCTTCCCGGTGATCATGGCGCTGGTCGGGCTGGCAGCCATCTTCGGGCTGGAAAAACGTCGTGTACCGGGCGGCATCCTGCTGACCATTGTCGGGATCTCCATTGTCGGATTGATTTTCGATCCGGCGGTGAAGTATCAGGGGCTGTTTGCCATGCCGAGCCTGAAAGATGCCAGCGGCCAGTCGCTGGTGTTTAGCCTCGACATCATGGGCGCGCTGCAACCAGCGGTATTGCCAACGGTGCTGGCATTGGTCATGACCGCGGTGTTTGATGCCACTGGCACCATTCGCGCGGTGGCCGGGCAAGCCAATCTGCTGGATAAAGACGGGCAGATCATTAATGGCGGTCGCGCGCTGACCACCGACTCGGTCAGCAGCCTGTTTGCCGGCCTGGTGGGTGCCTCTCCGGCAGCGGTGTACATCGAATCGGCGGCCGGTACGGCGGCGGGCGGTAAAACCGGTCTGACGGCGATTGTGGTTGGCCTGCTGTTCCTGGTGATTCTGTTTATGTCGCCTCTGGCGTATCTGGTCCCTGCTTACGCCACCGCGCCAGCGCTGATGTACGTGGGTTTACTGATGCTGAGCAACGTGGCGAAGATCGATTTCAACGATTTTGTCGATGCCATGTCCGGCCTGCTGACGGCGGTGTTTATCGTGCTGACCTGCAACATTGTCACCGGCATCATGCTCGGCTTCGCGGCGCTGGTGATTGGTCGCCTGTTTGCCGGTGAGTGGCGTAAGCTGAATTTCGGCACCGTGGTGATTGCTGTGGCGTTGGTGGCTTTCTACGCCGGTGGCTGGGCCATCTGATCTGAAAATCTCCTGAAGTCCGAATTATTATCTTTCCTTGCTGTGCCGCACGTCGGGTTTTCCTGTCGTGCGGCATTTTGTTTTACACTTTCCAGCGCAACAACATCGCTTTAACGATTACGATTCGCCTAAGGAAAGCATGGAAATCTTCTTTACTATTCTCATCATGACGCTGGTGGTGTCGCTCTCCGGCGTCGCGGCACGTATCTTGCCCTTTCAAATCCCGCTGCCGCTGGTGCAGATTGCTGCCGGTGCGATGCTCGCCTGGCCCACCTTTGGTCTGCATGTCGATTTTGATCCCGAACTGTTTCTGGTGCTGTTCATTCCGCCCTTGCTGTTCGCCGACGGCTGGAAAACGCCGATTAACGAATTCCTGCACCACGGGCGCGAGATCATCGGTCTGGCACTGGTGCTGGTGCTGATCACCGTGGTGGGGATCGGTTACCTGATTTACTGGCTGGTGCCGGGCATCCCGCTGATTCCGGCCTTTGCCCTGGCGGCGGTACTGTCACCCACCGATGCGGTGGCGCTCTCCGGTATCGTCGGTGAAGGGCGTATCCCGAAGAAAATTATGTCGATTGTGCAGGGCGAAGCCCTGATGAACGACGCATCTGGCCTGGTGTCACTGAAATTTGCCGTCGCCGTGGCGATGGGCACCATGGTGTTCACCTGGGGCGGAGCCAGCGTTGAGTTCCTCAAAGTGGCGGTGGGCGGCCTGGTGGCGGGTGTCGCAGTCTGCTGGCTGTATGGCCGTTCGCTGCGTCTGCTGAGCCGCTGGAGTGGTGATGACCCGGCGACCCAAACCGTATTGCTGCTGCTGTTGCCGTTCGCCTCTTATCTGATTGCTGAACATCTTGGCGTGTCGGGCATCCTTGCGGCGGTGGCAGCGGGTATGACTATCACCCGTTCCGGCATTATCCGCCAGGCTCCGCTGGCGATGCGTCTGCGTGCCAACAGCGTCTGGCAGATGCTGGAGTTCGTGTTTAACGGCATGGTGTTCCTGATGCTGGGTCTGCAATTGCCGGACATCCTCGAAGCCTCCGTCGAGCAGGCGAATGCCGATCCCAATGTCCAGCTGTGGATGTTGTTCACGGATATCGTGCTGGTGTATGGCGCGCTGATGGTGGTGCGTTTTGGCTGGCTGTGGCTGATGAAACGCGGCAGTCAGCGTTTCCTGAAGAAAAAGCCGCTGGAGTTTGCCAGCTACTCGCTGCGTGAGCTGCTAATCGCCTCTTTCGCCGGGGTGCGCGGTGCCATTACCCTCGCCGGTGTGCTGTCGATTCCGCTGTTCCTCACCAATGGCGATGCCTTCCCGGCGCGCTACGAGCTGGTGTTTCTCGCCACGGGCGTGATCCTGTTCTCATTGCTGGTTGGCGTAGTGGTGCTGCCTCTCCTGCTGCGCGGCATTGAGGGCACCGATAAAGTGGGACATCGTCGCGAGGTGCAAAGTGCGCGTGCTGCGATGGCCACGGTGGCGATTGATAGCCTGCACAAGATGGAAGAGCGACTGGAAAAAGACACCCAGGAAAACATCGACCCGGAGCTGTTGAAAGAGGTGAGCCTGCGGGTGATTGGTAACCTGCGCCGTCGCGTGGTTGGTAAAGACGAGCTGGAGCAGGCGCTGTTTGCCGAAAATCTGGAACGCCGATTCCGTCTCACAGCCATCAGGGCAGAACGCGCCGAGGTTTACCATCTGCGCGCCACCCAGCAAATCTCCAATGAAACCATGCAGAAACTGCTGCGCGATCTCGACCTGCTGGAAGCCCTGCTGATCGAGAAAGAGGAGTAACGGAGGGGCCGCCGCGCATCACACTGAGATGCGCGGCGCATTATCCGGCCAGTGCTCACGGCAGCAGGCAATCCACGCCTGGGCACTGCGCGACAAATAGCTACCTTCCCGCCAGATTAATCCCAGGCTCCACTTCAGCTCCGATTCCAGCGGTAGCCACAGTAACGATTGTTTATCCAGACGCTGACAAATCGGCTCCGGCAGAATCGCCAGCCCCATTTCTGCCTGTACCATCGCCGCCAGAAAATCCCACTGACCGCTGCGCACCGCGATATTCGGGGTCAGACCCAGGCGATGAAACGCCTTCATCAGCTGCCGATTCAGGGAAAATTCTTCGTTGAAAATCAGCAGCGGATGTTCCGCCAGCTCGCCCAATCCAAGGTGGGTACGATTAAGCCAGGGCGCGGTGCGGGGCAGCAGGACACACAAGGGATGGTGCATCAATTCCAGCGTGTTGAGAGGGAGGTCGGGGTCAACCGGCAGCGCAGTCAGTGCGATATCGAGGCTGCCATCCAGTACCGCCTGCTGCACAGTCAGACCACCAAATTCGGCGATCTTCAGCTCAACACCCGGATAGCGGCGGCGAAACGCCGAGATGGAACCGGCAATCTGCATCCCGACCATCGGCGGAATGCCAAGGCGCAGCTCGCCGGTCTTCAACTGGTTGATGTCACCAATTTCGGCTTCCAGCTGATGAAATTCCTGCAAAATCGCCAGTCCACGCTGATACACCGCCTGGCCGCTATCGGTAAGGTGCAGTTTGCGCCCGTCGCGCAACAGCAGCGTGCAGCCCAGCTCCTCTTCCAGCTGGCGCAGCATTTTGCTGATGGTCGGCTGGGTTACGTAGAGCTTCTGGGCAGCGCGGGTGAAACTTTGCTGGCGCACCACTTCGGTAAAGTAGCGCAGCGCGCGGACGTCCATAAAGTATTCCTTATTGGCATAGATTGAATAATATTAATTCATTTTTTTCACACTCTGTCTGCGATTTATACTGAACACCTGATTTATTTACCGGGGAGAGGGGAAAATGGCGTTCGCATTGAGTCCGCGCAGAACGGACATGCTGCAGCGTATTTTCGTCCCGCTACAGCTGGTGCTGTATGTGGGATTGTTTATGGCCAGCGACAAACTGGTGGGCTGGTTGCATTTGCCGCT
The DNA here is from genome assembly GCF_002095535.1 of Pantoea cypripedii. Taxonomy (NCBI): domain Bacteria; kingdom Pseudomonadati; phylum Pseudomonadota; class Gammaproteobacteria; order Enterobacterales; family Erwiniaceae; genus Pantoea; species Pantoea cypripedii. The sequence continues at coordinate 319,096 of NZ_MLJI01000001.1, forward strand.
GCCCGCCAACGTCGTCGGCATGGTTTTGTTGTTGGTATTAATCATGACGCACGTCATACCACTGCGTTGGGTGAAAGCCGGGGCGAACTGGTTGCTGGCCGAGATGCTGCTGTTCTTTGTTCCGGCGGTGGTGGCGGTGGTGAACTACAGCGATCTGCTGCGTAGCGAAGGCTGGCGTATCTGCGTGGTGATCGCGCTCAGTACCCTGCTGGTACTGGCTGCCACCTCGCTGGTGGTCGACCGTGTTTACCGTTTTGAAATGGCGCGCGCCGCGCGTAAGCAGGCACGTCATGAATGACCTGATTATCAGCCTGATCTGTCTGGTGCTGACGCTGCTGGTGTATTACCTCAACAAACGGCTTTACCGTCGCTGGCGTACCTTGTTGTTGATGCCGCTGGTGATGACGCCGCTGGTGTTGGTGGTGCTGCTGCTGGTAACCCATGTGAGCTGGAAAGACTATATCGCCGAAAGCCACTGGCTGTTGTGGCTGCTCGGCCCGGCCACCCTGGCCTTTGCCGTGCCGGTGTATGAAAACCAGGAGATTATTAAACGTCACTGGTTATCGCTCAGCCTGGGTGTGGCGACGGCGACGCTGGTTTCCGTTTGTAGCTCGGTGTGGCTGGCGCGGCTGCTGACCTTGCCGGAATCCATCCAGCGCAGCCTGGCGGTACGCTCCATCACCACGCCGTTTGCACTGGCAGCGGCCAAACCCATCGGTGGCCAACCGGACCTGGTGGCGTTATTTGTGGTGATCACCGGGGTGTTTGGTATGGCGGTCGGGGATTTTCTGTTCCTGCGCATCGCGATTAAGCAGGGGGTGGCGAAAGGTGCGGGCTTTGGTGCTGCATCGCACGGTGCCGGTACCGCACGCGCTTACCAGATCGGCCAGCAGGAAGGTGTGGTTTCCAGCCTGGTGATGATGCTTTCCGGCGTGGTAACGGTGATCCTCGCACCGCTGCTCGGCCACCTGATGTGGCAGGCTTAACGGCCCGTAAGGGCCGTTTTACTTCCCATCGACATCCCTGTTTACGTAAAGCTTGCCAAATAAAGTTGTGTCCTGCCGCCTGGCTGTTTACCCTTTCCGCCGAATTGATTGTCCTTCATGGAGTGGAATTACATGTTAAAGCAACTTGTTACAGGAAGCGTACTGGGTCTGGCACTGCTGAGCAGCGGCGCGCAGGCGATTGAGGGCAGTGTTGACGTGGGTGAGCACACCACCAACCTCAACCTTGGCCTCGGTACGACCTCACCGGGTTTGTTCCTCAATGGCAACTGGCTGCGCAGCGATCATGACGGCAGCAGCTACGGTCTGGGACTGGGTTATAACGTCGATTTCGGCGGCCTGCGTCTGGCACCGACAGCGAAAGCGCTGTTCACTCACCCGGAAGATGGTAAAGACGGCTTTACTGTGGCAGTGGGTGCGGGTGCGCAATATAACTTCAACCGTATGTGGGGCCTGTATGGTGGCTACTACTACGCACCAGAAGCGTTCTCTGATCACCTCGACAGCTACAAGGAAATGTCCGGTGGCCTGAGCTTCACCCCGATTTCCCTGCTGAACGTGCGTGTCGGTTATCAGTACATCGAGCTGAACAACAAGGGCAGCCGTAAAGACAACGTACTGGCCGATGGCCCGTATGTCGGCGCGTCACTGCGTTTCTGATAGGGGCGTAAACCGCACTGAATCGTAGCGGCGCGATTTATCGCGCAGTTTTAAAGGCGCGCGATAAATCGCGCCGCTACATGATCCGATCGCGTTTTGATTAGTGCGATTTCCCCTGCTGAATCCCCACTCCGGTCTGTGAACGAATAAACTGCCCACGGAAACGTCGCCGTTCAGCGGCTCCCTGCTCTGAACTGTCGGTGATGGAAAACAGCCAGGTACCGATAAAGGCCGCCAGCATTGAGAACAACGCCGGATACTCATAAGGATAAATCGGCTTCGCATGTCCCAGCACCTGCACCCAAATGGTCGGGCCGAGGATCATCAGCACCACCGCCGTCAACAGGCCGAGCCAGCCGCCAATCATCGCACCACGCGTGGTCAGTTTTGACCAGTACATCGACAGCAGGATAATCGGGAAGTTACAGCTGGCCGCAATCGAGAACGCCAGGCCGACCATAAAGGCGATGTTCTGTTTCTCGAACAAAATCCCCAGCGCAATCGCCACCACGCCGAGCACCAGAACCGTGACTTTCGAGACATGCAGCTCCTCACGCTCAGTGGCCTGCCCCTTACGGATCACGCTGGCGTACAGGTCATGGGAAACCGCAGAAGCACCGGCCAGGGTCAGACCGGCTACCACTGCCAGAATGGTGGCGAAGGCCACCGCAGAGATAAAGCCGAGGAACAGGCTGCCGCCTACCGCATCCGCCAGGTGTACCGCCGCCATATTGGTGCCGCCAATCAGCGCACCGCTGGCATCTTTAAACGCCGGGTTAGCGCCCACCAGCAGAATTGCGCCAAAGCCGATAATAAAGGTGAGGAAGTAGAAATAACCCATAAAGCCGGTGGCCCAGAACACGCTTTTACGCGCTTCGCGCGCATCCGCCACGGTGAAGAAGCGCATCAGGATATGCGGTAAACCGGCGGTACCAAACATCAGCCCCAGCCCCAGCGATAGCGCGGAGATCGGATCTTTCACCAGCCCGCCAGGCTGCATAATCGCCGCGCCTTTCGGATGCACCGCCATTGCCTCAGTAAACAGCGTATTGAAACTGAAGTTGGTGGCCTTCATCACCATAATCGCCATAAAACTGGCCCCGAACAGCAGCAGCACCGCTTTGATGATTTGTACCCATGTCGTCGCCAGCATGCCGCCGAACAACACATACATCACCATCAGGATGCCCACCAGCACCACCGCGATATGGTAGTTAAGGCCGAACAGCAGCTGAATCAGCTTACCGGCCCCGACCATCTGCGCAATCAGATACAGCGCAACCACCACCAGCGAGCCGCAGGCGGAGAGGGTACGAATCGGTTTCTGTGCCAGACGATAAGAGGCCACGTCGGCAAAGGTAAAACGGCCCAGGTTACGCAGGCGCTCGGCAATCAGAAACAGGATCATCGGCCAGCCCACCAGGAAGCCGAGTGAATAAATCAGGCCGTCATAGCCCGAGGTATACACCAGCGCCGAAATACCGAGGAAAGACGCGGCGGACATAAAATCCCCCGCCATCGCCAGCCCATTTTGGAAGCCGGTAATGTTGCCGCCTGCGGTGTAGTAGTCACTGCGTGAACGGGTACGTTTTGAGGCCCAATACGTGATGCCCAGCGTCGCGGCAACAAACACCACGAACATGATAATGGCTTCATAGTTGGTGGCCTGTTTCTGTACTTCACCGGTGATGGCATCGGCAAAGGCGCTGAGTGGCGCAGCGGCGAGGAGCAGCGGGAGCAGACGCTTCATTGTTTCACCTCGCGCAGAATTTGTTGGGTCAGGCGGTCAAATTCGCCGTTGGCACGCCACACATAGACGCCGGTCAGCACGAAGGAGATGACAATCAGGCCCACGCCGATGGGGATACCCCGCGTCACATTGGTGCCGGGATGGAGTGGCGTGCCAAGCCAGGCGGGGGCAAAGGCGATCAGCAGGATAAAACCAACGTACAGCACCAGCATGATCAGGCTAAGCAACAGCGCAAAGGCCTGGCGTTTATGCACCAGTTCCTGAAAGCGCGGATTGCTCTCGATTTGCTGCCACACAGCTTCCTGAGGGTTTACGGCTTCGTTCATCACAGTTTCTCCAGAGGCAAGGCAGGCAGTAACCTCACCAAAATGTGATGTTAACCGCCTGAATGTTCTAATTATTTAATAAATGCGATGTTGAAGAGTACGACGTAAGGTAAGGCTGGCGGTGAGGAGCCTTGCTAAACAGGCTGAACCTCACCGCCGGGGTTAAGCTCCATCAGGGCATTTTGATGGATTGTTTCTCTTCCAGCAGTTTCTCTACCACGCCAGGATCGGCCAGGGTTGAGGTATCGCCCAGATTGCTGGTATCGCCCGCGGCGATCTTGCGCAGAATACGGCGCATGATTTTGCCGGAGCGGGTTTTCGGCAGTGAATCGGTCCAGTGCAATACATCCGGGGTGGCAATCGGGCCAATCTCTTTACGTACCCAGTTGCGCACTTCGGTATAAAGCTCAGGCGACGGTTCCTCACCGTGGTTCAGCGTAATATAAGCATAGATCGCCTGGCCTTTGATGCTGTGCGGAATGCCCACCACTGCGGCTTCGGCAATCTTCGGATGCGACACCAGCGCTGACTCAATCTCCGCCGTGCCGAGGCGGTGACCGGAAACGTTCAGCACGTCATCCACGCGGCCGGTGATCCAGTAGTAACCATCTTCATCACGGCGGGCACCGTCACCGCTGAAATAGCGATTTTTGAAGGTGGAGAAATAGGTCTGCTCGAAACGCTCGTGATCGCCAAACAGGGTGCGTGCCTGGCCCGGCCATGAATCGACAATCACCAGGTTGCCTTCGGTTGCGCCTTCCTGGGTATTGCCCTCGTTGTCCACCAGCGCGGGCTGCACACCAAAGAAGGGTTTGGTGGCGGAACCGGCTTTCAACTCAATGGCCCCCGGCAACGGGGTGATCATGAAGCCACCGGTTTCGGTCTGCCACCAGGTATCAACAATCGGGCAACGACCGTCACCAATCTTGTTGTAGTACCACTCCCAGGCTTCCGGGTTAATCGGTTCGCCCACCGAACCCATAATGCGCAGGCTGGTGCGATGGGTGCCTTCGATGGCTTTGTCACCTTCGGCCATCAGTGCGCGAATCGCGGTCGGCGCGGTGTACAGCAGCGTGACCTTATGTTTATCAACCACTTCGGCCATGCGGCTCGGCTTCGGCCAGTTCGGTACGCCTTCAAACATCAGCGTGGTGGCACCGCAGGCCAGCGGGCCATAAATCAGGTAGCTGTGACCGGTGATCCAGCCAACGTCGGCGGTACACCAGTAAACATCATCAGGATGATAATCAAACACATACTTAAAAGTGGTTGCGGCATACACCAGATAACCGCCGGTGGTATGCAGCACGCCTTTCGGCTTGCCGGTGGAACCGGAGGTATAAAGGATAAACAGCGGGTCTTCCGCGTTCACCGCCACCGGTTGATGCTGATCGGAGGCTTTTGCCATCAGATCATGCCACCACAGGTCACGGCCTTCGCGCCAGCCGGTGTCTTTCCCGGTGCGCTGAAACACCACCACGTTCTTCACGCTGGTGACGTTGGGATTGTTCAGGGCATCGTCGACATTTTTCTTCAGCGGAATGCTGCGTCCGGCGCGTATACCTTCATCGGCGGTGATCACCAATTTGGCGCTGGAATCGACGATGCGTCCGGCCACCGCTTCCGGTGAGAAGCCGCCGAAAATCACCGAATGCACCGCGCCGATACGGGCGCAGGCCAGCATGGCAATTGCGGCTTCCGGCACCATCGGCATATAGATAGCGACTACATCGCCTTTCTTCACGCCGAGGCCGCTCAGGACGTTGGCAAAACGGCACACTTCCCCGTGCAGCTGGCGGAAGGTCAGGGTTTTGCTTTCGCTGGCGTCATCGCCTTCCCAGATAATGGCGGGATGGTCACCACGGGTTTGCAAATGGCGATCAAGGCAGTTGGCCGCGAGATTCAGCGTGCCATCTTCATACCAGCGAATGGAAATATTGCCTGGGGCAAAGGAGGTGTTCTTCACTTTGCTGTAGGGCGTCATCCAGTCGAGAATTTTGCCTTGTTCGCCCCAAAAGGTTTCGGGATCGTCAACCGACTGTTGATACATCTCTGCATATTGCCCGGCATTGATCAGGGCATTTTCTGCAATCGCAGCAGGAACGGGATGTTTGTGAATTTGGCTCATGGCTGACCTCCTTGAAGATGTTAATCATATGTCAATCAATAGTTAATTGAAGCCCGGCGCGAGAGCTTTGTTTCGGTTTTGCAGACTGGATCACGGCCTAAGCGTGTGGCTATTCATGTGGCAAATTTCGTTGTGTGATCAGTAAGGATGGCAGGGCGTTGCAGGCGAAGTCTGAGAAAGTTCTGAACAAAATAGCAGCAAACGCACCCGATGGCTTTTTGTCCGATTCTGCATAGCTATGCGGAAACTTATCGAATTAAAACTTTTCATAACAGCGGGTTATGGTTCTGTCATCGGATCAGCATTTTATGCTACAGCAAAGGATAAGATTTAAGCTATCCCCCCAGGGGTTGCATTTACCGTAGTGAAAATGGTACTTATCTCGCCCCTGTGAAACCAGTATCCACTCAGGCTGACTCACAGGATGCGCGCAAAACGCCCGCACAGCAGTACCGGATCTATTCCAGTATAACCCTCTATTTTATCGAGCTTTTGCTCCCTTCCCTGTGTGTATCGTCTTCTGCACCTTCGCAGCAGAGCAAAGGGGTTTTAACTGAGGAAATAACGCGTTATGAAAGGTTTTAAATTCAGCCTCGCCTGGCAAATAGTGATCGCACTGATTCTCGGCGTGGTGGTCGGCTCGGTGCTGCATAATCAGCCGGACGATCGTGAATGGTTAATCACCAATATTCTCAGCCCGGCCGGTGATATCTTCATTCATCTGATCAAGATGATTGTGGTGCCGATTGTCGTTTCATCATTGATTGTCGGCATCGCCGGTGTCGGTGATGCGAAAAAACTCGGACGCATTGGTGTCAAAACCATCGTCTATTTTGAAGTGATCACCACCATTGCCATTGTGGTCGGCATTACGCTGGCCAACGTATTCCAACCCGGCAGCGGCATTGATATGTCAACGCTGGCAACGGTGGACATCTCTAAATATGAAGCTACCACGCAGGCGGTGCAGGGCGCACCTCACAGCCTGGTGACCACCATCCTGTCGCTGATCCCGCAGAACATTTTCGCCTCGCTGGTGAGAGGTGACATGCTGCCGATTATCTTCTTCTCGGTATTGTTTGGTCTGGGGCTGTCATCACTGCCTGCGGAACATCGCGATCCGCTGGTGGGGCTGTTCCGTTCGGTTTCCGAAACCATGTTCAAAGTGACGCATATGATCATGCGCTACGCGCCGGTCGGGGTGTTTGCTCTGATTGCCGTCACCATTGCCAACTTTGGTTTTGCTTCGCTGTGGCCGCTCGCCAAGCTGGTGCTGCTGGTTTACGTCGCGATTCTGTTCTTTGCCTTTGTGGTGCTGGGTGCGGTGGCGCGTTTGTGTAAGCTGCGTATCACCACCCTGATGCGTATCCTGAAAGACGAACTGATTCTGGCCTATTCCACTTCCAGCTCGGAAACCGTGCTGCCACGCATTATGCAGAAGATGGAAGCCTATGGCGCACCGAAGGCCATCACCAGCTTTGTGGTGCCGACCGGTTACTCCTTTAACCTCGACGGTTCTACGCTGTATCAGAGCATCGCGGCGATCTTTATTGCCCAGCTGTACGGTATTGACCTGTCGCTGACCGATGAAATCATCCTGGTGCTGACCCTGATGGTGACCTCGAAAGGGATTGCGGGCGTACCGGGTGTCTCCTTTGTGGTGCTGCTGGCGACGCTGGGCAGCGTAGGGATTCCGCTGGAAGGTCTGGCGTTTATTGCCGGTGTTGACCGCATTATGGATATGGCGCGCACCGCGCTGAACGTGATCGGTAACGCGCTGGCAGTGCTGGTGATCGCGCGCTGGGAAAACCAGTTCGACACCGAACAGGCCGCCGCTTACGAGCTGCAATTACGCACCCAGGCATAACCTTCTGCACAAACCCGCCGTCCGGCGGGTTTTTTCTTTCTGCCCCACAAAACTGAAAAAATCTTTTCCTGCCTGAGTGAATTAAGAATTCAATTTGATATATAGTTTCACGAATAAATTATTCTTTCACCGGAGCCTGTGCGCATGAAAATCGATCTTAGCCAGATGGTCACTGAGGGCCGTAACCCGGCCAGCCAGCATATTGATGAGTTGTCGACGGAAGCGATGCTGCGCGTTATCAACGATGAAGATAAAAAGGTGGCGCTGGCTGTAGAAGCGATCGTGCCGCAGATTGCCCAGGTAGTGGATGCCATCACCACTGCCTTTCGCCAGGGCGGTCGCCTGATTTACTGTGGTGCTGGCACCTCCGGGCGTCTTGGCATTCTGGATGCCAGCGAATGTCCGCCGACCTTTGGCACGCCGCGCAGTCAGGTGGTGGGGTTAATCGCCGGGGGCCACACCGCGATTTTGCAGGCGGTGGAAAACGCGGAAGACAACGTTGCGCAGGGCGCACAGGATCTGCGTGATATTCAGTTCAGCGCCAAAGACGTGCTGGTGGGCATTGCTGCCAGTGGCCGCACCCCGTACGTGCTGGGGGCGCTCGACTACGCGAAACAACAAGGTGCGTTTAGCGCCGCCTTAACCTGCAACCCAAATAGCGCGATGGCGCAGGTGGCCGATGTGGCGCTGACCCCGGTGGTTGGCCCGGAAGTGGTCACCGGTTCCTCGCGGATGAAAGCCGGTACCGCGCAGAAGCTGGTGCTGAATATGCTGACCACTGGCGCGATGATTCGCAGCGGCAAGGTGTACGGCAACCTGATGGTGGATGTGGAAGCCACCAACCAGAAGCTGGTGCAGCGGCAGATTAACATCGTGCGCCAGGCGACCGACTGCGATGAAGCCAGGGCACAGCAGGCGCTGGCGGCCTGTCAGGGCCACTGCAAAACCGCCATTGTGATGGTGCTGGCGGGCTTACAGGCTGATGAAGCGCAGGCGCTGCTGGGCCAGCATCATGGCTTTATTCGTCAGGCGTTACGTGATGCAGGAGCGCAATAATGGCCGCCATCAGCGAATCCTTACTGCGCGATATTCTGCACGCCGTAGGTGGGGCGGCCAATGTGGCGCACTGCGGTAATTGCATGACGCGCCTGCGCCTGACCTTAGCGGATGCGCAGCTCGCCGATCATGCCCGGTTGAAAACCCTGCCAGGGGTGCTCGGAGTGATCGACAGCGATGCGCAGTTGCAGATTGTGCTGGGACCTGGCAAAGCGCAGAGCGCGGCGGAAATGATGCAGACGATGCTGGATAACCCGGCCGACCTGCAATCCATTGCCTCGGCGCAAAAGCAGCAGCTCAAAGCGAAACAAACCAGCCGCCTGCATCAGTTTCTTGCCCGCTTTGCCACCATCTTTACTCCGCTGATCCCCGGCTTTATCGGTGCCGGTTTGCTGCTGGGTTTTGCCACGCTGATCGAGCAGATTTTTCATCTCACCACGCCAGGCGATCATCCCCACTGGCTGCTGGCGACCGTCGCCTATATGAAGGTGTTTGGCAAAGGGCTGTTCACCTTTCTTAGCATCCTGATTGGTTATAACGCGCAAAAAGCCTTTGGCGGCACCGGGGTGAATGGGGCGATTATCGCTTCATTATTTGTGCTGGGTTATGTACCCACCGCCACCGTGGGTTATTACAGCGGCATGGAGAATTTCTTCGGCCTGACTATCGATCCGCGCGGCAATATTATTGGCGTGCTGCTAGCGGCGATATTTGGTGCCTGGCTGGAGCGGCAGCTGCGTAAAATCATTCCCGATAATCTGGATATGATTCTCACTTCTTTGCTGACCTTGATGATAACTGGCGCGGTGACTTTCCTGGTGATCATGCCGATTGGTGGTGAATTATTTAAAGGCATGTCATGGCTGTTTATTCATTTGAACAGCAATCCGTTTGGTTGCGCCATTCTGGCCGGATTATTTCTGATTGCGGTGATGTTTGGTATTCATCAGGGTTTTATCCCGGTTTATTTCGCTTTGATGGAAAGCCAGGGATTTAATTCGCTGTTTCCGATTCTGGCGATGGCGGGAGCCGGTCAGGTGGGGGCGGCGCTGGCATTGTGGTGCCGGGCGGATAAACATTCGCAGTTACGCAGCCAGATAAAAGGGGCGATTGTGCCGGGCCTGTTAGGCGTCGGCGAGCCGTTAATTTACGGCGTCACCCTGCCACGGCTGAAACCCTTTATCACCGCCTGTTGTGGCGGGGCGCTGGGCGGTTTCTTTATCGGGCTGGTGGCCTGGCTGGGATTACCCGTCGGCATGAACACGGTGTTCGGTCCGTCCGGGCTGGTGACGTTGCCGCTGATGACGTCGCCGCAGGGTATCTTCGCCGGTATGGCGGTATACCTCGCCGGATTGATGGTGGCCTGGGTGGGCGGTTTTGCCTTTACCTGGTGGGGTGGCACGCGCGGGGTGGATTTGAGTTAACCGATTAACGTCAAAAAAACGGCGCGATAATTCGCGCCACTACATTAAATTTAATGGATTTTTCTTCCTTTTCATTCCCCGACACCGCAAATCCCCTGCTTTATTCACAATTAAAATTAGATAACCACAGTAAAGTTATGACCTTTCCCTGCCGAAAAGATAAAGAAGGGTTATCAATTTTTTTTCTCGCCTCTGGCTTGCAAGGACTCACTCATGCGTAACAACCAGCCCATCACTCAGCGTGAATACGTCTTTGACGATCATGCCACCCTGATGTCCACCACCGATCTCAACAGCTATATCACCTACGCCAACGATGCTTTTATTGAGGTCAGTGGATTTACCCCGGAGGAGGTGAATGGCCAGCCGCATAACATGGTGCGCCATCCGGATATGCCGCCGGAAGCCTTTGCGGATATGTGGGCGACGTTAAAACAGGGTGAACCCTGGACTGCGCTGGTGAAAAACCGGCGTAAAAACGGCGATCATTATTGGGTACGCGCTAATGCCATTCCGGTGGTCCGTGGGGGGCAGGTGCAGGGATATATGTCGGTACGTACCAAACCGACACCCGAAGAAATTCGCCAAAGCGAGACGCTGTATCGGGATTTCCGTGAAGGGCGAACCAAAGGCCGCCGTTTTCATAAGGGGTTAATTGTTGGACGTTTCAGCGCGTTGCTGAAAACCCTGCCGCTGCGCTGGCGGATTCGCACCCCTCTGATCGTACTGCTGCCGCTTTCCGTGCTGGGCGTGTGGTTGCTCGGCCTGCCACCGCTGGCGCTGGGCTACTTTAGCGGCGGTATGGCGCTGTTGCTGTTGTTAGCCAGCCTGTGGCTGGAGCAGCAGATTTCACGGCCCATGGAGCGTATCTGTCGTCAGGCGTTGAGTGTGGCGACCGGGGCCAGCCATAAAGTGGAGCAGATGGATCGCGTCGATGAAATTGGTGTCACGCTGCGCGCCATTGGTCAGCTCGGGTTGATGTTCCGCTGGCTGGTGGATGATGTCAGCGGTCAGGCAATTAACGTGCTGGGAGCCAGCGATGCCATCGCGCGCAGCAACGATGAACTGAGTCGACGTACCGAGCAGGCGGCTGCCAATGTGCAGCAAACGGCCGCCACCATGAACGAAATGACGGCGACAGTGAAAAGTAATACCGAAACCGCCAGTGAAGTGAATGATCTTTCGGCCAACACCAGCCAGGCGGCGGTGCAGGGCGGTAAAGTGATGCAGGAAATGGTCGGCATGATGGCGGAGATTGCCGACAGTGCCAGGCGTATCGCCAATATTACCAGCGTGATTGACGGCATTGCCTTCCAGACCAATATCCTGGCGCTGAATGCGGCGGTTGAAGCGGCCCGCGCCGGGGAGCAGGGCAAAGGTTTTGCCGTGGTGGCCGGTGAAGTGCGCAGCCTGGCGCAGCGCAGCGCTACTGCGGCCAGCGAGATCAAAAAGCTGGTGGAAACCAGCGCCAGCCGCGTGCAGTCGGGTAGCAGTCACGCCGATGCCGCCGGACGTACCATGCAGGACATCGTTGAACAGGTGCAGCATGTCACTGCGTTAATCGCGCAGATCAGTGCGGCGACGGCAGAACAATCCGTGGCGCTGAGCGAAGTGAGCGGCGCGGTGGAGGACCTCGATGACATCACCCATCAAAACGCCGCGCGCGTGCAGGAAGGGGCAGAAGCGTCAGAACGCATGGCGCGCCAGGCGAATCGCCTGGTGGAAGCGATCAGCGTGTTCCGTTAAAGCTCGGATATCACCTCCCGTCGGGCGCGCAGTGCGCCTGGCGGTTGTCCGACAATCCGCTTAAACGCCCGGCTGAATGCCGCCAGCGAGCCATAACCCAGATGAAAGGCGACGCTTTCCATCGCCTCTCCCTCGTTAACGATGCGCTGCACAGCCAGACGCATACGCAGCTCGGTGAGATAGCGCAGCGGTGTCATGCCGGTGGCCGACTGAAAACGGGCGGCAAACACCGAACGCGAGCTGCCCGATTCGCGTGCCAGCCGTTCTACCGTCCAGTTTTCGCCTGGCGCGCGGTGCATGGCCGCCATCGCCAGACTGAGGCGTGGATCGCGCAGCGCCTGCACCAGCCCGCTGCCTTTGCCGCAGCCGTTTTCCACCCAGCCACGTACAATCTGTGCCGCCACCACATCCGCCAGACGTGACAAAATCCCGGCAAATCCCGCCTGGCGCAGGCGCGTTTCGCGCTCCATCGCATCGAGGATCGGCTGGATTTCCGGGTATTGCGCCAGCAGCGTGCTGACCAGCATCACATCCGGCATGGTGTGCACCAGCGGCTGCATCCCGCCCAGTTCAAACGCCATGCAGGCGCTGAACAGCACCACATCGGCGTTCTCCGGGCTGTCGCACGCGGTGCCGTCAATGGCACAAACGCTGTCGCAAATCGGTTTGCTATTGAAGGTGCTGATCGGCTCGCAGTGTGCTTCTTCGCTTGAGATCAGCGCGTGGGGCCGACCATGCGGGATCAGCAGCGCATCACCGGCTTCCAGTGGATAGATCGTCCCGGAGGCGGAGCGGATCAGCAGCGATCCGCGTCCGACAAAATGCAGCTGCGCCCGGCCAGGCGCGTCGTCGTAACGCAGACCAAACGGGGCATTCAGGGCAATGCGCTGATACCTGACGCCGTACAGACGCATACCCATCAGCAGTTCACTGGTCAGATCTTCATAGCGGCTCATACGATTCCAGACGAATTATCAAAAAACAAAGTTTCTGTATCATAGATCGTCTTGCTGTTGCTCACTATGCTCACACTTTAATATTTTGTGATGGGGATCGCAGATGAGCCTGAATAGTGATGTCGTCGAACAGAGTTTGCCAGTGGAGAAACCCGCATGGGGTGCGGTATTTGCCATGGCTTTCGGCGTATTCGGCCTGATTACCGCCGAGTTTTTGCCGGTAAGCCTGCTGACGCCGATTGCCGCTTCGTTGCAGGTGAGTGAAGGGCAGGCGGGACAAACCGTCACAGTGACCGCGCTGGTGGCGCTGCTGACCAGCCTGGTGATTGGCAATCTCACCCGTCGTCTTGATCGTCGCATGGTGATGCTGGCGTTTACTCTGTTGTTGATCGCCTCGGCGCTGCTGGTGGCCTTTGCAGAGGATCTCACCATGATCCTGCTGGCGCGGGTGTTGCTGGGCATGGCGATTGGCGGTTTCTGGACATTATCAACCGCCATCACCATGCGTCTGGTGCCGAATGACCAGGTACCGCGCGCGTTATCGATTGTATTTAGCGGGATTTCGCTGGCGACCATCATCGCCGCGCCGCTCGGCAGCTATCTGGGTGGGCTGATTGGCTGGCGTAATATTTTCCTGCTGACCGGTGCGTTAGGTGTGCTGGCGTTGTTCTGGCAGTTCTTTACCCTGCCTGCCATGCCGCCGGAAAACAAGGCGCGCAGCGGTGGCGTGCTGGACCTGCTGCGCCGTAGCGTGATGCGCTGGGGAATGCTGGCGGTAATTATGATGTTTACCGGTCACTTCGCCTTCTTTACTTACCTGCGTCCATTCCTGGAAAGTGCCGCGCAGCTTAACGTCAATCAGCTGTCGCTGGTGCTGCTGGCGTTTGGTGTGGCGAACTTCTTCGGTACCTCGCTGGCGGGTTATCTGGTGACGCGCAGCGTGTCGCTGACTCTGAGCGGTATGGCGCTGCTGATGAGCGTCACTGCGCTGGTGCTGGTGAGCTTCGGCGGCGTCTCGTGGCTGGTGGCGGCAGGTGTCGCGGTATGGGGACTGGCATTTGGTTCGATGCCGACCGGCTGGTCAACCTGGATTTCCCGTGCCGTACCGGATGACGCGGAATCCGGTGGTGGCCTGCTGGTGGCGACGATTCAGCTGGCGATCACCGCCGGTGCTGCTGCCGGTGGCTGGATGTTCGATTTGCAGGGCGCAGGCGGGGTATTCCTCTCCAGCGGTGTACTGATGTTGCTGGCGGCGATAACCATTTTCACCCGCGTGCGGCATCACGGCTAGCGATAACCCTGTAACGGCGCGATAAATCGCGCCGTTACGGTTCTAAACCTCCACCAATCACAGCGATAAATCCTGCCTTTTAACTAAAACGCAGATTATTAACACTGCGTGCAAAAGCTAACCATAACGTGCTTTTTATGGTCAGTTTTTTTGAATGATAACCGCAAATCTCTCCGCTTTTTGTTGATCAATTTTCGGCCTATTATTTATCTCAACAAGGCGATGACGCCTTACCTAATCAAATATTGACCGAGGAATTGACCATGAAATCTATCAAAACTTTTGCTGCTGTTGTTGCTCTTTCCGTCCTGCCTTTCGCCAGCTTTGCTCAGAGCGTGACGGCTACCGCGTCGACTCTGGACGGTGCTGAAGCGAAAATTGCTGCTCAGGCACAAGAAGCTGGTGCTTCCTATAAAGTGACAGAAGCCACCTTCAACAACGGCGTGCACATGACCGCTGAACTGACTAAATAAGTCAGTTAACAATCTGTGCTGACAGGGCGCCTCCGGGCGCCCTGGCCGCGTTTAAGCAGATAAAATCCTGTCGCTTTCTTTCGTAAATGATTACTATTCGCAAAAATAAAATCCTTCGTCGGCCTGCCTCGGGCTGCTTTTAACCATCTGGTTGCAATGTCGGGCTTTCATTCACTGCCGTGAGGCGGTGGTTTTGCTATGGAGAAGTCATGAAAGCGAATAAAACTGTGCAGTGGGCGCTGCGTCCACTGTTTCTGGCGACAGCCCTGTTTTCTACCTCTGCGGTAATGGCGGCAGATGCTCAGGAATTGAATCAGCCGATCTCGAAAGGTGCCTATGAACTGGCGTTCAGCAACAGCGATAACGCGCTGTTCCTGGCCACGTCACAAAATGCCACCAACGAAAAAGGCGGCACCGTCTATCGTCTCGACCCGCAAAGTCTGGCGGTAAAACAAACCATCGATACCGACCTGAAAGCCTTCGGTGCCACCATCAACCCCAAAACCAATGTCCTCTACATCGGTAACACCGTGAATGCGGCGGTGACGGCGGTGGATGCCACCAGCGGCAAGGTACTGAATACCCTGGTGCTGGATGGCCGCAAGCGCAGCGAAGATGTGCGTCCGCTGCAACCGCGTGAGCTGGTAGCCGATGCGGCGACTGACCGCGTGTATATCACCGGTCTGGGCCCGCAAAGCGTGGTCTGGGTGGTGGATGGCAAAACGCTGCAACTGATTAGCACCGTGCCGAACACCGGCAAAATGGGCACCGGTCTGGCGCTGGATTCCGCTGCGCAGAAACTCTACGTCACCAACGGCGACGGTGAGCTGGTCACCATCAACACCCGTCTGAATGCGATTGAAAAGCGTCAGAAAATCGACGCGGATAAAGATCATTTCTTCCTGAACATCGCGCTGGATACCCAGGGTCATCGCGCCTTCCTTAGCGATTCCAAACAGCCGCAGGTGCTGGTGCTGGATACCCGTACCCAGCAGGTCATCCACCGGATTGATGTACCAGAATCGCTGGCGGTGCTGTTCAATGCCGAGCGTAATGAACTGTACGTGACGCATCGCAAAGCCGGTGAAATCAGCATCATTGACGCCAGCAATTACAAAGTGAAACGCACGGTGAAAGCACCAGCCCTGCCAAACAGCCTGGCGCTGTCGGCGGATGGCAAAACGCTGTTTGTCAGCATCAAACAACCTGGCTCACGCAAAGAACCACCCAAAAATCCGGATAGCGTGCTGCGCATCGCGCTGTGATCACATTTATCTGAATTTGCAGGGCGGCTTGTGCCGCCCTTTGCATTTCCTGCCCCTGCTCAGCGTTTCTCTGCGCGTACTGCGCTACCTTTAAGTACCACAACACCAAAAGGGAGAACGTAATGAGCCAGTTTTTTATGCATAAGAAGTACGATCTGGTTAACGAAGCTATCGAAGGGATTCTGCTGAGCACCCCGTGGCATAACCTCAGTCGGCTGGATCTCGGTGATGAGATCCGCGTCGTGGTGCGCAATGACTGGGACAAAAGCAAAGTCGCGCTGATCTCCGGGGGTGGCTCCGGCCATGAACCGGCCCATGCCGGATTTGTCGGTAAAGGGATGCTGACGGCGGCGGTATGCGGCGATATCTTTGCCTCGCCGAGTGTTGATGCGGTGCTGAGCGCCATTATCAATGTCACCGGCGACGCGGGCTGTTTGCTGATTGTGAAAAATTATACCGGCGACCGCCTCAATTTCGGATTGGCGGCGGAGAAGGCGAAAAAGCTTGGCTACAAGGTGGAGCTGGTGATGGTGCAGGACGACATCGCCCTGCCAGAAAACCCGCAGCCGCGGGGCATTGCCGGGACCGTGCTGGTGCACAAAATTGCCGGTTACGCCGCCGAGCAGGGTAAACCGCTCAGTGCCGTTAAAGCGCTGGCGCAGCAGACGATTGAAGCCACCTCGTCGATTGGCCTGGCGTTTGGCACCTGCCATATTCCGGGTGAAAAACGCGATGATCGCGTGCGGGAAGGGCACAGCGAGCTGGGCATGGGCATACACGGCGAACCGGGCGTGGTGACGCTTGATACGCAAAATAGCCGGAAAATCAGCAGCATCATGACGGATAAACTGGCCCAGACGCTGCCAGACGGCAAACAGTCGCTGCTGCTGATCAATAACCTCGGTGGTTTCTCACAGCTTGAGCTGGCGCTGCTGACGCGCGAAGTGTTGCAGTCACCGCTGGCGGCACGCATCACCCATCTGATTGGCCCGGCCACGCTGGTGAGTGCGCTGGATATGAAAGGCTTTTCTCTGTCGTTGCTGGCGCTGGAGCCGCACTTCCTCGAAGCGCTGAGCGCCCCGGTGCAGGTGATGGGCTGGGTACCGATGTATGACTTTGCGCCGGTCAGCCTGCAAACCGCGACCGCTCCCCTGAGCGAACTGGAAGTCACGCCATCGCAGGATAAGGCCACCGCTGAAGTGGTGAAACGCATTACACAAACGCTGATCGAGCTGGAAAGCGACCTGAATGCGCTGGATGCCAAAGTGGGCGATGGCGATACCGGTTCGACTTTTGCTGCCGGGGCGAAGAAAATCCAGCGTGGTTTGCGCGAACATCAGCTGCCGCTGGCGGAGTTGTCAGTGTTGCTGGCGCTGGTGGGTGAGCAGCTCTCCACGGTAATGGGCGGTTCAAGTGGTGTGCTGATGTCGATTCTGTTCACTGCCGCCGGACAGCGGGTGGATGAGGGCTATGAGCTGCCGGAAGCGTTGATGTACGGGCTGGAACGTATGAAACATTACGGTGGCGCGCAGCCAGGGCACCGCACGATGATCGATGCGCTGGAACCGGCACTCTGGGCGCTGGTGGCGGGGCAGACCATGCAGGATGCCGCCGATGCGGCGAAGAAAGGCGCGGATGCCACGGCACTGATGCCGAGTGCCAAAGCCGGACGCTCGGCCTATCTCAACCAGCAAAGTTTGCACGGCGTGAAAGACCCAGGTGCGTTTGCGGTTGAGCAGGTGTTTGCGGCATTGGCGAAAAAAGGCTAATCAGGCACGCTGATGAGGCTCCCCCGTAGCGGCGCGATTCATCGCGCGGGTTTTACCCACAACGCGCACGAAATTGCGCGATAAATCGCGCCGCTACAAGGATGCGCATGAATGCGCATCTTTATTCTGCCGCTTCGCGCATCATCTCTTCGTGCGGGATATCCTGCAAAATCTGTTCAAAACTGCGCAGACGTTTGTAGATCGACATCAATTCCACCAGCGTTGACCACGAGGTAATCAGGTACTGGAACGACGAACGTACCTGGTCAAACACGTTGGTGATCTGGTTCAGCAGACCCAGCGTAATGGTGCCCGCCACAATCGACGGGAACAGCAAAAACAGCCCGAACACGTTATCGACCTGCAAATAAAGGATGCGGGTGATGTTGAAGTACAGATAGTGGAAATAGAGGCGGAAATAGTTAAAACGCACCCGGCCAAACAGCTCGGTGACGGTGGGGGGGGAGGCGCGCGATGCATCATCTTCGCCGTAAACCAGCTCTTTACGATAGGCCGCTTCCACCCGCTGGTTACGGAATTCCAGACCTGGCAGCTTGATACCCACCAGCGCCAGCAGACCGGTACCGAAAATCGACCACAACACCGCCGCGATCACCAGTGCGTAAGGGATATTGCCCAGCAGCGGGATATCTTTCACATGATGCGACAGGGTGATCAACACCGGCAGGAAGGCAATCAGCGTCATGATCGCCTGAATAAAGCTGACGCCCCAGTCTTCCAGCGTGCTGGCGAAACGCATGGTATCTTCCTGCACACGCTGCGCCGCACCTTCCACATGACGCAGGCGCTGCCAGTTGTGCATGTAGTAGTTATTCATCGCGGTACGCCAGCGGAACACCCAATGGCTGATGAAGAAGGAGTTCATCACACCAATCACCACCGCAATCAGCGCGATGCCTAAAAAGGCGACAACCTGCTGATAAAATTCACCGATCTGCACCGAACCGGCTTTAGTGAGCGCTTTCTGAATCAAATCATAGAACGGACCATACCAGGCATTGACCGCCACCCCGACCTGCACACCAAACCAGGTGACGAAGATAATCAGCGCGGAACCCCATACTGACCAGCGCTGCCACGGATGGTTATCGGCGATGCGCCAGGCGATGGCAAACAACGCCACCACCAGCCAGTAATAGGCGTAAAACCACAGTTGGCTGGCGGCGATAAAACGCAGCGCGTTATCAGGCAACGGTTTACTCATTGCTGCGGCAATGTTGGGCCACATGGAAGGTAAGTCGCTGGCAAAGCCAAACCAGGCAAAAATCGCCAGCAAACTCCAGATGGCCACCGTGCTGAAAAACAGCGCTGGCCGGGGAAAATAGGACTTAAACATAGACACTCCGCTGTTATCAGATCCCTTTATACCGTTTAGAGGCCTTAACTGTCTGTAGGCTGTTGTATCAGACCATGACAATGTCGCGCCTGCGGTGTAAAGCCGCTGCGCAAAATGTTAATTATTTTGTGCGAATTTGTGTCCTTACGCTAAATCTTTGTCATCAACGGTGTTACACTGCGACGCAATGTTACCGGTAACGGTGGCGCTGTATCCTTAAGCCCGCACATAAAAATCATTACAACGCAATCAGTTAACCTTTCATGCCACATTATATGCGGCACTGAGGCAATGTCATGTCAGAACACAAAAATGGTCACACACGCAGGGATTTTCTGCTGAGAACCATCACCCTGGCGCCAGCAATGGCGGTGGGTTCAACAGCGATGGGTGCACTGGTTGCGCCAATGGCTGCCGGAGCAGCAGAACAAAGCAGCGGGTCACAAACCGCCCGCGACTATCAGCCGACCTGGTTTACGGCGGAAGAGTTTGCCTTTATCACCGCAGCGGTGGCACGTCTGATCCCCAACGATGAACGTGGTCCTGGCGCACTGGAAGCCGGGGTGCCGGAGTTTATCGATCGCCAGATGAACACCCCGTACGCCCTCGGCAGCAACTGGTACATGCAGGGGCCGTTCAATCCCGATCTGCCGAAAGAGCTGGGTTATCAGCTGCCGCTGGTGCCGCAGCAGATCTACCGTCTGGGCCTCGCCGATGCTGATAGCTGGAGCAAACACCAGCACGGCAAAGTGTTTGCTGAGCTGAGCGGCGACCAGCAGGATGCCCTGCTGAGCGACTTCGAAAGTGGCAAAGCGGAGTTCACCCAGCTCCCGGCCAAAACCTTCTTCTCCTTCCTGCTGCAAAACACCCGCGAGGGTTACTTCAGCGATCCGATCCACGGTGGCAATCAGGGCATGGTGGGCTGGAAGCTGATTGGCTTCCCCGGCGCACGCGCTGATTACATGGATTGGGTGGAACGCGGTGAACGCTATCCGTTCCCGTCAGTGGATATTCGCGGGGAGAGGGCGTAACCGTGGCAAATGAATTGAAGAAAGTGGATGCGGTGGTGGTGGGTTTCGGCTGGGCCGGTGCCATCATGGCAAAAGAACTGACCGAAGCCGGGCTGAATGTGGTGGCGCTGGAGCGTGGTCCGCATCGTGACACCTACCCGGATGGCGCGTATCCGCAATCCATTGATGAACTGACCTACAACATCCGTAAAAAGCTGTTCCAGGACCTGTCAAAAAGCACCGTCACCATTCGTCACGACGCGTCACAGACGGCAGTGCCGTATCGTCAGCTGGCGGCGTTTCTGCCCGGCACCGGTACCGGCGGCGCGGGCCTGCACTGGTCAGGCGTACATTTCCGTGTCGACCCGGTCGAGCTGAATCTGCGCAGCCATTATGAAGCGCGTTACGGCAAAAACTTTATCCCGGAAGGCATGACGATTCAGGATTTCGGCGTCAGCTATAACGAACTGGAACCCTTCTTCGATCAGGCGGAGAAAGTCTTTGGTACCTCGGGCAGTGCCTGGACCATCAAAGGCAAGATGATCGGCAAGGAGAAAGGCGGCAACTTTTACGCGCCGGACCGCTCCAGCGACTTCCCGCTGCCCGCACAGAAGCGGACTTACTCGGCGCAGCTGTTTGCCCAGGCGGCAGAGTCGGTGGGCTATCATCCGTACGATATGCCATCGGCCAACACCTCAGGTCCGTACACCAACACCTACGGCGCACAGATGGGCCCGTGCAACTTCTGCGGCTATTGCAGCGGCTACGCCTGCTACATGTATTCCAAAGCGTCGCCTAACGTGAACATCCTGCCCGCGCTGCGTCAGGAGCCGAAGTTTGAGCTGCGTAACAACGCATATGTGTTGCGCGTCAATCTGACCGGCGACAAAAAACGCGCCACTGGCGTGACCTATCTCGATGGTCAGGGTCGTGAAGTGGTGCAGCCTGCGGATCTGGTGATCCTGTCAGCGTTCCAGTTCCACAACGTGCACCTGATGCTGCTGTCCGGTATCGGCCAGCCGTATAACCCGATCACTAACGAAGGTGTGGTCGGCCGTAACTTCGCTTATCAGAACATCTCGACGCTGAAAGCGCTGTTCGACAAAAACACCACCACTAACCCGTTTATCGGTGCGGGTGGCGCAGGGGTGGCGGTGGATGATTTCAACGCCGACAACTTCGACCACGGCCCGTACGGCTTCGTCGGTGGCTCGCCATTCTGGGTGAACCAGGCGGGTACCAAACCGGTTTCCGGTCTGCCGACCCCCAAAGGCACGCCGAACTGGGGCAGCCAGTGGAAAGCGGCGGTGGCGGATACCTACAACCACCATATTTCGATGGATGCCCACGGTGCGCACCAGTCATACCGCGCTAACTACCTCGATCTCGATCCGAACTACAAAAATGTCTACGGCCAGCCGCTGCTGCGTATGACCTTTGACTGGCAGGACAACGACATCAGGATGGCGCAGTTTATGGTCGGCAAGATGCGCAAAATCACCGAGGCCATGAATCCGAAGATGATCATCGGCGGCGCTAAGGGACCGGGTACCCACTTCGATACCACCGTGTATCAAACCACGCATATGAGCGGCGGGGCGATCATGGGTGAAGATCCGAAAACCAGCGCAGTGAACCGTTATTTGCAGAGCTGGGATGTGCCGAACGTGTTTGTGCCGGGTGCGTCCGCGTTCCCGCAGGGTCTGGGCTACAACCCGACCGGCATGGTGGCGGCACTGACCTACTGGTCGGCGAAAGCCATCCGTGAACAGTATCTGAAGAACCCAGGTCCACTGGTGCAGGCATAAGGAAAACGGCGATGATGAAAAGCATTCTGGCCCTGGTTTTGGGCACGCTGTCGTTCGCCGCGCTGGCGGACGATCAGGCAAATGACGCCCTGGTAAAACGGGGTGAATATCTGGCGCGCGCCGGTGACTGCGTGGCCTGCCACAGCGTCAAAGGTGGGCAGCCTTTTGCCGGTGGGTTGCCGATGGCGACGCCGATTGGCACCATTTATTCCACCAACATCACCCCGGATAAAACCACCGGGATTGGTGACTATAGCTACGACGACTTCCAGAAAGCGGTGCGTCATGGCGTGGCGAAAAACGGTGACACGCTGTATCCGGCGATGCCGTATCCGTCTTACGCAGTGGTGAGCGACGAGGACATGAAGGCGCTGTACGCGTACTTTATGCACGGCGTGGCCCCGGTGGCGCAGGCTAACAAAGACAGCGACATTCCGTGGCCGCTGTCGATGCGCTGGCCTTTAGCTATCTGGCGCGGCGTGTTTGCGCCGGACGTGAAAGCGTTCCAGCCTGCCGCCCAGGAAGATCCGGTGCTGGCACGGGGTCGTTATCTGGTGGAAGGTCTGGGTCACTGTGGCGCCTGCCATACGCCGCGCAGCATCACCATGCAGGAGAAAGCGCTCAGCAATGATGGCGCGCATGATTATCTCTCCGGCAGCAGCGCACCGATTGATGGCTGGACCGCAAGCAACCTGCGTGGTGACAACCGCGACGGCCTGGGACGCTGGAGCGAGGACGATCTGCGCCAGTTCCTGCGCTATGGCCGCAACGATCACACCGCCGCGTTTGGTGGTATGACTGATGTGGTGGAGCACAGCCTGCAACACCTGAGCGATGACGATATCACGGCAATTGCCCGTTATCTGAAGTCGCTGGGGGCGAAGGACGCCAGCCAGACGGTGTTTACCCAGGATGACCAGGTGGCGAAAGCGTTGTGGAAAGGTGATGACAGCCAGACTGGCGCGTCGGTGTATGTCGACAGCTGTGCGGCCTGCCATAAAACCGACGGCAGCGGTTATCAGCGCTTCTTCCCGGCGCTGCGTGGCAACCCGGTGGTGCTGGCGAACGATCCGACGTCGCTGATCCACATCGTGCTGACTGGCGGAACGCTGCCAGGCGTGCAGGGTGCACCGACGGCGATCACCATGCCGGCATTCGGCTGGCGCCTGAATGACCAGCAGGTGGCGGATGTGGTGAACTTTATTCGCGGCAGCTGGGGCAACGGTGCCAAAGCCACGGTGACGGCGAAAGATGTCGCATCCTTACGTAAGGATGAAACCGTGCAGGCGCACCAGGGTAATGCGGATATTAAGGTGCTGGAGCAACAGCAGTAATATTACGTTTGCCACGAGGGGATTTCGTTCGCCTCGGAGTGATTTCGTTCGCTATGGGCACTGGCAGTTTCAGCTCGCCAGTGCGGCGACCGAGCAAAGGGGACCTGGCCGTCCCCTTTGCATTCCCCGGCCTTGCGCCGCCTTCCTCGCCGCTTCGCGGCTTTTTCGCGCGATAAATCGCGCCGCTACACGCCGCCTTTCGCCGCATCCTTGCGGCTCATCCTGGAATCGCTCCCGCGCTCAGCGAGTCCGGATGGCGCTCACACCCCCGCTGCAACCGCGATGACGGTCTTTGGTTTTTCTTTTGTTGTTTGTTTTTATGAGATGGTCTTGCAGACGGCGGTGTTGGCGGCATTCGCAGCGCCGAGTGCAGAAGGAAGGCCAGGACGAGTCGCATGGATGCGACGAGAGCGCGGCATGGCGCGGATTGCAAAGGTCCGCGCCCTCGGACCTTTGCCCGTCCGCCTGCACAGGCGGCCCTGAAACTGCCTAAAGCCTGGCGGGCGGAACCCCTGCGGAGCTAAACCGGTGCCAGCGATTAAATATTTTCCAAATCAATGCCACGTGTCTTCGGACCGTAAATCCCCACTGACAGCATCACCATCAACATACTCAGCACGATAAAAGCAATCACCCCCTGGCTACCGGCATATTGCAGGATCATGCCGATGAGAATGCTGCTGAATGCCGTTGACAGGCGGCTGAACGAATAACAAAAACCGACAGCGCGTGCACGGATATGTGTCGGGAAAATCTCGGTCTGATAGGCGTGGTAGCTGAAGGTCAGCCAGGCGTTGCTGTAGGTAATCAGGAAGCCACAGATAATCATCAGCACCGGGCTGGTCATAAAGGCGAACAGCGTGCCGAACACCACCGTCATCAGCGAGGACAGAACGATCTGCCACTTGTTCTCGATCTTATCGGCGTAACGGCTGCAAATCAGCGAACCCAGCGGGTAGGCCAGCGTGATGAAAAACGCGTACAGCAGGCTATGCGTTACCGTTGCCCCTTTGCCGGACAGCAGCGCGGGCAGCCAGTTACCAAAACCGAAGAAACCAATCGCCTGGAAGAAGTTCATCACCACCAGCATCAGGGTGCGTTTGCGATACGCCGGTGCCCAGATCTCGCTGAAGCGGCCTTTTTTCGGCAGCTGCGCGGCGGCGTCGCGGTCGGAGAAGTCTTCGCCCGGCGCGATGCCACAGCGTTTTTCCATCTCGCTCAGCACGCGATGCGCTTCCTGATGGCGGCCCTGCTGCGCCAGCCAGCGTGCTGATTCCGGCAGGTTTTTACGAATAAACCAAATCACCAGCGAGCAAATCGCACCGGCAATCACCACCCAGCGCCAGCCTTCAAGGCCGAGGATGGTTTGCGGCACCAGCCACCAGGACATCAGCGCCACGGCGGGCACTGAAAGAAACTGAATAAAAAACGAGAAGGCAAAGGCGCGGCTACGCAGATGGGTCGGCACCCACTCGGAGAGGTAGGTATCAATGGTCACCAGCTCGATACCGAGGCCAATTCCCACCAGGAAGCGGCACAGGATAATCATCTCGGCGCTTTGCTGAAATGCCATCAGCAGCGAGAACGCGCCGTACCACGCCAGCGCGCACATAAAGGTCAGGCGACGACCAAAACGGTCCGCATAGGGAGCCAGCAGGCTGGCACCGACAAATAAGCCAAGAAAGGTGGCGGAGGCAAAGGCGGCCTGATCGGCAATGCCGAATACCCCCGCGCTGCCGGTGTGGAACACACCCGCCGCCAGTAGCCCGGAGCTGATATAGCCGGTTTCAAACAGATCGTAGAGTTCAAAAAAACCGCCCAGCGCCAGCAGCGTAATAAAACGCCACAGGCCAGCGGAAGAAGGAAGCGCGTCGATGCGCCCGGCTAAGGTACGGCGATCCGCAGCGATAATATCGCCAGCCACCCCGGTTGTGCAGGCAGTTGTCATTGTTGTATGAACCTCGGTATGACGGTGTTTGCAAAACTCACCAACGGCAGAGATTGGTTTTAAAAATAATTAACCGTTAGCAAGCGAAGGAACAGCAGAATAATCAATTACGGCGGGGATGCCGAGAGGTGAAGCGGTGAGATTTTAGCAATGTACGTTGCAATTCACGTAAGTGTGATCGCCGTCCCTGGCGATGCGGTTAATGCAGGCTGGGATACACCCCTGGGCCGATGGGTAAACCCAGTGCGTACCAGGCAACCAGCAGCACAATCCAGGTGACAAAGAACACCACCGGATAGGGGAAGATCAGCACATAATAGGTGCCAAGTTGCGCATCTTTTTGGTATCTCTGGAGGAAACCGAGGAACAGCGGCAGGAACGGCGACATTGGTGCCAGCGGCAGCACCGACGAGTCAGCGATACGGAAAATCATCTGGGCAAACGCCGGATGGAAGCCGAGCAGCATAAACATCGGCACAAACACCGGGGCGAGAATCGACCAGATGGCGGAGCCGCTGGCGATAAACATGCACAGGAACGCCGACAGGAACATCAGACCGAGAAACGCCGGTGCGCCGCTGATGCCCGCACTCTCCAGCATATCGGTCAGACCAATCGCCATAAACTTGCCCATGTTGCTCCAGTTGAAGAAGGCCACGAACTGCGACAACGGGAACACCATCACAATAAAGCCCGCCATACTCTTCATCGGATCAACCAGCAGCTGCGGAATGTCATCCGGGCGACGAATTTGCCTGGTCACTGCGCCATAGGCAATCGCCACCACAAAGAAGAACAGGATGATGATCGGCACAATGCCCTGAATAAACGGCGACGGGATGATGCCACCGGTTTTCGGGTTGCGCAGCGGCGCATGCTCCGGCACCACCAGCAGCGCCATCAGCCCAATAAACACCAGCGCAGCGATGCCAGCGGCTTTCAGGCCACGGTTTTCCTGCGCGGTGAGCGGCGGCAGGCGATCCTGATGGCCGCCGTTCCAGGCGGGCAGGCGCGGCTCGATAAACTTATCGGTCAGCAGCGCACCGGCAATGGTCAGCACCACCACGGAGGTCGCCATAAAGAACCAGTTATCGATCACGCTGACGTGTACTGTGTCGCTCACCGCTTTCGCCGCTTCGGTGCTGATACCCGACAGCAGCACATCAGTGGTGACAATCAGCAGGTTAGCGGTAAACCCGGATGCCACACCGGCAATCGCCGCCAGCAGACCCGCCACCGGATGACGCCCCACGGCGAGGAAAATCAGCGCGCCGAGCGGCGGCATCACCACCAGCGCCGCATCGGAAGAGATATGGCTGAAGAAGGCGATAAACAGCACCATATAGCTGGCGTAGCGACGGCTGACGCGGGATGCCATCTTCACCATCAGCGATTGCAGCAGGCCGACTTTTTCCGCCAGACCGGCACCAATCACCAGCGCCAGAATCGATCCCAGCGGCGTGAAGCCACTGAAGTTTTTGATGATGTTGGGCAGAATCCACTGCAACCCGGCGACGCTCAGCAGGTTATTCACCCGCACCAGCTCGCCATTGGTCGGATTCTTCACCGCCACGTCAAAATTGCTGAGAATGGCGGTGGCGACCATCAGCACCACGATCAAATACACGAACAATAAAAAAGGGTTCGGGACTTTATTCCCGACCCGCTCAATCCAGCCAAACAGCTTCCCTGGGCTGCGATTCTCCGTGGTGGCTTCCATCGGCATTTCCTCGTCTCGTTATGTTGTGTTTGCGTATAACTTTTATTTTTTATTGGCGACAGCATCCCGCGCCTGCGTGGGTGCGGGTTTATTATCAGGACGTCAGCTTTGAGGGCTGCACGCCGGGTGGAATCGGACACTGATACGGTTGTTGACTGCGCACGCGGGTAAACTCCTCGCGGCAGCGTGCCAGGGCGTCGCTATCGTTGAGCAGGGTGAGGGCGGTGGCGGCCAGCACTTTCGCCGCCAGGCACATCCCTTTATGGGCGATGGCGGTGCGGCCCTGCGCCACCAACTGCCAGGTATGCAGCGGCGTGCCGAAGGCAAAGCACGGGGTGAAGCACTGCGCGGTCGGCGTCACCCAGCTGACATCACCGACATCGGTGGAGCCATATAACAACTCACGCGTCACCGCATAAGGGGCCACTTCATCCATCAGCACCTTATCACCCAGCGCTTCAGTCCAGGCCACGCCAGCCTCTCCGCCGGTGCGCGCCGCATTCAGCCGCGCATTGCGCAGATCGTCTTTGGATAGCGTGGCGCGGATCTGCGTGGCAAAGGCGCGCTCCTCCGCGCTGTATTCCGGCAGGCCGAACTGGCGCAGATAACCGTCCATCACCGCTTCCAGTGCGCGGTTAGGAACATAGTTGGAACAGGCTTTATCGAAACGCACCGTCATTTGCGTGTCGGTCATCAGCGCGGCACCTTTGGCGATATTGATAACCCGTTGATAAATATCCTGGGCCTGGTCGAGCTGCGGGGCGCGAATCAGATACAACACCTCGGCATCGGCCTGCACCACGTTGGGCGACACGCCGCCAGCGTTGGTCACCGCATAATGAAGGCGCGCTTCCTGCACGATATGTTCGCGCAGAAAGTTGGCCCCGGTGTTCATCAGCGTGACGGCATCGAGGGCGCTGCGGCCCAGATGCGGTGAATTCGCCGCGTGCGCCGCCACCCCTTTGAAGTGGAATGCCGCCTGGATATTGGCGAGGGTGCTGAGGTTAAACATGCCGCTAAAACCTTCCGGGTGCCAGGTGACGGCGGCATCGACATCATCAAACAACCCTTCGCGCACCATATAGGTTTTGCCGGAACCGCCTTCTTCGCCGGGGCAGCCGTAAAAACGCAGCGTGCCGCGCTGACCCTGCTGCGCCCACCAGGCTTTGATGGCAAACGCCGCCGCGAGGCCTGCGGTGCCCAGCAGGTTATGACCACAACCGTGACCGTTGCCGTTTTCCACCAGCGGCTGCGGCTCGGCGCAGGCGGCTTTCTGGCTCAGCCCGGCTAAGGCGTCAAATTCGCCGAGAATGGCGATCACCGGCTTACCGCCGCCAATGCTGGCGATAAAGGCGGTGTCGATGCCGCCGACGCCCCGCTCAACGGCGAAACCTTCCTGCTCCAGCGCGTCGGCCAGCAGGGCGGAAGACTTCGTCTCTTCGAAACGGGTTTCTGGCACATCCCAGATGGCGTCGCTGATGGCGCTAAAGCGCGCCTGGTGCTGATTAATATAGCTATCGATAAAGTCGTGATGACTCATTGCTGGCTCCCGAACTGCGCCTGATTCAGCGCCAGGGTGGCCAGGGTTTGTACCGCTGTTGCCATAATCGCTTCGTCGAAATCAAACTTCGCGTTGTGATGGCCTGCTGCCAGCTCACAACCAAAAATCACATAGGATGCCTGGCCGCCGCGCTGCTGTACGCGCTCCAGCATATAGGTGGCATCTTCGGAACCGGCCGCCTGTTGTTTGGTGTCGACGACCGAGTTGAACAGGCCCAGCGCCTCGGCCTGTTGATGGATAAACGCCACCCACGGCTGGCTTGGCGTACAGCTGCGCGCGCCACCCATCAGTTTTACCTCAGATTCAACGCCGTACATCGCCGCTGCTCCGGCGATCACGCGCAGCGCCTGCTGATAAATATCGTCGTTCACCTGGTTGCTGACGCCACGCGTTTCCACCTTCATCAGCGCAGTATCGGCCACCACGTTGCGGCCGGTGCCCGCCTGCAATACGCCGACGTTAACGCGCGCCACGCCACCGCTATGCTGCGGCAGATTATGCAGAGCCAGCGTTGCCTGGGCGGCCGCCAGTAAGGCGTTGCGCCCCTCTTCAGGACGGCCACCGGCATGGGCACCGACGCCGGTGAACTGCACATCAAGTTTGGTGGTGGCGAGGAAACTGTCGCTGCCGCAAACGATTTCGCCAGCAGGCACGCCAGTGCCGAGGTGGATAGCGGTAAACAGATCGACATCATCAACCACGCCCGCCGCCACCATGGCTTTCGCGCCGCGCACGCCTTCTTCGGCAGGCTGGAAAATCAGTTTGATGGTGCCGCTCAGCTGATCTTTCATCGCCATCAAGACTCTGGCGAGGCCGAGGCCAATGGTGGTATGACCGTCGTGACCACAGGCATGCATCATGCCCGCATTGCAGGAGGCAAAACCTTCGCGTTGTGGCAGATGATCCGCCGCGCTGCTTTCATTCAAATCAAGCGCGTCCATATCGACGCGAAATCCCATCACCGGACCGGGGCGACCGGTTTCCAGCGTGGCGACTATGCCGCAAAAACCGCCCGAGAAGTGGCTGAGCCACTGCGGCAATGCGCCCTGTTCCAGTGCGCGCGCTTCCTGTGCTGCCAGCACTGCGTCAGACGGCAGTCCCATGCGTGCATCGGCATCGATGACTTCCCGGCCCAGTTTCAGCGGATAACCCAGGCGATGCAGCTCTTCGGCTACCAGGGTGGCGGTTCGAAATTCCAGCCAGCCTGATTCGGCAAACTGGTGCAGGTCACGTCGCCAGGTTTGCATCTGCGGTACCAGTGCACTGACGTGGTCGGAAAGGGTTTTCATCGGCGTATCCTTCAAGTTGGTTTTTTATGCATTCTCCCGAATCTACACAATGGTATTGGCGCGCATAAGATGGGAATATCTTATGCCTGATAAACAGCAGTTATCACCGAGCCACTATGTCCGCTAATTTAAAACTGCATCAGCTGCGCGCCTTTGTCGATGTGACCCGCCAGGGGAGTATCCGTGCCGCCAGCCGTCTGTCAGGGGTTTCACAGCCTGCACTGACCAAGGCGATCCAGGAGCTGGAGTTATCGCTCGGCGCGCGTTTATTTGAGCGGCGGCATCAGGGGGTAACGCTAACCGATATCGGTGATAACTTTTTCCGTCATGCCAGCCTGGTGCTGGAGGAGCTGCGCGTGGCGCAGGAAGATATTCAGCAGCGGTTGGGTCTGGCGGGCGGCAGGGTGAACATTGGTGTCGGCGGCAGCATTGCGCGCACCGTGATGCCGCAGGTGATTAACCATTTTCACCGTGAATATCCGCTGGTGAAGGTGCGTATCGTGGAAGGGCAGCTGGTGGCGATGGTGCACGAGCTGCGCCAGGGCGCGCTGGATTTCACCATCAATACTTACGATCAAAGCCACCTCGACCAGGAGCTGACTTACGAAAGGTTGATGGAGCGTGATTACCAGGTGGTGGTGCGTAAAGGGCATCCGATGGCCCATGCGCGCTCGCTGGCAGAGCTACAGCATTGCGACTGGACCATGCCAACGCCACAGGGAAGCTATTATCGTCTGCTGCACGATATGTTCGGTGAGCGTGGCATGGCACCGAAAATCGTGGTCACCTGCGAAACCTTTATGGCCTGTACCAGCCTGGTGGCGAAGACTGATTTTGTCAGCATCATCTCACGCGATGTGATTGAGGACCCGACGCACGGCGGCCAACTGCTGGCGCTGGAGCTGGACGATCCGCTGCCCAAAGCAACCTTCTACCTGATTCAGCGCAAGGACACCGCGCTGACGCCGATGAGCGCCTATATGGCCCAGCTGTTCCGCCGCTATTGTCAACAAAGGTAAGAGTGCGGCCCGGCTCGCGTCCTGTTTTCCTGCCACGCACTACACTTGGCATCGGGCGTTCACTGTGGAGAACAGACCATGCAAATTACTCCTTATTTGTTTTATGACGGCCGCTGCGAAGAGGCCATCGCGTTTTACCTTGAAGCAACTGACGGCGAATTGTTGTTTAAAATGACCTTTGGCGATATGCCGGAAAGCGAATCAATGGAGGGTTGCCCGTCCGGGATGACGTTTCCCCCGGAGCACATCATGCATGCGCATCTGCGCATCGGACAGGGCGAAATCATGCTAAGCGACGGCAATCGCGAGACACATTACAGTGGGTTTGCGGTAAGCCTTTCCACCCCGGATGAAGTGCAGGGCAAACGCTGGTTCGATGCGTTGTCGGCAGGGGGACAGGTGACGAAAAACTGGGAGCCGACGTTTTGGGCGAACGGCTTTGGCATGTTTACCGATAAGTTCGGCGTGCCCTGGATGGTTAATGCGTATAAACCACGGATTTAAAAGCATGACCCCGTAGCGGCGCGATTTATCGCGCAGTTCTGTGCGCTGTGCCGGAAAAACTGCGCGATAAATCGCGCCGCTACAGACGGAGCATTTTCTAATTTAGAAATTATATCCAACTACCAGGTAGTAACCCCAGCCGGTAGATTTCACTTCAAATGGACCGTTGCCGAAGTTCAACTCCTGGCCATCCGCCCACTGTCCGCCGTTATGGAACCAACGCGCCACGGTGGAAACGTGCCAGTGGTCGTAGTTCAGCGACAGGATATGGCTGGAGGCAATTGAGTTGCTGGTACGTGATGTACCGGTCTCGTCGCGCAGATCAGAACCCCAGTCAAAGTTGGTGAAGCCGATGTAGCTCAGCTTACCGCCCCACAGGTCGGTAATCGGCACAAAGTATTTCACTTTGAAGCGATAGCCATCCCAGCTGTTTTCGTTCGCCGCACCGTAGTTCTGCCACTGATATTTGGCGTACACGTTCAGCGACAGGCCAACGTCAGAGTGGGTGTCGATATCGGTACCCAGACCCATATACCAGGTGTTCTGACGCTGTGACGCGTTGCGACCCATGTCATAGATGTAGTTGTTGGCGAAGTACCACTCTTTAAACGGACCAAAAGCCAGGCTGGTGCCGGTCAGTTTATCGATGGAGAAACGCGGCTCAATTTCCATGAACATCGGCGAACCGTGGTCGAAAATGCCGTTGGCGTTGCTGTTGCCCAGACCGAAGAAGTTGGTCAGGTCGAGGTAGCCGTAGAAATCAAACCAGTCCTTTTTCGCAAAGGCTTCGTATTCCAGATACACGTCGTTATTAAACTGTGGTCCGAAACGGGTGTGGTAACTGCCCACTACGTTAACGCTCTGATGCCACCAGTCTGAAAGGTATTGCGGGTTGCTGTCTGCCGCTTGTGTCGCGCCGGTCCAGCTACTGGCCAGTAAGGCCCCTGCTATCAATGCTTTATATTTCATTATCGTTAACCACATGCTCGTGATCGCGGAAAAAGTGCGCGATCGGTGTCAGTCGATCCCAGGGGTGGGCGGTGAATTGTTTTAGCCGGTCTGAGCCGCCGGTTTCTAAAGCTCGCGTAGGGTGCCTGTATCAGTCGGATAGAAAATAGATTTTGATCACGTTTGTCAAAAAGTGTTGCAATTCCATTCACCAAAAATGTGAGTTATGTCACATTATTGTCATGAAACGAACGGAACCCCGCAACCGTTTACGTTGTCGCGTACCGCCGCAAAAATGCCGGATACAGAAAAGGAGGTAGCGGCGCGATTTATCGCGCATCTTTTTGCCGGGATGGGCTTGGTGGCAAAAAAACAGCGCGATAAATCGCGCCGCTACGGGAAGGTGAGGGGGATTACGGTAAGGTCACGCGCACCTGTAAGCCGCAGATCTTGCCCTGCGGACTCATGCAGTTCGACAGCGCCACCTGCATACGATGTTTTTGCGCTACGCTGCGCACAATCGACAGACCCAGGCCGCTGCCCTGTGCCTGCACGTCAGGCGAGCGGGTGAAGCGGTCAAATGCGCGTTCGATAAAGGCTTCCGGCATACCGGGGCCGTTATCGACGATATCCACCACGGTATGGTTACCGACGCGATGCAGCAACACGTCCACCAGACTGCCTTCTGGCGTGTGCAACATGGCATTGCCGATCAGGTTATCGAACAGGCTACGTAAATCGGAGCGGCTGGCCTGTATACGATAATGGGCGGTGCCGTTAAAGCCGATATCAATACCCCGCTTATCCGCCACCACCATCAGCTGCTCGATGCTCTCTTTCAGCAGATCTTCCAGCTCAATATTCTCGATCGTCACCACCACCGACTGATCTTCCTGGCGGGAAATATTCAGCAGCTGCGTCACCAGATGGCGCGTGCGGGTGACGCCCGCTTCCAGTTGATCAAACTGGCGGCTGGCCTCACCCGGCTGGATATGCTGTCGCAGGTTTTCCAGTTGCAGCGTCACCGCCGTCACCGGGGTGCGCAGCTCATGGGCGGCATCTTCAAGGAACTGTCGCTGTGACGACCAGGCGGCACGCAGTTTATCGAGCAGAGAATTGTAGGCATCGACCAGCGGCAGGATTTCGTCTGGCAGGCCATCCGGCGGCACGCTGTCGGGATGCAGCATCTCCTGTGCGGCAATCTGACGGGACGCCACGCGTAAATCACGCGTAATCGCGCGTACCACCAGCCAGATCACCAGCAGGGAGAGCGGCATCATTAAAATCAGTGGGATGATGGCCGACATGGCGCGCTTCACCATCACGCTTTTCATATAGCCGATGTTGTAGAGCACCTGAATGTTGGCGATATCGCTGCCCGGTTCGCCAGGACGATTAAACACCCGCCAGTTGCAATCCTCACAATCGCCGATTTTTACATCATTCCAGCCCTTTTTATTTTGCAACGGCGCCCGCAGCTCCGGCCATGAACTGGCACGCAGCTCGTTATTGGCATCCCACAGTTGCACCACATAGGCGCTTTTCAGTTTGTCGGCGTTGAGCATTAACGGCATCAGCGCCGGAATGCGTTTACTGCTGGCCCAGGCATCGGCAATTTTCGCCAGCTGATCGTCTTTCATCGTACCGATCATGTCGCCGTAGCAGCTGTAAAAATAGGAGGTGACACCGCCGATCATGGCTAAATGCATCAGCAGCAGGGTGGTGAGCAGTTTATTACGCAGCGAGCGCATAAAAGTGAAGGGTTTCATATTGCAGGAACTCGCCAGCCAAGACCGCGTACGTTGCGAATCACTTCGTTATCCAGCTTACGACGCATGCCGTGAATCAATACATCAACGGCGTTGCTGGTGACTTCTTCACCCCAGCCGTAGATGCGGTTTTCCAGTTGTTCGCGCGACAGAATCGCCCCCGGACGCTCCAGCAACGCATAGAGCAGGGCATATTCACGCGCGGTAAGTTGCTCACGCTGGCCTTTGTACAGCACTTCACGCGTCATCATATCGAGCTGCACGTCGCCGCTGCCTAACAGGGAGTCCGCCGCACCGTGGCGGCGTCGGGTAATCGCTCGCATTCGCGCCAGCACCTCTTGCAGATCAAAGGGTTTAAGCAGGTAATCATCGGCACCACTGTCGAGACCCTGGATGCGTTGCGCGACGGTATCGCGTGCGGTCAGCACCAGCACCGGCGTCATATCGCCGCGCGTGCGTGCGCGACGCAGCACATGGATACCATCTTCGCGTGGCAAACCGAGATCCAACAGCACGCAGCTGTAGCCGCCTTCGGCCCAGGCGTTGCTGGCAAAGACGCCATCACGCACCCAATCTACCGACCAGCCAGCGGCCTCCAGCGCTTGCTGCAGGTTAGCGCCAATCATTTCATCATCTTCAACCAGCAGCACGCGCATGGTATGAGGTCCTCTAAAATCAATACAAACAGTGTAGCGCTGCAAAATTAGCGCAGAATTACACCCGTTTTCCCCCTTGCTAATTCTGCGCTAATTTTCTGCTAATTAAGGGATAAATTTAACGCGCTAAAGTGGCTTCACTGGACATCACGTTGTATCTGGAGGAGCCATGAATCAGAGTCAATTTATCCGCAGTTTGCTGGACTGGATAGAAGACAACTTAGGACACGATTTACATCTGGATGAAGTAGCACGCCGTTCGGGTTATTCCCGCTGGCACCTGCAACGTCTGTTTCGTCAGCACACCGGATTTTCACTGGCCGAGTACATTCGCCAGCGCCGGTTGACGGAGTCGGCGCTGACGCTGCTTAACAGTGATGAGGCAATACTGCAGGTGGCGATGAGCTATGGCTTTGACACCCAGCAGGCGTATACCCGCACCTTTAAAAACTACTTCCGCGTCACGCCGGGCCAGCTGCGTCGTCAGCGCCGCGTAGAACCGGATCGTCTGTTGTTTCCGCTGGCGGTGGCCAGTTGAGTCGCTAGCCTGATTTCCCGTTGTTACGTCGTCGCGGGAAATCAGGTGCTATTGTGCACCAATCCTTTTAAGCTGCTGTTTTCCCCTCCTCTGTCGGTTATGGACAATGGACAACAGCGACAATCTCACCGCCATGATGCTGTTTGCGCGCGTGGTTGAACGGCAAAGTTTCAGCGAAGCTGCCCGCACGCTCGGCGTATCAAAATCCTATGTCAGCCGCGAAATCGCCCGGCTGGAAATCCGCCTCGGGATCAAATTGTTGCAGCGCACCACGCGTAAGGTGGCGCTGACCGAACTGGGGCAGGCGTACTACCCGTTTTGTACCCGCTTACTCGACGAGATGCATCGTGCTGATGCTTTTGTGCAGCAGGTACACCAGCTGCCCGCCGGTAACGTGCGTTTGCAGGCGCCGGTGACGTTCGGTTGCCAATGCGTGGTGCCGACGCTGAACCACTTTATCCGCCGTCATATTCATATCAATGTCGACCTGGAACTGACGGACCGCATCAACGAAGACCCGCAAAGCAGCGCCGATGTGGCGATTGTTATCCGCCAGCGCGCACCGGAAGTGCCTGACTATCGTGAGTTGAATACCATCGACTGGGGATTGTATGCGGCACCGGATTACCTGGCGGCGCATCCGCCTATCGACCATCCCGAACGCTTAACCCGCCATGATCTGCTGTTGTTTCACGGCCCGGCGCATACGGCAGCTCTGCCGTTCCGGCGCGATAAACAGCGCCTGGCGCTGGATGTCCGCAGCCGTTTTCGCGCCAATAACAGCATGGCGCTGCTCAATGCGGCGCTGGCCGGAACCGGTATCGCCTACCTGCCCGCCTATATGACCCAGGAGTCGCTGGCGCGCGGCGAGATTGTGCAAGTGCTGCCGGAGTGGCAGATGGATCGCCTGCACAGTTATCTGCTGCTAAAAAACCAGCCCGAGCCGTCGTCGCCCGTCACCCTGTTGTGCGATGCGTTAATCACCGCATTAGGTGATGGCTGATTGTTGTCTTTTGGCAACAATAGCAACCTGGGTGGCAAATATTCCCGCCTGTCTGTTATCGATGCTGAACCGCTGTTAGCCTGAGTATCAGTTCAAAACAGGGATATCATCATGCAGCAACCTCCAACGGCGTTAGCGCCTGAGCAGCAACACTGGAAGCGCAATCTGTTCGTCTGCGTACTCGGTTCCTTCAGCACCATTGTGGCGATGACGCTACTGCTGCCGTTTCTGCCGTTATATGTGCAGCAGCTCGGTGTGCAGGAACCGGCCGCGATTGCGCGCTGGTCGGGGGTGGCTTACGGTGCAACCTTTTTCAGCGCCGCGCTCACCGCGCCGCTGTGGGGCAAACTGGCGGATCGCTATGGTCGCAAGCTGATGCTGATCCGCGCCAGCCTGGGGATGGCAATTGCCATGTCGCTGATTGGCATGGCGACCGCCCCCTGGCAACTGGTGGCGCTGCGTTTGCTGGCCGGGCTGTTGGGGGGGTATGCCTCGGGATCGACCATTCTGGTGGCGGCGCAAACGCCGAAAGAGCAGACCGGCTGGGCGCTGGGTGTGCTGTCTTCCGGCATTATGGCAGGCAATGTGGTGGGGCCGTTGCTGGGCGGGGTGCTGCCGCCATTGATTGGTATTCGTCACACCTTCTGGCTGACCGGTGCGGTGATTTTTCTCGCTTTCCTTGCCACCACCTTTTTACTGAAAGAAGCACCGCGTCAGGCTAAAAAGGCCGCGCAAAGCAGCAGTATCGAGGAGAAACCGGTAAATCTGCCGGTGGTACGGTTGATGTGGTTGTCGGGCATGTTGCTGATTTTCGCCAATATGTCGATTGAACCGATTATCACGCTGTATGTCGGGCAGTTTGTCACTGGCGATCATGCGATTACCGTCACGGCGGGCCTGGTGATGGCGGCGGCGGCACTGGGCAGCATTGTTTCTGCTCCCCGCCTCGGACGGCTGGCGGACCGCATCGGCCACGGCCGGGTGCTGGTGTATGGTCTGATTGCCTGTGCGTTGCTGCTGATTCCACAGGCCTTTATCACCGCGGCCTGGCAATTGGTTGCGCTGCGTTTCCTGATGGGCATGGCGTTGGGTGGCTTGATGCCGTGCGTGACTGCCCTGATTCGCCACAATGTCCCGCAGGCGCAAGTGGGAAAAATGCTGGGATATTCGACTTCAGCGCAGTATGTCGGCCAGGTAAGCGGGCCGTTGTTTGGCGGTTTTGTCGGCGGGGCGTTTGGTATGCGTCCGGTGTTTCTGGCGACCTGCGTGATTATGGCGCTGTGCGCATTGTTGAATGCGCGGGTGTTGCGGAGGCATTGATCCGTAGCGGCGCGATTTATCGCGCAATTCCGCACACGGTGCCGAAAAAAAACGCGCGATAAATCGCGCCGCTACAGACGCAGGTATAAAAAAGRCGGACCTAAGTCCGCTTTATTTATAGCTATTTTTCGTCCGGCAGTGCATAGGCAATGACGTAGTCGCCCAGCTTGGTACCAAACGAACCGTGACCACCTGCAGCGATAACAACGTACTGCTTGCCATCCACTTCATAGGTCATCGGCGTTGCCTGGCCGCCAGCTGGCAGACGCGCCTGCCACAGCATTTCACCGGTATTGGTGCTGAAGGCACGCAGGTAGTTATCTGCGGTCGCACCGATGAAGAACACGTTACCGGCTGTGGTGATCGGACCGCCGAGCATCGGCATACCCATCTTGAACGGCAGCGGAACCGGTGCGCTATCGCGAACCGTACCAATGCGTTTTTTCCACACGGTTTCGTTAGTTTTCAGGTCAACAGCTGAGACATAGCCCCATGCCGGTTGTTTACACGGCAGACCAAACGGTGACAGGAACGCGTTCAGTTCCACGCCATACGGCACGCCGTACTGTGGCTGAACACCGCTTTCGGTACCCGAACCGCCTTCCGCACCTTTCGGTGGCTCGATCGGGTTGCCCGGACCGCGCGGAATCAGTTTGGAAACGAACGGCAGGGCCATCGGGTTAGCGATAGCGATCTGACGATGCGGATCGACCGCAATGCCACCCCATTCGAACATACCGAGGTTACCTGGGAACACCAGCGTACCCTGCTCAGACGGCGGCGTGAACGGACCGTCATAGCGCAGGCGCTTGAAGATCACGCGGCACACCAGCTGGTCGTACATGGTTGCGCCCCACATATCCTTATCAGTCAGATTCTGCTTCGGACGGAAGGTCAGTTCTGAGTAAGGCTGGGTCGGTGAAACGTGGTCACCTTTAGCTGCACCCTGCGGAACCGGGGTTTCCGGAGCCGGTACGACAGGTTTACCGGTGCGGCGATCCAGTACAAAGATGTTACCGGTTTTCGCCGGGGCATAAATCACCGGTACGGTGTTGCCATCTTTGTCAGTGATATCGGCCAGCGTCGGCTGCGACGGCAGGTCCATATCCCACAGATCGTGATGCACGGTCTGATACGACCACACCAGCTTACCGGTGGTGGCGTTCAGCGCCAGTACGCTGCTCGCGTAGCGCTCCTGGTCAGGCGTACGGTTGCCACCCCAGATATCCGGAGTTGACACGCCCATCGGCAGGTAAACGATATCCAGTTTCGGATCGTACACCGCCGGTGCCCAGGAGTTCGGCGAGTTCATGGTAAAGGTGTGTTCATCGTCAGGAATCGCGTTCGGATCTTTCGCGCCCGGATCGAAGACCCACAGCAGTTTACCGGTGTTAACGTCAAAGCCACGAATGACCCCTGACGGCTCACGGGTAGAGTAGTTATCCGTCACCGCACCGGCAATGATGATGGTGGTATCGGTGATGATCGGCGGTGAAGTCGGCTCATACTGACCCGGCGTCAGCACCGGCTGTTTGTGTTGCAGATCCAGCTCGCCGTTGTTGCCAAAAGAGGCACAACGCTCGCCAGTTTCTGCATCCAGCGCGAACAGACGACCGTCGTTTACCGGCAGGTAAATACGGCGTGAGCACAGCGCAGGCTGGGTGTTGGACGCATCAGCAGCGGCCGGAACCTCGTGGTAAGACACGCCACGGCAGGTTACGTGCTGGAAAGTCGGGTTCGGCTTAAGGCCCGGATCGAATTTCCACTTCTGCTTACCGGTTTTCGCATCCAGCGCAAACAGGATTTGGTGCGGTGAGCAGAGATACAGCGTGTCGCGGATTTTAATCGGGGTCACTTCATCAGTGATTTCGCCCGGATCGTTCGGGGTCTTCAGGTCGCCAGTCTGGAACTGCCAGGCTACCTGCAGATTTTTCACGTTATCCGCATCGATTTGCTTAAGCGGTGAGAAGCGGGTGCCTTGCTGATCACGCGCATACGCTGGCCAGTCGCCATCGGCGATGTTGCTCAGCGGCTGTGCCTGAGGTGCGTTAGCCGCCGCGTCCGGCAGGGTGCCATTCAGCTCCTGCGGATCGTGGAAGACGGCCCACGCCAGCACCAGGACGCTGGCGATCAGGGCAATACCCATCGCGCTCAGTGCACCTTTACTGGCGTTGTTGAGTTTGCGATAGACAAACGGCAACACCAGCCAGATACCAAAAATCACCAGCACGTCGGTACGCGGTGCCAGCGCCCAGAAGTCGAAGCCGACTTCCCACACGCCCCACACCAGCGTGGCCAGCAGCAGCAGGGCATACAACACCAATGCTGAACTGCTACGACGCCACAACAAAATAGCGGTGATTAACATAACCACACCGCCAATTACGTAGTACCAGGAACCTCCAATGGCGGCTAACCAAATGCCACCAACCAGCATAAACGCTCCTGTCAGCAGTGCGAACAGCACTGTCAGGAAGCGAATTACGCCAAAAGATGAGGAAGCTTTCCCCATAATATTGACCTCTTTTTTCGCCATAAATCTAAAAGGAAACAACGTGTTGCGCTGTTCCCCCATATAAGGTACGAGGTGATGTAAATGTTTGCTGCTGCACTCTTCCGTTAAGTCAGATGATCCTTGTGCGTTAAATTTTATCTTAAAAACGTTAACAGGTTTGACTTTTTTAGTGCTTTAAAGCACTGGAATGGTAGTAGTGCGACATTTTATGAGGGGATTATGAGAATAGGCCCGGTGATATCGGGCCATAAAGGGAAAATGCGCTATTTTGTGTAACCGTTTACACTTCGAATAAATTGCTGCTGGTTCGCTGTTCCTGCCAGCCGCTGATATGCAATCGAGTATAGCTTTCTTCAGGCAAAACCAGACGTGAAGTGCGTAATATCACCTCTGCTTCTCTTTCGCGGAAGGAAGAGAGCATAAATGGAAAGCTGAACTTGAGATAATTTTCGCTGAAAAACTCGTCAGTCAGAACAATGCCGCTTAAGGGAAAGTTCTCAATATTTTGCCAGCGCGTACCGGGCGATGCCAGGTCATAGAGCCAGAAACGGAAATCTGACGCTCGTGACCGCAACTCAGGCCCGGCCTGTTGTAACGCATCATAGTTGATGGCCAGCCGGACATTGTCGGATCGCAAAAAGGAATAATTATCCGTTGCCTGTAAAAACTGCGTCAGCATATTTCCCTGTAAAGGGATAATTATTAATTCTGGCATCGCCGGTAGATGGTTTTGCAAAGTAATTATGTTGCGTTCATTAAGTAATGTGTGGCTACCTTGCTCGCAATGCATAAAGGGTGCTGAATAACAGATACCCGTCAGCGCGCCATCAAAGCGGCGGATACGCTCGGTAACATAAGGGTTATATGCGTTGTTTTTCATTTATCTCTATGAATAAATTAATTAACTGGAAGGATGGAGTTATTATAATGATGGTCGATCTGCTGCCATAATCCGTTTGCTAATATAAAACGTTTCCTTTGCAAAGATCATCTTTTTTATCTGTTTCTGCTAAAGAGATATTAGGCAGTATTACCGCAGTAATTAACGCTTTATTGTAACGTTCTGGAAGTCTCGCTATTTTCAACATAAAAAAATAAGCCTGCTAATATTCAGAACTCTACCTTTAGACTTTTCCCCTATAAGAGACTGTTTTTAAAGCGCACGGCTTGCCGTTGCCTGGCACGGTAAAATCCCGCACTCTGTGGCCTGAAAAAAAAGATAAGGAAAACCGTATTACGGTTTTCCATCAGGCCAGGTGCATGGCGGCCTGGCGGCAACAGAATTCAGGATGGGATAAATATGGGTTTACTGGCAACAGCTGCGGATGATTCGCTGCTGCGACACAGGTCATTCGTCGCCTTCTGGCTGGCGCGAACCTGCTCTTCGTTTGGTTTTCAGATGTTCTCGGTTGCCGTCAGCTGGCAGATCTACTCGTTAACCAACAGCGCGATGGCGCTGGGGATGATTGGTCTGATGCAGTTTCTGCCCTCGGTGCTGCTGGCGCTGCCCGCCGGGCATCTGGCAGATCAGTTTGATCGTCGCCGGATTGTGTTGTTGGGTCAGTTGGTGGAGTGGGGAGCGTTGCTGGCGCTGATGGTGCTGACGCTGTTCCACTGGGCGGATAAAACCGCCATCTGGAGCCTGGTGTTCCTGATTGCGGTGGCGAAGGCTTTGGAGTGGCCAGCGCTGTCATCGATGTTACCGGCGCTGGTGCCGCCCGAAATCCTGGCGCGCGCGACAGCAGCCAATGCGGTAGGTGGTCAGGCAGCGGTGATCATTGGTCCCACGCTGGGTGGGTTGCTGTATGTCGCCGGGCCGGATGTGGTATACGGCGTGGCCGCCTTGTTCTATTTATTCTCGCTGCTGCTGGTCAGCCGTATCCGTTATGAGCGCCCGCCACAGACCCGCCTGCCGATGAACCTCACCAACCTGTTTGCCGGCGTCCATTTCATCCGCGAACGCAAAGATGTGCTCGGGGTGATTTCCCTCGATTTGTTCGCGGTGTTGCTCGGCGGTGCGACGGCGCTGCTGCCGATTTTTGCCAAAGACATTCTGCATACCGGTCCCTGGGGATTGGGCATGTTACGCGGCGCACCTTCAGTGGGCGCGCTGCTGGTCGGCGTGTGGCTCAGCCGTCACAAGCTGGAAAAGCATGTCGGGATGATCATGTTTGGCGCGGTGGCGGGTTTTGGTGTTGCTACATTGATTTTCGCGCTTTCCAGTCAGCTGTGGCTGTCGTTACTGGCGCTGGCGGCGTTAGGCGCTTTTGATATGGTCAGCATGGTGATCCGTGGTTCACTGGTGCAACTGGATACGCCGGATGATATGCGCGGACGCGTCAACGCGGTCAACGCCATCTTTATTAATACTTCTAACCAGCTGGGCGAATTTGAATCCGGCATGCTGGCGGCGTGGCTCGGTGCGGTGCCCGCTGCGGCACTGGGCGGTATTGGTACGCTGGTGGTGGTGGCTCTCTGGATGACGCTGTTCCCGCATTTGCGTAAGCGGCAGAAGCTGGAGAACGAACCCGCCGTTGTGCCAACAAAAACCGGCCAACAGGCCGGTTAAGGGTATTGCCAGTCCGCACTGCCATGACAAAGCTCGCGATCAGGGGGCAGGGATCGCGAGCGGTGGCCGTTAAACGGCCGATGTTTTCCCCAGGCTGGCGTCAAATTGTTTCCAGCTTTCTGTCATATCCACCACGGTTTTCGATTTTCGCGCTTCGTCGATTTTAATCGCGGTGAGCCCGGCTTCCAGTGCGTCCACCACCGTCACTTTCAGCGGCGTTCCCTGTTTAATGTGTTTCACAATCTCTTCGGCCATCAGCGCATCAGCGCCATAGTGACCATCGTAAGCGTTGCCGCTGTAAGTGGTGTCCACTTCACGCTCACCGGTGCGGGCGTTATGCACGCGGAAGTAGTTACGCACAAAGTCGCCTTCCGCCATACCGTCCGTTCCCATCACGCAGAAGCGGCGGAACTCATCCGGCACGTTGAGGTTGGCGTGGAAGGCGAGAGTGGCCCCACCGGCGTATTCAATGATGGCCGTCTGGTAATCGACGATATCAGCGTCGCTATCAAACACCGCGTCGGTGCTTGACCAGCCGCTCGGTTTGACGTGATACACCTCGGAAGCGGGGGTGATGGCACCCTGTGGCGCGTGCTGCGGCGTAAAGGATTTACGGCCACCAAAGCTGGCGACGCGCACCGGGCGTTCACCCATCAATCCCTGATAGAGATCGATATCGTGGCAGCATTTTTCCAGCATGTATGGACCGGCGTATTTCTCCAGACGACGCCAGTCGCGCTGGAAGAAAGCACCGTGGTACGGCTTGATATGTTCGGTTGCTTCGATTGAGGTGATCTCGCCAAGGCGTTTATCATCGCGCGCGGCCAGCAGGTCGTGATACAGCGGTGAATAACGCAGCACCAGTCCGACCAGAATGCGCTCGTGACCATATTGCTGTACCAGCTGCGCCATCGCCATGGTCTGTTCTTCATTGATCACCACCGGCTTCTCGGTGAACACGGTATAACCCGCCGCCAGCCCCTGACGAATATGGTCGAGATGCATAAAGTTCGGTGAACCGACCAGCAGCAGATCAAAGCCGCCGTGATCCAGCAGTGCGTCGATGCTGGCAAACGCCTGACCAGGATCGATACCAAAGGTGTGAAGATTGGGTAAACCCGCTGGAGCCGGATCGACATAACCCACGACGGAGAACTCTGTATCGGCTTTGCTGAACTCTTTCACCACATGGGAAAGACGAAAGCCAAGACCAATAATGCCCACTTTCATGTTATACCCCTGAAGCCCGTTGCCTGTTAGCTGCCCGACCCATCAGGCTGCTGATAATCTGACCGCTAACTTATTACGGCAGAAAAACTAATGTCAATGAATATCCTGGGTGTAAAAATCCTATAATTTGTTATTTGTATGATTTTAATCATTTTTATTTGATGTTGTGGCTTCCATATTTATTTGTTATTGCGATTTAAGTTTTTTTACCCTATCTTTCGCACATCTATAAAGAGTCATTCCGAGCGGTGCAGGGCAGGAGGAAGCGCGTGCAGTCACTTATGCTAGGTATCGATGGGGGTGGTACGCACTGTCGCGGACGCCTCACCGACGCTCAGGGGCAACTGCTGGCGGAAGCGCGCGGCGGGCCAGCCAACGTCTGGTCGCAGTTTGAAGCGGCGATTGACGCCATCGATCGGGTGATTGACGATCTCTTCACTCAGGCGGCATTACCGGCGACAGCACGGGCGCAAACCGTGCTGGTGGCGGGGCTGGCGGGGGCGAATGTCGCTTCGGTCAAAGCCCGTCTGGATAACTGGCAGCCCGTTTGCCAGGCGCGCTATGTTTTTACCGATGTCGAAATTGCCTGCGCCGGGGCGCACGATGGCGCGCCTGGGGCGGTGTTTATTACCGGCACCGGCAGCCAGGGTGCTGCCTGGGATGGTGAACGCTTTACGTTGCTGGGTGGCTGGGGTTTCGCACTCTCCGATGCGGGTTCCGGCGCGGTGCTCGGTCAGCGGGCATTGCGGCTGGCGCTGCTGGCCCATGAAGGCATTGTGCCGTCCTCGGCGCTGACGCAGCGTATCATGGCGCATTATCACCACAGCCCGGAACAGATGCTCATCTGGTCACGTCAGGCGACACCTGCCGACTGGGGCCGGATCGTGCCGGACATATTCGCCGCCGCACAGGCGGGGGATGAGCATGGTACTGCCTTAATTGAACAAACCGCGGCGGATATCGCGCAAATGGTCCAGCCACTGCTGGCGCGCAGCCACGGTAAGCTGGCATTGATGGGCGGCTTAGCCACGCCGATTCAGCCCTGGCTCCCGACGGATATCGCCGCGCTGCTGGTGCCGCCCCAGGGCGATGCGCTGAGTGGGGCGATCCGGCTTGCCAGCCAGTTTAGCCTGAG
This sequence comes from Pantoea cypripedii, assembly GCF_002095535.1. NCBI lineage: Bacteria > Pseudomonadati > Pseudomonadota > Gammaproteobacteria > Enterobacterales > Erwiniaceae > Pantoea > Pantoea cypripedii. Next base: position 364,044 of record NZ_MLJI01000001.1, read on the forward strand.
CCAACTCGCGTAACCTTTTCATTCTGCTGATAAAGAGAACCATGACTGCTCCGAACGTAACCGCCCGTATTCTGCGGCTGATTGTCGAAAATGCGCCGATAAGCCAGTCCGATCTCAAAGTGCGCAGCGGCCTGAGCATGTCAACGGTCTCGCAGGCCACCAATCGCCTGCTGACTGGCGGCATTGTGCAGGAGCTGGGGCTGCGCCGGGTCTCGATGGGACGACCCAAAACTCTGCTCGGCCTCAATCCTGATCACGCCAGCGTGGTTGGTATCCAACTCAATGCGGAACGTAACCTGATTGTGCTGACCGACCTCGGCGGCAATATCATCGGCGAGCAGCAAATGCCTTCCGGTGCGATGAGCCCGAAACAGCTGGGTGACGCGCTGGCGAAGTTTCTGCGCGGCGTAGAAGGCAAGAAAGTCGGTGCCATTGGCCTGGCGCTGTCCGGTCTGGTGGATGCCAGTAATGGCTATTGCGTGCGCTCACGCGTGCTGGACTGGGATAACGTGCCCATCGCCCGCCTGCTGGAAGAACGTTTTTCGCTACCGGTATTTATCGAAAACGACGCTAACGCGCTGGCGATGGCGGCGCTGGTGTTTGGTCAGCTTGGCCATGCGCAATCGGCGATTATCGCCACCTTCGGCAAAGGGATTGGCGCGGGTATTTTGCTGGATCGTCAGCTTTATCGCGGACGTCATGGCAAAGCGGGGGAGATTGGTAATGCCCTGCTGGGTGATGGTTCTGAGCGCCTGCTGGAAGATGTCGCCTCATCGCAGGCGATTCTGCACCGGGTGGCGGAGACGCTGAAAGAGGATGTACCGCCGACGCTGCGCGATTTGGATTTGCGTCCAACACCGGAGGTGTTAAGCGCGCTGGCGGAAGCCGGGCATCAGCTGGGCATGTCGCTGGCGAACCTGTCGATTGCCTATGATCCGGATGTGGTTTATCTGGCGATGGAGCCGCAAATGGCGTCGCGCATTCTGCTGGATAATATCACTCAGAGTTTCCAGAACTATCGTTTGAAGCTGACACCGCATATGACGCCGTTGCAGTTTATTACCGAGTCGAATCGGATGTGGGCGCAGGGCGCGGCGGGGTTTGCGGTGAATAAGTTGCTGGATTTGCTGGCGGCGCAAGCCGATGAAGAAATTACGTCTTAAGTCGCACGTTTTTTTCGCTTTCGAGGTGGTTTCGTTCGCCTCGGGCACCTGAAGTTTCAGTTCGCCGGTGCGGCGACCGAGCAAAGGGGGCCTGGCCGCCCCCTTTGCATTCCCCGGCCTTGCGCCGCCTCCCTCGCCGCTTCGCGGTCCCTTCGCTTACTCACGCTTCCGACGGACCGGCGTCGATTCGCTCCTGCTCAACGCCGCCTTTCGCCGCATCCTTGCGGCTCATCCTGGAATCGTTCCCGCGCTCAGCGAGTCCGGATGGCGCTAACACCCCCGCTGCAACCGCGATGACGGTCTTTGGTTTTTCTTTTGTTGTTTGTTTTTTATTAGATGGTCCTGCAAACGGGGGGGTGGGCGGCATTCGCAGCGCCGAGTGCAGAGGGAAGGCCAGGACGAGACGCATGGATGCGGCGAGAGCGCGGCATGAGCCATGGAGGGCGAATCCGCGCGGTCCGTCAGGCCTGAGTGATAAGCGAGGGAACAGCGCGTAGCGCTGCGCGAGGACGCCGCAGGGCGCGGATTGCAAAGGTGCGCGCCATCGCACCTTTGCCCGTCCGCCTGCACGGCGGCCCTGAAACTGCCTAAAGCCTGGCGGGCGGAACCTTCTCAGAGCACAACCGCTGCCAGCGAGCCAACCCGCTGCCAGCGGACAGAATCTCACCGTATTCGCGCCCCATCTTGATCAAACAACAAGCACCCCTCTGCTTCCAGCTGGTAACGAACGGGTTCACCGATCTGATGGCTTGCCACATTCCGCTCCTCAATCACCAGCAGCCGCTCCTGACCCACATCCAGATAAAGGTAATTGGTATGCCCCAGCATCTCACTGAACGACAGCGGTGCGCTGAAGCTCAGCGGTGCGCTGGCCGAGGTGGCGGGCTGGAAATGCTCAGGACGTACACCCAGCGTCACCTTCTGCCCTTCATGGCAGGCCGCGCCAATCTTCATGGTCAACGCATGAATACCGAGCGAGGGCACGCGCAGCTGGACTTCGCCAGGAGCCATAGCAGCCACCTCGGCGGGTAAGAAATTCATCTTCGGTGAACCAATAAACCCGGCGACAAACAGGTTATCCGGGTCGCGATACAACGCCAGCGGCGCACCGACCTGTTCAATACGCCCCTGACGCAGCACCACGATCCGGTCGGCCAGCGTCATCGCTTCCAGCTGGTCATGGGTAACGTAAATCATGGTGTTGCCCAGCGAGGCGTGCAGCCGGGCAATTTCGATACGCATCTGCAAACGCAGCTCGGCATCCAGGTTCGACAGGGGTTCATCGAACAGGAAAATACGTGGATGGCGAATAATGGCGCGGCCAATCGCCACGCGCTGCCGCTGCCCGCCCGACAAGGCACGCGGCAGGCGATCGAGCAACTCGGTAAGATGCAGGCGCGCTGCGGTCTGCGCAATCGCCTGTTCAATCTCGGCTTTCGGCCGCTTCATCACCTCCAGCGGATAAGCGAGATTGCCGCGCACCGTCATATTCGGGTAAAGCGCATAGGACTGAAACACCATGGCGATACCGCGCTCGGTGGCAGGCTGGTGGGTCATATCCGCCCCCTCAATCAGCAGCTTGCCATCGCTGATCTCCTCCAGCCCGGCAATCATGCGTAACAGCGTCGATTTTCCGCAGCCCGAGGGGCCAACAAACACCACAAATTCACCGCTGTTGATGGTGAGATCGATACCGTGGATCACGTTCACTTGCTCGTAAGACTTCTTAACGCTTTGCAGATGCAGGCTGGTCATGCTGTGTCTCGCTTAAAGTGGCTGGCCCAGATAAATGGCGTTGCTGCGCACGATGGGCGTGAAACCAAGGCGCTGATAAAAACCGCAAACCTGCTCGTTTTGCAGGCTGACGCCGAGGTGCACGCCAGGCACACCGGCCTGGCGCAACAGCGTCAGCAGTTGCTCAATCAGTTTGCGCCCCCAGCCCCCCTGCTGCGCGGCTGGCAGCAGATTAATGTGCAGATGCGCGGGCCATTGGCTCACCAGCTGATCGGCGGCGGCATCCGGCTGGAGGATGGCCTCCAGTATTTTGCTGTCGAGCGGGGCGCTGGCCGGGTAATCACGATATTGCGCCTGCAACAGCGGCCACCACTGCTGGTTCAGCACCGCCTCGAAGGCACGGGTATCCGGTACCGCGACCGCATAGCCGACGACCTCTCCCTGCTGTTCCAGTACCAGCGCGAAATCAGGCACGAAACGGGCGTAGGGAATCACAAAACGCAGGCCAGGCAGGGCGGGGTCAGAATAAAGCGCCGTCGCGTCTTTCCCGGCATTGGCGGTTTCTAAACAAATACGCGAGAGCGCGGGAAAATCCGCCTCGCTGGCGTGACGAATAACACCTTCAGCCGTCATGGTGGAGCCTCTGTGGTCAGGAGATGAACAGTTTTTACGGTAATGAAAGCGTACTTAGTTTTCAAGGTGTAATAATTGCGTCATCCCGCAAAGTGAAGACGAAACATAACCGCAGCGCATGACCATCAGCGTGACAAGGCAGCCGTGATGCGGTAGCAAACCCTTAATCCGCAGGCTTTTTAACGTTTCTTCCGCGAGATCCCTTCATAACTATACGATTTTCATATGCTCTATCAGTAGGTTAATGTACTTTACTATCACCAGTTATTTATGCTGAGCTTAACCAAGGACCGCTTGTTTACATCGGCTTTCCGCGTAATTAAGCAGCATTCCCTGCTGATCACCGCGCCTTTCTTCTCACTTTTTGCACTGCATCACAGAGCAAAAATTCCGCTCCGTACAGGTTTGACTTTCTTTTGTGCATAAAGTAAGTATGGATAAGTGCGTTATTTCTGCTGAATCAACCTGCGGGAACTGCGGGTGTCGAGATGAAGGGATGCCAGTCATCTGTTGGAGAAACCGAGCATTATGTGTGATTCAACTGTACGTTCGCAGTACTTCCATCGCTCTCTGCGCACCTTGTCTCGTCTGGTTTCCGCTGGGGTGTTGCTCGGCGCAGCGATGGCGTCGGCCCAGGCGGTGACCCTGAATGAGTGGGACATTTATACCTATCCGCAGCAGACGGCAGCCGTGGATGAAGCGATTAAAGTGTTCCAGCAACAAAATCCCGGCATTGTCATCCAGCGTTCTGTGCACTCCTTTGAAGATACCCGCATCCCGCTCAAACTGGCGCTGACGGCCGGTGATGGCCCGCAGATCGCCCAGGTTAACCAGGGCGGTGGCGATATGGGGTCGCTGGTGAAAGACAAGTTGCTGTGGCCGCTGGATGATTACGCCAAAACCTACGGCTGGACCACACGCTTCCCGGATTCAATCCTGAAACGCAACCGCTGGTCCGATAATCAGGACTTCGGCAGCGGCAAGCTGTATGGCGTCGCCAGCCTCGGTGAGATGGTCGGCCTGTATTACAACAAAGCGTTGCTGGATAAAGCCGGTGTCGCGGTGCCGAAAACCCTCGCCGAGCTGGAACAGGCGATGGCAAAACTGAAAGCGCAGGGCACCGCACCTATGATGCTGGGGCTGCTGGACGGCAACATGGGCCAGCAACTGCTCAGCACCCTTTGGGAAGCGCAGATTGAAAGCAGCGACCGTAAAAAACTGGATGACCTGATTTACGACGTGGGCGGCACCTTTAAAGACGACAAGCTGGTGAAAGCCGCCAACATGATGAAAAGCTGGAACGACAAAGGCTATTTGTTCCCCGGCTTCCAGGGAATTGGCCAGGATGATGCCGCCACCCTGTTCCAGAACGGTCAGGCCGCCTTCCTGGTGAGCGGCACCTGGTATCTGGGGCAGTTCAAAGATAACAAAGATATTCACTTTGCCGCGATGCCGATGGGTGCGGGTGTGCAGCATGCGCTGATGGTGGGCGGGACTGACCTGGCGTTCTCCATCACCAGCACGGCGAAAACCAAAGAACAGCAGGATGCCGCAGCGAAGTTCATCGATTACATCGTGTCGGATGAGATGGCGAACCGCTGGCTGAAAGTGGGCTTCCTGCCCGCCAGTGCCAACAAAAATGCGCAAATCCCGGCAGATAATCCGCTGCTGGCGGAGGCTTATCAGGTCTGGGTCGCGCTGAATGAACATGATGGTCTCGGCCATTACGTGGACTGGGCGACACCCACCATGAACGCCGAACTGAATCAGAACGTGCAGCTGCTGCTGGGCGGACGGCAAACCGCCGACCAGATGGTCACCAACTTCGACAACAACTATCAACGTTACCTGAAAACCCTGAAGCACTGATAAATCCGGCCCGGCATGAGGCCGGGCCGCTGACAGGTCCGCAAGCGAGTAAGGTTATGCTGAACAAATCTGCCTGGCGCAATGCGCTCTATCTCCTGCCCGCGGTGCTGGTGTACGCGGTCTTTCTGTTGCTGCCGCTGCTGGCGTCGCTGGGCATCAGTTTTACCGAGTGGGATGGCATCTCGATGCCGATTTTTACCGGCATCAGTAACTACATGCGTATGTTCAGTGACCCGGTGTTTTGGGTGGCGCTCGGCAACAACGCATTGCTGATGTTGTTCTACACCTTGTTGCCGATTGGGGTCGGCCTGCTGCTGTGCAGCTTCCTGTACGAAACGCGTAACAACAAAGAACGCAGCCTGCTGCGTATCTTCTTCTTTCTGCCGTATATCATGCCGATGGCGGTACTCGGTGTGGTGTGGCGCTGGTTGTACAACCCGGCGTTTGGTCCGATCGACCAGTTCCTGCGCGCCATCGGCCTGCCGCAGCTGGCGTTGTCCTGGCTGGGCGATTTCACCTGGGCGTTGCCTGCGGTCGGTCTGGTAGCGACCTGGTACTTCTTTGGTTTTTGCCTGGTGTTGTTTATGGCGGGATTACAACGCATGGACCCGTCGCTGCTGGAAGCGGCCGACCTGGACGGCTCCTCGCGGCGGCAAAAATTTATGCGCATCACCCTGCCGTCACTGCGCCCGGAGCTGCGTATCGCGCTGCTGCTGACGGTGATCGCCAGCCTGAAAGCTTTTGACCTGGTCTACGTGATGACCCAGGGCGGGCCGGGCACCGCAACCATGGTCACCAACATCTTTATGTATAAGCAGGGTTTTGACCTGCACTACTTCGGTTATGCCTCGGCGGTCGCGGTGTTCAGTATGATGATTGTGTTGTTGATCAACGCGTTAATCCACTTTGCTATTCGGGAGCGTCACTGATGCGTGGCACGCCAGTAGTTTCTCGTGCGCTTATCTGGATCGTGGCGCTGATGACCATTATGCCGTTCCTGATGGCGCTGATGACCTCATTCAAAACCCAGATGGAGCTGTTCCAGGGCGTCTTTACCTTACCCGCGTCACTCAACTTTAAAAACTACGTCACCGCCTGGCAGCAGGGCCATTTCAACGTTTACTTTATGAACTCGGTGCTGGTGGTGATCCCGGTGGTGATTTGCAGCATCCTGCTCGGTATTCTGGCCGGTTTTGGTTTTGCCTGGCTGAAGATCCCGGGCAAAAAAGTGGTGGCGGCGATGCTGGCGCTGGGCATGGTGCTGCCGAGTGAAGCCTTTATTATCCCGCTGTATCACGAGCTGCGCTGGATGGGGCTGACCAACACCTACCTGGCGCTGATTCTGCCGCAGATTGCGCTGTCGCTGCCGTTCACCACGCTGATGATTGCCACCGCACTGCAACAGGTGCCGCGTGAGCTGGTGGAAGCCTCGGTGATGGATGGCGCATCACGGCGCAAAATTCTGTGGGGCATTCTGGTGCCCGCCATCTGGCCCACGTTATCGACGCTGGCGCTGCTATTGTTTATCTGGACCTGGAACGAATTTCTCATCCCACTGATTCTGGTGAACAAAGATGAGCTGCGCACCTTGCCCATCGGCATGATGTTTTTCCAGAACAAAAACACCATTGATATCCCGGTGCTGATGGCGGGGGCGATGATCGTCATCCTGCCGCTGGTGGCGGTATTCCTGGTGTTCCAGCGTAAATTTATCAGTGGTGTGACCGAAGGCGCAGTGAAATAGGAGAACCTGATGCAGCTTTCTCTGGCCGATTTTCATCCCGCCGCCGACGGGGAAACGCTCGATACCGCCTGCTTTCAGCGCGCGCTGGATCAGCTGGCGCAGCAGGGTGGTGGTACGCTCACGGTGCCAGCGGGGCGTTACCGGCTGGGCACCGTCACGCTGGGGTCGAATCTCCAGCTGCATCTGGCGGCGGGGGCAACCTTGCTGGCGAGCCAGAGGGTTGAGGATTATCAGCGTTGCCTGGCGCAGAGTCAGGCGGAGCTGTCGCAGCATGTGCTGCTGTACGCGGTGGGCCAGCGCAATATCACCCTGAGCGGCAAAGGGGTGATCGACGGGGATGGCGAAGCCTGGTTTGCCGCCGAAAAGGATGATCAGGGCTATCGACTGCCGCGCCCGCTACGTCCACGCATCATCGTGTTTGAAGATTGCCAGCAGGTCACGCTACAGGAATTCAGTATCGTGCAGGCACCAATGTGGACCGTGCATCTGGTGAGCTGTCGCCATGTCCATATTGATCATCTTACCATCGATAATTCCATGACCATGCCGAATACCGATGCGCTGGATATCGACAGCTGCGAAGCGGTGTTTGTCAGCAACAGTTACCTGAGCGCGGCAGATGACGCGATCTGCATCAAAACCACCGACAAACCGGCTCCTCTCAGGCGCGCGGCGCGTCAGATTATGATCAGCAACTGCCTGCTGCGCTCGTACAGCTGTGCGTTCAAAATCGGTACCGAAACCTTTGATGACGTGGAAGATGTTACCGTCACCGGCTGTACCATTTTCGACTCCAACCGGGCGATTGGCCTGCTGTCGCGCGACGGTGGTTGTTTCCGTCGTCTGCATTTCAGCAACCTGACGCTGGCCTGCCACCATGCGCCACCGTGCCACTGGGGCAAAGCCGATGCGCTGTTTGTTTCGGTTCGCGCGCGCGATCCGGCGATTGCGCCGGGCCATATCGAACAGCTGCAATTCACTAACGTCAGCGGAGTGATGGAAGGGGCGATTAACCTGCATAGCGAGAAAGCGGGGCAGATCCGTGAGGTGATGCTCAGCAATGTTCAGCTGCGGCAGGTGGCGGCGGCCACGGCGGAGCAGGGGCACTACGATGTGCGCCCGCCCTGTAATCCCGCATCACCCACCGGAATGGGGCTGGATAACGCCTATAAAATGAATAGCCTCACCGGGTTGGCCTATGGTGTGGCGGCCTACCCGGATGGGCTGCCGGGGGTGTTTGCGCGCGGCGTGGAGAACCTGCAACTGCACAATGTCACCATTGTGCGCCCGCAGCCGTTGCCAGCGGGCTGGCATACGGCAACGTGTGATATTGCACAATAAATCGCCCCGATTCGTAGCGGCGCGATTTATCGCGCGTTTTTTTACCGCAGTGGCGTGATTATAACGCCGCCGCGATGGCAGCTCCCAGCTCCTCAGTCGAGGCTTTGCCACCGAGGTCACGCGTCAGGCTGTTGCCCGCCGCCAGCGTGCGCTCGATAGCATCCAGCACCGCCGCACCCGCTTCAGCAAAGCCGAGGTGTTCCAGCATCATCGCGCCACACCAAATCTGACCAATCGGGTTCGCCACACCAAGCCCGGCGATATCCGGCGCGGAGCCGTGAACCGGTTCGAACAGGCTGGGGAATTTGCCTTCCGGGTTGATATTGGCCGATGGCGCAATGCCGATGGTGCCGGTACAGGCCGGGCCGAGATCCGATAGGATATCGCCAAACAGGTTGCTGGCGACCACCACATCAAACCAGTCCGGGTGCAGCACGAAGTTGGCGGTGAGAATATCGATATGATACTTATCGACCTTTACCTCCGGGTAGCTGCCAGACATGGCTTCAACCCGACTATCCCAGTACGGCATGGTAATGGCGATACCGTTGGATTTGGTGGCGGAGGTCAGGTGTTTTTTCGGGCGCTTCTGCGCCAGTTCGTAGGCGAATTTCAGGATGCGATCGACGCCGGTACGCGTCATCACCGTTTCCTGGATCACCACTTCACGCTCGGTGCCGGGGAACATGGTGCCGCCCACGCTGGAGTATTCCCCTTCGGTGTTTTCGCGCACCACGTAGAAATCAATATCGCCCGGCTGACGATTGGCCAGCGGCGCTTTGACACCCGGCATCAGCCGCACCGGACGCAGGTTGACGTACTGGTCGAACTCACGACGGAACTGCAACAACGATCCCCACAGTGATACATGATCCGGCACCACCTCTGGCCAGCCCACGGCACCGAAGTAGATCGCATCAAAGGTTTGCAGGGAAGCGAACCAGTCATCCGGCAGCATTTTGCCGTGCTGCTGCCAGTATTCGGCGCTGGCATAGTCAAACCACTGCCACTCCAGCGGGATATTGAATTTTTTCGCTGCCGCGTCCATCACGCGGATGCCTTCCGGCATCACTTCTTTACCAATGCCATCGCCAGGGATGACGGCGATTTTAAATGTTTTGCCGCTCATAGGGTCTCTCGCAGGTTGCTGTTGATGTTCTGCCCGCAGTATAACTTTGCATCATGGGGAAATAATTAGCCTGAACAGCAAGCCAATGTTGAATAAAAGTAGAGAATCCCGCACCTCCACCGACGATCTGGCCTTTTTCGTGCGTATCGCCACCCTCGGCAGCCTGACGGCGGCAGCACGCGAGCTGGGGCTGTCGTTACCGGCGGTAAGTAAACGGCTGAGCCAGCTGGAATTGCGTCTTGGCGTGCAGCTGCTGCGCCGTACTACGCGTCGGCTGGAGCTGACGCCTGAGGGCAAACGTTACCTGGAAGGGGCACGTCCGCTGCTGGACCAACTGGCGGAGCTGGAGGAGTCGGTCAGCAGCCAGACCGCCGTGCTGCGCGGTACGCTGAATATCAATGCCTCGTTTGGTTTTGGCCGCCGCCACGTCGCGCCGCTGGTGTCGCGTTTTGCCGCGCTGCACCCGGAGCTGTCACTCAGCCTGCAACTGAGCAGCCAGCCGCTCAGTTTCCTTGATGCACATATCGATATTGATATTCGCGTCGGTGAGCCGCCGGATGCGCGGCTGATGGCACGCAAACTGCGTACCAATCCGCGTGTACTGTGTTGCGCACCTGCCTATGCCGAACGTTGTGGCCTGCCGGAGAGCGTCGCGGCGTTGGCGCAGCACAACTGCATTTTGCTGCGCCAGTACGAAAGCGATTTTGCCCTGTGGCGGCTGAGTAATGGCGAACAGCAGTTAACGCAAAAGGTCCGCGGCACGCTGATCACCAATGACGGCGAGGTGGCGATGCAGCTGGCGCAGGATGGACATGGCATTCTGTTGCGGTCGTGGTGGGATGCGCAGCACAGCATTCACAGTGGCGAGCTGCTGCATGTGCTGCCAGCCTGGACGGCACCAGACGGCGATATCTTTGCCGTCTGGCAACCGCAGCGCCAGCTTCCGGCGCGCATCAGCGCCTTTGTTGAGTTTTTGCAGCAGGAATTACAATAAATTTATTGAGTTGAGTGATTTCGCCCGGCTTCTCTATAATGGGCGGCTGGAGTCAGCAGATAAAATCCATCTGCTCTTCGCCTGGAGGCAATAATGTTAACGCAGATTCATATTGAGAATTTTAAAAGCTATAAAAAGCAAACGCTGCATCTGGCACCGCTGACGCTGATGATTGGTGCGAACGCATCAGGTAAGAGCAACGCGCTGGAGGCCTTTCGTTTTCTTTGCTGGTTAGGACAAGGCCAGAAGCTGTCTGTGTTGAAATACCGGGTTGAGGACTCTGAAGAGATATTAAGAGGAAAGATAAGTGATCTGGGGTATCTATCTTCTCCGCAATTTGAAATTGGCTGTAGTACGGATGACGATGACTGGAATTTTTTTGAAGTTGAAATCGCTGTGCGTGATAGTGAGCTACATATTATTCATGAAACGATTCTTTCTCCAGATAAGAAAAGACCGCTTTATAGAATTATGAAACCTTCTGAAGGTGCCAGTACGCTAATTAAAGTTGCCTATAACAATTTTTCTACTCATGGCCGAATGCCGCTGGTTAACTGCACTGATAATATGCTGGTAATGAGTCAGTTGGCCAGTTCTGCCATTTTTGAGTCAGGACATAAGAAAGCACAGAAAACGCTGCCTGAAATAACAGAAAAATTTCAGACGTTACTTGAAAATACGCTGTTTCTTGATCCTGTTCCTTCTTCTATGAGAGGAGACAGTGCGCCGGATAAAAAACTTCGAGGTAACTGTGCGAACCTTTCTGGTGTTTTGTACATTCTTTGTCAATATGATGAATTAAAATCATCGATTATTGATTTTATAAAAAGCTTACCGGAACAGGATGTAAAAGATATTACTTTCTTCAGGGATCGGAGAGGTCAGGTTTCTCTGGAACTGGTTGAGAGTTTTGGTGGGAAAGAACGTACATGGTCGGTTGACCTTCTCTCGGATGGTACTCTGCGCGTGCTGGCTATCGCCGCTGCATTGCTTTCAGTCCCGGAAGGTTCCACTGTCGTTATCGAGGAAGTTGATAACGGTGTACATCCTTCACGCGCGCGGCAATTACTTGAGACTATGCGGAAACAAGCTAGCCTGCGTGGTGTGCGATTGCTGCTATCTACACATAACCCAGCTTTAATGGATGCTTTGCCTGACGAAGCCTTGGGTGATGTTGTGTTTTGTTACCGCGATGCAAAAGCTGGGGATAGCTGCCTGGTCAGGCTGGCTGATTTAGATGATTTTCCGGGTTTAATTACTCAGGGGCCATTAGGTGAGTTAGTGACGAATGGGGTTGTTGACCGTTTCGTGAAAACCGCTTCTTCTTCTGAAGAACGTAAGCAAAAAGCCATGGCGTGGCTGGAAAGTTTTCAGGGAGAGAAGAAGTGAGTGCGATATGTATTATTGATACCAGCGTATTTTTAAATATCCTTAATGTTCCGGGAAAGAACGATCGCCATGAGGAAATGATGGGGGCATTTAAAGATTATATTAGCTGTGGCGCTTCCTTTATCTTGCCTATGGCGACGATTATTGAAACCGGAAACCATATTGCACAAAATGGTGATGGGGATCTGCGTCGTGAAACAGCTAAAAGATTCTGTGATCTGGTCAAAGACTCAATGGAAAATACCGCTCCTTTCCGAGTTTCTGCATTCCCTACACCGCATGAAGTATTAGAATGGCTTGATACCTTTCCCGACCATGCCGGAAGAAACAAAAAGATCGGAGAGGGAACCAGTCTGGGTGATCTCTCCATTATTGAAGAATTCAATAAATGCAGACGAGTTTCATCTATGTCTGAGATCTTCATCTGGTCACTTGATGCAGATTTAGAAGCGTATCATTTTAAACCTGCGATACCCAGACGACATTAATTGAACTGGCTTTGAAAAATGGCGGCCATGATGCCGCCATTAAACGCTTTACTCCTCCGCTGTTTGCTGGCGGCGCTGCTGGAGCGGGTAAAACTCTCCGGCTTTCAGTGAAGTTTCAATTTCTTCCAGCGAGCGGCCTTTGGTTTCCGGCATCAGGAAAAAGACAAACACAAAGCCGAGCAGATTCAGCAGTGCGTAGAACCACATGGCACCGCCAATTCCCAGCAGGTTGACCATCGACAGTGCGGTGGCGGTCAGCAGCAGGTTAGAACCCCACAGCATCCCGGCGTGCAGGCTGGTGGCTTTCTCACGAATACCCAGCGGATACAGCTCTGAACCCATCAGCCAGCCAATCACCTGAATACCGCCGGAGTTAAACACCATAAAGCCAAACAGGCAGAGCACGATCAACAGGCTATGGCCGCCGCCGTGTGCATCGAGACGAAACACCGTGCCCAGCAGTACCAGGCTGACGATGGCGCCTGGCATCATCCACAGGGTTAAAGCGCGGCGGCCAACATGGTCAACCAGCAGTTTGCCGATGATGGTCAGCGTCAGATAAATCACCGCCACGCCCAGTGCTGAATACAGTGCCGCATCACGGCTGAATCCGGCGTTGGTGAGAAAGGTGGGCGTGTAGTAAATCATCATTTCAATGCCGGAAAGCTGCGTAAAGGCGGCGATACCCAGCCCTACCAGCAATGCCGGACGCAGCCAGGGCTGCTTCAGATCACTCCAGCTCGCAACTGCCTTACGTTCCACTTTGGCGTGCACGCGCTGGATATCGCGAATCTCCTGACGCACCTGCTTTTCCGTGTCGCGCACGCTATCCAGCGCCAGATGGGCCTCTTTCAGGCGTTTCTGACCGACCAGCCAGCGCGGGCTTTCAGGCAGCGGCAGCATTCCCAGTAGCAGGATCACCGCCGGAATGGCGGCGACGGCAAACATGGTGCGCCAGCTCCAGATATCCTGCATAAAGGTGCCAACCAGCGCGGCGGTCACAATGCCGACGCCAATTGAGATGTTGAAGAAGGTCACCAGACGGCCACGGCGGTCCGGGGGAGCCAGCTCGGCGATATACACCGGGACGATTTGCGAGGCACCACCGACGGCAAAGCCCAGCACCAGACGTGCCACACCGAGCCAGACGGCATTGGGGGACAGACCGGAGCCGATCACCCCGACCGCAAAAATCGCCGCCACAATCATCACCGTGTAGCGACGGCCGAGCTGGCTGGAGAGACGTCCACAGCTGAGTGCACCCACCACCGCGCCGACGAGGATCGCACTGGTCACCAGCTCCTGTGCATGCGAAGAAAGGTGGAAATCATGGGTAATCTGCAACAGTGCGCCGGAGATAATGCCGGTGTCATAGCCATAGAGAAAACCAGCAATGGCGGCGATGGCGGTCGCTGTCAATAAAAAGGCATCTGCGCTGAGAAAGCGGCTGTTTTCTACGGTTGCGCTTGCGGATAACTTTTCATTGTCAGCCTGAGCAGACGGGGTTTCCGGCGAATATCGCCAGGTTTTATTTTCTGATGTAGGCATAGTATTCCTTGCAGATGAATTTATTTTTATGCAGGGGTACAGTGCGGCCGAAATAATCGGCATTCGATCCTTGATATTATTTTGATGAGATAAAGGTATAACATGATGTGTGATTTATGTCACATTTTCCCGTGGATAGATGGCGAATTATAGCGGTTATTCTGCTAATTCTATAAAAATAAATCGGCATAATTAATTGATATAAATGATTTTTATTTTATAAAAATTAATATGTTCTGAATTTCCTTTCTCAATTCTGGAATATTGAGTTAAATAAAATTTCATCAGTCCGATTCGGACAAAATAATGTTTTACTCTCCATGCTCTCACCAGAAAATATCACTGCGTACGCCGCTGCGCTGAGCACAGATATTACAACCCTTCTTTTCCCGCGCAGGCGCGATGATCATGCCATGGGATGATGTTTTGATTATTTGTAATCAACATTGAGTGTTTGTGAGCATGATCAAACAAATTTATCCGGCCATCACCTATAAAGTAGCCCTGTCAGTGCGTAATTTTGCTCTTTGTTGAGCGATTTAAATCATTCTTACCCTGGTGGCGATACCCGGTGCTCAGACACCCGTCAAAATAACAGACGCCACCCTTAATAACGGCGCGCGTGAAGCCCAGCGCGTGCCACGACCCTACGTTATCGATGAGGCTGAAATGAAACAATTCTCTGCAGAAGGGATGGTGATTATTGTCGGGATTGTGATTGCTTATATCCTGTTTACCACCTGGCTGACCTGGCGTTTGCGCAGTAAAAATACCGGCGACTTTATGGCGGGATCGCGCGCCATGCCGGCGTTTATTGTCGGGGTGATGCTGATGTCAGAATATATCGGTGCCAAATCGACTATCGGCACCGCACAGGCGGCGTTTGAAGATGGTTTTGCCGCGTCCTGGTCGGTGATTGGCGCGGCAATCGGCTTTCCGTTATTTGGGATGTTGCTGGTCAAACGTATCTATAACACCGGAAAAATCACCATTTCCGGCGCGATTGCCGAACGTTACGGCAACTCGACCAAAAACATCATCTCGCTGATCATGATCTATGCGTTGCTGCTGGTGAACGTGGGGAATTACGTCAGCGGCGCAGCGGCCATCTCCACGGTGCTGAACCTCGACCTCACCACCGCGGCCTTTATCACCGCCGTCGTCAGTACCTTCTATTTTATGTTCGGCGGAATGAAGGGTATCGCCTGGGTGACGCTGCTGCACAGCGGACTGAAATATATCGGGATTATGATTATTCTCGGTGTGGCGCTGCATATGACCGGCGGCGTGAGTCCGATGATCAAGCAGATGCCGCACTTCTACTGGACCTGGGATGGCAACGTTGGCGGCAGCACCATTTTTGCCTGGCTGATTGGCACCATCGGTTCGATCTTCTGTACTCAGTTCGTGATTCAGGCAATTGCTTCGACCAAAAGCGCCGCCTCGGCGAAGCGCGCCACCTGGGTAGCTTTCTTCTTCTGTATGCCGATTGCCATCGCCATCGCGCTGATTGGTGTGGCGGCGAAATTCCTCCATCCCGATATCAAAAGCCTGTATGCGCTGCCGGTGTTTTTGCAGGATATGAGCCCGTGGCTGGCGGGGATTGTCACCACTTCGCTGGTGGCGTCGATTTTCGTCAGCGTCAGCACCGTGGCGCTCGCCATCGCCTCACTGGTGGTGAAGGATTTTTATGTGCCATACCGCAATCCCACGCCGGAACGCGAATTCCGCATGACACGCTGGCTGTCGCTGTTGATTGGCTTCCTGCCGCTGATTTTCGTGTTGTTCGTGCCTGAAGTGCTGAAACTGTCGTTCTTTACCCGCGCTATCCGCTTGTCGATTTCGGTGGTGGCGATCATCGCCTTCTACCTGCCGTTCTTTAAAAGCACCCGTGGTGCCAATGCCGGGCTGATCGCCGCCTGCGTGGTGACCTCGGTGTGGTATTTGCTGGGTGACCCTTTTGGTATCAACAACATGTATGTGGCGCTGGTGACGCCAGCGATTGTGATGGTGATTGACCGACTGATTCCGTCGCGCCAGACACAGGATAAAAAAGCCCCGAAACAAACCATGCAAAACAGTGGAGCCTGATATGACCGATTTAACCGTGACCGTTGATCGCAACGGTAACCTTCATCCCCACGCGCAGGATGCGCAGCAGCTCACCGCGATGCTGCCCTCGGTCTGCCCGCAAAACCACGCCGCCAATTTGCTGCCCTTGCCGAATGGCGACCTGCTGTGCGTCTGGTTTGGCGGCACCCAGGAAGGGATCGCCGATATCTCGGTCTGGAGCTCGCGGCTGGAAAAAGGCTGCGATCAATGGCGTGATGCGCAAAAGTTATCGGACGATCCGACGCGATCGGAACAAAACCCGGTGCTGTTCCTCGATCCGGATCAGGTGCTGTGGCTGCTGTGGACGGCGCAGAAATCCGGCAACCAGGACACCGCAATTGTGCGCTATCGCCAGTCGCGTGATTTTGGCCGCAGCTGGAGCGCCATCGACACGCTGCTTGATCAACCCGGCACCTTTATCCGCCAGCCGCTGGTGGTGCTGCCAAATGGCAACTGGCTGCTGCCGGTGTTTTATTGCCGCACCCAGCCGGGGGTGAAATGGGTGGGTAACGATGATGTCAGCGCGGTGAAAATCTCCAGTGATAAAGGCAAAAGCTGGCGTGATGTGGCGGTGCCGGATAGCCTCGGCTGCGTACATATGAATATCACCTTGTTGCACGATGGCAGCCTGTTGGCGCTGTATCGCAGCCGTTGGGCGGATTTTATCTATCAAAGCCGTTCCTATGACGGCGGCGAAAGCTGGAGCGCACCGCAGGCGACGACCTTGCCCAACAACAACTCATCAATTCAGGTGACAACGCTGCACAACGGCCATCTGGCGCTGGTGTTTAACGCCATGAGCGCCCGCGATGCCAGCGAGCGACGTTTGTCGCTGTATGACGAGATCGAAGATGAAGACGAGGGTGATGTGGCGGTTGCGGCGGAGCCGGTGGCGCACAGCGGCAGAACCGCGTTCTGGGGCGCGCCACGCGCACCGATGACACTGGCGATTTCTGCCGATGGCGGGCACAGCTGGCCGTGGCAGCGCAATCTCGACGAAGGTGACGGCTACTGCATGACCAACAACTCGCAGCAGAAGCTGAATCGTGAATTCTCCTATCCCAGCATTAAACAGGGGGAGGATGGCGCGCTGCACATTGCCTATACCTGGTTCCGCCAGGCGATAAAGTATGTGCGCGTTGATGAATCCTGGGTTATCTCATGAGCCGACATGCGCTGGTGACCGGTGTCAGCTCCGGTATCGGTGCGGCGATTGCCGATGCCCTGTTGCAGCAGGGCTGGCAGGTGACGGGCTTTAGCCGCACGCAGGTGAAAAAAGAACATCCGCGTTTTACCTCGGTCAGCGTGGATCTGTTTGATGCGGCGTTACTGAAACAGGCGCTGGCTGTGCTGCCGAAAGTGGATGCGCTGGTACATGCTGCCGGGATGATGGCCGCCGCGCCGCTTGGCGATCTGGATGAGGAAGCCAGCCACCGTTTGTGGTATCTGCATGTGCAGGCCGCGCAGATTATGGCTAACGCGCTGCAACCGCAGATGCAGCAGGGCGATCGTATCCTGCTGATTGGCAGCCGTACTTCACGCGGGGCGGCGGGCCGCAGCCAGTATGTCAGCACCAAAGCGGCGATGGTGGGGATGGCGCGTAGCTGGGCTGCCGAGCTGGCACCGAAAGGGATCACAGTGAATGTGATAGCACCAGGAGCCACGGCAACGCCAATGCTGCTGCAACCGGGGCGTGCCAGCTCGCCACCACAACTGCCGCCTATCGGGCGTTATATCAAACCGGAGGAGGTGGCGGCGCTGGCGGCTTTTGTGTTGTCGCCCGCCGCAGATGCCATCACCGGGCAGGAGCTGGTGATATGCGGCGGTGCATCATTATCGTAGCAGCGCAATTTATTGCGCGGGGTTTCACCCGCGCCGCATTGCCGCCACATCCACCTGCCACTGATGTAGCTTGTTATACAACGCGGTACGCGAAATCCCCAGCAGCTGCGCCGACTGGCGCAGGTTGCCTTTCTGCTCGGCCACCACCTGCAACACATGCTGGCGTTCATTTTCCTGCAACGAGGGCAGCGCGACCGGTGGCTGTTGGCTGTGCACCATCTCATCCGGCAAATCCTGCCTGCCAATCTCCAGCCCTTCACACAGGTTCACCATGCGCTCCACCAGATTCTCCAGCTCGCGCACGTTGCCCGGCCAGTGCCATGCCTGCAAACAACGCATCGCCTCCGGCGAGACTTGCGGCGCAATGCGTTTCAGCCGGGTGCAGAGCGCCAGAATAAAAGTATTCACCAGGCCGGGGATGTCCTCCTGGCGTTCGCGCAGCGGCGGGATCGCCAGTGACACCACATTCAGCCGATAGTAAAGATCGCGCCTGAACGCCCCTTTCTCCACCGCGTCCAGCAGGTTGCAGTGGGTGGCGGCGATGATGCGCACATTGACCTTCAGCGGATTCGCCGCACCGATGCGCACCACCTCGCTTTCCTGCAACACGCGCAGCAGGCTGGTTTGCGCTTCCAGCGGCATTTCACCAATCTCATCAAGAAACAACGTGCCGCCATCGGCCAGCTCGAATTTGCCCGGCGAGCCGCCACGGCGTGAGCCGGTGAACGCGCCATCGACATAACCAAACAGCTCGCTCTGCACCAGATCACGCGGCAGGGCGCCGCAGTTCAGCGCGATAAAGGCTTCCTGCTGGCGCGGACTGGCGTTATGGATCGCCTGGGCAAACAGCTCCTTACCGGTGCCGCTTTCGCCGGTCAGCAGCACGGTGCTGTCAGTGCGGCTGCTGGCTCGCGCTTTCTGAATTGCTTGCTGCACGCGTGGCGCGTTGCCGCGAATCATCTCGAAGGTGTAGCTGGCACTGACGCCCATCACCCGACGGGTAATGGCGCGGATGCGCTGGTTCTCACGCAGCGACAGCACGCGTCCGCCGTCGGGGGCGGGCATCAGCGAAATCAGGCAGGGGATCGATTGCACACCGTCGGGCATAAATTGCAGTTCGCGGTCGTTGCAGAACGGCATCGTCAGCAGCGATCCGCCCTGTGGCTGCAACAAGACATCGATCGGTCCGGCATCGGGATCCAGCCCGCTGAAGATCTGGCGCGCGTAACGATTGAGGGTTTTGATCCGGCCATGCCGATCGCAGACGATCACCCCTTCATTGAGGGTTTCAAGGATCGACTGCTGCTCCGCCAGCAGACGGCGCAGCATCAGTTGCTGGCCTACCGCTTCTGCGGCTGCCTGCACGGTGCCCAGCGTGTGGGCATTGAAGTTATCGGGGGTGGCGGTGAGCGTCAGTACGCCAATCAGCTGGCCACTGGCATCACGAACCGGGGCGGCGGCGCACTGGCGATGGCGTTTGCGCAGATCGAATTTCCAGTTCTCACCGCTCAGCACATACACCAGCCGCTGCTCAATCAGGCAGCGCGCGGTGCAGTTGGTGCCGAGCACTTCTTCGCGCAGGATACTGCCGACCGGCGTCATATCCGCGCCACAGTAATGCAGCGTCACCCCCTGCGCATCGGTCAGGTTGATATGTCCATCCGGGTTGTAGGCGAGCAGGTTCTCCATGATGCTGCGTGCCACCAGGATCAACCCGGCGTTATGTTCGAGGATCGCGGCCAGTTCATCGGCGGGCGGGGAGATATAGGTAAAATCGTGGGGATCGGTGCCGCGCTGCTGCGATCGTTGCCACGACTGCAAAATGCTACGCCGCATCCAGCCCGGCTGTTCACCGCGCTGAAAACTATGCCAGCCCTGCCACAGCAAATTATCCCACTCGCCGACTTCCGCACCGCCTGGCAGGCTGAAGATCGGATCGCTTTCATCTTTAAACGGCAACCGCTCACTCAGGGATCGCATAAGGCACTCCGCTACAGGATGGAATGTCCATTTTATTTACATGTGAAGTTGACATGTAAATTTTGTGGCCAGTTTGTGAACTGTATCTGTGTGGCGTCTCACAAATTCCGGCGATTTTTACCTGGCATCGGCTTTGCAATAACTCCGTTAAATGTCGCATCTCATCTGATGTTTCCTGAATAACAAGGAGTTAGCAATGATTCAACCTGTACGCGTTGGCCTGATTGGGGCCGGTCGCATGGGCAGCTTCCATGCAGAAAACCTCGCCTGGCGGGTGCCGGGCGCAACCCTGGCGGCCGTGGCCGATCCTCTGCCGGGTGCGGCGGAAAAGCTGGCACAGCAGCTCGGGGTGGCGAAAGCCTATAGCGATCTGCACGCGCTGTTGCAGGACGCGGAAATCGACGCCATCGCCATTGCCGCTCCGGCACGTACCCATGCGGAATGGGTGATTGCCGCAGCACAGGCGGGAAAACATGTGTTCTGTGAAAAGCCGATGGCGGTGACGCTGGATGAAGCCGACCGCGCCATTCAGGCGGCGAAAAGCGCCGGGGTGGTATTGCAGGTCGGGTTCAATCGCCGCTTCGACAGTGGTTTTGCTGCTGCCATTGCCGCCGTAAAAGCCGGGGAGAATGGCACCACGCAGCTCAGCCGTTCCGTCACCCGTGACCCGGCGCTACGCGACCCGGCACCCATCCCGCCGTGGACCATTTTCCTCGAAACCCTGATTCACGATTTCGATACCCTGCTGCACTTCAATCACGATGCCAGGCCGGTGGAAGTGTACGCGCTGGCCGATGCGCTGGTGCGCCCGGATTTTAAAGACAAAGGCCTGCTGGATACCTCGGTGGTGACCATTCGTTTCGACAATGGCGCGATTGCCACTGCCGAAGCCAATTTCCAGGCGGTGTATGGCTATGACGTGCGGGGTGAAGTGTTTGGCAGCAAAGGGATGTTGCAGGCCGGACATATCAACGCTAACCACTGCGTGCGTTACCACGCGGGCGGTATCGCGATTGACACCTCGCGTCTCGACTCGGATCTGCTGCGCGATGCCTATGTGGCGGAGATGACCGAGTTTGCCCGCTGCATCCGCACGGGCGAGACGCCACGCGCCACTGGCGAAGATGCGCGTAATGCGCTGGAAATCGCGCTGGCCTGCATTGAATCCGTCAAACAACGCCAACCGATCACGCTGGGAGGCCGCTAATGGCTGGATACCAACTTTCTGTCTGTGCCGAAATGGTGTTTCTCGATCTGCCGTTTATCGAACGCGTCAGACGTATTCACGAGCTGGGCTTTGGCGTCGAAATCTGGGGCTGGGCCAATAAGGATATTGAAGCGCTGGCCGCGACAGGGGCGCGCTTCACCTCCATGACCGGCTATCTGACCGGCAACCTGACCGATGATGAGCAGATCGCCCAACTACTGCAAAGCGCGGAAGCCTCGCTGGGCGTAGCGGCACTGCTGAATTGTCCGGTCCTTAATCTGCATGGCACCGGGCTGGATGACCGGGGGCTGCCGGTGAAACCGGTGGCGGTGGTGACTGGTGCCATGTGGCTGAAAGCCGCCGACACGCTGCGCAAAGTGGCGCAGCTCGGTGAGCGCACCGGGCGGGTATTCACGCTGGAGAACCTCAATCTCCCGGTTGACCATCCGGGTACGCCTTTTGCGCTGGCTGCCGATACGCTGGCGCTGGTGGAGGCGGTCAACAGCCCGGCGCTGAAGATGAATCTCGATCTGTACCACGCGCAGATCGGGGAAGGCAATTTGATCGAACTGATCCGTCGTGCCGGTGCGGCGATTGGCGAGCTCCAGGTGGCGGATGTGCCCGGACGTCAGCAGCCAGGCACCGGGGAAATCAACTATCGCGCCATCGCCCGTACGCTGCATGACATCGGTTATCAGGGCACGGTGGCGATGGAGGGCTGGGCCAGCGGCGACAGCACGGCTGCGCTGCAACAGTTCCACGAGCACTTCAGTTTATAAGCGTTATCCCGCCGGGTATTTGCCTGTTACCCGGCGTTAAACCACAACTATAAAATCGCAACCCTACAGGAAACATATCATGAAAATCAGAACCTTATTTCTCCTGCTCTGTTCGTTGTTGTTCAGCCTGAGCGTGAGTGCCAAAACCTTCACCGTTGGCGTGGCGCTGGCGAATTTTGACCTCAACTTTGTGTCGATTTTGCGTACCCAGATGGAAGCCGAGCTGAAGGCCAATCAACTCAAAGGGCAGTTTGTTGATGCCAAAGGCGATGTGGCGCTTCAGGTACAGCAGGTGGACGATTTTATCAACCAGGGTGTGGACGCCATTATCCTCAATCCGGTGGATACCCAGGGCGTGTTACCGATGATTACCGCCGCGAAGAACGCCGGGATTCCGCTGATCTTCGTCAATCGTAAACCGGAAGTGAAGCTGCCGGCGGATATGGCCTATGTCGGCTCCGATTCGGCGCTGGGCGGTGAAATGCAGATGGAAGCGCTGGCGAAAAAGATGAATTACAAAGGCAACGTCGCCATCCTGATGGGGGCCTTGTCCAACGAAGAAGCTCGCGAGCGCACCCGCGCGGTGGAAGCGGTGATCGCCAAATATAAAGATATGAAGGTGGTAGAGAAGCAGAGCGCGAAGTGGCAGCGCAACGAGGCGGTGGATGTGGTATCGGGCTGGCTGCTGAATCAGCGTCCGATTGATGCCATCGCCGCCAATAACGATGAGATGGCGATTGGTGCGATTATGGCGCTGAACCAGGCGAAGAACGAAAAGATCCTGGTGGCGGGCATTGATGGTACGCCGGACGGCCAGCAGTTTGTGAAGAGTGGCAAAATGGTGCTGACGATTTTCCAGGATGCTAAAGGCCAGGCGACTGGTGCGGTGCAGGTGACCAAAGAACTGCTGAATAAGCAGCAGGTCCAGGTTTACAACTGGGTGCCGTATAAAACCATTACGCCGGAGAATTACACCCAGTTTGTCGCGGCGAATTAAGGTATTGCGCGAATAACGCGCGTTACGTTTACTACGCAATCGTTAATACGTATGATTCTCATTCTTTTTACAACTCCCTGATGGAGCGAAGAATGAAATCCTTGTTCAACCCACGTATTGCGGGTGTGGCGCTGGCCGTTGTCACGGCGCTGAGTCTGACGGCTTGTCAGGCACCGGCGAAAAAAGCCGCAGCGCCTGTTGTTGCCCCTCAGCCGGTTGCCACTAATGTGCAGCAGCGGGTGCTGGCGGACGGCCTGTATGAAATGGCCTATGTCCCCGGCAGCACCGCGTCGCTGTTTGTCGCCAGTGCGCAGAGCTTCAAAGGGGTTAACGGTGGCGTGATTTACCGCCTCGATCCGGCCACGCTGGCAACCAAAGGCGAAACCCATACCGACCTGAAAAACTTTGCGATGACGATGGAGCCGGACGGTAGCCTGCTGTACGTCACCAATACGCTGGATGGCGGGATTTCAAAAGTTGATGCGCAGAGCGGCAAAGTGTTGCAGCGTCTGATGTTTGGTTTGATCAACGATAAAGGCTTCCCGTCTGGTGCGCGTGAAATCATGCTGCACGACGGCCTGCTGTATATCGGTGGCGTGGCGGATCCGGGCGTGATCTGGGTGGTGGATGCCAAAACCTTTAAGCTGAAAACCACCATTAAAAATGCCGGTAAGTGGGTAACTGGCCTGCTGTATTCACCGGTCACCGATCGTATCTATGCGGCCAACGGCAGTGGCGAGATCCTGGTGATCAACCCGCGCAACCATAAGATCGATAAACGCTGGACACCGGGTGATGGCAAAACCTATTTGTTGCTGAATCTGGCGGAAGATCCGGCCACCGGTCGCCTGTTTGTCACCGACAATTCCAAAGCGAAAACCACGCTGGTATTTGATGAGCACACCGGCAAGGTGATCAAGCGGATCGACGGTGATGCGCTGGGTATCAAGTTCAACGCTAAACGCAATGAGATCTACATCAGCCAGCGTGAATCCGGCAAGGTGCTGCAACTGGATGCCACCACTTACGCGCTGAAAAACAGCTGGACGCTGCCAACCCATCCGAACAGCCTGCTGGTCTCACCGGATGGTCAGACGCTGTACGTGACGGTGAAGCAGGGCTTCAACAAGGATCATTCGGCGAAAGGGCCGGATAGCGTGGTGCGGATTACATTGAATTGATGAAGTGAAAAGGGCGGTTACACCGCCCTTAATTTCAGGCCACGCCCTGCACCAGCAGCACGCGATATTTTGCGCCCTTCAGACGATGCGTTTTGGCTTCCTGATAGGCCGGGCTGTAATACCAGCCTTTCGCAGCATTGATATCCGGGAACTCCAGTACCACCACACCTTCTGCTTCCGGGCCTTCCAGCGTTTCCAGCTCGCCGTAAAAGGCCAGCGGGGTGATCGGATGATCGCCGCGCGCTTCACCGGCTTTCTCTGCGTAGGTCGCCATTTCGTTGCCGTTCAGCGTCTCATCGCGGATAAACACCACATATGCGCTCATTATTTTTCTCCCCGCGCCTGGCGTTTGTCTTCGGTGTTGATCTCAAAATCGGATGCATCATGACGCTCCAGCAACTGGTCTTCCGGCGCGGCACCGAAGGCACGGTTCACTTTGCGACCGCGAATCACTGCCGGACGCTGGGCAATCTCTTTCGCCCAGCGCACCACATGTTTATACGATTGCACATCAAGGAACTCGGCACCGCCGTATTGATCGTTCAGCACTAGGTTGCCATACCACGGCCAGGTGGCGATATCGGCAATGCTGTATTCATCGCCGCCGAGATAGCGGTGATTGGCCAGCTGGCGATCCAGCACATCCAGCTGACGCTTCGCTTCCAGCGTGAAACGGTTGATGGCGTACTCGATTTTTTCCGGCGCGTAGTGATAGAAATGGCCGAAACCACCACCGAGATAAGGGGCAGAACCCTGCAACCAGAACAGCCAGTTGAGCGCTTCAGTGCGACCGGCAATGTCTTTCGGCAGGAAGTGGCCGAATTTGTCCGCCAGGTACAGCAGGATGTTGCCGGATTCAAACACGCGCAGCGGCGGATTGACCGAGTGGTCGCTCAGCGCCGGGATTTTGGAGTTCGGGTTAACGTCAACGAAACCGCTGGAGAACTGGTCGCCCTCGCCGATACGGATCAGCCAGGCATCGTATTCGGCGGCAGTGATGCCGAGTGC
Organism: Pantoea cypripedii; assembly: GCF_002095535.1. NCBI lineage: Bacteria > Pseudomonadati > Pseudomonadota > Gammaproteobacteria > Enterobacterales > Erwiniaceae > Pantoea > Pantoea cypripedii. The sequence continues at coordinate 389,182 of NZ_MLJI01000001.1, forward strand.
CAGCAACTCTTCCAGCAGGATGGTGACTTTCTGGCCGTTGGGGGTACCGAGCGAGTACAGCTGGAGCGGATGTTTGCCGACCGGCAGCGTTTTCTCGTGAGTGGGTCCAGCCGTCGGACGGTTGGCCTTAGCGCCGTTGCCTTTGGCTTCCGGGTCCCAGGTCCAGACTTTTGCGGGCTGATACTGATGTTCCGACATAGTGATTTCGCCTTGTTGTGGTTGCGTTTTTAGCTGCCACTGAGTGTAGCAGTCGCAGTCAACGGCGATTTAACCGCGCTGGCGATGAGATGCAAAGTGCGGTTATGCAAAGTTCTCTTGCGTAAAAAGCATAAAGTCCACTTTGCCTGCCTGCCAGGTATCCGGCTGTTCACCTTCTTCCAGGTAGCGCAGCAGCAGCGTCAGGGCCAGCTGGGCATGGCGCAGGGTGTTTTGATCGATCGTCAGCGTCAGTACCTGTTTTTCCAGCAGCATGCGCGTGGTGTTGTACAACTCATGGGTGATGTACACCACTTTGCCGCTCAGACGGTGGCGCGCCAGCGCTTCATCAATCTGTGTATTGCCCATCCCGGTGTTATACAGACCGACAATTTGCTTTGAATGCGCCAGCGTTTTTTCCAGCAGGCGGCTGATACGTTCGCGCTCATCCTGCCCGGCGAGAATGGCGTTGAGATGAAGCTGCGGGAAGCGTTCAGCCAGCACCGCCTGGCATCCTTCGATGCGCTGACGGTGCGCATGATAATCGGCCCGACCACTCACCAGCACCACTTCACCCGGCTGAGACAGCATACTGCCCAGCATCAGCCCGGCGGTGCGTCCGGCTTTGTACTGATCGATACCCACATGGCACAGGCGCGCTGCGTCAGGCAGATCGGTCACCAGCGTAATCACCGGCACCGCGCGCGCCTGACATGTCGCCAGTGCCTGATAAATCAGCGGATTTTCATGGGCGAAGACAATCAGCGCATCCATTTTTTTGCTGCTGGCTTCGATGTGTGCCGCCAGCTTCTCTGGCGCGTTTTCCGGGATCAGGGTGCGATGCAGCCGCAGGCGGCGATAGCCCAGTTCATCCGCCAGGGTCGCGAAATCCTGTGCCAGCTGTTGAAAGAAGAATGAACCGTTGCCACTCAGCAGCACTTCAATCTGCCATGGATGACGATGCTCCTCCGGCAAAATGCGTTTGAGTCCGGCATCCCGTGCGATTTGCAGCACTTTTTTGGTCATCGCCGGGGAGACACCGCCCCGGTCATTCAGCACCCGGTCTACCGTTGCCACGCCTACGCCTGCCCGTTTGGCCAGTTCTGCCAGCGTCATTGCCTTCATCTGAGTGAATTCCATCAAAAACCGCGTTCAGACAGCCTGCCAGAAGCGGCTATTTTGACAAGCAACCGACCTCTGAAATGTGAACAAACAGGAGCTTTATCATGCGGTCACCGCAACGTTTTGCCTTGATTGGGAGTGGTTTTATCGGCCAGGTGCACGCCGCGAATCTGGCGGCACATCCTGGCGTGGAACTGGCGCTGGTGTGTGATATCGATGCCGCCCGCGCGGAAGCGGTGGCGCAGCGCTACGGTGCTCAGGCGGCCAGCGTGCAGCAGGCACTCGCCAGTGATGCGATTGATGGGGTGCTGATCGCCAGCGCCACGCCGACTCATGCCGATCTGCTGGAGCAGGCGGTGACGGCAGGCAAGGCGGTGTATTGCGAAAAGCCGATCGATCTGTCGCTGGCGCGTGCGCGTGAGGTGGTGGAAAAAATTTCGCCGGTGCAGGTGCCGATCACCGTTGGTTTCAACCGCCGTTTTGACCGTAGCCATCAGCAACTGAAAGCACAGCTGCGGCAGGGGGTGATTGGCCGGGCTGAGCTGATCCAGATGGTGTGCCGGGCGTCTGAGTTGCCGCCACTGAGCTACCTGCAATCATCAGGTGGGCAGATGCGCGATCAGGCGATTCATTTCTTCGATCTGCTGCGCTGGCTGACGGACGATGAAGTCACCACCGTCGGGGCGATGGGTGCCGCGCTGGCGATGCCGGAAATCCGGGATTTTGATGTTGATACTTCGGTGCTGATTATGCGGATGCAGCAGGGCGCACTGGCACAGCTGGATAATACCCGCCGCACCGCCTACGGCTACGACGAGCGCATTAGCGTGATGGGCAGTGCCGGGATGCTGGCATCGGAAAGCCAGTCGGTGCGCGGTGCCACCTTGTATCAGGGCCAGGGGATTACCCAGCCGGGTTTGTATGCTGACTGGTTCAGCCGGGTACGCGAAACCTATTACACCCATCTGGATGCGTTTCTGCGCCATATCGGTGGGGAAACGGTGGCGGACCTGCCGGGATTGCAGGATGGTTTGCGCGCGCAGGCGATTGCTGAAGCGGCACAGCTGTCTTTGACCCGTGGTGAGTTTGTTGAGGTATAACCTGCCCGGTTTTGCGCGATGAATCGCGCCGCTACGGACATCTGCATGTATTTGTAGCGGCGCGATTTATCGCGCTTTTACAACAACTCGCGTTCAATCAGTTCGCGGGTTTCCACTGCCTGATATTTCATCTTCTCGGGATAGCCAAACAGCGCCGCCGAGATGATTGATTCGCCGCCCACTTTAAAGCTGCGGTTGGCGAAATCCATCTCGCGCAGTGCTTCGAACAAGGCATCGAAATTAACTTCCCCTTCGCCAACCCCGACATGCTGGTGGATGGTGGCATCCACGCCCGGTGGGTTAACGATATAGCGGCAATGTTTGGTGTGGTTCATGGTATCGGCAATCAGCATATGCGACAGGTCATCCCCGGCGTATTGCAGCATGCTTTTCACATCGCCTTTGCCTTTGTCATAGAAGAACGTGTGCGGCGCGCTGTAGATGTATTTCACATGATCGCTGCGGAATGACTTCACGATATCCGCCGTTTCGTTGCTCTCTTCGCAGAAGTCCCATGGATGCGCCTGGATCTCCACGCGGATACCTTCACGTTCGATAATCGGCAGCAGCTCCTCCATGGAGCGATAGAACATCTCTTCACAGATCTCCGGCTCATTCGGGTTGCCGGACAGCTCGGTATTGATCACCGGCACCCCCATTTCCACGGCGATTTCAATCATGCGTTTCCAGTTCTTCACCGCCGCCTGGCGACGTAATTCATCCGGACCGGACCAGCGATACACCACGATAAACGAGGAAATTTCCAGACCGGTCGAACGTAGCGCGTTCTTGTATTCCGTCATGATTTCACGGCTGGCTTTCGGGTGTTTATAGAACGGGTTAATTTGCGGATGCGGCGACTGTTCAATGTACTTGTAGCCCCATTCCGCCACCTGATGCACCATGCGGGTGATACCAAGGTCACGGATGACATCCACATCAAAAGCGATTTTCATTGTTTTCTCCTGCGCGTTAAGCCGGTCGCTCTTCATTGAAAACCACACCGATCTGGCGTCTCACTTCATCCATCGCGTTAAGGGTGGCCAGCGAGGTGGCAAGCGGACGAACCGGTGAGTCGATCAGGCCCTGATGGCTGCACCAGGCGGTATGTTCGATTTCATGAGAAAGCTGGATATAGCGATTATTGGGTTCTTCCCAGCGCAGCGTGTGGCGGCCATCGCTGGAGGTCAGACGGAAGTTGCCGGGGGTGTAAAATTGTCCATCGAGATACAGGGTGGCATCGCGACCGGCGATCACCGCCGTGCCGGGCGTGTTACTGAATAAAGTGGTGTTGAGCACCGCCTGCATCCCGCCGGGATGGGTCAGCAGCATTGAGGTCTGGCCGTTGACGCCGCCAGGCGCAGGCTGACCCACGGCGACGATGCTGTCTGGTGCGCCCGCCACCAGCACGCTGAAACTTATCAGGTAGCTGCCGAGATCCAGCATCGGGCCACCTGCCAGATCGGCGTTGAAAATGCGGTGATCCTGAGTGAAATACTCGCCATGATCGGCAATCAGGGTATGAATCTCACCGAGTGCGCCATCCGCCAGCAGCTGGCGAATCACATCATATTTTGGCGCGTAGTCGCACCACATGGCTTCAATGCACAGGCGCTGCTGTTGCTGCGCTTCCTGCTGTAACCGCAACGCCTGCTGCGCATTCAGCGCCAGCGGCTTTTCAATCAGTACATGCTTGCCAGCCTGCAACGCGCGTAAACCATCCGGGAAATGGTGGTTATGCGGTGTGGCGATATACACCACATCAATATCGTTGCGGTTCAGCAAGGCATCGATACCTGCACAGGCGTGGGGAATATCCCATTTGCTGGCAAATGCCTGCGCTTTTTCCATGCTGCGTGACGCGACCGCCACCAGCTGTTGTTGCGTGTGATGACGCAGCGCATTGGCAAAGTGGTCGGCAATCCAGCCGGGGCCGACAATGCCCCAGCGCAGCACGGGAATCTGGTTAACAGGGTGACGACGGGGTACAGGTAAGGTTGAAGGGAACATATCATCTCCGTTTTGCTTCGATACGTAACAGGCAGGCCGTTAACCACTATAGAAAGGCGTGGCAGGCCGCTCTAACGCTTTGCTGATGCAAATCCATCAACCCGTTGTCAGGCGTCGTCGGTAAAAATAATTATCAAACATTTATTCCGAATGGTATGGATGTGAAATTATTCATTTCATTTTTGCGAAGAGGATCAAAATTATGAGAGATTCTCTATCAGATATGGCGATTTGATGACGATTTCCGGCGCGAAGTGTTCGCACTTTTGATGCGGCTGAGGCATTATTTTTGATAATTTTTCTATCATTTAATCCTGGAAATCTGGCATGAGTAAAATCACCATGAATGCCATCGCCGCTGCTGCCGGTGTCGGTGTGGCAACAGTCGATCGTGTGCTTAATCGCCGTGCGCCAGTGCGCGCAGCCACCGAACAGAAGGTGCTGGAGGCGGCGAGCCGTCTGGGTTATCGCGCAGATCTGATGCCTTTGCTGCACCAGGGGCAGCAGGTGCCCGCCGTCTCGCTGCGTATGGGGTTTATTCTGCTGGCGAAAAGCTATTCGTTTTATCAGTCGCTAACCGATGCCCTGCGCGCGCAGGCGCAGCCGCTACATCCGGCAGGCAGCGAACCGCGGTTTTTCTGGCATGACATTGATGCTGTTGATGCGGTGGTGGCCTCACTGCATACCCTGGCGCAACAGGTTGATGCCATTGGGCTGGTGGCGCTCGACCATCCGTTGATCCGCCGGGCGATTGAAAGCGTATCGCGCCAGGGGGTGAAGGTTTATGCGCTGTTTTCCAATTTCTCCCCCTGTGGTCATGCAGGGTACTTCGGGCTGGATAATCAAAAAGCCGGGCGGACCGCAGGCTGGATGGCAACGCATTTGCTGCATCAGCCAGGCCCGGTGGGTGTGCTGGTGGGGGACCACCGTTTTACCTGCCAGGAAAGCTGCGAGATCAGCTTCCGTTCTTACCTGCGCGAGCAGGACAGCACGCGCCGGGTGCTGGAGCCGTTAAAAACCCATGAGTCGATCGAGGGGGGTTATCAGGCGACGCGCCGCCTGCTGGATGAGCATGCCGATCTGGCTCTGATCTTCGCGCCATGCGGTGGGGTTGAAGGGGTGATCCGTGCCCTGCGTGAACAGCCGCAACGGCGGGTGGCGCTGATTTGCCACGGCCCGGTCAGCGATGGCGATCTGGCCTTGATTGACGGCACCATCACGGTGATGCTGCGCCATCGCATTGAGGATCTGGCGCTGACGCTGGTTCAAACGCTGCAACAGCAGCAGGCCGCTGGCAGCGAGCATTTCACCCAGGTGACGTTGCCGTTCGATATTGTGACGCGCGAGAACCTCTAACGGCCTGATTCTTATCGTATGATAATAATTCTATCATTTTAATGATAAAAAATAACATGATCGCTATCAAAAAATGAAAGTTTCATGCTTGTTGAGGATGAAATTTTTATTTGATACTTGCGCCATCAATCACCGCAAGGAACGATCATGACTATTCATATCGCCAATGCGCCCTGTAGCTGGGGCGTTGATGATCCGAAAAATCCCTTTCTGCCGCCGTGGCAAAAAGTCCTGAGTGAAGCGGCGCAGGCGGGTTACCGCAGCATTGAGCTTGGCCCCTGGAGCTACCTGCCGGTGGATGCCCGCGAACTGCGTCAGCAGCTGGAGTTGCACAACCTGTCACTGGTGGCAGGCACCATTTTTGACGACCTGGTGAGTGCGGCCAATTTCCCGGCAATGGTGGAACTGACGCACAATATCTGCCGCAACCTGTCCCAGGTGCCGACGGCAGAGAAAACCCACGGTGTAAACCAACCGGCTCCCTACCTGGTGATTATCGATTTTGGTAACCCCGAACGGGCGAAATATGCCGGTCAGTCCGATAAAGCGCCGCGTCTGTCATCCGCCGACTGGCAGCGCATGATGCAGCACATCACCACCCTGAGCGAAATCGCCTGGCAGGAATACGGCGTGCGCGCGGTGATCCATCCCCATGCCGGTGGCTGCATTGAATTCGCCGATGAACTGGAACAGCTGGTGCAGGATATTCCGCACGAGGTGGCCGGTTTGTGCCTCGATACCGGCCATCTGTACTACTCCGGCATGGACCCGATTACCTGGCTGAATCGCTACTGGGATCGTATCGATTATCTGCACTTCAAAGACGTTAACGAGGCGGTGTGGCGTGATGTGATTGCCCGTGGCGTCGATTTCTTTGCCGCCTGTGCCGAAGGGGTGATGTGCCCGATAGGTAAAGGGGCGATTGATTACCCGGCGGTGCGCGGCTTCCTCGCGGAGCGTGATTACCAGGGCTGGATCACCATCGAACAGGAGCGCGACCCGCGCAATGCTGACACCAGCCTGCGCGATGTCACTGCCAGCCTGCACTATCTGCAATCCGTCGGATTCTGAGGACAACATCATGATTAACGGCACGAAAGCTCTCGATCGTTCACTGCGCTGGGGTATGGTTGGCGGCGGTGGCACCAGCCAGATTGGTTACATTCATCGTTCCGCTGCCCTGCGTGACGGCAATTTTGTGTTGCAGGCCGGAGCGTTCGATATCGACGCTGAACGTGGCCGGGCCTTTGGCGTGGCGCTGGGCGTGGCACCAGATCGCTGCTATCCCGATTATGAAACCCTGTTTGCGGCGGAAGCGGCACGCGTCGACGGCATCGAGGCGGTCTCCATCGCCACCCCCAACAACACCCATTTCGCCATTTGCCGTGCCGCGTTAAACGCCGGGCTGCATGTGGTGTGTGAAAAGCCGCTGTGCTTCACCGTTGCTGAGGCTGATGAGCTGGAAAAACTCTGTGCGGAGAAGAAAAAAATCATCGGGGTGACTTACGGTTATGCCGGTCATCAGTTGATTCATCAGGCACGGGAGATGATCGCCGAAGGACTGCTGGGAGAGATTCGCATCATCAATATGCAGTTTGCCCACGGTTTCCATAACGAGGCGGTGGAGCTGCAAAATCCCAGCACCAAATGGCGTGTCGATCCGCGCTTTGTTGGCCCCAGTTATGTGCTGGGGGATCTCGCGACCCATCCGCTGTTTATCGCTGAAACCATGGTACCGAAGCTGAAGGTCAAACGTCTGTTGTGCAGCCGCCAGAGCTTCGTCAAAAGCCGCGCACCGCTGGAAGATAACGCCTTTGTGATGATGGAGTATGACAACGGGGCGGTGGGCACCATGTGGGCCTCGGCGGTGAATTGTGGCTCGATGCACGGCCAAAAGGTACGGGTCATCGGCGAGAAGGCCAGCCTGGAATGGTGGGATGAACAGCCGAATCAGCTGCGCTACGAAGTGCAGGGCGAGCCGGTGCAGATTCTGGAGCGCGGTATGGGGTATCTATACGGACGCGCGTTAGAGGAAGATCGGATCGGCGGCGGCCATCCTGAAGGGCTGTTTGAGGCGTGGTCAAATCTCTATCGGCGTTTTGCGCTGGCGATGGATGCCACCGATCGTGCTGACCAGGCGTTCCTCGATAACTTCTGGTATCCCGATGTGCATGCGGGATTGATGGGGGTGCGCTGGGTCGGGCAGTGCGTGCAGTCAGCCGATGCTGGAGCGGTGTGGGTTGATTGCTGAAGCGAACATTCGTACGCGCAATAAATTGCACCGCTACAAACCGTGCGTAGCGGCGCGATTTATCGCGCGTTTTTGCCGTTAAAAATAATAAATTTCCAGATTTTTAGGGAGCGTTTCCGGATGGTTCAGTGGCGTAAAGGTGGCCCCTTGTTCAATGCCGAGACGGCATGGGTAGTCATGAGTAACCAGAGAGTGCAGGGTGGCGCCACTTGCGAGGGTAATCTGCGGAATAAAACCGGTGGCCTCATCCAGGCGCGGTAAACAAATTTCATCAACAACGGCTTCCTTCCCCATCTTCAGGTTTTGCCCCAATAGCTTCAATGAACCATGGACCGTTGAAGATAAAATTTCATTGTTTTGACCGCCCAGAATGCCCCCCTGCCTGACAACAGAATGGTTGTGGATAAGCGTATTACTATCTCTGGTATAAATAAATTCCACCGTGGAATCATTTATCTCTGTCTTGCCAATATTACTGTATACGGCTTTTGCGCTGCTTTTTTCCACCAGAATATCGCCTGCACGATTCAGGAGATTTCCGGTTACAGTGGAGTCGATGATTTCAATATTCCGTGTGGGAAGCCCTTCCTCATAAAAGAGAATTGCCACATTGCCATATATTTTGCATTTATTTTCACACCTGATGCTGTTATCAACATTTTCAATCGCTACGTGGGATAAATTTTCTCCCCCGATCGCAGGTTTTAAAAGGTCTTTATAATAATCAACTTCACTCATGTTGAATTGATAAACAGCATCATCGCTATCTTTTACCGGACAAATCCACTCATAAAATCCGGACTGCGGCATCAGTTTCACATTAGTGTAATCCTGGCTTCTGATCTCCGTTGTTATTAAATTAATGGCACCATGGTAACTTTCTACTTTCCCCTCAATTAAGCAATGTTCAGCCTCAGTGAGGTGATTTGGTGTATAGATGATGCCCTTTATCTCACAATTATTGAGTTTTATTTTTCCATCCTGTGAAGAAATGACCTCCCAGATATGCTGTTTAGTATTTTTAATGCCAACCTTACAATTATTTAGGGTGATGTTATTCGTAGCTGAAATACTAAGATCGACGACATGATTACTCACATCCAGGGGTTCGTAATTCCAGCTTATTAGCTGCACAAACCGCCACTGAATATCAGCATTATTAGCAACCGTACCGTATGAAGCCGAAACCGATCCCACGCTCATCAATTCATTCCTTTGGAGTATGTAGCCGCACTGGCGAACAGGTGAGGGAAGTGTACTAAGGTCGAAAAGAAATTAAAGCGAGGCTGGAACGGTGGGAGTCATTTTCACAGAAATATCATAACTATTCAGGTTTAATATCGATGCGAGGCGCTGCGCGATATATCGCGCAGCGCCTGAATTAATGGGATCGTAAATCACTTAAAAAGCGCTGGGCGCGCGGGTGCTGCGGTTCGGTGAAGAATTTTTCTGGCGTGGCTTTTTCCAGAATCTGGCCTTGATCCATAAACCAGATGGTGTCGGCCACTTCGCGGGCAAAATTCATCTCGTGAGTGACACACATCATCGTCATGCCTTCCTGTGCCAGGCCGCGCATAACTGACAACACTTCACCGACCATTTCCGGATCGAGTGCCGACGTTGGCTCATCAAACAGCATCACTGGCGGCTTCATCGCCAGCGCTCGGGCAATCGCCACACGTTGTTGCTGGCCGCCCGACAACTGAGCCGGATAGGCATCAGCCTTGTGCGACAGCCCGACGCGTTCCAGCAGTTCTCCCGCCTGCTGACGTGCCTCAGAGCGTTTCACCCCCAGCACCTTCATCGGCGACATCATAATGTTCTCCGCCACCGACACATGCGGGAACAGGTTGAAACTCTGGAAAACAAAACCAATGCGCGTGCGCAGCTGGTTGAGGCGCGTGCTGCTGCCGTGGATATCGATGCCATCAAAGACAATCTGGCCAGCTTCGATCGGTTCCAGCCGGTTGACGGTGCGGATCAGCGTCGATTTGCCGGAGCCGGATGGGCCGCACACCACGACCACTTCGCCGGGATTGATCTCGGCACTCAGGTCGGTCAGTGCCTGATACGCGCCGTACCATTTGTTGACCTGATTAAACAGAATCATCGGTCGCATAGCCGTTCCTTACTGTGATTGGGTTTTAGTCATCATTACCGCCGGGGCCACGCTGGGGGCTTCCACTGGCGGCTGACGGCGTTTCTGCGCGAGTCGCGCTTCCAGTTTGTTGGCAAGCCACGTCAGGCTGAAGCAGATGAGGTAGTAGCTCAGCGCCACGATGGCGAACACCTGGAAAGGTTTGGTCAGCAACTGGTTACTCACCTGATTTGCGGCGAAAGTCAGTTCCGGCACGTTAATCACATAGCCGAGGGTGCTGTCTTTAATGATCGACACCAGCTGGCTGACCAGGCTGGGTAGGGTGTTAAACAGCGCCTGTGGCAGGATCACCAGACGCAGGGTTTTGATATGCCCCATGCCGAGTGCGCGTGCCGCCTCATACTGGCCGTGCGGCAGTGCCTGAATACCACCGCGCACGATTTCGGCGATATAGGCGCTTTCATAAATCACCAGCGTGCACAGCATGGTGGTGAAGCCACTGATGTTGTGACCAATCAGCAGCGGCACGCAGAAGTAGGTCCAGAACACCACCATCATCAGCGGGATGCCGCGCAGCAGGTAGACCCAGCAGGTGGCGGGCCAGCTCAGCCAGCGCCACGGTGACAGGCGCGCCAGCCCCAGCAGCACGCCCACCGGGAAGGCGAACAGCACTGCCAGCAGCGAGATCAACAGGGTGCAGAGCACTCCACCCAGCGGTCCACTTGGGTACTGGCCCATTAACAGCAGCATGCCGTTGTCATGCAAAATGGTGAACATCTCAAGCATCGCCATTACCTCGCATAGACGCGTTGAAAGCGGCGGGCCAGCAACGCACCAAGGCCCATCAGCAACAGGGAGAAGAACAGATAACCCACTGTGGCGACAAAATAGGCCTCGAAGGTGCGGAAGGTCTGGTTCTCGATGTCGCGCGTCACATAGGTCAGTTCCGCCACGCCAATCACCATCGCCAGGCTGGTGTTTTTGAACAACAGCACCGTATGGTTGATTAACGATGGCAGCGCATTACGAATGCCCTGCGGCAGAATCACCGACCACATGGCGCGCACAAAGCTCATGCCAAGCGCACGCGCGGCTTCGTTTTGCCCATCCGGGATGGCGCGCAGGCCGCTGCGGATATCTTCCGAGAAGTAGGCGGCCTGGCACAGACCGAGCGCCACCAGCGAGAACAGAAACTCGGCGTTGTAATCGTTAATCCACATTTGCAGCGCTTCCGGCAGCAGCGTCGGAATAGCGAAATACCACATCATCAATTGAATCAGCGTCGGCACATTGCGGTGATACGAGACATAGGCTTTCACCAGCCCGACGGCAATGCGTTGATTGGTCAGGCGGATGATCACCAGCAGCATGGCGAGGGCCATCGCCAGCAGCCAGGCACCCAACGCCAGTTCAAGGGTGACAACCGTGCCATCGACGATCATCTGGCCGAAGTGGCCGGTTATCACACTGCTGAAATCGAGTGCCATCGTGTTACCTCTTATGACATTACGACCCGGTGCGGTCGCCCGGTCGCATGGTGGAAAGGCCGCCCGGCACCTGCAACGTTGGGGTGATCTCGATATTGCCGATATTTACCGCCACCGGTGCCGCCAGGGCAAAGGCGACGCAGTCGGCGATATCTTTCGCCTGCGGCAGTTCAAAGCCATCAATAAACCGTCGACGTGCATCTTCGTGATCGCCAGAAACGTTACCGAAGATGTCGGTCGCGACGCGGCCAGGGCAGATTTCGGTGATTCGCACGCGCTTGCCGTAGCAATCGACGCGCAACTGGCGCGACAGGGCGTGCACCCCGGCTTTGGTGGCGTGGTACACCGAGTTACCGCCAAAGTTGTAGATGGCGGCGATGGAGGTGATGTTGAACACATGGCCACGATCGCGTGCCACCATGCCCGGCACCAGCAGACGGCACAGATGCAGCACCGCGCGCAGGTTCACATCCACCTGGCTTTCAATCACGTTTTCATCGGCATCGAGAATCGATCCCGGATGCGATAACCCGGCGTTGTTGACCAGAATGTCGATTTGCAGGTCCTGACACAGTGCCGTCAGCGCGCTGAGATCGCTGACATCCACCGCGTGTGGAATGCAGCCGGTGCGTTCCGCCAGCGCCGCCAGCTGTTCTTTACGGCGCGCTACGGCGTGAACGGTGATCCCTTCCTGGCACAGACGTTCAACAATCGCTTCACCCATCCCGGCCGATGCGCCGGTGACCAGTGCGGTTTGGTAATCTGAAAATGGCATTTGCCTCTCCTGTCATCGCCGGGCCTGTTGGCTACGGCGCGTTTCTGATCTTTTTCTGACTTTATGCAGTTATGTGGTATGGGGATAAGACATAAAAATTTTGAGGCAATAAGCGACCCTTATAACCGCGGGAGTGCGGGGTTATCCTGATGAATTATCATGATTTCCTGGTTGTATTCCACTGGCGAGCCGCCACCCACGGTGACATTTTCCACCCGGCCAGCGCTGGTGCTGGTGACGGGCAAATACAGCGGACCCACCTGCACCAGCGCCAGCACCTCCTCGGGTTGTACTTGCTGGCCGGGCTGGACAAAATCCTGCTGGCTGAGCGGATGACGCAGCAACAGGGTACCCGGCATCGTTGCCGTGACAGCATGGGTGCTGCTCGGGAGGGGCTTCGGGGCCGGAGGGGGAGCAGGAGGCAAGGGGGCGAAAGTCAGGCGTACCGACCAGTCTTTACCGCCCAGCTCAAGGCGGCTCAGCCCGGAGCGGCGCATCCGGCGCGCGATAGCGCGCAGCGTCGGCAGCGGTATTGCGGTTTTTTCCATGAGGTTCCCGTCAAAGCAAAAGACGACAAAGCCCGCCGGAGCGGGCAGCTATGCCGTCAATCTAGCGCGTTCGTCAGACGGGCAGTAAGAGGGTTTCGCTTTGCGGTAATAAGCGAGGCTTATCCCACCAGCGTCAGGGGATGGTTCTCGACGTTGCGGCGTGACATCAGCGACAGCAGAATCGATTTCACCGCTTCTGCCGGTTGCGACAGCGGCAGGTGATCGGACATGCAGAAGGAGAGCGATGCCTGCACATCCGGTTCGACAATCTTCGCCATCCACGCATCGGCATTTTTCAGCATCGCCCGCGCGGCGGATTCCGGCATGATAGTCGCGCCCAGCCCGGCGGCAAGGGCCGCATTGAGGGTGGTTTGCGATTCGATCTCGCATTTCACCTGATATTGCAGGTTGTTCTGTACAAAGGCATCGTCCAGCACTTTGCGCATGATGTTGTAGATACGCGGCAGGAACAGATCGTATTTCGCCACATTTGCCAGGCGGATCTCCTTCATCGGTTGCGCGAGGCTGAAGGGGCAAACGAAGCACAGATCTTCTTTCATCAGCGGCATAAAGCGCAGACCGTGGATGTTGCGGTGGTCATAGATCACCGCCATGTCCATACGGCCATTCATGATCAGCTCACTCAGCGTGGTGCCGAAGTTCTCATTAAAATAAAGCACGATACCGGGATGCTGTTGCTGGACTTCCATCATCAGCGGCAGGGCCAGGTTTTGTGCCGCCGTGCCCGGCGCGAGGCCGACAGAGACGCTGCCGCTCAGCGACGCGCCGACACGATCAATCGCACTTTGCGCCTGTTCGCACTGGCGCAAAATGGACTGGGCATGGGAATAGAGCGTTTTACCCGCTTCGGTGGGCGTGACGCCGCGCTTGGTGCGAATCAGCAATTGCTGATTCACTTCCCCTTCCAGCGTTGCCAGCTGCTGGCTCAGGGCGGGCTGGGCGATATGTAAAATATCGGCGGCCTGCGTCAGACTGCCGACATCGACAATTTTGACAAAATATTTAAGACGGCGAAGATTCATGGTCACTCCCTCCAACGGAACGCATATCAGCATCAAGCAAAGTTGATGCCAGAATAAGGTTTAGTGATTGAACTCAGACAGGAGGGTACGGCCAGTGTGCCTCCTAAGGCTTTTGCTGAGTTGACTCCGTGCCTGCTCAACAAATGCTCAGGCGGGGTATTTCGCACCGTTTTGGTGCGCTTTCCCATCAGCGTTACCAATGGCTGACGACAGCGATGCGCCAGATTGGCGCGTAAAACCGGCTAAAAGTAACACTTTTTTAACATATCCAGCGTAGCAACTGCGTGACCCGCCGCGCATTTCCGCGTAAAGCGCTGGATTTGTGGCCAAAGTGTGCGACCGGTCCAGTCATCGTTTTGTGTTATATCACCACAACAAAGCGCTATTAACGGTGGCTTTGGGCAAAAACCTATCCTCAGAGAACCTTGCTGGCCCTGCGCGTTTCGGCGTGCTGCGCCGTTTCTGCTGACCCTGAGATCAGGAAGAGTTCCCCATGCCCGAGATAGCCGATCGACTCAAGAATGTCACTGTTTCCGCCTCCGTCGCCATGACCCAGAAAGCACGCGATCTCGCGGCGCAGGGGATTGATGTGGTAGCGCTTTCCACCGGGGAGCCAGACTTCCCGACGCCGGATCACGCCATCGAGGCGGCCTACGCGGCGGCACGCGCCGGAGATACCCGTTACCCGCCCACCGATGGCACCCCGGCACTGCGCCAGGCGATTCAGCGGAAATTCAAACGTGATAACCAGCTGGATTACGACGTCAGCCAGATCCTGACGGCAGGCGGTGCCAAGCAGATCATTTTTAACGCGATGCTGGCGACCATTAATCCCGGTGATGAAGTGGTGATCCCGACGCCATCGTGGATCAGCTATGCCGATATCGTGAAGTTCGCCGGGGGCATTCCGGTGCCGCTGCCTTGTGCCCAGGAAAACGGTTTCAAGCCGCTGCCGGAACAGCTGGAGGCAGCGATTACCGACAAAACCAAATGGTTGCTGCTTAACTACCCGAGCAACCCGACCGGTTCCGTGGCGAGCAAAGCGGAGTTACAGGCGCTGGGCGAGGTGCTGCTGCGCCACCCGCAGATGTGGATCATGACGGATGATATCTACGAACACCTGATTTATGACGACGTGCGTTTTTACACCCTGGCGCAGGTGGAACCACGTCTGTATGACCGCGTGCTGACGGTAAATGGTGTATCAAAAGCGTATTCCATGACCGGCTGGCGTCTCGGTTTCTGCGGCGGCCCGGCAACGCTGATTAAGGCGATGAGTAACGTCAACACCCAGAACAGCGGCGGTGTCACCACCCTGACCCAGGCGGCAGCGGTTGCGGTGCTGGAAGGTCCGCAGGATTTATTGCAGGAACGCGCACGTATCTACCGCGAACGTCGTGATTATGTGCTGGAGCGTCTGACCTCGATCGATGGCCTGCGTTGTCACCGACCGCAGGGGGCGTTTTACCTGTTTGTGAATATCAATGGGTATATCGGCAAAGTCAGCGCCGGTGGCCGCCCTATCAATAACGATGCGGACTTTGTACTGGCCTTGATTGAGGAACAACATGTGGTGACGGTGCAGGGAGCGGCCTATGGCATGAGTCCGTTTATTCGTCTTTCCTACGCCACCAGCATGGAGCGTTTACAGACCGGCTGCGACCGTATCGCGGCGTTTTGTGCCGGTTGCCGTGAAGCCTGATGAGAGATGGATAAAAAAACGGTCGCTTCAGGGCGACCGTTTTTATTGGTGAATTATGCTACCACCTCGGCCGCTGGTGCCACCTGATGGCCGCTGGCCTCCACTTCGCTGCGTACGATGCTGGCGAGTGCCAGCGAACCGGGGGTATCGCTGTGGACCAGAATCGAGCGTGCACGCACGGCCAGTTCCTCACCCTCAATCGTGGTGACGGTGCCCTGTTGCAGAAACTGCCGCACTCTGGCGCGCAGCGCGCCTTCTTCGTTAATTACCGACCCCGCCACACCGCGTGGCACCAGACGCCCCTGGGCATCGTAGGCGCGGTCGGCGAGGAACAGCGTCAGGGTTTTTAATCCTGCCGCCTGCGCGGCGCGTTCAATAAGGGTATCCGGCTGGGCGAAGATAATCAGCGAACTGTCGATGCGGGCTACCAGCGCCATCACCTGCTGTGCCAGCTTTTCGTCGCGATTGACGATATTACCCATCGCGGCATGGAAGCTTAAATGCGCCACGGTGGTGCCTTCGGCGCGGGCGATGGCCATCAACGCACCCAGCTGATAGGCCACCTGCTGGCAAATTTCGTCAGCGGAAAACGGCAGCTCACGGCGGCCAAATCCCTGACGATCCCGCAGGCCAGGATGCGCACCAATGCCGACGCCATGTTGCTTTGCCAGCCGCACCATGTTGGTCATGATCGCCGGATCGCCAGCATGAAAACCGCAGGCGATATTGGCTGATGACACCACTTTCATCAGCGCAGCATCATCGCACAGCTGATACACGCCGAAGCCTTCTCCCATATCGGAATTCACATCAATCTTCATCGTAGGGTCCTTGCTCTGGTTAAGCGCTGATGGCCTTGCGCAGCGGCAGGCAGCTCAGGCGCAGCCGGGTGAGCCAGTGCGCGACTGCCTGCTCGATGGCGATGGCTTCACGCGCATCACTTTTCACTAACTGGATCGACTGGCCCGGCAGCAGCTGGCCGAGTCGCCACAGATCCTGTTCGATCACCCCGGCGATCTTGGGATAACCCCCGGCGGTGTTGGCATCGCTCAGCTGAATGATCGGTTCACCCGCTGGCGGCACTTGTACGATGCCGGGGATCAGACCGTACGATCGCATCTCCACCGTTTTTGACGGGAAGATCGGATCCCCTGCCAGCCGGTAACCGGTGCGGTTGCTTTGGTTCGATATCTGCCAGGATTGCTGCCAGAAACGGGCTGCATCGGCGGCAAACAGGTGATATTCCCCGGACGGAATGGCGCGTAGCTGGATCTCGCCCGCATTGTTGCGGGGAAACAGCGCGCGCAGTGCGCTTTCCGGCGGTTCAATGCCGATGCCGGACGTGGGCAGGGCCGGGCCGCTTGCGGCACCGAGCGCCAGCTGGTCGCCGCGCTGCAATGCCCGGCCATGATGTCCGCCAAATGCGCCACGTAGCGCGGTGCTGCGCGAATTCAGCACCACCGGCACATCAATGCCGCCACTGATGCACAGATAACCGCGTGCACCGCTGCGCGGATAACGCAGCTCCAGCACCTGTCCGGCTTTCACGCCGCAGCCCCACCAGGGCGGCAGCGGCTTGCCGTCCAGCGTGGCGCGGCAGTCGGCCCCGGTGACGGCGATACTGGTGTCCTGCAAAAAGCGCACGCGAAACGGAAACAACTGCACTTCAATCGCCGCGGCGTTCTCATCGTTGCCGAGCAGCAGATTACCCGCGCGCAGCGCCAGCGGGTCCATCACGCCGCTGACCGACACCCCCATATGGCGGTAATGAAAACGCCCCAGGTCCTGCACCGTATTGAGTGCGCCGCTCTGTTCAATCTCAATCACAGCTCAATCCTCTGCGGCAGAAAGCGGATACGGTCGCCGGGTGCCATCAGCGCCGGGGAATCCGCCAGCGGGTCAAACACCTCCAGCTCGGCATAGCCGATGGCGTTCCAGCCGTTCGGTCCGGTCAGCGCCGAAACCCCTGCCTGCGCGCCACCGATGGTGACGGTGCCTTTCAGCATGCTGAGGGAGGGCACTTTTTTACGCGGCGTTGCCAGCTGGGGATCCAGCCCGTGCAGATAGCCAAAGCCCGGCGCGCTGCCGAGCGCAAACACGGTGTATTCGTTTTGATGATGACGACGCACCACTTCGCGCGCACTGAAGCCGGTATGGCGGCAGACCGCATCGAGATCGATAGCGTGTTCACCGCCGTAATCCACCGGAATCTCAATCAATTTGCCCTGTGGATGCACCGCCTGCGCCTGCTCCCAGGCCGCATGCAGCCTGGCGCGTACCAGGGTTTCATCCGCTGGGATATGACGAAACAGCACCAGCAGATTGGTGACGCCGGGGATTAGCGCTTCGACGTCGTCATCGCCCGCCAGCAGACGTGCCAGCGACCAGACGCGGCGCTGCGAGGGCAGATCAAACCCCCCCGGAGCTTCAACCAGCCAGGCGCGCGCGCCAATGGTGGAGAGGGTAATGGTGGCACCCGCCAGTGCCGGAGCACTGGCAGGCTGGATAGCCGTTTTTGACATCACGGGCATGGGTTATTCCAGCGGTTCGAATTTCAGACTGGCGAGCGGCTGTACGCGCTCCTCACGCACCATTTTGTATTCGGTATTTGGCCCAATCCAGGTATCCCAGATTTTGTCGATGGTGCCATCATCGTCCATGGCTTTCAGGCCGCTGTTCACGCTGGCAAGCAGAGCGGGCTCATCACGTTTCATGCCGATGCCAATCGGTTCCAGCGCCATCGGTTCCTTGATCATCGCGAGGTCGATACCGTCTTTTTTCGCCTGAGTGATCATCTTGATGCCGGTCATGGTGTTGGTGACAAAGCCCAGCGCTTTGTTCTGTTCAACAGCCAGGAAAGCCGAAGCGGTATCCTGGAAAGTCACCGCTTTGGCCCCTTTCAGGTAGATCGACTGTTCCGAGGTGGTGCCTTTGGTGGCGCTGATACGCTTACCTTTGAAATAGCTGAGCGGCTTGTCGGCCAGCGGCGCTTTTACCAGCAGCATCTCTTTGGCGACGTAGTAGGGGTCGCTGAACTGGATCTGGCTGCCACGGGTTTTGGTGTAGGCGAGGTTGGCGATCAACACATCGGCACGGCCAGTGGCGATCACCGCAATACGCGCTTCCACCGAGGTCGGCACCAGCGTGGCTTTAACCCCCAGCTGTTTCGCCAGCGCATGACACAAATCCACATCCATACCGGCCAACTGACGGGTTTGCGGGTCCGGTGAGGAGAAGGGCGGCACATCGGAATACACCGCGCATTTGAGTTCACCGCTCGATTTAATGTTTGCCATCAGATCAGCATGGGCGGAAGCGATAGCCAGCAGCGGCAGCAGCGGCAGCAGCGCCAGCCCGATGGTGGTACGTCTTTTCATGGTCATGTGGTGCCCCTCAATGATGGTTATCGCGGCTGCGCCGGAAAATGTTCACTTTTCCCGGACTATATCGGCTTTGTTTTAAGGCGAATAAGAGGGAAACCCTGTTGCGCGATAGCGAAATACTATGACGGCTGGCGATAAGTTATTGCTATCCAGGCAGAACAAAATAGTGTTATCACGCGCGCCGCTCTCTCCTTAACGTAGGCACGTTGTCCTGCCGACAGGTGACTGGCAGAGAGAGAGTAAGGTTAAAGCAATGAATGCCCGATTAGGCGTATTACTGAAGATAATGGCGGCGCTGTGTTCCACCCTGATGCTGGCGTGCGTGAAGGGATTAAACGGCACCATTCCTACTGGCGAAGTGATTTTTTTCCGCAGTTTTGTGGCGCTGTTTCCCCTGCTGCTGTGGCTGAAAATCCAGGGGAACGTGCTGGCAAGCCTGAAGACGCGAAATTTGTTCGGCCATTTGATTCGCGGCTTTTCCGGCACCGGCGGCATGTATTTCAACTATCTGGCGCTGGTGTATATCTCGCTGGCCGATGCCACCGCACTCAGCTATGCCGCTCCCTTATTTACCGTGATCATGGCGGCGCTGCTGCTGAAAGAGCGGGTGCGGGCTTCGCGCTGGCTGGCAGTGGTGGTGGGGCTTTCCGGCATTCTGATTATGCTGTCTTCTAAACTGACGCTGTTTTCCGGCAGCGTAGCCCATGCCAGCGCCGGGATTGGCGTGCTGTGCGCGCTGGTCGCCGCCCTGTGTACCGCCATTTCCAACGTGCAAATTCGTTTTCTCAACGGTATCGAACAGCCGGGCGCGATTGTGTTCTATTTTTCGCTGATGACCACGATGATCGGCCTCGCCACCGCGTTGTTTGGCTGGACGATGCCCGGCGGCATGCAGCTGTTACTGCTGATTGGCTGCGGGTTATTTGGCGGCATGGCACAGATTCTGGTGACCCTCAGCCTGCGCTATGCCGATGCGTCGCTGCTGGCGCCGTTCGATTACACCACGCTGGTATGGTCGATGGTGGTAGGTTTCGTGTTCCTTGACAGCCTGCCGGGGCAAAGCACGCTAATGGGGGCTTCGATTGTGGCGCTGGCGGGGATTTTTACCGTGTGGCGCGAGCAACGCAAACTGGCGGTGGCCTGAACGATAAACCGCACCCCAGGGGAGCGGTTTATCGCACCATCACGATCAGCGGTAAATATCGTCGATAATTTCTACCTGCTTATTACGCAGCGTTTCATCCAGCCAGCCGCGCTCCAGCGAGCCGGTTTTCGCCAGCTCGAAGTTGCGTTTATCCACCTGCAAATAGGCCAGCGCATCTTCCAGAATGCGCGCCGCATCCTGGCGGGGAACCACAATCACCCCATCGGCATCGCCAAGGATAATATCGCCCGGCGCGACGTGGATTTTGCCACAGGCAATCGGCACGTTGATTTCGCCCGGTCCATCTTTAAACGGACCGCCCGGCGTCACACCTGCCGCGTAGATCGGGAAATCCATACGCGATAAACCCTCGATATCACGTACCGGACCATCCAGCACAATACCTTCCATACCGCTCTGTCTGGCATACGTTGCCATCACCTCACCCATCAGCGACTGGCTGCGATCGCCTTCATTTGACAGGATAATCACATCGTTACGACCGGCGATATCCATGGCTTTATGTAGCATCAGGTTATCGCCCGAGCGGGCTTTTACCGTGACGGCCAGGCCGCACATAATCGGTTTTTTTGGCGCGGTTTTCAGGTTGATCTCCGCCGCCAGCGCGGGCAGGCGGCTCATACAATCCGCCACGACGGCGGCGGGCAGGGTGCGAAACGCTTCCAGCAGCGGTTCGGCATCATTCGGACGGCGTAAATAAATACGATTTCCTGCGGTCATAGGGTCTCCTTTCAGGGTTTGCCTGAGTTAATCGGGGTAAGGTGTTCAGCGGCACGTTCTTCACGGGTGAACGCGCCAGAAAGTGGGGTGCCATCGACGGTGTCGTAGTGACGCACCGCCTGTGGCTTCAGCCAGCGCTGCATCCGGGAAGGCATATCAAAACCAATCAACAGCATCACCACGAAGGTCAGGCCGAAGGACAGGCCACCGAGGGCGCTGCCGAGAGAGGCGTGCTGGGCAATCAGCGCCCCCAGCACCGGTGCCAGCGCGCCGCCGAGTGAACCAATGTTGTAGATAAAGCTGAGGTTAGCGGCGCGTTGTTCGGTATCGAAGTAGCCACTGATCATCTTCGCCAGCAGGCCACCGACGCCCTGACTAAACAGCTGTTGCAGGAAGATCAGCAGACACAGCAACCAGACACTGGAGCCGTTCAGCATAAACACCGGGATGATGATCATCTGGGCAATCAGCAGGCTCAGGACATAGGTTTTGCGGGTGCCGATGCGGTCGGCGGCAATACCTGCTACGCAGCAGCCAAGTCCCATGCCGAAGCGGCTAAAGGAGAACACCAGCGCTACCACCTCCGGCGAGTAATGCAGCTCGGTTTTCAGGTAAGTCGGCAACAGCGCGTGGATCGGCCAGCCGTAGAGAAACACGCAGACGATGGTGACGGTGAGCATCAGGCTGGTGGGCCAGCGATCCCCGCCGCTTTGTATCAGAAAGCGGATAAAGATTGCGGCGGTGATGACGGCCAGCACCGCCGTCATTAGCCCGGAAGTTTGATGATCAAAGCAGAAGTAGAGCGCCGCCGCCGCCAGCAAACCCAGCAACAGGTTGAGGGCATTACGAAGCCGATTTGGCCCGCGAAATAGCGTATCGACCATGGTTTCTGTCGGTTTTGCCGCTTTGGCTTTAGCCGCTGCCCACTCTTCGGCTTCCGGGATGGCCCGGCGTAGCCACAGGGCGTAAAACACCGGGATGATGCCGAGGTAAAACAGCGAGCGCCAGCCCCACAGCGGCACCACCCAACTGTAGGCCAGCACCGACAGAATCGCACCAGCCGAAAAACCGGAATTGAGGAAGGCGCTGGCTTTGTTACGCATATCTTTCGGCCAGGTTTCGATGGCATAGGCCGAACTGGTGCCATATTCTCCGGCCATGCCAATACCCACTAAAATGCGGGCGATAAACATCCAGGTATAGTTAGGAGCAATACCACAGGCTAAGGTGCCACCAGCAAATAATATAATGCTGGTGATCATCGCACTTTTACGTCCGTATTTGTCGCCCATTGCGCCGAGGGCCAATCCACCAAACCAGCGCAAAATAAACGCCGCAGAAATTAACGCTGCCGCTTCTGCGGTACTGACATTAAATTCCGCCATTATTTCCGTCAGCACTAACGTAATAATGACGAAATCAAAACCATCCAGCATATAACCCATCCATGCGGCCCAGAACGCTTTCCATTGCTGGCGGTTAAGCCTTTTATACCAGGGTAATAGCGAGGTTTCTTCAGGCATGACTGGCTCCTGATGCGATTTATAGGGTAAGAGGAATAAGGGGCGTGCAGGCACGTCCGGTTCAGGGTGTTTATTTTTCTGTTTGAGGAAGCCTACCGGATAAATAACGTGTTACGAAAGTTGTGTTACGGCTAACAGCGGGGTGATCACGAAATGAAATTCAGTATTGATTTAACACAATGATAAATAAACTTATTGGATTTTATTATGGGGGGATAATTTTATTGTATGGGATTCTGGTATCATAGGTGCAATGAAATGGCGTCGAATCACCGTTATCCTGATTTCAGCTTGCCGCAGGGTGCAAAATGAAGATTGCGAAAATACTTAATAATAATGTGGCTATCGTACTGGGCGAGCAGGGCCAGGAACAGGTGGTGATGGGACGCGGGCTGGCGTTTCAAAAACGCGTGGGCGACCCGCTGGATGCGCAGTTGATTGAAAAGGTGTTTGCACTACAAAACCATGCGCTGACCAGCCGCCTGAGCGAGCTGCTCTCGGAGATCCCGATTGAGGTGATCACCACCACCGAATTGATCATCGCGCGCGCCCGGCAGCAACTGGGATCGACGTTGCACGAAAGCCTGTCGATCGCGTTATGCGATCACTGCAACTTCGCCATTGAACGCCACCGACAGAACCTGCCGATCCGCAATGTGTTGATCTGGGAGATCAAAACCCTGTACCCCAATGAGTATGCGCTTGGACTGGAGGCGCTGGCGATCATCGAAAAACGTCTCGGCGAACGGCTGCCGGAGGATGAAGCGGGGTTTATTGCCATGCATCTGGTCAATGCGCAGCTCGACAACGATATGTCGGATGTCGCGCATATCACGCGTTTTATGCAGGATATTTTGCAGATCGTGAAGTATCGCCTGCAACTGGATTATCGCGTCGAAAGCCTGAGTTACAACCGGTTCGTCAACCATCTGAAATTCTTCGCACAGCGCATGCTGGGCAAACGCGGCGTGTGCAGTGAGGACGAATCATTGCACGATGTGGTACGCGACAAGTACCCGGAAGCCTATCAGTGCACCCTCAAAGTGGATCAGCATATTCAGCAGAAATATCAGTACGCCCTGTCAAATGAGGAACGGATGTTTCTCACCATCCATATTGAGCGGGTGCGCAAAGAGACGCGCGCGTTGCAGGAAGATCCTGATGAAGCCTGAAAACGGCACGATCCGTAGCGGCGCGATTTATCGCGCGGTTTTTTGGCCTGCGCGATAAATCGCACCGCTACGACCAGGTGCTTTACTTCAGCGCCGCGCCGTGGCTGCTGATCACCTTCTGATACCAGAAGAAGCTTTTCTTGCGTGAGCGCGCCAGCGTGCCGTTGCCGTTATCGTCACGATCAACATAGATAAAGCCGTAGCGTTTGGAGAACTCCGCTTTGGAGGCACTGACCAGATCGATCGGTCCCCAGCAGGTGTAGCCCATCACTTCCACACCGTCTTCAATCGCTTCACGCACCTGCACCAGATGGTCGTTAAGGTACTGAATGCGGTAGTCATCATTGATGCTGCCATCGGCTTCGACCTTATCTTTGGCACCCAGACCGTTTTCCACGATAAACAGCGGCTTCTGATAGCGGTCATACAGCAGGTTCATCAGGATACGCAGGCCTTCCGGATCGATCTGCCAGCCCCAGTCTGAACTGGCCAGATGCGGGTTCGGCACCATCGACAGAATGTTGCCGCGTGCTTTCTGATTCTCTTCTTCATTGGTGGTGACGCAGCCGGTCATGTAGTAACTGAAGGAGATGTAATCGATGGTGTTTTGCAGATCGCGTTTGTCCTGTTCGGTCATTTCGATCTGGATCTGGCGATCGGCAAAGAAGCGTTTCATATACGCCGGATAGTAACCGCGTACCTGCACATCACCGAAGAACAGCCATTCACGGTTCTGTTGCATAGTTTCCATCACATCCGCCGGGCGACAGCTGAGCGGGTACAGCAGCGCACCCAGCAGCATGTTGCCGATTTTGCCGCCAGAAACAATCTCGTGGCAGGCTTTGGCCGCGCGTCCGCTGGCAACCAGCTGGTGGTGAATCGCCTGATAAATTGCCTGCTGGTCGCTCTCTTCCGGCAGACCGACGCCGGTAAAGGGCGCATGCAGTGACATATTGATTTCATTGAAGGTCAGCCACAGCTTCACCTTGTGCTGGAAGCGGGTGAACACCGCGCGCGCATAGCGTTCAAAGCAATCGATGGTGGTACGGCTGCCCCAGCCGCCGTACTTTTTGATCAGGCCATACGGCATTTCATAATGCGACAGCGTAACCAGCGGCTGGATGTTGTATTTCGCCATCTCATCAAACAGACGATCGTAAAACGCCAGACCTTCTTCATTCGGCTCGGCTTCGTCGCCCTGTGGGAAGATACGCGTCCAGGCAATTGAGGTGCGCAGCACGGTAAAACCCATTTCGGCGAACAGTTTGATGTCTTCCGGGAAGCGATGGTAGAAATCAATCGCGGTATCTTTGATACCGAAATCTCCGGTGTGGCGCTCAACGCGATCGCCAAAAATGCCTTTCGGTTGCAGGTCGGAAGTGGACAAACCTTTACCGCTGGTCTGATATGCCCCTTCTACCTGGTTAGCAGCGACAGCGCCGCCCCATAAAAATCCATCCGGGAAACGTGAGTTCATCTTGTAGCTCCTCAATTATTTCACCGCACTGAGTAACGGCGCACAGGCCGTGACCACAGACGGTTGCAGGGGTAAAACATCAATAAATTCATCGCTGTTGCTGACCACCACCGGGGTGGTGAGATCGTAACCGGCGGCCTCGATGGCGCAGATATCGAACTCCAGCAACAGATCGCCCACTTTGACGACGTCATCCACGGCGACATGTGGGGTGAAAAATTTCCCGTCGAGTTTGACGGTATCGAGGCCGACGTGGATCAGCACTTCCGCGCCATCCGCTGCCGTCAGGCCGATGGCGTGACTGGTGCGGAACAGCGACGACACCACGCCATCAATCGGTGACACCACGCGGCCATTGTCCGGCACAATGGCGACACCTTTGCCCAGCAGGCCGCTGGCGAAGGTCTCATCTTTGATCGTTTCCAGTGCCAGTACCTTGCCTGAGATCGGGCTAAACACGGTTTGTTTGCGTACCGGAGAAGTCGGTTCCGCTGGCGGCGCGCTGGGTGGTGCGACCTGCGGCAGGCCAAACAGGTATGTCGCGATGGAGGCGAACAGCAACGCCACCGCCGCCCCGGCAAAAGAAGCGTAGACGCTGGCATCAATGCCGCTGGTGGGCACCACCTGAATAAAGGTGAAAATGCTGGGGAAGCCGAAGGAGTAAATGGTGGTGTGCCAGAAACCGAGAATCGCCGCACCCAGCGCGCCACCGATACAGCCGAAGATAAACGGGCGACGATGGGGCAGGGTGATGCCGTACACCGCCGGTTCGGTAATGCCGAAGATGCTGGCGCTGAACGCAGAGCCCGCCATCGCTTTCACTTTGGCCTCGCGGGTGCGCAGCATCACGCCGAGCGTGGCACCTGCCTGGCCGAGCACCGCAGGCATCAGCAGCGGCAGCAGGGTGTCATGGCCGAAGTTGGCGAGGTTGTTCAGCATGATCGGCACCAGCCCCCAGTGCAGACCGAAGATCACGCAGATCTGCCAGATCGCTCCCATCACCGCACCGGCAATGGTTGGGCTGAGGCTGTAGATCCACAGATAGCCTTCGGCCAGCATCCGGCTCAGCCAGGTCGCCGCCGGGCCGATGGCGAGAAAGGTCAGCGGTACGGTGATCAACATACAGATCAGCGGCGTGGTGAAATTGCGCACCGCGCCCGGTGAACGTGGGTGCACCGCGCGTTCAATCAGGCTGGCAACCCAGGAGGAGAAGATAATCGGGATCACCGAGGCGCTGTAGTTAAGGATCTCCAGCGGGATGCCGAGGAAACTGAAGTGCTGGCCCTGCTGCTGCTGTTCAAACGCGGTCAGCATCAGCGGATGCACCAGCGCGGCGGCAATCGCCATACCGACAAACGGGTTAGCGCCGAATTTCTTGCTGGCGCTGTAGCCCAGCAGAATCGGCAGGAAGTAAAACAGGCCGTCGCTGGTGACAAACAGCAATTTATAGCTGCCGCTCTCCTGATCCATCACGCCGAGCACCAGCGCCAGCGCCAGCAGACCCTTGATGATGCCCGAGGCGATCATCACGCCAATAAATGGGGTGAAGATGCCGGAAACCAGATCGATAAATCGCGCGAACAGGGTTTGTTTGGGTTCATCAGCCCGTTCTGCGCCATCATTCTCCAGCCCGTGACGACCCACCACCTGTTGATAAACATCGCCGACGTGGTTGCCAATCACCACCTGATACTGGCCGCCGCTCTCCACCACCATGATGATGCCGGGATTATTCTTTAGCTGCGCGGTATGCGCTTTGCCCGGTTGTTTCAGTTTGAAGCGTAAACGCGTGGCGCAATGCACCACGCTGATGATGTTGGCTTTACCGCCCACACCTTCGACAATTTCGTCGGCCAGTTCCTGATATGGCATACACACTCCCGCTTTTTCGGCTGTTGTTGTCGGGTTTTCCCGGATTGGAGGCAAAAAAAAACCTAAATCGCACCGCGCTCGGAAATCCGAATGCGGTGCGATTTAGGTTTTGCCTGCGTCAGCAGTAACAATCCTCAAACGCCGCCATCTTCCAGCAATCAACGCTGAACAGGCAAAGGGAGAAGGGTGGAAATGTGAAGAGGGTCAAAAAATATGCGCGATAAATCGCGCCGCCACGGCTGGATGCGGTCTGTAGCGGCGCAATTTATTGCGCGGGTTTTGCTATCCCGCCTGCGCTTCTTCGTTCTGCATTAACGCGAAAAATGACTCCAGCTCGCGCAGCATCATCGACGCGGCAATCGACAGCTGGCGCTGCGGGGCGACGCACAACGACAGGGTGAACGGCTTCAGGATGCCATCAATCAGCGGGATAAATTTCAGCTCGCCACGGCGGTATTCATCCACAATATCCAGCCAGCACATCAGGCTGATACCGACGTCATCACGCACCAGCGAACGCAGCATATGGATATTGTTGGTGCGGCCCACCTCATTCAGGGTGATGCCGGAACTGTTCACCAGCGCCTCCAGCGGCTCCGCCAGCATCAATGGCGCGGCGGGCACGATAAACGGCCAGGACTCGCAATGGCTGAAGCGGATACTTTCCAGCTTTGCCAGCGGATGCTGGCTGCTGACCACGATGCCGAGCCGCAAGTCGGCGAATGATTTCACCAGCAGTTCGCGTGAGCAATTTGGATTGAGCATGATGCCGAAATCGGCGTCGCCATTGGTCAGCGCATTGGCGATATGGATATTGCTCATGGTGGTGAGCGTAAAGGAGATGCCGGGATACTCGGTGCGGATACGTTGCAGAATCGACGAGAAAAAGCCGCGGTTGATGGCGTCAATGGTGGCGATATGCACATGACCGTGACGCAAACCGCGCAGATCATCCAGCTGGGTACAGACGCGCCCAAACTCGCGCTGCCAGTTCTTTGCGGCGTTAAGCAGGATTTCCCCGGCGGCTGTCATACGTAATCCTGATGGATGACGCTCAAACAGCGGCATATCCAGCTGCTTTTCCACACGCAAAATTTGCCGGTCGATGGAGGATGCCGACACGTGCAGCGTCTCGGAAGCCTTACGCAGTGAACCCTGGCGGGCCACCTCGGTGAAATAAATCAGAAACCGGGAGAAGGCGAACATAGCAGGTGCTCTCTTTTTTGCAACGCTTCGTGCTAATTAAACAGATGGACGCTTACACACAGGCAAAATAATAATCGCAATCACGATAAAAACAAGACTACGCGCGGCTTCCCGGCCGATGACGAGTCCGTCGTATGCAGGATTATTATGAAGCAGGCAGAGAATCTGGCTGTCACCGTCATCGCAAAGCAGTTCAACGGTGCTGGCAATGTATTACTGACCCTGGCGTCTGCCAGCGGACACCCACTACCGGCATTCACCCCCGGTGCCCATATTGATGTGACCATTCCCGACTGCGGCAAGCGGCAGTATTCGCTGTGCTCGGCTGCCGGGGAAGATCACTACCAGATTTGCGTCCGTCTCGATCAGGCATCGGGCGGCGGCTCCCGCTGGCTGCACCATTATGTGCAGTCAGGGGCGAACTTAGCCATTTCCGCACCCCGTAACCATTTCCCGTTACCCGATGCACCGCGCACGCTGCTGTTTGCCGCCGGTATCGGCCTGACGCCGCTGCTGGTGATGGCGGAAGAGCTGGCGGCGCGCGGTGCGGATTTCACGCTGCATCTGTATCTCAAACGCCACGATGAACTGCCGTTCAGCACCCGTCTGGAGCGGCTGGGCGAGCGCGTGCAGCTGCATTACAGCAGCGAAGGCGACAGCCTGCGCCAGCGTATCCCGGCCGATCTCCAGCAGCCGCTTAACAGCGTACTGGTGAGCTGTGGACCGGCCGGATTTATGGATCATCTGCACCAGCTGGCATTGCAGCACGGCTGGCAGGCCACGCAACTGCATAGCGAGAAATTCAAAGCTGTTGCCACTGCGCAATCGGTTGCTGGCGACACGTTTGAGGTTGAAATCGCTTCCAGCGGGGCGCGTTACACCATCGATGCCGATGAAACCATTGCCGAGGTGCTGGAGCGGGCAGGTATTGAGATCGAACTTTCCTGCGAGCAGGGCATGTGCGGTGCCTGCATCACCAGCGTGCTGAGTGGTGAACCGGACCATCGCGATGAAGTGCTGAGTCAGAAAGAACGCGCCGCCAATGACTGCATTGTGTTGTGCTGCTCACGCTCCCGTTCCCCGCTGCTGGTACTCGATCTATGAACGCGTATCCAGGCGCGAGCGGCGCGCGTTTACCCCGCTGGCTGTTACCCGAAAACTGGCCGATGCAGCAGGGGCAACCGGCGCTGGCAACCTTGCATTTCACTGCCGATGGCACCCGTTTCGAGCCACATCGCGACATCAGCGGCTATCTGGCGCTGGGTGGTGCGCTGGTGCTGCCCGCGCTGATTGAACCCCATGCCCATCTGGATAAAACCTTTACCGTGCAGCGCAGTCCGGCTCAGCAGCCGGGCCTGCTGGCGGCCATTGCCGCCATGCATCAGGATCGCGACCGCTGGAACGCGGACGATCTGCGCAGCCGGGCCACGCAGGCGCTGAACTGGGCAGTGGAGGCCGGTGTGGGCCTGCTGCGCACCCATATCGACTGGTTTTCTGCCGACGCGCCGCTGGCGTGGCAAATCGTTGGCGAGTTGCAGCACCCGTTATGCGTTATCGAGCGGGTCGCGCTGGCCCCGGTGACATTTTTTGCGGACGCCGACCAGGCAGAGCATATCGCTGCGCAGGTGGCGGCCAGCGGTGCCGTGCTCGGCGGCTTTATTCACAGCAGCAACTGGGACGCTCAGGCGTTCACCCATTTGTTGCAGGCAGCAGAGCGCTGGCAGCTGGATATCGATTTGCACATCGACGAAGAGTTGAGTGCTGATGCGCAGGGGCTGCGCTGGCTGGCGCGCTATTTGCAACAGCATCCGTTTAGCGGACGCATCACCTGTAGCCACGGCTGTGCGCTGGCGCAGCAGGATGACGGCACCGCCATCCTGGATGTGCTGGCGCAACATCGCGTCACGCTGATTGCGCTGCCGCTCACCAATCTGTTGTTGCAGGACGCCGTGCCGGGCCGCACGCCGCGTCAGCGTGGTTTAACGCTGATTAAAGAAGCGCAGGCGCGCGGCATTCCGCTGCTGCTCGGGGCGGATAACGTGCAGGACGCTTTCTGCCCGGTTGGCAGTTACGACCCACTCGACACCCTGTTCAGCGGCCTGCTGAGCGCTCAGCTGGGTGCGGCTTTTGATGAGGCATCGGCCCTGATTTGCCAGCGCACCGCGCTGCATGACGGTGCAACTTTGCCTGCGAATGATTTTGTCATTTTCCCTGATGCCGATACGGCCAGCTGGCCGCTGCGCCACCGTCGTCGCTATCGGCTAACACAGGGGATCTGTTATGGGGAATTCTCTGATGACGCTTGATGTTGGGGCGGGTAAACCGCTGGCGAAATATGCCGCGTGGCGACGCGCGGGCGACTTTATCTTTCTCTCCGGCATTATCCCGGTGAACCCGCAAACCGCGCTGATTGTGCGCGGTTACGACGATATTCCTGCTGCGGCCCAGCAACTGCTGGGACGTACCGGTGAGTTCTCCACCGATATCAAAGAAGGGCCGATTCTGGCGCAAAGCTGGTATGTGCTGGAGAGCATCCGCACCACCATCGAGAGCGCGGGCGGCCAGATGAGCGACGTGATCAAACTGGTGCAGTACTTCCGCAATCTGGACCACTTTCCCCACTACAGCCGGGTGCGCAAGCTGTTTTATCCCGATGCGCCGCCGGTTTCCACCGTGGTTCAGGTCAGCGAAATGCTGCCCAGTCCGGATGTCTTAAT
Organism: Pantoea cypripedii; assembly: GCF_002095535.1. NCBI lineage: Bacteria > Pseudomonadati > Pseudomonadota > Gammaproteobacteria > Enterobacterales > Erwiniaceae > Pantoea > Pantoea cypripedii. The sequence goes on from NZ_MLJI01000001.1 coordinate 420,104, forward strand.
TGAAGTTGAAGCGACGGCGTGGTTGCCGCAATAACACGAGGAAGCGAGATGTTACATGGTTATATTCCGGCAAACCGCTTTTTGCCGTACCTGAGCTGGACTGATATCGCCACGCTGGAAGACAAAGCCAACACGGTGATTGTGCTGCCAACCGGCGCGATTGAACAACATGGCCCGCATCTGCCGTGCGCGGTGGATAGCGTGATTTCATCCGGCGTGGTGGGGCATGCACTGGCGCGTTTACCGGCGACGATCCCGGCCTATGCCATTCCGCCGATCACCTATGGCAAATCCGATGAGCACCTGCATTTCCCCGGTACCCTGACGCTGACCGGTGAAACCCTGCTGCACACCATTCTGGAGATTGGCGAGTCCTTGTACCGCGCCGGTTTCCGCAAGTTCCTGATGGTCAATGGTCATGGCGGTCAGCCGCAGCCGTTGCAGATGGCGGCGCGCGAGCTGCGTCTGCGCCACGGCGACATGATCATCATCATGCAGGACACCTTCAAAGTGCCGAACTGCGCCGAAAGTTTTATGGACGAGCAGGAACGCCAGATGGCGATGCACGCCGGACATGCAGAAACGGCGCTGATGCTGGCGCTGGCCCCCGACACGGTGCAGATGGAAAAAGCGGTGGTGAATTATCCCCCGGAGTTTCCCTGCCCGACGCTTTCCAGCACCCGCCCGATGGCAGCCTGGGCGTCATATGACTTTGGGCCCAGCGGCGTGATCGGCGATCCGCGTCCATCTACCAAAGAGCAGGGTGACGCGATTCTGGATTCACTGGCGACCAGCTGGGCGCAGGTGATTACCGAAGTGCATCAGATGGCATGGGTGACACGCGCCGAACCGGCGTGGGGCACCGGGCAGTGGCAGGGCAAAGTATTAGACCAAAACGACGCAGCATCATTATTACCACCGCGCTAATTCGGGGATCGGCTATGAAAAAAACATTGAGCATTGTTGCCGCGCTTTCCGTGGCCCTGTCGGCCCAGGGGATGGCTGCCGAGAAATTTACCTTTATGACCAACTGGTATGCTCAGGCCGAGCATGGCGGTTTTTATCAGGCTCAGGCACAGAATCTGTATCGTGATGCCGGGCTGGACGTCACCATTAAGATGGGTGGGCCGCAGGTGCACACCATGCAGCTGATGGCGGCGGGCCAGGCGGACTGCATCATCAGCGATAACATGCAGGCGCTGGAATCCTGGCAGCAGGGCGTGGAAGCGGTGCCGGTTGCTACCACCTTCCAGCATTCGGCGATTGTGTTTATCACCCACCCGGATGTGAAAAATCAGGCTGATTTGCAGGGGAAAACCTTCCTGCTGGCCGCCGAAGCGTACACCTCCTACTGGCCGTGGGCACAGAGCGCGCTCAACCTGAAAAACGCCCATGTGCGTCCGTATACCTTCAGCGTGCAGCCGTTCCTCGCGGATAAAACCCTGGTACAGCAGGGCTACGTAACCTCCGAACCTTTCGCGGTGCAGAAAGCCGGGGCGCAGGCCAACGTCTACCCGATCAGCGACTGGGGCTACCCGCCGTACGGCAACAGCATCGTGTGCATGAAATCGACCATCGAGAAACGTCCGCAGGCGGTCGCGGCCTTTGTTAAGGCTTCAATGCAGGGCTGGAAAAACTACCTGGAGAATCCGGCAGCGGGCAACGCGCTGATTAAGAAAGAAAACCCGCAGATGACCGACGAACAGATCGCCTTCGGTATCGCCCAGATGAAGAAGTATCAGATGCTGACCGGCGGTGATGCACAGACCGGGGGTATCGGCATTATGACCGTGCCGCGCCTGAAGCAAACCTGGCAGCTGCTGGTGGATAACAAGCTGATCGATCCGGCCAAAGTCCCGTTTGATGGCAGCTACACCCTGAAATTCATTCAAGATGTGAAGGTTATGCCATGAATGCCGCCAGCCGACTGACTCTGATGAGCAATGATGCGCAAGCGGTGCCGCTGCATGCGGCACCTCCGGCGATTGAAGTGCTCTCTGCCGAGAAAATTTACCCGAACGGTACACGCGCGCTGCTGCCAGTGGACCTGACGATTCGCCAGGGCGAGTTTGTCTCGCTGCTCGGTCCGTCTGGCTGTGGCAAAAGTACCTTACTGAAAATGATCGCCGGTTTGATTGAACCGAGCGATGGCAAACTGATGCTGTTCCGTCGCGATCGCCGGGAAAAACAGCGGGATTTGCCGTTATCGTTCGTGTTTCAGGAAGCGACATTGATGCCGTGGAGCAGCGTGCACAAGAACGTGCGCCTGCCGCTCGATCTGGCCGGTGTGCCGCGTGCTGAAGCGGACACCCGCGTGCGGGAAATCCTTGAACTGGTCGGTCTCGGCCAGTTTGGGCATGTGCTGCCGCGTGAGTTGTCCGGCGGGATGCAGATGCGTGTCTCGATTGCCCGTGGGCTGGTGACGCGCCCGAAAGTGCTGCTGATGGATGAACCTTTCGGCGCACTGGATGAGATCACCCGTAACAAGCTGGATAGCGATCTGCTGCAACTGTGGCAGGAGCAGAAGCTGACCGTGGTGTTTGTTACCCACTCGATTCAGGAAGCGGTGTTTTTATCGCAGCGCGTGATCATGATGGCAGCCCGCCCAGGGCGCGTGGTGGATGACATCAGCATTGATGCGCCGTTCCCGCGTGATGACGAGTTCCGCGTCAGCCAGCAGTTCACCCAATATGCGCAGCAGTTGCAGCGCGGCCTGTTCGCCGCCAGTCAGGAGAGCAAATCATGAAAAAGCCGTTAGCCGCGCAGCGTCAGTTTCAGCAGTGGCTGTTTCCGGCGCTGGTCGCCATCGCCCTGTTGCTGCTGTGGCAGTTTCTGGTCACTACGTTGAAGATCCCGGCCTTTCTGGTGCCGTCACCGCTGGTGGTAGCGCAAAGCCTGGTGCAGAACTTCCCGACGTTGTTTATGTCGCTGCTGTATACCCTGAAGATCACCGTGATCTCCTTTGTGGTGGCGATTGTGATCGGATCGATCGTGGCGTTCCTGCTGGTGCAGAACCGCTTTATCGAAACCGCGCTGTTCCCGTATATCGTGTTTTTGCAGGTGACACCGATTGTCGCTATCGCACCGTTGATCATCATCTGGGTGAAAGACACCACCATGTCGCTGGTGGTCTGTGCCACGCTGATGGCGGTGTTCCCGATTATTTCCAACACCACTCAGGGCCTGCGTAGCGTCTCGCCGGGTTTGCTGAGTTATTTCAAACTTAACCATGCCTCGCGTTTGCAGATTTTGCTGCGCCTGCGCATTCCCTCGGCTCTGCCGTACTTCTTCGGTGCACTGCGGATCTCCAGCGGTTTGTCGCTGATTGGCGCGGTGGTGGCGGAGTTTGTTGCTGGCACCGGCGGCACCGATACCGGGCTGGCCTACCAGATTTTGCAGGCGGGTTATCAGCTCAATATTCCGCTGATGTTTGCCGCGCTGCTGCTGATTTCTCTGGCCGGGTTCCTGCTGTTTGCTGTGATGTCCTGGCTGACGCGCCGTGTGCTGGCCGCCTGGCATGAGAGTGAACTTAGCCCGACCTGATACCTCAACTACAGGAAATGAAGATGTCTGATTCCGATCGTCAGTCTGCACTGGCGGCGCTGGTTGCGGCGTTGCCTGAACTCGACTGGATTAAAGAAGCGCCGAAGGTGAAACGCCTGTCGCGTGATTTTCACTGGTTCAGCCCGGTGCTGAAACCGCAGCTGGAAGAGAAGTTTGCTGAGCTGGCTGTGCGCCCGCGTGATGAACAGGAGCTGGCAGCGGTGGTGGCAGCCTGTGCTGCCCATCGTATCCCACTTAACCTGCGCGGTGGCGGCACCGGCAACTACGGCCAGCTGATCCCGCTGGATGGCGGGTTGATGGTCGATATGACCAAACTGAATGCGGTGGTGAGTATGGGGCAGGGCACGGTGCGTGCGCAGGCCGGGATTCGCCTTGGCGACCTGGAAGCGCATACCCGTCCGCTCGGCTGGGAGCTGCGTTGTATGCCGTCCACCTGGAAGCTGGCGACCCTCGGCGGCCTGTTTGGTGGTGGCTTTGGCGGCGTGGGCTCCATCAATTATGGTCCGCTGGCGGCACCCGGCAACGTGCTGGCGGTGAAGATGATGACCATGGAAGAGACGCCGCGTATTTTGACGCTGGAAGCGCCCGATGCGCTGCTACTGCATCATGCCTATGGCAGCAACGGCATTGTGCTGGAGATTGAGCTGGCACTGGCTCCGCGTCATGACTGGATCGAACGCCTTGATACCTTTGCCAGTTTCCCGGCGGCGATGGCGTTTGCCGATGCGCTGGCGAAATCGCCAGGGCTGGTGAAGCGTCAGATTGCGGTGATGGCTGCACCGGTGCTGGATTATTTTACCGATCTGGCCGAGGCCGACGTGGCAGGGCAGCATGGCGTGATTTCTGTGGTAGGCGTGGAGAGCGACCGTCTGCTGCCGTCGTTGCTGGCCCAGCATGGTGGACGCAGCGCGCTGCATTTTGCCGAGGGCGAGAATCCCGGCCATTCGCTGATTGAATATTGCTGGAACCACACCACCTTGCAGGCGTTGAAGGTGGATAAGACCCTGACCTATCTGCAAACCGCTTACGCAGCGGACAATTATTATCAGCAGGCGCTGGCCATGGAAGCGCAGCTGTCTGATGAAGTGATGTCGCATATTGAGTTTCTGCGCGATATGAATGGCACCCTGACCTGCAGCGGATTGCCGCTGGTGCGATATAGCGATGAAGATCGTCTGAACGCCATCATGGATATTTATCGTGATAACGGGGTGAAAATTAATAACCCGCACGTCATTCATATTGAAGATGGCAAACAAGGGATGGTGCGTGCCGATGTTGTGGCTATGAAACGTGCCTGCGATCCGTATAATTTACTTAATCCCGGCAAATTACGTGGCTGGGAAGTGCGCGAAACATTGCCGGATGTGAAAATAACCGGTGTAAATAATTAATCGATAATAAGACTTTTTTGTGGCAAAGCTCACCACCGACGGTACATTTATTGTCCGTTTGGCGAAGCTTTGCTCTTTTTAAAAAGTGACGAGGCTTGGGACTATGCAATTAAAAACACTGAGTGGTGCGTGTCTTGCTGCGCTGTTTTTCCCTCTGGCTCCCGCTGCACTGGCGGCGACACAGAGCAATATCAGCGATTGTCAGTATGGTGCGAGTGGCGTAAATAGCTTCACCGATATATTTACCTGCGGTACCGTGAGCGGCAGTCTGCGTACGCTTTATTATTCAACACACAACGCTTATTTCTCCAAAGGCTTTAATCAGGACACCGTGAGTTACGGTGGTAGCCTGAAATATGAAACCGCGCCATTCTATGGTTTTCGTGCCGGTGTGAGTGGTATTTTTCTGCGCGGTATCGATCATCCTGACGAAGCGCACACCATCAGCGATATTGGTGATAATCAAACCAACTTTGGTGAAGCTTATTTAAGCTGGCAACAGGATAACTTTAAAATAACGGCCGGTGATCAACGAATCAATATTCCTTTCGTTGGCGATTACGACTGGCGTATTACCCCCATCCTGTTCCGCGGTATCGACACCAATTACGGTGACAGCACTAACTTCCTGCATGCGACTAAAATCTGGCGTTATAAGCCGTGGGGTGATGATCAGTTCCTGAATACCACCGCTTATACCGATGTGGAAGAACGCACCAACGGTATGTGGGCGTTGGGTGGCGGTCGCGGTACGCAGTGGGACAATAAGAAGCTGACCGGGCAGCTGTGGTATCAGGAATACGCCGACTATACGCGTCTGGTGTATGCTGAGAGCCATCTGCAATGGCAGGATACCTTGTTCCAGCCGGATGTGGGATTACAGTTTATTCGCGGCACCAGCGCAGGCAAGGCTCTGGCCGGTGAAGTGAATAGCACCTCATACGGTGCGCAGCTGGCGCTGACGTTTACTCCGGCACTGAGCTGGAAACTGGGCTATGACCATATCGCTGCCAGCGGCAATAGCTGGAATAACGGCTCGCTGGTGACGCCTTATGCGCACAATACTTCCTCCGGACCTTATTTTGCTCAGCCGTTCTTCACCAGTACTCAGGATCTTGGCAGCGGCAACGCCTATATGACCAACCTGAACTACGTGATGAATGAAAGCCTGTCGCTGGGTACGCAGTATTCCTTTATGGACCTGAAACCGTCACCGGCTTCGGCCAGCATCAACCAGTCGGAATATCTGGTTTATTTCACCTGGAGCTTCAGTGGTGTGCTGAAGGGCCTGAGCCTGACCGATTTCGCCGGGGTGCAGACATCACCGTTGTATGATTCTCACTTCTGGCAGAACCGTTTAAGCCTGGAATACGATTTCTAACCCTGCCAGGGAGGCCTTCCGGCCTCCCTTGTTTATTGCGCGGTGCATGGAATTGCGCGATAAATCGCGCCGCTACGGGTTGGTGCCGGTATTATTTCACGGGGTGTTTACAAGGAAACGTAAATAATTCCATGTTGATTTACTGAGTAAAAACTACTTATTGATGCTTTTAAACTGTAGCCTGACTCACATTATACTAATGAATAGTTATTTAATTTAAGGTGGGCCTTTACTCGCGATAATATCACGAATAGTCTTTTGTTATTCGTGCTGAAGGGTAAACAAGGAGTGTTTATGAGTGGTTCTCATAATTATCATTTGCAGGCAATGATTAAATTCTGGGAGGTAAGCAGTGAGCCATGGGGGGCTAAAGATAGAAATTCAAAGTTTATTTATGCGAATAAACGCTATCATGAGCTACTCTCGCTACCATATGGCTTTAATGTTGAAGGTCGATATGACGGAGAATTACCCGCTTCAACGGCTGAGTTTCAAAATGAGTTTCAGGCCCATGATCGTAAGGTTGAAAAATTATTGGATAGAGTTACTTCAATAGAGATACACCCTTTTGAGCAGAATCATTATCTCCAGCCGTGGTATTTTGATAAGTATCCTTTAATGGACAGTCATGGTGTCTGTATAGGAACTATCTTTCATGGCAGACCAGTGGAAATGATTACGTTAACACGACTGGACAAAATTAAAATCCCCTCGTCTCTGGTGTTTACTCCGCCATCTGATTTCTTTTTAAAAAGAGAATGGGAGATCGTATTTTACTTATTACAAGGGTTTTCAGCGAAAGATATTTCTGCTCACCTCCATATATCACATCGCACAGTGACTAACCATATCCAAAATGTTTATCAAAAAGCCAATGTTAGCTCAAGAAGGGGATTGATAGAGTTCTGCTATGAAAATAACATATCTAATTATATTCCGGATAGGTTTTTTCAAAACGCCAGAATCTCTATCAATTTAACAGGATTTCTTAGGAAATACTGTCAAAACCCGTTCGATCATATGTCAGATGTGATGGTGGGCATAAAAATATTAATTCTACGCGCGTATGAGCGACCAGCTGATGCGCGGTATTTGCGGAGATACAAAACGTACTGCCCCGCCTGAAGGTCGTTTCGGTGATATGACCTAAACTCCCCTCATTGACTTCGGCAGTAAAAATAGCACCCTCACCAGAAAGGATGATATACCACTCTTCACCTTCGTGGTGGCAATGGCAGCCAACCTTATTTCCTGCTTCGATCACCGTGGCATAAAGATCCTGATCCGTACCATTGATCAGGTTTTGAATTGAAATTCCAACAGAATTATCCTTGATTGCATCATCGGTATGAAAATCTGAGAATAAGATCACATTAATACTCCTTTATAAAATAAGTATTCCATACTCTGTCCATTTGATACCCGTCAATATCATAATGATCTATGATTATCGAGTTAAGTATTGCATAGATTAATGTTCTTCTGTCAATTTTAAATTAAAAAACTTCCCATTATGCTGGAGATAAAAGAATGGACTCAAATCAACCCTTATCCGACTGGCACCGGGAAGATATACTCGCCGCAATCAGAAAGAAGAAAAAATCAATGGCTGCGCTATCACGGGAATTTGGTCTTTCTTCGGGGACATTAATCAATACGCTAAACCGTCCATGGCTGCGCGGAGAACGTATAATTGCGGGTGCGATCGGCGTAAAAGCCGAAGAAATCTGGCCGAGTCGTTACCAATTAAGAAAGCAAAAGTCGTGACGTCGTCTTTTAATTAATACCTCACACGACTACTAAACCCGGAAGACAACAGCAGGCTGCCCGCCATTAATCCGATATCTTCATTTTCCGGGGTATTGAGATCCTCCAGAAAATGCGTGGCCCACCAATGGCAATCCTGCTGATGAATACCTTTCATCAGCCGGGCATGGCGATTTTGCCGTTCGCTGAGCGGAATACGCAGCGCAGTATGAATGGCATCGGCAATGGCATCGGGATCGTAAGGATTGACGATCAGTGCGCCATCCATATGTTCTGCGGCTCCGGCAAACTGCGACAGGATCAGCACGCCAGGATTGGCGGGATCCTGCACCGCAACATACATCTTCGCCATCAGACTCATACCCGCCATCAGCGGCGTGACCAGTGCGACGCGAGACGCGCGGTAGATACCGGCCTGCTCCTCCCGGCTATAGGATTTGGTCAGATAACTGATCGGGCACCATTCCAGCGTACCCTGTACACCATTCATTTCACCGCACAGATTCTCCAGTTCATGACTCAACTCAGCCGTGCGCGGTGTGTAGCCAGCAGCCGGAGAAGCCAGTTGTAGCAACATCATATTTCCCGTGTAATCCGGGTGATGGCGCAGTAACACCTCAATGGCGCTGATGCGGTAAGGCAGACCGGCGCTGTCATCAAGATGGCCGCCGCTCAGGATGGTGTTTTCCGGCAGGGTTGCCCGACATTGTTCTTCCATATAACGGCAACTGTTACTTGCCAGCAGACAGTGCGCATCTTCCAAATCGATACCCACCGGATACACCCCGGTGCTGATAATCTGCCCGTGAATGCGTATGCGCGTGGCGCTCAGGCGTTCGCAGCGGAATGTGCTTTCGACCCACAACAGAAAATTGTTCATATCCTGGCTGGTCTGAAAACCAATCAGATCGCAACACAATAACGACTCAGCCAGCCATGACCAGTCAGGAATGGCGGAAAACCCCGCGCCTGCCGGGAAGGGTTGATGGAAAAACAAGCCGATGCGATTTGTCAGCCCGGCAGTGCGTAGCATTTTCACGCTCGGTATCAGGTGGTAATCCTGGACCCAGATAACATCATCGGGCATGGCGTATTCGGCGATTGCTCTGGCATAGCTTTCGTTGAGTTTCCGATACTGGCTCAAATCGTCCTGATTAAAACGTGCCAGGTCAGGTCGCTGATGAAACATCGGCCACAGCCCCTGATGAACATAATGATGGTAGCCCTGTTCCACTTCACCCCGACTCAGCGGGAAGCTGAGGGTGTCAAATTTATGGCCGTGGCGAAAATTCAGCGGGTGAGGTGTCTCTGATGAAATGGCCTGAGTTTTTCCGTCCCAACTAATCCACAACCCGCCACGGCGTGACAGGATGCTTTCATACAGCGCGGATAAGGTCGAAGCCCGTGACAGATTGTGCGAAACCAGAATGAAGCCTGACATAGCATTTTCCCTTTGATCACCATGAAAACCATTTCCATTGATTTAAGCGTTCTGCATATAAAAAAGGCGTAAAAAAACGACGGACAGGTATAAAAATCAGGCAAAAACGGGCCTTACTCTCCACTTCGTTAGTCAGGGGCAGCAGCTATAATTGCTTCATCCAGTGGTTGGCAAACTGGCTATCTGACGCGTGTGATAACCCTCTGAAAGGATGCATTCCTTATGGCTTCAACAAAGCAATCTCTTCCGGCTGGCATGCTGGCGGCAGCAGGCATTGTGTTTGGTGATATCGGCACCAGCCCGCTTTATACGTTGCGGGAATGCCTTTCAATTTTGCCCGATGGCAGTCCGACACCAGCAGCGGTGATGGGGTTTCTGTCACTGATCTTTTGGGCACTGACGTTGATCGTCACCGTGAAATACGTTTGCTTTGTGATGCGCGCCGATCATGACGGTGAGGGCGGGATCCTGACGCTGATGTCACTGGCGCGTCAGCATGTCACCGGTCGCGCCGGATATTTTATTGTGCTGGCGGGGTTGATCGGCAGTGCATTCTTTTATGGTGACGGCGTGATTACGCCTGCCATTTCGGTCATGTCGGCGATTGAAGGGATTGAGGTGGTTGCACCTGGGCTGGATCACCTGATTGTTCCGCTTTCAGTGATCATCCTGACCTTGCTGTTTATTATTCAGAAACACGGCACCGAGCGGGTGAGCCTGGTATTTGGTCCGGTGATGCTGGTGTGGTTTCTGACCCTTGCGGTGCTGGGTATACGCGGCATCATGATGAACCCCGGCGTGTTGCAGGCGTTGAATCCACTCTTTGCGCTGGAATTTCTCAACAGCCATAAGGCGCTTTCCTTTGCCGCGCTGGGCATGGTAGTGCTGGCGGTGACCGGGGCTGAAGCCTTGTATGCGGATATGGGCCATCTGGGAAAAACACCGATTCGTCTGGCATGGCTGGTTATTGCCATGCCCGCGCTGGTGCTGAACTACTTCGGCCAGGGGGCGCTGGTGCTGGCGGACGCCGACGCGGTGCGTAATCCTTTTTACCTGCTGGCTCCCGACTGGGCGCAGATCCCACTGATTGTGCTGGCGACCTTATCGACGGTGATCGCCGCGCAATCGGTCATTTCCGGTGTTTATACCCTGACGCATCAGGCCATCCGGCAAGGATTCCTGCCACCGGTGCGCATCGTCTATACCTCATCAACGGAGTCCGGGCAGATTTATATCCCGGTCGCGAACTGGCTGCTGTTCGCGGCAGTGACGGTGATTATTATCTCTTTTCGCCAATCTTCGGCGCTGTCGTCGGCATACGGTATCGTGGTCACGGGAACCATGGTGCTGACAGCTTGTCTTGCAAGCGTGGTTGCCTTTAAAAACTGGCGCTGGCCGCGGGCGGTGGCACTGGTGTTCCTCGTTTGTATGCTGATCATCGATGTCCCGTTGTTCAGTGCCAATCTCATGAAACTGCTGTCTGGCGGCTGGGTGCCCGTGTTACTGGCGATGACGATGCTGGTCCTGATGCTGATCTGGAGTAGTGAGCGCTCACTGTTGATCCGTCGTCTGGCGGATGACCCGATAGGACTGAAAGCTATGATCAGTTCGCTGGAAGCAAATCCGCCGAAACGGGTGGAAGGTACTGCTGTCTTCCTGTCACGCAAGGAATATGAAATTCCCCAGGCGTTGCTCCACAACCTTAAACATAACCGCGTGCTGCATGCACGGACGGTACTTTTGCATATCCGGACCATCGATACGCCAAGGGTGCATAACCAGAAACGGATCAGCATCCAGCAACTTTCGCCTTCGTTCTGGCAGGTGACAGCGGCCTATGGCTGGCATGAAGTGCCGTCGATGCAGGAGATCCTGCATTTATGTGGACTGGAAGGGTTCGGTTGTACCTTGCAGGAAGCGTCGTTTTTTACCTCACACGATACGCTGGTGATGAAGAAACGAAATGGCCTGGCGCGGGCGAAAGGGGCGATTTTCCATTTCTTTCAACGTAATGCCTTGCGGGCACATGAACAATTTATGATTCCACCCAATAGGGTGATTGAGTTGGGCGGGCAAAAGGAGTTCTAAGCTGAACCTAGACGGTTCTTAAATCTAAAGCAGATATCCATGCCGAACAGACTAACCAAAGGTATAGTTTTACAACCTTTGGTTAGCTGTCGGGGACATTATGGTTATCACTCATTTCTTACATCTGCGCGAATTACTGCAAATACTTTTCGTTATTATCTGTGTGATTTTAAAGCATTTTTCTCACCGTAATTTGTGGGCGAAAATTGTACTGGCCTGCATGATCTATGCCGCTGAGGCACTGATATTAATTCTCTTTAACCAGACCTAGTTTCGGCCTGCTGGATTAACCAGCGTTGTCGTGAACGGCGGTCGGAACTCAATACGGTGTCGCTTTAACGCTGGTTCTCGCTTCCTGCCATTCCTGATAAAGCGTCGCCATATCCACCCACTGCAACCATTTTGCCGGGTGCAGTAAAAATTCATCGGCGACGGCATTGCGTAGCGCTTCGGCAGTAAACCCGACAAAGCCCAGTAGCCCGAGTCCGATGCTGACGCTTTCGTACAGGCAGTTACCATCATAACGGGTGTCAATGGTCCTGCCATCAAGGCCGACAGGCCAGTAATGTGCTGATGCATCACTCCCGGTGGATGTTCCCGACAGGGTGGTATCCCGCTGCAAAACGAGGCTTAAATAGATTTCGTTTAACTGAGGTTCTTCACTGGCACGTATTTCCTGGGCATTGATGCTGCCATCGGCGCGAAACTCGTTAACCACAAACACGATGCCGGACGGCATTATCCCGGAGGCCAGCAACATATTGAGAGCATCATCCGCGAGCTGGTTATTGAAACTTCCTGACTGGCGTAACAGGAAATGACTCATCTCCTGGATCTGCTGAACGGAAGGCTCCCAACCGGAAGCTGGGGGGACAGCAGCCATATTGAAATGAATGGCGGCAGGTCGTGGGGTTATCACGCTATTCAAATCGACCGGTGAAGAGATATGGGAGGGAAGGGGTGTTATCAGCCGGTTGATATCACCGGGAGCCAGTGTTTCGAAGGGAGCTGGCGTGGGAATCGGGGTCAGATTATTGAAATCAAGTAATGAAGGCACCGGTGAGACAGCCACAGGCGCAGGGATAAGGAAATTATCGGCGTCTCTGACGCGCCCCGAAACTTTTATACCCAGCTCATGCAGGGTGCGTATATCTAAACAGGTCAGTACGCTGATATCGCTCAGTGGCAATCGCGGGTACAGCTTATGCAGGCGTCCGGCGTATTCATGGAGGGTTTCCATTTTCTTCCGTGGGGTGATTTTCTTTATCCTGGCACCTTCCTTCGACAGCGATTGATATTCTGGCCGATAGCGCAGCCTGCGTTCGTCTTCTCCTGTCAGCAGGCTGATATCACGGTAGGATGGTTTAGGCTTTAAGCTGAGTAGTCGGCGGGCGTAATCTTCCGTTGATTCGGCAGTGCCTCGCGGAGTGCTGACATGGATTTGCTTCCCGAGGTCTGACAGCGTTTGAAACGCAGGTATTTTCTTCAATGCCTGCAAACTTAATTTTGTCAGCCGACAAATCGCCCTTTGGGGGATATTGGGAATCAGTTGCTGCAAACGCACGGCATAGTCTTCAGGAGCCTCTTCCGGCTGCCAGGTGTGCTGAAAAATGGTCGTCCAAACGAGCCTGGGGAATTTTTTTAATTTTTTAGCCTGTTATTCGCCTCCAGCAAATGGTGGCTGGCAGCGTGGGTCTTAACTGGACGCGGTTGAGGTAAGCGCGGGACGGGGGCCGTCTTTTTTCGTCGCATGGCTTTCTTATTTGAATCAACAATATCCCTGAATTCCGGCCTTTTGCGCAGGGCTGATCCTGATGCTTTGGTGATGCTACTTAGCTCGGGGATGGTTAACCCCGGATGATCTTTATGCAGCCGCACCGCCCAATCCATCGGTGTTTCCTTATCCTGTTGCGGCGTTGCCTTACCCGCTTCTTTAGCCGTGTCGGTCAGCGGGATAAATTCAGGCCACTGCCGCAAATTTTGTTCGCTCACGCCAACCACAACGCAAATTTCAGTGGGTTTCAGATGTGGATGCCCGGTAAGCAGACGTACCGCGTAGGCATGGTTGCTCTCGCCATCCTGACGGCGTGTGGTTTGCTGCGCGATTTCAGCCGCAGGCGTCAGTTCCTTAAATTCCGGTCTTTGCCGCAGATTCGGTTCGCTCATACCGGAGATATAACTGATATCGTCAAGAGTCAGGTCGGGGTTAGCCCGAAACAGGCGTATGGCACATTGCAGCGGCGATTCATCATCGCGGCGGAATTGGGTTGCGAAAGCTCTCTGGCCCGCTTCCGATAGTGTTTTGAATTCTGCTCTTTGCCTTAGATCGTTTTCATCCATCCTGGCGATAGCACTCAGTTCATGAGGTGTCAGGCGTGGGTAAAGTGTGTGCAGGCGGCGGGCGTACTCCAGCGGGGTTTCATCCTTAAGCTGCCGGGTCAGTTGCATCGCGCTGGTGGCTGCTTTGGTGAAACTTTTAAACATCCACAACTTGCGCAACCGCCGGATATCCATCCCTGCCAGCACGCAGAAATCATCTTCACACAGGTCGGGATAGAGCGGATAAATGCGCCGGACGTAAGCTGGACCTGATTCATTTTCTTGCTGTGGCGTGGCTGCCTGCGCTTCCTCCCCTTCTGGTGACAGGATTTTAAACTCCGGCCGATAGCGCAAATCCTGTGCGCTCACCCCGGAGAGCATGCTGATATCGCGCTGTAATAAATCAGGGTTTTGCATCAGCCGCAGAACATAGTGACTATCGGATTCATTAAGTTGTCGGCGGGTGGTGATTTTGGCAATCTCACCGGCCGATGACAGGGGGTGATGACGCTTTTTTGCTCGCGCAATTTGTTGCCTGCCATTATCGCTAAGGACTGCCATCAGCGCCGGCATCCCCCCTGGCTCATGTGCTGCGCGATAAAGCAGGGTTTCAGCCGGAGTGAGTGATTCCGCCAGCGTGGTGTTCTGCAACTGATGGGTGATCCTTTCATTAATGGTCGTCAGCACTTTTTTAGCTTTTCCCACATTTTCCAGCTTCTTCGTTAACCTGTGCTTCATCGCCACGATTTTGGGGTGCTTTGCGGAATGTTGCCGCTGATCGGGGGTGAGCACTCTGCTTGCAGCATCAGGCCGATGGATACGGGGTTTCACCGCCTGGCGCGGCTGGTGTTTGAAGGTTACCTGCGGTTGCAATGGGGGATCGTTTTCACGGTTGCTGCCTGATGAAGGCCCCTTGCCTGGCTCACGCGGTTGCAGAGATACCGGGAGCTGCCAGCAGGAAGAGACAGCGTTAAAGGGCAGGGTGAGGGGATGGGGGACTGCATGGGAAAACCGAATCGTTCCGGTACTGGAGTAAGGCACAATAATGTTGTTATCCGACATGGAGATCGCTTTTGCTGGATTGGGTTAGAGCAAGTGAGGTTTATAGATGCCTGATAACCAATGATTTGATAATCATTAAAAAGGGATTTTTCCCTGATATTTAAATGAGGCTGCGCCTGGCTTGCAGAGATGTCAGGAGAGGGCGCTTAAAAGCAAAAGGCCGCCATGTGGCGACCTTTTCCAGTGATTCTCAATACAACTATCTGTTATTTGTACAGTTCTGCAGTCATGTGCACACGGTTATTGGTGTTCGCTTCGGTGATTTTGTATTGAGCACCTTGTTGCGCTGCCTGAGCAGCGATTTTGGCTTCAGCGCCATCCAGGGTTGAGGCGGAAGCGGTGATGCTCTGCGCGAAGCTACCGAAAGAAATCAGTGACAGGGCGGCAACTGCAACGAAAGTTTTGATGGATTTCATGGTCATTTCCTCAGAGATAATTTTTAGTGGGTGGGGTGTCGTGCCCCGATGTGAGAGAGAATAGACCTGTCGCCCGATGGATAAAAGCTGAGCGTTTTGCTCAAATAATTCAAAAAAATTGACTAAGAATTGCACGGGTTTGCTCTGTGCGGTATCCGGCGGTGTGCACCGGCACAACATTGCGCGATAAATCGCGCCGCTACGGCTCCGTGCGGTTATTGGCCTGGTCGGCATTAAGGTACAACTGGGCACACAGGCGTAGGGTGCGAATTTATTCACACCAGGGATTGACGCTCAAGACGGTAGCGACGGTGTTATGCGATGTTGACACCTGGCCCCAATGCGCATGAATTGCAGCGGCACAATTTGCTGAATTTTGCATTTCAGTGCTATCGAGCCGAATGACGTTTGTTCAGGCAATAAGGTGGCAATGTTACCAGGAAGTTATATTTGTTGTTAATAATGGATCGAAAGGTTGGCAATGTAGCTTATGTGATAATCCAAATGTCGGTTGTTTTGTGAATTTCATGTTTTTATATTGGCTGTGACGTTATTATTAATGGCGGGAATTATTATTTTTTTAAAGCCAAATTGATTGTTGTTTCTCTCTTCATTTTCCCATCTTGCGGGATTCCCTATGCGATGATATCGTTGTAATAAATTGATTTAAATCAATTTTTTGTTTAACGAATTGTTATAATTGAGCGAGATGGAAGCATCAGTTTTAGCGATTTATTTTCTTTTGGTTACAGTTCGTTGATTGATTGCGGCCATTTTTCTTTCTTGTGAATGAATATAATGTGGCGGGCAACAAAAATATGGATTACCCACATTTTTCTTGACAATATCCGGGTGGGGAGGAATATACTGAGCCTCATTCGGACTACACAGAACCTATATTGGGCTTTTATGACAATATATGCGTCTCGAAACCTGGGTACATCTCTAATAAGTAAATTTCAGCAGTAGCAGTAATTTGCTTATTGTCGGGTACTGTTAGCGCTTAGTTAATAAGCTTCGTCAGCAAACGCGTCTTAGTCAGCATGGTTTATCACCAGGCTACAAAGTCACGGCTATGCTTTCGAACATTATCCTGTTTCAGTCGTTTCTGTCAGGGGAATGTGCTAGCGGTAAGTCACCGACGTGAGGCATACGATGGTGCGGCACCTGTTTCTACTCTCCCTGTCTCGACTCTTATCATTTCACCTGCCAGGTAAGAGGAAGGGCGCCCGGTTGTCGCTGGCTAATACGGTCACTTAATAGAAAAGAAGATAGTCATGTTAAGTAATGATCTCACATCGCTGATTACGCGCATCGACTTTGCGCTAATCTCTTCAATACATATCATTTATCCACCGCTGACCATTGGTCTGGCTGCGCTTCTGTTCATTTCTGAACTGATGTGGGTCAGAAAAAATGACGAGAAGTGGTATCGGTTGTGTCGTTTTTTCGAAAAGCTGTTCATTGTTAACTTTGGTGCCGGTGTGGCCACCGGTGTCACGATGGAAATGGCTTTTGGTATCCTTTATGGTCGTTTTTCCCAGGCTGCCGGACCCTTTTTCGGTCAGGTGCTGGGCTATGAGACCATCACCGCCTTTATGTATGAAGCGGGCTTCATTGGATTGATGATTTTTGGCTGGGGCAAGATTAGCCGTGGCATGCATCTGTTCGCTACCTTCAACGTTGCCGTTTCCTCAACGCTGTCAGCGATGTGGATTCTGGTGGCTAACTCCTGGATGCAAACGCCTACCGGAGTCGAATATACGGATGGCATCTTCCATGTGACTGACTGGATGGCCGCGCTGTTCAATCCGAACGCCCGTACCGCCTTCCCGCATATGCTGCTCGCCAGCTTTGAGCTGTCGCTCACCTTCGTGGTCGCGACCTGTGCCTGGTTCGTGCTGAAGCGTCGTAATGTTGACCTGTTCCTGCGACCGTTGAAGTATTCACTGGTTTTGCTGGCCATCGTCGCTGCCACCCAGATCTGGATGGGCGATATGCTGGGCGAAGAAACCCTGGAGCATAAACCTGCTGCGCTGGCCGCGATGGAAGGGCATTACGACACCTATGATGCCGACGGTAACGTCAACAGCGCCTGGCATATCCTCGGTTGGCCGAATGCCGAAGGGACGGGGCTGGCATGGTCGATTTCTATCCCTCATGCATTGAGCCTGATTGAAACCAAAACCTGGAACGGTCCGGTCCGTGGCCTGAACAGCTTCCCGAAAGATGAACAGCCGCCGGTGGTGCTGCCGTTCTATGCCTTCCGCGCCATGAGCGCTGCGGGTGGTGCCATCCTGCTGGTGAGTCTGTGGGGTATCTGGTTGATGTGCCGTCGCCGTATGACGGTCGAATTGGCTCCACGTAACACTGTGTTCCTGTTTATCGCTGTGGCGATGGTGGTGCTGCCTTATATCGCGGTGATCGCCGGTTGGTGGACGCGTGAAATCGGTCGTCAGCCGTGGATCGTCAACGGCCTGATGCGCACCGAGGACGGTATGAGTGCCATGACGCTGGGTCTGGCTATCTTCTGGTTTGTCGGCTTTGCCATCTTCGAGTCGGCGGTGATCGCCGGTACGATCTGGTTTATGGCGAAGGTGGTTCGTATCGGACCTGACTTAACCAGCAAGCTGCCAGGTGAAGGACATGATCACCTCGGCCAGCTCGACCTGCCGCCAGACGGTGGTCACGCTGACCATCCTGAATACGTTCGCCCGGTCTGATACGGAGAAGACACCCATGGATATGCTTACTCATACTCAGCAGTTCCTGACCATCGCCTGGTGGTTGGCGTTTGGCATCAGCGTGCTGCTGTACATTGCGCTTGATGGCGCAGACCTTGGGGCGGGGATCTTCTCGCTCTTCGTTAAAGATCATGACGAACGCGGTGCCATCATGGCCGCGATGGCCGGTACCTGGGATGCCAACGAAACCTGGCTGATCGTAGCCGGTGGCATTATGTTCGGTACCTTCCCGTTCGTGTACGGTTCGGCTTTCAGCTATCTGATGGTGCCGATGGCTCTGGTGCTGTGGGGCATTATGTCCCGTGCGGTTGCGCTGGAGTTCCGTCACCTGGCTTCCCCGTTCTGGCAGCGTTTTTCTGACCACGTATTTGGTATCGCCAGCCTGGCGGTCACCTTCTTCGGTGGGATGTGTGTGGGTGCGGTGTTGCAGGGCTTTGCACTGGATACCCCGGCGCATGGCGTGCCGCATTACGCGGGTGGGGCGTTTAACTTTATTTCGGCTTTCTCCATCTGGACCGGTATCGCCTCCTGTGTGGCCATGACCTTTTCCGGCGTACTCTTTGTGCGTGCGCGTTTTGAAAAGTCTGAGCCTATCCGCCAGGATGCCGCTCGCTGGACCGCGACCATCTTTTGGTTAGCGATTGCTGCGGTTGTCATCACCTGGGTGTGGAGCGCTGCGATCTTTGACTGGGCGCGTGCGAAATGGTTTGGCCCGCATTTCTGGGTCTGGGGACTGTTCGGTCTGATCGCCCTGTACTGCATTGAGCAGGTGCGTCGTGACACGCTGAAGGACAAAGATGTTGCCGCGATTATGTGGTTCAACGGTGCTGCGCTGATTCTGGGCTTCGGCATGCTGATTAGCATGTTCCCATGGTTAGTTCCGGGTACCTGGACCATCTGGGCCGGTGCCAGCCCGCAGGTTTCCCTGATCACCTTTACCCTGACGATGGGTGGGTTTGTACCCGTGATGCTGATGTATAACTGGTATCAGATTTGGGTGTTCCGGGGACGCATCTCCAAACTGGTTGGCTACGGACACTAAATAAATCATGTCGGCTCGTCCTCCCCTTAGTGGAGCGGCCGCTCGCCTGGCGGAACGCTGGCTCTCCAGCCAGCGTCGCCAGGCAGGTGCGCTCTTTTCCCTGTCTGTCACCATGGCAACGCTGAATGCCATCATGATGATTGTCCAGTGCTGGTTGCTGGCATGGTTGATTGACCGGGTCGTTATCGGCGGTAAAGGATTAGCCGACCTGTTCCCGGCGCTTTGGCTGTTACCCGCCGTGATGATCCTGCGTGCAGGCCTGGATTGGCTGCGCCAGGGCTTTGCTTTTGAGACCGCTGCACGTATCCGTCAGACGTTGCGCACAACCTTACTGGAACGTATCTCAGCACTTGGCCCTGCATGGAGCCAGCAACAACGCACCGGCAGCATTGCCAGCTCGTTGGGTGAGGGTGTTGAAGCGATCGAAACCTATTTTTCCGCTTTCCTGCCGCAAAAAATCATTATCGGCATCGTCCCGCTGGCGATTCTGGCCGCGTTGTTCCCGTTTGATTGGGTCTCCGGGCTGATCATGCTGATAACGGCTCCGCTGGTGCCGCTCTTTATGATTCTGGTGGGCAAGGGGGCAGAGAAAATGAGCCTCAGGCAGTGGCATAAGCTCAGCCTGATGAGTGCGCATTTCTTTGATGTTATTTCCGGCCTGACGACGTTGCGTCAGTCCAATGCGGCCCGCAGACAGGCGGCGATCATTGCCGCGATCTCCGAAAACTATCGTCATACGACGATGAAAGTTCTGCGTGTTGCCTTTCTTTCTTCGCTGGTGCTGGAATTCTTTGCCACCATCAGTACCGCCATGGTGGCGGTGTATGTCGGCTTCCGCCTGTATTACGGCGAGATGGCTTTCCTGCCGGGCCTGTTCGCCCTGCTGCTGGCGCCTGAATTCTTTCGCCCGCTGCGCGATTTGGGTGCGCATTATCACGCGCGTATGGATGCGATTGGCGCAACCGAAGGCTTGCTGGCGATTCTGAACACCGAGCCGCCAGCACAATCAGACAGCAAGCCACTGCCTTGCGCTGTGCCGCAGGAAATTCAGCTCGAAGGTGTGGGATATCGTCACCCGGAAGGCGGGGGTATCGAAGATATCTCCTTTACGCTACGCCGGGGCGAAACGCTGGCTATTGTCGGCACCAGCGGCGCAGGCAAGACCACTCTCGCCAGGCTGCTGCTGAGGTTTATCACCCCAGCTTCAGGACGGATTCTGGTTGATGGGCATGACTTGTCAGCGCTGGATCTGCCTGAGTGGCAACAGCACATTGGCTGGTTGCCGCAACGCCCGACTTTGTTTGCCGGATCGATAGCGGACAACATTTGTCTGGCGCGTCCTGATGCCGGAAAAGAAGAACTGCTTGCCGCAGCAAAACTGGCTCAGGCTGCCAGCTTCATTGAGGCGTTACCGAACGGGTATGCTTCCCAGGTGGGTGATGGCGGCCAGGGATTATCTGGCGGACAAATCCAGCGCGTGGCGATGGCCCGCGCGGTGCTGACTGCGCCACCGCTGCTGATTCTGGATGAACCAACGGCGGCACTGGACGGCAAAACCGCACGGCAGATGATGACTGCGCTGGCCGAGGCACTGCCGGATTCGGCACGTTTGGTGATTACCCATGACACCGAAATGGCGGCGATGGCCGACCGGGTATTGGTGCTGGCAAACGGCAGGGTGATCGAATCGGGCAAACCTGAGGAGCTGTTGCAGAGTGGCGGCGTGTTCGCCGAACTCGAACGGCTACAGAAGGGAGCATAAACATGAATGACTTACGACATTTATTGCAGCTGGCGCGCCCCTGGCGGTTGCGCATGGCGCTCGGCATCGGTTTGTCTGTGGTCGTCATCCTGTCTAACGTCACGCTGCTGGCGCTGTCTGGCTGGTTTATCACCTCGATGGCGCTGGCAGGCATGGGCGCACTGACGCTGGAGTTCTTCGCGCCTGCTGCTGCCATTCGTGGCTTGGCGGTGCTGCGTACCATCGCACGCTATCTTGAACGCCTGGTCACCCATGATGCGACATTACGGCTGCTGTCGGTGTTGCGTGTCTGGTTCTATCAGCATCTTGAGCCTCTGGCTCCGGCGCGATTGCAGGCATTCCGTGATGGCGATGTGCTGGCTCGCCTGCGGGCAGATATTGATAGCCTCGACAACTTTTATCTCAGAATCTTTGCGCCTGCCGTTGCCGGGCTGATCTCATCCGTTGTGATTCTGTGCGTGTTGTTCTGGTTTTCTCCGGGCGTCGCGGCGATTGATGCCGCCATGCTGGTGCTGGCCGGGGTGATTGTCCCCCTCGTGGTGGTGGCACGTACCCGGACCAGCGGCAACGCGGTTGCGGGCTCACGTGCATCGATCCAGGTCGCCTCGACCGATCTTATCCGCGGTCTGGGTGAGTTGCAGGTTGCAGGTGCCGTCAGCCGCCAGGCCCGGCATTTGTCGCAGCTTTCGCAAAAGCTGATTGCTGCACAGCGTCAGCAGGCCTGGGTCGGCGCATTGGGCAGCGTACTGTCAGCCCTTGCGGGTCAGATCGGCATGTTTTGCGCCTTTATCCTGCTGGTTAGCGCGGGGCATGCAGGCGGTCTGGCCGGTAACGACATCGTGATGTTGTTGTTTGCGGTGCTCGCCAGCGCGGAAGCCGTGGCCGCATTGCCGACCGCCTTTGCCGCGCTGGGCGTCACCCGCGAAGCAGCACGCCGTATTTTTTCTCTGGCAGAGCTGACACCTGCCGTTGAGTTGCCCGCAGCCAGCCCGATGCCTGAAACCTTTGACCTGACGTTTTCAGCGGTGACCATGCGTTATGGGCCAGAGCATCCGACGGTGTTCGACTCGCTCAGTTTCCACGTACCCCAAGGGCATTGCCTTGCCATTCTTGGTCCGAGCGGGGCGGGTAAAACCACCATTCTCAACCTGATTCAGGGTTTCTGGCGTTGCGATAAGGGCAGCGTTGCGATAGGTGGCTGTGAAGTAACCGATCTGTCTGACGAAGTATTACGCCAGGCTATTTCAGTGGTCGGGCAAAAAACCTATCTGTTTAATGCATCGATTCGCGACAACCTGCGGCTGGTTGCCCCTGACGCGGATGATGACGCGTTATGGCAGGCGCTCAGCCAGGCTTCACTGGCAGAAGAAGTGCGGGCTTTCCCGCATGGGCTGGATACGCTGGTCGGGGAACTGGGTGCGCGTCTTTCTGGCGGACAGGCACGGAGAATTTCCATTGCCCGCGCATTCCTGTCGCATGCACCGATTATTTTGCTGGATGAACCGACGGAAGGTTTGGATGCCACGAATACGGAAATGGTGCTGAATGCACTGAAGGAACTGGTAAAAGGAAAAACCACGTTGTTGGTGACGCATCAAATTCAGCCATTAATGCTTGCCGATAGCCGACTGGTGCTTGAAGGCGCGTAAAATAAAAGGCCTGTGACGGATTGGGCTATTATCCGGACAGGCCTTTAATTCGTATTTGATATTACCCTTCGCCAAAAATCTGTTATATCCAACCAATACTTCATCCTGAACTATTCCTTTTTCTGCTGCCAAGCTGGATAAATATTACAAGAAAGGCTGCGATTAATCCTTTTTCAGACTCTTCTGTACTTCCCGCACTTTAAGACGGCAGGCATCCACCACCCAGGCTGAGAAGTTCTGGCTGTTCTCACTCCCCATGCTTTCTTCAATCTGATCAAGCAACGCATGCGAGAAGCGAATGTGTTTGCGACGGGTCTTCGAATTTGTCATCTTGTCCATATATTTCCCCTGTGAAATTATCAAAATTTATAAAATGGATGAAAGGCAAAATAATATTTTTATCAGACGGTTTCTGTAGAAAGAGTATCAGCAGGTGTTTTTGATATTTTCCCGAACCGGTCAGGTCTCTCTGATATGAAATACTATCTTACCAGAAGGTCATCGAATTCATCGTTATTTCAATTCGCGGATTCAGGATTATTCCCGGTGCGGGTTTTGAGTAGCGAACATCACGGATGTAATAATTATGCTATAAAAATTTCTGAGATATTGGTACTGAAAGTACCGAATTTTTATTTACAAAGCGTTAGCTAATGTAAACCGGCGAGAGTCGCTGGCAGATGGGGGCTAAAAAGCAAAAACCCAGCCATAAGGCTGGGTTTTCTGAATTTTGGTGCCCGAACCCGGAATCGAACCAGGGACACGGGGATTTTCAATCCCCGTGTTTTTGGAAAGCAGTGAAGTGAGCAATCGTTCTCATCTGAATAACGTTATTCAGGTTACGAAATGCATTCAAAAACGAAAGTTGTCCCCGTAGTTTCTACCAAAGGTGGTGAGGGGAAATCAACCCAGGCCGCTAACCTGGGCGGTTTTCTCGCCGATGCGGGTATAAAAGTCCTCATCATCGATGGCGATCATGCTCAGCCTACCGCCAGCAGTATCTACCCCTTATCTTATGAAGCCCCTTGTGGACTGTATGAGCTCCTCATGCAGACCGTTGACCTTTCCCGGGCTGATAACATTATTTCCCGTACCGCGATCGATAACCTGGACGTTATTGTCTCCAACGATCCGCGCAACCTTCTGCCCACTTACATGCTCAATGTTGCTGACGGGCGCGTTCGTCTCCGTAATGCACTTTCAAATCCACTCTTCAGCCAGTACGACGTCATCCTGATCGATTCTCAGGGGTCACGTTCCGTGATGTCTGAGCTCATTATTCTTGCCGCAACCGGTGAGATGATCGGGATGGTTAAACCCGTGCTGCCTGATGTCCGCGAATTTATGCGCGGTACTGTTGCACTGATGGAGGAGCTGCTTCCTTACGGAGCATTTGGGATCAGCCTGCCGTGCATTCGTATGCTGGTGAACTGCATGGATTACACGCTTCTGGCGAAAACTACCGTTGAGCAGGCTGAGAGCATCATTCTGAGCGGAGATTACAGTCAGCATTCAGACAAGATCCGTATCGGGATGCTTCAGACCCGCATTTACGATCTGGATGTGTATAAGCAGGGGCACGCTTCCGGGCTTCCCGTCCACCGCCTGGAGAAAAAGACCACCCGTAAGAGCGATTCAGCATTTGATTCCATGCATAAGCTCGCCTGCGAACTGTTTCCTGAGTGGCGGGACCGCTTTGATATGCTGGCGTCTGCAGGAGATGAAAAATGAACGTTCGCGAGCTGAAATACGCATTTCCCGGTTCACTCACCCGCTCATCCCTGGAGGAAATCAGTGAGGTGGTCAATGCGGCCTGCGCAGGAAACATCGTTTTCCGGTCACATCCTCTGCGTGTTCAGTTCCGTGCTGCAACCGGTGGGCTGTTGCAACAACAACGTCTTCTGGACGGTTCAACCGGTTACTGGACTGAGCATCCCGTGGAACTGGAGCAGTGGTATCGCACGTACTGGTGTCCTCTGCATCAGGCGGCAGTAGATGCTGATCAGTCAGCATGGCGTCAGGCACTGGTACATCTGTATGTGTCTGAAACGGGTGACCTTAATACTCATGAAAGTATTCACGGTTACTACGATGCCTCTGCACTGCTGCTGAGTCAGTATGAAGAAGATGATGACGAAGAAGACGGTCATGGTGTAAGTCGGATTGACAGTCTGCGCCATCAACGCTATCTCGCCAAAGTCTGGGTGGGACGCGAACTTTACAGGGCGTTGAGGTTATACCGTTTTGGCGAAAAAGAGATGGTCCGCCAGGCCTTTATAAAAGGCAGCCAGAGCCGCAGTGTAGCCCGTCACTATGAGGCGCTGTCTTCTCTTCATCAGTTTAAACGTCCGGGGCTGTTATTGTCCTGGGCAATCGAAAACACCTGTGAACTTTCCGGCTCTGAAGCGGGTACACAGTATCTTCAGCAGTGGATCACCCGGTTACTTGCGGACCCTGGTTGTTCTTCTTTAGCGGAGTCTGGTGCCGCTGATGGAGAATGGTTCCGTGAGCATCTTGTCCGGGCTGCCAGCCTGTTTACTGAGCTCTGGCGTGAAATGTTCTTACCTCCGTTGTCCATCCCGGCTGAAAGGCACGATCAAGCTCAGGCGGGAGCTCCGCCGCTTCCACAAACACATCTGTGTGCCAGCACTCCGTATAAGGACCGTATTCCTGATGATGCGCATTGCGGTGATTTTCTTCTGGCGCTCCGTTTTTCCTGCGAAGGTGATGCACCACATCACGGACCCTCAGAACGGCAGGATACGAAGCCTGCGGACCAACCAAATCAAGTTCAATCCAGTCACCGGAATGAACAGGAGGGAAAGGATGATTAGATTCCATAAGGTGTGGCGTCAGCGGGGTTTCAACACCGTCCTTCCAGATGACCTGACTGTTGCGAAAGAAGTGAAATTTCAGCGTGTAAGTCTTAACAGAATCAATGCCGGACGACAGCTGTTTGTTTGTTTCCATTTTGTTTCCTCAAACTTGTTAGTGGGAATAGACATGCTGCCTGCATCTTCAGACCAGAGCGGGCAAACTCAGTGGTCTGTAATCGTGCAGGCAGTCTCAGGGAGTTTACTTCCGGCAGCTGTTCGTCTGGCACCCTTTACGTATGTTTACGTCAGTGTCAATTCTCTGAAAAGGAAGGCTTTATCAGAGAGTGGCAAAGTAGCGAAATTTATATCAGTAGCCTTCCGACAGGGAGGTGCGTATGTCTGATAATCGCAGAAATATCCCGGGTATTTATTCACCCGATGCAGAGCAGTCCGTCATCGGTGGTCTCATGCTGGATAACGATCGCTGGGATGAGGTCGCTCTCCGTATGAATGCTGATGATTTTTTCCATAAAGTACACAGGGCTATATTCCAGGAAATGACGCGTCTGGTCGCCGCCGGTAAGCCGCTTGACCTGATTACGCTCGCGGAAAGTATCGAGAGCCGCGGGAAAGACGCGCTTGAACAACTGGGTGGTTTCGCCTACCTGGCCGAACTGGCCAAAAATACCCCGAGTGCGGCCAATATCGTTGCGTACTGCGACATTGTGGCGAAACACAGCCGGGGACGGCAGCTTGCCGCCATTGGCGCTGAAATTACTGAATCCGTCAGAACCCCCGGCACTGATATCGAAAGGTTGATGGAAACTGCCGAGCAGAAAATCACCCGACTGGCAGAGCGTGGGGAACCGGGGCAGGGTGTCACGCTGATTGATGGTCTGGAAAAACTGCTTCCGGAGCTGGAGCGGCGGTGCAATGTACCGGATGGTATCACCGGCACGCCTACCGGGTTTGATGAGTTTGACCGCATGACCAGCGGTCTGCAGGCGGGCGACCTGGTGCTTATCGCGGCGCGTCCATCAATGGGGAAAACTGCCTTTCTAATCAGCCTTCTGCTCAACTCATTGCTGAAAAAAATAGATTCTCATGGTCAGTTTTACAGCCTTGAACAGCCCACCGAGCAGATCGTGATGCGCATGGTTGCTTCACTGGGGAATGTAGACCTTACCCATCTCAAAAGTGGTCTGATGGATGATGAGGACTGGGCGCGGGTTTCAAATGCCTGTGCACTGATGACCGGAGATATCAAAGATCGCCTAATTATCGATGATACCGGCTCGCTGACACCGACGATGCTGCGTATCCGTGCCCGGCGCAATGCCCGTCGCTATGGCCACCCTTCGATCATCGGACTTGATTATCTGCAACTGATGCGCTGCCCGGAGCAGGAAAACCGTACGCAGGAAATCTCCGAGATTTCACGCTCACTCAAAGCGCTGGCCAAAGAGATGGGGTGTCCGGTGGTGGCGCTGTCTCAGCTGAACCGCCAGCTGGAAAGCCGTGCTGATAAGCGCCCTAATAATGGTGATCTGCGCGATTCCGGTGCGCTGGAGCAGGACGCTGACGTCATCGTCTTTATCTATCGTGACGAGGTCTATCACGAGAACACCGAAGATAAGGGTGTTGCTGAAATTATTATCAGTAAACAGCGCCAGGGACCCACGGGAACGATCCGCCTGCAGTATGAAGGCCGCCACACCCGTTTTTCTGACATCGGGAATCGTTCAGGGAGGAGCGTATGAGTAATGCGAACAACGTCCGCCACATTAATCTCGGTGCAGCCATGCTGCAGCGGGGCAAAACCCCGGCTCAGGGGGATACGGTTCCCGCCGCCGCTCCCCTGCCGGTCAGCGAAATGGCGATGGTACTCACGCTCGATCAACTGCGACCGAACCCCGATAACCCGCGTAAAGGTCGTAATCCGCGTTATGAGGAGATCAAAGCCTCCGTTCGCGCACGCGGACTGGATTCCATTCCCAAGGTGACACGCGATCCGGACGGTGAAGACGTTTATATCTTCAGTGACGGAGGCAATACCCGGTATCAGATCCTGTGTGAGCTGTGGCAGGAAACCGGTGATGAGCGTTTCTATCGTGTTCACACCATTTTTAAACCGTGGCCCGGCCGGCTGAAATGTCTTGTCGGGCACCTGGCAGAAAATGAGGTGCGTGGAGAGCTTACCTATATAGATAAAGCGTTTGGTGTACACAGTGCCAGAGCCATTCAGGAAGAGCTGATGGGGCGAGCTGTGACACTGAGAGAACTGTCAGAATTATTAAATAATGAAGGCTATCCCATTGACTATTCAACCATCAGCAGGATGGAGGATACATTAAAATATCTCTGGCCCTGCATCCCGACCTTGCTCAACAGTGGTCTGGCACGTCTGCAGGTGCTGGCATTGCTGCGCATCCGTTCTCAGGCGGGAAAGGTCTGGTCGCAGTTCGCCCATGAGTCCTCCCCGCAGTGTACGTTCGATCAGGTCTTTGAGGATAGTTGCCGGGGGTTTGACGATCCAGACAGCTATGCGTATGAGACATTCCGTGATGAGTTCATCGGCCAACTGGTTAAGGTGCTACCGCATCCCAGCCTGAACTATGACCGCTGGCTGATTGAACTGGACCCACGCGAGCAGAAACGCCGTGAGCAGTTTGGCGAGCCGCCTCCGCTGCCGGTACTGACGCCGCCACCGGAAAGAGCGGCAGGTCGTGAACCCCCGGAGCCTCAGGTCACTGTCCTGCCTCCGGATACTGCGTCCGAAACACCGTTCACGGGGCTGCGCAGCGGCACGCTGACATCCCCCGGACGCCCGGAGCCGGCGCCGGAACTGCCTGCTGCCGCTGAACTGCCGGTGAACGCACTGGTGACCGCCGGCAGTGAACCGCGTCGTGAAGTGCAGAATGACCTTTTTGGAGGACGGCCGGTTATTTCCAGCGAAACGGCTGACAATGACAGCATTCCCCTCCCTGAACTCAGCCCGGGCACACTGATGTCAGCTTTTGGCGAGGATAATGCGTCCCCGGCTGCGTCCGTCAGTTCGGTCGCCTTCGCGGCAACCGGCCTTGAGCCCGTCAGCGATATCTGGCATATCCCGGCACTCCAGGATGATATCGAGCACCTTCAGGATATGGCCTACCGTCTCGTTTTCGAAATCGCGGAGGCGATGGGCTGTGCGGACAGCGTGCGTGAGGATAAAGAACTTTTGTCTGCGGGCTTTACCGTTTCTGATGACGGCAGCGAGTTCTCCCTTTTCCTTGCCGGTCTCTCCGGCTCGTTACCCGACAGGCAGTTCAACATGTTTATGTTCTGCCTGAATTTCTTCGGTTCTCAGTCACCCGCTGATACAGCCGTATTTGACGATATCACGGTGGTGAAAACCCTGCGCCTTATCCGCGTTATCCGCCGTCTGCGGGAACTGCAGCGTCAGGCTGCGAAAGGAGGGGAAAATGTCTGATGACCTGAACGACGAAATGGCCCAGGCCAGCACGGCCCTGTTTACCCAGCGCGGTATCGATGCCGTCAGGGCGCAGGTGCATTCTGCGCGTCCGTCAAAAGCGTTCTGTGAATGCTGCGGTGCGGATATTCCGGTTGCACGACAGCGGGCCGTCCCGGGCGTGGAACTCTGTGCCGGCTGTCAGGACGTAAAAGAGCGTCAGGACCGACACCGGGCTGCCGGTGGAAGGGGGATGCGCTATGCCGGATAACGCAAAAATCACTGCCCGTATCCGGCGCCTGATGGCGCTGGGCACCCGCAACAGCAACCCGCATGAAGCCGCGCGCGCCGTGGCGCTGGCTCAGCGTCTGATGCAGCGTCACGGGCTGACGCCAGACATGCTTTCCCTCAGTGAAGTCACTGAATCAGTCTGCTTCAGCCTGACCAGTGATGCAGAAAAGGTGCCGGCCTGGCTGAGCTCACTGGCCAC
Organism: Pantoea cypripedii; assembly: GCF_002095535.1. Taxonomy (NCBI): domain Bacteria; kingdom Pseudomonadati; phylum Pseudomonadota; class Gammaproteobacteria; order Enterobacterales; family Erwiniaceae; genus Pantoea; species Pantoea cypripedii. The sequence continues at coordinate 449,490 of NZ_MLJI01000001.1, forward strand.
CGTGGTCTGCATGGCGACGGGCTGCCGGTGCTGGTTTGGCTGGCACGTTCATGTCAGTACAAATGGAGTGAGCAGCGTGCGCCGTTCACTGCACTTTTATGGTTTCAGCGAACGACCGGAGGTGGCGCTCTACATCTATACCGTTCTCCAGCGGCAGTTGCGTGCCGCTACAGACGCGCATATGTCCGGGTATCGCACGCGCCGCATTCTTCTGCGCACGCGCCGTCGCCGGGCAGACCAGTTCCGTGAGGGCTGGGTATCCGGCGTCTGTCAGGTATTGCAGTCCTTTTCACCCTCCGGGGAAGAGAACGCCGTACTGCAGCGCTGGCTGGCTCAGCGCCATGCCGGCGAGCCGCTGGAAAATATGGCGGTCCGGTCTGCAGGTAAGTGCCGGGGTGACAGAACGGCCCGGGTGGCCGGTTTTTTCGCAGGCCGCGATACCGACCTCCATCATGGCCTCAGTGGCGCACAGGCTTCCCGGCAGATTACGGCGGGAGGGCACGCACATGACTGACGTTCTTTTATGGAGTGCCTGCCTGTCGGGCTGGCTTTTTGATGTTCTGCTCATCGCTGACCGGGCGATATCAGGAGGTGGCCTGTGAGCCAGCATAATCTTTCTCAGGCCACCACGGCCATTCTGTCCTCACTGCTGATGGACGTCAAAAACGGCAATATCCGCCGCTGTGAGTCACTGGGTATGTCGGTCGAGGAAATCCGCGCGCTGAGTCATCTGAGTCTTGATGAACTGCACTACCTCAGCCAGTCACACGTTTCTGTGCTTGATGTCACCCTGAACCATGAAAACTTCTGGCTGATGCTGAATCAGGCACGCAATGAGCAGAAGCGCTTCATGATGATTGACCGCGCACTGGAGCTCGGCGGTTCGATGGAGCTGATTGACAGATACTTCGGTCTGTCTCCTTCCGAGGTGAGTGCCCGCCGCCGTCTGATGGGCATTGAATCGCGGCAGGGGCGAACCCAGGCCCTGACAGAGCCACAGGACGCTGCGCTCTGGGCTGAGTGGAAAGCGGCCGGTTTGTCATCACCTGACTCCCACCAGGCGCTGGAAGCGATGATGCTGGCGGCTGAGCAACTGGGTCTTTCCCTGACAGCCGTATGGAGCCGGGTCTGCCAGTGGTGTCGCGAGGCGAATGCCGCCGGCCGCCGGGCTGAACCCCCTGTGCGTAAGGAGGCCTGATGGAGATGGGTGATTTTTCTCCCCGCCAGCAGGTATCGCCGGCAGTCCGCCGCCGTGCGCAGCAGCTGTTCCGCGCGGCATGCTGCGGACAGAAGGTGTTCAGTCGCCTGACCATGAACGGCTACCTCAAGATAGATGTGGGGCCGTTCTGGCGCATTCTCAGCAAGGATGGCGGCCGGCAGTGGTGGCTGATGGATCATGAGACCTACAACCGTGAAATACGCCGGTAACGGATTGCCGCTGATGACCACACAGTGCCGGGTTTATCCCGGCACTGTGCTGTCTCAGGCAGAAGAGGAGAGCATAAAATGACCATTCCCGCCGACAGCATCGTGGCGCACACGCTCGCTAGAATGCAGCAGAATCTTGAGCGGCGCGTCGATACGGGCGATGTCAGCCAGGAGCGCAGCGGGCTGCTGTTCATGGGGAACGTGCACGATGCGTTCCCGCGCAGGCTGTTTCTGGATACACGCCTGTCACCGCTGGATAAAACCGCCTGGGTGATGATAAGGCTCTACGCCCAGCAGAATGAGGGCGCCATCTTCCCGACCTACGATGAGCTGCAGGTTCAGCTTGCCTCCGCGCATTCAGAGAAAGCCTCCCGGGACACTGTGAGCCGCGTTCTGCTGATGCTGCGCCTGACCGGCTGGCTCAGCCTGTGTAAGCGGGTGCGCGATGACCGGGGGCGTGTGCGGGGGAATATCTACGCACAGCATGATGAGCCGCTGGGTTACCGTGACGCCGAAACCTTCGATCCGGGCTGGCTTAAGCTGGTTGAAGAGAGCTGCCTTAGTCGTAATAAAGCGGTCCGCATGACCGCGCTGGCCGTGGTGAATGACATACTTCAGGACCCCGGAATGCGTCACCGTCACAGCCGCCTGTCCCTCATCGAAAGCCGCCTGGGCGCGCCGTCCACGCCTGAGCAGATGGTCAGTCAGCGCCGGGCTGTGTACCGGAGTCCGGAATCCGGACTCAGTCAGAAAAGCGCCAAAAATACCGCGGGATCACTGAGTCCGGAAAACGGACTCAGTACCCCGACAGCGGATAAAACACAGAGTCCGGAATCAGGACTCAGTCTGAAATCAGGGAGTTACACCGGAGTCCGGAATCCGGACTGTAACGTACGTTCTTTCACACAGAGTGTGAATAAAAAAACGTACGTACCGGGTGAAGAACATTTTCTGCCTGACGATTTTGTGAACGGACTGAACAGCGAGGACCGGCAGATGCTGACCACACAGATGGCCTCACTGCCTGAGGCGGTGGCGAAGACGCTGGCTGACATGCTGCGTGAGCAACTGCGGCTTGGCAGACTGAAGAACCCGGTGGGCTGGCTGTTCACGATGCTGCGACGTGCCCGGAGCGGTGAGCTGAACCTGCCGGAAGCAGCACCTGCCGGTTCCGGCAGCAACAATCCACAGACAACCGGTACGCGTGCTGTACCGGCAGCAGCACTGCCTGTTCAGCCTGCCAGAAGGCCTTCCCGGGATGAGGTCAGGGCGATGATCGAGAGCATACGACAGAATGTTGGCCGATAAACCGGCGGTTAAAATTTAATCTTGCTGCCAGTGGCAGCAAGATTAAAAAACGTACAAAGGATAACTCCTGGCAGAATGAGTAACCCTGTAGGCTGGCTGTTCACGATGCTGTGACGTGCCCGAAGCGGTGAGCTGAACCTGCCGGTTCCGGCAGCAACAATCCCCGGACAGCTGGTACGCGTGCTGTACCGGTGGCGATCATCCCTGTGCAGCCTGCCAGAAGGCCTTTCCGGGATGAGGTCAGGGCGATGATATAGAGCATACAACAGAATGTTGGCAGATAAACCGGTGGTTAAAATTTGAGCTTGTTGCCACTGGCAACAAGTATGTTTTTTGAGCAGTGCAGATCTGGCAAGTTAAAAGTGGCTCTTAATTTCGATTAAAAAGTGACCTTGTTGCCAGTGGCAACAAGATTAAAAAACGTACTAATGATAATTTCCTGTAGTTAATTATGAGTTTCACATTGTTGGTCATGCATGTGATTCAGGACTATGCCAGCTCTTCTTAACTGAATACAGGCGATGACAACGATGGCAGAAAAGCAAAAACGGGCCGGGGCCCTCCAGTCCGAACTCCATATCGAACTGCATACCAACTACGCGATAGGTTTATGGGAGGGGCGCAAACGGGAGAGCCGGGAGGATGGTAAAAAAGGAAAGCAGCCGATTATGGGCATGCCCCAGTTCCTGTACCGCGCTACGCTCATTAACAAAGACTCCATCCAGAACGATCCCTGGGCAGATATGGCTATGCTGGCTCTGGAGGAAAAAATTGAGTATGCCGGCAGGCAAATGAACTCTCTGATTGCGAGCCTGGACAAACAAATGAGCTTTATCCCGGCGGGTGTGACTATCAGCGATGCTCAGGCGGCGGAACCTCTGGACTTGACCGTTTTCAGCGGTACTCCGCTGGGGTATCGATGCGTATTTCTGCTGATGGGGTTCGATCAGTTTGCCAAAAAAGTCCTCCAGGCGGCGCATTATGGTGTCATTTCACGCACGCAGCGCTATGAACTGCTGGGTGATGGCAGCCGGCTTCTGCGTGAAATTTACGGATGTGTGCTGCGTTATCGCAAAACCGGCGTAACACGTCTGGATGCGGTGGAGAATAATGAAGTCTGGCAGAAAGCCTGTCAGGAGGTGGGTGAGCCCGATCGTGCTGTCCTGCTCGGAGAAAAACGCTCAGCATTTTCCCCGCCTGTTAATGAAGCGAGCGTGAACCTGCTGCGCCTGCGTTATCAGGCAGTCTGAGTCGCAGGAGGCAGGTTATGCGTCTTTATATCTGTGAAAAACCCTCTCAGGGGCGCGATCTGGCCGGTGTTCTCGGTGCCACCCGACGCGGTGACGGCTTTCTGGCAGGCGCGGGCGTTACCGTCACCTGGGCGGTGGGGCACCTGCTCGAAACCGCCCCGCCGGAGGCTTACGGTCAGCAGTACGGTCAACCCTGGTCATTGTCTGTATTACCCATTCTGCCCGCCCCCTGGCAGGTTGTTGTCAAAAAAGAGACACAGGATCAGTTCAAAGTCATCGAGCGGCTGCTGCGTCAGGTTGACGACGTTGTCATTGCCACTGATGCTGACCGTGAGGGGGAGGTCATTGCGCGCGAGTTGCTGGATTACTGCCGCTGGGAAGGCCTGGTGCAGCGACTCTGGCTGTCTGCACTGGATGAACTCAGCATCCGGACGGCGCTTCAGGATCTGCGTCCCGGTCAGGCCACGCTAGGAATGTATCACGCCGGACTGGGGCGCGCCCGGGCCGACTGGCTGATAGGCATGAATCTCTCGCGCCTTTATACCCTGCGCGCGGCAGAGGCGGGTTTTGATGGCGTGGTTTCGGTCGGCCGGGTGCAGACGCCGACGCTGGCGCTGGTTGTCCGGCGGGACCGGGAAATCGCTTCCTTTGTGCCGAAACCTTACTGGCAGGTTAAAGCGATCATTTCCGCCGCTGGCCTCACCTTTCCGGCGCAGTGGGTGCCGGCTAAGGTGTATACCGACGAGGAAAAGCGCTGTGTTCACCAGAACATTGCGCAGCAGGTGGCGCAGCTTTGCCGGCAGACAGGTCACGCAGTGGTGACAGAATGCGACACAAAGCGGGAAAAAGCTGCCGCGCCGCTGGCTTTTTCTCTCGGGTCTCTGCAGCAGGCATGTGGCAGGTTGTGGGATATGTCCCCGCAGCAGGTGCTGGATACTGCCCAGAGCCTGTATGAAAAGCACAAGGCGACGACCTACCCCCGCACCGACTGCGGTTATCTGCCCGAATCCATGCGTGAGGAGATTTCCGGCGTGCTCGATGCCATCGGCCGCACCGACCCGGAATGTTCGCCGGTGCTGGCCCGCCTCGACAGAACCTTTGTCTCGCGCATCTGGAACGACAAAAAAATCACGGCACACCACGGTATTATCCCCACCCGCAACGCGTTTCAGCTGTCCGCACTAACGGAAGCCGAGCGTAACGTTTATCTGCTCATCCGCCGTAACTATCTGGCCCAGTTCCTGCCCCTGCACGAGTCTGATATCACCCGCCTGCAGTTTGACATCGGCGGACAGCTGTTCCGCACCACGGGGCGGACGGAGGTCATTAAGGGCTGGAAAGCCCTGTTTGAAAAGGCCGGTGATGATGAGCCGCAGGAGGAGGATGACGCGGCAGTGGCCCTGCCGCCGCTTGCCCGGAATGACCGCTGCGCCGTGACCGGTGCGGAGGTGACGCAGCTGATGACCCGCCCGCCGGCGCACTACACCTTTGCCACGCTGATTGGTGCCATGATGAACGCGGCAGCATTCGTCACCGACATCGCACTGCGTAAAGTGCTTAAAGACAACGCAGGCCTGGGCACCGAAGCCACCAGGGCGGGTATTGTTGAGCAGTTGCTGAACCGACGCTTCATTGAGCGGAAAGGCAGCAAGGTCATGACGACCGAACTGGGCGCCGATGTGATCGATGCCCTGCCGCCCCAGCTGACCGAGCCGGGCATGACGGCACTGTGGGAGCAGGCGCTGGACGAGGTTGCCGCCGGGCGCATGTCACTGGAGGACTTCCTGCATCGGCAGGCTGGCTGGACGCGCAACCTGGTCAGCCTGGGGGCACAGCAGCAGGTCCGCATCCGCGTGCCCCCCACGCCTCCCTGTCCGCTGTGCAGCGGGAAAACGCGCCTGCGTAAGGGGGAGAAAGGCGAGTTCTGGAGCTGCCTGCGCTATCCGGCATGCAAAGGTGTCATCAACATCGGCAGCACCAAAAAGAAACGTCCGCGCAGGGCTAAGTCTCCTGAATCAAAGAAGAATTAATCCGCCGACTCCGATTGCGGGTCGTCAGGGGCTTTGCTATTGTGACCCCGGCTCTGAAGCCGCACCCCGTGACTGCGGGTTCCGTCAGCATCTAATGCATGTGCTGGCGGAATACAGTCTGACCGGTCCCGTCCACACCTGAACGGGAGCCGGTAAGGCACAAAAACTCCGTGAAACCCGTGCCGGGCCCTTTCAGCCTGCGGAGCCACTGCGTTACGCAGATTAACCTCAGGTCGATGGTGCAGACCTCAGAAGGCGGTGCCGCAGGGCACCGCTTTTTTATTTTGGTGTACTGATGATTTTTTGCACGCTGCGGCGTTGACAACCGCAGCGCCAGAATGAATGATAATGAGGCTTATCGTTGTCGTTCCGACAACTGCCAATGCCTGGGTGATTTGAGACAGGCGCCTTCGGGTAATCACAGCCAATGCCACATTAACCTGAGAGTGGCGCCTTCGGGTGGTTTAAACCTGTTAACCTTTGCAAACAGGGACCTGATAACCAGGTTAAGGTCCATTTCACCAATTCAGCCAGTCGGCAACCCTTGCTGACCTCCCTGCGGGAAACACTTCCCGTACGGGACAGATGTTTCTCCGCAACCTGTTCAGTTTTTACTCCGGAGAAACCATCATGACTGCAAACACTGCCACCCCTGCTTCAAACGACTCTGCTTCTGGTACTCAGCAGAAAAAAGAGTTTTTCAACCTTAACGTCAGTGGTATCGGCTATCTCAGTTCGATACGCCGCGTACAGGGCCCCAACGGCGAATTCACCTGCGCTGTTATCAATGCCCTGACCGGTCCGACGGACAATGCGTCTTATACCCGTTTCGATGTCACCATCGCGGGAGCAGAGACCACCAAACTTATCAACCGCTGCCAGAAGGCCGTTGATGAAGAAGAAAAGGTGCTGACTGGCTTCGTGCTGAGCGGACTGAAAGCCGATGTGTTTACCCTGCAGTCGGGGGAGCACGCCGGTGAAAGCCGCCCTTCCCTGAAGGCCCGCCTGATTAAGGTGGAGTTCATCAAGAAAGGACAGGACGTCGTTTATCAGGCCCCCAATGCTTCCCAGACGCCGGAATCCGGTTCATCGGCTCCGAAAGAGTACGATGCGAACTCATTCTAAGCGTCACGGACACACCACCGGAACACATCCCGGTGGGTGTGCTCCTCTCAACCCCATTCTTAAGAGGAAATCATTATGTCCGCACGCGGCGTCAACAAGGTGATTATTGTCGGTCACTTAGGGCAGGACCCTGAAGTACGTTACATGCCAAATGGTAATGCAGTGACCGGATTAAATCTGGCCACATCTGAAACCTGGCGTGATAAACAGACCGGTGAAAACCGTGAAAATACTGAATGGCATCGTGTCGTGCTGTTTGGCAAGCTGGCTGAGGTGGCCGGTGAATACCTGCGCAAGGGTTCACAGGTGTATATCGAAGGTCAGCTGCGCACCCGAAAATGGACGGACAACAGCGGCACTGACCGCTGGACAACCGAAATCGTTGTAGGGGTAAACGGAACGATGCAGATGCTGGGCGGTGGTCGTAACAACGGCACCAGTACCACTGGAAACAATGCGCCGTCAGGTCAGCAGAGTGGCTGGGGCGAGCCTCAGCAACCTCAGCAGACACCGTCAGCGCCACGAAATACGGCGAATGAGCCACCGATGGATTTTGACGACGATATTCCGTTTGCGCCGCTCGGGCTCAGTATCCCGAACCATGCGTTATACGCGATTTCATAATACTAATGCCGGTTATTCCGGCATTTTCTTTAACGATAACAGCAGGGTTGATTGAGCAGATCTGATCAATTTTGACTGTCACCCTTTTCTCTGACAGACTCAGGTGCTACCTCATTTCTGAGTTTCAGGAGGGATTATGACAACCCGATATGACAGTGACTTTTATGGCTGGACCAGAGAACAGGCAGATTTGCTGCGCTCAGGCAAGCTCGCACAACTGGACACTGTGAACCTTCTGGAGGAAATCGAAAGTATGGGCAACAGCCAGAGGAATGAGCTGGAATCCAGACTGGAGGTTCTGTTTCTTCATTTACTGAAGTGGACATTCCAGCCCTCCCACAGGGGAAAAAGCTGGCAGCTCACCATAGCAGAACAACGACGGAAAATTGAACGTCGCCTGGCGAAAAGTCCAAGTCTGAAACATGATCTGGATGAAATAGCCCTGGATGCTTATGGTGATGCCATTTTGTCTGCGGCGCGTGAAACAGGCATGGATGAACATGTTTTTCCTGAGTCCTGCCCCTGGTCGGTTGAACAGGCAATGACGCATGATTTCTTTCCAGGCTGACTGATATACATCGATGATAAAGCCAGCTTTTTGCTGGCTTTTTTTTTGGGTAATTCATTCCCATCTGGATGCCACTGAGCCAGCCGGATGTACTGCCACTGGGGCAGACTTTCATGTGTTTGCCGATAACGCCATCAGACCATAAAACTGGCTTTTATGGTCTGACGGCGTTGCCCCGAAGGGGATCTTTGCATCATGGTGACATATTTACCGGTATTCCCTGTACACGCACAGAAGCAGAATAGTCAGCATCCTGTTTCTGAGGTCGTCTGCTATGTCACGTTATGCCGGAGCGAAAAAGAATCTCAGGTTATCGAATATCACCTGGATCATCTCTCTTTTTGATTTCCTGGTGGTTGTGATACCTGCTGCAGTGATGTTTATGTTAATTGTGTTGTTGTGCATATTCAGGGGAACGTATGCTGAGAGGGGCTGTTCCCCGGTGCCCTCATCACACAATCAGCCCCTCACTGAACAGCAGATAAACACTGACTGTGCACGCCGCACTGGCATCATTACCCCCGCTGAATAATTGGGATAAAACCGCACTAGTGCGCTGTTGGTGACAGCTGTCCCGATCCATCCTTAACCTGCCCGACTGACTCCGCGCTGTTTTTCTTCAGCTCCGGGAAAGAGTTTCGCATTGCCCGCATTTTCATCACCGCCAGAATAGCACTCCTGACTAAGACTATTCCTGGGGTAGATCCTGATGGCAGTACCTTCACGACGCGCGACAAACGGTGCCGGACTGCTCGCCTGCTCCGTCCTGCTGGCCGGCTGCAGCCACACGGTTTCGGACACCGCATCCTATCCTGCCGGGCGCTATCAGCAGCCCGCCCGTTTTGATGATATTTACCGCACCCGCGTACCTGAAGTTGTGCGCTATGACCGCTACACGCTGGCCAGTACGCGTCCGGACGATGCGCAGCGCGACCCGCTCAGCCAGATAATTGATATCACCATGCCGTCGCAGCTGGTCAGCACCGTCGGCGAAGGGTTCCGCTATCTGCTGCTGGAGTCAGGGTATTCACTGTGCTCAGCCACTTCTTCAGCATTTTCGGAACTTCTCAGCCGTCCGCTGCCTGCGGTGCAGCGCGATATCGGCCCGGTGAAGCTCAGTGAAGCCCTGCAGATTGTGGCCGGACCGGCCTGGCGACTGAAGGTGGATGAAGTTAACCGCGAAATCTGCTTTGAACTGCGGGATCAGTACCGCAGCTTCGCCGCACCTTTACTGGTTCCGGTCTCACTGGCATCACAGCATGCGTCCGTCAGTCTTCCGCCTGTCATACCATCCGCTCGGACTGCGGGGGCAGCCGGCACAGTCAGTGCGGTGCCGCGTAATCCCTTTACCGGTGATACGCGCATCAGCAGCACCCCGGGCACCGGGCAAAAACCGGTACTGACGCCGCAGAGTCTGGCCGTCCCGTCACCGGTACTGTCAGCAGCGAAGACACCGTCCGCGCCGAAGTCCACCGCGCGGTCGCCAGCCGGAAGCCTGCCCGTGCCACGACCTGCAGCCGCACCGAAAACAGCTTCATCTCAGAAAACCCCTGTTACAGCCGTTCACCCGGTGACGGTGCAACCGACTACAGTGAACGCCGCCCGGCAGGCTGTTCCTGTCCGTCCTGTCACCTCGCTGCCGCCCGCCCCATCCGTCAGCAGTCAGACAGCTTCTGCCTATCTACCCGGTGCGCCGGTTGCGGCACTGCCCACCGGACAGGCGTGGCGGGCTGAGCCGGGCTCCACGCTGAAGGAGACCCTGACCGGCTGGGCCGCGAAGGCCCCCTGCAGCAACGGCGGGAACTGGGTGGTCATCTGGCCGGTGTCGCTGGACTACCGCATTGATGCACCCCTGGTGTTTCACGGCAACTTCGAATCCGTGCTGGTACAGGTCTTTGACCTCTACCGCAAAGCGGAAAAACCGCTGTTTGCCGAAGCCAGCCGTATCCAGTGCCTGGTATCGGTGAGCGACAGCCCGGCGGGCGGAGGTCACTGAGGTGGGGTTCGCGCTGCCCGTATTTGTTTTCTGCCTGGTCATTGCGCTGATGGCCGGTGAGGCACAGCGCCACTCGGCTGAGCACGTCCGTACAGCCATGCAGCAGACCCTGCCTGACCAGCTTGCCACCGACATGCTGCGCTCCGCTGACGCGGTGAACAACTGGCGCCACGGCCGGGCGGTGGTGGACGGACCGGTGTCACCCGCGCAGACCGGCATGATGCCGGTGCCGGACAGCCGTATTCAGACCGTGATCCAGGGGGGACGCCTCTGGGTCTGGGTGCCCGCCACCGGCGGCGTGTTTGCGGCGCTGCGTACGCAGTCCGTGACCTCGGCGCTGGTGCTGACCGTCAGCGGCGGCCGTCTGCGGATGGCGGACGGCACCGACATGAACCTGCCCCTGCCGTCCGGCGTGACGGAGGGCAGCATTGTTTACCTCAACTAATCTCATCAGGGAGCTGCGGATGCCGCGTTTACCTTTCTGTCTGACCGCGCTGGCCGCTTCGCTTGTGCTGTCATCATGTTCGCTGAATGAAATCAGCAAAATGGATAAGGAGGCCACGGGGCAGGCCGATACCGCTCAGCGGGTGCTGCAGAGTCGCCAGACCCTGACTCAGCCCACCGTTGTCTGGTCCGATAAACCCTGGGTGAACCTGCAGCCGGTCACGCCGGTCATCTCCACGCCGGATGAGAAGAACCTGCCCGCCTGCCAGATAACCATTAACCGGCCGGAGGGGATTTCACTGCCTGAGCTGGGGCAGCGTATCACTGCACTCTGCGGCGTGCGCGTCTCCATCACGCCGGATGCGTTTGCCGCGCTGAACACTATGAGCACCGGCAGCGTGGTGACCTCGCAGATGAGCGGTAATCTGCCGGCACCGGATGATAACGGACGCGTGCCGCTGTCACAGATGGGCACCACGGCTGCACAGGCGGTCTCCTCTCAGCAGGCCCCCTCGCTTATCCGCGGTCTGAAATTCCAGGGCGATATCCGCGACCTGCTGGATTATGAAGCCAGCGGCTACGGACTGTCATGGCGCAGCGACAGCAGCGGCGTGTATTTTTATCAGCAGGATACGCGTACCTTTCAGCTCGTTATCCTCAATACGAAGGTGAACAGCAGCGCGTCGATCAACTCCGGCTCCGGCAACCAGCTCGGCAGCGGTGGCGGCACGTCCGGCGGGACGACCGGCGACATCAGCTCGAATCAGAAGACCGATTACGGCATGAACAGCGACCTGTACGATGATATCCGCAAAACCATTGAGCAGATGGTGACGCCGAAATCGGGTCGCTTCTGGCTGTCGGCGGCCACAGGCACCCTGAGCGTGACCGATACGCCGGACGTGCTGAACCGGATCGGCCGCTACATCGAATACCAGAACAAAGTGCTGAGCCGGCAGGTCCAGCTCAATATCCAGATTGTCAGCGTCAACCAGACGCATAACGAGCAGATGGGGCTGGACTGGGGTCTGGTCTATAAGTCTCTGCAAAACGTGGGGGCAAGCCTCACCGGTTCAATGGCGAACGCCTCCACGTCTGCGGCCAGCGCCGGTATTTCGATTCTGGACACCGCCAGCGGCAATGCCGCGAAATTCTCCGGCTCCAGCCTGCTGATCCATGCCCTCTCCGAGCAGGGTAACGTCAGCATGGCGCTGAACCAGACCGACCCCACCGCCAACCTGACGCCGGTGGCCTATCAGCTCTCGAAATCCACCGGGATGCTGACCAGCTCCAGCTCGACGGCCACCGCCAACGTGGGGGTGACGTCAACGATGACCACGACCAACGTCACCACCGGCCTGTTCATGACCATGCTGCCGTTCATTCAGGAAAACGGCGACGTGCAGCTGCAGTTCGCCTTCAGCTATACCAGCCCGCCGGATATCAAAAGCTTCGTCAGCCGCGACGGTAACACCCGCAATGACACGGCAGACACTTCCACCGAGGGGCTGGCGCGTAAGGTGAACCTGCGCTCCGGCCAGACGCTGGTCCTGACCGGCTCGGAGCAGCAGAACGTCTCATCGGATAAGCAGGGGACGTTCACGCCGGGCAATTTTATCCTGGGCGGTGGCCAGAGCGGCACGCGCGGCCGCACCACGCTCGTCATCATGATCACCCCTGTTCTGCTGAGGTAACCCATGTCTTCACGCCAAAAATCTTCCCTGCGCCCCGGCATCCGCATCACACACCGGCGCCGTGACTGGCTGGCCGGGCTTCACTGGGAACCGCAGCGGAGCCCATTAACGGCCCGGCTGCGGGGAAAAGCCTCACCGGACACGCACGGTGTCATTGCCGGCAGAGGAAATGCAGCCATGTCAGGCGTGGTTTCCCCGGGGCGCGTGCGCCGCAGCCTTTATTCACTGGCCGTGGCGTTCCTGCTGTCCGAAGGCGGCAACGCCTGGGGCATTTACCGCCTGAGCCGGGATGAAGACCTGTGGGTGTTCTTTGCCGCCAGCGGCGGTCAGCTCTCCGTGATGGGCGACGTGACCGGCTCACGGGCATTTATTGCGTCGGCGGCACAGAACTTTCTGCGCTTTAACGATGCCGATGCTCCGGGCCTGCGCTGTGCGGCCATCGCAGACGATGAGAGCGAGGCCACCACGCTCACGGACTGGCTGAGCGGTGCGCAGCTGAAGCGCTGCCGCCTGCATAAACGCCTGACGCCGCTGTCCCTCATCCTGCCGGCTGTTGCTGTCACTCTGGCGACGGCGGCCGGCCTTTACTGGCACGGCACAGTGCAGCAGCAGGCCGAACAGGCGGCGTCGATGGCGGCGTTTCGTGCCCGCATGGCGATGACGCCGGAAAAGCCGGCGACCCCGGCCCGCGCACCGCACCCGTGGGCCACACTGCCTCCGGTGTCCGTGCTGCTCAGCAACTGCTGGCTGACGCGGGAGCCGGTCTTTGCCTCGGTGGCCGGCTGGCGTTTCACCGACGGTGAGTGTGTGCCGGAAGGACTGCGGCTGCGATTTGTCGCCACGCCCGGCTCAACGGTTGAAGACTTCTCCCGCCGCGCCCGCGAACTGCTGGGACATGCGGCTGTTTTTAACCTGCAGGAAGGCGGAAAAAATGGCGATGTTTTCATTCCCTTCCGTCAGTACACCGTCAGTGAGTACACCGATGAAGCGCTGCCCGGTGCCGATGCGCAACTGATGCGGTTTATCTCTCACCTGCAGCGGCGCAACCTGGACGTGAAATTCACGGAGGTGAAGCCACCTGCCGTCGCGCCGGGTCAGAAGAAAACCACGCCCGTGCAGGACTGGCGGGAGTTTACGTTTTCTGTCAGTTCGCGCCTGCAGCCTGAACGCCTGCTGCAGGATTTCGATGCAACGGGGCTTCGCCTGAGCAGCGTGTCCATCACCATGAGGCCGCAGGGGCAGTTCGGATACACCATGAAGGGGAGCATTTATGCGCAGAATTAATCCCGCCAGGACGGGGCTGCTGCTGTCCGTTCTGCTCAGCGGACCCGCGCTGTCAGCCACCACGGCCGATGTGCTGCCGCCGAACGTCACCCTCGGGGAGCTGGAAGCCGCACAGGCCAGGAACCTGATTCTGGAGCAAAAGGTCCAGACCGCCCGTCTGGAGCAGCAGCTGCGCGAAAGCCAGTCCGGGCAGAGTACCAACCGTAATTATCTGGCCTCCGCCACTCAACCTGCAATGCCACTGATGGCGCAGCCTGCCCCCTCACAACAGGCCACGTCAGCAGGCACGGAGAAGCGCGCCGGCAGCGTACGCCTGCAGGAGATTTACGGTCGCGGCACACAGCTGCGCGCCCGCATTGTGCTGCCGGACGGTGGTGTAACCGAGGTGGTGAAAGGCGACCAGATCCCCGGCACCGCAAAACGGGTCACGGAGGTCACGTCCACGCTCGTGCGCCTCAGTGACGATTCTGAACTCTCCTTCTGAGGCCACGATGACGCCCGATAAAGACATTATGGATTTTGTGTTTGCCGAACAGCATTCGTCCGGCGGCGTGACGCTGCTTATCGACGGTAACCGGCGAAAAGAACCGGCCATACAGCGCTGGGTAATGGATGTCACCCGCGAGTATCCGACCGCTAAAACCGAGTTTGTGGCGCTGAGCGAGCTGAACCGCCGGCGCGAAGTGGCAGAGCGTCAGGGGCTGGCCCTGTCTCAGAGCGTCAGTGAGGCTGAACTTAACAGCCGTGATATCAGCGTATCTCAGGATAAAGTCATCAGCTATATGAGACTGGGGAACGAGATCAGTGCGTCTGATATCCATATTGAAATCAGCGCCGACCGTAAGCTCAGTATCGTCCAGCTGCGCATTCACGGCGAGCTGGAAGTGGTGGATGAAGTGAAAGATGCGGAGGGGATGACGCTGGCCTCCACCGCCTATCTTTCCATGTGTGACGTACGCGAGCAGTCCTTTTTTGCCGGCCGCGAACAGTCAGGGCGCATCGATGCGAAGTTTGCCCGCCGTGCCGGTCTGTATGGCGCCCGCTATGAACACCGCCCCACGCCCGACGGGCTGATTGTGGTCATGCGACTCATTCCTGATGACGGCGATAACATTCCCGGGCTGCCGAAGCTGGGTTTTCTGCCGGAGCAGATAGCGCTCATTGTGCAGATCCTGCGCCTGCCGGAAGGCATGGTGCTGCTGACCGGGCCGACCGGTTCCGGCAAAAGCGCCACGCTGCGCGTGTTCAGCGATATCTGGCTGAAACTGACCGGCGGAAAAAAGCGTCTGCTGACGCTGGAAAACCCGCCGGAGGGACGTATCCCCGGCGCCATCCAGACCCCCGTCATGCCGGCTGACAACTCTCCTGATGCCATCAGCCGTGCCTGGGATAACGCCAACGCCTCCGCGCTGCGTCTCGATCCTGATGCCATTCTGAATGGCGAAATGCGTGACCTGTATTCCCTCATCGCCGCCATTTACGCCAGTGAAACCGGCCACGCGCTGTTCTCCACCCTGCACACCCAGAGCGCCATCGGTGCCCTGCGGCGTATGGAGCACTTCGGCGTTGATCGCCACCTTCTGGCCGATGCGTCACTGGTCACTGGCCTGATAGGCCAGCGTCTGGTGCCGCTGCTGTGTGAACACTGCCGTATTCCCTGGCAGGTGAAAGCACCTGAGCTTGACGGCGAAACCCGTGCGCGCCTGGAAAAATACTGCACTGTGGAGGGGGTGTGCGACACCAGCAAACTTTTCTTCCGTAATCACGAGGGCTGTTCTCACTGCCAGAAAACGGTGCCGCTGACCGGCCGCATCGTCAGCCGCGGCGTCACCGGCCGCACGGCCATTGCCGAGGTGGTCCGGACGGATGCCCGACTGATGCAGCTCTGGTTGTCTCTCGGCCCGGCCGTTGCCCGTCAGCACTGGGTAAACCAGGGGGGTATCACCCGCCGTATGCATCTGCTGCGTTATCTCGCACAGGGGCGCGTTGATCCGGTGGAAGGCGATCTTATCTGTCCTCTGGACGAGGACGACATCATGCAGTGTGAGGTGCCCTATGTCGGTTAAGACCCGTTTTTCGCCTGAGCGTGATATGTCGCTGGCGGAAATGCTGCGGTATCGCCTGGTCAGGGCCACCTTCACCGGGCAGTATCGCCAGCCGTTTTACGAAACCCTGCGCTTTTTGCTGGAAAACCGCAAACAGCTGAAAGAGGCGCTGACCCTGATTGGTGAGGTGCATACCGACTTTGGCCGGCGCTGGCACCCCTATCATGAGCTGGTACAGGACTGCCTTGAGGGCGTGAAAGACAACCGCGAGGGGCGGTCCCTGCAGGATGTGCTTGCTGCCTGGGCACCTTATGAAGAGGCAGCGCTTATCAGCGCCGGGATAGAAACCGGCAATATTCCCGGCGCGCTGATGCAGGCTGACAAGCTGATTGTCGCCCGTCGGCGCATCCTCGGTCAGGTGGTTTTTGCCTCGGTCTTTCCGTCAGCGCTGGCCCTGCTGAGCACGGGGCTGCTGCTGGCCAACAACATGGCACTGGTGCCCACCTTAAGCAAAATGTCTGACCCGGCACGCTGGACCGGTGCACTCGGGCTGATGAACGGCGTGGCACAGTGGACGGATCAGTGGGGGGTGACCGCAGCGGGTGCCGCCGTCGGGGGCGTCATTCTGGCGTTCTGGTCGCTGCCGCGCTGGCGGGGACGGCTGCGACGCCTGGCCGATCACCTGATGCCCTGGTCGGTTTACAAAGACCTGCAGGGCGCGGTGTTCCTGATGAATATCGGGGCGCTGCTCGGTGCCGGTGTGCAGGAGCTCAAGGCGCTGCAGATCCTGAACGCGTTCGCTCCGCCCTGGCTCCAGGAGCGTATTGAGGCCGCAATGGCGTGCATGAGCGAGGGGGACTCGCTGGGCATGGCGCTGCGCCAGAGCGGTTATGACTTCCCCAGCCGCGAGGCGGTGAACTACCTCTCGCTGCTGGATAAAGGCAACAGCGCCGCGTCGCTTATCACAAATTATGCCGATCGCTGGCTGGAGCAGGCGCTGGCGCGCGTGGCCCGCAAAGCGAACGTCACAAAGCTCTTTTCTCTCGTTCTGATTATGAGTTTCTTCTTACTCATCCTGCAGATGGTGATGCAGATTCAGGACATGAACACCTTCAACATACATTAAGGAACGACCATGTCATCTCAGACATCACATTATCACCCGCGCCAGCCAGACCGGGGCTGGGGCATCCTTGAACACGGCAGCATTGCCCTGTTTACGGTTATCGTCATCTGCATTGTCGGGGCGCTTGTCTGGAGTCTCTCAGGCAAAAAGTCTGTTGCGGTGGAAACCTCAAATATCCAGACCGTTGTGACCAATGCCCAGCAGCTCAAGCAAACCCAGGGTGGGTATAACTTTACCAGTGGCACCACCATGACCGGTACGCTGATTCAGCAGGGGGGCGCGCCGAAGGCTGGCTGGACGATTCAGGGGACGGCCAGTTCCGGCACGGCGACGATGTGGAACAGCTATGGCGGCCAGGTTGTCATGGCACCGGTGGCATCAAACGGATTCAATAATGGTTTCTCCGTCACCACGCAGAAAGTGCCGCAGGCCGACTGTATCTCCATTGCCACCCAGCTCGGCTCCGGTGGCGCGTTCAGTGCCATCAGCATCAACAGCACCGACTACAGCGATGGCCTGGTCAGCGCCGAAGATGCCGGCAAAGCCTGTACTGCTGACACAGGCATGACGGGCAACAACACCCTGGTCTTCACGCACAACGGCTGATGACATGCTGCGCCTGACTGCCCTCCTGCTGTTTATCCTGCTCAGCCCCCGCGCGGGGGCATTCTGCTTTGACGCAGCAGGGGCAAAGTACCACATCGATCCGCTGCTGATTCAGGCCATTGCCACCGGCGAAAGCAGTCTGCGTCCGGGGATTACGAATGTTAACCGCGATAAAAAGACCGGGCGTGCACTCAGCAATGATTACGGGCTGATGCAGGTCAATTCCTCACACATCCCGGGGCTGATAGCGCAGGGGGTTATCAGCAGTCCACAGGATCTGCTGACCCGTCCCTGTCTCAATGTGCAGACTGGTACATGGATTCTGGCAAAACATTTTCAGGTATGCGGCATCAGCTGGAACTGTCTGGGTTCTTACAACGCCGGTTTTCGTCAGGATCGCCATGAAACGCGCGAATCCTACGCCAACCGGATTTATGCCATTTACCGGCGCCTTTTACTGAAAGAACGGGGGATCAGACTGTGACGCTGCTGACGCTGAGTATGCCGTGGCCAACGCTCGGCATCCTT
Organism: Pantoea cypripedii; assembly: GCF_002095535.1. Lineage (NCBI taxonomy): Bacteria > Pseudomonadati > Pseudomonadota > Gammaproteobacteria > Enterobacterales > Erwiniaceae > Pantoea > Pantoea cypripedii. The sequence continues at coordinate 467,546 of NZ_MLJI01000001.1, forward strand.
TTTCCACTGAGCCTCGGTTTGTTTAATTTTATGGCGAGCCTCGTCAGTATTAACCTGGTGACATCGGGTAACTGGAACGGGCGCAGTACTCCTGTACCTCCGGCGATAGTCTGGCTGTATGCCGCTGCTGTCAGTGTCATGCTGCTGGCCCCCGCACCGGCGATGGCGCGCCTGCTGTCATTTTTTATCAGCCTGTTTCTTTTCAGAATGACGCTTACCGATGCGCTGACGGGACTGCTGCCCCGGGAAATGACGGTGAGCTGCCTGACTGCGGGGCTTGCTGCCGCACTTCTGCACCCGGGGTTTACGGAACATCTCCTTTCTGCGGTCATCGCGATGCTGATATTCGGCGGCTGGCGATATGGCTCAGCGAAGATTCAGGGTCGCGAGTGTCTGGGGCTGGGCGATGTGTGGCTGGCAGGTGCCATTGCCGCATGGCCCGGTGGAACCGATGGGCTTTTTGCCCTGCTGACCGGTGTAATGTTTTTTGTGCTGTGGCAGTTAACGGTGCGTCGCATCAGCGAGGGTGGGCCGATGGGGCCCTGGTTGTGTGCCGGTGCGATGTCAGTGACGCTTCTAAAACTTTATCAGCCGCTTATTACATGGTGATGCCAGTGAACTCAACAAAAACAATCGATCGTGGCTGGGCTATTCTCAGCACGGGTGCGGCTTTAGTCATTCTGCTGCTGGTCAGCGTATGGGGATATTCGCTTATCAGTGACTGGATGCAGAAACGAACCTGGATGAACACCTCCGCGCAGGTGTCCCGTTTCACGCAGGCGGTAAAAAGTTATACCGGGCGTTATTACGATACGCTGCTCGCCAGTGCCAGCACCACCGCGCCGGTCATTGTTACACCCACTATGCTGAAAAATACCGGTTTTCTGGAGCAGGGCTTCAGTGAGACCACCATTGACGGTCAGGCTTATTCCGCTGCGGTGATACGCAATACCACCAACACCGACCAGCTACAGGCGATGGTCTACACCCGGAACGGCTCTGCGCTGCCGTTTCTCGCTCTGCGTCAGATATCAATGGATATCACTGCCGGCATGGGGGGGTACATCTGGACGTCAGGTATCGCCACCGGTGCAATGGGGAGCTGGACCGTTCCTCTCTCTCAGTTTGGTGTCAACAGCACTCAGGGTCATATTGCCACACTGCTGACTACGGATGAACTGGGGGTAGCACGCGGCGAAAGTGACCGCCTTTACCGTTTTTCGGTCACCGGTAAGCCCGATCTTAATACCATGCATACCAGCATCGATATGGGCGGCAACAACCTCAACAATACCGGAACCGTCAATGCCGTAACGGGGACGTTCAGCGGCAACGTGACCGCCGGTGGCAATATGACCGCAAGTGGCACGGTCACGGGACAGAACGTCACTGCAGGGACAAATGTTACCGCCGGCAATACCATTACAGCCAATAGCGATATCCGTTCGAATAATGGCTGGTTCATTACGCGGGACGGGAAAGGCTGGCTGGATGAAACGCATGGCGGTGGTTTTTATATGTCCGATGATGACTGGGTTCGGGCTGTTAATAACAAAAATATTTACACCGGTGGCCAGGTGCGCGGGGGAAGCCTGCGGGCCGATGGCAACGTGTCCGCAGGCGGCGTATTAACTCAGGATCAGGTCAACACAGCAGACACATCGTGCAACATTACTGGGGCGAGAAGCCATGATGCGTCTGGAGCCCCACTTTCCTGTCAATCCGGTGTGTGGAAAGATAGTGATGCAAACCTCAAACAGGACCAGTGTACTCAGATCGGAAACTCTCAGGGGCGAGACTTTTCCGAACATCGTTGCCCGGCTGGCTGGTACACCGCTGGCCTGGAGTTTGTTGGCCACCAGGATAGCGAATCTGCCTATGTCATTACCTGCTGTCACTGAACGATTGTTAATTTAGCCGTTTCGGTACATGCGTTTGGTTGCAGAATGAATACGTTTTGAAAACTATTTGCCTGTCTGTCAATCCGGTGTGTGGAAACGGTCATCCACTGAGACACAGATCCGCAGTGCTTCCGCACCCAAGACGGTAACCGTTGACTGCAATGGTGATGAGGTTCTGGTCGGAGGGGGAGCAGCATGCTATTCCGGCTCCGATGAACGTTTAAAATGGAGTAATCCGAACGGAAATAGCTGGGCAGGTGCCTGCCCAAACACGACCGTAACGGCTTATGCTATCTGCGCTCACAAATAATGACTTATGCGTATTCATCTTGTGATTGATGCCTCTTTCAGACCTGTTCACAGGAAAAGTCAGGGCTGGGCTGAAGCACAAAGCTGCATGTAGTCGCCGTCGTTTGGCACCCCATTCTGGTAGGTGCCACCACAGGATGGACCGTAGCCGTTAAAGTTAACGCCGCTGTCGCCGTGCAGCACGAAATTCGCCAGCATGTAAGGCCATCGGCCTCCACAGGTGCGGCAGGTCTGCCACTGGACACCGCCACTTTTTGACCACACACCGGATTGACAGGAAAGTGGGGCTCCAGACGCATCATGGCTTCTCGCCCCAGTAATGTTGCACGATGTGTCTGCTGTGTTGACCTGATCCTGAGTTAATACGCCGCCTGCGGACACGTTGCCATCGGCCCGCAGGCTTCCCCCGGCGCACCTGGCCACCGGTGTAAATATTTTGTATTAACAGCCCGAACCCAGTCATCATCGGACATATAAAACCCACCGCCATGCGTTTCATCCAGCCAGCCTTTCCCGTCCCGCGTAATGAACCAGCCATTATTCGAACGGTATATCGCTATTGGCTGTAATGGCTAGCTAGCTAGTGATGATGTGTAAACAGTAGGCTATTCCGGCCACGTTATTCCTATCAAGATTAAATGGCAACTTAAATAGATAAATACATTAAAAAAAATTGTACAGCGGAAGTGAACTTTGTCAGAAAACTCAATTCATCCCGATAAAGACGTGGGATAAGAAAACATTATCCCTTATCACTTTCATTTAGATGCAATTATTCATAGCTGTGAAACACATTAATAACCGCATCGGGATAATTCTTTACTCACTTACACTGCTACGATTCTCATTCTTATTACTATTATTCTGCCGGGTTGCAAGAAAATTCGAACAAAGCATGAGCAGGTGGCGCGAAGTAGAGAAACGCTACTGTCCTTTATAACTCACCCAAACATGCCCGCCGAACATGATTAACACTAATCCAGTCTGATATTTTGCGATTTTATATGCTGCCAGAAGCGCTCTGCTGCAAGATTTAACCTCGCCCCCGAACGATAAACATACGCCGAGATCGGCAACGACAGCGAACCATCCATAATGGCCAGTTTACCTTCTCGCAATTCCCGCTGAATCGAATACTGCGGTAACCACCCCACCCCATGGCCGTTTACGATCATCCGTTTGAGCAGCTCACTCATGGAAGACACAAAACTGAGGGTAAAGGTATTCTCGGGAATTTTATCGATGACCTGATTAACCTGGCGTCCCATATAGCTGTCGTTGGCATATTTCATCAGCGGCAAAACATCGCCATTCAGACTGAATAAGGGTCTGCCATCAACATCACAGGGGCTGACCAGATGAAGGAAGGAGTCAAAAACCTTATGATGAATAAAGGGATAATTCATAAACTCTTCGTTGTAGAAGGTCAGAATAAAGTCGCTTTTGCCTTCTTTCAGGTTATAAACCGCCTCGTCTACGTTGATCGACTCAACATAATGGATTCTTTCCGCGCTATCGGTGTATCCGGCGATCAGATTAGGCAGCAGCAGGACGGAAAGTGAGGGCGCGGCATCGAACTTGATACTTTGCCGAAAGTTGTCCAGCCCTTTGATTCGATTCAGCTGGTAATCCATATCATCCAGCATGTTGCGAGCGTAACCGACAAAACTCTTCCCCTGCCGGGTAAGTTGCAGTGGATTGACGCTGCGATCGAAGATGGCAAAGCCGATGGCAGACTCAAGTGATTGAATCCGGCGGCTAAATGAAGACTGGGAAATGTTTCTTTTTTCCGCCGCTAAGGTAAAGCTGCGGGTCTCTTCCAGGGCAATGACGTCATAAAACCACTTAACTTCAAGATTACTGACCACAGTGCGGAATCTCACAAAACCATAACTGGCGCTATGCAAATTATGCATGGCATATAGAAATTATGCAATCATTGCATCTGAATGATGGTGCTAGTATCCAGAACAGTTGATTAACTGATTTGCGCAAACTCATTAACAGCTCAGTTAACTATCACGCTCAACAACCGGTCGCAGTTTCATGCAACCCAATATTCAGCCAGCTATCAGTCAGGTATAATATGTCCAGCACTGCGATGATTAAAACAGCCCTGTCAGATTTAGGGATCACCGACGTTTCGGAAGTGATCTATAACCCGGATTATGATCTGCTTATCGAGCATGAAACTTCATCTGAACTCAGTGGCTATGAGCGCGGAATGATGACCGCATCCGGTGCCGTCGCAGTGGATACCGGCGAGTTCACCGGGCGTTCTCCGAAGGATAAATATATTGTCCGCGACGAGCTGACGCAGGATAGCGTGTGGTGGTCTGACGCTGGTACTGGCCGCAACGATAACAAACCCCTGTCCCCTTCGGTCTGGACTGAATTACGCCATCTGGTCTCAAACCAGTTATCCGGTAAAAAGCTGTATGTCGTCGATGCCTGGTGTGGTGCCAGCACCGACTCACGCCTGGCGGTACGCTTTATTACCGAGGTTGCCTGGCAGGCGCACTTCGTGAAAAACATGTTTATTCCGCCGCTGGCTGAAGAACTGGAGAATTTCACACCTGATTTTATCGTGATGAACGGTTCTAAATGCACCAATCACAACTGGCAGGAACAGGGCCTGAACTCTGAGAATTTCGTCGCCTTTAACCTCTCTGAGAAGATGCAGCTGATCGGTGGTACCTGGTACGGCGGTGAAATGAAGAAAGGTTTGTTCTCGGTGATGAACTATTTCCTGCCGCAGCGGGGTATTGCTTCCATGCACTGCTCAGCCAACCGTGGTGCAGCGGGTGATGTCGCATTGTTCTTTGGCCTCTCCGGAACCGGCAAAACCACCCTTTCCACCGACCCGCAGCGCGAGCTGATCGGTGACGACGAACATGGCTGGGACCATGAAGGCGTCTTCAACTTTGAAGGGGGTTGCTACGCCAAAACCATCAATCTGAGTGAAGCCGCTGAGCCAGAGATCTACCGCGCCATTCGCCGCGATGCGCTGCTGGAGAATGTGGTGGTCAGAGCTGACGGCAGCGTCGATTACGCTGATGGTCGCAAAACCGAGAACACGCGTGTCTCCTACCCGTTGTCGCATATTGAGAATATCGTCAAGCCGGTATCACGTGCCGGAAATCCGTCTAAAGTGATTTTCCTCGCGGCTGATGCCTTTGGCGTATTACCGCCGGTATCGCGCCTGACGACTGATCAGATGAAGTATCACTTCCTGTCTGGCTTTACCTCGAAACTGGCGGGCACCGAACGCGGCATTACCCGACCTACCCCAACGTTTTCAGCCTGCTATGGCGCAGCATTCCTGATGCTGCATCCGACCCAGTACGCTGAAGTGCTGGCGGAGAAAATGGCCGAAACGGGCGCAGAAGCCTGGCTGGTCAACACTGGCTGGAATGGCGCAGGTGAGCGACTTTCACTGCGCGACACGCGCAATATCATTCGTGGCATTTTGAATGACACCATTGTGCTCGGCGATAATACGCTGCCGATATTTGGGTTGTTGATCCCGGATGCGGTGCCGGAAGTGCAAACCAGCCAGCTCGATCCGCGTAATGGCTGGGGATCTGAAGAAAAATGGCAGGAAGAAGCGACCAAACTGGGCCGTCTGTTTGTGGCGAACTTCAGTCAGTACGCCGGGACGACGGAAGGTGCGCGCATCGCCCTGGCAGGGCCTGACGTTGCCAGCGAATAACGGCTAAGCACGCATGCCTCCCCGCTGTGCAGTGGGGAGGCCATCTGCACGCATCACAGCAGTGTTGTGTGTATATCGACCCAGCTGTCAGCGGGAATATCAGCATAGTCACCGGCAACCGGGGTCACCGTGCCTTCCGCACTGTTATAGGTGTATTTCAGCGACCTGACACCAATCACAAGGGCATTGGAAGCGTCGGATTCGATGGCTGCCACCAGATGTTGCATTCCTCCCCCTCCCGCAATCATCGGATTGCTGATTCTCCAGGCGGAATTTTTCCTGATTGCCGATGCGCCGCTGACTTTATATTTCCCTGTCGATTCCTTTGTCACCACAATTTGACCTGACTGCGCATAACCACGATTAATCGCACTAAAATTATCGTTTTGTTTAAAGCCATCCTGCACCGGCGATCGTGTTGCTGCGGGTATCGCATCACAGATGCGGATCACCGCTCCCAGCGTCTTTACCACACGGCCGTCGTTAAGTGGAACATAGGTATTTGATGTTAATGAATTGGCCGTCTCCACATACACAATACCATCAGGCTCACTGGTGACGTGCTCATCACCTGAACTGTTAATAAAGACTTTTTCCACGCCTGAATTTGCGGCATCCGTATAACGCAGTGGAATGAATGTCGCCCCTTCATTGCGTGCTTCGATTTTTGCATACACGATGAGCATGTTGTTCGGAACATCGTACACGTAGCCAAATTGCGTTAGATCTGCGCTGCCATGGCGGGAGTCGGAGGGATCGCGCAGGTTGGTAATACGCAAAACATGCTTTGCGGTAGAAGCATTCAGAGATGAAACCAGCACATCATTGCACTGGATAAGATAGGTATAGATTGATTCTGATAGCGTCCCGCCGGAGATATAAAAGCCGGTGAAGTTGGGGCCTGAACTCCTGATACCGGTCTTAATCGCAAATAATTTGACCCAATAAGGCTGGCTGTTCCAGCCAGTGGGATAGACACTGCCCTTCCTCAACGGCGCGATTAAATCCTTATCTGTTAATGCGCGTGGAGCAACCACCCCGGCACCACCATAAGGTGCACCGTAATCGGTATATTGCCCGGGACCTGCAATGTACATGTCAGCAGAACCGTCGGATTTGGGGAGAAAAATCAACGATGAATGCAGCGTATCATCCTCAGCACCGGCAAAAGGTAATCGCAATATGCTGCCATTCCATGCCGCGACACCCTGCCCATAGGGTTCTGTGAACGGAATCGCCACTCTGGCCGCCGTGGGACGTCCTTCTTTTGTCGCATAGGTCTGCATACGACCACGTTCATCAATAATTAAAGCCGCCCGGTTGTCCGGACCGCCAAAAGTCATTCCGGCGATACCTTTTGGATCCGAAGCGCCCTGCACCACGTCAAACTGACCACGTTGTTTGACCCGGTCAAACACCGAGACTAAACCATTGCCAACGGTATCCTTCCCTTCACCGCTAAAAACGTCAGCCGTTGGTTCTGCTTTGGTCGCGTGAGGAATGCCCTGCACCGGATGAGCAGGTAATCGGACCTCAGCGGAAGCTGCCGCCGAACTCCGGGTTGAGAACAGCGTGAGAAGTGCTGAAGGAAGGATCCAGTTCAAAAGATTTCTGCGTGATATCGTCATAATTAATCACTGCCTATGCTGGTCATATTAAAAAACTCTACAGCACAAAAAAGAGTCCCGGACATCATTATTATCGGCCGATAATTATTGTTGCCAGCCAATGTTATTTCCTGTCTTACCCCATATATCCACACTGGCGTTGGCCGTTCCTGTTTTTAACGCAGGGGAATCGCTGGCAAGCTGAAGGATATTTTTTGCCTCTTTCATTCCCGCTGGAGGGACCAGGGGTACGGTGAATCTGAATTTGGGATCGACATAGTGTAAGTCGCGGGTTGAAACCCCCGGTAAGGCTGCCGGAGCTGCGGCAACCCAGGCTTCCGAGAAGAAAATACAATTTTTAAAGGCATATTTGGTCAGTAAACTACCAAACGTCGCGACATGCTCCGGGCTGATAAGATCTGAGTTATCCCGGTGCTTCCAGTAAAAAATACAATTCTCAAGGGTCAGCGCGGTGGCAGCCGGATTATCTTCTTTACGTGGATTGCAATAAAGAACATGGTCATTGGCCTGAGAAACGGTGTCGATGAACAGACAATTACGCACCACATTGTTATAGCAGTAGCGAAAACAGCAGGCTTTTTTCCAGTAAATATCAGAGGTTCGCTGCGTTCGCGCTACCCCATCATTGTACGAGACAATATATTCAATCACGTTATCAACACAGCCAACACCGTAGGTATGGTAGAGCGTGTAGGTATCTTCACTGAGTGGTTTATAGCCGTTAGCATGGTACCAGCTGTTAGAGAACGGCCCCTGTACCAGCATGAAGGGTTTGGCATTATTGGTCAGGTAGCCCCAGCGCAACAGGCAATTATTGCAATGGTAATCTAAATCCAGTGCGTAACGATCGGGTGCTGCCGGGCCGGAACCATGCACTTCAAAATTCTGGCCAGTGGCATAAGCGCACATAGTCATCCATAACGGAACATCAGCACGGGCGGTGGTCCAGGCCTGTGGATCTTTTACCGGGTTATAAACATTGGTGCGGTAGGAAGAATAATAAATATTATCCCAACCCGATTCCCATTCATCACCACGAACATCGCGGTTTTTGTTTTTACTGGCGGCACCGGAAAGTAAAACGCCGTAGTTGACAATATTAGTGAATGAAACATCAAGGATACGTACCCCATAACTCTTGCGCTGGTCACCGTAATAGGTTGCAGGATCGGAAAGATTGGGGTTACCGCGAAAAAATATGCCACAGTTGATATGATCACCATAAATATCATGGATAAAGATTTTATGGGCAATATTCGTCTTGTCTCTGACTGCCAGATGAATACAGGCAACTTCTTTAGTGGGTGCTGACCCAGCTATCGCAGCGGGATCACCGATAAAATTAATATGGTGAATTTCCAGATTGCATATCCCGTTTTCGTCTCCCCGAACCGTGCCATACAGATAACCGCCGGTATGCTGTTCACCAGGTGGCGAGGAGAGCTGTAACGAATTGATATTAAAGTTCTGGAACGTCGTGTCGGTATGACGTGTGGCGGCATCTTTAGGATACCAGATCGGCCAGGCACCCTCTCCATACGATGTCAGAACACTTTGCGTCCCCGAACGATTGAGGAAAAAGGCGAGTTTATTCTGGCTAAGATAGGACCAGTTAAAACGCGTGCCACATTTGATCGCAACAGTGACAGGATGGCTGACACCGGAGGCGATGACTTCATCCATCGTACGAAAAGGGTGCTCCTGACTCCCGTCACCACGCGCAGTCGATGAAGGATCAACATAGATATACTTCATTCTGAAATACCCTGATAATAAGCGGGCCAGGATGCAAGCCCTCTACTATTTATTGGATCAGTTTTTCGAAGAACTCATAAGGAATGCCTGATGATATTTTCCTTGTAAAGACACAGCCCGAAGCTTTGATCCTGGCGAGGTCACTACAATCAAGAGTTCTTGGATAATCCGGCCCGGTTGTCCAGTCGATATATCTTAGAGCGTCATTCAGTTTATTTTCATCATGATAATTATCGGTCACACCGATCTCCTTAAGAGCAGTATGAAAGAAAACCTCATCAGAAATAAAAGAATGATGAAACAAATCACGATACCAGTCATTGGCGTTAATAAATGCCATTAAAGACTGCAACGTTTTCTGGTTCAATGAAATCCAGTTGGTACCTTTGTAAAACTGTGCGACCTTATGGGCATCCTGTTTAAAACGTCTGCTGACATAAAATGGCATAATAATCCTGAACATTCGAGTCTTCATCTTTTCAGGAAGGCTTTTATTTTTCTTATAGAAATAGTGTGGGTAGTCATACCTGACCCTGAGCAGAGGATCCACATAAGTATTGCGTTTATCCTGATAGTGGATCAGATTCCTCATTGCAATGGAGGATAACAAATCATTGATTTCCTGGTTGGTCATACACGGGAGGTCATCTCCCGAAATTAAAAACATATAATCAAAGCTAAAGTTTAATGCTTCATTAAAAGTTTTAATCGTCGAGTCAACAAGGCTGTACCCTCCCCAGGATATATCAACACGATCTCTGACAAAGAAAATATTTTTTTGCAGTGAAAACGTCAAATTCATCCATCGGAGACTTAGCATCCACATGAATTAAAATGATATTTTCTTCAAAGGCAGACAAATAATTCACCGTATATAAAAGTGGATTGGTGATTTTATGGCAAAGAATACAAAATATTTTCTTCATTTTCTACTCTCCTAAAGATGAAACAGCTCATTTTAATGAATTCGATCAACAGGATAAGCAATACTTCACATCAGGCTACGCGAATATTTTCTGGTTGATACTTACGGGTTTTGATAAAGGGCTTCTGCGCTATCACGTAGTGATCGTCAGCGACACTGGTCATCACTATGGCCCCTGCACCAATAACAACATTATGGCCGATCTCAATATCATCACCGAGAATACAGGAGTTAACTCCCATCGAGACATTATCACCGATGATAAAATGCTCTGGATAAGACAACCTATTCCCTCCCACGGTACAACATTGTCTGATATTGAAATTCTTGCCGATGACACAGCCGCTATTGATAACCACCGAGTAGGCATGCCAGACGACAAATCCATGACCAATTTTCGTCCGGTATGAAATTTCAATGCCAAACATAAATTCATTAAAAAACTTATGCATAATAACAAAGAGTAACGTTATCGGATAAAACACCGCCACGCGCCGGGCATGTAATGAGGCCAGCCGATACAGCAGTACAACCAGCTTCGATTTGATGCCTGGATTCATTTTAATTTCTGACAACGTCAGTTTCATGCTGCGAAAGATATTCATCATCACTCACCTGATCCAGGATTGTAGTTAATCCTGACTTGTTTATTATTAAGAAAACCAAGACAATTAATCTGAAATGTTCTGACATGCAACCTGAATACAATCCCGCTCCTGAAGAAATAATTAAACACAGTTAAAGAAATGAGTTCTGTCAATAGCGTCGCTATCGCGGCACCACAGATGCCATAGAACCAGATAAGTGGAAAATTTAAAACTATACTGGTCAGCAGCACCAACAGTGTTTTTTTGGACAAAAAGGCATAGCCAGAATACTTAGCGATAAAGCGTCCTGACACGGTTCCCAACGCTGACAGCATGGTTGAACCAAAAATAATCAACAAAGGTATGTAGGCAGCCTCATATTTTTCGCCATAAAAGTAATCGATGAAGTAGCGACCAAAAAAGAATGACACGATAAAAACGGGTAATGATATGGCAATAACTGTGATATTAAGCTTAGCCGTTTTGTTCAATGCTTCTTCTTCATCATTTTCTGAAAAAATTGCCGGAAATGCAGAGGTCGTAAAGGCATTGAAGACAAATGACCATGCACCAGCAAGGGTAGCCGCAACCGAGAACACACCGACGGTCCCATGACCCTCCATAAATTCCAGCCCCATCATCGAGAGTCGCGTATAAAGTGCAACCGAGATTGAGGAGATCACGAATGCCATACCGGAGTAAAAGAGGTATTTGGCATAGCGCATCTGATTTCGCCAGACCACTGTTGGCCGGTCGATTTCAAGATGGAAAAGAAACCGACGCAATACAAAAGGTATCAGGCCTGTCAGGATTATCGGTACACATAACCAGACTGGATCCATTTCCAGCCAGGCAATCCCCCAGCGGCAAAGCAGGCTCACCACCAGACCAATCACATTGATCAACGTGTTCTTTTTTGACTCCAGCTTTGCATCAAAGAACAGGTTATAAACATCGAGTGTGGTGAATAAGCAGGCCAGACAACAGGCAAAAACAAAATAGATCCCCTCTTCACCCAATCGCCACCAGGTAAATGCAATGAAGGGAATACAGAGCACAGCAAAAATCAACAACCTGAACCAGGTTGTGGTGAGTGTGATCTTGATCCCCGACTGCTGGTTCCTGCTCATCCTTTTGTAAATGATGACATCGCTGCCCATCTGGGCGACAATTTGTGTTATCTGGAAAATTGACGTCGCGAACGCGATCTCTCCAAATATCTCTGGCCCTACATATTTTGCTACGAAGGACGTAACGAAAATCAGGCCAAATACAGCTATCAGCTTTTCAGATATGATCCAGAAAGCATTAGTGACCACTCGCCTGTTCACAGCAATCTCCTGTAAGAGCACAACTGTTTCACATCAAAAAAATAAATATGGTGGGATGGAAAGGTAAAGATTAAATTTTTACTCTATCAACACGATAAAGAAAGTTTAGAAACTTCTCTGGTGCAACCCGGGTAGAAACCCGAACAAGAAAAGCAGCAAGATTGTTAACTATCGAAACCGTCTTCAATTGTCTTTTCAGATTAAAGAGAGACGCTTCACTCTTAATGTAGTTAAAACCCCGGCGTTTCTTTAACATGCCAGAACCGACACGCACATTCAACAAAATATCTGTTAAATTATGTGTTGTAAAATTCTCTGCGATTATTCTTAACCAAAGGTTGTAATCCTCCATAAATAAATGATGACGATAGCCCCCAACCTGTTCAACTACCGATTTTTTAAAAATCACACTCATATGATTGAAGGGATTTTTGAGTCTTGAAAAGCGTTTAATATCCGTATGATTCTCGGGAAGACGTTTAAGTCGTTGCTGTCCGGTTTCATCAAACTCAATAACCGCAGCCCCGAGTAAGGCGACATCAGAATTTTCCTCCATATACTTCATCTGTCGCTGAAAACGCTCCGGAAAACAAATGTCATCCGTATCCATACGCGCGATATATTCGCAAGAACAGTGCTTCATTCCTTCTGCCAGCGCCAGTCCTAATCCGATATTCTTTTCCAGTTGTACCCGTTGAACGGAGAGTTTACTTTCCCACCGTGTTACCACTTCCTCCAGAACATTATCAATAGGGCCATCGATAACCAGAATGATTTCCTTAGGCTGAAGCGTTTGTTGTTCCAGACTGAGAAAACAACTTTCCAGGTTTTCTGGTGTTTCTTTATAGTATAAGGACATGAGTACAGAGAATGGTTGTTGTAACATATGTCACCTTTTGCTGTGTGTAATCAGTAATCAATGCAATCAAATCTCCTGATAAAGTTCGCTATAGCTAAGTGCCATTTTTTTTGCGGAATAGTTTTTTGAATAATTGTTTTTAGCGTTTACTGACAGGCTGACCTTGTCGTTAAAAAAATAGTGTTCATCAAGACAATCAATCAGTCCTGATGTTGTTTTATTAAATAAAAAACCGCTTTTCTCCTTATGGGCATCAAGGACTTCTTTGTGTGGTTCGATATCTGAACAAATAAATGTCTTACCTGAAGCCATTGATTCGATAAGTGCTAATGGAAGACCTTCAGCATGTGATGCTGAAATGAAACAATCGAAGTCTTTATAAAGGGCATACGGTTGATCGATGCTGCCATGAAAAATAATCTTTTGTTATTAAAACGACTCCGAAGATGTTCTTCATCCACACCCGCACCAATAATATGCAGTTCAGCTCGCTTCCCTGGGCACCAGGCATCAAAGGCTTCCAGAACCTGTTGAACATTTTTCCGTTTGTTTAGCACACCCAAATAAAAATAATGCACGACATTGCCATGGCGCTGATGCTGCAAAGCGCGTGGCTGTTCGACACCATTGGGAATAGCCGTCACTTTCTTCATCGCGTGATGACTCACGCAATGCTTCATCACCGCATAAGAACAGGCCACTTTATGAAAATGACGAATCATGAAGCGTCCGACCAGGCCCTCAAGCATTCCTTTAACGAATCCTTTGGTCTGAACGAAGTCCACTTCAAAATAATTATGTATCGTGGTGACCTGCGGGGCCGAGGCAAACGAGAAATAGTTGAAGATATCGGAGACCGTGCAATGACTATGCACAACCGAAAACTCCCCTTTGCGGATAAACTTCAGCACCTGTAAAACAGCGGTTCGTTTGAATATGGTGACTTTAGCTCGTGCAGCAAACTCCCCTTTGCGTTCGCCATCGTTAAGGGCCAAAACTTCAATGTTATAAAAGTCAGGCAGATTTTTTATTATGGTCAGACATACGTTTACGGGTCCCGCATTTTTTAAACTCGGGACAATAAAAAGGATCTTGTTTTTCATTGTGTGGTGTCTTTTTTAAAAATTGATAAAATTATCTATGCTTTATCCAGTACCCGTCATAGTCGATATCGTTGAGGTACTTATCAAAATCTTTCTCGCTATAACTCAGCAGAAATACCGGGCTTGTCCAGGCGTAAGACCACAAGCCGCCCATCGACAACGTTCTTCTCTGTGTATAGATATTGATGACCAGCAGACTCAGCAGTGCAAATACGACAAGAAAATTCCTGAGCAGAATGCGAAACCTTGCCGAATTGAGTCCAGCAGAAAATAAATAGACATAGCAAATCCGAATTGCCAGCAGATACTGTGCAACGTTGAGATAGCGCCCCATTGCCGTATATGAGATAGACATGATAAAGCAGCAGGGAATAAATATATTCAGAAATCTGTCGAATCCTTTTACTTCACTTTTACTCAGGAGGTAAAAAACTAAGGAAACTAATCCAAGCACGCGAGTAATAAACGCCACAGCAATAGTATTACTATCGTTTGGCGTGGCACTAAAGGAACCGTCTACGTACCCTCCCATTGCATAATCACCAATTCCCATAAATGCGATACTGGGCAGAATCGAGCGCAACGCCACGGCACTCAACAACCAGAAAAATATGCTGAGTGGCAGTACATATTTCTTTTCGACTTTCACCACGATGCTCGCCAGAAAAGCAAGTAACACAAACATCATGGAAAAATGCATCATTATCGAAAGTGCCAAAAATCCACCACAGCGTAACTTACTACGACTGTAATAACAGGTGACGGCATAAATCATAAATACCAGAGAAGTCCCATAACGGATGCCCAACACCAGGTTTAAAATATTTAATGTTGAAAATACCGTGAAATAGGTTAATGCGAGCCTGCCGGATGAGACTGTCCGGTTTTCATTCCCTGGATTTTTTATCAGCGTGACATTTCTGAAAGATGCCAGCAACAGATAACACATCACTCCGCCATAAAAAGCAGGAATAAAAAAGAACGGGATTTTCAATAGCTGGAATATCCAGCCATTAACATAGAGCAGGACATCAGTATGCACCCCGGCAATATCTGAAAATCGGGTTCCCGGACCATATGCACTGATCTCAAGATAGCGTCGGTAGAGATCACCTAATGGTGGAATCTTGATCAGTAAAAAAAAGTAGAACATCGACATGACAAAAAATGGCAAACGGTTCATTCCCTTTTTATCCAGAGAGAAAAAGGAAAGCACCAAACCGCCTAATGGAATAGTCATGCTCATTGCTAAGCTCAGGGGCATCAGCTTATTCATTCTCATAGTCATGAGCGCACCTTAAATTATTGTCAGTTATTCTTTATTTATGGATGCCAATAAGTTTTCTGACTTTGTGCTTAGCCAGTATCAGCAGGTTGTCAATGCCAGGATAATGAATAAATTCTTTAAAATTTATCTCGTCTTTCCTGTTCTGCTTATCCTGAAAGTAGAGTGAATTAAGATGCTGACGACTCAGATGCGCTTTATGTGTGGTAATAAATTTTTGATATCCCTGCCATGCCTTACTTCCCGTGGTAATCCGTGGCCGGTCATCTTCAATGTTCACCACATAAGTTGCATCATTCATTCTGTAACAGGCACCGTAGCGCAGAATCATGCGATACCAGAGATCATAATCCTGCCAGGCGGGGAAACTGGTATCAAAACCCCCGACGTTTTTCATCATCACTGTCTTGATAAAAACCTGGTTACCCACCCAGTTTTTAAAACCCATCATATTCAGCGTGACATCCCCGGTGTATTCTTTCCATTTACGCTCGATGTCACGGTTTTTGAAGATCATGTTGGCGCACAGGAATGATTTATTCAGCCTTCTGCTGGCATCAACAAAGTTAGCCACCCTTGCACTGAGGAAATAATCATCATCATCAAGGCCAGTAATAAACTCACCCCTGGCAATTTCGATACAGCGATTGCGTGCATAACATGCCCCCATCGGCACGTCGTTTTTCAGATACACGATTCGATTATCACTCTTTTGCATCTCAGCGATGACGGCTGCGGTGTCATCAGATGAACCATCATCACAGACAATAATTTCCAGATTTTTATATGTCTGGTTTTGGACTGATGCTATCGCGCTCTTAACCAATGACGAACGGTTATGCGTGGGAATGTAAACTGTGACCAGTGGTTGCGCTGCATGCCTGGCATTCATAATCTTATCTCCATGCATAAAAGGAATATGCATATTTATTTTTAGATACCGTATTTATAATAAAAATCAATTCATCTGATGCTCTAAAAACTGCTTTTAACTTTTACCTGCGGATTCATACGAATATTGGATATCGCTGTAACTGTAGTAACCATTGGCACGAAGTTTTGCCCCATTCAGAATAAAGCCATTCACAGTGATGCCGCTGCGTTCAAAACGACGCAGACTAATTTCTAATTCCTTCACCGTATTTTTTGCACAGCGAACCACCATCATCGTGGTGCCAGCGTAGGTGCCGATAATTTCCGCATCTGTGACCGCCAGCACCGGGGGCGTATCTATCACTACTAAATCGTAATGCTTCTCTGCCCAACGCATTAATTCGCCAAATCGTTTGCTCATCAGCAGTTCGGTAAAACCCTGGGTGACTTTGCCACGTCCGATAAAGTGCAAACTGTCACTGATTTCAACCGGCAGGACTGATGAGATCGGATAATCCGCCGCAAGTATGTCCGCTAACCCAGTCTTACCTGGGATATTGAAAATTTGATGTGCGGTTCCCCTGCGTAAATCCGCATCAATCAACAGCACTTTCTTGCCTGTTTGTGCAATCACTGCACTGAAGTTAGTGCTGACGAAAGTTTTCCCTGCGCTCGCACTGGCGCCTGAAATCATCAGGATATTGTTGCGCGCTTCAAGCATGGCGAAATACAGGTTGGTACGCAGGCTACGCATCGCTTCAATGGCCAGATCGTCAGGATTTTCACGCAGCAGAAAAGCCGAAGACATTTGACAGGATTTTTTCCGGTTATTTTTTTCCAGCCATTCCGAAAAGGGAATGCTCGAATACACCGCTAACCCCCGTTGTTCCAACTCATCTGAAGTTTCCACCGCTTTATTCATCGCTATTCTGATAAAAATCACCGTCGCTGAGACAAAAAGCCCCAACAGCAATCCCTGAATAACAATAATGAGTTTTTGCAGTGCCAGTGATTCAGAATCATCTACCGCGCTATCGACAATGCGAACGTTGCCTATCGCGCCGGAAATGGCGACGTTAAGTTCCTGCTGCCTCGCCAGTAAACGCATGTAAATATCATGTTTAGAATCCACGTTCCGCGTCAGGCGCAATATCTCCTGCTGGATAAGCGGCATGTCGGAGATCTTCTCATTCAACTTCGCTTTTGCTGTCAGCAGCGTGTTGCGTTTTTCCAGCAGGATCTTATAAGCCGGATGATCTCTGGTATACAGCTGTGAAATTTCAGACTCGCTGATGGTGAGGTCATTCAGCTGGCTATCAATAGCTACCGACTGGTCAAGAACGGATTGCGCCTCTAACGGCAGATCAATCGTTCCATTTATCTCTCTGGCCGCATTGAGCTTATCTTCATAGTTATCTAAATCACGGCGGACAATCGGCAGTTGTTGATCTAAATACGCGAGGCTTTGGCTATCCTGCGCAGCCTGTTCACTGATGTTCTGGCTCAGATAATGCGATGCGATATTATCCAGGATTTTAATGGTTTCGCTGCGATTATGACCTGTCAGTGTCAGGGTGAGCATGCCGCTATTGATGACCGGGTCAAGTACCGTCAGATTGCGCATCACCGCGTTAATCGCATTCAGTCGCGAGGTATAGGTTGCGATAAATTGCGTGCCAGGCAGGGCACTGATTCTGTCTGCCAGAATCTTCATCCCCGCCTGGCCGGCCACTATCCCGGTTTCCGCAATGAAGGATCTATTTTGATAATCAACCTGATAGTGATGGCTATCAATCACCGTTAATATTGCCTGGTCAGTTTTATCGTCCGTTGCCCCAGGGAGATAGAGCTGGCTGACATCGATTTCGCCCCCGGTTTCACCTGTCAGCTGCGCCAGCGCATCACCAATGAGCGGCAAACGCTTCGGCTGAACATTGGCCTGCAAATTCAGGTCGTCAACCGTCTTACCGATAATCTCTCTGGACTGTAGCAACTTCACATCTATCGAAGAGACCGGCTTACCGTCTGGCATTAAGCTACTGTGACCGGCAATAACGGTGTTGGTCGGTTCTGGTTCAACCTGAATAAGCGCGTTTGCCTGGTACGTGGCGGGCAATAGTAAGGCGTAGCCCAATGCCAGTAGCATAAAACCAGTGGTGATACCCAGAATCAAATGACGGGAATCAAGCAACTCTGCGCAGAGTCGGCTTACCTCAACGCCATCTTCTTCTTCCATATAAATATTCACAACGGGTTTAGTGGCCATGATTTCATCCTGTTATCTTGCTGCATTACTTACAGGCATAGCCCGCGCCAAATGACAGACAGACAAATATCTGCGGCAATCTCCAGATTGAGATTTTTCGCAATAATGGCTGCCAGTGGCGAGTGCGCCATAAAATGAATCAATGCCAGAGAGATTAACAAGGCGGCGTTAAAGTGTATGCGCTGCTGTAAAGTAGTCATATAAAGTAAATCCAATCCATTACATCACTGATTATTTTTTTCTATACATATTTTAAAAATGCAAAGCTATCTCAGAAAACCTGATTTCGTTAAAGCATCATTGATAACACATCGTTTCAATAGCGAAACCGACTCACTTTAACGGATAAAAATCCATCACGTATTTTGTCAAGCAAGCGCCATTTACTGGTTAAATCGTGAGATTGTGCAAGTGAATAGTTAAGTGTATTGACCACTTGTATCGCCACATCAATCTTTTCCATTTTCAGCAATTCAAGCCGACTAAAAAATCCGGTATCACAACTATTCAGTGTGAAATGATTGTCGAACACACCTGTACTTATTGCAGAAAATTTTTCAACCAAAGAGCGATAGATCACCAGACCTAAACCTAATGATTTCACGCTCACCCCGGTGTTGATTTTCAGGCCATCACTGGTTTTGCATACCGCGTCATTAATGATGGGGAAATACACTTTCCCATCAAGCCGACCGCGGATACTTGGTATCTGCAAATCCACGCCATTTTCATGATAACGGTCCAGTCTTTTTATATATTCTTTGTTCAGAATACTGTCATCATCAAAGAAAATAAATCGTTCGTATCTTTCATTTGACCTGATAACGTCATTGCAGACTTCACCGAGCGGTAGCTCACCAATCGATTCTTTGATATCGATACTACTCACAAAAAACCCTAACGTATGAATGAAGTCTTTATCAAATTGCAGTGGAGTAGGTCCCCGATTAATGATCAGCAGATCCGTATCAGCATAAGTTCTGTTCATCATGCAATTCAGTACGCGTGAGTCTTTATAATTTTTACCACTTAAAATTACGACGAAGATAGTTTTACGCATAGGAAAACCCTTAACCATTGAGTTTAGCGTTTAAAAGCAGCCTCTTTTTCAGGACGGCAATTTCATTTACTCACAGCTATCGTCCATTTTTGTCTTCTGCATAAGTGTAGTTATATGGACTATATCCGTAGACATAATAACTACTCACTTTATTGACCACGCCATTAAGAATGCAGCCTTTAATTTCCACCCCTGCGCTTTCGAAACGTTTAATGCTCACTTCAACTTCTTTGAGGGTGTTAACTTCAAACCGGGCTACCAGCATTGACGTACCGACATGGCGTCCAATAATGGCGGCATCGGTAACAGCCAGAATCGGTGCGGTATCAACCAGTACCAGGTCATAATTGTTGGATGCCCAGGCCAGAAATCCTTCAAATCTCTTATGTGAGAGCAATTCCGCCGGATTAGGTGGAATACTTCCGCGAGGAATGAAATCGAATCCCGCGCAGGAAATCTTCTTATCTAACTCCGCCGGATTCACATTGCCGGTAATAATGTCCGACAATCCCTGTTTGCCAGTATGGTTAAACAGTTTGTGGGCATAACCTTTGCGCATATCCGCATCAACAAATAGCACCCTCTTGCCGGACTGAGCCATCACGGCCGCTAAGTTGCTGGCAACAAATGTCTTACCCGCATTTTGTGTGGGACCAGAGATCATCAGAACATTATTTCTGGCTTGCAGCATCGCGAAGTAAAGGCTGGTGCGCAGACTACGCATCGCTTCTATGGCGATATCCGCAGGATTCTCAATTGCCAGGAATTTGCTCTCTGCAACAGCGTTCTTCCCTTTGAAGCGTTTTGCTTTCCCGCCGTTGTTCAGTTTACTTAGCCATTCTGACATCGGGATACTGGCATAAACGCTAATACCCTGCTCTTCCAGCTGCTCAGGAGATTCAATTCTGCGGCGCAGCAGAATTTTCAGCACGATCACCAGTAGTGCAAACAACAACCCCAGAAGCAGACCCGTGACAACCACCATCAGTTTTTGTGGCTGGACGGGTTTAGGTTGCGTGACGGCCCTATCAATAATCCGCACATTGCCGATGACGCTGTTCTTCGATACATCCAGCTCTTGTTGACGATTGATCAGCTGCATGTAAATCGCCCGGCCAGAATTGACATCGCGGCTCAGTCGTTCAACTTCCTGTTGGGTAGCTGGCATTTCTGAAGCACGATTATTCAGGTTATCGCGTTCCTGCAATAAGGTCTGACGCTTTTCAAGTAACGTCTTATAGGTTGGATGACCTTTGGTATACAGCTTAGAAATATCAGCTTCGAGGAAAGTCAGCTCATTCAGCTGGCTATCAACATTCACCATTTGATCAAGCAGCGATTTTGCTTCCAGCGATAAATCGACTGAGTCTTTCTGGCTACGATAATGATTCAGTTTGTCTTCTGCGGTATCGAGGTCACTGCGCACCTGTGGCAGTTGCTGATCGATAAAATCCAGACTTTGCGCATCCTGGGTCGATTGCCGGATAACATTCTGATCTAAATAGTTCTGGCTGATATTGTTGAGGATCGTCCCTGCCCTGGCTTTGTCATCACTGCTCAACCTCAGCAACAGGATCCCAGTATCTTTACCCTGATCCTCCACACTGAAAGCATCCTGCAAATTGGCAATGGCGGCCAGGCGTGAGACATATTTAATGGTGAATTGGGTGCCCGGTTGGGCGTTCATGCTGTCAACATTCATAGCGAAGCCATCACGGGTAGCGAGCTGGCCCACTTCACCATCAAACTGGATGTTATCACCCGCAACATGAAAGCGGTTCTTGTCCAAAACCGTTAAGGTAATATGCGGGGCGTCACCACCGGTTCGCGGCATATAGAGCCGATTGATGCTGAGTTTACCTGGCACCTCACCGGTCATTCTCGCCCAGCCACGGCCAAAAAACGGAAAATAGTTCTGGCTAATAACGGCCTGTAAGTTCAAATCCTCTACGGTTTTTCCCAGGATCATGCGTGATTGCAGCAATGCCATTTCGGGTTTAGCAACGGACTGCGTATCCGGCAGTATCTGGTTAATACTTTCGAGGATGGCATTACCCTGATTTTTCTGAATCCGAACCATTGCATTAGCCTGATAAATCGGCGTAGCGAATAACGCATAGGTCACCGCAAGCATCGTAGAAATGATTGCCGCACCAATAATCAATTTACGATGATCAAGCAGTTCACCGTACGCGCGCGCCAAATCGATTTCATCTGATTCGGCGGTGACGATTTTATGTTTGATAGCCGTTGTCATGCCATGATTCCTGTGATATCAGCCGGTGAGTTTTTTTGCCCCACACATACAGGCCTGATCGATAAGTTGATAAACGGTTCGCAAGCTTCCGTGTTTTGGTGCCAGGTATTCGTAGTGACTCGCTGGCCTAACCCGTGCCCAAATAGCATGATTTTTCCTCTTACCTGAGGCGAACGCGCAACCATCAGCACATCACCAATGCCGAAACGGTATAGATATTTTTTAATTTCGCCTTCCAGTTATTGGCTGGAAATCACCGTTTCGATTGCAATGACTCTATTAATTTTTGGTATTAATGGAGAGAGGAGACCGATATTCATCGGTGCCCTACCTGCATCCATTTACTTAACCAGATCTTGACTGCTCATTGAGCAAAAATGTTCAGGAGTCAGGATGCAGACCGGAAAAACAAAACAGATATCACGATACCAGATAGCCTGTAAGAAATTGCCTTCGTCCTGGTTGGCACTATCTTCCTATTAAGTTCAAAAGAATATAGCCTCTTTCCTAAAATACAAAAAATGCCGACACCGCAGAGTAATTAGCAACCTTATTCCGGCATCTGACCATTCCGTCATGATCGGTTGACTTACTTTCCATAGCGTAGTTTCCCGATTGATAAAATAATGTCACACCGCCTGGTTAAATTTCTAACCCTTCGTTTTTAATGAAATATTTTTTCTGGTTTTTAATGTTTTTCGGAATCAGTACATAGCGTCATAAAGAAGTCTGAATATTCTTTTCACACGTCAGATCGCTGAACATTGCGGCTTTTTTAGACGCCTCTGCGAGGATATTTGATTTAGTGATTATCTTATAGCGATTGTGGGAAAGAGGTGGTAGGCCATGATGTGAACAGGGACGAAGAATAAAAACAGGCTGACAATAAATCTCAAAAAAACATCATAGTAACAGACAGTTACAGCTCACCCCCGTAAAATCACTCAGGTCAGAACTATTCGGTAACGTAATGGCTTCAGATCCCCACCATAGGGAACTTCATTCCCTTATTACCCCAACTTAAAGTAACTATGGTCGGTGTTGCACCTTTGCTTTTTCGCAGCCGTCACGAAGGTCATCCCATGGCACATTGATAACCCTTATTGCAGTTACTTTATCTTCTTTTAATGTTTAATGGTCGGCTTCTGCGATTTATCTTAGTACCACCCCTGATAGCAAAGTCATTACCAGATCCTGACCATTTGGCTTAAGAGTGATTGTTAATATATTTCCATAACACCTGAGTCACATTCATAATTTATTATTAAGTCGCATTTCTTTGCTGGCTAATCTTTACTTCCCTTCGAAAAAAATTCATCAATTAACCTGGAAACTGCAAAGCTAATGCTGTACGCGATAAAAAAACAAATCAACAGACGCGACCGGATCTTTTAAGCGCATACCCTTGCATGGACACCTTCAACAGGGGTGAAAACACCGCAGGATTAGCATGCTGCCACCTGGGCCACTGAAAAGCAGTGCTACCGCAGAGTAGCATCCCATTTATCGTATTCTCTGACTATAAAACACGATTAATAAGTGGACTTATTATCAGGATGTCATTGCTACTAATCTGATTTATTGAAAATAGCCTTCACTATTTCCTTACAAACAACCAGAATACCAACCAAATAAAATACGTGAAAAAATGAACGCAGATGAATATTCATCTAAATAGAAAGAAGCATTACAGATAAATAACCATTTTATTCATAAGCAAATAACAAAAACAACTATACAGATGAGAGACATGAAATGTACTCTAACGCAATATGGATCATGCTGGAAAAATCAGTCAATATTATCGGACTGATCTATATCAATTCACTAATGGCGAAGTACATTGGTCCGGAAAACTTTGGAAAAATTAATATTTCCACGTCGCTTTTTATATTCGTGCAAACATTATCATGGTTTGGTGGTCAGAATATTCTGTTTAAACGCATGAGTGAAAGGACAAAATCCGGGATCGCAATGGCGATACACACGCAAAATCAACGGCGTATTCTCTTTCTCTTGTCATCAGGTTCCATTTTAGTTTATTTATACTTATTCACTGATTCGATTGTATTTTTATTTGGTGTAGCCAACTGCATTGCCACATACTACATCGTGATGGATTTCTTTTCCATTTACAACAACACTCAATTAAAGTCAAAAATCAACACAATAACCAATGTGATTGGGCTGTCTTTCGCACTATTAATCAGATTCAGCATCTCACACTTCGAATTGCCGGTTTACTACTTCACAATACCCATTATCATCATCCCTCTCATCCCTTATATCATGCGCCTGGTTTACTTTAAATACACAACCAAAATTGAAGAAAATAGCAAAGGGGTTGGAGTATATAATCGGTACATGCTTTATACCGGAGGGACCTTAATCTTATCGAGCTTATCAATAGATATATATACTCAGATATCCAGTATTTTTTTGACCAAAATACTTTCTTACTCAAATCTGGGGGTTTATAACGTCGCACTAACAATGGGAGGTGCCTGGTCATTTATCGCCCTGGCATTAATAACGAGCTTCTTTTCAAGAATATATAATGAAAAAGATCAAATAACCATTGATAAGCTACTCATTAAAATTAATCGACTTGTAATTCTGGTTTCTCTTATTGCTTTAGGTGGATTCTATCTTTTTGGTGATGTCTTTATACACCTATTGTATGGGGATAAGTATATGGATTCAGTTAATATCACCCCCATCATAATCATTGCTACGATGTTCTCTGCATTAGGGACAATTTGTTACCGATATATAATAAAAGAATCTGGATATAATTACCTGGCAAAAAAAATGTTTTTATGTTGCATATTAACAATACCATTATCCTGGGTGATGATTAGCACATTCGGGATTAATGGTGCTGCCTATTGCTTTTTGATTGTAGAGTTTTTGTCTTGTACGTTACTTAATTATTTTTTCAGAAATAAAACAATCATTAAGATGCACCTTAATATTTTTAACCCGAGGGTATTTAAATGAGTATGATCAAGCAAGCAGTTAAATCAGCGTTAAAAATCAGCGCTAACACCTTTCCTGAATCCTATGCTAAAGCTCACTACTTTATTAGGTTCAAGAGGAAATTAAACTTAACAAACCCTACCAGTTTTAATGAGAAAATACAGTGGCTTAAGTTCAACGAACTCAATAATGCTATTTATACGCAGTGCGCTGATAAATATAAGGTCAGGGAGTATGTTTCCGCTAAAGGGTGTGGCGAAATTCTTAACACCCTTTACGGAGTTTATGATAAGCCACAAGATATAGACTACGATGCATTGCCTGAAAAATTTGCACTTAAATGCAACCATGGAGCTGGATATAACATAATATGTAATGACAAATCATCAATCTAGCTAGCTAGAAAGAAAATATTATGTGAAAAGTACATTGAAAATGAACGCGGCGGCTTTCCTGATGATTATAAATTTTACTGTTTTAATGGAAAACCCTATGCGGTAATGGTTTGCATCGGGCGAGAGAAGGGAACACCTAAGTTTTATTATTTTGATATGAACTGGAATCCTCTTCCTTTCGAGGACACCATTGAATTAATAAAAGAAAACTATCACCCAAAGGTACCTGATGGTTTTAACAAAATGAAAGACTATGCAACTAAACTATCTTCCGATTTTAAATTTGTCAGGGTTGATTTCTATCTCCTAAATGGCAACGTTATTTTCGGAGAGCTGACATTTACTCCTTCAGCGGGACTGGACGTAACATTGCAGGAAGCTGATATCGTTTTAGGAAGCCAACTGAAGTTATAGTTGAATACGATAAATACACTTACCATTAGATAAGAGAACTGCGTTACCACTTAGTCTGCCAAAAAAACACAAGTCGGCAATTCAGCGGTATGCCGCCTTGGTTCAGCATCAATAGGTGAGCACGCTCAAAATTACCGGCGCAACCCAGTTCATCTGGCAAACAAGCTACTCACCGGCTATGGTTGCTGTCTCAGAAAGTTTTGCCCACAAAGGTAATGGAAAAAGAGAATTGATGGGATAAGGAGTCGATTCCTCCCGGCTAAGTCGCTTTTGTTCCGCTATTTTTTCTCTGATCATTTCAGGATTAAGATGGGGCTTAAGATACCCTGGCAGCTTTTTGAATCTTTCAATCATTGGCCCTTGTTCCAGATTGGACCATGTTTTCACTAAGGCTGGTCCTGCCGAATCGTTATCTGACTTTTGGGCAAAGTCAGCCAGAAAGGATTCGATGCTTTGGTACGTGCGAAAAACATTGTTGTTGAAATCATAAGCACTACCTGATTTGAACAGCGTATAACGTATGATGGCTGTAACGAGCATGGCATAGTCACGCGAAGTGAGTTTAAATCTCAGGGCCGACATTCTGATAAGTCCAAAACCTTCAGACCCCATACCAATACGAAAACGCAGGTCGAAGTCCAGCAGGCATGCGATAAGCGCCGGGACACGTTCTATTTTCTTTATCAGACCGGTATTAACGCTCTTGTACCATTCGCTAAGTGCGTCAATAACGCCGTCAGCACTTTTGTTATCTGTGGAACCGAAAGGACCAGTAAGCGGTGATTTATCATATGCTCTGGTGATCTCAGCCTTAATCCCCTCCATCAGACTGTCAACCTGTCCGAGGTTAATCACGTTACTCAACAGGACTGCGTCAAAATCCATGCGAAAATGATGCTTATTTTTCTCTACGGTGCACATCTCGCTGAACAGAGAAGCAGGTTCATATTTTGCATGAGAACGCCAGTGCAGAAGGTCAAAAGTCGCCTTGAGATGCTTACCTATTATTTGCGCAAGGGCACCTTTCAGCTCTGACGCAAAGGCTTCCCTGTTTACCTCTATGCCCTTCTCCTCAATGATGTCAGTCAGCCTGTCGAGACTGAGTGCAGGGTTAAAGAGTGGTTCATCGTTGTTACTCATAGGAAAAGGACTTTTGTTCAGACCTTGCCATCTATGCACGATGAACTCAGTCAGGGAGAAGCCGTCGAATGCCAGGAGCTGCTGAAAAACTGACAGGGGGTCATGCAGCATCGTATACATCGCGAAATAGGAGAAGGGGTGGCTCCCACTGTAAGTTGTGAAGGCGATTTGTTTGCTCTCGATGTCAGCCAGCAATGTTGTGCTCGATAAGCTTCCATCGTTGAGCAGCATAGCCACGATATCATTACTGCCTTTCCCCTGCTCCAGGCTGTTCAGCACCTCACCCATCAATTTATGGTCTTTCCTGGCTTCATGCACCAGCTGAATCCGATTGTTAAACCCCCTGTCATCTGAACATTCTATGTACCTCTGTCTGCTGTAGATAGCCAACAGCAATACCTGTTCCCAGGCCATTTTGTGAATTGAATGCAGGGTATCCTGCAATGCCCTGACATTCAGTCCCAGTACATCTTTATATTTTTGATTTTCTTTAATTTTTTTAACCCTCGGCCTGTGCAACAAATCAACGTGATTGACCTAAAACCCTACCCAAATTTTCTACATAACCATAAAATAATAAGATTTTTTATCATCATACTGTTTTTGGGTAATGTAATTTACAAATTACCTAACAAATCATCCCCAAATCAATCATTAGAATAATATTTATATAAATATCATGCATTTGACAATCCCAATCTTGTTTCATAGATTTGAAATATTCCATGAAGTGTTTCTATACAGGTGTCATGGATTCTGAAAAAACCGTTTTGATTAGAAAGGTAGAGCTATGCCAAGGTCAGCAAAAACGCCGATTGATGACGGCGGAGATTACGTTACTGTAACGCCCAGGGATGAGTATTCAGCACAGTTGTTAAACCGTCAGCTGAAGCGCATTCAGAGTTTCATGCCATCGCAACAGCACCGCGTTACTCCGATTAAGCTGGCGAAACAGCTGGTGATGGAAAAGGCCGAAGAGGATGCGAAATGAAAAAGGCAGCCTATGAGGAGCGGTTTATCGCTGGCCAACCCGTCACCTTTAAACCAAGCACACAACAGAAAAAAACGTTGTGCAAAGCAGCCAGGAACACTGGAAAAAGTGTCACGGAATATGCAAATGATGCGCTGGTAGAAAATCTCAGGGAAGAAGACCAGCAATAGGACCCGGCATCAACTGTGGGAGCAATTGCGAACTTGCCTTTATCGCTGCCCGGCAGTTGCTGCGGGCAGCCTAGTGCCAGGAGAGGACCTTATTATTTTGGCCTCATCTATGCAGCCAGTAACGTTCAATTGTGTTAAAAAGTTGTTTCCAGGCAGAGGTATCTAAAACTTGATGGAGCAGAAATGAGAACGCAAAAACGATGCATGGGTTACGTGGCCATCGTGGTCGACGATTATGACCGCGCGATTAATTACTACACCGACAAACTGGGCTTTACGTTAGTAGAAGACACGCCGCAACCGGGTAAGCGCTGGGTAGTTGTGACGACTAATCCAGAAAGCGACTGTAATCTTCTCCTGGCCCGTGCTTCAAATGAGCGGCAAGAAGGCTTTATTGGCAACCAGTGCGGCGGGCGGGTATTCCTGTTCCTACAGACTGACGATTTTTGGCGTGACTATAACGCCATGAAGGAAAAAGGTGTTCATTTCTGCCAGGAGCCACGTAAGGAGGAGTATGGGATGGTCGTTGTGTTTGAGGACATCTACGGCAACCGCTGGGATCTTTATCAAAACCAACAAAATTAAAGCTCTTAAGATCAGATTACTCATGCGTGATCAATCTGCTTTTCGTTCGAAGCTGCCCATCATGTCTACTTAAGCAACAGGCGTAGCGTAGGATATTTTCCGTTTTCCCGGTGGCCCCCAGGTCCCTCCGCAAAGTTGGTGCGGAGGGTTAAGCTAATTAAGCAGGTATAGTAATCAGACCTTTCTCTGCAAACATTCGATCTCAACCATCGCCTTCCACTGCTGAACGGATGGCCTTGCCTGCATTCGGTTATACCACTCAAGCAAGGCGGCACATTCTTGCGGTACAGCAAGCTTCACTAAAGTAGAAAAGATCATCCCTCCGATTACCGCGATATCTGCCATTGAGAAAGTATCACCGGCAACATAAGGTTGCGCTTGCAGAACCCGGTCAAAGTAATGCATCCCCCTGACAGCCTTATCACGCATCCGGTTGCCCCACTCCGGGTTCTGATACAGTTCAACCTCAGGTCCCAACCCTGGCGTAGCGTGATGGAAATACGTGCTGACTGCATCGAGGAACTCAATTTCAGCACGCTTCGTCATCATATGAATGATGCCCTTATCAGCTGGTGTTGTACCGGTCAGACTGTATGGTGGGTCAAGCGCATCCAAATACTGCGTGATAGCCGTACACTCAGCGATAAGCGTACCGTCATCAAGCTCCAGAACTGGCAGCGTGCCTGAATAGTTGAGGGCCAGGAATTCGCTTTTTTTATGCTCACCAGTCCATAAGTTAACAGGGACAAATTCTGTTTTGGAAAGCATCCCTTTTTCGGCAAGCGCGATACGGACTCGTGCAGGATAGGGGCCGGAATACCAGTCATAGATTTTCATCGGAGGAATTTCCTTAATGTCTATCAGTACAATTTGATAAGTGGTCGGAAACAACTACCTACCACATGGTAGTTTCACATTAAGAGTGAATTTGTTTTTAACGGATGTCAACATCTATCTGTCAGTTGGCAGGTTGCTTGTGCATGTGTATAGTGAGAAACGAACGTTTAAGAAAGAGGCTAAGATGAGCGTAAATGCACGGGAAGCTATACTGGCTGAGGCGAAGTGTGCGGCTCAGAAGCACGGGTATAACGGGATAAACTTTCGCAGTATTGCAACGCAGATTGGCATTAAAAATGCCAGTATCTATTATCACTTTGCCAGCAAGGCGAAACTTGGTGCGGCTGTTGCTCACCGCTACTGGGAGGATACTGCGCTGCATCTTGAGACTATACGTAATACCAGCGCCAGCGCTGGCGAAGCCTTAAGGCGTTATCCCGCTATTTTCCGTAAATCCCTTGAAGATGATAATAGGCTGTGTTTATCCAGTTTTATGGCCGCTGAATATGAAGATCTGCCCCAGGAAGTTAAAGCCGAGGTGCAGGCTTTTGTTGATGCCAACGTCGTGTGGCTGAGCCAAATGCTTAGTGAGAAAGGTGGAGGCGATTCTGAGGCTTACAGAAAGCAGGCTCTCGCTATTTATACGGCCGTTGCGGGTGCTCAGCTGATAGCGCGCACCCGCCAGGACATTCAATTATTTGATGAACTCATAGCGACTTATCAGCAGGCAGGTCTGATCCCCACTGCCTAAACAGAAATGCGCCTAAATGCAAACTTCCGCTTCTCCTGCATGGACATAACAAATTAACGAAAAAAATCCATCTTATTCTGTATGCAACAGGACTGTACCGGACGTAAATTTACCGCGATCTCCCTCTTTACCTAAAACACTGCTCCCGGCTACCGGGTATAACAGCGCCGCCTGACCCGCACTTAAGACTTGCTGAAGCCGCTCCTGATATATACAGTTAGACTGTATATATCAGGAGGGCGTATGTCACTAACCAACAAACTTGCAGTCTGTCGCTTTAACCATGAGGTGATTGAGGCCGGGGAACGTGAGGCATTTGATCAGCTTGTCGCCGCAAATTTTATCAACCGGTCGGCGACACCTGGGACTCCAAACGATCGTGAAAGTCTGTGGCGAACGTTTGATCAACTGCTCCGTCCGGCATTTTCCGGACTCACTGTCACTATTGAGGAACAGGTTGCTGAACGTGACTGGGTGACCACCCGAAAACGTATCTCGGGCATTCACAGCGGCACATTAATGGGTATCGCGCCCACCGGATTGACTGTGGCCATAGAGGTGATCGATATGGTTCGCCTGGAAAACGGTCAGTACGTTGAGCATTGGGGAATGAACACATTGAGCAACGTTATTGCCCAACTGCAGCAAACACAAAACCAGCCTTAAAGCAGTTTACGCAGCGCCTCAAGGCCTTTTTTCAGGTCTTGTTGTGCCTGCTCATCCAGCTTTGTCGTTATTTCATTAGCAATCCAGCTGGCGCGCCTTGCACGTGCGGCCATCAGTTGCTGGCTACCCGCGCCACTGAGCACCAGCAGCAACGCACGTGAATCCAGCTCGTTTTTTTGCCGCACCACATTGCCCTGTTGTTCCAGTTCATTAATGACCAGACGCATACTCTGGTGTTTAACACCGCGCAAACGTGCCAGGTCAGCAATTGATAGCGGGCCGTGGGTTTCCAGAAGTTCCAGGGTTTCATGCTGTGAATTACGCACCGTATCGGTGGCAACGCGAACCTGCCGCACAAAAGTGCTGACTACCTGGCGAAGTTCTTCAGCGAGAGTAAGTGGTATGCCCAACGGATTTTCCTGCATGTGATTTATTCCATGGGATATACGGTAAAGCAAGGCCGGACGTTTTACAAAGCATTGACGCCATGGCTGTTTGGCGGGGATTTGCGGTCTTAACCCGAAAATACGCTGCGCGCTTTTCGGGTTAGTGAACAGAAGTGCGGTTAAACAGATCCCTCTTTTTCGATCACCAGGACGCGGGCGGCTCCTTGTGGATGGGCTACGTGTTCTGTCCCCTCACTGGCATAGAAAATATCACCGGTATGCAGCGTCTTACTTTTTACCTCACCATTTTCTTTGTAGAGCATCTCGACGCAGCCATCCATCACAGCAAAAACTTCCTGTCCATCGTTGATGTGCCACTTGTACGGTTGATCGGTCCAGTGAAGCTTTACGCTGGTGTTATCAAAACTGGCAACCGGTAAAGATTCCCAGGCCTGAGAGCCAGTAAATTCTTTGCTGCTATAAAACTTCATTTTTTCCCCTGACATAAAAATGGATTCACTCCGTTCATGCAGGAGTAACAGACGGGATCGTCTGATTCAACACCTTCAACGTCTCTTGTCCGGATCTGTCACCGTTACGTCCGCATCACGCCCAGCCTGCCCCCGTGTCGGGAAGCAGGCTGTGATGGGTCATTCCCTGACGGGAAGAGGCCGGAACGCCTGCCTGATGTCCCAGACACTCTCCTTCTGGCCCACCGCAAGCGCAAACAGTACCCCGCCCACGATGGAGAACAGGCCGAGAACACTCCATGCCAGCGTCATATCGGTACCGCCACTCAGATGCTTCAGATACCCGGCCACCAGCGGGCCGCCAAACTGCCCGATGAAATTGCTGCATGCCCCCACAAATGCCACCGCTGGCACCGCTTTTTTCGTTGGCAGGATTTCAGTCAGCCGGACATAGACCAGCGGCACCAGCATCTTCATGGTCAGGCCGACAAACATGAACAGGACAATCTGCACCCAGTAGTAAGCCAGCGGAACAAAGGCGGCGGCCGACAGAGCAATTCCGCAAAAAACGGTAGGGATGGCCGCGTGCAGCCGCCGTTCCTGGTTGTACTTATCGGAACGCCGGGTGATATACCAGATACCGATCATGGTCATCAGGAAGGGTATGCCGCTTATCAGGCCAACCATAAATTCACTCAGCGTGCCGTAACCTTTGAGAGCCGTCGGCAGCCACAGCGTAAAGCCATACGCCAGCATGCTGTGCAGCGAATAGCCGATCAGCATCAGCCAGAGCGCGGGTATTTTCAGGATGGTCCACCATGGGTCAGATTTCTCTTTGACATAGCCCGACTGTTCCGCTGCCAGATCTTGCTGTATATGGTCCCGGTCTTCAGCGCTGAGCCAGCTTGCAGCCTGAATACTTTTGGGCACCAGATAAAACCAGATGATGCAGAACAACCACGCTGGTGCGCCTTCAATGATCATCATCATGCGCCAGTTATGATGCGCAAGAATCCAGCCAGAGATCGGACCGGCAAGAAACGCGCCCGCGCCGAGGCTGAGATTCCAGATACCGAAAGCACGTCCGCGCTCCCGCTTCATAAACCACTGCGCCAGAAACATCGCCGTTGCGGCCTGAATCGGCCCTTCCGCCAATCCGAGGAAGAAGCGGATGGCGACCAGTTCGCTGAAGCTACGCGTCAGGCCGGTCAGCATGGCGCAGGCACCAAACAGAAACAGGCTGACACCAATGATTCTTCTGGAACCAAAGCGCAGTGCCAGCCAGCCTGCGGTGAACTGCGTAGCGACATAACCCCAGGCAAATGCACCGCCGAGCCAGCCAGCTGCAACCGGGTCAAGCCCCATTTCGGCGGTAATATGGGGCAGCGCCATGCCGATATTGACCCGGTCGAAAAAAGAGAGGGTGTACATAATAAAGACGGCAGGTAATATTATTGTCCAGCGTTTTGTTCCGATAAGTGCATTACCTTTAAGAGTATTTTCTCTCATGATAATTTCCTCGTTTGGAGCAGATGTAGGGGGAAGCTGAATTAAGATCCTTTTAAATATCAGTCAGATATTTTTATTTATTATTTAGAAGCCAAGACAACTTAATGATTTCCACAACGCCTCCCGACAACACAGAGAGGCGAAGTAAGGCGATAATCCGGCAGGACTTATTCAGCCAGCGCGCGCATTTCTTTAATAAGGTCAGATTTGCCTTCAAAACCGATACCCGGCAGCTCCGGCATAATAATGTGGCCATCTTCCACCTTCACCGAATCCGGGAAGCCACCATAGGGCTGGAACAGATCCGGATAGCTTTCGTTGCCCCCCAGACCGAGACCTGCTGCGATGTTGAGGGACATCTGGTGGCCGCCGTGAGGAATGCAGCGTGACGGCGACCAGCCGAACTGTTCCAGCACATCCAGAGTGCGCAGGTACTCCACCAGACCGTACGAGAGCGCGCAGTCAAATTGCAGATAGTCACGATCCGGACGCATGCCGCCATAGCGCAGCAAATTGCGTGCATCCTGGTGAGAGAAAAGGTTTTCACCGGTCGCCATCGGACCCGGATAGAATTCTGACAACGCCGCCTGCAGGGAGAAATCCAGTGGATCGCCAACCTCTTCGTACCAGAACAACGGATACTCACGCAGCATTTTGGCGTAGACAATACCGGTTTCCAGATCGAAACGACCATTAGCGTCTACCGCGAGGCGCGCTTCGCTGCCAATCTCGTCCAGAACAGCCTCAATACGACGGCGGTCCTCTTCCAGCGACGCACCACCGATTTTCATTTTCACCACGTTATAACCACGGTTCAGATAACCACGCATTTCCTGACGGAGGGCGCTCAGGTCTTTGCCCGGATAATAGTAACCACCCGCCGCATAAACGAAGACGCGCGGATTGGCCTTTACGCCCTTCATTTCTGCCAGCAGGTGGAACAGCGGTTTGTCCGCGATTTTCGCGGTGGCATCCCAGATCGCCATGTCCAGCGTACCGACTGCCACTGAACGTTCCCCGTGGCCGCCGGGCTTTTCATTGCTCATCATCACGTCCCAGATTTTATGCGGATCCAGGTTGTCGCCTTTGGCATTCAGCAGGCTGCCCGGTTCGGCTTC
The DNA here is from genome assembly GCF_002095535.1 of Pantoea cypripedii. Classification (NCBI taxonomy): domain Bacteria; kingdom Pseudomonadati; phylum Pseudomonadota; class Gammaproteobacteria; order Enterobacterales; family Erwiniaceae; genus Pantoea; species Pantoea cypripedii. Next base: position 501,808 of record NZ_MLJI01000001.1, read on the forward strand.
CAGAATACGATTGCGGAAGCGTTCACGGATCAAACCGCCCTGACCGTAACGGCCATTGGAGTTAAATCCATACCCCACTACGCGGCGGCCACCCACCTCAACATCAGTCACAACGGCAACCAGGCTCGTCGTCATTTTGCTGAAATCGATGTACGCATTACGGATAGGGGAAGCAATGGGTTGGGTAATTTCTACAACATCCAGGATACGCATGTTCTCTCCTGCGGTTCTCAGTTAATGACCATCAGACTTAAGGGTTATGTCATGCCAGATAATTATGGGCATAATGCATCAACGTAGTATTCGAGGACGTCGGGGTCCTGTCTGATGCAATCCTAAGCAGTCAGGGCATTCTGTTCTAATGCCAAAGAGGCAGGCTGTAATGCAAAATCGGCATCACCTGGAGTTAACATGGCTTGAGGACTGCGTTGCGCTGGCGCAGTCACTGAATTTCTCCCGGGCAGCAGCTTCACGATATGTGACGCAGCCTGCATTCAGCCGCAGGATTGTTTCGCTTGAAGAGTGGTTGGGGACGCCGCTTTTTGAGCGCAACCGTCGCGGCGTCAGCCTGACGCGTGCGGGAGAAGTTTTCGTCACGCAGATCCCGGAACTTATCCGCGCGCTCTACACCCTGAGAAGCGAAGCCATCGAAGCGGCAGGAGAAACCCGGCCAGACGTTATTTTTTCCGCCACGCATTCCCTGTCGTTTTCATTTTTTCCGACGCTGATGCGTAACAACGAAAAAATTGCCCGCTTTGGATCCTTCCGCCTGTTATCTGACACGCTGAGTGCCTGTGAACGGATGATTGAAAAAGGTGACGCTCAGTTTCTGCTTTGCTACCACCACCCTCACATGCACATTAACCTCGATGATGCGAAATACCTCAGCGTGCGGCTTGGACGTGAAACATTATTGCCTTACGCAAAATGCGATCCGGCAACCCGACAGCCGCTGTGGCATGCCTCCGGCGGGAAAAAATTCCCTTTCCTCTCTTATTCTGCGGAATCTGGCCTGGGCAGGATCCTTGCGAATATCTCACAGGTAAACCGGGCCAGGCGCGGAATGGATATCGCCTTCACCGCCGATCTGGCGGCCACATTGCTGGCAATGGTCAGAGCCGGAGACGGTATCGCATGGCTGCCGGAAACACTCGCAGGTCCGGATGTCGAAGCCGGGACGATTGCCGCTGCGGCGGGCAAAGACAGCGCCCTGTGGGTGCCGATAGACATCAGGCTTTTTCGGCCAGCAGCGAGAATGTCCAGGGCCGTCGAGGAACTGTGGGAAATTTTTGTAGATGGTCAGGTCTAGCCTGAGCGTGGGTGTGCTGGGGCATGTTCCTTCAATGGGTACCGACCCTATAGGTATGCCCTATCAGCGTGATAGTTAGCATGATCACAATACCAGCATTTATTGTTAATCTGCTAATGGTTACTATGGTTATCATTATTCCATCGAAAGCAATCATGCTTTCAACCATACAAACCCAGGAATAAGACCATGAAAACTATCAAAGCAATGACCATCGCCGCCGCCGCCGCTCTTTCTCTGATGTCAGCAGCAAGCTTCGCCCAGAGCATCTCTGTTACCGCCGATACCCTGGACGGTGCTGAAGCACAGGTTGCCGCTCAGGCCGCACAGCATGGCGATCAGTATAAAATTACCGAAGCCAACACCAACAACCGTGTGCATATGACCGCAGAACTGTACAAATAACAGATGGTCGCAAAAGGAAGTGCCGGAAGAGGTCGCCCCCAGGGGCGGCCTTTTTCGCATCTGAGGCCGTTTTAACGCTTTTCACACGCCAAAAATAACGTCTGCTTCAGGGAAATTTATCTCTGCAACTTTCAGGCGAAAACGCCGCGCAAAATCCGGATTATTGGCGCAGCGCTGTTTGAGCAGCATCATCCGCTGGTTCCGCTGAGCCATTTCATCCTGATACACCCTTTCGATCTGCCCCTGTATTTCCAGATCCTCGTTGGGTGAAGGTTTGGTGATCGCTTTCCACCGGTAAATCTCTTCACGTGATGCTTTTACCGGACCATCGTTTTGCGCTTCAAGTTTCGCCATAAGATTTTCGTAATTCTTGCGGGCTAACGGCGGCATGGCATCACGACGGATGTCGCGCTCCGTTTCCGATACCAGAGCTTCAAGCAACATCTGCTCGGTGCTGATGGCAGACTTAAAGTCAGCCAGTGCCTTCTGCTTCGTACTGGCAATGTCAACGAAACGGTCCAGCGCGCTCACTCCGTCAGCAATGGCACTGAGGTGTTGGGACAGGCTTTTGCGTGGTGCTGCTGACTGCGGTCTGGCTGGTCGGGTATAGCGTGGCATCTCCACCATGGCAGCTTTGACCTGGCTGATGGCCTGGTCGGGAGTGTTGAAAACCACTTTCGCCGGGATGCGCAACACCCTGTAGCCCTCCCCAACGGAAAACGCATCCCGGATGCGATCGCGCTCCTTCTGCTCCGGGGACGAGTGCCACGCGGCACCGTCAATCTCAATCACCTGACGACCATTCGCCACAAAATCAAAACGGTAGTTCCCTACACTTACCTGCATTTCCAGTGTTAGTGTGGGGGAGATTAATTTTCCGTTATCCGGTGTGAGATTAAACGCGGTAACCATCGCACGAAGGAACTGCTCTTCAGCGGGTGACTCACAGCCTGCGCAGAATTTGCTGAGCCAGTCCTCATCGCCCGCTTTCACATCACGCCAGGTGGGCCCAGGTGGAACGCTGATGACTGACTGGGCCATCAGATCTTCATAGATAGTCCATATCAGCCAGCCAATGACCAGCAGCATAAATGGAAAGAAGAAGCAGACGGGTAACAGCACCGCAATAATCCCGACGCGGCGCCAGATGGTTTTATTTTTATTATCCTGCACAACTACACCCCTGTTGTCGTAAATACATTTATCGTTGCTTATTTTTATGCCTCTGCAATGGGCATTTTCACACTTCAATAATATTCCCGCTGGCATTATCACAGACATGCGTTTGAATATGGAGAGTTTTATGGCTCAATAATATCCTCCCCCCTGCTTACGAGGTGAGGATTACATCCACTACGCATTCAGTATCCGGAGCGAAGCTTTCGATGCGTTTGCTGAGCATCTGAAATCGTCGGGTGTTACGGAGTGGAAAACAAATAAAAGCGAAGGGAAATCGATCTATTTTTTCGATCCGGATGGACACAAGCTGGAAGTTCATGACGGGGATTTGGAGAGCCGACTCAGCGCCTGCACGGCTCATCCGTATGAGGGAATGGAATTTTTCTAGTCTGACGGGGCCGGGCGTAACAACAAAAACATCATAGCTGACAGGGGAAGATCAGTGGTCAAGCTGTGACAGATCGTCTTCGGTCAGACCGGTCATTTCCATCACTTCGCTGCGGTCCATACCGTTCAGCAGCATAGTGCGGGCCACTTGAAGTTTACCTTTCTTAATACCCATCTCAATGCCCTTCTGTTCAAGCTGTTGAGCAATAGTCATCCGTTTGACCTCGCGTTTCGGCACTCGCGGTATCCGTTCGCCTGTAAATTCCATGAATACTCCCGATAGTGAGGCAAGATAGGGATTAGTGCTTAATCCGCGACAGCTGTTCTTCGGTCAGACCGGTCATTCTCATAACGGTGCTACGGTCCATACCGTCCAGCAACATATTACGGGCAACTTTCTCGATTCCGCGTTGTTCACCGAGCTGGATGCCCTTCTGTTTAACGCTGTTCCGCGATAGTCATCAGTTCGTCCTTGTGTTTCGGCACTCGTGGTGTCCGCTAGCTAGCTAGGGTGWRACATCCTCCGGATTCTTAATCCCTAAACCCTCAGATGCAGAACGAAGTGCCTCATCCTGCATGATGACGGTCAGGGACATTGTCATGCCTGTTAAGGATCTCATCTCTTAACACGCAGGCTCTGAAGTTGTTGGTGCCCGAACCCGGAATCGAACCAGGGACACGGGGATTTTCAATCCCCTGCTCTACCGACTGAGCTATTCGGGCAACGGGGCGCATTAAACCCTAATGGCTTACGATCGTCAACGGCTTTCGCGAAAAAACCGGAGGAAACGTGATTGATTGCCTGCTTTTCAGGCAGAACGGCCAAAATCGTCAGGATAGCGCGCCGTTCTTGCGGCACAGCGCGATGCTCAACACGTCTTCAGCCAGATGGCGCGCCATCGCGACATCATGCACGTTACGCTTCACCAGCAGCTTGCTCAGGCAGCCTTCGAGAATCAACTCCATCTGATCGGCAACCATTGGCGGGTTATCCAGCTCAAGATTGACCAGAATCTCGTGGGTAAACTGCCAGGAGGCGCGTTTCTGCTGTTCTGCCAGCTGATGAACCGGCTGATCGGGCTGCGGATAGAAGCTACAGGCAGCAATAAACAGGCAACCGGGGAAACGCCCTTTGCTGACGTGCTCCGCCAGCACTTCGTAGCGTGCCAGCAGTTTTTCCGCACCTGTCAGATGCTCGTTGAGCTGCACCTGGCGTCGCCAACTATCAATCTGCTGGGCGTGGTAGCGCAGGGCGTCATACAGCAGGGCATCACGATCCGGCCAGTAGCGTTGTAATTGCTGAGGCGATAGACCGGTTTCTCCGGCCAGCTGTTGCAGCGAGGTGGTTGCGGCGAGGCCGCTCTGTTCAAGCACATTTAACGCATGCTCGAGTATCTGTTCACGTTGCAAGTGACTCTCCTCTGGTATGCGGCCCGTTCGGTAAGCGAACGGGCGGTGTCATGCCCAGTGTCGTTTAACGCGGCAGATTGTGCAAATGCGCGCGAAATTCATCGGCGCTCAGGAAGCCGGTCACGCGGGAGTTGGGGATTTCTTTACCTTGCGCATCGAAGAACAAAATGGTGGGTAAGCCCAGCACCTGCAAATGCTGTAGCAGGGCGTTGTCCTGCGCGCTATTGGCGGTGACGTTCGCCTGCAACAACTGCACCTGACTCAGGTCGTTGCGCACCTTGTCGTCGCTAAAGGTATATTTCTCAAACTCTTTACAGGCGACGCACCAGTCAGCATACAGATCAACCATGGTCACGCGTCCCTGGGCCTGTTGCAGCGCGCTATCCAGTTGCTGGCTGCTGGCAATCGGCTGGAATGGCAGGTGCGCAACAGTTTGTACCTGGCTGCTGCCGAACGCCCAATCCTGTATGGGACGGACCGACACCAGCGCCGCGGCCAGCAGCACAATTTGAGCGATGCGCCATTTCCCCTGCAAACCCAGGCTCAGGCGGAATGCCCAGGCAAAGAACGCCACGCCGAGCAGGCTCCACAGGCGCATGCCCCACACGTCACCCACCACGCGTTCCAGCAGGAACACCGGCAGCGCGAGGATGACAAAACCAAAACCTTCTTTAACGCTTTGCATCCAGGGGCCGCTTTTCGGCAGCAATTTATTGCCGAACAGCGTAACGGCAATCAGCGGCAGACCCATACCGAAGGCGTACAGCCACAAGGTACCGGCACCGGCCAGCAGATTGCCGCTTTGCGCGATATACAGCAGGATGGCGCTAAGCGGTGCGGTGGTGCAGGGGGAACAAATCAGCCCCGCCAGCGCGCCCATCATAAATACCCCTGGCAGCGATCCACCCTGGTGGCGGTTGCTCCACAGTGTCAGACGCGTTTGCAGGCTGGCGGGCAATTGCAGGGTAAACAGGCCAAACATCGACAGCGCCAGCACGATAAACAGCAGCGAGAGCGCAATCAGTACATAAGGGTGCTGCAACGCCGCCTGGAAGCGTAAACCCGCCGCCGCGACCACTACCCCGAGCAGGGTGTAGGTCAATGCCATGCCCTGCACATACACCATCGCCAGAGCAAACAGCCGTCCCAGCGAGAAGCGACGCGGTCCGCCGAGAATAATGCTGGAGATAAGCGGATACATCGGCAGCACGCAGGGCGTAAAGGCGACGCCAATACCAATCAGCAGTGCCCACAACGGTGAGAACGGCAGCGGCGTAGCCTGGTGGCCCGGTTGGGCGCTCACCGCCGGGGCGGCGTTATTGGCCGCCACGGCATTCAGCGGCACGGAACGTGTTTCCGGCGGATAGCAGAAACCGGCGGCAGCACAGCCCTGATAAGTGACCGTCAGGCTGGCACCTGCGCTGGCCTGATGCAGGGTTATCGGCAGTTGTAAATCCTGCGGGTAGATTTCACTTTTGCCATAGAACTCATCTTCATGAGGTTGACCCTGTGGCAGCACCAGCGGTGCCAGCTGGGCCTTTTGCGGCGTGATGTGAATTTGCTGACGATAAAGGTAATAGCCGGATTTCACTTTCCAGCTCAGCGTCAGTTGATTGCCCTGCTGGCTGAAATCGAAGCCGAAGGCCTGGTCAACCGGCACAAAGCGGCTGTTGTTATTGGGCGAAAAAATAGATGCCTGCGCTGACAGGCTGATAAACAGCGCCAGGCAGATGCCGATCAGGCGAGAGATGCGTGCAACCATGACAAGTATTCACTGTCTCCATGTTGTACCGGCAGCGCCAGCAATTCCGGCACATCATAAGGATGCGCCGCTTTAAGCAAATCCATCAGCGCCTGCTGATGTTGGGTGTCGCACTTCAGCAACATCTGAACTTCGCTGGCCTGCTCCAGTTTGCCTTCCCAGACATAAAACGAGGTGGCACCTGGCAACAGCGTGACACAGGCTGCCAGTTTCGCGGCGAGCGCGCTGGCGGCCAGTTGTTCAGCAATGACCTGGTTCGGGGCCGTGCACAGCACGACGACCGCAGAATGGATGCTCATCGGCAGGCTCCGGTGGCGAAAGGGTGGATGATAACACGGCCTGATAAACACAAGGTTTACAGGATGTAACCGCGTTACAGGATCAGGCCGCCAAGCAGGAAGCCAAACAGCACCGAGAGAGCGATAGCCAGCACCCCTGGCACGATAAAGGAGTGATTAAACACATACTTGCCAATGCGTGTGGAACCGGTGTCGTCCATTTCCACCGCGGCCAGCAGGGTGGGGTAAGTCGGCAGCACAAACAGGGCTGAGACCGCGGCGAATGAGGCGATGGCGGCATGGGGAGAGACCCCCAGCAGCAGCGCGGCAGGCATCAGCGCCTTGGTGGTGGCGGCCTGCGAATACAGCAGGGTGGCAGCAAAGAACAGCACCAGCGCCAGCATCCACGGGTAGCTTTGCAGCATATCGCCCGCCAGGGTCTGAATGTTATTGAGGTGCGCTTTGACAAAGGTATCGCCCAGCCAGGCGACACCCATCACGCAGATACAGGCGCTCATGCCGGATTTGAAAGTGCTGGCGCTGAGGATCTCCCCGGTATCGATTTTGCAGGTCAGACAAATCAGCGTCGCTATGGTCAGCATAAACACCACGATGGCTTCATTGCGCGGCAGCACCGGGTGGGCAATCAGCCCAACGCTGTCGCTGATGGCGGTGGCGTACAGCACCACGGCGGCAATGCCAATCAGAAATAGCAGGACGGAACGTTTCGCTCCGGGTTTGAGGTTAAACACCTGTGCACCGCGTAACGTCACTTCCCCCTTCGCCAGCCGGGCCTGGTAGACTTCATCGTCTTTCAGTTCCTTACCAAGGAAATTGGTCACCATGGCGGCGCAGAAGATCGCCAGCATCGTCGAGGGCACCGCGACGCCGAGCAGAGCCAGATAACTGACGCCACGCGGTTCCAGCAGCGAGGCAAAAAACACCACGGCGGCCGAAATCGGTGAGGCGGTAATCGCAATCTGCGACGCCACCACGGCGATGGCCAGCGGGCGCGAAGGGCGCACACCTTGTTCTTTCGCCACTTCCGCAATCACCGGCAGCGTCGAGAAAGCGGTGTGCCCGGTGCCCGCCAGCAAGGTCATCAGATACGTTACCAGCGGGGCCAGCAGGGTCACGTAGCGCGGATGGCGGCGCAGCAGGCGCTCGGCCAGACTCACCAGATAATCCATGCCGCCTGCCACCTGCATAGCCGCAATCGCGGCGATCACCGCCATGATGATTTCAATGACATCGAAGGGGATGGCGCCGGGTTTCATACCGAAAAACAGCGTCAGCACCAGCACGCCGAGACCCCCGGCGAAACCAATGCCGATCCCGCCGAGACGCGCACCCAGCCAGATCGCCAGCAGGACGATCAATAATTCCACTACCACCATCTTTTTCACTCCCTGAAATGCGACATCTGTTAGTTGTAGTCGCCAAAAAAAAGCACGCCCGCATTTTATACGGGCGTGCTTACGACAACGTGATCCAGAATGGATTATTGTTCGTTTTCGTCGGTGTAGCGGCGGGCTTTATAGGCCGGGAACATCAGGTTCTGAATGGAGAAAATATCGTCCAGTTCGGCTTCGGTGAGCAGGCCACGTTCCAGCACCACTTCACGGACGCTTTTACCGGTTTCGGCACAGATTTTCCCGACGATGTCACCGTTGTGGTGGCCGATGTACGGGTTAAGGTAAGTCACGATACCGATTGAGTTGAACACGTAGGCTTCACACACCGCTTTGTTGGCGGTGATGCCATTCACGCATTTCTCCAGCAGGTTGTAACAGGCGTTGGTCAGGATGCTGATGGATTCAAACAGCGCCTGGCCGATGACCGGCTCCATCACGTTGAGCTGCAACTGGCCCGCTTCGGCGGCCATGGTCACCGTGGTGTCGTTGCCAATCACTTTGAAGCACACCTGGTTAACCACTTCCGGCACCACCGGGTTGACTTTGGCAGGCATGATGGATGAACCAGCCTGTAATTCAGGCAGGTTGATCTCGTTCAGGCCAGCGCGTGGACCCGATGACAGCAGGCGCAGGTCGTTACAGATTTTCGACAGTTTCACCGCCAGGCGTTTCAGCGATGAATGCACCATGACGTAAGCACCGCAGTCTGAGGTGGCTTCAATCAGATCTTCCGCCGGGACCACCGGCAGGTTGCTGACTTCCGCCAGACGCTGCACAGCCAACTGCTGGTAGCCGTCAGGCGTGTTCAGACGTGTACCGATGGCGGTTGCGCCAAGGTTCACTTCCAGCAACAGTTCCGCCGTACGCAGGACGCTGCGCGTCTCTTCATTCAGCAGCACGTTGAACGCATGGAACTCCTGGCCGAGGGTCATCGGCACGGCATCCTGCAACTGGGTACGGCCCATCTTCAGAATATTTTCGAACTCGACCGCTTTGCGCTGGAAGCCTTCACCCAGTTGATTGATAGCATCAATCAGTTTCAGGATGGAGGTGTAAACGGCAATGCGGAAGCCGGTGGGGTAAGCATCGTTGGTAGACTGACACTTATTCACGTGATCGTTAGGGTTCAGATACTGGTAGTCACCTTTGTGGTGTCCCATCAGTTCCAGACCGATGTTGGCCAGCACTTCGTTGGTGTTCATGTTGACGGAGGTACCGGCACCGCCCTGGTAGACGTCAACCGGGAACTGGTCCATGCATTTGCCATTGTTCAGTACCTCATCGCAGGCCTGAATAATGGTATTGGCGATATTGCGCGGGATGGTTTGCAGCTCTTTATTAGCAAGGGCGGCGGCTTTCTTTACCATCACCATACCGCGAACGAATTCGGGTATGTCACTGATTTTACTGTTACTGATATAGAAATTTTCAATCGCACGCAGAGTATGAACACCGTAGTAGGCGTCGGCAGGTACTTCACGCATGCCTAGCAGGTCTTCTTCGATACGAATGTTGTTCGCCATGATTACCTTCTTATTATTGCTGCTGAGTGGCTGCCGGGCGTACTCTGAGGCGATCAGATTCGGACGGCGAGTCACGTGCAGGTGATGCAATTATATTGTCGTGGAATACCAGCGCCGACATTTTATCCATCTTCGGTCTGGCGAGCACGATCATATTCTGTCATTCCAGAAAAGCCTGTGCACAGATCACTTTACGGGGTTTTGCAGACGTACCGGTAATAACGATACGTGATGTTTGTCACAATTTTAACCCGGCTGGAAAAATTCGGCAGGATCGGTTGAAAACAGCGGTCCGGATGACCATCTCTTTTTATACGGTCCCTCTGACCATCCCATTCTGCTGCCTGGCATGAAGCGAGGTAGCCCTAACTCACAGGAGATATCGGTGCGCTGGTTACCGTTTGTGATTTTTTTTGTACTGGCCTGGATTGAGATCACGCTTTTCATCAAGGTCGCGCATGTGCTGGGCGTGCTGCTCACTATGCTGCTGGTGATTTTCACCTCCTGTATCGGGGTGTCACTGGTAAAAAATCAGGGTGTGAAAAACTTCATGCTGATGCAGGAGAAGCTGGCGCGTAACGAAAGCCCGGCCGCTGAGATGGTGAAAAGCGTCTCGCTGATTATTTCCGGCTTTCTGCTGCTGTTACCGGGTTTTTTCACCGATTTCCTTGGTCTGTTACTACTGCTGCCGCCGGTGCAGAAACACCTGACGCTGAAACTGATGCCGCATTTGCGGGTCTGGCGGGGGCCGGGAGCCGGGCCGGATAGTGGCTTTACCGTCGATGGCGAGTATGAGCGTAAAGACAGTGACCGTATCGGTCACGACAAAGACCAGTAATAAATATCAAAGGCGGCGCAAGCCGCCTTTTTTGTCGGGAATTTCGCCATCTGTTACAGAAACGAAAATTTTTTCTATTTTCCCCCTTGAAACGCTTCGAAGTCACCCTAATCTCTTCCACCACGAGGCCGGAAGCCATGTAGCCCGGCGTTCAACCCTTAACTGAATGATTGGACTTTCTAAAGGAGAGCTATCACATGTCAATTCGTCCGTTACACGACCGCGTGATCGTCAAGCGTAAAGAAGTTGAAGCAAAATCAGCTGGCGGCATCGTCCTGACCGGTTCTGCGGCAGGCAAATCAACCCGTGGTGAAGTGGTTGCGGTAGGTAAAGGCCGTATCCTGGAAAACGGCAACATCCTGCCACTGGATGTCAAAGTGGGCGACGTTGTGATTTTCAATGAAGGTTACGGTGCAAAAACCGAGAAAATCGACAACGAAGAAGTCCTGATCATCTCTGAAAGCGACATTCTGGCAATTGTTGAAGCGTAATTTTTACGCGTAATTCACTGAACGAAACGAATTTAAGGGATATTTGAAATGGCAGCTAAAGACGTAAAATTCGGTAATGACGCACGCGTAAAAATGCTACGTGGCGTGAACGTACTGGCAGATGCAGTAAAAGTTACCCTGGGCCCGAAAGGCCGTAACGTGGTTCTGGATAAATCTTTTGGTGCACCGACCATCACCAAAGATGGTGTTTCTGTTGCGCGTGAAATCGAGCTGGAAGACAAGTTCGAAAACATGGGTGCGCAGATGGTGAAAGAAGTTGCCTCTAAAGCGAACGACGCAGCAGGCGACGGCACCACCACCGCGACCGTACTGGCACAGGCTATCGTTAACGAAGGCCTGAAAGCCGTTGCGGCTGGCATGAACCCGATGGACCTGAAGCGTGGTATCGACAAAGCGGTTATCGCTGCTGTTGAGCAGCTGAAAGCGCTGTCTGTTCCGTGCTCTGATTCCAAAGCGATTGCTCAGGTTGGTACCATTTCTGCTAACTCCGATGAAAGCGTCGGTACCCTGATCGCTCAGGCGATGGAAAAAGTGGGTAAAGAAGGCGTTATCACCGTTGAAGAAGGTACCGGTCTGCAGGACGAGCTGGACGTGGTTGAAGGTATGCAGTTCGACCGTGGCTACCTGTCTCCGTACTTCATCAACAAGCCGGAAACCGGTGCTGTTGAACTGGAAAGCCCGTTCATTCTGCTGGCTGACAAGAAAATCTCTAACATCCGCGAAATGCTGCCGGTGCTGGAAGCGGTTGCCAAAGCTGGCAAACCGCTGCTGATCATCGCTGAAGACGTGGAAGGCGAAGCGCTGGCAACGCTGGTGGTCAACACCATGCGTGGCATCGTGAAAGTAGCTGCGGTGAAAGCACCGGGCTTCGGCGACCGTCGTAAAGCGATGCTGCAGGATATCGCTATCCTGACTGGCGGTACCGTGATCTCTGAAGAGATCGGTATGGAGCTGGAAAAAGCGGCACTGGAAGATCTGGGCCAGGCAAAACGCGTTGTGATCAACAAAGACACCACCACCATCATCGACGGTGTGGGTGACGAAGTGGCTATCTCTGGTCGCGTGACGCAGATTCGTCAGCAGATCGAAGAAGCGACTTCTGACTACGACAAAGAAAAACTGCAGGAGCGTGTAGCGAAACTGGCAGGCGGCGTGGCCGTGCTGAAAGTGGGTGCCGCAACTGAAGTTGAAATGAAAGAGAAGAAAGCTCGCGTTGAAGATGCCCTGCACGCGACCCGTGCTGCGGTAGAAGAAGGCGTGGTTGCTGGTGGTGGTGTTGCCCTGGTGCGCGTTGCTGCTGAGCTGACTGAGCTGACTGGCCAGAACGAAGACCAGAACGTCGGTATCAAAGTTGCGCTGCGCGCGATGGAAGCTCCGCTGCGTCAGATCGTATCTAACGCCGGTGAAGAGCCGTCTGTGGTTGCCAACAACGTGAAAGCGGGTGACGGTAACTACGGTTACAACGCGCAGACCGAAGAATACGGCAACATGATCGACTTCGGTATCCTGGATCCGACCAAAGTAACCCGTTCTGCTCTGCAGTACGCGGCTTCTGTGGCGGGTCTGATGATCACCACCGAATGTATGGTTACTGACCTGCCGAAAGGCGACGCACCTGACTTAGGCGGCGGCGCTGGCGGTATGGGTGGCATGGGCGGTATGGGCGGCATGATGTAATCGCCCCCCGGCTGCTTTTGTTATCTGAGAACCCCTGATCGGAGACGGTCAGGGGTTTTTCTTTTGCTGGCGAAAGGGTATAAGTAAGGGCGCAATACTTCGGCTTTCCGGGTTAGGGCAATGAATGTTCAGAAAAAATACGCGTTTTTTCTGCTACGCTGCCGCCCGACACAGATGATAATAAATGGGGATTACAATGCGGATTAACCTCTTGCTCGGACTGGCAGTCGGTAGCTTACTGCTGGCGGGCTGCACCAGCTCAAATCAACTGAGTGCCGGCGGCGAGCGCGTGACCTTCGTCGATCAGCAGCCGGGCAGCCAATGTCAGCTGCTGGGAAATGTCACCGGTTCACAGAGTAACTGGCTGAGCGGTTCTGGCGGTGAGGGCAGTTCATTGCGCGGTGCAGCTAACGACCTGCGTAACCGTGCAGCGGAAATGGGTGGCAACACCATTTACGGCGCAACCAGCCCAACGCAGAATCTGCTGTCTGCATTTGCCCCGCTCGACAGCAAAATGACTGGCCAGGTTTACAAGTGCCCATAAGGGTATCGTTGTAAAAAAAGCCGCTGATGCGGCTTTTTTTATTGGCAGATTTATTCCTGGCGTAGCTGCAAATCCAGCGGGGTTTTGCTGGGTTCGCCACCAATCTCACGGGCCAGCTTCGGCACCATATAACCCGACACCATGGTCAGCAGCTCGCGCACCAGCGCACGGGCTTCATCGTCCGGCACAAAGAAATGTGCGGCTCCCTGCACCTTGTCCAGCACATGCAGGTAATAAGGCAGGATACCGGCATCGAACAAGGCATTGCTGAGGTCGGCCAGACAGCGCGCATTATCGTTAACGCCGCGCAGCAGCACACTCTGGTTCAGCAGGGTGACGCCCGCCCGTTTCAGCATCTGCATGCCATAACGCAGTTCATCATCGATCTCCTGCGCATGGTTGATATGGCTCACCAGCAGCACCTGCAGGCGCGTATCGGCCAGCAGCTGGCACAATCCCTCGGTAATACGCGCCGGGATGACCACCGGCAAACGGCTGTGAATGCGTAAGCGCTTCAGATGCGGAATTTTTTCCAGCGCATCAACCAGCCACGCCAGTTCGTGATCCTTCGCCATCAACGGATCGCCACCCGAGAAGATGATTTCATCCAGCTCCGGATGGTCCGCAATATAATCAATCGCTGCCTGCCAGTTACGTTTGTTGCCCTGATTATCCTGATAAGGAAAATGGCGGCGGAAGCAGTAGCGACAGTTGACCGCACAACCGCCTTTTACCAATAACAGTGCGCGGTTTCTATACTTATGCAGTAAACCCGGCACCACGCTGCTTTGCTCATCAAGCGGGTCGGTGCTGTAACCTGGCGCATCATTGAATTCCTGACGGCTGGTTAACACTTGCAGCAGAAGCGGGTCCTGAGCATCGCCTGTTTTCATGCGCTGAATAAACGCCCGTGGCACCCGCAGGGCAAAAAGTCGCCTTGCATCAGCGCCTTCGGCCAATTCCGCATGGCGTTCGAGAGCTAAAAGTTGCAGTAATTCAGCAGGATCGGTGACAACATCAGCAAGTTGCTGCAACCAATCTTCTCTGGAAGGGGGATTTAGGGTTACAATGTGTGCCATTTTTTTGGCTATTACCAGTTCAATATTTACAGAGGGCCTTTATGGCGACTTATCTTAGCAACGATTTTCGTTCCGGTCTTAAAATCATGTTCGAAGGCGAGCCGTATTCCATCGAATCCAGTGAGTTTGTTAAGCCGGGTAAAGGCCAGGCATTCGCACGCGTAAAAATGCGTCGTCTGCTGACCGGGTCTCGCGTTGAGAAAACCTTCAAATCAACCGACTCTGCCGAAGGCGCAGACGTTGTTGATATGACCCTGCAGTATTCTTACAACGACGGTGACTTCTTCTACTTCATGCACCCGGAAAGCTTCGAACAGTATCAGGTTGAATCTAAGGTACTGGAAGACGTGCAGAAGTGGCTGCAGGACAACGCAGATTGTATCGTTACCCTGTGGAACAACAAAGCCATTGCTGTTCAGCCGCCGAACTTTATCGAAGCTGAAGTTATCGAAACCGATCCAGGCCTGAAAGGTGATACCGCAGGTACTGGCGGTAAGCCGGCTACTCTGGCAACTGGCGCAGTGGTTAAAGTGCCGTTGTTCGTACAGATTGGCGAAGTGGTTAAAGTGGACACCCGCTCTGGCGAATACGTTTCTCGCGTAAAATAATCGTCACATCAGGCGCATCCTTCGATGCGCCTTTTTTTTAAGTGAGTTCAGAATAATGAAAAAGCTGGCAAAATTCGTCGCCTTTGCGTTGCTGGTCTCCTCGGCATTGAGTGCCTGCAACACCTTTCACGGCTTTGGTGAGGATGTCTCCCATTTGGGTGGCGCTATCTCACGTGCTGCTAAGTAAGCGCCAGGACAACGCCTTTTTCTGTGGCTGACGCCGCAGCGTTGCGTATAAGGACTATGCTTTAGAAGCTGTACTTTTACTGCAACCAAAAAGGATATTGTCATGTTAAAGAAAAGTATTGTCGCGATTTTCTCGGTATTGATCCTTTCCACCCTGCTTTCTGCCTGCAACACCACCCGTGGTGTAGGGGAAGACGTAGAAGCAGGTGGCAAGGCGATTCAACGCACCGCACAGTAAGGTCCGACCGGTGCGGAACGCGCTTTCGTACCGGCTTTTCATCCCATATCTGCTTTGTCTCAAATGTCTTCTCCTCCTGCCCGTACGGCTTTTAAACCTCCTTACCCTGTGGTGATATGGAAAGTTCTCGTGACCGGTAAGCGCTATGGCGTTGTTTGCCCTTGCCATTACGGGTAGACTTCCACCCCTTATCTGTATAAGGAGTCATCAACATGAGCGAAACGGCAAGCTGGCAGCCGAGCGCACCCATTGCCAATTTGTTGAAACGTGCCGCTATCATGGCGGAAATTCGACGTTTCTTTGCCGATCGCGGCGTGCTGGAGGTCGATACCCCGGCGATGAGCCAGGCGACCATTACTGACATCCATCTGGTACCATTCCAGACGCGTTTTGTTGGCCCCGGTGCCAGCGAAGGGCGTGATCTCTGGCTGATGACCAGCCCGGAATACCATATGAAGCGCCTGCTGGCGGCGGGCAGTGGTCCGATTTACCAGATGGGTCGTTGCTTCCGTAATGAGGAAGCCGGACGTCACCACAACCCTGAATTCACCATGCTGGAGTGGTATCGCCCGCACTACGACATGTATCGCCTGATGAATGAAGTCGACGATCTGCTGCAACAGGTGCTGGAGTGCGATAGCGCAGAATCCCTGTCATATCAGCAGGCGTTTATTCGCCATCTGGAACTGGACCCGTTATCCGCAGATAAAGCGCAGTTGCGTGAAGCGGCGGAAAAACTGGGTGATGGTGAGCTGGCGCGTGATGAAGAAGATCGCGACACGCTGTTGCAGCTGCTGTTTATGCTGGGCGTCGAGCCGAAAATTGGTATCGATAAGCCGACGTTTGTCTACCACTTCCCGGCCAGCCAGGCGGCACTGGCTGAGATCAGCACCGAAGATCACCGCGTCGCGGAACGTTTTGAGGTGTATTACAAAGGGGTGGAGCTGGCGAACGGTTTCCGTGAGTTAACCGACAGCCGCGAGCAACGTCAGCGCTTTGAGCAGGATAATCGCCGTCGTGCGGCGCGTGGTCTGCCACAGCACCCCATCGACACCAACCTGCTGGATGCACTGGCGCACGGTATGCCTGCCTGTTCTGGCGTGGCACTGGGCGTGGATCGTCTGATTATGCTGGCGCTGAAAGCCGACTCGTTGAGTGAGGTTATTGCTTTCCCGGTTGGCATTAGCTGACAGCCATGTGGGCGTTGCAACGCCCACACTTAATTACTGCTTTGCGGGAACTCTTCGATTGTCACGGGCAGCGTCATTTTCTGTTCATTACGCAGAATCTGCACATCAATCACCGAGCCGGGGCGAATTTCGGCGACCTGATCCATGGTTTCCTGGGCCGAAACAGCCGGTTTACCATTGACGCTCAGCAGTACATCGTTGGCCTGAAGTCCGGCGCGGTCGGCGGGGCCACCTGGCGCGACTTCGCTGACAATAATGCCCTGCACGCGATCGAGGGTACTGCCCTGACTGTGTAGCGGCGGCAGTTCACGTCCGGTAATGCCAATATAACCGCGGATCACCCGGCCATCACGAATCAGCTTATCCATGATTTTGGTTGCCAGTACGGTAGGAATGGCAAAACCAATCCCTTCTGGCGTCTCGCCATCGTTACTTTTATCAAACGTCAGGGTGTTGATGCCCATCAGCTCACCGAGTGAGTTGATCAGTGCACCACCGGAGTTACCCTGGTTGATTGAGGCATCAGTTTGCAGGAAGTTCTGGCGACCGGAGGAACTGAGGCCGACGCGGCCCGTGGCGCTGATGATGCCCTGGGTTACCGTCTGACCAAGGTTGTATGGGTTACCGATCGCCATCACCACATCGCCGATATGCGGCACGCGGTTGGGGTTGATCGGAATCACCGGCAGATTTGATGCGCTGATTTTCAGCACTGCCAGATCGGTCATCGCGTCGGAACCGACCAGCGTCGCTTCAAAGAACCGGCCATCCTGTAAGGCGACGATAATCTGATCGGCATTATTGATGACATGCTTATTGGTAAGGATGTAGCCTTTGCCGTTCATGATCACGCCGGAACCCAGCGTGGTAATGCCGCGATTGTTATTACCATGCGCGCTGCGGTTATAGACGTTGACTACCGCAGGCACAGCACGACGCACACCCGGATTAAAGCTGAAGGGTGCCTCATCATTGCTGTTGTCATGTTCAATCAGGGCACTGGTGCCCATACGGAGTGTTGGGATCGCTGCCAGCAAAATACCCGCAACGATCAGGCCCATCACCACAGAACGCAAAAGTTTAAGAAACATGGTGTTAGTTTAAGCCGGATAAGATCGCAGGGCAGAATAGCATGAGAAAGGCGGACAAACACCTGCTTGTCCGCCAGTTGTGATGATTATCGTAAGAGCAGGTAAATACTGTCTTCGCCGCGCACCACATTCAGTGCCAGTACCGGCGGTTTCGTATCCAGCACTTTGCGCATTTCCGCCAGGCTTTCCACCCGGCTGCGGTTCACGCCGACAATCACATCATCTTTCTGCAGACCCACCTGTTCAGCCGGTGTGCCTTTCTCGATGGCGTCAACTTTCACCCCTTTATCACCCGTTTTGGTATTGCCATCGCTCAGGGTTGCGCCCTGTAATGCCGGTGACAGCAGCTGGGCACTGGCGGTGGTTTGCGCACTCTGATCCAGCGTGACGTTAATGGTGATCGGTTTGCCATCGCGCAACAGGCCAAGTTTCACCTGCTGGCCCGGAGGCGTGGTACCAATTTTCACCCGCAGTTCGGCAAAGCTGGTAATGGCTTTGTCATTCACTGAGGTGATGATATCGCCAGCCTTAATCCCCGCTTTTTCTGCTGCGGATTTCGGTAGCACTTCAGAAACGAAGGCACCACGCTGCGCATCGACGTTAAATGCCTTCGCCATATCGGCGGTCATTTCCGTCCCTTTGATGCCCAACTGTCCACGTCGCACTTCGCCGAACTGAATCAGCTGCTGTGCCAGGTTCATCGCCATATTGCTCGGGATAGCAAAGCCGATACCGATATTGCCGCCGCTGGAGGCCAGAATCGCGGTGTTGATACCGATCAGCTCGCCATTGAGATTGACCAGCGCGCCACCGGAGTTGCCACGGTTAATGGCGGCATCAGTCTGGATAAAGTTTTCCAGACCTTCGAGATTGAGGCCGCTGCGACCCAGTGCCGAGATGATGCCAGAGGTGGCAGTCTGACCAAGGCCAAACGGGTTACCGATGGCAACGGCGAAGTCACCCACTCTGAGGGTATCGGAATCGGCAATTTTCACCTGGGTCAGGTTTTTCGCGCCCTGTATCTGAATCAGCGCAATATCGGTCTGCTCATCATGACCAATCAGTTTGGCGTCATACTCGTTGCCATCGCTCAACTGAACGCTGATTTTGTCCGCACCATTCACCACATGATTGTTGGTCAGCACATAGCCTTTGGCGGCGTCAATGATAACGCCAGAGCCAAGCCCTTCAAAAGGCTGAGGTTGCTGGTTTTGTCCCGGCAACTGACCAAAAAAGCGTTTCAGTGGCTCAGGCAGATCCTGCCCCTGCGCGGCGGTTTCGGTGCCTTCCACATGCACACTGACCACTGCCGGTAACACTTTTTCCAGCATCGGTGCCAGGCTCGGCAGTGCCTGCCCCTGAATTTGCGCCGGGAGAGTTGCCAGTGCGTTTGGCGCGGCGGCCAGACTCATCCCAATGCTCAAGGCTAATGCGCTTAACAGTCGTGCTTGTTTTTTCATTGCTACAACGCTCTCGCTGCGAAAAGGGGATTAAAAAAGTGTGACAGTTGTTTGGGGTAAGGGTTCGACAAACAAAAAGGGCACAGCGTCGCTGTGCCCCAAAAAGATTAATTACGCGGTGCGCGTTCGCCGCCACGTAACAGGCCGGATGCGCCATCAGAATAGTCGCGCGGGATTTGCACCGGCGCCTGATCGTTATCGGCTTCCGCTTCCGTCAGCTGATAGGCAAACGGATTTTTCTCGCCTGGCAGATTCGGCAGCAGGTCGTTAGAACCTTTCGCCATATGCTGATACAGCTGGCGGTAATCACGCGCCATGTTATCGAGCAGTTCTGCGCTGCGCGCGAAGTGGTTGGTCAGCTCTTCGCGGTAATCCGCCAATTCAGCCTTGGATTTTTCCAGTTCGTACTGCATGGTGCGCTGTTCGCGCAGTTTTTTGTTGCCAAAACGCACAGCGACTGCGCCGACAATAATGCCAATCACTAAACCAATCAGCCCGTATTCCCAGGTCATAATGACTCCCGTGTAATTTCCGTTGCTTCGTAGGGCATTGCTTCTGTTTCAACTTCAATAGTAGCCACTATACCCGTTAATCTATTGGAAGTGGAACTCTGGAGCGGCATCGCTTAGTGTAGAGCGGCCTAATTTTCGACAACCGACACATGAATCGGACTTTTTCAGGGACTCTGAGAGAACAATGCAAACCTCATCTCCGCTTGCGCGCTATGAGCAAGCGCTGTCGCAGGGCGAATTTCGCCCGGATGACGTACAACGGGAAGCCATCACCCGCTTAGATGCCATTCAGCAAGGACTGGTGGCGCGTCAGCCCGCCGCGGTCCCGGCCAGCAAAGGCTTGTTTGGCCGTCTTTCTAAACTGATGAATAAAGAAAAAAGCAGTAAGGAAGCGCCGGTGCGTGGCCTGTATATGTGGGGCGGCGTGGGGCGTGGAAAAACCTGGGTGATGGATTTGTTTTTTCAGTCTATTCCTGGTGAGCGTAAATTACGCCTGCATTTTCACCGCTTTATGCTGCGTGTCCATGAAGAACTGACCCAGTTGCAGGGGCACAGTGACCCGCTACTGATCGTTGCTGACCGCTTTAAAGCTGAAACCGATATTCTCTGTTTCGACGAGTTTTTCGTCTCCGATATTACCGACGCCATGTTGCTTGGCACGTTGATGGAGGCGCTGTTTGATCGTGGCATCGCGCTGGTGGCGACCTCGAACATCCCACCGGATGACCTGTACCGCAACGGTTTGCAGCGTGCGCGCTTTTTGCCTGCTATCGAGCAGATTAAGCGTCACTGTGATGTGATGAATGTGGATGCCGGTATCGATTACCGTTTGCGTACCCTGACGTCGGCGCATCTGTGGAGTTTCCCACTGAATGAGGAAACCCATGCGGAAATGGAGCGTATGTTCCGCGCCTTGTCCGGTAAAGCCCGCCATGATGCCCCGGTGCTGGAAATCAACCACCGCAGCATGCCGACGCTGGGTGTGCAGGACGGCGTACTGGCGATTGATTTTCTGACGCTGTGTGGTGAAGGGCGCAGCCAGCACGACTATATCGAGCTATCGCGTCGTTTCCACAGCGTGTTGCTGTATGATGTGCCGGTGATGATTTACAAGACGGAAGATCAGGCGCGCCGTTTTCTGGCGCTGGTGGATGAATTCTACGAACGCCATGTGAAACTGGTGGTGGCCGCTGAGACGTCGTTGTTTGAGATTTATCAGGGCTCGCGTCTGAAGTTTGAATATCAGCGCTGTCTGTCGCGCTTACAGGAGATGCAGAGCGAGGAGTACCTGCGTTTACCGCATCTGCCCTGATTCGGCGCAAAAAACCTGACGTGGGGGCGTAAAAAAGTTCGATCTTTACGGGCGACTTCTCTATAATCTTGCGACCCCACGTTACGGCAGAGGTTTTTCTTCCCAGAAACCTTTGTGATCCGGTAACTCTACCTGAGGGGGTGGGCTTGCTGGGCGAAATGGTCGTGTGAGCCTCAATCGTTAACTTAGCGTTTGGGATTTCACCAACGTGTAACTTTATTTGGGTAAGCTTTTCAATGAAAACTTTTACAGCTAAACCAGAAACCGTCCAACGTGACTGGTATGTTGTTGACGCAACCGGCAAAACCCTGGGTCGCCTGGCGACTGAACTGGCGCGCCGTCTGCGTGGTAAGCATAAAGCGGAATACACTCCGCACGTTGATACCGGTGATTACATCATCGTTCTGAACGCAGAAAAAGTTGCTGTAACTGGCAACAAGCGTACTGACAAGATCTATTATCACCACACTGGTCACATCGGTGGTATCAAGCAGGCGACCTTCGAAGAGATGATTGCCCGCCGTCCTGAGCGTGTGATTGAAATCGCGGTTAAAGGCATGCTGCCGAAAGGCCCGCTGGGTCGTGCTATGTACCGTAAACTGAAAGTTTACGCAGGCAACGAGCACAACCATGCGGCGCAGCAACCGCAAGTTCTTGACATTTAATCGGGATTACAGGCAATGGCTGAAACTCAAAACTACGGCACTGGTCGCCGCAAAAGCTCATCCGCTCGCGTCTTTATCAAGCCGGGTAGCGGTAACATCGTAATTAACCAGCGCTCTCTGGAGCAGTACTTCGGTCGCGAGACTGCACGCATGGTCGTGCGTCAGCCGCTGGAGCTGGTTGATCTGGTTGGTAAACTGGACCTGTACATCACCGTTAAAGGTGGTGGTATCTCTGGTCAGGCTGGCGCGATCCGTCACGGTATCACGCGCGCTCTGATGGAGTACGACGAGTCTCTGCGTTCTGAACTGCGTAAAGCGGGCTTCGTTACCCGTGATGCGCGTCAGGTTGAACGTAAGAAAGTCGGTCTGCGTAAAGCACGCCGTCGTCCGCAGTTCTCCAAACGTTAATTGTTGCTGCTTCGGCAGTCACAGTTGGCACAAAAAACCCGCTTCGGCGGGTTTTTTGCTTTTGCCGGACAGGGATTGTTGCCACAAAAACGCGAGCTTTACCCGCATTTTGCCTGCAAATCACTTTCCCCGCCCCACAAGCTGCTTAAAATCTGGTAAACTGACTGTCACTTTGCGCCCGCGAGCCGGAGCGTTGTGCGTATTATTTCCGCCAGGATGGGCGGAAAATGCCGCAAACGCTGGCTGTGTGCGAATCTGATAAGCAGGTGAGTCGCCGTGTGGTTGGCTATTCGCAGTAATTTTTTGTGAACAAACTTGGAGGTTTTCATGGCTGTCGCTGCCAACAAACGTTCGGTAATGACGCTGTTTTCTGGTCCGACTGACATTTTCAGCCATCAGGTACGTATCGTACTGGCTGAGAAGGGCGTCAGCGTGGAGATCGAGCAGGTTGAAACGGATAACCTGCCGCAGGATCTGATTGACCTCAACCCGTATCGCACAGTGCCAACGCTGGTAGATCGTGAACTGACGCTGTATGAATCCCGCATCATCATGGAATATCTTGATGAGCGTTTCCCGCATCCGCCGCTGATGCCTGTCTATCCGGTTGCTCGTGGCGAAAGCCGTCTGATGATGCACCGTATTGAGCAGGACTGGTATAGCCTGATGCGCATCATTGAAACCCGCACCGGTGCAGAAGCCGATGCCGCGCGTAAACAACTGCGTGAAGAGCTGCTGGCCATTGCGCCGCTGTTCTCACGTACTCCGTTCTTTATGAGCGAAGAGTTCAGCCTGGTCGATTGCTATCTGGCACCGCTGCTGTGGCGTTTACCGTCTATGGGTGTTGAACTGGCTGGCGCCGGATCGAAAGAGCTGAAAGGCTACATGACCCGCGTATTTGAGCGTGACTCTTTCCTCGCTTCACTGACTGAAGCAGAACGTGAAATGCGCCTTCAAGCCCGGGGCTAATCTATGGAAATGTCGCAATTAACGGCCCGTCGCCCTTATCTGTTGCGTGCGTTTTATGACTGGCTGCTTGATAACCAGCTGACGCCGCATCTGGTGGTCGACATCAATCTGCCTGGTGTACAGGTGCCGCTGGAATACGCGCGTGATGGTCAGATTGTGCTGAACATTGCACCGCGTGCCGTCGGCAACCTTGAGCTGGGTAACGAGCGCGTTGAGTTCAACGCACGCTTCGGTGGGGTACCGCGTCAGGTTTCAGTACCGATGGCGGCCATTCTGGCTATCTATGCCCGTGAGAACGGTGCAGGCACCATGTTCGAACCGGAACCGGCCTATGAGCTGGCAGCCCAGGACGAGCTGGAAGGTCAGGAAGAAACCATGATGTCGGTGATTGATGGCGATCGTCCCGACGATTCAGCTGACGATGAAACCCCGCCAGATGATGAGCCGCCGCCACGTGGTGGTCGTCCATCGCTGCGCGTGGTGAAATAAACGCCAGTTGACCGACGGGGTCACAATGAAAAAATCCGGGAACATAACGTTTCCGGATTTTTTTTATGCGACGTAAAAATTAATCTTTATACGGCTCCCAGGCCTGTGACCAGTGCTGACCTGCATCAGGCTCGTAAGCCCATGCCGCAGCCCCACACCAGCTGGTATACGGCCAGGGTTTGCACTGATAAAGACCGCCTTTATTGGACACCACATCGCCAGCTTTGTAGTTGGTGCCTTCTTTATAAGCGGGATGCTCAGAAGGGATCGAGTCACCGGCCAATGTCGTCACTTCCAGCGTTTGGCTCTTGTCAGAAACACTGTTGGTCACGCTGACAGCCGCAACCTGATACTGATATTTGGTGGCGGCAGATAATCCGCTATCAGTGAGGCGAGTCTGCGTCGTTTCTTTAATCTGCACGCCGTTACGGTAAACAACGTAGTGTTTGATCGCCACATTAGTCACCGCTTCCCAGCTCAGTGTCGCACTGGTTTTATCGATATTTTCCGCTTTTAATCCCTGAGGTGTGGCAGGTGTACAATCTTCGCACTCAATACCCGGCGTGGTCACTGAAGTGGTCTGGCTGGGTAAAGAAACATTGCCCTGCTTATCCTGAGCCGTGACGAAATAATCGTATCTTGTCTCGGCCTTAACATTATTATCCACATAGGAAGGGATCGGTGTTGCGGCGATATTGACGTCATTACGCCACACCTGATACTGGCTCACACCCTGGTTATCCGTTGAGGCCGTCCATGAAAGCGCAATTTTATTGGCTGCAACGTCATGAGCGGTTGGCATACCTGGCTGGCTCGGGGCTTCATGATCAATATCAGGCGGGGTATTTTCATGCACCAGACTGGCATAGCGGCGCAGGAACTCGTTACCGTAGGGATTGCCGTTGGCACTGGTACCGGCATCCCAGTTAATTGACCAGGTCATCAGCCCTTTAATTGGCGTACCCTGAGCATTCAGTTTTTCCCAGGCAGCGCGCACATCCGCTTCATTACGCGCATAACCGTTTGCGGCGGCATCCGGGTTACTCGGCAGGCCAATCGCCAGCTTATTTGCCGGGATTTGCATATAGCCACGCGCACCGTGGATGAGTGAGTCGGTCAGGTAGTACAGGAAATCGGCTTTACGAGCTTCGTCCCCCTGAGTAACCGAACCACCTGGAATATCCTCTGCCCAGAGTCCATCACCTGCCTGATTGTAATATTGCGGAGCGATGAAATCATAATAGCCTTCTAAAGACTTAATGATTTGTTCATATTGACCGCCTGAACGCAGGTAGGGAAATTCCGGTGCCATGCTGATAATAAATTTGGGATACTGATTTTTAACCAGTTTCAATGCAGCAGGAATTTCTGTCTGGTTGGAGCCTGCGGTAATTGAGTGGCCTTCTAAATCAATATCCACACCATCGATACCGTAGAGCTCAATCAGGCGAATAATCTCCGCCGCGAACTTCTGGCCATCACCCGGTTTCAGTGCGATATCACGTGCATCGGCTCCGCCGAGCGACAGCATAACCGCCTGGCCGCGTGCATTGAGGGTTTCGACTTGTTTACGGAACTCTTCATCCGTCATGTTATAAGGGTGAAAAGTCGGGATACCTTCATCCGTCATAAACGCGACCGTCACAACATCATATTCCGCCGGGACATCGGATAATTTTATATAAGGTGCAGTGCCGCCTTTATATCCGTCTGATTTACTGGCCCAGTTATGCCAGAAACCGACCAGAACAGGTTTTTGGCTGATGTCCGGCATAAATGATGCAGCACCGGCGGCAAAGCCCGCCTGGCTGGTTAACCCCATGGTGAGCAAAATGGCGGCTGCCAGGTATTTTTGTTTAAAACTTTTCTTCATGAAGAATAAAACCTTTTAAATAAGCGAAATTATCTCCTGTAGTGTATTTAAAAAGCGAAACAGGCTATTTAGGGGGTATCCCTGAATAAAAGCGAACTGTCTTTATTTGATCGGTGGTCTGACGGGTGGGGTGAAGAATTCTCTTAATGCCAAAGAAAAATGCCAGTCAGCATTCACTGACTGGCATTCAACAAACGAAGCGCTTATGTCGCGGTCTTAGTAGACGTCACGCAGGTAGCGTTTGTCTTTCTTCAACTGGTCGATATAGGCAGCGGCACGCTCGCTGGACAAGCCACCGAACTGTCGAACCACTTCGTACAGTGCGGAATCGACATCTTTCGCCATGCGCGATGCATCACCACACACGTAGAAATATGCGCCTTCCTGCAGCCAGGCGTACAGCTCAGCGCCTTTCTCCAGCATGCGGTTCTGCACGTAAATTTTCTCTTCCTGATCGCGTGAGAACGCCAGATCAAGATGCGTCAGCAGGCCACTTTGCTGCCACTCGTTCAGCTCATCCTGGTAGATGTAATCGTGTTCCTGATGCTGGTCGCCAAAGAACAACCAGTTTTTGCCTTCAGCACCGGTGACTTTACGCTCTTGCAGGAAAGCACGGAACGGCGCAATACCGGTACCCGGACCAACCATGATCAGCGGTGCCTTGTTGTTGGCGGGCACGCGGAAAACTTTATTCGGTGAAATAAAGATTGCCGGTTTCTCGCCGCGACGCACACGTTCAGCCAGGTATGTGGAGCAAACGCCGTTACGGGCGCGGCCAGCGCTATGATAACGCACCGACGCGATGGTCAGATGGACCTGGTTCGGATGCGCTTTCGAGCTGGAAGAGATGGAATAAGCACGGTGTTGCAGCGGACGCAGCATCGCAACAAATTCCGGCACCGACAGGCTACGCGTCAGCTCCAGTTGCAGCAGGTCCAGGGTGTCTTTGCCCCACAGCCACACGCCAAGGGTATCTTTGTCGTCGTGCTGTAAGACGTGGCGCAGTTCCTGGTTAGTGGTGTTCTGGCCCACCCACTCAATCAGTTTGCGCGACGGTTCAGAGATTTCGAACTGATAAGTCAGCAAGTCACCGAGGTTACGGTCAAAGCCCGGCACCGGCGTTTCATAATCAGCGTTCAACTGGGTCAGCAGCAGCGTCACCAGCGCAGGGTCATTTACTGGGATTACGCCCAGTGCATCGCCCGCTTCGTACTTTAGTCCGCTGTCCGTCAGATCAAACTCAAAGTGACGGATATCTTTGCCTGACTGCTCACCAGAAAGACGTTTATTGGTCACCAGCGCAGCGGCATACGGGTTCTGTTTATTGCTACCCGGAATGACCGGTGCTTCCGGCGCGCTCTCCAGCACCGTACCGCTGCTGCCCGCACTGGCGGCAAACTGTGGCATGGTGCTGCCGATCCAGGCGCTGGATGGCTCTTCGTAATCAATATCGCAGTCGATACGGTCAACGACGCGTTTTGCACCCAACTGCTCCAGGCGCATATCGATAAATTTACCGGCCTGGCAGAAGCCGTCATAACCGGTATCACCAATCGCCAGTATGGCGAAGTGCATCTGCTCCAGACGTGGCGCGGTGCTGGCAGAAATGGCCTGCCAGAACAGCTGCGCGTTGTCCGGCATTTCGCCTTCACCGTAGGTAGAAGTGACAATCAACACATGACGCATGGTGGCGAAGACATCAATATCCACTTCACCCAGCGCCTGAACCACCGGCACCAGGCCTTTGGCTCGTGCCGCTTTCGCTGCCGTTTGGGCCAGCGCTTCGGCGTTGCCGGTCTGCGAACCGAACAGGATATGCAACTGGGTGGTGGTCGCCGCACCGGCCGCCGGAGCGGTCTGCTGCTTGTCTTCTAACACCAACAGGCGCGAGTGGAGACCGGCGAGAAAACCCGCCAGCCAGTATTTTTGATCACCATTGAAAGGTGCATCTTCAGGAATGTAAGGAATCTTCATGGGTACTTTTACTCAATCCCGTTCAGTCATATTCAGTCGATAATACACAAATTCAATAGCTCAGCTATCAGGATAATTTTCCGACAGCCGCTGCGATTTCCGGCAACGCCGCGCGGGCGAACAGCTCTTCAAAATCAGGCAGATGACCCAGGACATCACGGTTACGGGCATCCTGATAGATGATCCAGCCATAGGTCGCCAGGCTATCCATCGAGCGGATGTTACGTTGCGTCAGCGCCGCTTTGTAATCCGACATACGTTTGGAGGCGATCAGGCTTGCCAGTTCGTCATCGTTGTAGTTCTCGATAGCGGAGCGCGCATGACGTTGCAGCTTGCTCACCAGCGAGAAATCTTCTGTCATCAGCAGGTTACGCACTGCTTTCTCAACAGCCGGATCTTCCACCGAGGTCCCTTTTGGCAGCTTGCTCAGTGCCAGCTGCTGCGCGAAACTCAGCACGGTGTAGTTGTTGAGCAGCACGAACATTTCCAGCGTATCGGTGGCACCGTAAGCCGGTACCGCACCATTAGCGATGGTTTTACCGGCGCGCCAGGCCGCTTTAAATTTCGCCACCTGATGTGCAGCCAGCGACGTTGACAGTTCTTCC
Source organism: Pantoea cypripedii (assembly GCF_002095535.1). Classification (NCBI taxonomy): domain Bacteria; kingdom Pseudomonadati; phylum Pseudomonadota; class Gammaproteobacteria; order Enterobacterales; family Erwiniaceae; genus Pantoea; species Pantoea cypripedii. The sequence goes on from NZ_MLJI01000001.1 coordinate 529,706, forward strand.
AGCAAATCCTTACGTGACTTGGCCTTCAGAATCTCACCGCCATCCTGATAGAGCAACAGCGAACGCGGCATGACATAGACAAAGTGGTGGCACTCGGTTTCCCAGTTCGCCAGCAGCCATGCGGCACGCGGCGAGTTGGTCGCTTCCAGATGCCAGTTCAGCATGGTCAGCACCGCTTGTTTGTGCACTTTCGCCATTTCGTCTTCATCGGCGATGGAGCCAAACAACACCGAGTCTCCGGCGGCGTGCGCAGCCAGCGAACCGTACGGATCGTACTGGTAAGCAAAGCCGCCGCTCATGCCGTTGCCAAAGCCTTTACCGAAGGTGCCCAGGTTGAGAATGGCACCGTTGGTCATGTATTCACAGCAGAAGTCACCAACGCCTTCAACCACAGCGGTCGCACCTGAGTTACGTACCGCGAAACGGTCGCCCGCCTGGCCCTGTACAAACAGACGGCCACCGGTGGCGCCAAACAGCGCAAAGTTACCGATCAGCACGTTACCATCGCTGTCCTGTGCGCCGCCGCCCGGTGACATCACCACCAGTTCGCCGCCGCATTGGCCTTTACCGACGCCATCGTTACAGGTGCCATAGTGCTTCATCTGCATACCATCGTTGCAGAAGGCACCAAATGACTGACCAGCAGAACCTGAGGTCTGGATCTGTACGGTGGCCGGAGCCAGATAATGACGACCGCGATCGTCTTTAAACACTGCCGGGATGGCGGCTAATTGTTGCGCTGACAGCTCATGGTTCAGCATGCGTTCGATATCGATCGCCAGCTGGCCGCCCACGCTTTTGTTACGGTTGTTAAGGGTGATGCCTGCGCCCAGTTCAATGGCACGGCTGCCTTTGGCGACCAGTTGATCTTTCAGTTCTTCCACCCAGCCATCATCCAGGGCGAAATCTTTTTCCAGATAAACCGGTTTGGCGATTTTTTGCTCTGGCACCACGGTCAGCATGGCGCGCAGGTCCAGCTTGCCGACTTCCAGCGGGTGATCCATCAGGTGCAGCAGATCAGAACGGCCACGCGCTTCACGCAGTGAACGCAGACCGAGGCGTGCGAGGAACTCACGTACCTCCTGTGCCACGTTGATGAAGTACTGCGCCAGCTGGCGCGGGTCACCATCAAAGGCTTCGGCATTGGTGGTCAGACCGGCCGGGCATTTAACGTTACAGTTTTTCGCCATGACGCATTTCAGCATCATCAGCGCAGTGGTACCAAACTCGAAGCTGTCGCCGCCGAGCAGGGCAGATTTGATTACGTCGCTACCGGTCTGCTGTGCGCCGGAGCAACGCAGCTGCACTTTATCGCGCAGACCATTGGCACACAGCGCCTGATGGACTTCCGCGATGCCGATTTCAGCCACACGACCGGTATATTTCAGGCTGGTAACGGATGCCGCACCGGTACCACCGGTGTTACCGGCGACGTTGATGACATCCGCACCCGCTTTGGCTACGCCAACCGCGATGGTGCCGATACCTTCGGAGGACACCAGCTTAACGATGACGCGCACGCGTGCTGCTTTACAGTCGTGAATCAGCTGCGCCAGGTCTTCGATAGAATAGGTATCGTGATGTGGCGGCGGTGAAACCAGCTCCACACCCGGTGTACCACCACGGGCAGCCGCAATTTCCACCGTCACTTTCGGTGCCGGTAACTGGCCGCCTTCACCTGGTTTTGCCCCCTGGCCGATTTTAATCTCCAGCTCTTCCAGCATCGGATCGGCAAGGTAGGCCGCCCAGACGCCGAAGCGACCGGATGCCAGCTGTTTGATGCGTGAGGCACGGATGGTGCCGTGGCGTGAATAGTGTTCGCCACCTTCACCACAGTTACTCATGCCGCCAACCATGTTGGTGCCGTGAGCCACCGCTTCATGTGCCGGTGCCACCAGCGCACCATGGCTCATCGCACCCGACGCGAAGGTACGGGTGATTTCGTGCGCCGGTTGAATTTCTTCCAGCGGCAGCGAAGGCAGGGCGGTAAAGATGCGTGACAGATAATCAGCGGCTTTGCCGTAAGCGGTGATGTGCAATGTGCCATTCACCACTTCGCTGTTTTCAATATCGTCGGCGAAACGGGTTTTCAGTGCGCGCGCCAGTGCTGCCAGACGCTCGCTTTCCGGTTTTAGGCCCGCGATGGCATCAACCAGACGCAGGGTGAACTGGTTCAGGCTGCCGTTAACCGCTTCACATTGCAGACCGCGCGTCGCGAAACCGTTGTTGACCAGCGAATAGCGACCCAGTTTGCGGCCAAATTCGGCTTCGCTATCAACGTGGGTCAGGTCACACGGCAGCGCAAGGATATCGCGCAGCGCCGCCGGACGGCGTTTACGTTCGGCATACATCAGGCTGGAGAACTGACGATAATCCGGCGTGATGGCAAAGTTATCGATGACATCGTTCGGGATACGTTCGAAGCTGCTGTCTTTAAAGGACTCAGCTTTAATGCTGAAAGCGTTATCCAGCTTCGCCAGCGTCATCAGACGAATAAAGTTATCCTCTTCGCGTGCTTTGTCAGCAAAGCGAATCGGCTGCTCCGTCATATCAATAAAGGTACGCACGGCGATGGTGCCGTAAGAGTGGCCCGCACCTTCGGCACGTTCTTTAAACAGGCCGAGCAACGGCACTTCTGCCTCACCCTGAATTTTCAGCGAGCTTTGATGCCAGTCAACCGCCATCTGGGCGATAGCCGGGAAGCCCGCGCCACCGACCGGCGTTTTGATATTCGGGAAGTATTTTTTCAGCACCGGATCATTGGTATCGAGGAAGTTCGGCTCGAAGAACTCACCACAGCTGTAGCTTTCCACGGTACACAGGCCCACTTTGCCCATGGTTTTCATCAGCGCTTTTTCTGCGGCTTTGGCATAGCGTTTAAAGGCTTTGTTGCCTTCTTCGCCTTCGCCAAATTTCTCTTCGGCACGCATCTGCACGCCCAGCGGGTAGACGGCGGATGCGCCGAAGCCCAGTGTGGCGGCGATATGGTGTGAAGAGATGCTCTGGCCGCTTTCCACCACCAGTGAAACATCGAGACGCAGACCTTCCTGCACCAGACGCTGGTTGATGGCAGATACCATCAGCAGCATCGGGATCGCTGCATGGGTCGAGGAGATATGGCGGTCAGTCAGTACCGCAATACCGCCCTGTTGACGGGCGAAATCCACCACCTGCTGCGCCAGGTCATCAATGGCTTTTTCCAGCGCGGCAGCATTGGCGGCACGGCTGACGATATCTTTGCCGATAACTGGCTGGTACAGCATCTCAAAGCGCTGGTACGGAGCCACTTTCTGCTCGCGCAGACGCAGCATATCGAGGTGAGTCAGGATTGGGGTTGGCACCACAATCTGCTGGCCTTTGCTGCGGCCCAGATGCGGCTTGGCTCCCAGGGCCACGCGCAGCGTCATACCGTCCGCTTCACGGATGGAGTCGAGCGGTGGGTTGGTGACCTGAGCAAAGCGCTGCGAGAAGTAGTGCGCCATACCACCTTCATGATCGGACAGGCCATTAATGGCGTTGCCGTAACCCATGGCTGAAATTTTCTCAGCGCCGGTTTGCAGCATCGGGTCCATCATGAATTTGAAGCTTTCCTGGTTGTAGTAGTAGGCGACAAAACGCTGATAGGTTTTGAGGTCTCCACCATAACGCAGCGGCGAGCCGAGTTTCTCCGCCGGGATCTCCGGCAGATCTTGCAGGTCAATACGGGCTGCACTCAGCAGGGCCGGATAGTCTTTCTCAGCGGCCAGCTTTTCCAGCGCTTCAACGGTGGTAAAGGAGCGTTTTTCACGGTGATCGTAATACAGCATACCGCCCGCTTCGATGCGACCGCGGCGCAGGACGCTTTCCGGCGGGAAGGCAATCTGGCCTGCTTCCGACATGGCACCGATATATTCTGCGGTCTCGACGGAACGCAGTGGGCGCAGACCGAGACGGTCCAGACGCGCGCCAATCACTTCGCCGTTACCAAAGATCAACGCTGCCGGGCCATCGTTCTTCTCTTCATACAGGGAGAAATATTCCAGCATGGCGCGCACTTCGGTTGAGAGCGAGGTGTCGTTCTCCCAGGCTGGCGGCATCATGGAAACCACGGCGTTGATCAGGTCAAGATTGTCTTCCATCAGGCGGCTGTGGATGCTCTGGTCCAGACGTGAGCTGTCTGACTGGCCGTTCGGACGAACGATCTTTTTGCCACGCGCCAGCGCCAGTGCGGATTCGGCGATGCGGTTTTTACGGTCAGTGTTCAGTTCACCGTTATGGGCCATCAGGCGGAACGGCTGCGCCATGGTGGTGTGCGGATCGGTGTTGGTCGAGAAACGGGTATGGAAAAACAGACCACGAACATGGTGGTCCGGGTCGGTTAAATCTTTAAAATACGGAATGACTTCATTGGAGTTCAGGCGCGCTTTAAACACCTGGGTGCGCGAGGAAAGCGACAGCGGGTAGAGACCGCCGAATTCGCTTTCAGTAAAGGCCTGAGCTTCAATGTCCAGCAGCGCACGATAGATGCGTTGCTCAAATTCGTTCTGGCTGGCGATGTCCTGCGGGGCAGCAAACACCCACTGCACAATCGGCAACTGGAATTGCAGGGCAGCCGGGCGCGTTACGCTGCCGTCCAGCGGCATGTCGCGTTTTACCAGCACCGGGAAGTTATAGGCTGCCAGGGTTTCTTCCACCAGACGTTCGGCATTGGCGCGCAGTTCGCCATCTTTAGGAACAAAGAAGTTACCCACGCCAAAACGGCCGGCTTCCAGCGGCTGACCAGTGACTTTACGGAAGAAGTGCAGAGAAAGGTCGACGTTTACGCCAGCACCATCACCCACGCCTTCTGCCGACATCCCGCCACGGTGCGGCACTGTGCATAGTGCGCTGTGCGCCATTTGCAGGATCTCATGAGTCTGCTCGCCGTCCTTACGGGTAATGAAACCTACACCACAGCTATCACTGCCCGCTGTTGGATCATACAAGCCATAGGGATAAGGTTTTTGAGTGGACATTGAGGGTTCTCCTTAAACAAACTGCTTTGACATTACCTGCATTATTTCAAGCACAGAGCACTGCTGAGTCAGCTCACAGGCGCTGTATCAATTTCTACCCCGCCCGGCAATGAGCGGGCGTCGCAACACCGAGCAATTCCTCTCAAGACCTAGTATGGACGTCCTTGATGAGTTGCTCTTAAATCCGGGTCTCTTAACTGGAGATAACTTGCATCTAGAGGGAGTCTTCTTGCTGCATAGATATGCCGAGACACTGGCCCGACAGGAAAGCATCCAGCGGACTTCCAACTTATCGGGAAAGCGAACTCAGGTCAAATAGCCAGCTTTATTGAGGGTAATATGCTTTTTTGTTGGTTAACGATATGATTTTAATAGTCTATTTAAGAAAAAAGTTGTCGATGTACCGGTTGGCAATCCCGCAAGAAGTGTGAGCCGTCTCACTGTGGTGCAGCCTCCAAATCTCTGCACCATGCTGGGGCTGGTGGTGTTTTCAGCATAAAATGCTGTTAAGGACACTTCGTGCACAGGATGTATCTGTTTTTCTTATGGCGTCATATTTGAATCAGGATGGGGGGTGTCATTAGTAAAATTAATCATGCTGAGCGTGCTTAAAACATCGCTTAAGTTGAATGGATATGCAAAAAGGAACAGCAACCATTGGACAATATGGCTGCCAGGGTACTGATTAGCACGGCGTGCTGAGAAATGGGCCGCAAAAGCGCGGCCCTCCAGATTATTCAGTTGGCAGAATTAGTCAAGCGCTTTACGCATAAACACCGTAACGTCGGCGAAATCGCGCTGCAATGCACCATTACGGGGCATAACAACAGCGATACGGCGCGGCCAGTCAGCGCGTATCCCCAATAATTGCGCTATCATGAGCCAGATTTCGTTCAGGGAGTGGGTAATGAAACAGATTCGTCTTTTAGCGCAATACTACGTTGATTTGATGGTCAAACTGGGACTGGTGCGGTTTTCGCTGCTGCTGGCCTCAGCACTGGTGGTGCTGGCGATGGTGGTACAGATGGCCGTCACTATGGTGTTGCGTGGCCATGTCGAGAGCATTGATGTGGTGCGTTCGGTATTCTTTGGTCTGCTGATTACCCCCTGGGCGGTTTACTTTCTCTCGGTGGTGGTTGATCAACTGGAAGAGTCGCGCCAGCGCCTCTCACGGCTGGTGGATAAGCTGGAAGAGATGCGCACGCGCGATCTTGAGCTGAATCAGCAGATGAAAGAAACCATTACTCAGCTCAACCAGGAAATCGCCGACCGTATTAAAGCCGAGCAGGCGCGTGAACAGGTGATGGATAAGCTGCGCGAAGAAATGGCGCGCCGTGAGCAGGCACAAATCGAACTTGAGCAGCAATCCTCCTTCCTGCGCTCTTTTCTTGATGCTTCGCCGGATTTGGTGTTTTACCGCAATATCGATAAGCAATTCTCTGGCTGTAACCGCGCGATGGAGCTGCTCACCGGATTGAGTGAAAAGCAGCTGATTGGTCTGACGCCGCGTGACATTTATGATGAAGATGCCGCCACCAAGGTGCTGGAAACCGATGAGAAGGTGTTTCGCCATAATGTGTCGCTGACTTACGAACAGTGGCTGCAATATCCCGATGGGCGCAAAGCCTGCTTCGAAATCCGTAAAGTCCCTTATTACGATCGCGTCGGGAAGCGCAGTGGCCTGATGGGCTTTGGCCGCGATATTACCGAGCGTAAGCGCTACCAGGACGCGCTGGAGAATGCCAGCCGTGAAAAGACCACCTTTATTTCCACCATCAGCCACGAGTTGCGTACCCCGCTGAACGGGATTGTCGGGCTGAGCCGCATTCTGCTGGATACCGATCTGAATCAGGAGCAGCTTAAATACCTGAAAACCATCCATGTGTCCGCCATCACCCTCGGCAACATCTTTAATGATGTGATCGAGGTGGACAAGATTGAGCGGCGTAAAGTGCAGCTGGATAACCAGCCGCTCGATTTCACCGGTTTCCTGTCCGATCTGGAAAATCTCTCCGGCCTGCTGGCGCAGCCGAAAGGGCTGAAGTTTGTGATGTCACCTGAACTGCCGCTGCCACACAAAATCTGTGCCGATGGCACGCGCCTGCGACAGATCCTGTGGAACCTGATTGGCAATGCGGTGAAGTTCACCCAGCAGGGCGAAATCGTGGTGCGTGTTGCTTATCGTCAGGATGAAACCCTGCGTTTTGAGGTGGAAGACTCCGGCATGGGTATCCCGCAGGAGGAACAGGACAAAATCTTCGCCATGTATTATCAGGTGAAAGACCAGCATGGTGGCAAACCGGCAACGGGTACCGGCATTGGGCTGGCGGTGTCACGCCGCCTGGCACAGGCGATGGGCGGCGATATCAGCGTGCGTAGCGTGCAGGGGCAGGGTTCCTGCTTCATTGTTGAGATCAAGGCTCCACGCGTCGCTGAAGAGGTTGAGGATGACAACCTTGACGACAGCATGCCGCTGCCTGCGCTGCATGTCCTGTTGGTGGAGGATATTGAGCTGAACGTGATCGTGGCACGTTCGGTGCTGGAGAAACTGGGTTGCAGCGTTGAAGTGGCGATGACCGGTACCGCAGCACTGGAGATGTTCGATCCCGAGGAGTTCGATCTGGTGCTGCTGGATATTCAGCTGCCGGACATGACAGGTCTTGATGTGTCACGCGCGATTCATCAGCGCCATGCGGGTGAGATATTGCCACCGCTGGTGGCGCTGACCGCCAACGTGCTGAAAGACAAAAAAGAGTATCTGGATGCGGGCATGGATGAGGTGCTGAGCAAACCGCTGGCGGTACCTGCGCTGACGGCGATGATTAAGAAGTTCTGGGATTATCAACCTGAAGCGGATACGCCGGTGGCAGCCCCTCAGGCCGAGGAGAAAACCCGTGCGCTGCTTGATGTGCCGATGCTGGAGCAATATATCGAGCTGGTGGGGCCGGGATTGATCACCCAGAGTCTGACCATGTTTGAAAAGATGATGCCGGGTTATCTGGATGTGCTGGATTCAAACATGATGGCGCGTGACCAGAAAGGTATTGCGGAAGAAGGGCACAAAATCAAAGGTGCGGCGGGGTCCGTTGGTCTGTTGCATCTGCAAAAGCTGGCGAAACAAATTCAGTCACCGGAGTTGCCTGCATGGTGGGATAATGTTCAGGAATGGATTGATGAGTTAAAACAGGAATGGCGACACGACGTTAACGTATTACGTGAGTGGGTAGCTGCGCGGGAAAGTAACAAACCTTAGAAAAAAATGACCCCAGTCGAAACTGGGGTGCGCGAATACTGCGCCAACACCAGGGAAATTGTCGCTGCTGCTATTATTTGAGGTCTATCCTGAGCAACAGCGTGGTATTGGTTAACGCTTCCAAAACACCTTAGCAAATTCGTCATCAGTTGTGACAAGATTCATTAAATTGTGTGATGTTGAGCAGCGTTTAAATACAGAAAACATTAATTTGATGACACAGTCAAGCAAGGAATCAATTTCTTTGCCTCATTGTGTTATTTTTGACCAAATGTTCTATTTTTGCTGTGGTCTTAACGTGCTGAAGTGGCAGAAAAACCCGACAAGCGCAGCGAAAGTCAGCTGGTAGCAAAAATTTTGCTTTTTTTCAGGTTAACCAACTGAAAAATGGTACGAATATGGAAGGAGTGGTTGGGTTATCCAAAACGTTTTGGAAACCGTCGACAGAAAGTTCCGGTTTATGGTTTTAGCCATGTATGTAAACCAAATGTCATACAAAATGCTTTACCACAAATGGTGGAAGTCACAGAGTATCTGCTGCGAAATTACACATTTTTTTCATAATGCTTTCGTTAATCAATGAACATGGTCAAACGCTGAGAAGGCCTAATGTTAAGTATGGTGAATCATTTGATGTGACTCGTATCACATTCGGTTAATTGTCCATAACGAACTCTTCCGATGAGAGTTTGAACATGGAACCGATTCCTTAATAGCGGAAGTGATTGATGTATTTGGCTCTATTAAAGGAACGATGGTTGCGCAGGTAATGACTTTGTTTGTTTAATCAACTGGTCACTGAGTAATTTTTAGCACCCGGGTGTCGCTGAGTGTTATCGTGACCGGAGTGATTGATTAATACAGGGAACAGGTAAGAGTAAATTTGATGAGTAAGAATAAAGGGAAACTTCGGCAACGTATTAAAGTGATAATGGCAAAATTCCTGCTCGCCTGGTTGGGTATTTGGCTGGCGGCAATTTTGTTGTTTTCTTTTTTGCCGGTACCTTTCTCCGCGGTGATGGTGCAACGACAGGTCGGGGCCTGGTTGAGCGGCAATTTTGATTACGTGGCGCATTCCGATTGGGTCAGTATGGATCAGATCTCCCCGTGGATGGCGCTGGCGGTGATTGCTTCTGAAGACCAGAAATTCCCGGTCCACTGGGGATTTGATGTGCAAGCGATCCAGTCGGTGCTCGATAACGAAGGGGATGAACGCATGCGCGGTGCGTCAACGCTTTCACAGCAGACCGCAAAAAATCTGTTCCTGTGGGATGGACGTAGCTGGGTGCGAAAAGGTCTGGAAGCCGGGCTAACGGTGGGTATTGAAACCGTATGGACCAAGCGCCGGATTCTGACGGTCTATCTGAATATCGCGGAATTGGGCAATGGGGTATTCGGTGTGGAGGAGGCGTCGCAACGTTATTTCCACAAACCCGCCAGCCGTCTGACGATGTCGGAAGCGGCCCTGCTGGCGGCGGTACTGCCGAATCCGATCCGTTTCCGCGCCGATGCGCCTTCAGGCTATATTCGTCAGCGCCAGCAATGGATCATGAGGCAGATGCGCCAGCTGGGTGGGGAAGGTTTCCTGAATCGCTACAAGTTGCACTGAGGCGATTAATCTTCGTCGAAACCCGCTTCAAATAACTCGATCACCGCAGCCAGTGCCTGAGTCTCTTCCGGTCCGCTGGCTTCGATCTCAATATGGCCCCCTTTGGCGGAGTCCAGCATCAGCAGCGCGATGACGCTGCTGGCTTCGGCTTCCGTTCCGGCTTCATTGCGTAGTAGTACTTCAGCGTCGAAACTCTGCACCAGCTCAAACAGTTTCATGGCCGGGCGGGCATGCATCCCCAGCTTGTTACGAATCTCAACGGTCTGCTTCACGGTCATGATTTGCGTTTTTCCAGGGTGCGATGACGGGACTGCACATTTTTACCACGTGAGCGGAAGTAATCGGCCAGCTGTTCAGCAATGTACACCGAACGGTGCTTACCCCCGGTACAACCAATGGCGACGGTGAGATAACTGCGGTTATTGGTTTCCAGCATCGGTAGCCACAACTCAAGGTAGCTGCGCGTCTGGTAGATAAAGTTATGTACTTCGGTATGTCGATCGAGAAACGCCGCCACTGGACGATCGAGGCCGGTCATCGGACGCAGTTTCGGATCCCAGTGCGGGTTAGGCAGAAAACGCACATCAAAGACATAATCGGCATCGATTGGAATGCCATGTTTGAAGCCAAAGGATTCAAACACCATGGTCAGTTCACGTTCGCGTTTACCGAGCAGACGGGTACGCAGCATTTCTGCCAGCTCATGCACTGACATCTCTGAGGTATCGATAATCAGATCGGCGCGTGAGCGCAGCGGCTCCAGCAGATCGCTCTCCTCATCAATGGCGCTCTCCAGTGACAGGTTTTTACTGGAAAGCGGATGCAGGCGGCGGGTATCGCTGTAGCGACGAATCAGCGTGTTGCGATCGGCGTCGAGAAACAAAAGCTGCGGCGCAAAGGACTCTGGCAGATTATTGAGGGCAGTTTCAAAAATCTCCGGCGATTCAGGCATGTTCCGCACGTCAATACTGACGGCGGCCGAGATATTGCGTTCGGTTAACGTATTTGCCAGTTCGGGCAACAGCACCACTGGCAGGTTATCGACACAGTAAAACCCCATGTCCTCAAGCGCACGTAACGCGACTGATTTTCCTGAGCCTGACCGACCGCTAACGATCATCAGCACCATCACATTTCTCCCGTTTTAAACCGGCACCCTGGCCGGTAAAAGTGTCTGTCGCTTAAGGATGGTCGTCCTGCGCTTCTGTGATAATGGCATAGAGTTCTTCATCGCTCTGCGCCGCGCGCAGACGACGACAGACGGTTTTATCTGCCAGGCGTTTTGCCACCAGCGATAGCGTATGCAGATGGGTTTTGCACTGGTCCGCTGGCACCAGCAGCGCAAACAGCAGGTCTACTGGCTGATTGTCGACCGCGTCAAAAGCGATCGGCTGATCGAGGCTGATAAACACACCTACGGCGCGCAGGGTGTCTTCCTCCAGCTTGCCATGCGGAATAGCAATGCCATTGCCAATACCGGTACTGCCCATGCGTTCACGGGTGAGGATTGCTTCGAAAAGCGTCTGGTGAGGCAGATTGAGCTGCTTAGCTGCCAGCTCGCTGATAATTTCCAGCGCACGTTTTTTACTCTGGCAGTGTACGCCGCTGCGGGTGCAGTCCAGCGTGAGGACCGAGCTCAATTCCAGTGTCAGATCGTTGTTCATCATCGTTTCACTTGCGAGTTCACATAGCCGCGAGGATCACCCACTTTAACCCGTTAACGGGGAAAATGCAGGCTCTCCTGTTGGCGCTTGCGCAGATGACAAAACGGGGCGGTCAGCCCGCCCCATTCTGTGCTCTGAGTGCCGAACCGGTCGGCACTCTGCAAGCGTGAAGGTTAGTGTTTTTTCAGTTTGTCTTTATGTTTAGTCAACTGACGGGAAAGCTTGTCGATCAATCCGTCAATGGCCGCGTACATATCTTCCGCTTCCGATGTCGCGTGCAACTCCCCGCCGTTCACATGCAAGGTTGCATCAGCAATCTGCGTTACCTTCTCCACTTTCAGAACAATATAGACCTGATTGATACGATCAAAATAGTGTTCCAGTTTGGCAAATTTGCTATTTACAAATTCGCGCAGCGGTTCGGTAATCTCTACATTCAGTCCGGTAAGGTTTATCTGCATAGGTCTTCCTTCTCAATACATTCAAACCAGCTGTTTACGCTGGTTCGAGGGCGGGATGGACAAAGACTCGCGATACTTAGCAACCGTACGGCGGGCCACCATGATGCCCTGTTCAGATAACATGGAGGTCAGTTTGCTGTCGCTCAAGGGTTTTGCGGGGTTTTCCGCAGAGATCAATTTTTTCACCAGCGCACGTATCGCCGTGGAAGAGGCTTCGCCACCGCCTTCGGTGTTCACATGGCTGGAGAAAAAATATTTCAGTTCAAAGATGCCACGCGGGCTATGTAAATACTTCTGCGTGGTGACGCGCGAAATGGTGGATTCATGCATATCCACGGCTGAGGCGATATCCGCCAGCACCATGGGGCGCATATACTCCTCGCCCTGCTCAAAGAACGCCTGCTGCTGCTCGACAATACAACGTGTCACTTTCAGCAGCGTGTCGTTACGGCTCTCCAGGCTCTTAATCAGCCATCGGGCTTCCTGTAAGTTGCTGCGGATAAACTGGCTATCGCTGTCGTTACGCGCAGCTCCGCCCATCGCAGCATAATGCTGGTTGATTTTCAGACGCGGCACGCTGTCAGCATTCAGTTCAACCGTCCAGCGCGTGCCAGTTTTGCGTACCAGCACATCAGGAATGACATATTCCGGTTCGCTGGTATTCACCGACTGGCCCGGACGCGGATCGAGCGATTGAATCAGCAGCATGGCGTCTTTCAGCACATCTTCTTTCAGACGCGTGACACGCATCAGACTGCGAAAATCATGATTGGCCAGCAGGTCGAGATGTTCGCTAACGATGAGGCGCGCTTCGGCCAGCATCGGTATATCGCTGGCATATTGTGAAAGCTGGACCAGCAAACAATCACGTAAATCGCGTGCACCGACACCGACCGGGTCGAAACGCTGCACGCGTTTCAGTACCGCCTCCACTTCGTCTAGCGTCAGCTCCTCATCGCCAATACTGTCGCAGATATCCTGCAACGTCACGGTGAGGTAGCCGGTATCGTCAATCGCATCCACAATCGAGGTCGCAATGGCACGGTCAGTATCGGTGAAGGGCGTCAGTTCGACCTGCCACATCAGGTAGTCCTGCAATGACTGCGTCGTCTCTCCCTGGTACACCGGCAATTCATCATCCTGATAATCGGTCCCGGTGCCTGAAGGCGTACCGGCGGTGTAGATCTCATCCCAGGTGGCGTCGAGCGGCAACTCTTCCGGCATATCCTTCTGTTCAAGTGCCTCGCGCGTGTCGAGCGCTTCGCTCTCCTGATATTCGCGTGTGTCTACTTCTTCATGGAGATCTGATTGTTCAAGCAATGGATTGCTTTCCAGCGCCAGTTGTAATTCCTGCTGGAGTTCAAGCGTAGAGAGTTGCAGCAAGCGGATTGCTTGCTGCAACTGGGGTGTCATCGCCAGCTGTTGGCTGAGCCTGAGTTGCAAACCTTGCTTCATAATCCGGATTGAATTTCCTAAGCAAACGTCGGAGGTTACGACACCTTATCAGAGTCTGAACTCTTCGCCCAAATAAACACGCTTAACCTGCTCATCTGCAAGTATTTCATCGGGGGTGCCGTGGGCAATCAAATGCCCCTGGCTGACGATGTAAGCGCGTTCACAAACGGCAAGGGTTTCGCGCACGTTGTGGTCGGTGATCAACACGCCTAGTCCGCTATCGCGCAGATGCTCAATGATCTTCTTGATATCAATAACGGAAATGGGGTCGACACCCGCAAATGGTTCATCCAAAAGGATGAATTTAGGGTTGGCGGCCAGCGCACGGGCAATCTCCACGCGGCGGCGTTCACCACCGGAAAGTGCCTGACCCATGCTGTCACGCAGATGCTCAATGTGGAACTCTTCCATTAATTCATTGGCACGGTCCTGGCGCTGTTCTTCGCTAAGATCATCACGAACCTGCAATACCGCCATCAGGTTGTCGTAAACGCTCAGGCGACGGAAAATCGATGCTTCCTGCGGCAGATAACCAATGCCACGGCGCGCGCGCGCATGCAGTGGCAGGAGACTGATGTCTTCATCATCAATGATGATGCGACCGGCATCACGCGGCACAATACCCACCACCATGTAGAAGGTGGTGGTTTTACCGGCCCCGTTGGGACCCAGCAGGCCGACGATTTCGCCGGATTTCACCTGCAGGCTAACGTCTTCTACCACGCGGCGGCCTTTATAGGCTTTCGCCAGGTTTTCAGCGATCAGTGTGGCCATAGAAATTAGTTACTCTTCTTTTGGCTCTGGGATGAACCGTTTTTGTCCTGCAACTGCGACGGCACCAGTACGGTGGTCACGCGTTTGCTCTGGCCCTGACTGAAGGCCTGCATTTTCTGTTCTTTCACCAGATAGGTGATGCGATCACCTTTGATATTGCTATCCAGCTGCTCAATGTAAGCGTTACCGGTCAGCTCAACAAAGTCATTGGCCAGTTCGTAGTGCAGCTTGGCAGCATGGCCTTGTACCGGCTTACCGCTGTCCTGCATTTGATAGAAAGTGGCGGGGTTGCCCCATGCATCAACGATGGTTTTTTTGCTATCGCCGCCCGGACGCGTCACCACCACTTTGTCTGCGGTGATTTTGATCGATCCCTGGGTCACGATCACATTGCCGGTGAAGGTGGCGACATTGCCTTGCAGATCCAGCGCCTGGTTTTCTGAAACGATATTGACGGGTTTGTCCGAGTCTCCTGTTAATGCCAGAGCGGGCAGACTGGTGGCTAACAGAGCGCTGACCAACAGTAACTTAAGGCTGTTTTTGTTCATTTTGGATTTCATAGGAGGATTTGACCTTTTCAATCAACTCGGCATTTTTTGTCCGTAAGTTGCCGCGCATCTTCATGCCAGTAGAGTTAAAACTGCGGCCATAAAGGGTGACCTGATCGTCTGAAGTGACATCCTGGGTAACCAGATTGACTACCGCATTATCCGTTTTGATGCGCTGTAACTCGGAATCCTGCGTCAGGGTGTTTACTTCAACGTGGCCGTATAGATAAAGCATACGATCTTTGGTGAGCTTTGCCTTATCCGAACGAACAGACCAGGTTGGAATTTTGTTCACGTCATAGGTGGTCATCACCGGATTTTCGAACCAGCTCAGTTGATCGGCATCAAAGTAGGTAACTTTATCCGAAATCAGCTTATAGGCCAGCGCACCATCGGGATTGTATACCACGGTGTGAGAAGTCGAGCTGGTATAGGTCGGCTCCTGATCGTTGGTGGCAACCGGTGTTTTGCTCTCATCCTGGTTGGTAAGATTCCAGCCGATCAGCACCAGAGCGATTAAGGCCAGAATCAGCGTTATCCAACGCCTGCTTTTACTCATACTGATTGCCCTTTGGCATCCTCAAATTTATTCTGCGCCATTAAGATCAGATCGCAAAGTTCACGTACTGCACCGCGGCCACCGGCAATGCGGGTGACGTAATGCGCGCGCGGCAGCAGAATCGGGTGCGCATCGGCAACGGCGACACTGAGACCGACTCGCGCCATGACCGGCCAGTCGATCAGGTCATCACCGATATACGCAACCTGTTCGGCAGATAATGACAGTTTATCCAGGAGTTCGCGCCAGGCCAAAAGCTTATCCGATTGTCCCTGGTAAAGATGCGTAATGCCGAGGGTTTTGCAGCGATCTTCCATCAGTCTGGCATTGCGGCCGGTAATAATAGCCACTTCGATGCCTGAGGTCAGCAGGCAACGAATGCCATATCCATCGCGTACGTTAAAGGCTTTCAATTCTTCGCCGCTGTTGCCCATGTAAATCAGGCCATCTGACATCACACCATCAACGTCACAAATCAGCAGGCGGATTTGCGCTGCACGCGCCATCACCTCTGCGCTCACCGGACCATAGCAGGTTTCCACTGCGGGTGTTTCAACACTCATGTTCTTTTCCTGTTCAGACCACACCGGCGCGCAGCATGTCATGCATATGTACCACACCGAGCAGGCGATCGTCATCGGCCACCAGCAATGCAGTGATGTTTTTGTTTTGCATCAGGTTAAGGGCATCCACCGCCAGCAGGTTGGGGCGTACGCGGATACCCCCTCGGGTCATCACATCCTGAATGCGGGCTGACTGGAAATCGATACCCATATCAAACACCCGGCGTAAGTCACCGTCGGTGAAGATACCTTCAATTTTCATCAGATCATCGACGATCACCGTCAGACCGAGATTTTTCCGCGTAATTTCCAGCAAAGCATCACGCAATGAGGCATCACGCGTGACATGAGGGATCTCGTCGCCACTGTGCATGATGTCACTGACATGCAGTAACAGTTTACGCCCCAATGCGCCACCTGGATGGGACAATGCAAAATCTTCCTGGGTAAAGCCGCGCGCTTCCAGCAGCGCCACCGCCAGCGCATCCCCCATCACCAGCGTGGCGGTGGTGCTGGTGGTGGGGGCCAGACCGAGTGGGCAGGCTTCCTGCGGCACTTTCACGCATAGATGGACATCGGCGGCCCGGCCCATTGCGCTATCGGCACGGCTGGTGATGCAAATCAGCTGAACTTTCTGGCGTTTCAGCACCGGTACCAGCGCGAGGATTTCGTTTGACTCACCGCTGTTCGAAATGGCAATCACCACATCGTTGGTACTGACCATCCCCAGATCACCGTGGCTGGCTTCTGCAGGATGCACAAAGAAGGCGGGGGTGCCGGTGCTGGCGAAGGTCGCGGCGATCTTTTTGCCAATATGCCCTGACTTGCCCATCCCCATCACCACCACTTTACCCCGGCAGGCAAAAATCATTTTGCAGGCGCGTGAGAAGTCGTCATTGATATATTGATCGAGTTGTTCCAGGCCTTCACGCTCAATACGCAGCACCGCTCTGCCTGCCTGTTGAAAGTCAAAATCCGGTTGCTGATGTGACATACTCAGTCTGTCCTTTATTAACCTGTGATAAACATGGGGCTAAGCCACAGCCAGCACACCCACACGATAAATCCTGCTAACAATAAGGCACCTGCCGCCCGGCCAATTCGGCGTCGGCGTTGCAGGCACAACAGGGCGAACAGCACGCTGACACCCAACATCACCCAGTAATCACGGGCAAAAGCATGGGGATCAATGCTGCCCGGATGAATCAACGCGGGCAGGCCCAGAACAATGGCCAGATTAAAAATATTGGCACCGATCAGGTTGCCGATGGCGATATCGTCCTCGCCTTTCATCGCGCCAGCGATGACGGTAGCCAGTTCCGGCAGGCTGGTGCCTACGGCGATTAACGTCAACCCCATCACCAGTTCGCTTACGCCGAAGTAATCGGCAAATACGGTCGCGTTATCGATCACCATGCGGGTCGACATTGGCAGGATCAGCAGTGCAACGGCGAGCCACAGGAAGGCCACGGTGTTGCCGCTCTCGTCACGCGGCAGCTCCGCCAATTGTTCGCGCGTCAAGGTGTCGTTATTTTCACGCTCGGCCCGGCGTGCGATGCGGATCGCCACCAGCAGATAACCCAGCGCAATCAGCAGCAAGGCTACGCCATCAAGGCGACTGAGATAATTATCAAACAACATAATACCGCTCAGTAATGAGACCAGCAGCATGAGCGGGAGTTCGCGGCGAATCAGATTGGAATGGACGGTTAACGGATGCAGCAGGGCCGCTCCGCCGAGGATTAACAAAATATTGGTGATGTTCGAACCCAGCGCGGTGCCGACGGCTAAATCCATCTGTCCGTGCTGTGCCGCTGAAAAAGAAACGATCAATTCAGGGAGCGAAGTGCCGATGCTGACCACGGTCATACCGATGATTAAGGGGGGTATGCCGAAGGATCGACTGAGGATTGCGGCACTGAATACTAATCGGTCAGCGCCGTAAGCCAGTAAAATCAATCCAATGAACAGCAGGGCAGTGGCTACGAACATGAAAAATCCTTGATGGCCAGATGTGTCGGCACGCCTTGCCCGACGGGTATCAACTTTAGCGCATTGAAACAGGCGCTGATTTTGACTGTCTGAGAGGCAAAAGTAAATTTTAAGGCTATTTTCGCCAAACCAGGTGGGTAAGTTTCTGTAAAACTCTCGTGCAACGTGGACTTACAGGCTACCATCCCGGGATACGAGAACGCCCGATCCCCATTAAGAGGTAAAGATGATCCAGCAGCAAACGAATCTGGTTGAGGTTCGTGGCGTGAGCTTTTCGCGCGGAGATCGCACCATCTTCGACGACATTTCATTAACGGTGCCCGAAGGTAAAGTGACCGCCATTATGGGGCCATCTGGCATTGGGAAAACCACGCTGTTGCGCCTGATTGGCGGCCAGCTCCAGCCAGATAAAGGTGAAATCTGGTTCCGTGACGAAAACATTCCCTCACTTTCACGCCGCAGATTGTATGAAGTGCGTAAAAAAATGAGCATGTTATTCCAGTCCGGCGCACTTTTTACCGATCTCAGCGTCTTTGATAACGTGGCCTGGCCGCTACGGGAACATACGCAACTTCCGCCAGCGCTATTGCACAGCACGGTGATGATGAAGCTGGAAGCGGTAGGGTTGCGTGGTGCTGCGCAGCTCAAACCGGCGGAACTCTCCGGCGGGATGGCGCGCCGTGCAGCACTGGCGCGTGCGATCGCGCTGGAACCGGATCTGATCATGTTCGACGAACCCTTTGTCGGCCAGGATCCGATCACCATGGGAGTACTGGTAAAATTGATCGACGAGCTGAACCACGCGCTGGGGGTGACCTGCATCGTGGTTTCGCACGATGTGCCAGAGGTCTTGAGCATTGCCGATCATGCCTATATTGTTGCCGGGCAAAAAATTATTGCTCAGGGAAGCGCGCCTGAATTGCGGAGCAATCCCGATCCACGCGTGCGTCAGTTTATTGAAGGGCACGCGGACGGTCCGGTGCCGTTCCGCTTTCCGGCCGGGGATTATCTGGCCGATTTGACCCACGCAGGGAGAACCTAAGCTGATGTTGTTAAAGGCGCTGGCGTCACTTGGACGTCAGGGGATTAACACCTGTGCGGCATTTGGCCGGGCAGGGATGATGCTGTTTCATGCGCTGGTGGGAAAACCGGCGTTTCGCAAACATGCACCGTTGCTGATCAAGCAACTCTACAGCGTGGGCGTAATGTCCCTGCTGATCATTATGGTCTCCGGGCTGTTTATCGGCATGGTGCTTGGGTTGCAGGGCTATCTGGTCCTGACCACCTACAGCGCGGAAACCAGTCTCGGCATGTTGGTGGCGTTGTCGCTGCTGCGCGAACTCGGTCCGGTGGTTACCGCTTTGTTGTTCGCCGGGCGTGCCGGTTCGGCGCTGACCGCAGAAATTGGCCTGATGAAAGCCACCGAGCAGCTTTCCAGCATGGAAATGATGGCGGTTGACCCCTTGCGACGTGTGGTATCACCACGTTTCTGGGCCGGTTTTATCAGTATGCCGCTGCTGGCGCTGATTTTTACCGCAGTGGGGATTGCCGGTGGCGCGCTGGTTGGGGTCAGCTGGAAAGGTATCGATCCCGGCTTCTTCTGGTCAGCGATGCAGAACGCGGTGGATTTCCGTACTGATATCATCAACTGCATTATCAAAAGCGCGGTTTTCGCCATTACGGTGACATGGATTGCGCTGTTCAACGGTTATGATGCTATCCCCACGTCGGAGGGGATCAGCCGGGCAACGACGCGTACCGTGGTACATGCTTCACTGGCGGTACTCGGTTTGGATTTTGTGCTGACAGCACTGATGTTTGGGAAATGATGCAATGCAAAGCAAGAAAAACGAAATTTGGGTAGGCGTCTTCATGCTGCTGGCACTGCTGGCACTGCTGTTTCTCAGCCTGCGTGTTGCTGACCTGAAATCGCTGGGGACTGAACCCACATGGAAGCTGTATGCCACCTTCGATAACATCGGCGGCCTGAAAGTGAGCTCACCGGTTAAGATTGGCGGCGTGGTGATTGGCCGTGTGACCGATATTTCGCTGGATGACAAAACCCTGTCGCCGCGCGTCACCATGGACATCAGCGACCAATACGCCAACAAAATACCGGATACCAGCTCACTGGCGATCCGTACCCAGGGATTACTGGGTGAACAGTTCCTGGCGCTTAATCTTGGCTTCGACGACCCGGATCTGGGTTCGTCTATGCTGAAAGATGGCGGTACGCTGCGCGATACCAAATCAGCGATGGTGCTGGAAGATTTGATTGGCCAGTTCCTTTACAAGAGCGGCGACAACAAAAACGATAACAAACAACAGGGTGCGGAGAGCGCGCCTGCAGCAACTGAATAACCCCAGAGGTAAAACACGATGTTTAAACGTTTACTGATGATTGCCATGCTGGCCATCGTTCCACTGGCCGCTACGGCAGCGGACCAGAGCAATCCTTATAAACTGATGGATGAAGCGGCGGCGAAAACCTTCACCCGTCTGAAGAACGAGCAACCGAAGATCAAGCAGGATCCTAATTATCTGCGTGATATCGTGCGTCAGGAATTGCTGCCCTACGTGCAGATCAAGTATGCGGGTGCGCTGGTGTTAGGTCGCTACTATCGTGATGCCACACCGGCACAGCGTGATGCTTACTTCGCGGCATTTGGCGATTATCTGGCCCAGGCCTATGGCCAGGCGCTGGCCCTCTACCACGGTCAGACTTATCAAATTCAGCCCGAACAGCCGATTGGCGATGCCGATATTGTGGCAATCCGTGTCACCATTCTCGATCCGAGTGGCCGCCCACCGGTTCGTCTTGATTTCCAGTGGCGTAAAAACAGCCGCACGGGTGGCTGGCAGGCCTACGATATGGTGGCTGAAGGCATCAGCATGATCACCACCAAACAGAATGAATGGGGCGATTTGCTGCGTACCAAAGGTATCGATGGTCTGACCGCGCAGTTGAAAGCCTCTGCAGCTCAGCCAATCACTCTGGATAAGCAGCAATAATGAGCGAACCGTTACGCTGGCAGCGTACTGCCAGCACGCTGGCCCTGAGTGGCAAGCTGGACCGTGACACCTTGTTGTCCTTGTGGCAGGAACGGGAAACGGCGATGGTTGATATTGAGACCATTGATGTGACTGCCCTCGACAGGGTGGACTCAGCCGGACTGGCGCTGCTGGTTCATTTGCGTGAGATTGCCAGGGCGCAGGGCAGCACGCCGCTGTTTAGCGGCATCACGGATAAACTTCAGTCACTGATTACGCTGTATAACCTGCAGCAGATTATTGTTTCTGCGGAAAAAACAGCCTGATTATTGCCCTTAATGATAAAGCCCCTGATTTTTTCAGGGGCTTTTGCGTATTTAAGAGTCAGACGCTTTCCTCTAAGATGTCTGCCTTATTATTATCAACTTGAAGCAAAGAGCGATGGAAAATAGTGAAGTTCAGGCGGTGCTGATGCAGGCGTTGCCATTAGAAGAAGTGCATGTTCTCAGCAACGACGGTAGCCACTTTCAGGTGATTGCGGTCGGCGAGATGTTCGGTGAGCTGAGCCGGGTTAAAAAACAGCAGGCTGTGTATGCGCCACTGATGGAATACATTGCGGATAATCGCATTCATGCGGTTTCCATAAAAACTTATACTCCTGCCGAGTGGGCGCGCGATCGTAAACTTAACGGTTTCTAAGCGCACTGCTTTGGTGCGCCCGCGCAGGCGGGCTTGTTTGATTGATAATTGAGAACCGTGTTAATGGACAAATTTCGTGTGCAAGGCCCCACCCGTTTAAGTGGTGAAGTGACCATTTCCGGGGCGAAGAACGCTGCGCTGCCTATTCTGTTCGCAGCGCTGCTGGCAGAAGAGCCGGTAGAGATTCAGAATGTGCCGAAACTGCGTGACATCGACACCACCATGAAGCTGCTGAGTCAGCTGGGTGCGCAGGTCGAGCGTAATGGTTCGGTGCACGTTGATGCGCGCGAAGTTAATGTCTTCTGTGCGCCTTATGACCTGGTGAAAACCATGCGTGCTTCGATCTGGGCGCTGGGGCCGCTTGTCGCGCGTTTTGGTCAGGGGCAGGTTTCACTGCCGGGTGGTTGTGCCATTGGCGCACGTCCGGTTGATCTGCACATCACCGGCCTTGAGCAGCTGGGTGCAGAGATCAAACTGGAAGAGGGCTATGTTAAAGCCTCGGTTGATGGCCGTCTGAAGGGCGCGCATATCGTGATGGACAAGGTGAGCGTCGGTGCCACGGTGACCATCATGAGTGCGGCAACGCTGGCGACAGGCACCACCATCATTGAAAACGCTGCGCGTGAACCGGAAATCGTTGATACAGCGAACTTCCTGAACACCCTGGGTGCAAAAATCAGCGGTGCTGGCACCGACAAAATCACCATCGAAGGCGTAGAACGTCTGGGTGGCGGTGTCTATCGTGTCCTGCCGGACCGTATCGAAACCGGTACTTTCCTCGTTGCTGCTGCGATTTCGCGTGGCAAAGTGCTGTGCCGCAATACTCAGCCTGACACCCTGGATGCGGTACTGGCTAAACTGCGCGATGCCGGTGCGGATATTGAAACCGGTGCCGACTGGATTAGCCTCGATATGCACGGTAAGCGCCCAAAAGCGGTTAACATTCGCACTGCACCACATCCGGGTTTCCCGACCGATATGCAGGCGCAATTTACGCTGCTTAACCTGGTGGCTGAAGGCACCGGTGTGATCACCGAGACCATTTTCGAAAACCGCTTTATGCACATCCCGGAACTGATTCGTATGGGCGCGCATGCGGAGATCGAAAGCAATACCGCCATTTGTCACGGCGTGGAGACGCTGTCGGGTGCGCAGGTTATGGCGACCGATTTACGTGCATCGGCAAGTCTGGTGCTGGCGGGTTGCATTGCGGAAGGCACTACGTTGGTCGATCGTATCTACCATATTGATCGTGGTTACGAGCATATCGAAGATAAACTGAAAGCCATGGGTGCCAATATCGAGCGCGTTAGCGGCGAATAATTGTCTTCCTGACTTTTAATAAGAAAACCAGCCATACAGCGGCTGGTTTTTTTTGGGGCTACACGCGTATCACTTTGCAGATTCAGCCACCTTTTTGGGCTTTGGACGCAACTTGCGTTTCCGCAGACGCTGAGTTTTAGGATCAAAATAACGGCTTGGCCAGATCTCCGCAGGGTGGACACCCAACGCGTTAGCGATCAACCACTCTCCTTTTGGCCAGGAACGGGAAATGGCATTCGCCAGAGTCGATGAACTCAGGCCCGACTTACGCGATAGCGCCGCCATTGTGGTTCCTTTCTTACGCAGCTTTGCAATGATGTCTGCCGGGTGCCAGTCTTGTTTCCATGCATGCATAAACGCTCTTCTCCATGTCCATGTTGTCTTCTCATCCTGCGGATGAGGGATTCTTTCCGGTGTAGGAATATCTGGAATCATACGGAATTATATAGCAGATGGTTCCAATAAGTTTCCAGTAAAATCGTAACCATTGCTAGTAACTGCGAACTGTTTCGCAAAAGCACTGCAAACAATGAAAAGACGTACAAGGGAAGTGAGAGCAGGAAAAGGGGGACCAGAGCTGGCCCCCGCAGGGATCAATAATCGCGTTGTACAGACATGTGGGCTAACGCTTCAAGGGCGCTACGCCAGGGACTTTCTGGCAGTGCTTCCAGGGCAGCAATGGCCTTGTCAGCTTCTTCTTCTGCGCGCTGCCGCGTCCATTCCAGCGAACCACACTGGCGCATGGCTTCCAGCACCGGTTCCAGTAAATGGCGACCATTACCTTCTTCAATCGCACGGCGAATCATCTGCGCCTGTTCTGGTGAACCGTTACGCATCGCATGCAGCAGGGGCAGGGTAGGTTTACCTTCGCTCAGGTCATCGCCGGTATTTTTGCCCAGCGTCTCGCCGTCCGCGCTGTAATCCAGTAAATCGTCAATTAACTGGAAAGCGGTACCAATATAGCGTCCATAATCCTGCAACGCTTTTTCCTGCGCCGGGGTGGCTTCGGCAAGAATCGCCGATGCCTGTGAAGCGGCTTCAAACAGACGGGCGGTTTTGCTGTAAATCACCCGCATGTAATTTTCTTCAGTGATGTCCGGATCGTTGACGTTCATCAACTGCAAAACTTCACCTTCGGAGATGACGTTCACCGCTTCCGACATCAGCGCGAGGATCTTCAGGGATCCCATGCTGGTCATCATCTGGAAAGCACGGGTATAGATAAAATCACCTACCAGCACACTGGCGGCATTGCCAAATGCGGCATTGGCCGTGGCTTTACCACGGCGCATATCGGATTCATCCACGACATCGTCATGCAGCAGCGTGGCGGTGTGGATAAATTCGATCAGCGCCGCATTGGTGACATGTTGCGAACCCTGGTAATTCAGTGCTCGTGCAGACAGCACGGCTATCATCGGGCGAATGCGTTTTCCACCGCCACTGATGATGTAATGACCCAACTGGTTAATCAGCGAGACATCTGAATTCAACTGGTCGAGGATGGTCTGGTTGACGGCCGCCATGTCCTGCGCGGTTAATTCATTAATCTGTTCTAAGTTCATTCGTCTGTTCAGCTATGACTCGTTTTCGGCATGGTAAGCGCTTTTACCCAGCGTGAGTTCAGGTAATCTGTTACTGATTGTACTTGAAAAATCGGGTTGATAAACGTTTGCATTCATCCTGCGCTTTTTTTCTGCAAGAGAGTGCAAAGTGCACTTGTCTTCTGCCGGAGATTTGCGTAGAATTCGCGCCCTATTGTGAATATTTATAGCGCCGCCTGATTAACAGAAAGGCAAGCGCAGAAGCGGAGTTTTATATGTACGCGGTTTTCCAAAGTGGTGGTAAACAACACCGAGTAAGCGAAGGTCAGACCGTTCGCCTGGAAAAGCTGGACATCGCAACCGGTGAAACCATCGAGTTTGACCAGGTTCTGATGATTGCAAATGGCGAAGACGTGAAAATCGGCGCGCCACTGGTTTCAGGCGGTGTGATCAAAGCAGAAGTCGTTGCTCATGGTCGTGGCGAGAAAATTAAAATTGTTAAGTTTCGTCGTCGTAAGCACTACCGTAAGCAGCAAGGCCACCGTCAGTGGTTCACTGATGTGAAAATCACTGGCATCAGCGCCTAAGAGGAGATCTGACAAATGGCACATAAAAAGGCTGGTGGCTCGACTCGTAACGGTCGTGACTCCAACGCAAAACGTCTGGGTGTAAAACGTTTCGGTGGTGAATCTGTTCTGGCAGGTAGCATCATCGTTCGTCAGCGTGGTACCAAATTCCACGCCGGTAACAACGTAGGCTGTGGTCGTGACCACACCCTGTTTGCTACCGCAGACGGCAAAGTGAAATTCGAAGTTAAAGGTCCGAACAACCGTAAATACATCAGCATCGTTGCTGAGTAAGGTTGTCGTGACGCAGACGGTTAACGTCTGAACGAACGAATGAAAGGCCCCGCAGCTTTGCGGGGCTTTTTACATTCTGCTACGGCGTGCACGTAAGCCCTGCACCCTTGCGCAGATTGCTGTACAATTTATGTACACATGGCATTGCCAATCCTGTATTATCCGCCGCCGGTCAGCGCAGAAGACCCTGGCGGACCCGTTCGTCGTCAGAGTTCTGCCGCGAACGACAGTGTGACGGAGAAAGAAAATGAAGTTTGTTGATGAAGCGACGATCCTGGTGGTCGCGGGTGATGGCGGTAATGGTTGCGTGAGCTTCCGCCGCGAAAAATACATTCCGAAAGGCGGCCCTGACGGCGGCGATGGCGGTGATGGCGGTGATGTCTACCTGCTGGCGGATGAAAACCTTAATACCCTGATCGATTATCGTTTCGAAAAATCTTTCCGTGCTGAACGTGGCCAGAATGGCCAGAGCCGTGACTGCACCGGCAAACGCGGTAAAGACATCATTGTTAAAGTCCCGGTGGGTACGCGTGTTATTGACCAGGGCACAGGCGAAACGCTGGGCGATATGACGCGCCACGAGCAGCAGCTGATGGTTGCCAAAGGCGGCTGGCATGGCCTGGGTAACACCCGTTTTAAATCTTCGGTTAACCGTACACCACGCCAGAAAACCATGGGTACACCGGGTGAAAAGCGTGACCTGCAGCTGGAGCTGATGCTGCTGGCTGACGTTGGTATGCTTGGCTTACCGAATGCCGGTAAATCGACCTTTATTCGCGCCGTTTCTGCGGCCAAGCCGAAAGTGGCAGATTATCCGTTTACCACCCTGGTGCCGAGCCTCGGTGTGGTGCGTATGGACAGCGAAAAGAGCTTCGTGATTGCCGACATCCCAGGCCTGATTGAAGGCGCTGCGGAAGGTGCCGGTCTCGGTATTCGCTTCCTGAAACACCTTGAACGCTGCCGCGTCCTGCTGCACCTGATCGACATCGCACCGATTGACGAGTCAGATCCGGTTGAAAACGCGCGCATCATCCTGGGCGAGCTGGAAAAATACAGCGATAAACTGTATCAGAAGCCGCGCTGGCTGGTGTTTAACAAAACTGACCTGCTGAGCCGTGAAGAAGCGGAAAGCCGCGCTAAAGCCATTGCAGAAGCGCTGGGTTGGGAAGAGAAATACTATCTGATTTCTGCTGCCAGCCGTGATGGTGTCAATGAGCTATGCTGGGACGTGATGAGCTTTATCGTCGCCAATCCGAAAGAAGCGGAAACCGAAGAGAAGCAGCCGGAGAAAGTGGCCTTCATGTGGGATGATTATCACCGTGAAGCCATGGAAAACGCGCAGGAAGTGGAAGAAGACGACGATTGGGATGATGACTGGGACGAAGATGACGACGAAGGCGTCGAAATCATCTATCAGCGTTAATCTGCGTTATCTCTGCTGTAGAAGTTAAGATCTGATCTGGTCGTTACTCTGGTAACGGCCAGATTTTTTTTGCGCCGGATGTGAATGCCAACCGGCAAGATATCCATCCGCGCTGCTCCGCCGTTCCCCTTTCCCTTCATCTTCATTTTGTGCATAAGGCACCGTTTCGTTACGGACTATTGTGCCAGGATCGTCTTGGTTAAGAACAACCCGCCCGCACAAGCGACCAGGATCAGGACGCTTCAATGATCATATTTATGTATTTAAAAGGATCCTAAATGCAACCTGTCGAAAAATTAACGCCTTCTATCCGCACAACAATTTCTGCATCACCGCATGCCCCCGCATTTGCATCAACGCTGGCTGAAACCATATCTTTTGTTCACCAGGCAAATATATCCGACGTGCCGGTGATTAATCATGCCATCGAGATTAAACAGGAACCGCCTGAAGAAGAGGTTGTTGCGCCTTATCATCAACGTCGCCCCGGTGGAATGCCGGTGTTGTTGAATTTCTATGATCAATCAGAAGCCTTAGGGATTAAGCAGGGGCCGCTACGCGAAGAGTTAATGCATGTTGATGCCGACAGCTTGAAAATCAATAGCGCGGATAGAAAGCTTTTATCTAAAAAAATGGCAGATTCTGCAATCCAGCAAATACGAAAAATCATTAAGGATATTCAGGCAGGGAAAACCGCAGATGCAGCCTGTTACCATATATTTAATGATGAAGAGCATCCTGAATTGGGTTTTGGTTTAAAAGCGGCAAGAACAATCAAATCGGGAGAAGTCTTGCCGGGTTTGTATGGTGGTTTTATTCTGAGAAACACCGCGCAATGTGATGAAATGTATGCTGGAAGTGACATTAGTTTCCCCACCTATTTTTTTGAAACGAAAGGACACAGGCCGAGAGCGCAAAGTGGCACCCGACGAAAACCCGTAAATGTTTGCAGTGGTATTGCAGGTCACTTGAAAAACACTGATCTGGCGTTTGTGAATACCGCCTCTGTCCGGGAGGATAAAGTGGTTTGTTCAGATAAAAACAATCTGATGGCTATTCGGGCTGGGAAGGAAATCATTGTTTATATGGCCATTCGCGATATCGAAAAAGATGAGCCATTATTAATAAATTATGGCCAAAGATACCGATTAATTAAGCACCGTCCTCCTGTTGTTAAGACTGAACCTCATGATATCTCTGTTAGAGGCGGAGAGTCAGCGGAACTTCCCCGTGGGTTATGCTGGCTGGCAGAAAAGATTGGTGAAGCCAACAGCTGGGTTGATGCCAGTTTTGAAGTGTTGCCGCAGTTGATCGCACTTTCAGATACCTTTCGTCAACAAAATGCGTTGCTCGTGATTACCAAAAAAGAGCATGAGGGGGATAAACAGCCTCAGGGAGACATGGTTGTTTCGGTTATTGATTCCTCAAATGGTGAGATTGTTGATCATAAAGAAATAATCAATACAGAACGTCATCTGGCGGTTATCCAATATGTACCGAACGAAAATCATTATAATGCGATTTGGTCCCCTGTGGGGAATGTCAGTTTCACTTTTACGGATAATGTCTACAGGGTGGATACCCAAAAGGGCCATAAAAACAGAGTGCAACCCATCGGGAAAACGGGCTTTTGTATGACAGACTCCGCTGCATATGCTTTATTCAAAGGCAGAAAAGATAAAAACCTTCAGAACAAACCGCTTACTGACACGATGATTGCGGGTATCTATGGCTATGAATTACGGGAGGAGATTAAGCATCTCATTCAGGTACTGCCACAAAAAGATCAGCAGCTCACTGCGGATTTAGAAAAAAAGATACAAAGCCTAAAATTATTCGAAAAAGGGGAGGCTTTCCGAGCTGATAAGGCAAGTCAAGACACGGAAATGGGGGCTGACGATATTTTTCCAGCTGATATGAAAATCCCCGGACAAAAGAACTGGGGAGTAACAGCGGAAATGCTAAGGGAATTTAAAAAACTGCCGGCCTCAGAAAGGAACAGAAATAAGTTTATTAAAAAACATCGTCTCGTGGCCGCTACAGCAATGAAATATTTCACCTTCGACGGTAAGTTGACATTGCGAGGGAAGCAAAGACTGTTGCTGGCTGAAGGACATAAGTTTTCTAATCCTAAAGCAGCGATTAATGAATGGCTAAATAAAACGGATGAAGAGCGGGCCAGACCAGGAGCAAGGGAAGCGTTGGCGATAAAAAATAATGTTTTGTTTGAAACGCTCGATTCGGTACTACGCAACACAGGGATCAATGCACGGGGTATAAAAAGTTTACAAAGAATTGAAGATTATGCCCGTAACAGAATAGAGGACAAAAATCACTTTAAGCCCGAACATATGAAGGAGTTGCAAGGATTATTAGCAGAGAATGATAACAAACTGTCGCAGGAAAATCTGCTGACATTCTGCAGAAAAAATAATCTGGATGAAACCAGGCTGCATTACTTTTTTTCAGATAATAAATTTAGCGCGCGTGGCAGAGCGGTGTTGAACCGGCAACCAGGTAAAGATGACAGGATCACCGCAGGTCTTATCAGGGAGTGGATGGATATGGGAGAGGCACGGAAAAATTACGGTGCCAAGACCACTTTTTGTGAGAGAAACAATATCAGTCGTTATACGCTCCAGGTTTATGCCACTGCCGATGGCTTAAATAATGCGGGTGAAAAAATCTTCCAGGTCGAGCAACAAAATGAAGTTATGATGGCGGCAATGATAAAGTGGGCTGGTCTCACCTGGGAAGAACGTAATGAAAAAAATGCTATTGAGAAATTCAGCAAGAAAAACAACATAAGCCATGAACCATTCCGGCAAAAGGTGATGGTAAAAAACGTGTTTAAAGATAAAGGAAGGAATTTTTTGCTGGAACGGGGTATGACCCGTGAGGAAATTGATGCCTTAGTTGCTCAGAGTGGCGAGCCTGAAAAACATCATGCTTTTAAAAAGATAACCCTTGATATTATCGATGGTTATCGGACATCAGGCCGGAAGCATAATCAGCAGTCGTTTACCGAATATTGTAAAGAGGTGGGTTTTGAGGAACGTCGCCTGGTGCGATATATCGGCTTTAATGGCAATTTAACGCTCAGAGGCAAAGCAAAATATAACAAGAAGTAGCCATTTGCACAGCAGGTAAAGAAAGGTGAGCACCTCAGTGCTCACCCACGTTCTAACCCAGCACCGCCACCGTCAGACGGGTGCTGCAACACAGCTGATCGCGTCCATTGCGAATCTCAATCTGCCAGCTTTGATTACGTGCGCCGAGATGCAGTGGACGGCAGATACCGCGCACTTCACCGCTGCTGACTGCGCGATGGTGGCTGGCACTCACTTCAATCCCCACCACGCTTTTTCCCTCTTCCACGCTCAGGTAGCCAGCA
Source organism: Pantoea cypripedii (assembly GCF_002095535.1). NCBI lineage: Bacteria > Pseudomonadati > Pseudomonadota > Gammaproteobacteria > Enterobacterales > Erwiniaceae > Pantoea > Pantoea cypripedii. The sequence continues at coordinate 559,812 of NZ_MLJI01000001.1, forward strand.
ATCGATCCCATCGATTCCGCCAGCACCACCGACGCACCACCGTGCAGCAGGCCAAACGGCTGCTGCGTACGGGTATCGACTGGCATGGTGGCTTCGAGATAATCATCGCCAATCACGGTAAACACGATGCCAAGATGCCCCACCAGCGAGTTTTCACCGATTTTGTTGAGTGCTGCCAGATCGAACGGTCGTTTCCAGATAGCCATGCATCAGGCTCCCAATGTTGCGCCACCATCGACCACAATATCCTGCAACACCACATGGCTGGCAAGATCCGAAGCAAGGAACAAAATATTGGCCGCGATCTCCTGAGGCTGCGCGATCTTGCGCAACGGGATCCCCAGTTTGTATTGATCCTGGAAGCCGTTGATCATCTCCTGTTCTGCTTCCGGCGTATGCCACAGGCTGCGCTGCATATCGGTATCAGTTGAACCGGGCGAAACGATATTGCAGCGTACCCCGAGCGGGGCCATCTCCAGGCCGACTGTGAGGCACAGGCTACGCAATGCGGCTTTTGATGCGCCATAGGCGGACATGCCGAGGCGCGGCGCATGGGCGGCATTGGAGGCGATAGTGACGATGGCGCCAGCACGCTGCTGACGGAATACCGGCAGCGTTTGCTGGAACATATTGAATGCCCCGCCTGCGTTGACGGCCAGGCACGCCTGCCAGTCCTCAAACGCCAGTTCTTCGGTGCTGCCGATGCGCAGGATCCCGGCACCGTTTACCAGCACATCGAGACGTGGCTGTTCGGCCAGCAGACGCTGGCAGACATTTTTCACTTCGGCGGCATCGGCCACGTTCATCACCTGGCAGGAGAAGGGATATTCCGCCTGATCAAAACGCAGATCGAAGCCGACGACCTGCGCGCCCGCCTGATGGAAAGCCAGAGCGGTATGGTAGCCGATACCTTTACCGGCACCGGTGACCCAGACAATTTTTCCGCGGAAATCGAAAGGCAGGCTCATTACGCGCGCTCCCGTGACAGCAGCGCCCACCAGCCATCAATGCTGGGGCTTTTAGCCAGACTGACGAAATCAATATCGCTATGCACCTGACGCCAGCGAGCAGCCAGTGCCATTACCCGCACGGAATCGAGACCGTAATCAATCAGGTTCTCATCATCTTCCGGTACATCGTCATCTTCCAGCAGCGGCAGAATCAGCGCGCGCAGTGCGTCTTTGGAGAGCGGCAGCGGCATCAGGTCAGCCGTCATCACCACTTTGCCACTGCGGCCTGCGGTGTAGGTCAGCGCCATCATATGTTCTTCGCGGGTGAAATCAGCCAGCGCATCGGCCACCATAAATGGCTGGATGTTACGCATAAAGGCATCGGTCGCGGTGGTCAGGCAGCCGATGTGGGCGTACACGCCGGTGATGATCAGCTGATCGCGTCCCATCTCTTGCAGGATCGATTCCAGCGGCGAACGGTGGAAAGCGCTGTAGCGCCATTTGGTCAGTACCTGATCATCCTGATCCGGGGCCAGTGCATCGACGATCTTCTGTTGATCGGGATGTTTGTTCAGGCCCGGTCCCCACATATCGTTAAGCAGGGCGCGATCCGCATCGCTTTGCTCATTCGGCTGTGCGGTGTAGAACACCGGAATACCCTGCGCTTTGCAGTAGGCACGCAGACGCGCAATGTTTTCGACGACCTGATTCACCAGTGGGCTGTTTTCGCCCCAAAAGTTAAGGAAATAGGCCTGCATATCGTGAATCAGCAGCGCCGCGCGTTGCGGCTCCAGGCTCCACTTCACCTTGTTGGCAGGCAACTCGGTGGCGGCTGGCAGCGGATAAGAGGTCAATTTTGGAATAGCCATACAATCTCCGGAACAGGTCAGGCTTGCGCTTGTTGGTCGGCAAGCTGTTGGCGCAAACGTTTTTTATCCACCTTGCCAACCGGGGTCAGCGGCAGGGCGTCTACGCAGGTAATACGATCGGGTAATTTGAACTCGGCAACGCCCAGTTCGCGCAGATGGCGACGCAGCGCCACCGGTTTAAGCGGCTGGCTGGCGACGATAAAGGCGCAGCTTTTTTCACCCATCAGCTCATCGTTCATCGACACCAGCGCGGCGTGGATCACATCCGGGTGCCGTTGCAGCAGGTTTTCGATCTCTTCCGCCGCGATCTTCTCACCGCCACGGTTGATCTGATCTTTCTCGCGGCCCTGCACGGTGATGTAACCCTGTGGGTTGATCTCAATCAGATCGCCGGAACAGTAAAATCCATCGGCATCAAAGCTGGCCGCGTTGTGCTCCGGGCTGCGGTAGTAGCCACGGAAGGTATAAGGTCCGCGCGTCATCAGACGGCCCACTTCACCGCTCGGCAGGGCGTTGCCCTCGGCGTCAGCCACCCAGACTTCATCATCGTCAGAAATCGGGCGACCCTGGGTGGTGAGGATGGTTTTTTCGTCATCGCCGAAGCGGGTGTAATTCACCAGGCCTTCAGCCATGCCGAACACCTGTTGCAGCCGGCAACCGATTTCCTGCTGAATCCGCGCGGCGAGGGTTTCACCCAGCTTGGCACCGCCCACCTGCATACGTTCGAGCGAGGCCAGTTGTTTATTGCTGCCCCATTCCTGAATCGCCTGCAACCACAGGCTTACCGCCGGTGGCACCAGGCCGGTGTCGGTGATCTGATGCTTTTCGATTAACGGAAAGCACAGCGTGGCGCTGGGATCGGCGGCCAGTACCACCTGGCCTCCGGCATAAAAGACGCCAAGCGCGCCTGGCGAGCTCATCGGGAAGTTATGCGCAGCAGGTAACGCCACCAGATAACGGGTGCGATCAGTCACGGCACAAATCTCAACGCTACCGCGAATGCTGTAGTAGTAGTCATTGTGGGTGCGTGGGATCAGTTTTGGCGTGCCGGTACTGCCGCCGGAAAGCTGGAAGAACGCCACTTCATCACCGGCGCTCGGCGTGGGGATAAAGTCACCGGCAGCTTCAGCCAGCAATGCGTCGAGGGTGTTTTCCGGCTGATGATCGTTACGCAAAATCACCTGTTGCAGTGACGGATGCGAACGGCACAGCGTATCGATAAAGCTGTCATCGGCAAACAATGGATGGCTGCGATCGGCAATCAGCAGCACCGGTTCAATCTGCGCGGCATAGGCGGTCAGCTCGGTACGTTGATGGCTGAACAACGCATTGACCGGTGCCACGCCGATTTTGAACAGGGCAAACAGCGTCAGGTAGAAATCCGCCACGTTGCCGAGCTGTACCAGCGCAGTATCGCCGGTTTTCAGGCCGCGACGTTGCAGTGCCGCCGCCAGATTGTCAGTCAGCTGATGCATTTCACGATAGCTGATGTGACGATCGCCATCGATAACCGCGATAGCCTCATTGTGTTGCTGACGCGCCAAAATGTCGGTCATCGGCACATCGAGCCAGTAGCCTTTCTCGCGGTAACGCGCGGCCAGGTCATCCGGCCAGCGGTTGTAGGGAATACTCATGGTCTTTCCTTTATTGCAGTCCAAAGGCGCGCAGCATGGTATCCAGCTTCACGCCGGTTTCACGCCATTCTGATTCGGGTTGAGAGTCGGCAACGATGCCCGCACCGGCGAACAGACGTACGTGCGTGTCGTGCACCGTGCCGCAGCGAATCGTGACCACCCATTCGCCATTGCCTGCCTCATCGCACCAGCCGACAATGCCGCCAAACAGCTGGCGATCAAAGGGCTCCAGCGTCTGAATCAGTTGCTGAGCGCGCTGATGCGGGAAACCGCTCAATGCCGGGGTCGGATGCAGCAGACAGGCCAGCGACAGGGCATTGTCGCGCTCGTCCTGCACTTCGCCATCTATCTGGGTGGCGAGGTGCCATAAGGTTGAGGTGGTAATCAACGACGGCACTGTCGGCACCGACAATCGGCGACTACGCGGTTGCAGTGTGCCGCGCATCGCATCGGTGACCAGCTGATGTTCGTGCCGATCTTTACCGGAGTTCATCAGGGTATCCCCAGCGGCTTGATCACGCTGGCTATCATTATCCCGGCGCGCGGAACCGGCCAGCGGACAGGAGCTGAAGTCACGGCCGTGCTTACGCAGCATCAGTTCCGGGCTGGCACCGAGCAGCACACCGCCTTGCGGCAAGGGCAGATGGAAATGGTAGCTGTTGGGATTTAGCGCAATCACCCGCTGCATCAGCGCAGCGCTATCCACCGGTTGTTCGGTGACGATATCCATCAGGCGCGACAGCACCACTTTGTCGAGGTCGCCCCGTTGGGTGGCGGCGACGGCATCGGCCACCATCCTGAGAAAGACATCGTGATCCGGTACGGCCGCACGGCGACGCACCTCGGGCAACGCACCGGGTTTGGCGGGCAGCGCGGCCAGCAGATCGGCGCGGTTAAAGGTTTGATGGGATTCAGGAATAAATAAGGCCGCAGGCTGGCTGACATCAAACGGGATGGCACCCACCAGAATCGGTTTCTCAATACCTTGCTTTTTGGCTGCAGCGAAGTGCTGACGCAGCTGCTGCTGAAAATGGCCCTGTAAATCGGCAGCATCCTGCACCGACTCAGTCAGCGTGGTGTAACAACCCTGCGTTACCAGGCTCTGCCAGGGCGAAGTAAACAGGAATCCGCGGCAAAGTGCGGAAAAATCCTGCAGCCAGGCATTTTCAAACGTGGACGATTCCACCATAATTTCCACCTTTAAATGATAAGATTATTAAGAATGATTATCATTTTTATTATGGCCCAGTAACCTACGTCGAACGGGCGAAAGAGTCAATCGATTCGCGGGAGTTCCCTTATCTTTAGGCGTTTTCCGGCGCTGATGCCGGTCGCCGAATTAAGCTAAACGGTGGATGAAAACTTATGAATAAATGCGGATTATGGGGCACGTTTGTCCTGTTGTTCATTTTGCAGGCTTTCAGCAGCATGGCGCGCGCTGATCAGGGCTGGCCGCGCAAGATTCAAACCGAGCAGGGCATCGTCACGCTCAGCAAAGCGCCGCAGCGCATTGTCTCGACCAGCCTCACGCTGACTGGTTCGCTGCTGGCGATTGATGCCCCGGTGATCGCCTCGGGGGCGACTGCCCCTAACAGCCGTCTTTCTGACGATCAGGGATTCTTCCGTCAGTGGGGCGAGGTGGCGAAACAGCGTGGCGTGAAGCGTCTGTATATCGGTGAACCCAGTGCGGAAGCTGTTGCGGCGGAAGCGCCGGATCTGATTATCGTCAGCGCCACCGGCAATGACTCCGCCATCAAGCTGGTCAGTCAGCTGTCTGCCATTGCTCCGACTTTGGTGATCAACTACGACGATAAAAGCTGGCAGGATCTGGTGACGCTGCTCGGCGACGCCACCGGCCACGAAGCGCAGGCGGCACAGCGCATTAAGGCTTTCGACGATCGTGAAGCGGCACTGAAAAAAGCCATCACGCTGCCACCGCAGCCGGTTTCTGCCATGGTGTGGAACGGTGACGGGCGTGCGGTGAATCTGTGGACGGCAGAATCAGCCCAGGGCAAATTGTTGCAGCAGCTCGGTTTCACCCTGGCGATGCCCCCGGCCAATATTCAGCAGAGTCACAGCATGGGGCAGCGTAAAGATATCATTCAGCTATCGGGTGAAACCGTTGCCAGCGGCCTGACCGGCCACAGCTTCCTGCTGTTTGCTGCCGATGATAAAACCGCACAATCGGTACTGAGCAATCCGTTCCTGGCACAAAACGAGGCAGTCACGCATAAGCAGGTGTATGCGCTGGGGGCGGATACCTTCCGCCTTGATTACTACAGCGCCAGCAATCTGCTGGCGCGTCTGGAGAAATTGTTCGTTAAATCATGATGCGTCTTCCGCCAGCGTGACCGCTGGCGGTTGATAGCGGCGTAAGCGCCCCATCAAAAACCACATCAGCACACCCAACACCGCCGCCGCGAAGCCAAACATTGTCGCGGCCTGCGGTGGCAGCAGCCATGATCCCATCGCGCCAATCATTGCCGCCCCCAGCGCATCGCCCGTGACATTCTGTGCCGTCCACAGACTGTTGATCCGCCCAAGAAGCGCATCCGGCGTTAACGCCTGGATCATGGTGTACTGCACCAGGCTGGTAATTGAACTGAAGTAGCCAAAAGCCACCAGGCACAGCAGGGCGAGGGGGAATGATGGCATCAGGCCAAACAGCCCCAGCGCAACGAAAGCGGCAATCGCGCTGCTGAGAATCAGCAGCCCCGGGCGGCTGGCATGCGCCAGGCGGCCACTGGTTAATGCCCCTACCGCCGCGCCGAGTGGCACCGCGGCAAACATCAATCCGAGCCGATCGGCGCTGACCTCCCAATGCGGTGCCAGGGCCGGGTACAGCACGCGGATGGCACTGGCCAGCGTCACCAGTGCACCGATCAGTGCCGCCATTCCCACCAGCGGCGTGCTAAACAGGAACTGCACACCCACGGCGAGTGATTTCAATGGGTTCTCACGCGGCTGCGGCGGTAGCGGCAATGGCGGGAGTTTGAGCAGAGTCAGCACGGTCAGCAGGGTGCCCGCCGCTGCCAGTGCGAAGTTCCACACCACACCGCCGCTGGCAATCACCATACCGGCAATCGCCGGGGAGAGAATCGAGCCGAAGCGTACGGTTAGCATGGTCAGGGCACCGGCCTGCATCAGGTTTTCGCGCCCGACCAGCGCCGGTGTCGCAGCCAGCAGCGCGGTCACGCCAATCGCACCAAAGAAGCCATCCCACAATCCCAGCAGATACACCGCCATCAGTGAGGGCTGTGGTAATGCAGCGTTAATCGCCAGCCCGACAAAGCCAAGGCCGCAGGTAGAACGGGCGAATAAAATCAGCTTCTTACGTTCATAGCGGTCGGCCAGCACGCCCCCGGTCAGCAAACCGATAAACATGCCGCAGGCTGCTACAGTCACCCCCAGACCGACCAGCCAGGATGACGCCGTCATCTGCTGAATTTGTACCGGTACCGCCACCGCCAGCATGCCGAGGGCGACAATCGAGATAAAACGGGCGATAAACACCGCGCGAAACGCCGGGTGGGATTTAAGCAGGGAGAGATCAATAAAGTGGGAGGGTTTGTTCATTTCTTTGCCTTTTTGCACCAATTTTCCTCATCTTCCGTGAGGCGAGTCATGATAACATAGACAAATACGAGTAATAACGATAACAAATATCATTATCATATTTCCCTTACGCACGCGAAAACGTTGTTAAGTAGAAGGTTCAGAACGCTATGCGCCAGACTCGTGCACTCGCAGGATCAGGGATGCTGCTGGTGCTCCTTATTGCCCTCAGTTTGATGCTGGGAGCAAAATCTATCTCTTTTTCCGATGTTTATCATTCGCTTATCTCAACCTGTTCTGACGCGGATTGCGTGATTGTGCGCGATGCGCGTCTGCCACGTACGCTGGCCGGATTGCTGGCAGGCGTTGCTCTGGGGCTGGCGGGGGCGTTGATGCAAAGCCTGACGCGCAACCCGCTGGCCGATCCGGGGATTCTGGGGGTGAACGCCGGGGCGGGTTTCGCCGTGGTGCTGGGCATTGCGCTGTTTGGTGCCGACACACCGGTCGCATGGCTCGGATTTGCTTTTGGCGGCGCGCTACTGGCTTCGCTGCTGGTGGCGATGACCGGCGCGATTGGTGGCGGACGCGTGAATCCGGTGCGTCTGACTCTGGCGGGGGTGGCGCTGGGGGCGGTGCTGGAAGGGTTAACCTCGGGGATTTCGCTGCTCAATCCTGACATCTACGATCATCTGCGTTTCTGGCACAGCGGTTCGCTGGATATCCGCAATTTCACCATTTTGCGTACCCTGTTTCCGGCGGTGCTGGTGGGCAGCGTGGTGGCCTTTTGCCTGTCGCAGGCGCTTAACAGCCTGAGTATGGGGGGCGATATGGCGACGGCACTGGGAACCCGCGTGGCGCGTACCCAGCTGCTTGGGCTGCTGGCGATAGCGCTGCTGTGCGGCGCGGCAACGGCAGCGGTCGGGCCGATCGCTTTTCTCGGTTTAATGACGCCGCATCTGGCACGCTGGCTGGTGGGCAATGACCATCGCTGGTTGCTACCTGCCACCGCGCTGCTGACGCCGATCCTGTTATTAGCCGCAGATATTATTGGTCGCCTGCTGGTACCTGGTGAGCTGCGGGTGTCCATCGTCACCGCGATGCTTGGCGCGCCAATGTTGATCGTGCTAGTACGACGCAAATTAGGGCGAGGTGCGGTATGACGCGGCGCGCACTGATGAATTCGCTCTGGCTGCTGCTGGGCTGCGGACTGCTGGCTTTTCTGGCGCTGACGCGTGGCGCACTGCCGATCAGCGGTGAACAGGTGTGGCAGGTGCTGCTGGGTGAGGGTGCCAGCAACGTAAAACTGATTCTGCTGGAATGGCGCTTGCCGCGTGTGCTGATGGCGTTGCTGATTGGCGCAGCGCTCGGCATCAGCGGCGCGATTTTCCAGTCGCTGCTGCGTAACCCGCTCGGCAGCCCTGATATTTTGGGTTTTAACACCGGAGCCTATAGCGGTGTGCTGGTGGCGCTGGTGCTGTTTAATCAAAATGCCTCGGCAATGACCCTTGCCGCGCTGCTGGGCGGCATTATCACCGCAGCGCTGGTGTATCTGTTTGCCTGGCGTAATGGCGTAGAAACCTTTCGTTTGATTATTGTCGGCATCAGCGTGCGTGCCTTGCTGATGGCGCTCAACAGCTGGCTGATTATCAGCGCGTCGCTCGAATCTGCGGTCAGCGCCGGTTTATGGAGTGCCGGGTCGCTCAACGGCATCACCTGGGCGAAGACACCGCCGGTGATTGCCGTGTTATTGCTGAGTCTGCTGCTGGTGGCGCTGCTGGCACGCCGGATGCGTCTGCTGGAGATGGGGGATGACACCGCCTGTGCGCTTGGCGTACCGGTGGAGCGCAGCCGCCTGTGGTTAATGCTGCTTGGTGTGGTGCTGACCGCAGCCTCGACTGCACTGGTCGGACCGATTTCGTTTATTGCCTTGCTGGCACCGCAGATAGCCCGTCGTCTCGGCGGCGGTATGCCGCTGACCGCGCTGTGCGGTGCGTTGCTATTGATCGCTGCGGATTTTGCCGCGCAGCATCTGTTCCTGCCTTATCAATTGCCGGTTGGCGTGATTACCGTCAGCCTCGGTGGACTTTATCTGATTGCTTTACTGGTGCGGGAGGCGCGACGCCAATGACCGAAATTCCTTCACGTCTCTATGGCGAAGGGCTGACGCTGGGCTACGACAAAAAAGTGGTGGCGGAGAATTTGTCGGTGGCGATCCCGGAAGGGGAGCTGACGGTGATTATCGGCCCCAATGCCTGCGGCAAATCGACCCTGCTACGCACCCTGAGTCGCCTTAATCCTCCGCTGAAAGGCCAGGTTTTTCTTGATGGTGAAGCCATCAATCGTTATCCCACGAAAGAAGTGGCGCGCCGTCTCGGCCTGTTGCCGCAAAGTTCCAACGCCCCGGCGGGGATCAGCGTTACTGAGCTGGTAGCGCGTGGTCGCTATCCGCATCAGCAGCTGTTTGGCCGCTGGCGTGCCGAAGATGAAGCGGCGGTGCAGCAGGCGATGCTGGCGACCGGCGTGGCTGATCTGGCGCAGCAGCAGGTGGATACGCTCTCCGGTGGGCAGCGTCAGCGAGTGTGGATTGCCATGGTGCTGGCACAGCAGACGCCGTTACTGCTGCTGGATGAACCGACCACCTGGCTGGATATCACCCATCAGATTGAACTGCTGGAGTTGATGCAGGATCTTAATCAGCAGCACGGGCGTTCGCTGGTGGTGGTGCTGCATGACCTCAATCATGCCTGTCGGTATGCCACGCACCTGATTGCGATGCGCCATGGGCGGATTATTGCCGAAGGGAAACCGGCAGAGATCGTCACCCCGGCGCTGATTGAGCAGGTCTATGGCTTGCGCTGCGTGATTGTGGAAGATCCGGTGGCACATACGCCGATGATCGTGCCGCTGGGACGACCAGGCAAATAACAGCACAGACGTGTAGCGGCGCGATTTATCGCGCGGTTCCGTGCATGATGCCGGAAAAACCGCGCAATAAATTGCGCCGTTACCAGAAGGTGCGATCAGGATCAGAATTCGCTCAGCAGTCGCTGCAACAAGGGACCAATCTGCTCGAACATCTGCGGTGAAATGATATCTACGTGGGCGCAATCCATCGGCCACACTGCCAGTTCACCGACATAGGGTGCCCAGGCGCGTCGCGCGTCCTGCCCCGGTTGCTGCGTTTGCTCCGCAAGGAACAGGGTTGCGCGTCCGGTAAAGCGGGCGCTGCGCGCGGTCGCCAGCAGGCGAACCGAGCTGGCGTAGTTTGCTTCGATGGTATCGAACATCGCCTGCATCTCTTCACCCGCCTGATGACGTTGCGCAGCAATAAACTGCTCACGCTCACGGTTCACTTCTTCCAGCACTGCCGGGTCCAGCACGTTCTCACCGCGTTTTTCGTCCCAGTTCTGCGTCTCCGGCGGCCAGGTATCGAGCAGGCCAAGGAACGCCACCTCTTCTCCGGCAGCTGTCAGCCGTGCGGCAATGCCCTGCGCCAGGGTGCCACCCAGCGAATAGCCAATGAAGTAATAAGGGCCGTGCGGCTGCACCTCACGCAAGGTACGCAGATGGGCGTCACAAACCTCATCCAGATGCGCGCTCTGATTCAGCGGGCTATCGGTATCCGGTGACTGAATACCCATCAGCGACCAGCGTGGATCCAGATAGCGTTGCAGGATGCTGAACTGCCAGGCAAAACCGGAGGCCGGGTGGAAGCAGAACAGCGTGGGTCCATTACCCTGGCGTAACGGCAGCACCGCTTCGAAACCGGCCTGTTGGTGAGATTGTTCATCACTCAGCAGGGCCGCCAGTTTTTCGACGGTGGAAGCAACCATGATCTGGCCCACAGACACCGGCTGTTGCAGCTCCCGACGCAACTGTGCAGCAAGACGCATCGCCAGCAGAGAATGGCCGCCAAGGGCAAAGAAATCATCCTGCGCGCTGATGCTATCGCGCGCCAGCAACTGGCAAAACGCCGCTGCCAGCTGGCTTTCCAGCCCTGGATGAGGTGCGCGTCCGGTGCTGGCCATGGCGGCCTGCGGTAGCGGTAAGGCTTTGCGATCCAGCTTGCCATTGCTGCTGAGCGGGAAGGCTTCCAGCTGCACAATCGACACCGGCACCATATGGGCGGGCAATTGCTGCGCCAGCGCATGACGTAGCGTTTCGCCATCAACCGCATGATCGGCAATCACATAACCGACCAGCTGGCGGGCATCGCCCTGCGCCGCAGCGCCACCCAGCACCACCGCGTGCGTGACGGCCTGCTCGATGCCTGGTTGGGCGCATAGCACATGATCGATTTCATTGAGTTCGATGCGCTGACCACGAATTTTTAACTGATCGTCGCTGCGGCCAAGATATTCCACCGCGCCATTTTCCAGCCAGCGTGCCACATCGCCGGTGCGATACATTCGTTCGCCGTTGCCTGCCGGATCGGCGACAAAACGGCTGGCGGTGAGGTCAGGGCGTCCCAGATAGCCATGCGCCAGCTGGATTCCGGTCAGATAGAGATCGCCAGCGACACCCGGCGGCACCGGTTGCAGGCGGGCATCGAGAATGCGCAGGCCGGTGTTCCACACCGGATAACCGATCGGCACGCTGGCACCTGTAACGGCGGCCAGCGCCTCGCCAAACGCCGGATACCAGCTGACATCCACCGCCGCTTCCGTCGGGCCATATAAATTGTGCAGCGGCACCTGGGTCAACAGTTCCCACTCGCGCGACAGATCGGTTGGCAACGCTTCGCCGCTACAGAAGACGCGGCGCAGGCTGGTGCAGCTGCTGATAGCTGCATCGTCCTGCAAGGCCGCGACAAAGGCCGCCAGCATGGAGGGGACAAAGTGGGTGGTGGTCACCTTATGTTGCGCGAACAACTGTTGCAGCGCTTCCGGATCGCGATGGGCTTCCGGCGGAGCCATCACCAACTGCGCGCCAACCAGCAGCGGCCAGAAGAATTCCCACACCGAAACGTCAAAGCTGCTCGGGGTTTTCTGGAGCACCACATCATCAGCTTGCAGCGGGTAGTGATCCTGCATCCACAACAGGCGGTTGACGATGGCTTCATGGCCGACCAGTACCCCTTTGGGACGCCCGGTGGAACCCGAGGTATAGATGATATAAGCCCCGTCCTGCGGCTGCGGCGCGCTGATGGGAGCAGGGGCATTCAGCTCAGAGGAGAGCGTATCGAAATGCAACTGGCTGACTGGCGCAATGGCCGCAAAACGCGCAGAGAGCGAGGCCGAGGTCATCAGGGTTTTGGGGGCCGCGTCTTCCAGCATCAGTTGCAGACGGTCGTCGGGATAACCGGTATCGAGTGGCAGATAAGCGGCACCCAGTGTCACAATCGCCTGTAACGCCAGCGACAGTTGCACCGAGCGCGGCAGTGCCACCGCCACGATGTCACCGCGTTGTACGCCAGCGGCGCTTAACTGCTGCGCCAGCGCAAAGACCTGCTGCTGCATCTGGCGATAGCTCAACTGATGCTGCGCATCGGCCAGCGCCGGAGCATCCGGGGTGCGCGCGGCCTGCCGGGCCAGCAGTGATGCCAGCGTTTCCGCCGGGAGCGGATGCGCGGTGTGGTTGATGTCTGCCAGCTGGCGATGTTCTTCAGCCGTCAGTAGATCCAGCTCACCGCACGGGCGCTGCGGATCTGCCGCCAGTTGTGCCAGTAACAAGGCGAAACGACGGCTATGGCGTTGCAGGGTGGGCAGATTGTAGCGTGCCGCATTCGCCAGCAGCTCCAGCGTCAGTTCACCCTGCTCGCTGATGTAGATGGCAATTTCCAGATCGCGCACCGGGCCGGATGCCAGCTGATGGGTAATCCCCTCGACACCGGCGAAATCCAGCTGGTAGTCAAACATCTTCAGGTTGATCACCGGGCCGTAAAGCGGATCGCCATCACCGAGACGCCCGAGATCGCGCATCACCTGTTCGGCATCGTAACGCTGGTGGCGGCGCATCTTTTTCACTTCACCGGCCAACTGATTCGCCAGCGTAGCCAGCGGTTGTGCCGGATCGTAGTGGATCGCCATCGGCAGCACGTTGATCACCGGGCCGGTGGCGCACAGTGCCGCCGAACCGATACGACGCATAAAGATAAAGCCAGCGGAGAAGTCGTTTTGCCCGCTCAGACGGGCCAGCCACAGCCCCACCAGTGCGAAGGCGAGATCGGCGGCGCTATGCTGAGGATGCTGGCTCACCAGCTGCTGGAAGGTGGCGCGATCCAGCGTCAGGCTGTGACGCAGCAGATCGGTACTGGCGCTTTGTCCTGCCAGTGGCTGGGGTGAGAGCGACGCAGGTGCAGGCAGGCTGGCACCTTTTTCACGCCAGAACTGGCTGTCACGCGTGAAGGAAGTGGATTGCTGATAGCGCTGATACTCTTCCACTACCTCGCTAAAGGGGATAAAGGGCGTTGGCTCCGCTTGCTGTTGCTGCGCCCAGGCGCTGTACAGATTGGCGATGCGGCGCGTCAGAGCGGTAAAACTGAACCCATCCACCACCAGATGGTGATAACGCTGATACCAGAACCAGTGCTGCTCACCCAGCCGGAACAGGCAATGATGATACAGCGGCGCACCGCTCAGCACGCGCAAATCGCCGTTCATATCGGCGCGCATCAGGGCGCGGGCTTTGCCTGCCGGGTCAGCTTCTGTGCGCAGATCGATGATCTGCGGCTGGCTAAAGTTCTGCGCCTGCGGCCATTGCAGCGCTTCGCCGTCCACTTCGCCAAACGCCATATTTAGCGTATCGGCTTCCTGCATACCCGCAATAATCGCTTTGCACAGCAGGGCGCTATCGATATCACCCTGCAATTCAATAAAGTGCGCGACCGCATAGGCGTTGTGATGGCGGGACAACTGATCGGCAATCCAGATGCCGGGCTGGGCCGCCACCAGCGGCAGGGTTTGCTGTTCGGTGAGATGTCGGTTCATCAGGGATTCAGACATTGTCGCTCCGGTTGGTGTCCTGCGTCAGCGGCCGGATATCCTGCCAGTTTTGTTCCAGCCAGCTCAGACAAGCGGGTTGCGGCTGTGGGCCAAACACCGTTTGCCAGCCAGAGGGGAGGGCGCTGAACGCGGGCCATAAACTGTATTGTTGCTGCGGATTGCGCAGCACCAGACAATCCTGCTGCGGATCGTCAAAGGGATTGCGATGTTCCATGTCGGCTCCTGCTTGTTTAATGCGGGGTCGGATTGCGCCACAGTGCCTGCAGGCCATCCAGCAGACCGCCACGCCAGCACAGCGCATCGTGTCCGCCTTCTACCGGCTGGTAATCCACCTGATAACCCGCCGCCTGCAACAACTGCTGCAATTGCTGATTAGCCTGCAAAATCAGCCCTTCACGTTTGCCTGCTTCCAGCCAGAAACGCAGTGGCTGACGCGGTGCCAGACCCTGTTCCAGCTGCTGGATCAGCCAGCCGTGCGCATTACCGCGCTCCGGCCACCAGAAGGAACCGGACAGACTGATGGCATTGCCAAACTGCTGCGGCCAGTGCAACGCGGCGAAAACCGAGGCGAGGCCGCCAAAACTTTGCCCGGCCACCACGGTGCTGTCAGCGTTCTGCCGATAAGGTGCCCACTGCGCCACCTGAGGGAGTAACTCTTCCTGTAAGGCTTGCCAGAACAGGGCATTGCACGGCAACTCACGGCTACGATGTTCGCGGTCGATGATGTCAATAAACAGATACACCGCCGCAGGCAGCGCGCCCTGGTCGGTAAGTTGTTGCAGCGGACCGGCAATCGGCATGCTGTGCGCCCAGAATTGCCCATCGAGCAAAATGGCCAGTGGTCGCTGCCGGGGTTCAGCTGCGCCGGTGCAGTACAGCCAGACGGAACGGCTGTTGCCCAATAAGGCGCTGTCCCAGCGATATTGCTGTAAGGCGATTTCAGGGGCACGACCTTCATCAATGGCGCGCCATACCTGTTGATTGGGGGCTTGTGGCAGATGCAAGGGAGAAACCCCCATACCGCGTCCACCAGACCAGCCACGCAGGGCATTGAGCGGATCGGCCTGGGCGGTGGGGAATTTATCGCGCCACCAGTTGCGCAGGGCATACATGTCGGCATCCCCGGCGAAATCGGTCGCTTGTTTATCCGGCATCAGGCAGTAGCTACCACGCCAGTTAGCTGGCAAGCGAGTCTGCCAGTACCAGACATCGGTATGGGCGACACGTACCAGGGATTGCGGGGGGCGGTGCTGGTGGTGATCGGTCACGCCGGTAATGTTGATCCACACCCGCTGCGTGCGCGACTGCGTTTCATTGCCCTGCGGATCGCGCCAGAAGAAAGTGACCTGACATGCGCCATCCACTTCTCCCTCGACATACGGGATGCCTTTACGTTGCTGCTCCTGCCACCAGGCTTCACTGCCGGTTATCTCGTTTAGCCAGGTCATAGGTGCTGCCAGTCGCCGTTTACTCAAGGATCTTTTCACAAAGGTTACAGATAATACTATTGATAATTATTTGCATTTGCAATAGGGTGTTTCCGCTCATAAATGAGCACGCTCGTTCCGCCTGTCACCTTTCTCATAAAGGAAGGGATGCGCGACGGATGGCACTGCCAGGTTTGGGACAGGGCGACGATAAAGGATTGTGACTTTCTCACCGGCGCGCCAGTTACGTTTGCTGGCAATCCAGGAACGAAAAAATGAAAAAATATTCGCGTTTATCATTAGCCATTCTGATTGAACTGGGGCTTCTCTCCGGTACCACCTGGGCAGCAGAAACCTCCAGCAGCACGACTACCAGCACAGACGCCGCTTCCGTGGATGGGGGCACCATGATGGTGACCGCCCAGCAGCAGACATTGCAGGCCCCCGGCGTTTCCACCATTACCGCCGATGAAATCAAAAAACATCCGCCAGCGCGCGATGTGTCTGAAATCATTCGCACCATGCCGGGTGTTAACCTGACCGGTAACTCCACCAGCGGCCAGCGCGGCAACAATCGTCAGATTGATATCCGTGGTATGGGCCCGGAAAACACCCTGATCATGGTCGATGGTATGCCGATCACCAGCCGTAACTCGGTACGCCTTGGCTGGCGTGGCGAGCGTGATACGCGTGGTGATACCAACTGGGTACCGCCAGAGTTGATCGACCATATCGATGTGATCCGTGGTCCGGCCGCGGTGCGCTACGGCAACGGCGCGGCGGGTGGCGTGGTTAACATCATCACCAAGAAATACACCGATCAGAAGTGGCACGGTTCCTGGAACACCTATTTCAACGTTCCGCAGCACAAGGATGAAGGCGCAACCAAACGCACCAACTTCAGCCTGCAAGGACCGCTGGGCGATGACTTCAACTTTCGGTTGTACGGTGGCTTAGCCAAAACTCAGGCGGATGCCTACGATATCAACGAAGGCCATGCCGCAGACCGTACCGGGACTTATGCGGGCAGCTATCCGGCAGGGCGCGAAGGCTCCGTCAACAAAGATATCAATGCGTTACTGAGCTGGGCGTTTGCGCCGATGCAAACCCTGGAATTGCAGGCAGGCTACAGCCGTCAGGGCAACCTGTATGCCGGTGATACGCAGAACACCAACACCAGCACGCTGGTGAAAAGTATGTACGGTGACGAGACCAACCGCCTGTATCGCCAGAACATCTCGCTGAAATGGACCGGTGCCTGGGACAACGGTGTCAGCACCAGTACCTGGGGACGCTACGAGAAAACCCGTAACACCCGTATCAACGAAGGTCTGGCGGGCGGGACCGAGGGGATCTTCTCCAACAGCGGCTTTAACACCATCCAGCTCGACGACATTATGCTGCACAGTGAAGTCAGCATTCCGTTTGAATGGTTGATTAACCAGACCGCAACGCTGGGTACTGAGTGGAATCAGCAGCGCATGAAGGATCCTTCTTCGACCACCCAGTCTGCCAGCTACGGTAGCGTGCCGGGCATCTCGAATACCGGACGCAGCCCGTATTCTCAGGCTGAAATCTTCTCGCTGTTTGCTGAAGACAACATGGAGCTGACAGACAGCACCATGCTGACGCCGAGTCTGCGTTTCGATCATCACTCGATTGTTGGCAACAACTGGAGTCCGTCACTGAACCTGTCGCAAGGGCTGGGTGATGACTTCACGCTGAAGATGGGGATTGGTCGTGCCTATAAAGCGCCGAGCCTGTATCAGACCAACCCGAACTATCTGTTGTACAGCAACGGTCAGGGTTGTGCTGACGCGTCCAGCGCCTGTTATTTGCAGGGTAATAAAGACCTGAAAGCAGAAAACAGTATCAACAAAGAGATTGGTCTGGAGTGGAAACACGAAGGCTATCAGGCCGGTCTGACCTGGTTCCGCAACGATTATCGCAACAAAATCGAAGCGGGTATGGTCTCAACCGGTACTGCCTCTAACGGCACCACCAACATCTACAAGTGGGAAAACGTACCGAAAGCGGTGGTTGAAGGGCTGGAAGGCACCATCAACATCCCGTTCTCTGACACCGTAACGTGGAATAACAATTACACGTATATGCTGCAGAGTAAGAACAAAGAGACCGGCGACCGTTTGTCGATTATCCCGCAATATACCCTGAACTCGACGCTGAGCTGGCAGGCAACAGAGGATCTGTCGCTGCAAACCACCTTTACCTGGTATGGCAAGCAAGTGCCTAAGAAGTATGACTATCATGGCAACCCGGTTACTGGCAGCGCCACCGATCAGGTTAGCCCATACTCCATTATCGGCATGAGCGGCACCTACGATATTAACAAGTATGTTAGCGTCACCCTGGGTATCGACAACCTGACTGACAAGCGTCACTGGCGTCAGGGTAATGCCCAGACCACCGGCAACGCGACGACCGGCGCGTATTTGTATGGTGCCGGTGCGAACACCTACAACGATTCAGGCCGTACTTACTACATGAGCCTCAACACCCAATTCTAATTGAGATGATGAGGCAAACGGCAGCGGGCAATCAGTCCGCTGCCGTCTTTCCGGTTAACCAGTTCCAGGCTGCCGTGATGCATCTGCACAATGCGCAGCACAATATTCAGACCCAGACCGCTGCCACCATAGCGTTGATCGCGACGGCGGAACGCCTTAGTCAGTTCCTCTGCCGCACTGGCTTCAATGCCCGGTCCCTGATCCCATACTTCAACGATGACCTGCTGTTCTTCTTCACGTAACAACACCTGCACTTCACTGCCTTCCGGGCTGTAGCGCGAGGCATTTTCCAGCAGATTACGCAGCATCAGACGCAGCAAAACTGCCTCACCCTGTTGCGGTACATCCGCGCCCTGCGGCCAGAACAATTGCTGCTGACGCTGCGCGTAAAGTTCGGCCATCTCCGGCTGCAATGGTTGCATGATGTCCTGTTGCCAGTGCAACTGCTGATAGTGACCGCCAGCCAGCGCCTGGCCAGCACGCGACAGCATCAGTAATTGTTCAACGGTGTGCATTAGCTGGTCGATACGTTCCACCAGCATGGCGCTTTGCGGCACGTTTTGCTGTTGCAGCAGCTCCAGATGCAGACGCAGTCCGGCCAGTGGCGTGCGTAATTCGTGGGCGGCATCTGCGGTGAACAGGCGTTCCTGTTGCAGCGTATGATCGAGACGCGACAGGAGCTGATTGATCGAGGTGGTCACTGCCACGATTTCTTCCATCTCGGAATAGAGCGGCAGCGGGGACAGATTATCGGCGGAGCGATGGGCGAGGCTGCTTTGCAACGACTTCAGCGGGCGGATAATCCAGTTGATGGCCCAGAAGGAGAACAGCAACGTCAGGCACACCATCACCAGCGACGGCAACAGCAGTGAGGCAATGGCTTCGCGGATTTCGTTTTCGACGTGATCGTTACGTGCTTTGGCGGTGAGCGTTTCGTTCACCAGAAAACCGATCTGCTCGCGACTTTCGTGCCACAGCCAGACGGCGCTCATGATCTGGCAGGTGAGCAGAATCAGCGCCAGCATGATCAGCAAGCGCTGACGCATGCTATTCATTCACGTTCTTCCAGCCGATAACCGACGCCACGCACGGTCTTGATACGATCTTTACCGAGTTTGCGGCGCAGATTGTGAATATGGACTTCCAGCGTATTGGAACCGGGATCATCGTTCCAGCTGTAGAGATCCTGTTGCAGGGTTTCGCGGTGCACATTCTGCCCGACGCGCATCAGCAAACGGGTCAGCAGCGCGAACTCTTTCGGCGTGATTTCCAGCGGCTGGTTCTCCAGCAGCACCTGCTGAGAACTGAGGTTGAGGGTGAGATCACCCTGCTGCAACAGGTTGTCGCTATGGCCCTGATAGCGGCGAATCAATGCCCGCACGCGTGCCTGCAGTTCCACCAGCGCAAAAGGCTTCACCAGATAGTCATCGGCACCGGCATCCAGCCCATCCACCCGATCTTCCAGCGCATCACGCGCTGTGAGAATCAGTACCGGTACGGCGATGCCATCGCGACGCCACTGACGCAGTAGCGCAGCACCGTCACGATCGGGCAGACCGAGATCCAGTACGATCAGGCTGTACTGACCACTGCGCAGCAACGCGTTGCTTTCTGCGGCGCTGGCGGCGCAGTCAACGGCGTAACCCTGGGCGCTCAATGCCTGGGCCAGGCCCGATTGCAGCAGCGCATCATCCTCAACGATTAACAGTTTCATCAGTTGTTCTGGTAAATGTCCTTGTAGAGGCGGCTTTCAAAACGCACCAGCGGAATGCGGCGTGTCTTCTGGTCTTCCGGCGGAACAGCATAACCGGACAGATACTGGACAAAGGCAACGCGCGCGCCGCTGGCAGTGGTGATGAATCCTGCCAGATTATAGACGCCCTGCAGCGAACCGGTCTTCGCCGATACCTTACCATCAACGCCCGCTTCATGCAGACCACCACGATATTGTAGCGTGCCATCGTAGCCCGCCAGCGGCAGCATGGAGATGTAGTTCAGCGTTGAATCATTTTTGGCGATATATTGCAGCACCTGCATCATGGTACTGGGCGCGACCAAATCATGACGTGACAGGCCTGAACCGTCTACCTGAATGGTGTTGCCGAGATCAATACCGGCTTTTTCGCGCAGAATGCGGCGCACCGCATCAGAACCGGCGCGGAAGGTGCCCGGCACGTTGAAGTAATGATGGCCAATGGTACGGAATACGGTATCGGCAATCATATTGTCCGATTTCTTCAGCATGGTGTGCAGCAAATCGTGCAACGGTGCGGATTGCGTGGAGGCCAGCACGGTACCCGGCGACGTGACCTGCGTCTGACGCACCAGATGGCCGCTGTAGTCGATATCCGCAGCGCGCAGTTCATCCTTCAGGATCTCGCCCGCCCAGGCTGCGCCATCCTGCACGGCAAAGGCCAGTGGCAGCGGTTCTGCCCGCTGACGCATGCAGCCGGTCAGGGTGTAGCGATTCAGTTCGCCTGGCACCACATCCAGCTCGCAATATTGCCCTTCGCCGCTGTTAGGGCCGAGGGTACGTACCTGGCTGAACATATGCGCCGGGTAATAGGAAGCGATGCGCACAAAGGCGGTGTCGCCCGGCTTGCTGGCGCTGTAGAGCGAAACGGAGAAACAGTTTTTATCGACGATGGCCGCCCCTGGCGGTGCGCTGAAGCATTGCGTCAGATCGTTCCATGGCCAGCCCGGTGCCATATCGTGGCTGGCGAAGACCGAGGTATCGATCACCAGGTTGCCTTTAATATGGGTGATGCCCTGCTTTTTCAGCGTGGCGACCATGTTGCGCAGATCCTGACGGCTTAATGTCGGATCACCGGCAAAGCGTGCCACCAGATCCCCATTCAGGGTGCCATCGCTGACTGCGCCTTTGGTTTCCAGCGTGGTCTGGAAACGGAAGTCAGGCCCCAGTTCCAGCAACGCCGCCAGCGCGGTCACGACCTTCATGGTACTGGCGGGTAACGCCATTTGTTTGCCATGAAAATCGATTATCGGGGTTGATGCGCCCACTTTTTGTACCATCAGCGCCAGGTTTGCGCCGTCTGGTAAATACTGCATGTATTCCTCAACGGGGGCTGCTTGTGCCTGCAGCATAAACGCACAGGTTAATCCGGTAACAAGTCGTGAAAATCGCATAATCTCGCGGTAACTGACGGGTGAAGGCGACAATACTACGTCCCCGGACGGTGCAAAGTAAACGATGACCCACAGGGAACTCTGGGGTAAAATACGTATCAAAATGCAAAACCCATCCTGACCCGGAAACCTTTCCGGGTCAGGATTCTTTTGCTTGTGAAAATGAGGTAACGCGCCGCAGAAGCTGTTTTCTGCTGTCACCGGTCAGGATGACGCTGTTAACCAGGAAAGATGACGAGGAGCCAAAATGAAACAGATTCCGATGACTTTAAAAGGCGCTGAAAAGCTGCGCGAAGAGCTGAACGAACTGAAAACCGTTAAGCGTCCGCGCATCATCGCCTCTATCGCCGAAGCCCGTGAGCACGGCGATTTGAAAGAGAATGCCGAATACCATGCTGCCCGCGAAGAACAAGGGTTCTGCGAGGGACGTATTCAGGAGATCGAAGCGAAACTCTCCAATGCGCAAGTGATTGATGTGACTCAGATGCCGAAAACCGGTCGCGTCATTTTTGGTGCTACCGTGCAGGTGCTGAACATCGATACTGATGAAGAATCGACCTACCGTATCGTGGGCGATGACGAAGCCGACTTTAAACAAAATCTGATTTCAGTGAACTCGCCGATGGCGCGTGGTCTGGTCGGGAAAGAAGCGGATGACGTCGCGATCATCAAAACACCGGGCGGGGATGTGGAATATGAGATCCTGAAGGTGGAATACATCTAATATATTGCTACGCTTTGAAATGCGTTGCTGCATATTGTAAAGAAAGGAAAAAGGCCGCATAGCGGCCTTTTATCCCATGGCGGAGCATGGCACCTTCTCTGCCCGCCTTAACGAGGCAGAGAAATCTTGCTCTCTTTTGCAGGGCGATACAGCACCAGCGTTTTGCCGATGACCTGTACGTTGCAAGCTTTGGTTTCGCGGACGATAGCGTCAACGATCAGGAGCTTAGTTTCACGATCTTCCGAGGCAATTTTTACCTTGATCAATTCGTGATGCTCTAGCGCCTGTTCGATTTCGGCGAGCACGCCTTCAGTCAGGCCATTACCACCCAGCATAACAACGGGTTTAAGCGGGTGGGCAAGGCCTTTCAGGTGCTGTTTTTGTTTGGTACTCAGATTCATCGTATTTTTTTGCTTACTTAGGGATTGAAAACGGTTCATTCTACCGCCATCTCGGGTATATCGCCAAATCAACGCAACCCATGCGTGCTGATTTATCGCTACGATGACGATTTAACTGGAAAAATTATGACGGGTAAAAAGCGTTCGGCCAGTTCCAGTCGCTGGCTTCAGGAACACTTTAGCGATAAATATGTGCAACAGGCACAGAAAAAAGGGTTGCGTTCGCGCGCCTGGTTTAAACTTGAGGAAATACAGCAGGGTGACAAGCTGTTCAAACCCGGTATGACAGTGGTCGATCTGGGAGCTGCACCCGGTGGCTGGTCGCAATATGTGGTACAACTGATTGGCTCGAATGGCCGTATCATTGCCTGTGACCTGCTGCCGATGGACCCGATTGTCGGTGTTGATTTTCTGCAAGGCGATTTTCGTGACGAAGCAGTGCTGAAGACGCTACTGGAACGCGTTGGTGACGAAAAAGTGCAGGTAGTTATGTCGGACATGGCGCCGAACATGAGTGGTACACCTGCAGTTGATATTCCGCGTTCGATGTATTTGGTAGAATTGGCGCTGGAAATGTGTCGGGATATCCTGGCCCCAGGCGGCAGTTTTGTGGTGAAAGTGTTTCAGGGAGATGGCTTCGATGAATACCTGCGGGAAATTCGCTCCCTGTTTACGAAAGTGAAAATTCGTAAGCCGGATGCTTCGCGATCACGTTCGCGCGAAGTGTACATTGTGGCGACAGGGCGCAAACTATAACCCGATTTACCGGAATCAAAGCAAGGCGAGCAATGCGTTTACACCGATGAGAATTCTGACTTTCAGGGTAAACAAGCAAAATCATCAGCGCCGCGATTCCAGGTATGAAGGATATATAGTACCCTACGCTGTCTGTTAACACCGTTGTAATATGAGGTTAATCCCTTGAGTGACATGGCGAAAAACCTGATTCTCTGGTTAGTCATCGCGGTCGTGCTGATGTCAGTATTCCAGAGCTTTGGGCCCAGCGAGTCGAATGGCCGTAGGGTTGATTATTCAACCTTCCTGTCGGAAGTGAACCAGGATCAGGTCCGCGAGGCACGTATTAACGGGCGTGAGATTAACGTTACCAAAAAAGACAGTAATAAATACACGACCTATATTCCTGTCAACGATCCCAAGTTACTCGATAACCTGTTGACCAAAAACGTCAAAGTGGTTGGCGAACCGCCGGAAGAACCGAGCCTGCTGGCTTCGATCTTCATCTCCTGGTTCCCGATGCTGCTGCTGATTGGCGTGTGGATCTTCTTTATGCGTCAGATGCAAGGTGGCGGCGGGAAGGGCGCGATGTCCTTCGGTAAGAGCAAGGCCCGCATGCTGACGGAAGATCAGATCAAAACCACTTTTGCTGATGTGGCCGGTTGTGATGAGGCCAAAGAAGAAGTGGGTGAGTTGGTCGAGTATCTGCGTGAACCGAGCCGTTTCCAGAAACTGGGCGGTAAAATTCCCAAGGGCGTCCTGATGGTGGGTCCGCCGGGTACCGGTAAAACGCTGCTGGCGAAAGCTATCGCCGGTGAAGCAAAAGTGCCTTTCTTTACTATCTCCGGTTCTGACTTCGTTGAAATGTTCGTGGGTGTTGGTGCATCTCGTGTGCGTGACATGTTCGAACAAGCGAAAAAGGCGGCACCGTGCATCATCTTTATCGATGAAATCGATGCGGTGGGTCGTCAGCGTGGTGCCGGTTTAGGCGGTGGTCACGACGAACGTGAACAAACGCTGAACCAGATGCTGGTTGAGATGGATGGTTTTGAAGGCAACGAAGGCATTATCGTTATCGCGGCAACGAACCGTCCTGACGTGCTTGACCCGGCGCTGCTGCGTCCAGGCCGTTTTGACCGCCAGGTCGTGGTTGGCCTGCCAGATGTTCGTGGTCGTGAGCAGATTCTGAAAGTGCATATGCGTCGTGTGCCGCTGGCAACCGACATCGATGCCGCCATCATCGCACGTGGTACGCCGGGCTTCTCCGGTGCTGACCTGGCGAACCTGGTGAACGAAGCAGCGTTGTTTGCTGCACGCTCCAACAAGCGTGTGGTATCGATGGTTGAGTTCGAGAAAGCGAAAGACAAAATCATGATGGGTGCGGAACGTCGCTCCATGGTGATGACGGAAGCGCAGAAAGAATCCACCGCCTATCACGAAGCGGGCCATGCGATTATTGGTCGTCTGGTGCCGGAACACGATCCGGTTCATAAAGTGACCATCATCCCGCGCGGCCGCGCACTGGGTGTCACCTTCTTCCTGCCGGAAGGCGATGCGATTAGCGCCAGCCGTCAGAAGCTGGAAAGCCAGATTTCTACGCTGTATGGCGGTCGCCTGGCGGAAGAAATCATCTATGGTGTTGAGCACGTTTCAACGGGTGCATCTAACGACATCAAAGTGGCGACTAACCTGGCGCGTAACATGGTGACCCAATGGGGCTTCTCCGAAAAACTCGGTCCGCTGCTGTATGCAGAGGAAGAGGGTGAGGTGTTCCTCGGTCGTTCTGTCGCGAAAGCCAAGCACATGTCTGATGAAACGGCGCGTATCATCGACCAGGAAGTAAAACACCTGATCGACAGCAACTATCAGCGTGCACGCCGTATTCTGGGTGAAAACATGGACATCCTTCACGCGATGAAAGACGCGCTGATGAAGTATGAAACCATCGACGCACCGCAGATTGATGACCTGATGGCGCGTCGCGAAGTGCGTCCGCCAGCTGGCTGGGAAGATCCAGGCAGCAACTCTTCTGACAATAACGGTACGCCGAAGGCGCCACGTCCGGTTGATGAACCGCGTACGCCAAATCCGGGCAACACCATGTCAGAACAGCTCGACAAGTAAGAGGCACCAACCTCAATACAAACCCCGGCCGGTCCGGGGTTTTTTACATCCCGCAGTTCAGTAATTCCTCAAGGAGACTCTCACCATGAAGTTGTACGCCCGTGATTCCCATCTCGATCTGTCGTTTCCCCATGTGATGGGTATTTTGAATGTCACGCCGGACTCCTTCTCCGATGGTGGTAAGCATAACTCACTGGTGGATGCGTTAACGCATACCAATGAGATGGTCAACGCGGGGGCGACCATCATTGATGTGGGTGGCGAATCGACGCGCCCTGGTGCGGATGAGGTCAGTGTTGAAGAAGAACTGGAACGTGTGATTCCGGTCGTGGAAGCCATCGCCCAACGTTTCGAAGTGTGGATTTCGGTCGATACTTCTAAAGCCGAAGTCATCCGTGAATCTGCGCGAGTGGGCGCTCACATCATTAACGATATTCGTTCGCTGGCGGAACCCGGTGCGTTGCAGGCGGCGGCGGAGACCGGGCTGCCGGTGTGCCTGATGCATATGCAGGGCGAACCGCGCACCATGCAGCAGGCTCCGCAGTATCAAAATATCGTCGGCGAAGTGGACGCTTACTTCACCGAACAGATTGCACGCTGCGTGGCGGCGGGGATCAAAAAAGACAATCTGCTGCTCGACCCCGGCTTTGGTTTCGGTAAGAATCTCAACCACAACTATGAACTGCTGGCTGAACTTAGTCATTTCCACCATTTCGGTTTGCCGCTGTTAGTGGGGATGTCGCGTAAGTCTATGATTGGCCAGCTGTTAAATGTCGGTCCGGCGCAGCGTCTGACTGGCAGCCTGACATGCGCGGTGATTGCCGCCATGCAGGGCGCACAGATTATTCGCGTGCATGACGTGAAAGAAACCGTTGAGGCGATGCGCGTTGTGGAAGCAACACGCAGAGCAAAAGGATAAAAAGGCATGAGTGATCGTAAATATTTCGGTACGGATGGTATTCGCGGCAAAGTGGGTGAAGCGCCGATCACCCCTGATTTCGTACTGAAGCTGGGTTGGGCGGCAGGTAAAGTGCTGGCGCGTCACGGTTCGAGAAAGGTACTGATTGGTAAAGACACGCGTATTTCAGGTTATATGCTGGAATCGGCACTGGAAGCCGGACTGGCGGCGGCTGGCCTGTCTGCCGCGTTTACCGGACCGATGCCCACACCGGCCATTGCCTATCTGACGCGCACTTTCCGCGCGGAGGCCGGGATTGTGATTTCAGCCTCACATAACCCGTTCGACGATAACGGCATCAAATTTTTCTCTGCTGAAGGCACCAAGTTGCCAGACGAAGTGGAAGAAGCCATTGAGCTGGAGATGGAAAAGCCGATTACCTGCGTTGAATCGGCAGAATTGGGTCGTGCCAGCCGGATTGTCGATGCGGCCGGTCGTTACATCGAATTCTGTAAAGGCACCTTCCCCAGTGAGCTAAGCCTGAATGGGTTAAAAATTGTGGTGGATTGCGCCAATGGGGCGACTTACCACATTGCACCTAATGTGCTGCGTGAGCTGGGTGCGACGGTGATTGCTATCGCGACCCAACCTGATGGCATGAACATCAATAAAGAATGTGGTGCCACCGACCTGCGTATGTTGCAGCAGCGCGTGCTGGCTGAGAAGGCGGACCTGGGTCTGGCCTACGATGGTGACGGCGACCGCATCATGATGGTTGACCACCTTGGCAATAAGGTCGATGGCGACCAGATCCTTTACATCATCGCCCGTGAAGGTTTACGCCAGGGGCAGCTGCGCGGTGGCGTAGTGGGTACGCTGATGAGCAATATGGGTCTTGAGCTGGCGCTTAAACAACTCGGTATTCCGTTTGTGCGCGCCAAAGTCGGTGACCGCTATGTGCTGGAGAAGATGCAGGAGAAAGGCTGGCGACTCGGCGCAGAAAATTCCGGTCATGTGATTTTGCTGGATAAAACCACTACGGGTGACGGTATCGTTGCAAGTTTGCAAGTGCTCACTGCTATTGTGCAAAACCATATGAGTCTGCACGATTTGTGCAGCGGTATGAAGATGCTGCCGCAGGTGCTGGTGAACGTGCGCTTTAGCGGCGACAGCGATCCTTTGCAGACCGATGCCGTCAAGGCGGCCAGCGCTGAAGTAGAAAAAATCCTCGCCGGGCGTGGGCGGGTATTGTTGCGTAAATCCGGCACTGAGCCACTGATTCGCGTGATGGTCGAGGGTGAGGATGAAGCGCAGGTCACCGCGCTGGCGCATCAAATTGCCGACGCTGTGAAGGCCGTTTAATCAGGCCACAGGCGGCAGGATTTTTCGCTTTCCGCCTGTAAAATCACCGTGATGGCGCTTTTTTCCGCAATCAGTTAGGTTCGTGAAAATTGCGCTTGCAGAGGTATGCGCCTTTGGTTAGTATTCACACCCGCTTCTGGTGGGTGATGACGAGACTCCCCATCGATACTGGTTGAAGCTTTAACTGTGCGGTTTACGCGCAAGGAAACAGGTTGATTATGTACGAAGCTCTTTTGGTAGTTTTCCTTATTGTGGCACTGGGCCTTGTGGGTCTGATCATGCTGCAACAAGGTAAAGGCGCTGATATGGGAGCATCATTTGGTGCAGGCGCTTCTGCGACGCTGTTTGGTTCTACCGGGTCTGGTAACTTTATGACTCGCATGACCGCAGTACTGGCGACGCTGTTCTTCATCATCAGCCTGATTCTGGGTAACCTGAACACGAATAAAACTTCCAAAGGAAGCGAGTGGGAAAATCTGACTGCGCCGGCGAAATCTGAACAGACTCAGCCAGCGAAACCGGCAACCCCGGGTAACGATATCCCGCAGTAAGATCGTCAGCTTGCAATGCGACATAATATTGTCGCTGTCAGTGAAGTGCCGAGGTGGTGGAATTGGTAGACACGCTACCTTGAGGTGGTAGTGCCCGATTGGGCTTACGGGTTCAAGTCCCGTCCTCGGTACCAAATCTCAGTATGACTTGCAATTTTCGCAAGTTTGGCGTACTATTCGCCACGTTTTCGGACGCGGGGTGGAGCAGCCTGGTAGCTCGTCGGGCTCATAACCCGAAGGTCGTCGGTTCAAATCCGGCCCCCGCAACCACTTTCCCTTAGAGTTCTTTTTCAAATATACTGTATGCATCGACGGACGCATTCCACAGTAAGTTTTGAAAAAAATTCTTCTGGATTGTGCTCCGAGCCGCATCGCGGCATACAGGGTCCAGTCACAAAAAGCCCCGATCTTTCGGGGTTTTTTGTTATCAGGAAATCGCAACACTGGGCTATAAGGCCCTTTTTTTATGTCTTGGGGGTGGGCTTGTCCACATTAGAGCAAAAATTGACAGAGTTGATCTCTGCTCCAGTAGAAGCGCTTGGCTACGAATTGGTCGGTATCGAGTTTATTCGTGGTCGCACATCAACCTTGCGCATCTATATTGATAGTGAAGAGGGTATCAATGTTGATGATTGCGCCGATGTCAGCCACCAGGTCAGCGCTGTGATGGATGTGGAAGATCCCATCACGGTGGCTTACAACCTTGAAGTTTCCTCACCGGGTCTTGACCGTCCTCTTTTTACCGCTGAACATTATGCACGTTTCGCCGGTGACGAGGTGAGTCTGGTACTGCGTATGGCCGTGCAGAACCGCCGTAAATGGCAGGGCATCATCAAGTCTGTCGAAGGCGAGATGATCACGGTAACCGTTGAGGGCAACGATGAAGTGTTCGCGCTGAGCAACATTCAGAAAGCGAACCTGGTCCCCCACTTTTAAAAGTCCGGATTGAGGCTAACCAGGATGAACAAAGAGATCTTAGCTGTAGTAGAAGCCGTTTCTAACGAAAAAGCCCTGCCGCGCGAGAAAATCTTCGAAGCGCTGGAGAGCGCTTTGGCCACTGCGACCAAGAAGAAGTATGAGCAGGAAATCGACGTGCGCGTCAGCATTGACCGCAAAAGCGGCGATTTCGATACTTTCCGTCGCTGGCAGATTGTTGAAGAAGTCACGCAGCCAACTCGCGAGATCACGCTGGACGCAGCCCGCTTCGAAGATGAAGCATTCAATCTGGGCGAATATGTTGAAGATCAGATTGAATCGGTCACCTTTGACCGTATCACTACCCAGACGGCGAAGCAGGTTATCGTACAGAAAGTACGTGAAGCTGAACGCGCAATGGTGGTGGATCAGTTCCGTGAGCAGGAAGGCGAAATCATCACTGGCGTGGTGAAGAAAGTGAATCGCGATAACATCTCGCTGGATCTCGGCAGCAATGCTGAAGCGGTGATTGTGCGTGAAGATATGCTGCCGCGTGAAAACTTCCGCCCAGGTGACC
Source organism: Pantoea cypripedii (assembly GCF_002095535.1). NCBI lineage: Bacteria > Pseudomonadati > Pseudomonadota > Gammaproteobacteria > Enterobacterales > Erwiniaceae > Pantoea > Pantoea cypripedii. Next base: position 589,153 of record NZ_MLJI01000001.1, read on the forward strand.
GTATTCGCGGCGTGCTGTATGCCGTGCGTCCGGAAGCGCGTGGTGCGCAGCTGTTCGTCACCCGTTCCAAGCCGGAAATGCTGATCGAACTGTTCCGCATTGAAGTACCGGAAATTGGCGAAGAAGTTATCGAGATCAAAGCGGCAGCGCGTGATCCGGGTTCTCGTGCCAAAATCGCAGTGAAAACCAATGACAAACGTATCGATCCAGTGGGTGCCTGCGTAGGTATGCGCGGTGCACGCGTTCAGGCGGTTTCCAGTGAACTGGGCGGCGAGCGTATCGATATCGTGCTGTGGGACGATAACCCGGCACAGTTTGTAATTAACGCCATGGCTCCGGCTGATGTGGCGTCAATCGTGGTGGATGAAGACAATCACACCATGGATATCGCCGTTGAAGCTGGCAATCTGGCTCAGGCGATCGGCCGTAACGGCCAAAACGTGCGTCTGGCTTCCCAGTTGAGTGGTTGGGAACTGAACGTAATGACCGTCGATGACCTGCAGGCTAAACATCAGGCCGAGGCCCATGCGGCCATCGATATGTTCACCAAACATCTCGACATCGACGAAGACTTCGCCACCGTACTGGTGGAAGAGGGCTTCTCTTCTTTGGAAGAGCTGGCATATGTACCGATCAACGAGCTGCTGGAAGTTGATGGCCTTGATGAAGACACGGTAGAAGCCCTGCGTGAACGAGCAAAAAATGCGTTAACTACCCTGGCACTGGCGAAAGAAGAGAGCCTTGGTAATCAGGAACCTGCTGAAGATCTTCTGAATCTCGACGGTCTGGATCGTGCTCTGGCTTACCGCCTGGCGGCAAAAGGCGTTTGTACGCTGGAAGATCTTGCCGAGCAAGGTGTCGACGATCTGACAGATATCGAAGGGCTGGATGATGAGAAGGCCGGCGCGCTGATCATGGCCGCGCGAAATATCTGCTGGTTCGGCGATGACGCATAATTACAGGAAGGAACAGCATGACAGATGTAACCGTAAAATCGCTGGCCGCCGAAATTCAGACTCCGGTAGATCGCCTGGTACAGCAATTTGCTGATGCGGGGATCCGTAAGTCTGAAGACGACGCGGTGAGCCAGCAAGAGAAAGAGACCTTACTTTCCCACCTGAATCGTGAACATGGTCAGGCAGGTTCAGGTAAACTGACGCTGCAACGCAAAACACGCAGCACCTTGAATATTCCAGGCACCGGGGGTAAAAGTAAATCGGTGCAAATCGAAGTCCGCAAAAAGCGCACCTATGTGAAGGGTGATGCAGAAGCTGAGCAACAGGCTCAGGCTGAAGCAGAAGCCGAGGCGCAGCGTGAAGCGGAAGAGAAGGCGCGTCGCGAGGCGGAAGAACAAGCCCGTCGCGAAGCTGAACAAAAAGCGCAACGTGAAGCCGAAGAAAAAGCCAAGCGCGAAGCCGCTGACAAGGCGAAGCGTGAAGCAGCGGAAAATGAGAAAGTGACTAATCAACCAACCGACGAAATGACCAAGGCTACGCAGTCTGACAAAGCCCGTCGTGAAGCTGAAGCCGCAGAACTGAAGCGTAAAGCTGAAGAAGAAGCGCGCCGTAAACTCGAAGAGAACGCGCGCCGTGTGGCCGAAGAAGCCCGCCGTCTGGCAGAAGAAAAATCTGCTGAGTGGGAAAAACCCGACGAAGAAGACACCAGTGACTATCACGTCACCACCTCAACCCATGCCCGCCAGGCAGAAGATGAGAACGATCGTGAAGTTGAAGGTGGTCGCAGCCGCACGCGTACCACTAAAGCTGCACGCCCGGCCAAAAAAGGCAACAAGCATTCTGAAGCCAAAACCGACCGTGAAGAAGCGCGCGCCGCTGTTCGTGGTGGTAAAGGCGGTAAGCATCGCAAACCTAGCTCCCTACAGCAGGGCTTTAACAAGCCAGCTCAGGCAGTGAACCGTGATGTTATCATCGGTGAAACCATCACCGTTTCCGAACTGGCCAACAAAATGGCGGTGAAAGGTTCTCTGGTCATCAAAGCGATGATGAAGATGGGTGCAATGGCAACCATCAACCAGGTTATCGATCAGGAAACGGCTCAGCTGGTAGCGGAAGAAATGGGTCACAAAGTGATCCTGCGCCGTGAGAATGAGCTGGAAGAAGCGGTGATGGACGATCGTGATACCGATGCTGCGCAGGAAAGCCGCGCACCGGTTGTGACCATCATGGGTCACGTTGACCACGGTAAAACCTCACTGCTGGATTACATCCGTTCAACCAAAGTCGCTTCTGGCGAGGCTGGCGGTATTACTCAGCATATCGGCGCATACCACGTTGAAACCGATAACGGCATGATCACCTTCCTGGATACCCCGGGCCACGCCGCGTTTACCGCGATGCGTGCACGTGGTGCGCAGGCTACGGATATCGTTATCCTGGTGGTAGCGGCAGATGATGGCGTGATGCCACAGACTATCGAAGCAATCCAGCATGCTAAAGCCGCGAAAGTGCCGGTTGTTGTTGCTGTGAACAAAATCGATAAACCGGAAGCCGATCCCGATCGCGTTAAGAACGAGCTGACTCAGTACGGTATCATTCCGGAAGAGTGGGGCGGCGAAAACATGTTCGTCAACGTTTCTGCGAAAGCAGGTACCGGTATCGACGATCTGCTGAATGCCATTCTGCTGCAGGCGGAAGTGCTGGAACTGACCGCTATCCGTGAAGGTATGGCAAGCGGCGTGGTGATTGAATCGTTCCTCGATAAAGGTCGTGGTCCGGTTGCTACCGTTCTGGTGCGTGAAGGTACGCTGAACAAAGGCGACATCGTGCTGTGCGGCTTTGAATATGGCCGTGTGCGTGCGATGCGTGACGAGCTGGGCCGTGAAGTTCTGGCTGCAGGTCCGTCTATTCCAGTCGAGATCCTTGGCCTGTCCGGTGTTCCGGCTGCGGGTGATGAAGCCACTGTGGTACGTGACGAGAAGAAAGCGCGTGAAGTCGCACTGTATCGTCAGGGTAAATTCCGCGAAGTGAAACTGGCGCGTCAGCAGAAGTCGAAGCTGGAGAACATGTTCGCCAACATGACCGAAGGCGAAGTTTCCGAGCTGAACATCGTACTGAAATCCGACGTACAGGGTTCTGTGGAAGCGATCTCCGACTCCCTGCTGAAACTCTCCACCGACGAAGTGAAGGTGAAGATTATCGGTTCGGGTGTGGGTGGTATCACCGAAACCGACGCCACGCTGGCAGCGGCTTCCAACGCGATTATCCTTGGCTTCAACGTGCGTGCTGATGCGTCTGCGCGTCGCGTGATCGAAGCGGAAAGCGTGGATCTGCGTTACTACTCCGTCATCTATAACCTGATCGACGAAGTGAAAGCAGCGATGAGCGGCATGCTGGCTCCGGAATACAAACAGCAGATCATTGGTCTGGCTGAAGTCCGTGATGTGTTCAAGTCACCGAAATTCGGCGCTATCGCAGGCTGTATGGTCACCGAAGGCAACATCAAACGTCACAACCCGATCCGCGTTCTGCGCGACAACGTTGTTATCTATGAAGGCGAGCTGGAATCTCTGCGCCGCTTCAAAGACGATGTCAACGAAGTGCGTAACGGCATGGAATGTGGTATCGGCGTGAAGAACTACAACGACGTTCGTGTTGGCGATATGATCGAAGTCTTTGAAGTGATTGAAGTTAAACGCACCATCGATTGATCATCATCTGATGTGTTGCAATTTGGGAGGCCATTGGCCTCCCGAATTATTTGGGAGAAATAATCATGGCGAAAGAATTTGGTCGCCCGCAGCGCGTTTCTCAGGAGCTGCAGAAAGAGATTGCCATTATTCTGCAACGCGAAATTAAAGATCCGCGCCTCGGTATGATGGTGACGGTCTCTGGCGTTGAAGTGTCACGCGATCTGGCTTATGCCAAAGTGTTTGTCACTTTTCTGAATGATAAAGATGAAGAAGCGGTGAAAAACGGTCTGAAGGCGCTGAAAGAAGCTTCAGGCTATATCCGTACTTTGCTGGGTAAAGCGATGCGTCTGCGCATTGTGCCTGAGCTGACCTTCTTCTATGACAACTCGTTGATCGAAGGTATGCGCATGTCAAACCTGGTCACCAATGTTGTCAAAAATGATGCTGAACGCCGTGGCGATCATGCAGCGGACGACGACAAGGAGGATTGATGAGTCGTCCTCGTCGTCGCGGTCGCGATGTGCATGGTGTATTGCTGCTGGATAAGCATCAGGGCGCGTCTTCCAATGACGTGCTGCAAAAAGTAAAACGCATCTTCAATGCGAACAAAGCGGGTCACACCGGTGCGCTGGATCCTCTGGCGACGGGCATGTTGCCCATTTGCCTCGGCGAAGCGACCAAGTTCTCGCAATATCTGCTGGATTCAGACAAGCGTTACCGCGTGATCGCCCGCCTCGGCGAGCGTACCGATACCTCCGATGCTGACGGCAACGTGGTCGAAACGCGTGCGGTGACCTTTACTCAGGCGGAACTGGATGCGGCGCTGGAAAGTTTTCGTGGCGACACCCAACAGGTGCCAACCATGTTTTCGGCGCTGAAGCATCAGGGACGCCCGTTGTATGAGTACGCGCGTCAGGGAATCACCGTCGAGCGCGAACCCCGTCCCATCACCGTGTATGAACTGCTGTTCATTCGCTGGGAAGGGGACGAGCTGGAGCTGGAGATTCACTGCTCCAAAGGCACCTATATTCGTACCATCATTGACGATTTGGGTGAAAAGTTGGGCTGTGGTGCGCATGTGACCATGCTGCGTCGCTTGCAGGTTTCCCGCTATCCGGCAGAAAAAATGGTGACGCTTGAGCAGTTGCAGGCTTTGCTGGAACAGGCGAATGCCGCAGAAATTCCACCGGCTGATTTGCTTGACCCTCTGCTGCTACCGATGGATAGCCCGGCGGCGGATTTCCCGGAAGTGAATCTGCCCGATGCTATCGCGGTTTACTTCAAGCTGGGGCAACCGGTAGAGGCCGCTGACGTACCTGCTGCTGGCCTGGTGCGTGTCACTGAAGGTGAGGCGCGCAAGTTTATTGGTATGGCCGAGATTGATGACCGGCAGCGCGTTGCCCCGCGCCGCCTGGTGGTGGAGTTTCAGGAATCTATCCCTAAATAATTCAAGTTGCAGGAAGGCGGCAAACGAGTGAATCCCCAGGAGCTTACATCAGTAAGTGACTGGGGTGAATGAGCGCAGCCAACGCGCCTGCAGCTTGAATTATGACGGGGCATTTGCGTTGCTGTCAGACCGAGAGTAGAATAGCGCGGCTTTAAAGCGGGCTGCTGAATTAGAGATCGGCACCCATACATTCATTAATTACTGGAGTTTATTATGTCTCTAAGCGTAGAAGCTAAAGCAGAGATCGTTGCCAAATACGGTCGTGGCACCAACGACAGCGGTTCAACTGAAGTTCAGGTTGCTCTGCTGACTGCTCAGATTAACCACCTGCAGGGTCACTTCTCTGAGCACAAAAAAGACCACCACAGCCGTCGCGGTCTGCTGCGCATGGTATCCCAGCGTCGTAAGCTGCTGGACTACCTGAAGCGTAAAGATGTAGCACGCTACACCAGCCTGATCGAAAACCTGGGTCTGCGTCGCTAAGTCTGAAGAATCTGATCAAGGGCGTAGCGCAGACAGTATGCAAAAAAACGCATCTGACGATCAGATTTGTGCGAGTTTCGCGAAAAGGGGGCCTTTACGGCCCCTTTTTTCGAGCAATCGGCAGCAATCCGGTCCAAACTCATGTATTGTTGCTGAGAGTGATCTTCGCTTGCAGAGGTTCGCGCGGCTAATGAGAGGCTTTACCGCAAGGGCGGTTAAAGGTTGTCATTAGTCGCGAGGATGCAGCTGAAGATCGGTAATCCCCGGCGGGCCTGAGATGGGTCTGCCCCGACGTTAAGGACTTTTATTTTGCTGAACCCGATCGTACGCAAATTCCAATATGGTCAGCATACCGTCACGCTGGAAACCGGCATGATGGCACGCCAGGCCACTGCCGCTGTGATGGTGAGCATGGACGACACCGCGGTTTTCGTAACCGTTGTTGGCCAGAAAAAAGCGAAAGCTGGTCAGGATTTCTTCCCGCTGACCGTTAACTACCAGGAGCGTACCTACGCTGCTGGCCGTATCCCGGGTAGCTTCTTCCGTCGTGAAGGCCGTCCGAGCGAAGGCGAAACCCTGATCGCGCGTCTGATTGACCGCCCGGTTCGCCCGCTGTTCCCGGAAGGCTTCGTGAACGAAGTTCAGGTTATCGCTACCGTTGTTTCCGTTAACCCGCAGGTTAACCCGGACATCGTGGCAATGATCGGTGCCTCTGCTGCACTGTCACTGTCCGGTATCCCGTTCAATGGCCCGATTGGCGCGGCACGTGTTGGCTACATCAACGATCAGTACGTCCTGAACCCAACTGCTGACGAAGTCAAACAATCTCGTCTGGATCTGGTTGTTGCCGGTACCCAGAACGCGGTGCTGATGGTTGAATCAGAAGCTGACATCCTGACTGAAGATCAGATGCTGGGCGCAGTGGTATTCGGCCACGACCAGCAACAGGTTGTTATTGAGAACATCAATGCACTGGTGGCTGAAGCTGGCAAACCGCGTTGGGACTGGCAGCCAGAAGCGGCTAATGATGCCCTGATTGCACGCGTTGCTGCCCTGGCAGAAGCACGTATCAGCGATGCTTACCGCATCACCGACAAGCAGGAGCGTTATACTCAGGTTGGCGTCATCAAAGATGAAACCATCGCTGCACTGCTGGCTGAAGATGAAACTCTGGATAGCGCTGAAATCGGCGATATCGTGCACAGCCTTGAGAAGAATGTTGTTCGTACCCGTATTCTGAACGGTGAACCGCGTATCGATGGCCGTGAAAAAGACATGATCCGTGGTCTGGACGTGCGTACTGGCGTGCTGCCGCGTACCCACGGTTCAGCTCTGTTCACCCGTGGTGAAACTCAGGCGTTGGTTGCTGCGACCCTGGGTACTGCACGTGATGCGCAGAACCTGGACGAGCTGATGGGTGAGCGCACCGACAGCTTCCTGTTCCACTATAACTTCCCTCCGTACTCGGTGGGTGAGACTGGTATGGTCGGTTCGCCGAAGCGTCGTGAAATTGGTCACGGTCGTCTGGCGAAACGCGGCGTGCTGGCAGTGATGCCGAAACAGGAAGATTTCCCGTACACCGTACGTGTGGTATCTGAAATCACTGAATCAAACGGTTCTTCTTCTATGGCTTCCGTCTGCGGTGCTTCTCTGGCACTGATGGATGCAGGCGTACCGATCAAAGCGGCCGTTGCCGGTATCGCGATGGGTCTGGTGAAAGAAGACGAGAAATTTGTTGTTCTGTCTGACATCCTGGGTGACGAAGATCACCTCGGCGACATGGACTTCAAAGTAGCCGGTAGCCGTGAAGGTATTACCGCGCTGCAGATGGACATCAAAATTGAAGGGATCACCCGCGAGATCATGCAGGTTGCTCTGAACCAGGCTAAGGGTGCGCGTCTGCATATCCTGAGCGTGATGGAGCAGGCAATCAGCACGCCGCGTCAGGAGATCTCTGAGTTCGCACCGCGCATTTACACCATCAAGATCAATTCTGACAAGATCAAAGATGTTATCGGTAAAGGCGGTTCTGTCATCCGTGCGCTGACTGAAGAAACCGGCACCACCATCGAAATCGAAGATGATGGCACTGTGAAGATCGCAGCGACCGATGGTCTGAAAGCGAAAGAAGCAATCCGTCGTATCGAAGAGATCACCGCAGAAATCGAAGTGGGCCGTATTTACACTGGTAAAGTGACCCGTATCGTTGATTTCGGTGCCTTCGTTGCGATTGGCGGCGGCAAAGAAGGTCTGGTTCATATTTCACAAATCGCTGATAAGCGCGTTGAGAAAGTGACCGACTACCTGCAGATGGGCCAGGAAGTTCCGGTTAAAGTACTGGAAGTGGACCGTCAGGGCCGTGTGCGTCTGAGCATCAAAGAAGCGACAGAGCAGAAACCGCAGGCGGAAGAAATTACCGCTGCGACTGATGCACCTGAAGCAGAATAAGTATTTCCTGATTAACCACTCCCTGCCTGGCAGGGAGTGGTGTTTGTATACCGCAGGTAATTCGGGTTGCAGGAAAGCGGCGGCGAGTGCATCCCCAGGGGCTTACATCAGGTAAGCGACCAGGGCGAATAAGTACAGCCAACGTACCAGCAATCTGAAGTATTACGGGTATCATCGCGAGGGCGGGAACCCTTGTGCATAGCAGGCGGATGACAGGATGGTTATCCCAATGTTTGTATTCGGGAGTGGGAAATGAAGCCTTTTTTGCGCTGGTGTTTTGTTGCGACAGCTTTGACGCTGGCAGGATGCAGCAACTCCAATTGGCGTAAGAACGAAGTTCTGGCAGTACCTTTGCAGCCCACACTGCAGCAGGAAGTGATTTTGGCGCGAATGGAACAAATTCTTGCCAGTCGTGCCCTGACCGATGATGAACGCGCACAGCTATTATATGAGCGTGGAGTGTTGTATGATAGCTTAGGTCTGAGAGCATTAGCGCGGAACGATTTTTCGCAAGCGCTGTCTATCAGACCGGATATGCCCGAGGTGTTTAACTATCTCGGCATATATTTAACGCAGGCAGGCAATTTTGATGCTGCCTATGAAGCGTTTGATTCTGTACTTGAGCTTGATCCAACTTACAATTATGCGCATTTAAACCGTGGTATCGCCCTCTATTACGGCGGTCGATACAAGTTAGCGCAAGATGATCTGCTGGCGTTTTATCAAGACGATCCTAATGATCCATTCCGCAGTCTGTGGCTCTACCTCGTTGAACACGAGATGGATGCCAGCAAGGCCAAAGTAACGCTTAAACAACGTTACGACAAAGCGGTCCGGGACCAATGGGGATGGAATATTGTCGAGTTCTACCTGGGCGACATCAGTGAAAAAACATTGATGGAACGTCTCAAGGCGGACGCAACGGATAACACCTCGCTCGCTGAACATCTCAGTGAAACCAACTTCTATTTAGGTAAGTACTACCTAAGTCTGGGGGAGAAGGACGACGCGAAAGCGTTGTTCAAACTGGCGGTGGCCAACAACGTCAACAACTTTGTTGAACACCGATACGCATTGTTGGAACTGGCGCAACTCGGCCAGGCACAAGACGATTTATCAGAATCTGACCAGCAATAGCTGACGAACTTTTATTGCCTGAATTACCCGTTAAGTCATCATCTTCCGGGATGAGGGCTTTTCTGTTCGTCGAAACTTCTAATTTGAGCCGGTTCACACTTTTCGATGAAAATGACTGAAAATTTTCATGACGAGTTATGTAGACTGGCCGCCGCAATCTAAGAGGCACGTGTACTACATGACTGATATTCAAACCACTTTTGCTGATCTGGGCCTTAACGAATCCATCCTGTCTGCTCTTAACGACATGGGTTACGTCAAGCCGTCACCGATCCAGGCCGAGTGCATTCCGCACCTGCTGGCTGGCCGTGACGTGCTGGGTATGGCACAGACCGGTAGTGGTAAAACTGCAGCGTTCTCTCTGCCGCTGCTGAACAACATTGACCCGTCGCTGAAGGCACCGCAGATTCTGGTGCTGGCACCCACCCGCGAACTGGCGGTGCAGGTAGCTGAAGCAGCGACTGAATTCTCTAAACATATGCGTGGCGTAAACGTATTGGCCCTGTACGGCGGCCAGCGTTATGACGTGCAGCTGCGCGCACTGCGTCAGGGCCCACAAATTGTGGTGGGCACCCCGGGTCGTCTGCTCGACCACCTGAAACGCGGTACGCTTGATCTGTCTAACCTGCGTGGTCTGGTGCTGGACGAAGCCGACGAAATGCTGCGCATGGGCTTTATTGAAGACGTTGAAACCATCATGGCGCAGATCCCGGAAGGTCATCAGACCGCTCTGTTCTCTGCCACCATGCCGGAAGCGATTCGTCGTATCACCAAGCGTTTCATGAAAGATCCGCAGGAAGTGCGCATTCAGTCCAGCGTTACGACTCGCCCGGACATCTCTCAGTCTTACTGGACCGCTTATGGCCGTAAAACTGACGCGCTGGTGCGTTTCCTCGAAGCAGAAGACTTCGATGCTGCGATCATCTTTGTGCGTACCAAAAACGCAACGCTGGAAGTGGCTGAAGCGCTGGAGCGCAGCGGTTACAACAGCGCAGCACTGAACGGTGACATGAACCAGGCTCTGCGTGAGCAGACGCTGGAGCGCCTGAAAGATGGTCGTCTGGACATCCTGATCGCGACCGACGTTGCGGCACGTGGTCTGGACGTTGAGCGTATCAGCCTGGTTGTTAACTACGACATCCCGATGGACGCAGAATCTTACGTTCACCGTATCGGCCGTACCGGTCGTGCGGGCCGTGCAGGCCGTGCGCTGCTGTTCGTTGAGAACCGCGAGCGTCGTCTGCTGCGCAACATTGAACGCACCATGAAGCTGACCATTCCGGAAGTTGAACTGCCGAATGCCGAGCTGCTCGGTGAGCGTCGTCTGGCTAAATTTGCTGCGAAAGTACAGCAGCAGCTGGAAAGCAGCGATCTGGACATGTACCGCGCGCTGCTCAGCAAAATGCAGCCGGAAGAAGAGCTGGATATGGAAACCCTGGCTGCTGCACTGCTGAAAATGGCACAGGGCGAACGTCCGCTGATTCTGCCAGCAGATGCACCGCGTCCGCAGCGTCGTGAATTCCGCGATCGTGATGATCGTCGTGACAGCCGTGATTCACGTGACTCACGCGGTCCGCGTGAAAGCCGTGATGGCGACCGTCCGCGTCGTGAGCGTCGTGACGTTGGCGAAATGCAGCTGTACCGCATTGAAGTGGGCCGTGATGATGGCGTTGAAGTTCGTCATATCGTGGGCGCGATTGCTAACGAAGGCGATATCAGCAGCCGTTACATCGGTAACATCAAGCTGTTTGGTACTCACTCCACCATCGAACTGCCGAAAGGCATGCCGGGTGAAGTTCTGCAGCATTTCACCCGCACGCGTATTCTCAACAAGCCGATGAATATGCAGTTGCTGGGCGATGCACAGCCGCACGAGCGTGGTGAGCGCAGTGGCGAACGTCGTAGCGGCGGTCGTGATTTCGGTGGTGAGCGTCGTGGCAACCGTGAAGGCGGTGCTGCTGGTGCACGTGGTGAAGGTCGTGAAGGCGGTCGTCGCTTCTCTTCTGAGCGTCGTGAAGGTGGCCGTGAAGGCGGACGCTTCAGCCGTGAAGGTGGCCGTGGCCCGCGTCGCGAAGAAGCAGGTGCTGCTGCACCGCGTCGTCGTGACATCTAAGTCGCAAAGCTAAAAAGTAAAATGGGACGCCTCGGCGTCCCATTTTTTTATCCAGCGTAAGCTAAAGTTTACACCCCGCCAGCGATCAGCACCCGTTCACCGCTGACATAGGCTGATTCTTCCGATGCCAGAAACAGCGCAACCTGCGCGACATCTTCCGGCAAACCAAAACGTCCCAGCGGTGTTGCCGCAATTAACTGTGCTTTTAGCTCCGGATGCATCTTCTTCGCGGCCAGTAAGCCTTCGGTCAGGATGATGCCAGGTGCCAGCGCATTAACGCGGATATTGCGGGGACCCAGTTCTCGTGCCAGTCCCTGGGTGAGGGTATCAATCGCGCCTTTGGTCGCTGCCCACAGCACCGAGCCTGGGGTGCTGCGCTGGCTATTTAGCGCGCTGAGGTTAATGATGCAACCGCCTCGCGTGGGGAAATGCCGGGCTGCCTGCTGGCAAACCAGCAACGTACCCAGCAGATTGACATTCAATTGCTGCTGTATCTCAACAACATTTAGCGCCACAAAATCGCCGTGATGAAAAATGCCTGCATTGTTGACCACAATATCCGGTGCGCCAAATTGCTCAATACAGGTAGCGAACAGCCGTGCCACATCATCTTCACGCGAGATATCGGCCTGAACGGCGATAGCATCGCAGCCCAGCCCGCGAATATCGGTAACGATATCAGCAGCGCCAACTTCATCCTGACGATAATTCACCACAACCCGGGCGCCGGCCGCCGCGAAAGTCATGGCGATAGCAGCACCGATGCCTTTCGAAGCGCCCGTCACCAGCGCAATTTTGCCTTCAAGTGCTTTCATCGTGTCTCTCCACCTGAGGTTTCGGGGAAGCATAAGAATGCGCTGTCCATACAATTAGCAGGTAGTGCAATCCTGCAAGCTTTTTGCACGATCCTGCAAATCTCAGCACTAGAGGCCAGGCGCTACGTCAACGCCAGGTTAGAATAAAGACTCAATGATCCCTCATTGCGGAGCGCTCAACGCATGATTCATCAGGAACAGTGGCAGCAACTGGTTGCCATGATTGCCCGCCACGCCCCAGACGATGGACGTCATCTTAGCGCCATCGATTTTCTCTCTTTTGGTCGCAGCTCCAGGCCAACCAGCCTGTCACACGTGGCCACCTGGGCCAGTTTCGCGTTGGTGGCACAGGGGCAGAAATCGCTTCGTATGGGTGAGGATGTGATGCATTACGGCGCGGGAGATTTGCTGCTGGTGACGCTGGATATGGCGGTGCAATCCTGCGTGGTCACGGCGACACCGGAGAAACCCAATCTGGGTGTGGGCATCACCATCAATGAAACACGTCTGATGCGCTATCTGGAACATTTCCCGATGCATTTGGTGGGTGCCGCAGCGACCAATGAGCGCGGTATCACGGTACACAAGGTGGCTCCTCCGCTGGTGGATGCGGTGATTCGTCTGGTCGAGTTACTGGATCAGCCGCAGGATATTGCTGCGCTGGCGCCGTTGATTGAACAGGAAATTTTCTATCGACTGCTCACTGGCCCGGAAGGACCCCGCATTCTGAATATGGCGCTGGCAGAACGTCCGGGCAACAAAGTGGCGCGAGCGGCACGCTGGCTGCGGGAAAATTTTCATCAGCCCCTGAAGATGGATCAACTGGCAAGCAACGTAGGCATGAGTATTTCGTCCCTGCATCACCACTTTAAAGCGGTTACCGCCATGACGCCGATGCAGTATCAAAAGCAATTACGCCTCAACGAAGCGCGCCGCCTGATGTTGATGGAAAAGCTGGACGCCGGAACGGCAGGGTATCGGGTGGGGTATCAGAGCGCTTCACAATTCAGCCGCGAATACAGCCGTTTTTATGGTCAGTCGCCGGGACGTGATGTGCGGCAGAATGCGGTGGGGGCCGAAGCCTGGCCACCGCAATAACCCGGTTACAGCGAGCGGGCGGCTTCCATCGCCAGTGCAAACGAGCGCAAACGCGCCTGCGGATCGTAAATCTGGCCATTCACCATGATTTCATCCGCCTGGGTTTCACGCAGCAAGGCCGCAAGGCCATGGCGCACTTTATCGCTATCACCCACGATCGACATGCTCAGCGCCTGCTGGACACCATATTGTTCTGACGGCGACCACAGGTTATCCATGTTCTCCACCGGTGCCGGTAGCGGGCCGGGCTTGCCGCGACGCAGGTTGATAAACTGCTGCTGCATCGAGGTGAACAGGAAACGGGCATCGCGTTCGCTGTCGGCGGCAACCACGTTCACACATACCATGGCGTAAGGTTTTGCCAGACGCGCTGATGGCTGGAATTTCTCACGATACACATGCAGCGCCTGGAACAGCAGGTCAGGGGCGAAGTGTGAGGCAAAGGCGAACGGTAAGCCCAGTTGAGCTGCCAGCTGCGCGCTGTAGAGGCTGGAACCCAGCAGCCATACCGGAATTTTCGAGCACAGGCCCGGTACTGGCTGCACCGGCGGACATTCACCGACTTCGGCGTCAAACCAGTTAATCAGCTCGGCAACATCGTCCGGGAAGCTATCAGCCTGCGCGCCGGAAAGATGGCGACGCAGCGCCAGCATGGTGCGCTGATCGGAACCCGGCGCACGGCCCAGACCGAGATCAATACGTCCCGGATAGAGTGATTCCAGGGTGCCAAACTGCTCTGCAATCACCAGGGGTGAATGGTTGGGCAGCATAATGCCGCCTGAACCGAGGCGCAGGGTTTCGGTGTTGGCAGCCAGATAACCAATCAGCACCGAGGTGGCTGCACTGGCAATGCCGGTCATGTTGTGGTGTTCAGCTAACCAATAGCGGTAAAAGCCGAGGGCTTCAGCCTGACGGGCCAGGGCCAGCGAATTGTGGAACGCATCACGCGGCGTTGCGCCCTGTGGAATGGGGGCCAGGTCCAGCACGGACAGGCGAACAGTTTTTTTCTCAGACATGGGCACTCCAGAATAAGTATGGCGCAGGTGTTCATTAAGCCTGCGCCATCCAGTATTACGCATCAGTACCCATATTAAAACTGCTAATAAGGGCAGGAATATAGCCGGAACGTGCCTTTCAGCGGCCGCTATCCAGCGCCATTCCTGCCAGGCGTCGCCAGTAACCATTGCTGTCACTGCCGCGGGCCACCATCAGCGGCGCTTCACCCGCTTCGTTGGCGCGGAAGCGATCCACATCCTCCAGCGTGCTGTCGTCCTGCGGCGATAAACGGACGATTTCGACCCAGTTATGCATGCCGACCAGATCATTGCCAAGGTTGTAGCAGTAGCCACTCATGGTTTGGATACCATTCAGCACAAACACCTGCTGGCCTTCCTGGGACAATACGCGTCGTCCGTTGGGATAGTCGATGCAACAGGTCTGACAATCGTCTTTGGCGCGATTTTCCGAGCGCGCGGTGAAGCAGCGCGCGGACAAGGCCAGCGGCAGATAGCCGTAACCCAGCACTTCTACCTCAAAGCGATCGCGGATGCCTGCGGCATCGCACTGCTGCAACAGCTGAATCAGCCAGTCGCGTGACATCTCAACCGGCATACACCAGCGCGTCATGCCTTCTTTCAGCAACAGCTGCAAGGTTTGCGCGTTGTAGACGTTAAGCGTCGGGCCAGCGACGAAGGGTAACTGGCGTTCGGCCGCCATATTCACCGTACCGATGTCGTTGGCTTCAATCAGAAACTCGCCGTTTTCCACATAGCGGCGCAGTTCTTTCAGTTCCGATGGCGATTGCAGCAGCGCCAGCGTGCTAATCACCACCTGTTTGCCGTGCCGGGCCAGTGCGCGGCCCATTTCCATCCATTGGGCGAAAGGCGTGGCGCGGCGTTTGCTGCACACCGCCTCACCCAGATAGACGATTTCTGCGCTGGATTGCGCGGCAAGCTGATAAAAGTTTTCCAGTTTGTCGCTGGGCCAGTACCACAGTACCGGGCCGATTGCGTATTTCATGCTGACTCCTTACTGCCAGTCGCGATGGTAAGCACCGAGCGTGGTCTGGCTACCTTCAGAAAGTTCACCCAGCGCCTGCATCCAGGGTTCCTGGACGGCGTATTGCTCTGGCGCGGCCATACAACGGTCAATCGCCTGACGCCACACTTTCGCCACCTGCGCCACATAGGCCGGGCTGCGCTGGCGGCCCTCAATCTTCACTGATGCCACACCGGCACGCAGCAGTTCCGGCAGCAGCGACAGGGTGTTGAGGCTGGTGGGTTCTTCCAGCACGTGATAACGCTGGTTATCGACCTCGTAGCGTCCTTTACACAGGGTGGGATAACCGGCACTTTCCTCCGGTCCATAGCGGTCAATCAGTACCTCATTCAGGCGTGATTCCATGCCCTGCGGCGTCTGTTGCCAGCGCACGAATTTGGCGGGTGAACAGGCTCCGGCGCTGTTCGGTGATTCTCCGGTCAGCCATGAGGAGAGGTAGCAGCGGCCTTCGGCCATGATGCACAGGCTACCGAAAGCGAACACTTCCAGCGGTACCGGTGTTTCACGCGCCAGCTGCTTTACCTGATGCAGCGACAGTACGCGCGGCAGCACCACGCGATGCAGCTGAAAATGACGGTGATAAAAGCGGATCGCTTCCAGATTGGTGGCCGACGCCTGTACTGAAAGGTGGCGTTCAACCTGCGGATAGTGCTTTGCCGCATATTCCAGCGTGGCGATATCGGCGAGAATCAGCGCGTCAGCACCATTTTGCGCCGCGATATCAATCGCCTGTTGCCAGCGATTCATGCCGTCAGGATGGGCAAAGGTGTTAATCGCGACGTGCAGCTTGCGCCGATGCTGGTGCACAAAGCGCGCCGCTTCGGCCAGTTTTTTGTCGGTAAAATTAAGACCAGCAAAGTGGCGGGCATTGGTATCGTCTTTCAGGCCGACGTAGACGGCGTCGGCGCCATGCTCCACCGCCGATTTCAGCGCGGGTAAATTCCCCGCCGGGCACAGCAGTTCCATACATTTTCCTCCCCCGGGTTCTGGACGGCGTTGAGTGTAGGTAAGCACTCGTCACAGAATGTTGATTTAAGGCAGTGAAACGGCCAATGGTGATGCAGATTGAAGATTTTTCGCACAACCAGAGTGCGAATTCCTTGATCTCAGTGGAGGCGAAGCCAAACGGATGTGGCAGAATAGGTAAAATTTTCTGAAGGGAGTGCAGATGGTGTTTACTCGCTTACGCGGTCTGATTGTTGAAAAAGGGCCAGAATTCTTAGCCTTACCGGTGTCATTAACCCCTTTCGCGCTGAAAAAAGCCGTTTTGCAACAACTCCTAAACTGGCAATTTCGCCATGCTTTGGCTGAGGGTGAGTTAGACTTTCTGGAAGGGCGCTCCCTGGGAATCGAAATCAGCGACATCAATTTGCGCTGGATGACCACGTTACAGGCCGGGCGTCTGACTGTTTCGCGCGACACCGAAGCTGATGTCTGGTTTCGCGGCGAAGCCAACGATCTGTTGCTGGTGGCAGCACGCAAAGCGGACCCCGATATGTTGTTCTTTCAACGCCGTCTGGTGATTGAAGGTGACACGGAGCTGGGGCTGGAGGTGAAGAACCTGATGGATGCCATTGAACTGGATGCCATGCCCACGCCATTGCGAACGGGATTGCAGCAGCTGGCTGCTTTTGTTGAGGCTGGACTGAAACAGGACGCGAAGGCCACTGAGTCGCGCGCGGGGATCTCATGTTGATTCGTACTGAAATTGGCGTCGATGCGGCCAGCATCGACAGTCTGTTAAAGCGCTGTTTTACCAGCGCCGCCGAAGCGGAACTGGTACAGCAGTTGCGTGAAGATGGTTTGCTGACCCTTGGCGTGGTGGCGACCGATGATGAAGGTCAGGTTTTGGGGTATGCCGCGTTCAGCCCGGTGACGTTGCAGGGCGAAGACCGTAACTGGGTCGCTCTGGCACCGTTGGCGGTGGATGAGACGGTACGCAAACAGGGCATCGGTAAACAGCTGGTGTATGAAGGGCTGGATGCGCTGAACGAATTTGGTTACAGCGCGGTGGTGGTGCTGGGCGATCCGGCTTACTACCATGACTTCGGCTTTGAACCGGCAGCGCGTCACGGGCTACATTGCCGCTGGCCTGGCTCGGAAGCCGCATTTCAGGTGTATAAACTGGCTGATGACGCGTTCGCAGGGGCGGAAGGGCAGATCGAGTTCGCTGCACCCTTCAATCGTTTTGCGTAAACCAGTTGTTCAGGCTGGGCGGCTGTTGCGCCACCAGTTGCAGTTTCTGTGCCCGGCTTAACTGCTTCACCTGATACTCAAGCCGTGATGCGGCAGACCGATCGCCCGCATCACAATGAAATACCAGCGTCAGTGGACCTTTTCCGCGCAATGATCGCGCTCCACGTCCCTGCTGATGCTGCTGTAAACGCCGGTTCACGTCTGTGGTGATGCCGGTGTAGAGTTGGCCTGCGGCGGTTTGCAGCATATACAGCTGCCAGCCCTGCTCCATGATGATTAACCTCGGAAAAATCGCTGACAGGCAGTGTAGCGCGCATCAGGCGTTGCCGCTATCCGTCAGCACAGGCCTCCGGCCTGCAAGGGAGTTCGATTGTGTCCGACCATTCCCATCTGATTCGCTACCTGAAAAAACAGCATGCGCTGTCGCTGTGCGCGACAGACGGCGACGATCTATGGTGCGCCAACTGTTTTTATGTCTTCGATGAATCCCGCATGGTTTTCTGGCTGATGACCGAGCCGGATACCCGACATGGCCAGCTGATGCAGGCTAATCCGCGCGTGGCCGGCACCGTCAACGGCCAGCCGAAAACCGTGCTGCTGATCAAGGGTGTACAGTATCGCGGCCATATTCAGCGCTTAAGCGATGAGGCTGAACAACAGGCGCGTCATGCTTATCAGCGCCGTTTCCCGATCTCACGCGCCGTCACGGCACCGCTGTGGGAGATTGTGCTGGAAGAAGTGAAGATGACCGATAACGCGCTGGGCTTCGGCAAAAAAATTGTCTGGCAGCGCGGTGATTCGTAGCGGCGCGATTTATCGCGCAATGCCGTGCGTGCTGGCGGAAAAAAACGCGCGATAAATCGCGCCGCTACGGGTTGTGCAGGCTTAATCTATCAGGCCGTAGTGTTGAGAATCCGCAGGGATTCGCGGTTAAAGGCGGGCAGATCATCCGGGGTGCGGCTGGTGACCAGTTTGTCATCATCCACCACCACTTCTTTGTCGTAGAAGTCCGCACCGGCGTTGCGCAGATCAATGGCGATGGCTTTCACGCAGGTCATTTTGCGCCCGCGTACGCCATTGGCACTGATCAATAACTGCGGCCCGTGACAGATGGCAAATACCGGTTTGCCACTGGCGACAAACGCTTTGGTGAAGTTGACGAAACGATCGTCACCGCGCAGCGTATCGGGTGAATGTCCGCCCGGCAGCAGCAGGGCATCGAACTCTGCCGCGTCCACGTGATCAATATCCTTATCGATTTTTACCTCGGCTTTGCCTTTTTTGCCTTTGACAGTTTTACCGGCTTTCATCTCGATGGTGACCACTTCATGGCCCGCTTTGGTGTAAGCCTCCGCCGGTGAGGTAAATTCTGAGTCTTCAAATTCATCGGTAATCAATACCGCAATTTTCTTGCTCATCTTTCTCCTCCTTGTCGTACCTGGGTGTCAGATCAAGTGTGGTTGCCCACCTGCAAAACGCAAGCAGGTCAAATTTAGAGCGTTTAAGCATGGAAAAATTCCTTCACCTGATAAACACTCAGGTTAATCCGTCGTGCCGTCCGGTGCGATTTTCGTTATTCAGGTTGAATACGGGACTCTGCCATGAATCAACTCACTTCTGTCGCTCCGGCAACGCGTTTTGCCTGGTGGAAACCGCTGTTGTTTCTGCTGGTGGTGGTCATTGGACTCTGGTACGTCAAATGGCAGCCGTACTACGGCAAAGCCTTCACAGCGGCGGAAACGCATTCCATTGGTAAATCGATTCTGGCGGGCGCTGATGCCTCACCCTGGCGTGCCGCGCTGGATTACGCGATGGTTTATTTTCTGGCGGTGTGGAAAGCGGCAGTGCTGGGCGTGCTGCTGGGATCGCTGGTACAGGTACTGATCCCGCGCAACTGGCTGCTACGGCTGATGGGGCAAAACCGCTTCGGCTCAGCGCTGGTGGGCACCGGCCTCGGGCTGCCTGGGATGATGTGTAGCTGTTGTGCAGCACCGGTTGCCGCCGGGCTGCGTCAGTCGCAGGTGTCCAGCGGGGCGGCGATGGCCTTCTGGCTGGCAAATCCGGTGCTGAATCCGGCCACGTTGATCTTTATGGGATTTGTACTTGGCTGGCAGTTTGCCGCCATCCGGCTGGTGGCAGGGGTCATCATGGTGCTGGGCATTGCCTGGCTGGTGCAGCGCAGCGTGCCAGAGCGCATCACCTCCCCGGTGGCCATTCAGGACACCGGGCCGGAAGAGTCTTTCCTGCAACGCTGGCTGCGCGTGCTGTGGCGACTGTTCTGGAACACCATTCCGTTGTATATCGTGGCGGTGCTGCTGCTGGGGGCAGCGCGTGTCTGGTTGTTCCCACACGCCGATGGTGCCGTGGGCAATACCTTGTTTTGGGTGGTGGTGATGGCGCTGGCGGGATGTCTGTTTGTGATCCCGACGGCAGCCGAGATCCCGATCGTTCAAACCATGATGCTGGCGGGAATGGGCATCGCGCCAGCCCTGGCGCTGTTGCTGACATTGCCCGCCGTTAGCGTACCTTCGTTACTGATGTTGCACCGGGCTTTTCCGGCCCGCGCCTTGTGGATAGCCCTGCTGGGTGTGGCCGTCAGTGGGATGCTGGTCGGGGTGCTCGCCCTGGGGCTGGCGTAAATACCAGATTTTCTGATTGCGGCTGCCGCGCCACAGCAGCCGCGCATCTTTCTCTTCTTCGATAAAACGCCCGTCGATTAGCACGTCGATTTCCGCGATCACCTCGCGCTGGGCATCACTCAGCTCCGCCAGCTGATAGCCGGTCCACAACCAGATATCCTTATCCGGACATTCGCGCCGTACGCGTTTCACCAGGCGACGTATATGCGGCACGTTATGCGGATGCAGCGGATCGCCGCCGCTTAGCGACAATCCCTGACGCGGAATGCGACGATCCTGCAAATCGGCGATCAATTTTTCTTCCATCGCCAGCGTAAACGGCACACCGGAATCGAGTCGCCAGGTGCTCTGGTTGTAGCAGCCACGGCACTGGTGCTCGCAACCGGCGACAAACAGCGTGCAGCGCGTACCCGGCCCGTTAACGATATCGACGTCATAATAGCGATGGATATGCATCATCCCAGTTGCCCCGTATCCAGGTGTTTAACCCGACGCTGCACCTCTTCCTGCTTACCGGCGTTAAACGGACGCGCATCCGGGCTGCCGAGATAGCCACACACGCGCCGCGTTACCGAGACGCGTGCCGGGTCGTGATTACCGCAGCTGGGGCAGGTAAAGCCTTTGCTGGTGCAGCTGAATTCGCCACTAAAACCACATTCATAGCATTCATCAATCGGCGTATTGGTGCCGTAATAGGGCACGCGGTCGTAGCTGTAATCCCAGACATCTTCCAGCGCTTTGAGGTTGTGCTGGATATTGGGATATTCGCCGTAACAGATAAAACCGCCGCTGGCGATAGGTGGGTAGGGGGCTTCAAAATCAATTTTGTCGTACGGATTAACCTTCTTCTCGACATCAAGATGGAAGCTGTTGGTGTAATACCCTTTGTCGGTGACGCCGGGCACCACGCCAAATTCGGCGGCATCGAGGCGGCAGAAACGGTCGCACAGATTCTCGCTCGGTGTGCTGTACAGGCTAAAACCGTAGCCGGTTTCGGCTTTCCATGCATCGACGGCCTGGCGCAGATGCTCAACAATCTCCACCCCTTTGGCGCGCAGATAATCAGCATCATAGGGATGTACCTCGTTGCCGCTTAGGGCATTGAGGGTTTCATGCAGGCCGATATAACCGAGAGAGATGGAGGCGCGACCATTGCGGAAAATTGGTCCGATATCGTCATCCGCGTTGAGACGCACGCCACAGGCACCTTCCATATAAAGAATCGGTGCGACGCGCGCTTTGGTTTTTTCCAGCCGGGCGATACGCGTCATCAGCGCACGTTTAGCCAGCGCCAGACGCTCATCCAGCAGCGACCAGAAACGTGCTTCATCACCCTGCGCTTCCAGTGCAATGCGCGGCAGGTTAAGGCTGATGACCCCGAGATTATTGCGCCCTTCATGAATCAGCTGGCCATTTTCCTTGTACACGCCCAGGAAGCTGCGGCAGCCCATCGGCGTTTTAAACGATCCGGTGACTTTCACCACTTGATCATAATTCAGGATATCCGGGTACATGCGCTTGCTGGCGCACTCCAGCGCCAGTTGTTTGATGTCGTAGTTCACATCACCCACGCGGCGGTTGATGCCTTCGCGGATGGCAAACACCAGTTTCGGGAATACCGCGGTTTTATGGTTTTTGCCCAGTCCGGCTATGCGATTGCGCAGGATCGATTGCTGTATCAGGCGCGCGGCCCAGTCGGTACCGAGACCAAAACCAAAGGTCACAAACGGCGTTTGTCCGTTAGCGGTATGCAGCGTGTTGACCTCATATTCCAGCGACTGAAAGGCGTCGTAGCACTCTTTTTCAGTACGCGCGCGGGCATAAGCCTCGGCATCGTCGATCTGCCACTCCAGTGCGACGGCCCGGTGTTTTTCCAGGCTCAGGGTGACAAAGGGGGCCAGCACCTCGTCAATACGGTTGATGGTGGTGCCGCCGTAAATATGGCTGGCGACCTGGGCAATGATCTGGGCGGTGACGGCGGTGGCGGTGGCGATCGATTTTGGCGGTTCGATCTCTGCATTGCCCATTTTGAAGCCGTTGGTCAGCATGCCGCGCAGATCGATCAACATGCAGTTAAACATCGGAAAGAAGGGCGAATAATCGAGATCGTGGTAGTGGATCTCGCCGCGCTCATGCGCCAGCACCACATCACGCGGCAGGATTTGCTGCTGTGCGTAGTGTTTAGCCACGATGCCCGCCAGCAAATCGCGCTGGGTAGGGATCACTTTGCTGTCTTTGTTGGCGTTTTCATTCAGCAGGGCGGCGTTGGTTTGTTCCACCAGGCCACGAATCGCGTGATGCAGTTTCCCGCGCTGCTCGCGTGCCAGATCGCGATCGTGACGATATTCAATATAGGCGCGCGCCAGTTGGGGCCAGGGGCCGCTCATCAGCGTCTCTTCAACTGCGCACTGAATGTCGCGAATATCCACTTCGTCGCGGCTAGCCAGCTGCTGGCCCACCTCGGTCGCCACCTGCGCGCACCAGGCGCTATCGTTCACCTGGGCAGCGCGTGCTGCCGCCTGCACCGCACTGGCAATGCGCTGTTCATCAAAAGGCACTTTGCAGCCATCACGCTTAATCACTACCGTTGCCATTTAGCCTCCATGAAACTACATGTTGTGGTTTTATTGAAGTGTAATATCTACATATGGTGTTTGCGCGGAAATTAATTAGGCCGTTATTGACCAGGCGCAAGGAAGTTCCTGCAAAGCATGAAAGGCGTGCATTCTGCCATCTGACTAAACTGAAAAAGTTTTAACACGCCCATACTTCTGGTTTGCCTGGCTTGATTTGCGTCGCGAAGCAGATTTAATGGGCTTTTTGCCGGTTTTGGTCCGTCAATTTTCCACAAGGATGCCCCTCATGCCTCTGCCCCGAACGCTGCTCGCCTGTTGTTTATCAATGAGTTTTTCTGCTTTCGCGACACCGGCGGGTGACCTGCCGCTTATGCCCTGGCCGCAACAGGTTGAACAGCCGCACAGCGGCGGAGCGTATCAGCTGACACCACAGCTCACGCTGCAAATCTCGGGCGATCATCTGGAGGGGGCGGAGGTGCGTTGGCTGGCGCGCATCGCACGGCAAACCGGCTGGCCGTTGTTGCCGTCTGGCGATGCAGACGAAAAGGCCACCATTCGCATCCAGATTGCGGATGCAGTTGATCCACTCCCCCAGCCGGACAGCGATGAAAGCTATCATCTGGTGGTCAACAGTGACGGCGTGTTGCTGGAGGCCAGGACTCGCTTTGGCGCGATGCGCGGCATGGAGACGTTGTTGCAGCTGATTGAAAACAGCGAAAGTGGCACGGTGATCCCCTACGTCACCATCGATGATCAGCCGCGTTTTGCATGGCGCGGCTTGCTGATCGATTCTGCCCGTCACTTTATGCCGGTGGAGACCCTCAAACGTCAGATTGATGGCATCGCGGCGGCGCGTATGAATGTTTTCCACTGGCATCTGACCGACGATCAGGGCTGGCGCTTTGCCTCCAGCCATTATCCCCAATTGCAGGAGAAAGCCAGCGATGGTCGCTACTACACGCAGCAGGAAATGCGTGATGTGGTGCAATACGCCACGCAACGCGGTATCCGCGTGGTGCCGGAAATCGATCTGCCCGGCCATGCATCGGCCATGGCGGTGGCGATGCCGGAGTTGATGAGCGCGCCAGGACCCTATGCGATGGAGCGCGGCTGGGGGGTGTTTAAGCCGTTGCTCGATCCGAGTAATGAAGAAGTCTTCAACTTTATTAATACGCTGGTGGGGGAGGTGGCGGCGATCTTTCCGGATCCTTACCTGCATATTGGTGGCGATGAAGTTGATCCCACGCAGTGGAATGATTCCCCAAAAATTCAGCAGTTTATGCGCGATCATGGCCTGAAAGACGCCCATGCCTTACAGGCGTGGTTTAATCAGCGGGTGGAAAAAATCCTCGAAGCCCATCAGCGGCAGATGGTGGGCTGGGACGAAATCTATCATCCCGATCTGCCGCATAGCATTCTGATCCAGTCATGGCAGGGGCAGGATGCGCTGGGCGAGGTGGTGAAAAATGGCTATCGCGGCATCCTCTCAACCGGTTTCTATCTCGACCAGCCACAGCCTGCGGCTTATCACTACCGCAACGAACCTTTCCCCCAGGGGTTGAATGGGCAGGATCAGCTGCAACCGGGTGAACAGGCGCAGAGCTGGCAATTCACCCTGCCGCGCCTGAAGGGCAGCCCGGTGCAGGGCAGCTTCACCCTGATTGACGGCAAAGGAGGCTGGCGCGGGTTTATCGACTTCAGCGGCAAAGCACGGCGCATGGTCAGCCAGGTTGACTGGCTGTCCCCTGGGCAGGTGACGTTCCGTGTCGATAGCTGGATGGGAGAAGTACAGCCGGTGGTGACGCTGACGGAAAACAACCTGACCGGTTATATGCTGGTGGGTAACGTGCGTTATCCCACCGAGGGGAGCCTCCTGGCGCAGATGCCAGCGGGTATCGCTCCGTCACTGCCGACAACCCAGCAACTGAGCGACAATCTGTTGGGCGGCGAAGCGGCGCTGTGGGCAGAAAACGTCAACAGCCAGATTATTGATACCAAACTGTGGCCGCGTACTTTTGTCGTGGCCGAGCGGCTGTGGTCAGCCGCTGACGTGAACGACAGCGACAATATGTACCAGCGTCTGCGTGCTATCGATCGCTGGAGCACCGTGTCGGTAGGGTTGCAACAATACCGGCAGGCGGAGGTGCAGATGATGCGTCTGGCCAACAGTACCGATATCACCCCGCTGCGCGTGCTGAGCGAAGTGCTGGAACCGGCGCAATATTACACGCGCCAGCATCTGAAATTCCAGGCGGGGCACTACAACTATTTTGAACCACTGAACCGGCTGGCTGACGTGCTACCTGCGGAGAGTGAAGCGATACGTTTGCTGGATAAACAGGTTGATGCGTTGATTACCAACCGCGAAAACCATCAGGCCGCCAACGCCATTCGCCAGCAGTTACAACGCTGGCTGAGCAATTGCGACCGGGTAATGCCGCTGACGCTGCATAACTATCAGCTGCATGCGTTACAACCGCAGGTGCAGCAGGTGGCTGAGCTGAGTCGTATGGGGCTGGATTTAGTGGCGACGTTGCAGCGTAATCAGGCGTATGGTGCAGGCGAAGTGGCGCAGATGCAGGCAAAACTGGATGCGGCTGCACAGGTGCAGGATGAAACGGTGCTGGCTATGGTGCGACCACTGGAGAAACTACTGCGTTCTTTCAAATAATCACGGACGTAGCGGCGCGATTTATCGCGCGGATTTTTCTGGCATCGCGCGAAATCGCGCCGCTACGTGGGATCAACGACGAATCGCGATCGCTTCGATCTCAATCTTCACGTCTTTCGGCAGACGTGCCACTTCTACGCAGGAGCGTGCCGGGAAGCTGGCGTTATGCTCGGTGAAAAAGGCTTCATAGGTGGCGTTGACGGTGGCGAAATCGTTCAGATCTTTCACGAACACCGTGGTTTTTACGATATCGCCCACTTTCAGGCCAGCGGCTTCAACAATCGCCTTCACGTTTTCCAGCGACTGACGCGCCTGAGCGGAAACATCTTCTGCTACGGCACCGGTTTGCGGATCCACCGGAATCTGGCCGGAGGTGATGATCATGCTGCCGAGATCCACGCCCTGTACATACGGACCAATCGCTGCCGGTGCTTTTTCAGTACTGATTTCGCGAGACATTGTTTCTCCTTAAGAAAGTGCGCCGCCAGCCGCTGCCAGCGACGTGAAAATATCGACCCATTATAGGGACGATGCCGACGATTACCAGTGACCGAGCACCACGTGATGCGCGAACTCTTTCTCGCAATATTTGCACTTCAGATGCACTTCGTTATCGCGCTTTTTCACCGCAAAACTGGAGAACACCGGCTCGCTGCGGCTGATGCAGTTGCCGTTCGGGCAGGTGAGCACGCGCTCGATACGATCCGGTAACGTCGGGGCGATCTTCGCCACCACTTCATACTCGTCGATGCGGTTGACGGTGGCATGCGGCGCATACACCGCCAGCTGGTTGATTTGATCGTCGGTCAGGAAGGTGTTTTCGATCTTGATCAGATCCTTACGTCCCATTTCACCGGAAGGCAGATTCAAACCAATGGTGATGCGCTGATCGGTTTCCGTCAGGCGAAACAGCGACAGTAACTTAAAGCCAACCTGTGCCGGGATATGGTCAATCACCGTGCCGCGTTTGATGGCTTCAACCTGCAATTTGTTATCGTGTGTCATGCTGTTTTCCTCCTTACAGGGCCAGGTCGCGATTCAGGACCAGCGCCAGCAGCGCCTGGCGGGCGAAGATGCCGTTACCCGCCTGCTGGAAATACCAGGCGTGTGGCGTGCTATCGACGTCGGTGGTGATCTCATCAATGCGGGGCAGCGGATGCAGCACCTTCATATTGTCGCGTGCCCCTACCAGGTCGCTGGCGCGCAGAATGAACTGGGCCTTAACGTTGGCGTATTCCGACGGGTCGAGACGCTCTTTCTGCACGCGTGTCATATACAGGATATCCAGCTGCGGCAGCACTTCTTCGATGCTGTCATGACGTGACCAGCTGATGTTGCGTTCATCCAGCATATCGGTGATGTAAGACGGCATCGCCAGCGCATCAGGGGCGATAAAGAAGAAGCGGTTGCCGTCGAATTTTGCCAGCGCCTGAGTCAGGGAATGCACGGTACGGCCATATTTCAGGTCACCGACCATCGCCACATTCAGGTTATCCAGACGGCTCTGGGTTTCGCGAATGGTAAACAGGTCGAGCAGGGTTTGGGTCGGATGCTGGTTGGCACCGTCACCGGCATTAAGAATCGGCACGCCGCCGGAAAACTCGGTCGCAAGGCGAGCGGCCCCTTCCTGCGGATGGCGCATCACGATGGCATCAACATAGGTGCCAATCACCGAGATGGTATCGGCAAGCGTTTCACCTTTCTTACCGAGCGAAGTGTTGCTGCCGTCAGCAAAACCCACCACCGAGGCACCGAGGCGATGGATGGCGGTTTCGAACGACAGGCGGGTACGCGTCGAGGCTTCAAAGAAGCAGCTGGCAATCACGTTGTGCTTCAGCAGCTCTGGCTGTGGATGCGCTTTCAGCTGTGCAGCGGTATGCAGTACCAGCTCCAGCTCGTCGCGGCTGAGATCGTTAATAGAAATAATGTGCTTACGATATAGCGGGTTGGCCATAGCTCTCTCCTCTGCGCTGCCGGATGACGGACAAAAAAAGCCCCTGCTTAAGGGGCTTTTTTTGCGATCGATTGATGACGGAAAGAAACAGATGCGCCGCCAGCTTTCTGGCGTAATGGAGCGTCAAATTGTGCGCTGCGCTGTTGCATGCTTCCTCCCGGCAAATTGTGGCGCATTATACGCATTCACTGATTTGCATCAAGCAAAAATCGCGGCGAGGTAAACGTTTGCCCTGGCGGCTGTTACGGCTGCCCCAGCGTGGCGACCATCACCGCTTTGATGGTGTGCATACGGTTCTCTGCCTGATCAAATACGATGCTGTGCTCCGACTCAAACACGTCATTGCTGACTTCCATGCCGTCTTGCAGACCGTACTGCTCGGCCATCTGGTGTCCGAGGGTGGTTTGATCGTCGTGGAAGGCGGGCAGGCAGTGCAGGAATTTAACCTGCGGATTGCCGGTGAGCGCCAGCATCGCGCTGTTGACCTGATACGGGCGCAGCAGGGCGATACGATCGGCCCATACCGATTTGGCTTCGCCCATCGATACCCATACGTCAGTGTAGATGAAATCGGCACCCTGCACGCCTTCGGCGATATCTTCCGTCAGGGTAATTTTGCCACCGGTTTTCTGTGCCGCCACACGGCACTGCTCCACCAGTTGTTCTTCCGGCCAGCAGCCTTTCGGTGCCACCAGACGCAGATCCAGCCCGACCAGCGCTGCCGCTTCCAGCATGCTGTTGCCCATGTTGTTGCGGGCGTCACCGACGTACACCAGCGTCATTTCGCTCAGGGATTTTTGCGGCAGATGTTCCTGCATGGTGAGGAGATCCGCCAGCAGCTGCGTCGGATGGAACTCGGTGGTCAGCCCGTTCCATACCGGCACGCCAGCATATTCGGCAAGGGTTTCCACCAGCGCCTGGCCGTAGCCACGGTACTGGATGCCGTCATACATGCGTCCCAGCACGCGCGCGGTATCTTTCATCGACTCTTTATGGCCGATCTGGCTGCCGCTCGGGCCGAGGTAAGTGACGTTAGCACCCTGGTCGTAAGCGGCAACTTCGAAAGAGCAACGGGTACGGGTCGAGTCTTTTTCGAAGATGAGCGCGATGTTTTTACCTTTCAGGTACTGCGTTTCGCTGGCGTTTTTCTTTGCGTGTTTTAATTCACCGGCAAGACTTAACAGGTAATCAATTTCTGCTGGGGTGAAATCCAGCAATCTCAGGAAATGACGTTGATTCAGCTGACTCATACAGCTCTCCGTGTGATCATCATAAATGAATTAAAATTCAATCTAACCGTATGAATATGCATTTTCAACCCCGACGTTAAGAAACTTTGTGTTTTGAGTAGTGGCGCGCGAGGCAGTGTGGGAAAATAATTGCATTCATTGCCGAACATTTTGAGGACATCACCATGGCATACGAAGCATTGCTGGAAGAACAACGCGAAGAGACGCGGTTGATCATTGATGAATTACTGGAAGATGGCAGCGATCCGGATGCGCTCTACACCATCGAGCATCATCTCTCCTGCAACAATTTTGACTCGCTGGAAAAAGCAGCGGTTGATGCCTTCAAGCTGGGCTACGAAGTCACCGAGCCGGAGGAACTGGAGCTGGAAGATGGCAGCACGGTGATGTGTGTCGATATTCTGAGCGAAGCGGCGTTGAAACCCGAGCTGATCGATGCGCAGGTTGAGCAACTGGTGAACCTGGCGGGTAAATACAACGTCGATTACGACGGCTGGGGAACCTATTTTGAAGACCCGGATGCTGAAGACGAAGATGACGACGGCGACTTTATCGACGATGAAGACGACAACGGTGTGCGTCACTAAGGCTTAACGGGCGGCGCAGGCCGCCCGAACTCAATTCCCCGCAAGACAAAGACAACCGATGAATTACGCCCCGCTGTTAGAACCTATCCATCAGTTTCTGCATTGCCGCACGCCGCAGGCGTGGATTGATGAAGCGCGCAAACCAGAAAATCTGACGTTGCTGCTGACCGATCATATGGTATGCGAGTTGAAAGCGGCACAAACCGCCGTCTGGCTGATTCGCAAATATGTCGCGGATAAGCCCAGTGGTGACGCCATTCTGGCGTGGCTACAGCCTTATGAAGATTTCATCTTTGGTGAAAATCACGACAGCAACTTTATCAACGCCCATAAGAATCTGACCAAAAGTATCATCGTGCGTAATGAACTGCCGTGGGCGGATGATTTGGTGGAAAAGATGGTGCTGCTGATCAAAGAAGAGCTGCATCATTTTTATCAGGTATGGGAAATCATGCAGGCGCGCGATCTGCCGTATCGCAAAATCACCGCCAGCCGCTACGCGAAGGGATTGCTGCGTGAAGTCACCACACATGAACCGGATACGCTGGTGGATAAGCTGATTTGTGGCGCTTACATTGAAGCGCGTTCCTGCGAACGTTTTGCCAGCCTGGCACCGTATCTGGATGAGCAACTGGAGAAATTCTACATTTCCCTGCTGCGTTCAGAAGCACGTCATTACCAGGATTATCTGGCGCTGGCGGCGCAGATATCGCCGAAGGATATCGCACCACGCGTACGCGCCATTGGTGAGGCAGAAGGGCGGTTAATCAGCGAACCGGATACGGAGCTGCGTTTTCATAGCGGTGTACCGACCTTCTGACGTAGCGGCGCGATTTATCGCGCAATGTTTTTGGCGCGTGTACAAACCCGCGCGATAAATCGCGCGGCTACAGGGTCCGTAGCATCCGTACTTCGCAATCCACATGCCCGGTGCAGCCCAGCGCTTCTTCAATCAGCGTAAAACCGAGCGATTCATATAACTTAATGGCACGCGTCAGGCTGCCGGTGGTTTCCAGATAACAGCGGCGAAACCCCTGCTGGCGCGCATAATCCATCGCGCGCAGTGCCAGATCACGCGCCAGGCCAAAGCCGCGCACTTCCGGCATAAAGTACATCTTTTGCAATTCACAAATATCTGGCGCACTGCATGCCAGTGGTGCCACGCCGCCCCCGCCCAGCACCTTGCCCTGATGCTCGACAATCCAGTAGGCGCTGTTCGTTTCGCTATACAACTCAAACAAACGATCCAGGTTGGGATCGGACACGGTATAGCCTTTGTCTGCGGTCAGACCGAACTCGGCAGACACCGCGCGAATCACCTGCGCAATCAGCGGATTATCGGCAGCAGTAATCGGGCGCACCTGAAGATTCAGTGGGGTGACGGTGGTCATTATCATCTCATCCGATATAAAAAAGCCGGGCAGTGCCCGGCTTCGGTTAAGCAGTTGGCCTGAAACGCTTACAATGCCGCAATCACGCCCTGCTGTTCAATCAGTTTTGCTTTCGATTGTTCCAGCTCTGCTGCACGCTCGCGCTCCTTCGCCACCACCGCTTCCGGTGCGCGGGCGACAAAGCCTTCGTTCGCCAGCTTGGTCTGGATCTTCTCGATCTCAACATCAAGCTTGGTCAGCTCTTTAGCCAGACGATCCAGCTCCGCGTCTTTGTTGACCAGATCCGCCATCGGGATCAGCAGCTCCGCGCCTTCAACGATCTTGGTCACCGATACCGGGCCTTTCTCGCCCGCAGGCAGAATGGTCAGGCTTTCCAGGCGCGCCAGACGCGACAGGAAGTTGCGGTTCTCTTCCACGCGACGCAGCGCCGCAGGGGAGCAATCACGCAGCAGCACATCCAGCGGCTTGCTCAGTGCGATGTTCATTTCGGCACGGATATTACGTACCGCGACAATCGCCTGCTTCATCCACTCGATATCCGCTTTGGCCACGGCATCTTCTTTCGCCGCATCGTACTGCGGGAACGGTTGCAGCATGATGGTATCGTCGCTGATATTTTTCAGGCCTTTGACACGCTGCCAGATGGTTTCGGTGATAAACGGAATAATCGGGTGCGCCAGGCGCAGCAACGCTTCCAGCACGGTGACCAGCGTATTACGCGTGCCGCGCAGTTCCGCTTCGCTGCCGCTGTTCATCACTGGCTTGGTCAGCTCCAGATACCAGTCACAGAACTGGTTCCAGGTGAAGTCGTACAGCAGGTTCGCCGCGATATCGAAACGATAGCTGTCCAGCGCTTCACGATAGGCTTTCACCGTGCTGTTGAACTCGGTCAGGATCCAGCGATCCGCCAGCGACAGCTTCATTTCGCCGCCGTTCTGACCACAATCCTGATCTTCGGTGTTCATCAGCACAAAGCGGCTGGCGTTCCACAGCTTGTTACAGAAGTTGCGGTAGCCTTCCAGGCGCTTCATATCCCAGTTGATGTCGCGGCCGGTTGACGCCAGTGCCGCCAGGGTAAAGCGCAGGGCGTCGGTGCCTGATGGCACGATCCCGTCCGGGAACTGCTTCTCGGTGCGTTTACGGATTTTATCCGCCAGCTGCGGCTGCATCATGTTGCCGGTACGTTTTTCCAGCAGATCTTCCAGCGAAATGCCGTCAACCATATCCAGCGGATCGATGACGTTACCTTTCGACTTGGACATCTTCTGTCCTTCTTCGTCGCGGATCAGGCCGGTGATATACACGGTCTTGAACGGCACCTGCGGTTTGCCGTCTTCATCTTTCATGAAGTGCATGGTCAGCATGATCATGCGGGCAATCCAGAAGAAGATGATGTCGAAGCCACTCACCAGCACGCTGGTCGGGTGGAAGGTACGCAGCGCTTCGGTGTTCTCCGGCCAGCCGAGGGTCGAGAAGGTCCACAGGCCGGAAGAGAACCAGGTATCCAGCACGTCTTCGTCCTGGCGCAGCGCGATGTCGGCAGCCAGATTATTTTCCTGACGAACTTCCTCTTCGGTGCGACCTACGTACACGTTGCCGTGGTTGTCGTACCAGGCCGGGATGCGATGACCCCACCACAGCTGACGGGAAATACACCAGTCCTGAATATCACGCATCCAGGAGAAATACATGTTTTCGTACTGCTTCGGCACAAACTGGATGTCGCCGTTTTCCACTGCTTCCACCGCGACTTTCGCCAGCGGGGCAGTGCGCACGTACCATTGGTCGGTCAGCATGGGCTCGATCACCACACCACCACGGTCGCCGTAAGGAACGGTCAGATCGTGAGGTTTGACCTCATCCAGCAGGCCGAGTGCGTCAACCGCAGCCACCATCGCTTTACGCGCGGCAAAACGTTCCATGTTCTGGAACTGCGCCGGGATTTCGTTGCTGTACACATCGGTTTCTTCACCGTTGGTGTCCAGCACTTCGGCGGTGACACGGATATCGCCATCGAAAGTCAGGATGTTGATCATCGGCAGCGCGTGACGACGACCGACTTCGTAGTCGTTAAAGTCGTGCGCCGGGGTGATCTTCACGCAACCGGTGCCTTTTTCCATATCGGCGTGATCATCACCGACGATCGGAATGCGACGGTTGACCAGCGGCAGGATCAGTTCTTTGCCGATCAGATCTTTGTAGCGCGGATCTTCCGGGTTCACTGCCACACCGGTATCGCCCAGCAGGGTTTCCGGACGGGTGGTGGCGACCACCAGATAATCTTTACCTTCCGCGGTTTTGGCACCATCGGCCAGCGGATAGCGGATATGCCACATGGAACCTTTGGTTTCACGGTTCTCCACTTCAAGGTCAGAAATGGCGGTACGCAGTTTCGGATCCCAGTTCACCAGGCGCTTGCCACGGTAAATCAGGTTCTCTTTGTACAGGCGTACAAACACTTCTTTCACGGCATTGGAAAGCCCTTCATCCATGGTGAAGCGCTCGCGCTCCCAGTCAACCGAGTTGCCGAGGCGACGCATCTGACGGGAGATATTGCCGCCAGATTCCGCTTTCCACTGCCAGATTTTGTCGATAAAGGCGTCGCGACCGTAATCCTGACGCGTTTTGCCTTCTTCAGCCGCGATTTTGCGCTCAACCACCATCTGGGTAGCGATACCCGCGTGGTCAGTACCGGCCTGCCACAGGGTGTTTTTACCCTGCATACGCTGGTAGCGAATCATGGTGTCCATGATGGTCTGCTGGAAGGCGTGACCCATATGCAAGCTGCCGGTGACGTTCGGCGGCGGGATCATGATGCAAAAGCTTTCCTGGCTGGTATCGCCATTGGGTTTAAAGTAGCCCTGCTGTTCCCAGTGCTCGTAGAGCGGCTGCTCGATATCTTGCGGGTTATATGTCTTTTCCATTTCTGCTATGTCGTTTGCGGCTGTGGTGGTGTCGCCGTATTCAATTGGAAACCAACGCTGCGATACGCTTTGTAGCGGTCACGCGCCAGTTGTTTCTGGGATTCTTCGTAAGGTACGAAGTCTATCACTTCATGGAAAGCAGTAGCAAAATCTGCAAACTGCGGCAGCAGGCTGATCAGCAAATCGCGTGGCGAGCTGCCACGACGTTGCGGCCACGCCAGTTCAACCGGTGCGCCATAACGCGGCCCTTCACCGGCCAGGTTATGCGGCACAAAGGCGTTGGCCGGGCGCTGCCATAATGCTTCATCCAGACGATTCGCCTGCTGTTCATCGTTGCAGGCAATCAGGATGCGTTTGCCGTCACGCCAGCGTGCTTCGGCCAGATCGCACACCAGCGCTTCGATGGCGCTCAGGCCGTCGCTGGCAGTATCGGACTCCATCACATAAAAGGTGGCGTTTTTCATGGCGGGCTACATTCCATTAATGACATTGGGGCGCATTATGCGCCCTGTAGCGGCGCGATTCATCGCGCCTTTTTGTTCGAGGACAACATGCGCGATAAATCGCGCCGCTACCAATCAATCGTCGCCGTTCAGACCTGCACGATTCAGCAGGAACTGCGACAGCAGCGGCACCGGACGGCCGGTGGCACCTTTGGCTTTACCGGAACGCCAGGCGGTACCGGCGATATCCAGGTGGGCCCAGTTAAATTTGCGGGCAAAGCGTGCGAGGAAGCAGGCGGCAGTGATGGCACCACCAGGGCGGCCGCCAATGTTCGCCATATCGGCAAAATTGGATTCCAGCTGTTCCTGGTACTCATCCGCCATCGGTAAACGCCAGGCGCGGTCGCCAGACTGTTCTGAAGCCCCGATCAGTTCGTGTGCCAGCGGATTATGGTTCGACATCAAACCACTGACATGATGGCCCAGCGCAATTACGCAGGCACCGGTCAGGGTAGCGACGTCAATCACCACTTCCGGCTCGAAACGCTCAACGTAAGTCAGGGCATCACACAACACCAGACGACCTTCGGCATCGGTGTTCAGCACTTCTACCGTCTGGCCTGACATGGTGGTCAACACATCACCCGGACGCATGGAACGGCCATCCGGCATGTTTTCACAACCCGCCAGCACGCCGACCACGTTCAGCGGCAGATTCAGCTCCGCCACCATGCGCATCACGCCATAAACCGAGGCAGCGCCGCACATGTCGTACTTCATTTCATCCATGGCTTCGGCGGGTTTGATCGAGATACCGCCGGAATCGAAAGTCAGACCTTTACCGACAAGCACAATCGGACGTTCGTCCGGATCGCTGCTGCCTTTGTATTCAATCACTGACATCAGCGATTCATTCTGCGAACCGGCACCGACGGCGAGATAGGCATTCATACCCAGCTCTTTCATCTGCTGTTCGCCAATCACGCGGGTGGTGACATTTTTGCTGAAGGCATCCGCCAGCTGGCGCGCCTGTGACGCCAGATAAGCGGCGTTACAAATATTTGGCGGCATATTGCTGAGGTCTTTGGCGGCTTTCACGCCAGAGGCGACAGCCAGACCATGCTGAATAGCGCGTTCGCCGCTGGTCAGCTCACGACGCGTCGGCACGTTAAACACCAGCTTACGCAGCGGGCGACGGGGTTCGACTTTGTTGCTTTTCAGCTGATCGAAGTTGTACAGCGCCTCTTTGGAGGTTTCGACTGCCTGACGCACTTTCCAGTAGGTATTGCGGCCTTTAACGTGCAGCTCGGTCAGAAAGCATACCGCTTCCATCGAGCCGGTATCGTTCAGCGTGTTAATCGTTTTCTGAATAACCTGCTTGTACTGACGCTCGTCCAGTTCGCGTTCTTTGCCGCAGCCGATCAGCAGGATGCGCTCGGAAAGAATATTTGGCACATGGTGCAGCAGCAGTGTCTGGCCCACTTTACCCTCAAGCTCACCGCGGCGCAGCAGGGCGCTGATGTAGCCGTCGCTGATCTTATCGAGCTGTTCGGCAATCGGTGACAGACGGCGCGGTTCGAAAACACCAACTACAATACAGGCGCTACGCTGTTTTTCCGGGCTACCGCTTTTTACACTGAACTCCATGCACTCTCCTGAATCTTAAAGACAACGGCCGAAGCTGTCGTTAGAATGTAGCGCGCTCGTAACGCATTAAATTTGTTGCGACGCCATGACATTTAAACGCCGGCGGTCATAATGAGTTAGGGTGGCAATGTGTTGTTTTTTCACCACCCGGACGCGTTTGTCATACTATTTTAGCTGCGATGACGGCCATTGATGAAGAAAAATGGCTGATAAGCGTTGAAACTAGCGATTTTCCTGCAAAAAGACAAGTTATCACAGGCGTACTAAGCGTGATCATCATTAGATATCTGGTTCGGGAAACGCTCAAAAGCCAGCTGGCTATCCTGTTCATCCTGCTACTGATCTTCTTTTGTCAGAAGTTAGTGAGGATTCTGGGTGCCGCGGTGGATGGCGAAATCCCGACAAACCTGGTTCTGACATTGTTAGGACTTGGCGTGCCTGAAATGGCACAACTAATCCTGCCCCTAAGCCTGTTTCTGGCGATTTTAATGACCCTTGGGCGGCTGTACACCGAAAGTGAAATCACGGTGATGCATGCCTGCGGCCTGGGTAAAAGCGTGCTGGTGAAAGCAGCTATGATCCTGATGCTGCTCACTTCCATCGTGGCAACCATCAACGTGGTATGGCTGGGTCCCTGGTCCTCGCGTTATCAGGATGAGGTGACGCAGAACGCGAAAGCCAACCCTGGTGCGGCGGCGCTGGCGGCAGGTCAATTCCAGACCTCCAGCGACGGCAATGCGGTGTTGTTCGTTGAAGACGTGAAGGGCAATCAGTTCGGCAACGTCTTCCTCGCGCAGCTGCGTCCGAAGGGCAATGCGCGTCCTTCCGTGGTGCTGGCCGACAGCGGCCATATGCAGCAACGTCCGGATGGCTCGCAGGTGGTGACGCTGGATAAAGGCACCCGCTTTGAAGGCACCGCGATGCTGCGGGATTTCCGCATTACCGACTTCGTCAATTATCAGGCGGTAGTGGGTTACAAAGAGGTGGTGCTGGATCCCAATGATTCCAGCCAGGCCGATATGCTCACGCTGTGGCACAGCAAAGATCCTTCGTTTAACGCCGAGTTTAACTGGCGTCTGACGCTGGTGTTTGCGGTGCTGGTGATGGCGTTGATGGTGGTGCCGCTTAGCGTGGTGAACCCGCGCCAGGGCCGAGTGCTGTCGATGCTGCCCGCTATGCTGCTGTATCTGATCTTCTTCCTGCTACAAAGCTCGCTGCGGTCGAATGCGGCAAAAGGCAAGTTCGATCCGGCGATTTGGATGTGGGTGGTTAACTTCGCGTATCTGGCGCTGGCGATCGGCCTGAACCTGTGGGATACGGTGCCGATGCGCCGCATCCGCGCCCGTTTTAGCCGTGGAGGGTCAGTGTGATGTTTAAGGTACTTGACCGCTATATCGGCAAAACCATCTTTAACACCATCATGATGACGCTGTTCATGCTGGTGTCACTGTCGGGCATCATCAAGTTTGTTGATCAGCTGCGTAAAACCGGGCAGGGCGTGTACACCGCGCTGGATGCCGGTTACTACACCCTGCTCAGCGTGCCGAAAGATATCGAGATTTTCTTCCCGATGGCAGCACTGCTCGGCGCGTTACTGGGTCTCGGAACCCTGGCGCAGCGTAGTGAGCTGGTGGTGATGCAGGCATCGGGTTTTACCCGCATGCAGGTGGCACTGGCGGTGATGAAAACGGCGATTCCGCTGGTGTTGCTGACCATGGCGATTGGTGAGTTTGTTGCGCCGCAGGGCGAACAGATGGCGCGTAACTACCGGGCCCAGCAGTTGTATGGTGGGGCGCTGGTCTCGACGCAAAATGGTCTGTGGGCGAAAGATGGTCGCAGCTTCATCTATATCGAACGCATCAAAGGCGATAACCAGATTGATGGTGTCAGCATCTACAACTTCAACGATCAACGTCGTCTGCTGAGCGTACGCTATGCGGCGACCGCCACCTGGGATAACGCGAAGAAGCTCTGGGTGCTGTCGCAGGTCGATGAGTCCGACCTGACAGATCCGAAGCAAATTACCGGTTCGCAGAGCCTGAGCGGTGAATGGAAAACCAACCTGACGCCAGATAAGCTGGGTGTGGTGGCGCTGGATCCGGATGCGCTGTCGATTCGCGGCCTCTACAACTACAGCAAATACCTCAAGCAAAGCGGGCAGGAAGCCGGTCGTTATCAGCTGAATATGTGGAGTAAAATCTTCCAGCCACTTTCCGTGGCGGTGATGATGCTGATGGCGCTGTCGTTTATCTTCGGCCCGTTACGTAGTGTGTCGATGGGGGTGCGCGTGGTAACGGGTATCAGCTTCGGCTTCCTGTTCTACGTGCTGGACCAGATTTTTGGCCCATTAAGCCTGGTGTATGGTATCCCGCCGATTCTCGGCGCGATTCTGCCGAGCGGCGCGTTCCTGCTAATCAGCCTGTTCCTGCTGTTTAAACGGCGCTGATAGCGGCATCATCCGTAACCATTGTTGGCCTGGTCGGCATGAATGCCGACCCTACAAGCGTAGGGTGCGCATTCATGCGCACCGGGTGGTTGACGTTCCGTTACGGGGAACGGCTTAAATGCTCAATCAACATTGGAAGCTGCGATAGCAGGTACAACACCAGCCCAATCGAACCGCCCACCAGCGTGCCGTTGATGCGGATAAACTGCAAATCCCGGCCAATATTCAACTCAATCTGCTGCGACATCTCACGGGCATCCCAGCTTTTTACCGTATCGCTGATATGGCGCGTCAGAAACTGTGCAAACTCCGGTGCCACGCTGCGCGCGGCATCTTCCAGATGCTGATTCATTGAGGTACGCAGCGCCTGATCGGCTGCCAGCGTTTCCCCCAGCCACAACGCCGCCAGCCGGACCCGTTCCTGCACGCGTGAGTTATCGCTACTCAGATCTTCCTTCAGCCAGCCACGCAAATCCTGCCACAATTCACCGATATAACGGTTCAGCGACTCATCTTCCTTTAACCAGCTTTTGATGACATCGGCACGCTCCGCCATGTCCGGATCGTTTTTCAGCTTTGTAATCAACCGTTCCACCGCGCGGTTAAAACCAAGGCGAAATTCGTGCCCCTGATCGAGCGCCACTTCATCCAGAATCGAATCCACCGCGTTGGCCACCAAATCGGCGCTGTGCTCACCGAGCCACTCAGTCGGCAGCATTTTGGCTTTAATCGGATGCTCACGTTTCAGCCAGCGAACAATTTGCGTGGCGATAAATTCCCGAGTGCCCGGTTTATGCAGCAGGCGCAGCAGTTGTTGTACCGCAGCATCCAGCAGTTCCTGATGACGATTGTTTTTGGTCAGGCTCTCCAGCAGCAGCGCGCTGGATTGCGTGAGATCCACTTTGTCGAGGGCGCGATGCACCGCCCGGCGCAGAAACTGCTGAATACGGGCATCGTCAGTAAGATCGAGAAAGCCGCGCATCACCTGCAACAGATGGCGGCCAATGCGATCGGCGTTACCCGGCGCATTCAGCCACTGCGCCAGCATTTGGGACGGATCATGACGCCGAATCAGCGCCAGCAGCGAATCGGTATCGAGGAATTTTTCCTGCACAAAACGCCCAAGGTTTTCGCCGATGCGGTCCTTATTGCGGGGGATGATCGCGGTATGGCGCGAAATAAACGGCACCGGTACGCGGCGGAATAGCGCGACCACCGCAAACCAGTCAGCCAGTGCGCCCACCATCGCCGCTTCCGCAATCGCCTTCACGCCGCTCACCCAGAAGTTGGGCGGTAGAAACAAGGTGATGACAAAAATCGCTGCGGCAATCAGTAACAACGACAATGCCAGACGCTTGCTCCGTTTGAGCTGTTGATGTTTATCCATATACCGCTCCCTAACGACGACGACCTCCCATCAGGCTGCCAAGCACGCCGCGAATAATTTGATTGGTAATTTGCCGTGTGGCGCTTTTCGCCATGGTTTGTACCACGCCATCACGTTTGCCGCCCCGTGGGCCGGTGCTGCCAAACAGGATATCTTTGAGACCGCCGAGGATGCCATCATCGACCGATACACTATTCCCTTTGGCCTCTGGTGCATTGCTTTGCTCAGTGGCGGCCTGAAAGCCTTTTTGCAGCATTTCAAAAGCCGACTCGCGATCGATTTCAGTATCGTATTTGCCATACAGCGGTGAATGGTTGATCAGCCCGTTACGTTCATCGCTGCTGACCGGACCCATACGCGAACCCGGTGCAATCACCATCGCACGTTCGACTATCGACGGGCTGCCTTTTTCATCCAGGAAAGAGATCAGCGCTTCGCCGGTGCCGAGCGCCTGAATAGCGTCGACGGTATTAAACGCCGGATTGGCGCGCATGGTTTCGGCGGCGGTTTTCACCGCTTTCTGATCTTTAGGGATGAACGCGCGTAACGCATGCTGTACCCGGTTCCCCAGCTGGCCCAACACGCTGTCAGGAATATCGCCAGGGTTCTGCGTGACAAAATAGACGCCGACGCCTTTGGAGCGGATCAGGCGAATCACCTGTTCCACTTTTTCCAGCAGCACCGCAGGCGCGTCATTAAATAGCAGATGGGCTTCATCGAAGAAGAACACCATTTTCGGTTTATCGAGATCGCCCGCTTCCGGCAATTGTTCATACAACTCCGCCAGCAGCCACAGCAGGCTGGTCGCGTAAAGTTTGGGCATCTGATAGAGCTTTTCAGCGGAGAGAATGTTGATAAAGCCGTTGCCCTGGTCGTCGCAGCGCATCCAGTCGCGGATATCCAGCATCGGTTCGCCAAAGAAATGTTCCGCACCTTGCTGTTCCAGCGCCAGCAGACCGCGCTGGATGGCACCGACCGATGCGCTGTTGATGTTGCCGTATTGCGTCTGGAAGGATTTGGCGTTGTCGCCAATATATTGCGTCATGGCGCGCAGGTCTTTGAAATCCAGCAGCAACAAGCCCTGATCGTCGGCAATGCGAAAGATGATTTGCAGCACGCCACTTTGCACCTCATTGAGGTTAAGCAAACGCGCCAGCAGCAGCGGGCCGAGATCGGACACCGTCGCGCGTACCGGGTGGCCTTTCTCGCCAAAGATATCCCACAGCATCACCGGATTACGTTGTGCCTGCCAGTCGGTAACCCCGATCTTCGCCAGACGCGCCAGCAGCTTTTCTGAGCCTTCGCCCTCAGCGGCCACGCCCGTCAGATCGCCTTTCACATCGGCCATAAAGACCGGTACGCCAATCGAGGAGAACGACTCCGCCAGCTTTTGCAGCGTGACCGTTTTACCGGTACCGGTTGCACCGGTAATCAGGCCGTGGCGGTTGGCCATCTGCGGTAACAGATGGAGTTTCACTTCCGGGGTTTGTGCAATCAGCAGCGGGCTGGTCATGATTTTTCTCTTTCAGGCAAATGGTTATGCCTGAAAGAATAGCAAAGGTGCGCCAGCCGCTACGTAACAGATTAGTGTTTTTCTACCGTATCGAAATACAGCAGGCTGACGCCGATCCCCTGTTGCACATGGTCGATATTGTTGCGCACCGCCACCTGCTGTGCCCCTTGCAAGGTGATGACAAACGGTGAGTTTTGCTGCAATGACTGCTGCAATTCGGTGTAAAGCTGACGGCGTTTGGCGGCATCGCTTTCTCCGGCCGCAGCACGGGTTTTGGCGCTTAAGTCCGGGATTTCCCAGCCAACGCGCCAGGCCAGGGTTTTCGATCCGCCAGGGACGTTATAAGCAAAGGCGCTGGCGTTGGTATTGGGATCGACATAATCCGCCCCCCAGTAGATAAAGATCGACTGGAAATCACGCCCACGCATTTTGCTCCACAGCTCCGATTCCGCCACCGGTTGCAGCTCAATTTGCAGATCCGCTTTGGCGAAGCTGGCCTGTAGCGCCTGGGCCACATCAATGTAAGGCGGCTGGTTGATCACCGTCAGGGTGAAGCGACTACCCGGCTTAATCCCCCCCTGTTGCAGGATCTGCTTTGCTTTCGCCACATCGTAATGGAAGGGCTGATTTTCCAGCGCGCCGTCGAAACCCTGCGGCAGGAAACTCTGATGAATACGGTATTGGCCTTTCAGCAGTTGATCGGCAATGGCGTGATAATCCACCAACCAGCGTGCCGCCTGCCACAGGGCCGGGTTGCCCAGCGCAGGTTGTGCCTGGTTTTGCGTGTTGAAACCGAGGTAGTACACCAGGCTGGAGGGGAAGGCATCGATACGCAGATTTTTATCACTTTTCAGGGCGGCAATCTGATCGGGGCCGAGCTGGTAGGCGACATCGACATCCCCCTGCTGAATCAGCAGACGACGCGCACCGGCATCAGCCACGCCTTTCAGCAGGATACGATGCAGATGGGGCTGCGGCTGGGCCTGTGCGTTAGCGTTCAGCACCAGTGCCTGCTGCGGCACGTATTGCTGAATCACAAAGGCAGCGCTACCCGCGGAGTGGGTATGTAGCCAGCCGTTACCGAGGTCGTTATTGCTGGCATGTTGCTGCACCGTTTTGCTGTCGACAATCGATGCCACCGGCGCGGTGAGCAGGCGCAGCGCCAGGTCCTGACCAATCGCCGCTGGCCACTGAATTTCCAGCTGGTGGTCGTTCAGCACCTTAAACTGTCCGGCGATATTGTCCGGCGTCCAGCCAAACTCCGCGAGGATAAACGAGGGCGCTTTGTTGAGTTGCACAGCGCGGGTGAGTGAGAACACCACATCCTGGGCGGTCACCGGATTGCCGCTGGAGAAATGCGCTCCCTGTTTCAGGTTGAATACCAGGCTGTGCGCATTGCTGCCCGGTTGCCAGGAGGTGGCCAGCAGTGGCGCGAGTTTCTGTGGGGTATCGCGATCCGCCTCAACCAGCGTCTGATACAGATTACGCTGGACGCTGTTGCTGATGGTTTCAAAGCTTTCGGCGGGGTCGAAGCTGATAATGCCGTCGAGCGGTACCGCCACAACCAGCGTGTCTTTGGGCGTTGCCGCCTGTAAGGCAAAGGCGCTACCCATTAACGCCAGTAACAAAACGAATGATCGCATTATGGTTATCCTGAGTGATTGATTAACTGACTCTATCGCTGAGGTCGTCAGGGCAAAATGCCGGTTTGTTCTGAGCTGTGCCAGAAATTAACAATTCGTTTCGGTGTTCAATTATTTCGCTTATTTTGTGCGCTGCCTGTCATTTTTCAGAAATAGATATGGAGTTGTTGTTTCTATTAAGTAAATAGAATGTTATTAATGAGAATAATTCTCTTGTATGGAAGTATGATTTCTTTTTATCGATTAATTTACGGTATTATTTCAATGCGTAAATTCTTTTGGTCATTTGCACAGTCGATTCGTACAAAAACCTGACATTTGTACGGATAAAACGGA
This sequence comes from Pantoea cypripedii, assembly GCF_002095535.1. NCBI lineage: Bacteria > Pseudomonadati > Pseudomonadota > Gammaproteobacteria > Enterobacterales > Erwiniaceae > Pantoea > Pantoea cypripedii. The sequence goes on from NZ_MLJI01000001.1 coordinate 632,004, forward strand.
AATTCCCGCCTCGAAAGCCCTTTACCAGCCCGTAACCAAAATTCAACATCATGATGGTTTCTCATCAAAACACATTTTTAATTTAACTCTTACACTTTGAAATATCTGTATGCCTAAGATTGCCAGGTTGTTTACCGATTAATTAAGCCATTAACAAAAATAATTATCTTTCTTAGCAAGTGAGAGTCGTCAGGCCATGCTTCTACAAAAACCGACCACCAGACGTAAATTTCTGCTTGGGTCGCTTTTGGCTTTGCCATTAAGTGACCTGGTATTTAAGGGATTAACTGCGGCCCAGGCTGCGGAAATGGCAGCACCGGAACTTGCCGACTATAAACCGATCTTTTTCAGCGCCGATGAGTGGCAATTTATCCTTGCCGCCACCGATCGCCTGATCCCCGCCGGGGGAAATGGCAAAGCACCTGGCGCGCTGGAAACGAACGTACCGATCTTTATCGACCAGCAGCTGCACAGCCCGGAGTTTGGCGATGAAATCTACATGCAGGGTCCGTTTGACGTGCATGCGCCCGCCACCATGGGTTACCAGATCCCGTTCACGCCGCAGCAGATGTACCACACCGGTATCAAACTGGTGAATCAGTGGACGCAGAGCAGCTATCAGAAAGCGTTCCACGAACTGACGCTGGAAGAGAAAGACGCGGTTCTCACCAAAGTTAACAAGAATGATGGTATCGACTTCGCTGCATTGGGCGAGCCGAACCTGAAAGCCTCCCAGTTCTTTAGCCAACTGCTTGCAGATACCAAACATGGCTACCTCGCTGATCCGATGTACGGCGGCAACAAGGGCATGAAAGCCTGGATTGCCATCGGCTTCCCTGGCGCACGCGCCAGCTTCACCGAGTGGGTTAAACAGCACAACGTACCGTACCCGCTTGGCCCGGTCAGCATTATGGGTGAGCGCGCGTAATTGCGTTTCGCATCAGGTATTTGAGACAGGAATAACATGGCACAGATTACTAAAAAAGAAGTCGACGTCGTTGTCTGCGGCCTCGGCTGGGCAGGCTCGTTAATGAGCATTGAACTGGCGCTGGCCGGTCTGGAAGTTCGCGCGCTGGAGCGCGGCGGTGAGCGCGATTACCCCGAATTCGCCTACCCGAAACCGGCCGATGAATACGCCTATAACGTACGTAACAAGGTATTTGCCACACCAAAAGAAGTGGCGGTCACCGTGCGTTACAACATGGACCAAACGGCGCTGCCGACCCGTAAATGGGGCGCGTTTGCACCGGGTACTGGCGTAGGTGGTGCGGGTATGCACTGGACGGCGGTATTGATTCGTCCGACCCCAACCGACATCAAACTGAAGACCTACGCCGATCAGGCCTACAAGCCGGGTGTTTTGCAGGAAGATATGCGCGTGATGGACTTCCCGTTCACCTGGGATGAGATCGAGCCTTATTACATCAAATTTGAGAAAATCTGCGGCCAGTCCGGTAACACCGGTAACCTGCGCGGCCAGATCCTCGAAGGCGGTGACCCGTTTGAAGGCCCACGCTCTGAGCCTTATCCGCTGCCAGCGCTGGAAGATACGCTGAACAACGTGATGTTCAAAGAAGCCGCCACCAAACTGGGCTACCATCCGTTCCCGAACCCGTCTGCTTGCGTGTCACGCGCGTGGAAAAACCCGTATGGCAATACCATCGCGCCATGTAACTACTGCGGTTACTGCTCGAAATATCCGTGCCTGAACTACTCCAAAGCCTCACCGCAAACCGCCGTGATGGATGCGCTGAAGCGTATGCCGAACTTCTCTTACGAAGTGCACGCCGAAGTGGTGAAAGTGGTGCTGCATGATGACAAGAAAACCGCGAAAGGCGTGATTTACTACGATGTCGATGGCAACGAAGTATTCCAGCCAGCGAAGATCGTGGTGCTCTCCAGCTTCCAGCTCTACAACGTGCGTCTGATGTTGTTGTCTGGTATCGGTAAACCGTACAACCCGATTACCGAAGAAGGTGTGGTAGGACGTAACTATGCGTTCCTGTCCAACGGCGGCGCGACCCTGTTCTTCAAAGACAAAAACTTCAATTCATTCGCGACCGCGGGTGCGACTGGTCAGATGTTTAACGACATCTCCCCAGGTAACTTCGATGGCCCTGGCCTCGGCTTCCTCGGTGGTGCCAAGATCCACAGTTCACAGGCGACCGGTACGCCAATCGCCACCTCGCTGCCGAAAGGTACGCCGAGCTGGGGGATGGGCTACAAGGAAGGTCTGGAGCAGTGGTACAACCATTCGATGAAGATCAGCATCACCACGACTTGTCAGTCGTACCGTGATATCTACCTCGATCTGGACCCGCATTACACCGACCACCGTGGCAATCCGCTGCTGCGTATGACCTTCAACTGGAAAGAGAACGAGTTGAAGCTCCAGCAGCATCTGAAAGGCATCGTGGGTAACATCGCCAAAGAACTGAATCCGGATAGCATGAGCATGAGCTTCCTGCCAATGGGCGCTGACTTTGACCTGACCAAATACGTTTCCACCCACAACGTGGGCGGTGCGGTGATGGGTGACAACCCGAGAACCTCCGCACTGAACAAGTACCTGCAAAGCTGGGACGTGCATAACGTGTTTGTACCGGGCGGAAACGCCTTCCCGCAGAACTTCCAGGCGAACCCGACCGATACCATCGGTGCGATCACCCTGATGGCGGCGCAGGCAATCAAAGAACAGTATCTGAAAAACCCCGGTCCACTGGTACAGGCATAAGCGCATGAAATTAAAATCATTGTTAATTGCTAATGCCGTACTGCTGGGAAGTCTTGCAGTACAGGCGCACGCGGCAGATGATGCTCAACTGATCAAGAAGGGGGAATACCTGTCGCGCCTTGGCGACTGTATGGCCTGCCACTCGGTTGCGGGTAAGCCGGACTATGCCGGTGGCCTGGCGATTGAGTCGAATCTTGGCACCATTTACTCCACCAATATCACGCCGGATAAAGAGCACGGTATCGGTAACTATACCGAGCAGCAGTTCTCCGACGCGGTGCGTAAAGGCGTGCTGCCGGATGGCTCGCGTCTCTACCCGGCGATGCCGTACCCGGATTACGCCAAAATCAGCGATGAAGATATGCACGCGTTGTATGCCTACTTTATGCAGGGCGTGAAACCGAGTGCTGAGCAACCGCCGGAAACCAAACTGAGCTTCCCGTTCAGCCAGCGCTGGGGCATGCGTTTCTGGAACTGGGCGTTCACCTCTGATAAGCCGTTCCAGCCGATTGGTGGCGCTTCGGAAGAGGTGAACCGTGGTGCGTACATCGTTGAGAGCCTCGGCCACTGCGGCAGCTGCCATACGCCGCGCGGCTTCGGTATGAACGAGAAAGCGCTCGACAGCAGCGATGCGCAGTTCCTGGCGGGCGGCAGCCTGAACAACTGGGATGTACCGTCCCTGCGTGGTCTGCCGCGCTGGAGTGAGCAGGAGATCGTTGATTACCTGCAAACTGGCCGTAACGATAAAGCGGCAGTGGGCGGTGAGATGAAGTCGGTGATTGAGCACAGCAGCTCGCACATGACCGATGCCGACCTGAAAGCCATCGCGGCCTACCTGAAGTTCCTGGGGGGCAACCCACCGTTGCAGGCATATAACGTGCAGGCTCAGCAGGCGACGGAAGCGAAGCTGACCGCAGGGAAAAATCTCTCGGAAGGCGAGCGTCTGTATCTCGACAACTGTGGTGCGTGCCACTTTGTCACCGGTAAAGGTGCGCCGGGAGTGTTCCCGGAACTGGATCAGGCCACTATCGTGAATGCCAAAGATCCAACCGGGCTGATCCACACCATTCTGGCCGGTGCGCAGCAGCCATCGACCGAGAAGACGGCCTCAACCTTGCTGATGCCTGGCTTTGCTAATCGTCTGAGCGATGATGAAGTGGCGCAACTGGCAACCTTTATCCGTCAGGGCTGGAGCAACAACGCACCGGCAGTCACCAAAGATCAGGTGACTGAAGTGCGTAAGACACTGAAGCACGAATAATAAAGTTCTAAACCGCACCTCATCGTAGCGGCGCGATTTATCGCGCCATTACATTGGGGTGCGGAAATTCACCGATAGGTATGTATCACTTCCAGCACGCCGTTGATAATAAACTGCACGCCCATACACACCAGCAGGAAGCCCATCAGGCGTGAAATCGCCTCAATACCGCCTTTCCCCACCAGCTTCATAATCGCGCCGGAACTGCGCAGCGATATCCACAAAATCACCGAAACTAAAAAGAAGATCATCACCGGTGCTACGGCCACGACCCAGCCGGGGAAATCAACGCCGCTGCGTATCGTTGATGCCGAACTGATGATCATCGCAATGGTTCCCGGACCGGCGGTGCTGGGCATTGCCAGCGGCACAAAGGCGATATTGACGCTTTCACGTTGGTTGTCACTGGATTCCATCTCGTTGTGTTTATGTTCCGCTTCCACCGAATGGCCGACCGGTTTGGCGGGAAACAGCATACGAAAGCCGATAAAGGCCACTATCAGCCCACCGGCCATGCGCAGGCCAGGGATGGAGATACCAAAGGTATGGAGTACCGCCGTACCGGCATACCAGGCCACCATCATAATCAGGAAAACGTAGATGGATGCCTGCATGGCCTGGCGGTTGCGTTCCTGAAAATTCATATCGCCAGCGAGGCCAAGGAACAGCGCCACGGTGGTGAGTGGGTTAGCGAGGGGCAGAATGACCACCAGCCCAAGGCCAATGGCTTTGAAAAGTTCCAGCATGTCGATTCCTTCTGATGTAGACGCGCCGATGACATATCAGCGCGTGGCACAGTTTACGGAGACAACGTGGCAAATCTTGTGCGGGCGTGTGTTTAGTGTTTCGGACGATCCAGCGCTTCAATCAGCTCCGGGAAAAAGTCTTCCAGCAGCTCGGGCGTCATCAGGTCCGGATATTGGATCAGATGCTCGCGAATACGCTCGTTCACATCCGGTATCAGCCGTTGTGCTGCATCATTGGCGCTGATTTTTTTCTGCTTCATCAGGCGCAGGACATCATCCGGCAGGCTGTCTTCATCTTCCGCTTCTTCCACCGCTTCGAGATCGTCCAGCTCATCCAGCATATCCATTAATGCTTCAATCTGCGGCGTGCGTGACTGGTACTCCTCTGGCTTTTCCTCCTCCAGATAACGTAGCAGGGCGCGCACCGGTGATCCATCTGGCGTCGAGGGTGGCTCGCTGGCAAACCAGTCCAGTAAATCATGCTGGCTCACCTGATGGACGTGATAGCCGTTATCCACCAGTTCATCCGCAAGGATATCGGCGGTGTCATGCTCAATCAGGCAAATATGGGTGCGATTGGGGGTGAACTGCTCCAGCCACTGGTAAATCTCTTCAATTACGCTGTCTTCGTAATTGAAGTTGTGACTCAGGTAGCTGCCGTCCTGCTGATGTACGGAAATACGAATCAGGTCGGGATCGAAGTAAATCGCAATGTTGATGCCTTTCATGCGCGCTGTCCTATGAGATCCAAAACGCCACTATAACGTTAATGATGTTGCGGGGAAATCACAGCGCAAGGGAAGGACGTGACAGGAAGCACGGACGTGCGATTTTGCCGGGGGAGGAGAGAGCGCGATAAACGCACAGACAAGGGACAGCTTGCCTGTGCGCCTCGCGCTGCCCCGGAATTAATTACACCCCGATATATTTTTTACCCTGCTTCAACACCACGTCACAGGCTTTGGTTTTCAGTTTCTCGCCCATGGTGGAATTGCTCAGGGTTTCCAGGTTGAGCTGCTGGCCGTTGCCGGCGTTCAACAAGCCCTGTACGCCCTGCTGATAATCCGTGGTCTGTGCCTGCGCGGTGGTGCTGTTCAGGCCGAGCTTGCTCATCACCTGGTCCTTCACCGACTGCACATTGTTTTTCACCACGTTGTGCTCAACACAATACTGCATCACACCGGCGGCATTGGTCATGCTGTTGGCGCTCACCGCTTTATCACCGCCGTTTAGCAGGCCGGTGATGGAGGAGAGCGACATCCCGCCAGCCTGCGTACCGCTGGTTGGCGTGGTGGTGCTATTCTGCTGGCTCAGCTGTGATGCTGCGCTGCTCAGTTGATCCTGCCAGCTCGCCGCCGATGCGCTACCCGCCACCAGCGCCGCCGCCATACCCAATCCCCAAATCACACGTTGTGTTGTTGTATTCATCTCAACCTCATTTTTTCTTTAATGGCTGACTGATGTCAGTTTTGCTTAAGAAAGGAGAGACCTAAGAAAGTTCCAGGATGCAGAGGAGATTGAGATTGTTCTGGGTTTTAAGCCGGGTGCGCGGGGGGAGGAGGAAGGGAAACGCTGCTTTTTTCAACGCTTGGCGCACACTCCCATTGATTCCGGTTGCGTGCCTTGTCTGTAACGGTATAATCCCCAACGTTTTCCGCATCCTCTTCAGTGCCGAAGTGGCGAAATCGGTAGACGCAGTTGATTCAAAATCAACCGTAGAAATACGTGCCGGTTCGAGTCCGGCCTTCGGCACCATACGATGCAATTAAGTCGCTTACGAGCGGCTTTTTTTGTGTCTGGAATTTAGTAGTTACCAACCTTTCTCGCTTTACTAACTCTCTCAAGGTCAACCGACGTCAACGTACATCTACCAACCGATGTTGGTATTTCCGGTTCGATAATGCTTGTATCAACAAGGAGGGCATTAGCATGGCTCTAACAGATATTAAAGTCAGAACAGCCAAGCCAACGGATAAGCAATATAAGCTGACCGATGGCAGCGGTATGCACCTGCTTGTCGATCCTAATGGATCTAAGTGCTAAGACCGTAGAGATGTCTGGACGTCTTGATGTTGCAGCCCGCCTCCAACAGCGCTGCCACAGCTATCATGCTTTATGTCGTACAGAGCGGATTGATTGATTATAACCTCGCCCAGGAGATGGCAGGGGCAGTTGCTTTTGGAAATAGACAACATCGTCCAGCACTGGAGTTAAAGCGAATTCCTGAATTATTACAGAAAACAGATGACTATACTGGCAGACCACTCACCCGCTGGGCAACAGAACTCACTCTACTTATCTTTATTCGCTCCAGTGAGCTGAGTTTTGCTCGCTGGTCGGAGATCGATTTTGAAACGTCAATGTGGACGATCCCACCTGAACGAGAGCCTATTCTCGGCGTGAAGCATTCTCACCGGGGAACAAAAATGCGTACACCGCATCTGGTACCACTTTCTAAACAGGCGTTGGCGATTCTGAAACAGATAAAACAGTTTTGTGGGGAGCACGAGCTGATTGTTATTGGCGATCATGATCCACGTAAGCCAATGAGTGAAAACACCGTTAACGGAGTGCTGCGGGTAGTGGGCTGACACTAAAGTTGAGGTTTGCGGCCACGGCTTCCGCACAATGGCCTGTAGTTCGTTAATTGAGTCAGGTTTATGGTCGAAGGATGCAGTGGAAAGGCAGATGAGCCATATGGAACACAATTCGGTGAGGGCAGCGTGTTTCCATAAGGCGGAATTTATTGACGAACGCAAGTTGATGCTGCAATGGTGAGCTGATTTTCTGGATGTCAACCGGGGGAGGGGGATTACGCCGTTTGACTATGCGAAGATCGATCGGGGAATGGCGAGTGAAGGGCTTGCCATCTCTGTTTAATTAAAGCAAATCGACCAGACTTGCTAAGGAGGCTGGTTGTGTTTTGACACACGAACAACGATTGGCCTTCATCAGTAAGAACTAGCCGCGTGAACCACGGACGTGAACTGACAATGGCGGCAATGAACATTATGTGTTGCGCGATATGGGACTGAGCTACTGGCGTTGTACAGGTGACATATTTTTTGATTTTTCAGGACGAATACCGAATCAGGTTGAGAGCTTGGCAACATGTCTGGTATTGGTTATCGCCCCAGATAATGGATTGAAGAGTTATATCATCGCAGACTAAACGGATACTCCCCACCATCCCATGGTTGGGGGGAATGGCTCATATTTAAATTGTTAATATTTGATGTTTCACCATGTTTTCTGCGCATTACATTCCATTATATCCCCCTGATACCGCCCTTCATGTTATCTTTAAGGCCCTCTTTTTTATCGCAGTGTACAGCGACATATCGCTCGGGATAGTGTTATCACCACTGCCTCATACAGACAGAAAAACTAATGAATAAGCAAAATTATGCCCCTGGAATGCGGGTGGTTATTCGTGATGCAGAGTGGCGCATTCGCCGGGCGGATGACAGCGGAGATGGTGGCAGCCTGCTGACTTGCGATGGTATTTCGGAGCTGGTACGCGGTAAAGAAGGGCTATTTCTGACAAAGCTGGAGCAAAAAGTCGAGATTCTCGATCCAGCAAAAACAAATCTGGTGGAAGATGAGTCAGCCAATTACCAGGCGGCTCAGTTGTACATAGAGAGCCAGCTACGCCAACGCGTACCGACTGACAGTAAAGTCCATTTTGGACATCAGGCTGCAATGGACTCTATGCCCTTTCAGCTCGATCCCACGCGCATGGCGCTGGCGCAGCCGCGCCAGCGGATATTAATTGCTGATGCGGTAGGGCTGGGTAAAACGCTGGAAGCCGGTATTCTGGTTTCAGAGCTGATTCGCCGTGGACGTGGCAAACGCATTCTGGTGCTGGCGGTAAAATCCATGCTCACGCAATTCCAGAAAGAGTTCTGGAGTCGTTTTGCTATTCCGTTGACGCGGCTTGACTCCGCTGGTTTGCAAAAGGTGCGTAACCGCATCCCAACCAACCACAACCCGTTCCACTATTTCGATAAGACCATTATCTCCATTGATACTCTGAAACAGGACATCGAATATCGCCACCACCTGGAAAACGCTTGGTGGGATATTATTGTTATCGATGAAGCGCATAACGTCGCTGAACGCGGGACCAGCTCCTTGCGCAGCAAACTGGCAAAATTACTCGCCGGGCGCAGCGATACGCTGATTATGCTCTCGGCCACGCCGCATGACGGTAAGGCTGAAAGTTTTGCCAGCCTGATGAACATGCTCGACCCGACGGCCATTGCCAATCCGAAAGAGTATGAATACGCCGATTTTGCCGATAAAAATCTGGTTGTACGTCGCTTCAAAAAAGACGTAAAAGATCAGATGGCTGGCGAATTTCCCGAGCGTAATATCGTCAAACTTACGCACCCGGCAACAGGGGCCGAAGAGGAAGCCTATCGTCGTCTGGTTGAGAACCAGTTCCGTGACGACGATGATGAAGACTCGCAGTCAAACAAAGGCCGCCTGTTTAAAATCACGCTCGAAAAAGCGTTGTTCTCCAGCCCAATGGCATGCGCCAGCGTAGTAGCTAACCGTCTGAAGCGGCTTGAGAATCGCAAAGAGATAAACAGTCAGAACCAAATTAATGAATTAGAGTTACTGCTGCTGGCACTTAATAATATTGATGCTAGTCAGTTCAGCAAGTATCAGTTGTTGCTAGAGACTATCCGTAAGGACCTCGCCTGGAAAGCGAACAATACGGAAGATCGTCTGGTGATCTTTACCGAGAGTATCAAAACGCTCGAATTCCTTGAGCAGCAACTGCGTTCCGATCTCAAGCTGAAAGACGATCAAATTGCCACGTTGCGAGGCGATCAGGGCGATACAGTTTTGATGGAAACCGTCGAAGCGTTTGGCAAAACCCAGTCTCCGCCACGCCTGCTCATCTGCTCTGATGTGGCGTCTGAAGGTATCAACCTGCACCACCTCAGCCATAAAATGATTCACTTCGATATTCCGTGGTCGCTGATGGTATTCCAGCAGCGTAACGGACGTATTGATCGCTACGGGCAAAAACACCAGCCACAGATCCGCTACTTGCTGACTGAAGCCAGCGAACCGCAGATCAACGGTGATATGCGGGTGCTGGAAGTGCTGATCAATAAAGACGAACAGGCGCAGAAGAATATCGGTGACAGCTCCGAATTTACCGGCAAATTTACCCAGGAAGAGGAAGAAGAGCAGGTTGCTGAATTCATGATGCAGGACGATGGTGCCAGCCTGTTCGATGATCTGTTGAATAGCAATGTTACTGGAAATACTGGACACGACCTGTTTGGAGAAATCTGCAACACAGTGTCCAGCGATACTTCGACCGTGACCGAAAGCGACATTAGCCTGTTCGATAATGAGCAGGCATACTGCGAAAAAGCGCTGGGCTATCTGAAGGCCAGCGGCCAGACTGTGCAATACGATACCTTGCCTGATAACACCTTATCGCTGGTCGCACCGGAGGAGTTACGCCGTCGCTTTAACCAGTTACCGCCAGAAATCGTGCCGGAAAACTGGCAGCTTTATCTAAGTCAGGACAAAACGGTTATCACAGAGGCCATTTCGCGTGCGCGCGGTGAGCAACACGCTTGGCCCGATGTGCAGTATCTCTGGCAAATTAACCCGGTCGTGCAGTGGTTAGACGATAAAATCCAGTGCGCATTTGGTCGCCACCAGGCTCCTGTGATGCGTCTGCCGCACCTGTTTGAGCCTGATGAAGATCACTTCATCCTTTCCGGGTTGTTCCCGAACCGTAAGTCGCACCCTATGGTGAACCCATGGTTGGTGGTGAGCTTTAACCGCGAAGCGTTAAGCGGTAGCCTGCCTTTTGCTGAGTTCCTGAAACAACATCCGCAATTGAGTAGCAAGCTGACTAACAGTGGCGGCAAAGATCGTAACCATCAACGCCAGCAGGATCTGCTGGAAGCGGCAATCGCCCATGCGCGGGATGTGTTTGTTCACGATCGAAATGCTTTTGAGGAGCATATCAATCAGCAGCTCAATGAGCATCTACAGAAGCTGGACGTTCTGCGTGGGCGTCAGCTGAGTCAACTGGAGCTGGATTTTGCCGATAATAAACAGCAGCTTTCCGTGAAACAGAACCGCAAAGAACAACGTCAGCGCGAAATCGAACACAATTTTGACAGCTATATCCAATGGATTGAGGACACCATGACCACCGAAAAAGAGCCCTACATCCAGGTTATTGCTGTCATCACCGGGGCGGAGGGCTAATTATGGCGCTGGTCGGTATTAATAACGAAAACGAATTTTACTCCAACCACTATCTGGGCGAAGTCTTTACCAGCGATATCCGCGATGTACTGGAACCCTGGATTGAGCAGGAAAATGTCGCTCGCGAAGCTGAACGTGCTGCCCGTGAACAGGGCAAAGAGGTTGAGGCGGGCTACCGCGCGCCGTGGAACCAGCTAAACAGCTTGGCGACAGAGTTTTTCCGCAAACTCACTGAACATGAAAAACAGCGCCAGATCCCGCAGCGCCTGGCCGATCAACGCGGTCGCTGGCAGCTGCTGTTAAAGGCATTGGGTTATGAACTCAATCCGCACATTCAGATGCTGGATGAAGATACGCCTTTGCCGGTACTGGCTCGTTACAACAGCACCGACGGCAGTCCGTGGCTGTGGATTGTTGAAGCACATGACCAGGAAGAAGGAAAGCTGGATCCGCTGGCGCTGTCACTACTGACCGCGCAGTTTCCTGCAGATACCGATAAACATAAGCGTGACAGTCTGGGTAAAAAAGCTAACGGCGAATACCGAAGCTGGCAGGATCTGCTCTCCACGGTGGTGTTTACGCAAAATGAACCGCCGCGTTTTGTGCTGCTGCTCGGTAACCGCCAGCTGTTATTGCTGGATCGTACTAAGTGGGCGCAAAACCGTCTGCTGCGCTTTGACTTTGAAGAAATTTTAAGTCGTCGCGAGATAGATACCCTGAAAGCGACGTCGGTGTTGCTACACAAAGATTCTCTGTTGCCAGGCAGCGGTGCACCGTACCTCGATTCGCTGGATGACAATTCGCACAAGCATGCGTTTGGCGTGTCAGAAGACCTGAAATATGCCCTGCGTGAGAGCATTGAGCTGTTGGGCAATGAAGCGATGCGTTATCTCATCGACAATGAGCTGGCTTATTATACCGGGAAACGTGCTATTAACCCGGATGAGTTGAGCCGCGAATGCCTGCGGTATATGTATCGTCTGTTGTTCCTGTTCTATATCGAAGCGCGCCCGGAACTGGGCTATGCGCCGATGACCGCCAAAACCTATCTACAGGGCTACAGCCTGGAAACGCTGCGCGATCTGGAGATGATCCCTCTGACCAGCGAAGAAGATCGCAACGGGCGCTACTTCCACGATAGCCTGAATATGCTCTTCAAGTTGGTGCGTGACGGCTACAGTGGCGGCGTGAAAATGCAGAGCGATCTGGAGAGCGGCGACCAGATCACTATTCACAGCCATCAGTTCAGCGTACCGCGCCTTGAAAGCCATCTGTTTGAAGCGAATAACACCCGCATTCTTAACCGTGTGGTGTTTCGCAACGAAACTCTGCAACAGATAATTCAGGCGATGTCGTTAAGCCGCCCGGGTAAAGGACGTTTTAACCGCCGTGGGCGTGTATCCTATCGCCAGCTGGGTATCAACCAGTTAGGTGCGGTGTATGAAGCGCTGCTCTCCTACCGCGGATTCTTCGCCAGCGATGACCTCTACGAGGTGAAGAAAGCCGGGGAAGAGTTTAACGAACTGGAAACGGGCTATTTCGTCAGCAAAGGCGAGATCGGCAAATACCACGACGACGAGAAGGTCTACGAAAAAGACGGCAGCCTCCGTATTCACCGTAAAGGTAGCTTTATTTACCGCATGGCCGGGCGCGATCGCGAAAAATCCGCCTCTTACTACACCCCGGAAGTACTGACCCGCTCGTTAGTCAAGTATGCCCTGAAAGAGTTGTTTAAAGAGCAGATTGATCCGATTACCGATCCGCATGCCAAAGCCGATGCCATCTTAAATCTCACCGTATGCGAACCGGCGATGGGCAGCGCGGCGTTCCTTAACGAAGCCATCAACCAGCTGGCGGAAGCTTACTTGTTCCACAAACAGCAGGCGGAAGGTCGCCGCATTCCTCAGGATCGCTACACCCAGGAACTGCAACGGGTGAAGATGTACATTGCCGACAACAACGTATTCGGCGTGGACTTAAACCCGGTGGCGGTGGAGCTGGCGGAAGTGTCGCTGTGGCTGAACGCCATCAGCGGCGATGCATTTGTACCATGGTTTGGCTACCAGCTGCACTGCGGCAACTCGTTGGTGGGCGCACGCCGTCAGGTGTTCAACAAGATCGAGCTGGCCTACAAAAAAGCGAAAGATCCCAGCTGGCTTAGCAGCGAACCGGCCGAGCTGGCGATGAATATTCCGCGCGAAGAGAAGCAGATTTTCCACTTCCTGCTGCCGGACAGCGGTATGGCCAACTACAGCGACAAAACCGTTAAGCAGCGCTATCCGGATGATTTCAAAGCGCTGGACAGCTGGCGCAAAGAGTTTACCAAAAGCTTTGCACCGCATGAGGCTGCCGATGTGCAGCGCATCAGCGGTAAAGTGGAAGCGCTCTGGAACACGTTCCGTCAGCAGCTGAAAGCCGAGCGTCAGAAAACAGCTGATAACTATCCGATATGGCCTGCGGAAAATACGGCTCAAGTTCGCTCTTCTTTAAGCAGCAAAGATGAAACCTTCAACGGTCGCCTCAAAGATAACAGTACTTATCAGAAACTGCGCTGGGTGATGGACTACTGGTGTGCACTATGGTTTTGGCCAATCGACAAAGCGGATGAACTGCCGGATCGCGGCATGTGGCTGATGGAGATGGAGACTCTGCTCGATGGTATTGTCGTCACAGAAAGAGTCACTGAAGCCGTAGAAAAGGCCACTGGCGATCTCTTTGCCGACGAGGGCATTGTGCGTGAAGAGTCTTCGCTGTTTTCCGGCGCCGGTCGCCTGAAAACCGATGTGCTGTTCCGCCATTTGCCGCGTCTGGCGATTGTTGATGCGCTGAAGAAGCAACATCGTTTCTTCCATTGGGATCTGGAATTTTGCGATCTGTTTTCCGAGCGCGGTGGTTTTGACCTGATGCTCGGAAACCCGCCATGGTTGAAAGTAGAATGGCAGGAAGCTGGCGTGCTGGGCGACTACGAGCCGGATTTTGTTCTAGGCCGATTAAGTGCTTCGAAGTTAGCGACATTGCGTCATGAAACCTTCAATCGAATTCCGCTGCTCGAAAATGCCTGGCGCAACGAGTATGAGGGTTGCGAAGGGATGCAAAACTTCCTGAATGCGCAGCAGAACTACCCTGTACTACGCGGGGTGCAGACTAACCTGTATAAATGCTTCCTGCCGCAGGCATGGCGTTTAGGAGCGCAGAAAGGGGTGGCAGGTTTCCTGCACCCGGAAGGGATTTATGATGATCCAAAAGGTGGGCAGCTGCGTGCGTCGGTGTATCCGAGGATGAGGGCGCATTTTCAGTTTCATAATGAATTGAGCCTTTTTGCCGAGGTTCATCATGCAACGATGTTCAGTATCAATGTCTATGGACCGCAGAATACGACGCCGTCCTTTATTAACATGTCAAATGTTTACGCAGTAAGCGCTATTGATGCCTCGTTTGAACACAACAACGCTGGTCCTGTTCCTGGTATCAAAAATGAGCAGGAAATTGAAGGCAAAATCAAAGTTTCCTGGAATACCTCAGGCCACCGTTCACGGCTAATTCATATTGGTTTGAAGGAGCTCTCTTTATTTGCTCGTCTGTATGACAGTGAAGGAACTCCTGCATGGCAGGCTCGTCTGCCAGCTTTGCACGCAGAACAACTTGTTGCTGTACTGGAAAAGTTTGCTAATCAGCCGAAGAGATTGGGTGATTTACAGGGGCAATATTTATCCCTTGAAATGTGGCATGAAACAAACCAGCAGAAGGACGGCACTATTGAACGTAAGACACAGTTCCCTGAGAATGCCTCCCAATGGGTATTGTCTGGCCCGCACTTCTTTGTTGGGACGCCGTTCTACAAGACTCCACGCCAAAACTGTACGTTAAACAGCGATTATGACTGCCTGGACCTGCTAACTTTGCCCGACGATTACCTGCCGCGCACTAACTATATTCCAGCATGTGATGCGCAGGAATATGCCAAACGTACTCCGCGAGTGACTTGGACTGAACAGGGTAAAGATGAGCCGAGGGAGGTAACGGATTATTTTAGACTAGGCTATCGAGGAATGTTATCTCAATCAGGTGAACGGACTCTCATTGCATCCATTTTACCTCCGGGAATTGCACACATTCATGGAGTACAAAGTACTTCGTTCAAATCAGAAGAATTGCTTTTACAGCAATTTTTAATGAGTGTTTCATTAGTGGGTGATTTTTTTATTAAGAGTACAGGTAGAAGTAACTTAATGGCCAGTTGGGCCAATTTTCCTTTAGTCGGCTTAGTTGGACATACATCTCTGCGATTACTCGCATTAAGTTGCTTAACAAAACATTTTGAAAAATTGTGGCTTAATTTTTTCACCCCTTCTTTCAATCAACTCAGCTGGAGCCGCAATCTCCCACAACTCCCTCAGGATTTCTTTGCCAACCTGACCCCAGAGTGGCAGCGTAACTGCGCTTTACGCTCCGACTACAGTCGCCGTCAGGCGCTGGTGGAAATCGATGTGCTGGTGGCACAGGCACTGGGTTTAACCCTCGAAGAACTGCTGACTATATATCGCGTCCAGTTCCCGGTAATGCGTCAGTATGAAGCCGATACCTGGTACGATCAAAACGGCCGCATTATCTTTACCCCAAGCAAAGGGCTGGTGGGCGTCGGCCTGCCGCGTACCGCGCGTAAAGCGGACCTGAAAAACGGTTTTGTCTTTAACGTCGACAGCCCAGACTGGACCGGCGGCGACTGCACCGATCAAGCCATCGGCTGGGATGATGTCAAGCATCTGCAAACTGGTACCGTCAGCGTTACTTTTGATGACTATACCCGCAGCGACGAAGGCGAGCGCCGAACCGTCACCTGGCAGGCTCCGTTTATCAAGCCGGATCGCGAAGACGACTACAAAGTGGCCTGGGCATTCTTTGCACAAGATAAGGAGAGCGTCTGATGCTGCCTTCCGTTGTCAGTCGACAGGTTGCCGACAGCGTTGCTTCCTTTTTAAGGGCAGCCTTTCCGCTTAACAGCCCGCTGTTTAATGGTGAAGAAAACAATAACGTCTCGATGCTGGAGCAATTTCTGGCCCAGCCGGAAACGCTGCTGAAAGGGCCGTATCTTTCCGCTCAGCTGCCGTTTCGTAAAAGTGACTTAGCGCTGAACTTCTTCCCTAACCTGACGCTGCCGTTCCCACCACACGCGCATCAGGCGCAGGCGTTCCAGCGCCTGGGTATCGAGGTGCCTCAGCCGACGCTGGTGGCTACCGGGACGGGTTCCGGTAAAACGGAATGTTTTATGTTCCCGCTGCTCAACTATTGTGCAGGTGCATCAGAGGCCGGTGTTAAAGCGATCATCATTTATCCAATGAACGCCCTGGCAACCGATCAGGCCAGCCGTTTCGCCAAAACCATCGCCAGCGATCCGCAGCTGCATGGGAAAGTGACCGTCGGCCTGTTTGTCGGCGACAGTGAAATCGAACCCAGCAAAAAGATGTCTGCGGATAAAGTCATCACCTGCAAAGATACCCTGCGTGAGAACCCGCCGGATATCCTGCTGACCAACTATAAGATGCTGGATTACCTGCTAATGCGCCCCGGCGATCAGAAACTCTGGCGCTATAACCAGCCGGGGTCACTGCGTTATCTGATAGTGGATGAATTGCATACGTTTGACGGTGCACAGGGATCGGATTTGGCCTGCCTGGTGCGCCGCTTAAAGCATCACATCGGTGTCGATGACAAGCGTTTTGCCTGCGTGGGGACGTCGGCTACCGTAGGTGACGAACTGGGACAACTACTCGATTACGCGAAAACAATCTTTGATCAGCCGTTTGGCGATGACGCGGTTATTCGAGAAGATCGCTACACAGCGGCGGAATATCTGCAAGGTTATACCATCGAGTACAGTCAGTATCCGGGCCAGGATGTCAGCGCTGCGCTGGATCCACAAACGTACGCCAGCCCGGTAGATTATCTGAACGGACAAATTCCGCTGTGGTTCCCGGGTAGTTCACTGCAATTACCTGCCGATCTGGACAGCGATCGCGGACGTGAAAAGCGTATTGAGTTGGGCGCATTGTTACGTCGCCACAGTATCCTGCATGTACTGCTTGAGGATTTGCAGGGCGGTATTCTGTCGGAGCAGCAGTGCCTGGAAAATCTCCAGGTGATGCTGGCGGAAAGTGCCGGGCATGCGACCCGCGTGCTGCAAAGCATTCTGGCACTGATTGCCCAGGCGCGCCTGGAGGTTCCAGAAAAACAGGACGATCGGGAAAAGCGCCTGCAGGTGAACAAAGCGCGTCCCGTTCTGCCCTTTGTGCAACTTCGTTCTCAGCTGTGGTTGCGCGAGATGCGCCGCCTGGTTGCCAGCGTGTCAAAAACACCTGAGCTTGTTTTTGCTGATGATGTCGCGGTGGAAGATCGCGAACATTATCTTCCCGTTATTCACTGTCGTGACTGCCATGCTACCGGGTGGGCGAGCCTGCGCCATGGTCAGAGTGTTCAACTCGAAACTGACCTGGACGGTATTTATCGTCAGTTCTTCGAAAGAGGCCGTTCTATTGTGTTGGCCTTTCCGGATAACAACGATAAACCGGTCAGCGGTGTTCACCAGAAGCTATGCCCTTCCTGTTTAAAGCTCAATAAGCAATCTAACGTGCAGTGTGGGCACTGTGGCCATACTGATCTGCTACAAGTACTCATCCCGGATATGCTCAAAGAGCGTAAGGATGAGCTGGAATTTGCCAACGAATGCCCGTACTGCAACAGCAAACAGGGTATTTCGATTCTTGGGTCACAGGCAGCCAGCCTGTCGGCGGTGATGATCCATCAGCTTTATGGCAGCCAGTTCAACGAACATAAAAAGCTGATTACGTTTTCTGACTCGGTACAGGATGCCGCACACCGCGCCAGCTTCTTTACCGCCCGAACCTGGCCGTTAATGGTACGCGGACAAATCGCCAGCGTGTTGGGTGAAAAAGAAACGTTACCGTTGGATGCCTTTGCGGCACGCGTCTGCCTGCAGACGCGTGAACGTTCACCGGATGATGCTCATTTTGCCGCGAGCTTCATCGCGCCCAACATGCAGTGGATGAACGATTACCAGATGCTGAAGAACGAAGGCCAGCTGGCAGAGAGTTCCGATTTACCGGAGCTGGTTTCTCTTCGTCTCGACTGGGAGGTATACAGCGAATTTACCCTACGCGCACGAATTGGCCGTACGCTGGAGGCCACCGGTTACGCAGCTGCAGGAATTGATATTGCACGTTTCAATTCAGCGATAACGGCGCTTCACCAACAGCTTGTCGAAGAGCTGGGTGATGAAATGGTTGGGGTCAGCGTTGAGCAGGTGGCACACCTGGTGATTGGCGTTCTTTGGCATCAGCGGCAGGCGGGAGCTGTTCTGCATCCGGCGTTCGAAAGTTATCGGCGTGAGGGTAAAACCTATATGATGACGCAGAAGGAACGAACTTCACGCTATATGCCATCTATTGGTCCGAAAACGCGTAAACCGGCCTATGCCTCGTTTGAAAAAATAAATGGCTTCCATCGACTGATTGGTGCGAAATCCAACCCCAGCTGGTATCAGCATTGGATCAACCGAACGCTCAGCAACGGCAATAATCTGTTCATCAGCAGCCTGGCTGAGACGGTTTTACAACGTCTGTTTACGGCACTGAAAATGGCTGGGTTGGTAAAAGATTTTGATACAAAAGGCAAGAAAGCATGGGGGCTAGTACCTTCAGCGTTGGTGGCAAGCCGAGATGTTGTTCAGCTAAATTGCTCTTGCTGTCGTGAGGTTGTTCGGACACCAGCAGATCAGGGGTGGCACTGGCGAAACGCGCCATGTCTTTCTCTGCGCTGCGAGGGGCGCTATCAGGAAGTTGAAAATACAGTGACCTGGCATTGGGATAATATGGACATCGCTCGTGTTCAGGGGGCAGAGCATACCGGATTACTGAGCCGTGAAGATCGTGAGGCTACGGAACAATCGTTCTACCGCGGTAATCAGCCATGGAATACCAACCTGCTTTCGGCAACACCGACGCTGGAGATGGGTATCGATGTGGGTGACCTTTCTACGGTATTACTCTGTTCTGTTCCACCCGCGCAGGCTAATTACTTACAGCGTATTGGTCGTGCCGGGCGTAAAGACGGCAATGCACTTAACATCACGGTGGCTGAGGGAAATCCGCACGATCAGTTCTTCTTTGAAGAGCCTCTGGAGATGATGCAAGGGCAGGTGCAGGCTCCTGGTGTGTTCCTGAACGCAACGGCTATCCTGGAGCGTCAGCTGGCCGCATTCTGCATGGACAACTGGGTGAAAACCGGCGTTCCGGCATCTGCTATCAGCAAAAACGTGAAGCAGATGCTGGACGAGCTGGAATTTGGACACAAGTCTGGGTTCCCTTATAACTTCTTGGGTTACGTCGAACAGCATCATGTAGATATTGCTCAGCAGTTCTCGTCCATCTTCCCTGATCTTACGGAAGACACACGTCTACAGCTCCTGTCATATTTGCAAGGGGCACCAGGACAACGTTCCCTGGTTCAACGTATCGAACAAGCATTAAAACTACTGTTGGAGGACCGCAAATCGTTGCGTTCCCGGATTGATAAGCTCAAGCGTAGTATCGACAAGCTGGAGAGTGATCCCCACGATCAAAACTTTGACAGCGATATGCGCGAGTTGACTTCGGAACGTCAGGCGCTGATGGCCCTGGTGAACCAGATCAATAATAAGCAGACGCTTAATTTCCTCACCGATGAAGGATTACTTCCCAACTATGCCTTCCCGGAGGCCGGTGTTACGCTGCGTTCTGTGCTGTGGCGGCGCAAGGACGGTGGGGAAACGCGTGAGTATCAGAACACGACCTACGAATACGAACGTCCGGCTTCAACGGCGCTGGCTGAGCTTGCCCCATTGAATAACTTCTATGCGGGCGGGCATAAAGTTGAAATCGAACAGATTGACCTGAAAGTGTCTGAGCCTGAAAACTGGCGTATTTGCAGCCACTGTAACTACAGCGAGAATATCGACCAGACCGGCGATCAGCATAAATACTGTCCAAAATGTGGCACACCAGGTTGGACCGATGCCGGGCAAAAAACGACATTACTGAAGCTTCGCCAGGTTTATGCCCGCTCAAGCGCGCGTGACAGCCAGATCAGTGATGAGAGCGATAGTCGCGAACCGGCATTCTTCCAGCGACAGCTACTGGTCAGCTTCGAAAAAGAGGATGTATCGGCCGCTTATGCTATTGATGAAGGAGAAATCCCGTTTGGCTTTGAGTTTTTGAGCAAAGTGACTCTGCGAGATATCAACTTTGGCAAAATGGCGGATGATGCCAATGAGCTGATGATTGCAGGAGAGGCAAAGAAACGCACCGGGTTTAAAGTTTGCCTCGGCTGCGGCATGGTGCAGCGCCCTCGCGATCATGAACCACGCCATGACCTGAGCTGTAAATATCGCGTTGAACCCGAAAAAGCGAAGTTTGAAGATTATCTCTACCTTTATCGCCAACTGGAATCTGAGGCATTGCGTATCCTGCTGCCGGTAACCAGCTACAGTAACGATCGCGTGGTGGAAGCCTCCCTGGGTGCAGCCATTCAGCTTGGGCTTAAACATTACTTCAAAGGTAACGTGGATCACCTGAAAGGCGTGGTGTATCGCGAGCCGGAAAATGAGGGCGAATCCTGGCGTCAGTATCTGGTGATTTACGACACCGTACCAGGGGGGACCGGCTCACTCAAAGAATTGATGCGTACACCTGACAACCTGCTGAAATTACTTGAGCTGGCCTACAAGGCGCTAGTGGAATGCAGCTGCAACCATGATACGCATAAAGACGGCTGCTATCGCTGTGTTTACGCTTACCGTGACCGCGGGCGTATGAAGTATGTATCAAGAGATCAGGCGCGTCTCTTACTGGCAAAAATCCTGAAGGCCAGTGCTTCTATACGCGTTATTGATTCCATCAAAAACATTTCGCTTGATGCCATGATGGGGAGTGAACTGGAAAAACGGTTCATTCACTGCCTGCAGGATAACAAAAATCTTCTCGTGAGCCGGAGTTATGCCCATCAGAACGCAGGCTGGATTATTAATACCCGTACAGAACCGGCGATGAGCTGGCATCTCAAAGCACAGGTTGATTTAGGGGTTAAAGAAAGAGTTGGCATCCTTAGCCGACCAGATTATGTGCTCTATCCTCTGATGCAGTCAGAAAAGATAAAACCGGTAGCAATTTTCCTGGATGGTTTTGCTTTTCATAAAGATAGCGTGTCGGATGATGTCCAAAAACGGCAGGCGATTAAAGACAGCGGTAATTTTTGGGTATGGACACTGACCTGGGCTGACCTTCAAGAACAAGGCATTAAACATATACAGAATGTTATGGGGCTTGGTCATAATCCGGATATGAAACAGCCTAAGTTTTATAACCTGTTCCATGATACAAACTTTGCTACGCTTGAAGGTTCATTCCGGGAGAGAAACAGTTTCGCACTGCTACTCGATTATCTCTCTGATCCTGTTAATAAAACTCTGCTATGGCAGAAAATGGCAGCTGCTTATGCCTGGGTGTGGCTGGATCCTAAAAAGTCGCAGGGAGACCGGAGCCAAACAAAAGTACGCCTATGAAATGCAGGAGAACGCTCCCGCTTATCGGTTGAATGCACTTTTTGCCTGATGAACCATTTGTATTTGGCGGTTTACTGGATAGCTGTAGTTCATCACAACAATTCATTGAGCTGGCAGCCGTTGTTCCTCAACAAGCCATTAAATCAACGACAAGTATTGAACAAATGCGAAATTGGTTGAGGCTGCATATTTGCTTTGACGATCGTCATTCGCAGGATGATGGCTATGAAGCCGGATTTAACGGTTTCTGGTGGATGGTGAATTTATTGCAGTTCCTGCCAGATATGACATTCACCAGCCGTAGAGCGGTTCATTTACCGCAGGAGCCTGAAACGGTAAAAATGCAGACTTCGGTGGTAGTGGATATTCAGCCTGACGAGAGCTGGGCGGAGATACTTGAGTTTGGTTTATTGAGCGCAGAAGAAATCGCTTTGCTTCAGTCATTATCACTACCGGCACCGACAGTTGGATATGAATTGCAGGATGACGATGGCGAAATTATTGCGGAAGCCGATCTCGCCTGGCCGTTACAAAAGCAAGCTTTGATTATCGATAATCAGGACTTTACTCCTTTATTCGAAAGTAAGGGTTGGCTCGTTGCGTTCGGGCCAATCGACGAAAGTACATTGCAACATCTGTTCGGAGGTGACAAATGACGGTTCAAGCGCCAATGGTGGCACTTTCTGATGGTTTTCTGGGGGCTTTTGCGCGGATTCCTAAAGCACAGCAAAAAAAGGTCCAGGAATTCATCTCCAAGTTCCGCCAGGATCCGACGAGTAATGGAATTAACTACGAAAAAATCCACGATGCGCGCAGCAATAACGTGCATTCCGTGCGTATTGATCAGATCTATCGGGGAATAGTCCTGAAACCCGAACAGGGGGATCTGTATATGCTGATGTGGGTGGATAAGCACGACGAAGCTTATGACTGGGCGCGACGACATGATTGTGCAATTCACCCGGTTACTGGTGCGATTCAGGTAATTGATATCAGCTATATTAAATCCGCCTCCGAACCTGCTGTTGTTGATAAACCCAAACTCTTTGCTGCTTATACTGCGGAGCAGATCCTCGCGCTGGGTGTTCCTCCTGTGTTTATTGAGCAGGTGATGGCTCTTGTGGATACCACAGGGCTGAATCAGCTGGAAAGCGTGATGCCTGCGGAGGCCTGGGAACCCCTACACTGGCTGGCAGAAGGTCTGGATTACCAGGAAGTGCTGGAGGAGTTTAACGATCACCGTGATGAGCCTGTTGATACCAAAGACTTTATTGAGGCAATTGAGAGAAGTAAACGTCGTTTCCATGTCGTTGAAAATGAACAGGAGCTACTGCAAATGCTCAATGCGCCACTGGAAAAATGGCGTGTATTCCTGCACCCGAGCCAGCGAAAACTGGTGGAGTCTCCGGCAAATGGTCCGGTGCGAGTATTAGGTGGTGCAGGTACGGGTAAAACAGTTGTTGCGATGCATCGTGCACGTTGGTTATCCCAATGCCTGGCCGATAAACCGGGTAAGAAAGTTCTGTTCACGACCTTCACACGCAACCTAGCAGCGGATATTCGCGCTAACCTCCAGCGTTTGTGTAGTCGTGAGGAGATGGCGCGTATTGAAGTTGTTAACATTGATGCCTGGATGAGCGAGCAGCTGAGACGCCATGGATATGATTTCCGCGTGGTGTATGACAGCGATGAAGGACGACGTAAATGCTGGAACTATGCCTTGCAGCAAGCCCCTGCTGAATTGGGATTACCGGAAAACTTTTATTCAGAAGAGTGGCAACGTATTGTTCAGCCGAATGCTGTTTACAGCCGTGAAGGATATCTGAAGGTGAGCCGTATTGGTCGTGGCACGGCGTTATCACGTATTCAGCGTGCGAAAATCTGGCCTGTGTTCGAAGAGTTCCGGGCACAAATGGCGCGTGCCAAACTACGAGAGATGGGGGATGCCATGCATGAGGCTATCATTCTGTTTAAAGAAAAACAGGTGCAATTGCCTTATAGCAGTATCGTAGTCGATGAAGCTCAGGATATAGGCGCACCGGCCTTTACCCTTATTCGTAGCCTGGTCCCGGAGTCTCCTAACGATCTCTTTATCGTGGGTGATGGACATCAGCGTATTTACCGCAATAAAGTCGTGCTCGGTCAGTGTGGGATTAACGTTCGTGGGCGTCGTAGTAAAAAACTGAAAATTAACTACCGGACTACAGAAGAGACGCGACAGTTTGCTGTCGGGTTGTTAACCGGAGTTATGGTTGACAACCTGGATGGTGAAACTGATGCCAGCAACGATTATTTATCACTGCTTCACGGTGAAAAACCCATGATCACTCATGCTTCAGATTTTAAAGAAGAGGCTGAGACGATTATCAAGCAAATTCAGGCATTGTTAGCCAATGATGTCCGTTCCCAGGATATCTGCATTACTTCCCGCACGAGGCATGCCAATGAGCGCTATGCGTCAGCCCTAAATGAAGTGGGGATTGAGACTTTTAATTTAGGGAATGATAGTGGCGACAGTGATCAACGAGCTGGTGTTCGCATTGCAACGATGCACCGTATTAAGGGGTTGGAGTTCCAGTATGTGTTCCTTGCGGGCATCAACGATGGTGTTGTGCCTGAAGTCAAAGCAATCGCATCTGATGACCCTGTTGAACAGCGCGATGCATTATTTAATGAACGAGCGTTGCTCCATGTGGCTGCAACCCGCGCGGTAAAAGGACTGTTTGTTTCTTCGTACGGCGTACCAAGTACATTATTAACGGTTCAGTAATATTCTCTATGGGCCATGAAGGCGAGTTTTTCTGGCCTTAAGTACGATATTAAAGTTAGAAAGATGGACCTGAGGGTTTATGCATTTACTGTCCGCTCTGTGGGCGAATCATATAGCTGGCTCTAACGCTGACCCGGCATTGCGGTCATCGCCCACATACGTTCATCATATAACGGTCTTAAAACTTCTGAGATTCATACGGCGCTCAGACAAGAATCGTCCCTGTGTGTGCAGGCTGTCGATGCGCAATTGTTCGATGGCTTTGATGATGATGCCGCGTGCAACCATCGTTTTTCCCAGACCCACTTCATCGGCGACCAGAAGCGATTCAGACGGTAGAACCGTTAAATTACTTTGCTACGGAGTTGGCACCTTTGACGTTTTCTCAGGTGAGAATCCAACAACAAATATTGCTGAATGTGCTTATAAAAACAAAGCTGCGTTACCACCTGGTACTTACTGGATTGTGCCGCGTCCGATTGGCAGCTTCGCTAACCAAGTGTTAAGTGCCATCAAAGATTGGCAGAACGGGACTGATCATAGCCAATGGTTTGGGTTATATAGTGATACCACGATGAGTGATCAACTGTTTGTTCACGGTGCGGAAAGAGGTGGTTTCAGGCTTCATCCTCTTCGCCCTGATGGTGGTGGAGAGTCATGGGGATGTATTACTTTTTACCATATGTCTCAATTTGAACTCCTCCGAAGGGCATTACTTGCAACACCCATGATTCAGGTTAAACCTGGAGTCAAGGCTTATGGACGGGTAGAGGTGAAAGGGAGAACGGATTATGACAACTGCAGCTTTAAGTAAAAGTATGCGTTCTTTCATTGTGTTTCTGCTGATCTACCTGATATGCCTTGCCATTGTTTCTTTGTTCACCCAGTGTGGGGTGTAATTGAGAAATTATCTTACAGGCTTGATGATGTTCTGAATGCCACAGGTGTGGCATTAGCTGATGGAGAAATCGATCCGGCTGGGCTGTGGGTAATATTTGGTGTCCCTCTGATTGTTGCGGCGTTAATTTTTTATCTAATTAGAAGAATTGCTCATCATCGATAATCATTACCTGTATTGATAGTACACATTAGGTGATCATAGCCAATGGTTCGACATATCACGACATGACTGGCAACCAGCTTGTCACCCCATCTGCCCCCCACAAAAACCCCATAGCAATCCCCGGCCACTGGTGGCACGATTCTCTCCATCCTCCCCGGTCACCTACCCAGGCAAAACAGGCAAAACCGTGACAACGCGTTCTCTCCCGCTCGACTGGCGGATTCCCGTCGCAGGATTATTAATCCTGACGTTACTGGCTATCGGCACCACGATGTACACCCATTGGGGTGCATTTCTCCAGTGGAGCCTCGCCACGCAAATCTCCCTGCACCGCAGGCTGGTGACGTATCTGCTGCAACTCAACGGCCACGATTACAATGGTGGAATCTGGTTGCTGGGCGGGGCGTTTATTTACGGCGTGCTGCATGCCGTTGGGCCAGGGCACGGAAAATTTATTATCACCACTTACCTCAGTACCAATAAAGAAATCCTGCTTGCGGCGCGCGTGGTGCCGTTTCTCGGCAGCCTGATGCAGGGGGGCAGTGCCATCCTGTTTGTTTATATTCTGGCAGTGGGGTTTAACCTCGCAGCGGGAGATCTCAGCACCAGCCGCTGGTATGTGGAAAAAGTCAGTGCGCTGCTGATTGGGTTTTTCGGCCTGTTTGTGATTTATCAGACGCTAAAGCCGCTCCGGCAACGGAAAATCGCCATTAATGCGCTGAAGCCGTTGCATCAACACACTGAACACTGTGGCTGTGGGCAGCATGGGGTAGGAAAAGATCTGAGCCACGCGGACTGGAAAACCCGGTTGGGGGTAGTGTTGACGATTGGTGCCAGGCCATGCAGCGGCGCGATCATGATTTTGCTGTTTGCCAATACGCTGGGGATCGTCAGCTGGGGCATTGCGGCGGTGATGACCATGTCCTTGGGTACGGCGTTATCCATTTTGTCATTGTCACTGGCGGTACGTTACGCGCGTAACCACACCGTCACGTTCTTCAGTCGGGACAATGAAAATCTCAGCTGGATGGTCCCAGCAGCCAAAATCGTGGGAGGCCTGATTATCATCCTCTTTGCCACGGTTTTATTTCTTACCGTGGTTCCCATCAGCCCAAACGGGGACTATATCGCCGCCGGGTGCTGATGGCCTTCTGGCATCAGATTGGTTGAGTTAGATGTCGTATTTTTGCTGTCAAAAATGTCGTATGTTTGCTATGATGAAAAAATGACCAGCTGGAGGATGACATGACAATTAAAGCTCTCATTCAGTCGCGGCTGAAACGCTCAAAACGTTATGTTTTCACGCGTGATGATTTCAAGGATCTGGCTGGTTATGATCAGATTGGCAGAGTATTGCGTGAACTGGTGAATGAAGGTCAATTATTGAAAGTTGGTTATGGTGTTTACACCAAAGCACGTAAAAATGCGATTACCGGGAAGTTGATGCCTGCGGCACCTGGTGGCTCTGCGGCAGTTATGATTGAGGCACTAAAGCGGCTAAAGGTTGATTATCGCCTGGTTGGAGCGTCTGATGACTACAATCGTGGTAAATCCACTCAGATTCCTGCTTCTCTGGAAATCAAAACGTCACCACGCTTTAAAAGGACTTTATCTGTGGGAAACAGCAAATTAAATGGATGATTTGATCAAGTTATTCCCTGATGTTGCTGATGCTCTGGGAATTGAGTCTGTAGCAATTGTCGAAAAAGATTATTACATCGTCGAATTATTAAGACTTCTCCAATCCCTGGTATTTGATACTCATCAGTTGGTATTTGCCGGGGGAACTGCTTTGTCAAAATCAGGAATATCCTTAAAAAGGATGTCAGAGGATGTTGATATTAAAATGGTTCCTGTTCCTGGTTTTACACGGAAACATTCGAGAAATCAGCGTAAAAATCTTCGTAAAAATATTGTTCATAGAATTACTAAGTTGATTGATGAATCAGGCATGTTCAGCTTTGATGAAAGCTATCCGTGTATCATCCGTGACGAATACCGTTATGTGGAGATTCCTGTTCGTTATCCGCAGACATATGCACAAGTTCCGTGTTTACGACCTTTTATCAAACTGGAATTGATGGAAGCTGTTTTACTTGAGGCGTCGGAATGTCGTGATATTTGCTCTTTATTAACGGACTTAACAAAACAGGGGAATATAGCGAAGGCTTTCCCTTGCGTAACCATCGAAAGCACTCAGGCTGAAAAGCTGGTAGCAATGATGAGGCGCACAGCTGCCATCATACGCAATGTCGAGCGAGAAGGTGATGAATCTCTGGTGCGCCATATTTATGACAATTTCTGTATTGTCAGAGAAAACGGCGTTGACGTCCCATTGTTAAAGCGCTTTGTGCATGAATGTATCCAACAGGATATTGAGCGTTACGGTAATCAATATCATGAATTCTGCATATCGCCTGTGCAGGAGCTTAGAATGGGGCTGGAAGAGTTAGAGAAAAATATAATATATAAGCAGCGATATCAGCAGTTCGTTGTTCCAATGGTGTTTGGCGATACTCCCATTTCATGGGACGAAGCCTATGCCTGCTTCCACCAAACGGCATCAGATGTACTTGATATCCCGAGCCATAAAATTGGTCAGTATAGATAATTGATAGTACGCGGCTGATAACCAGCTTACGTTCACCCCAACTCCGCAAGATCCGTCAGGCCAGGTGCTCCCCCGTTCAGGCATAGTCACCGGCAAGGAGAATGCCATGTCAGCCAATAAACCGGATGCTTACCGCCTGCGCTTCAATAAGGTGTTCGATTATATCGATCAACACCTGGACGATGCGCTGTTGCTGGAACAGCTGAGCGCAGTTGCCCACTTTTCGCCGTACCATTTTCACCGTCAGTTTACCGGCTACTGTGGGATCACGCCGGGGCGCTACATCCTGTTGATGCGTCTGAAACGCGCGTCGTATCGGCTGGCATTTAATTCTGCCGAAAAAATTATCGACATTGCACTTGATGCGGGATTTCAGCACGCCGAGTCGTTCAGCCGTGCTTTCAAACAGGTGTTTGCTATGACGCCGAGTGAATTCCGTCAGCAGCCCGCCTGGGTGAGATGGCATCAGTGCATGCCGCCGCTACAGCCAAAACGGAGAGAGAGCATGCCCGTCACAATCATAGATTTTCCCACCACCCCGGTGGCGATGTTGTCGCATTTCGGTCAGCCAGAGCGAATTATGGAGACCGCTGCGCGCTTTGTCGCATGGCGTAAAACCACGGGGTTATCTCCCATCGCCAGCAGCCAGACTTTTGGTGTCGCGCCCCATGATCCCGCTACCACGCCGCCGGAAACCTTCCGTTTTGATATCTGTGGATCGGTAAACTCACCGATTCCGGAAGACAACTCCTTCGGTGTGGTGAATGGGGTGATTCCCGCCGGACGCTGTGCGCGGTTGCGCCACCATGGTTCACACGATGCCTTATCGGAAAGTGCATGGACGCTCTATCGGGACTGGCTACCCGCCAGTGGCGAAGAGTTGCGTGATTTCCCTTTGTTCTTCCATTACCAGAATTTTATCCATGACGTCCCGGAGCATCAGCTGATCACTGACATCTATCTGCCATTGAAATGATAGAAACTCCCGGCTGCGCGTGCTGTCGGGAGTTTATCGACACGTCCCGCCCATATCGTGGCAGAATAGCCGCCCGACTCATCGGAAATCGCAAGGGGAAAGACGTTATGTCAGATGACATCGAACAGCGCATCTATGAGCTTGTCCGCCGTTATGATGGCGTATATCTGTTTAAGCAAAAAACGCTGATGCCACAGATTGATATTGATAGCGATCTTAACTTTGAGAACGACGAAGCGGCGGCATTGATGGAAGAGTTCTTTGCCGAATTCAATGTGGCACGTGGCACCTTCGCTATCGAAACCTATTACCCGCCGGAGCCATCCCTGAGCGAAATCCTCAATCCTTTTAATAAGCGAGCCGTGCCGGTAGTGCCGGATTTCACGCTGGGTATGTTGATTGAATCGGCAAAGGCCGGACGCTGGTTATATGAATAGCGTGGTCCGTTAACGTTCCCGGTGTACCCCAAACCCGGTTTCGCCCGGTGCAATCTCCTCCTTCAGCGTCAGCGCCGGAATGGCATAGTCACCGTGGTTCTGTCGCCGGAAAGGAATGGGTTCACACGTTTCCAGGGTATCCAGCCTTGTAGCCAGCGTATCGCACCAGCTACTGAAGCGTGTCTCCGCTGATTTCTGCACCTGATAAAACACCACGGGTGGCAGGACGCTAAAACCGGGATAGAACAGCATGCCGTGCTGAATGGGGAACAACAGATCATCAATCGGGCCATTGATCCCGCGCGGGCTGTAATGAGACTCCCAGCCGCCGGTGGTCACCACCAGCATCGTCCGTTTACCTGCAAGCCGGCCTTCACCGTAGCGGTCGCCCCAGTGGTTTTCGCTGTGTTCTCCCACGCCATAGGCAAAGCCGCAGGCGTATACGCGTTCAAACCAGCCTTTCATGATGGCGGGCATCGAGAACCACCACAGCGGGAACTGGAATATCACCGCATCGGCCCAGCGTAGTTTTTCCTGTTCGGCGCTGATATCTGCCGTCTGCAACTGATGCTCAAAGGCGAAGCGCGGGTCCTGAGAGGCCTGAAAATATTCACCCACCAGCGGAGCGAGGGTGTCGGCAGCATCCAGCTGCGCTTTCCAGTTCATGGCATACAGATCGGAAACCTGCACCTGATGTCCGCTCTGTTGCAGGTGCTGCACACTAAAATCTTTTAACGATCCATTCAGCGAATGGGCTTCCGGATGGGCATAGACAATCAATACATTCATGGCGTAATCCTGTTGGAAGAAATCAGGTGCAGGGTACGGCAGAGCTTTCTATAGTAGAAATCAATTGCTGATATCTCAGGTATAGACAGGATGAATATCGGAAGCCTGGACTTAAATCTTCTGCTGACGCTGGATGTGTTACTGGCGGAGCTAAACGTGACGCGCGCCGCGCAGCGTCTTAACCTGACTCAGCCTTCGGTCAGCGCCCAGCTGGCACGATTGCGCGGCATCTTTGACGATCCGCTCCTGCTGCCAGGGCCGCGAGGTATGTTGCCGACGGCACGGGCCGAAGCGTTGCGTGAACCGCTACGGTTGGCGCTGGAATCGCTGCAACGCGCGGTTGCACCGCCGGATGATTTTGATCCGGCAAAGGCGAATCTTACCTGGCGCATTGCCGCCACCGATTATATGTCCTCAGCGATTATATTACCGGCTATCAACAGGTTACGTGTGGCTGCACCGGATTGCCGCGTGGCGGTGTTCGGCCTTAATCCACCCTTGGTGGCCCAGCAGCTGGAGAAGGCCGAGCTGGATTTGATCTTTCATACCGGCGACCACGCCCCTGAGACGCTGCATCAGCGAAAATTGTTTAGCGAGCGCTATATGCTGGCCGGGCGCAGGGGGCATCCACGGTTGCATCCGGGGCTGACGGTTGATGAATTTTGTCAGCTGGAACATCTGATTGTCTCGCCGGATGGCGGCGGATTCAGTGCTGCGACAGACATCGCACTGGCGAAGCTCGGTCGCTCGCGTCCTGTGGTGCTGTCGGTGCCGCATTTCCTTTTCATGCTGGAAGTGCTGGCGAGCAGCGATTTAGTCGCAGTGCTTCCGGAACGGCTGGTGCGTTCATCCACATCGCTACAGGTTATCGAGCCTCCCATCGATGTGCCGGGATTTGATATTTTGATGATGTGGCATGAACGCGTGCAGCGCGATCCGGCACATCAGTGGCTGAGGCAACAGATGCTGGCGGTGGTGTAGTGATGATTTCGCCAAAAATTCACTTCTCCCCGTTCGAAAAACTGCGCACACTAGCCACCTTTACCATTATGGAGAGATGGCATGACTTCCCGATACCTGCTGGCGTTCGCGCTGTTTGCCAGCATGGCTGCGCCGCTGTGGGCAGACGACAGCGGCATTTCTTATAGTCATAAAGACTGGGAGCTGGCGTGCGACAACACGCTGACCTGCCGTGCGGCGGGCTACAGCACCGAAGAAGGTGCGGGTGGATCGGTATTACTGACGCGTCAGGCGGGTCCAGACACCGCGGTGAGCGGGGAAGTGGTGCTGGCCGATACCATGGATGAGGAGCCGAAGCCGGTGGCGGCGCTGTCGCTGTGGATCGATGACAGCTCCCTCGGTGAGCTGCAAAAGACCGATAACGACGAATGGCGCTTAACCGAAGCACAGACGCAGGCGGTGATCACCGCCGTCAAAGGCAGTGGCACCGTCGAGTTTCGCGGCGGTGTCGAACCGTTTGAGCTATCTGGTAATGGCGCTTTTGCCACCCTGCTGAAAATGGATGATGCGCAGGGACGTATTGGTACACCCGGTGCGATGATCAGGAAAGGCGATAAGCCGGAAAGCAGCACGCTGGTGGCGGTGGCGGCTCCGGTGATTCAGCAGGTGAAAGTCATCAAAGCCCAGCCGCGTCCGTTAAGCGCACAGGAGCTGTCATCGGTGAAGCCGCAGCTCATCGCTTCGCTTACCGATGATGACAGCTGCGATAATCTTGAGCCGTCTGACGATCAGCCAGCAGCTGGCGCTGAACCCATCATGCTGACGCCGGTCGATGGCTCACATGTCCTGATTTCCGCGCTGTGCTGGCGTGGTGCCTACAACGAAGGTTATGGCTACTGGCTGATGGATAAACGCCTGCAACAGAAGCCTGAACTTATCACTGATTCCGCTTCAGACTACAGCGATGGGGTGATTTCGCTGGCACAAAAAGGGCGTGGTATCGGCGATTGCTGGAGCACTGCCGCCTGGGTGTGGGACGGTAAAGATTTCCAGCAAAGCAGTGAAGCCACCACGGGCATGTGTCGCGCTATTCGCGCTGGCGGCCCGTGGCAACTGCCGACGCTGGTGACCAACGTCAAACCGGCGCGATAAATCGCGCCCTGGTCGTGGTTATTTCATACAACACTGCTTGTATTTTTTGCCGCTGCCGCACGGGCAGGGATCGTTACGGCCCACTTTCTTCCCGGCAAAATACGGCACCTGCGGTGCTGGCATGGGTTGAGAAAGACGTTCTTCCTGCCAGTAATCATGCAGTTGCAACGCAGCCAGGCTAATGGCCGCAATGCTGATTTCAAACTCTTCCTGTGAGAAACCGTCGAGTTTGGCAAAATTCTCTTCGCTGCCATGCAGGGCGATGGCATCCAGTGCGGGTTGTTCGGATGGTGGCAGGGCTGACCAGTCATCCAGCGCAACGCCGCGCATATAACCAAAGCACCACTCTTCCACCACGGTGAATTCCTGGCCTTCCATCTCCCGCGTGCCGAACAACGGATCAAACTGTTCCGGGAATTCGCTCAAACGTTCGGCGATATCGTTCATATGCTGGAAGGTCAGGGTCATAAAGCGATCCATTTCGCGCTCGCTGGACCACTTAGGAATGTGTTTCTTGCCGCCCCACATCGCCACCAGCCATTCACTCGGCTCAATGTCGTTCGGGCCGGAAAGCAGCGCTGTCAGCATGCCATCGAGTTCGGCGACATCCACCACGGAATGTTCAGTGCCGTATTTCTCCAGCATCTCCTCCAGCCAGTTCAGTTCTTTTCGGTTAACGGGCCCTGGTTCATACGGCATCTCCTGCGTCTGTGCTGATTGGCGGGCGCATTGCCCAACGTCGATAACGCGCGATTATAGCGGCAAGCATAGTGATTCAGCCATCAATTGCCACTTTATGACTATCCATTGCTGAACCTCTCCTAAAAATCATTTCCCATAACATATTGCCCAACATTATTGGCCCTGATTCGCGACCAATGTCAGCGTAAATACCGACACTTGCTGCATAAAGGACGCAATTATCATGGCTATGGGTACCTTGCCGGTACTGGATTTGGCTTTGCTGGAGTTACCGGCCGCTGAACAGGCAGAACATCTTGCCAGGCTACGGGAAACCGCGCGTGATATCGGTTTTTTCTACCTTGTTAATCACGGCATTAATCCGCAGCTGCTGCAAAATGTGCAGAGTCTCACCCGCGCTTTTTTCGCCTTAGCGGAGACGGAAAAACAGCGGGTGTCGATGATCCACTCGCCGCATTTTCGCGGCTACAACCGGGCGGGCGTGGAATATACCCGCGATCAACGTGACCAGCGTGAGCAGTTTGATATTGGCGCTGAACGGGCGGCACTCACGCTGCTGCCGGGGGATCCCGCATGGAAGCGCCTGCAGGGGCCGAATCTGTGGCCAGAGGCGCTGCCGCAGCTGCGTCCGGTGATTTATGCCTGGCAGCAGGCGATGACCGATGTGGCTCTGCGTTTGCTGCGAGCTTTCGCCAAATCGCTATCGCTGTCGGCCAATGCGTTTGATGCGCTGTACGGCACCCATCCCAATGAACACGTCAAACTGATCCGCTACCCCGGCCAGGAGGCGGATGCGAGCCAGCAGGGAGTGGGGGCGCATAAAGACTCCGGCTTTCTGACCTTTCTGTTACAGGACGAACAACCGGGGTTGCAGGTGGAAGTCACGCCCGGCAACTGGGTGGATGCGCTGCCGAAAACCGGTGCCTTTGTGGTGAACATTGGCGAATTGCTGGAACTGGCGACCAATGGCTATTTGCGCGCCACGGTACATCGTGTGGTGTCACCGCCGCTGCGCAAGGAGCGTATCTCCGTGGCCTTTTTCCTCGGTGCACAGCTGGATGCCCAGGTGCCACTTTATCAATTGCCTGCCTCACTGGCGGCGGAGGCGCAGGGGCCGACCAGCGATCCGGCGAACCCGCTGATTCGCGAGGTGGGCTGGAATTACCTGAAAGGGCGTTTGCGATCGCATCGCGATGTCGCGCAGCGTTACTACGCCGACACTCTCAATACCGTTAAATCATAAGAACTAAGGAAAACATATGCATAAAAAGGTGATAGCTGGACTGGCGTTATTTTCGCTGATGACCACATGGGCCTCGGCTGCCGCACTGCGCGTAGCAGCCGATCCGGTGCCACACAGCGAAATCCTCAACCAGATCAAACAGACGGATAAGCATCTCGATCTGAAGGTGATTGAACTGAACGGCAACCTCAATGCCAACGAGCTGCTGGCGCGCGGCGATGTCGATGCCAACTACTTCCAGCACGTGCCTTACCTGCGCGATCAGGAAAAAGCGCTGGGCGAGAAGTTTGTGGTGGTTGCGACGGTACATATTGAACCGCTGGGGATTTACTCGCACAAAATCAAATCATTGAAGGATATCCCCGATGGTGCACAGATTGCGGTGCCAAATAACGTCACCAATCTGAGCCGCGCGCTGTACCTGTTGCAGGCGAATGGGGTGATTAAACTGAAGGGGAACGGTGATGCCAGTACGCTGGTGACGACCGCCGACATCAGCGACAATCCGCATCATCTGAAGATTATTGAGATTGAAGCGCCGCAGCTGCCGCGTGCGCTGGATGATGCCACGCTTGCGATCATCAACGGTAACTATGCTTTGCAGGCGGGTCTGGTGCCATCGAAGGACGCGCTGGCGCTGGAACAGGCGAAGGGCAATCCCTATGCGAACGTATTGGTGACGACGCCAAAACTGGCGCATGACCCGCGCATACTGGAGCTGGCGAAAGATCTTGAATCAAAACAAACGGCTGAATTTATCAACCAGCAGTACAAAGGGTCGGTGATTCCGGTACATCTTTAATTCCTGTCACCACCCGTATTCTGCGGGTGGTTCTGTGTTATATTTCGCCAGATATATCAGCGATGATTTCCCCCAACCTGTTAATTTGACTTAAAAATACCTGTGATCTTCCTTTTTATCTCTGAGATGGCTTTGTGATGAGGCTGTGCACGCTACTGGTGATGGCGGTGTTGCTCAGTGCCTGTGGCACGCTGTCGCAAACGTCTGCCCCGGTGAGTGACGACGTTTATCTTTCGCACGCCACCTTCCATGAAAATGTCGATGATATGGTGCGGCATTACATGCAGCAGAAGCAGGTCTCCGGCATCAGCATTGCCATTATCCATCAACGAGGTGCACCGCAGTTTTACAGCTTTGGCATCACTGACGCGGTGCATCGTTATCCGATCACTCCGGATACCTTGTTTGCGCTGGGATCGCTGAGTAAGGGGGTGACGGCCGAAGTGATCATCGAGCTGGTCAATCGTGGCGAACTGCACTGGAATGATACGCTGGCGACTTTGCTGCCTGCCTCGGTAGCGCTCAGCGCCGATGCCAGACACATTACGTTGCTGCAATTGGTGACGCATACTTCGGGTCTGCCACGGCAGAATATGGATTTGCCGATGTTGATCAAATTCATGCGTTATCTCGGCAGTGGTGAGAATTTCTATGGCAACCTCGACAGCGATGCGGTGCTGGAGTATCTGGCCGATTTTCGTGCCCCCAGCCACCCGGTGGCACAATATTCCAACCTCGGCTACGCATTGCTTGGCTACATTCTGCAACATCGTTTCCATCAGAACATTGAAAGCCTCGCGCAACGCAATCTGTTTATCCCGCTGGGGATGACCAGCAGCAGTTTCGAAGCAGCAACGCTGCGTAATTTTCCCTGGCGGGCGCTGGGGCATGCGGGTGACCAGCCGAAGTTGATTGCCCGTGGACAGTTGGCGCCGGACTGGCGATTTAACAACAACATGATGGCGGCTGCCAGTTTGTACAGTAACGCGCGTGACCTGATTCGTTATCTCGACGCGCATCTTAGCGCGACACCCGATCAGGCGATTAATCAGGCCTTCACGCAGGTCGGGCAGGATTACCAGCAGCATGGCAACCAGTCGCAGAATATTGCCTGGGTTACCGATCATTATGGTGAGCAGAAAATCACTTATCAGGTCGGTTATATCGGCGGTTAT
Source organism: Pantoea cypripedii (assembly GCF_002095535.1). Taxonomy (NCBI): domain Bacteria; kingdom Pseudomonadati; phylum Pseudomonadota; class Gammaproteobacteria; order Enterobacterales; family Erwiniaceae; genus Pantoea; species Pantoea cypripedii. The sequence goes on from NZ_MLJI01000001.1 coordinate 668,286, forward strand.
TCCAGCTTTATCGGGTTTGATCAGCACAACGGCAACGCGATTGTGGTGCTGCAAAATGCGTTTAACTGGAGCAACTATCTTGGCATTGCCTTGCTCAGGGATTTGGCGCACAAGGATCGCCAGCCCTGATGTAACATGGTTGCTTGCAATTTTGCTTAGCGGAAAAGCGTATCGGCTGTTGTATGCTGTCGGGCGAAATTTGACGCGCAGGTTGCGGGGTGCAAAACGCACCGGGGAACCTTCCGCGTTCTGCACTTGTCAGTACATTGAACCGGTAATAATCAACCAGAGTGGAAATCACCATGCGCAGGACTCACGCTGTACTTCTTTCTGCAGGACTTTTTCTGGGCTCGTTAACCCTGACGCCCGCCGCGCTGGCCGAAGGCGAGCAAACTGATAACGTACCCACGCCACCGCAGGTGGAACAAACCGCACCGGACGCGCAGGTCCAGACTCCGGTTACCGACGCTCCGGCGGCCGTTGCCCCCGCGCAGCCGCAGGACAATGCGGCACAACCCGCAGCACCGAATAATTACGATCTGACCACCATCGTCATCGACTATAAAGAATACAAAGTCGGCGATGTGGTGCCGGATCAGTATCGTGGTAAATCCTACATCATTGCTGAATGGCAGCCGCGTCATCTGCCGGCTCCGCAGGAAAATACCCATTGGGCGTATATCAACGCCAACTACATCCTGATCACCGACGATACCGGTAAAATCGTGATGGCAAAATCAGGTGACATCTTCTTCAAAGGCTAAGTAAGCGCGCTAACTGCGCCACTGCATTGCCAATCTGACTGGTGCTGGTGTTGCCATATCCCAGCACCAGCCCCTGCTGTTTCTCCTCCCCCAGATAAAATCCCGATAACGCACCCGGTGCATAACCCGTTTTTATCAGTTGATCGACCAGCGTGATATCCGCGAGGGATGCTGGTAGCTGCATCACCAGATGCATCCCACATTCTCCGCCGAGTAACGGCACCTTAGCCCCGAATTGTTGCATCAAGGCCGCGCGCAGGGTGGCCTGGCGTTGACGATACAGACGGCGCATCTTGCTCAGGTGACGGCTGAAATCGCCACTGCGCAGGAAGTGCGCCAGCGCCTGCTGCTCCGGACGGTTGCCACCACGCAGCAGTTCATGCAGCGCGGGGCGTAAATGGGGGACCAGCTGTGCGGGCAGCACCATAAAGCCCAGGCGCAGGGCAGGAAACAGCGTTTTACTGAACGATCCCACGTAGATGACCGGCGTCTGCGGAGCCATACCCTGCATCGCTGCAATCGGTTCGCCGCTGTAACGAAAATCGCTGTCGTAGTCGTCCTCAATGATCCACGCCTGATGCTCTGTGGCGGCAGCCAGTAGCGTCAGACGGCGTGAGGCACTCATCACCACGCCGGTGGGATACTGGTGGGTCGGGGTGGTGTAGATCAGACGTGGCGGGCGCTGCTGCCAGTCTTCGGGTTGTGGTGCCAGCCCCTGGGCATCAACGGCGACCGGTTCGATACGCATATCGCCCGCGCGCATGGCAGCTTTGGCCCCACGATAGCCCGGTTCCTCTACCCAGCCAGTCTCACCCGGATTACTCAACAATAGTACGCACAATGACAGGGCCTGTTGTGCGCCTTCAGTGATAACAATTTGCTCGGGCGTGCAGCGTACACCCCGCGCCAGAGCAAGATGCTGCGCCAGCGCCTCACGTAATGTTCGCTCGCCAAGAGGATCACCGTAGCCCATCAGCGCCTGCGGTTGATGCAGCATCACGCGATTAAAAGCCCGTCGCCACTGGGCCAGTGGGAAGTGCGATAATGCGGGGATACCGGGTCGCAGTGCCATCTCCTGGTTCAGCGTGCGGTGAGAGGAACGCAGCTGTGTCACGCGTGAGGCTACCCTTATTTCTGTGGCGTTTGCCGGGTCAGGGGAGGGCTGCGGTAACTGCGCAATGGGGCTGACACGGCTGCCCTGGCGATCGCTGGTGAGAAAACCTTCCGCCTGTAGCTGCGCCCAGACGGCAATGACCGTGTTACGCGAAACCTGTAGTTCCGCCGCCAGCTGACGCGTGGCGGGCAGGCGTGTCCCTGCTGGCAGCTTACCGGCCAGAATCGCCTGGCGAATGCGCTGAAAAAGCTGTTGTTGCAGGGTTAAGGCATCGTCGCAACGCAATGGGGCCAGGAGCAGGGTGCTGAGATCAAAGGTGTTCATGCTGCGTTCACGTGGATCTATTAATAAGTCTGATTGTGGCGCTTTTTAATGAGCCAGCAAAGTGGCAATCTGCTGTTCACACCTCATCCAGCGACAGGGAAAATATCATGTCTCAAAACACCAATGCTTACGGACAACCGGTGGGCTTTGCGCTGCCAGACTGGCAACCGCGCCCTTGGCCGGAATTTATGACTTTTACCGGTGACTATTGCCGTCTAGAACCGCTCAGTGCGGAACGCCATGGCCAGGCGTTATATGCCGCCTATGCGCAAACCGGAGATGGACGGGACTGGACTTATATGTTTGCAGAACCCTTCGCTACTGAAGAGGCTTATCTGGCTTATGCGCGTCAGATCGAGAATGGACGCGATCCGATGCATTTTGCGGTAATTGACCGGCAAACTAACCAGGCGGTAGGTACCCTGGCGCTGATGCGTATCGAACCCAATCATGGTGTGCTTGAAATCGGGCATGTGGCATTTTCCCCCTTGCTGAAGCAAACACGTATGGCGACCGAAGCGCATTTTTTACTGATGCGTTATGCGTTTGAGCAGCTGGGCTATCGTCGTTATGAATGGAAATGTGATAGCTGTAATCAACCCTCACGCAAAGCGGCGCTGCGGCTGGGCTTCCAGCTTGAAGGGATTTTTCGTCAGGTCATTGTCTACAAAGGCCGCAGCCGGGATACCTGTTGGTTTTCCATTATTGACAGTGAGTGGCCGCAGGTGAAACAGGGATTTGAACGCTGGCTGGCGGCGGATAACTTTACCCCTGAAGGTACGCAGCGCAACCGGCTGGAGGCGCTGCGTCAGGCTAGCTGATAAAGATATATTTGCTGGCGGCAAGCACTATGGCACAGGTTGCTGCCATCATTATCCGCTTCAGCCATTGCAGTTCTTTCTTCATACCGATGATGTCCAGATGTAGGGTATGAATTTGGCCATCCGTTTTTTCAAACCGTGCGTCAATTTTATCGAAACGTTTATCAACCTGTATAAAACGTTTATCGACCTGCTCGAAACGAGCATTGACATTATTTTCAAATAATTCAACGCGTTCTTCTAAACGATCAACGCGTTGATTGAGGGCCTGCTGCCCCTGCACCACACCTTCCATCGCCTGGGCGAGGTCGGCCTTCGTCAGTGAGTGTTCCTGCTGCATTTCGGCAAAGATCTCGACCAGCACTTCTGCCTGCCGTTCTTCCACGCCTGCCTGTTGCAGAGATTTGTATGCTTTATGGGTGTTCATCATCGCCAGTGTCATCCATGTTCTCCCTGATCCGTTTCCTTGTGTGGGGGAAATTAACCAGGTTGTGATAATTACGCTATGCAACGATGTTTATTTTGCGCGCTGTCTCGAAAAAAATCAATTAGTACAAAGAGTAACGCGATATGAGGCAGGGTTGGCCTGCACCGAAGTGCAGGCAGGAAAGGATTAATTGTGTGCGTATTTTCCGCTGACGCTATTGCCTGATGACGGGGTTTCGTCCTCTTCATCGGTGATGGCGGGAACTGACAGGCTGGCTTTCACTCCCCAGAAATAGCAAACCAGTGAGGCGACAATCACCAGGACCATATCCAGTGGCGCGCTAATCACCCCGCTGCCACCGTAAGTACCCAGCATGGAAATCACCATCACCGCAATGTAATAGGCCAGCAGCCACCAGGCGCATTGTAAATCACTGCTGAACTGGCTGTTTTTCTTGCCAAAAATGGCGTAACCAATCCAGGCAATAATCAGTATCGGGATGAGGATTTCATTCACCGACCAGCCGCTCCAGTAAATCAGCAGGGTACTGGCAACAAACGCCAGCGGGCTGAGAATGGCGGCGACCGGCAGGCGGAATGGGCGTTGCATATCTGGCAGATGATTACGGAAGGCGCCCAGCGTTACCGGACCGGGCATATAGGTGAATACGGTTGCTGAGGTCACTGCGCCAATCAGACCTCCCCACACCTGAAACTCTGATGGCAGCGTCCAGACGATAGCCAGCAGCAGCGACAGCCACAGTGCACCACGCGGTACGCCGGATTTCGCATCCACTTCGCCAAACACTTTGAACAGATGGCCATTGCGCGCCCAGGCAAACAGCACGCGTGCGGCACCGGCCAGGTAGATGTTGCCGGTCCCGGCCGGTGAAATCACCGCATCAATCAGGATCAGGTTAATCAGCCAGGTCAGGCCAAGGCTGCGTGCCAGATCGGCATACGGCGACTGGAATACCTGCTTCAGCCCAGCCCAGCCATGCTGCGATAACAAATCACCAGGTACCGCGCCCATAAAGGCGTATTGCAGTGCCAGATAAATCACGAAACTCACGGCAATTGCGATGCCGATTGCCAGCGGTACATTGCGCTGCGGGTTTTTGGCTTCACTGGCGAAATCCACTGCCTGGCGAAAACCGAGGTAGGCAAACACGATACCTGCGCCGGTCAGCGAGCTGAACACGCCATGCGCGCCGCCAGGGGGAGCCGGTGGGACATCGAGGTTTGGCGCATGGAAATAAAGCAGCAGCGTGCCGATGGTCAGCAGCGGCACGATGAATTTGAAAGTGGTCACAATGGTATTTACGCGGCCAAAGAAGCTGACGCTCCAGTAGTTAAGCAGGAAAAATGCCACCAGCAGGCCAATCTGTACGGCAAAACCGAGTCCGGTTGGGCTGCCGTCAGCATGACCGAGCGCGGGCCACCAGTAGATGGCATATTGTCGTACCGCTTCCACTTCGACCCCGGCAGTACTGGTGTAGGCCAGCAGTGAGCTGACGCCAATAACAAAGCCGACGATGTTGCCATGGGAATAGTTGGGATAGCGCACAAAGCCACCCGCACGCGGCAGGGCCGATGATAGCTCGGCATAGACCAGGCCGATCATCAGCACAATGACCGCCCCTAACACCCATGCCCAACCGGTGTTACTACCTGCATAACCTGAGCTGTTAAGCGCCGCATAAAGCCAGCCGGATCCGATCATCGATCCAATGCCAAGTAACGACAGATCGACCAGCCCCAATTTCTGTTTCAGTCCACTTGACGCCATAAAATGCCCCTGTGATGTGTTTACCTGAATGGATTTCAGTTTTGCTTATTAAATGTTGTGGCAGGGGGATAAAGCATATCGCGTGCCATAATTATTTTATCAACGTGATTGTTTTGTTATGAAATAAATGCAGGGGCTGAATGGCTGAATAATTGGCTTTTGGCTTGCTGATTGATGCTAAATAAATTTTCTGGCGTGGAATGGATTATCAGAAATAGCGGAATCACGGTGCAGAGCGCACCGTGATGATCCGAAATATATATTATGAGTGTAGTTGAAACATTATGTCATCCCTGCTTGAGGAATGACATAATTTAACTTAACTCTGCGGCTGGGGAATAATTTTAATATCCACCATGCCGATACCTAATTTGCGCGGATCCTGGCCGATAATATTTCCCACATTGGATAGCTGTGGTTCCGGCGGTGAGATGATTAAATTATGGCTGCCGCCAGGATTGGTGAAATGCAGCGTGGTGGTGGAAAGATCATCCCCGAGGGTGATTTCCTGCTGTTGATCACCGACCCGCACCGGGATCGGACGATGGGCATTCGGGCCAAAGGCGCGTGCGGTGATCACCACATCAAAACGGCCTGGCAGCGGGTCAACATATTCAATATTGACCTCTGGCGCCAGATTGGCGTTGGACCAGCGTCCCCACAGTTCCGGGCGTGAAATACCGGTGAAACTTTTTATGTTCTGCGGTGCGCCTGGCACGTTGAGCATAAAGCTGTCGGCGCTGTAGCGAATGGCGTTGTCTTCGATACGAATCTGCTGCTCGTTATGCTGATACTGCGCGTCGCTCAGCGTGGTTTGCGGGAAGGTGGCTTTGCCTTTCCACACCGGCTTATCGATACGGGCCACACTCGGCTGGCCCCCCATTTGCCCCATCGCGACACAAAGATCGCCGGACAGCGCCAGCTCGGGCTGCCACAGACGCGCCATCTTAAAGCAGCGGTCCACCCAGACAAACTTATCCGCAGCGGCAAAGTCCGCCAGCTGATAGCGTAGCGGGGCGGAATACTCGCCTTCTGGCAGCGGCTCCACGCGTTTATCTCCGACACGGAAGAGAATCGGCAGCCTGAAGGTGGTTCCGGAGAAACTAAAGGTTCCTTTCTGCTGATCGATGGTGAAAGCATCAAGCTTGCTGGGGAAATTCCACAGCTGAATGATATCCGGTTTCCACGCCAGCACCTTCTGCGCCATGTTATCAAACTGGGCCGACAGCGAAGGGCTGCTGAGGCCACTGCGACCCAGGCCAATGGCCTTATCGCCGCCGAGAATATCCAGCACGGTGGCACCGTTATCCAGCGTGCTCCGTTTACCGTCGATCACTTTTGCCTCAGGCTGATCGCCACGAATCACCATAAACAGGTCATGACGCGGTTGCTGGATCAGATATTGATGGGCGGTGTTGTTCATGGCCAGATGGTCGGACGTCACCACAATGATGGTGTTCTTAAACCAGGGCGAGGCTTTGATGCGTTCAATCAGGCGTGCCACATGTTCCTGTGAACAGGCGACGGCGCTGAATGACTGGTTAGGTTTACCGTCATAGCTATAGCTTTTATGTTCACAGGTGCGGGAAATAAAGCCATCCGGGTGGTGTGTATCAACCGTCAGGGTAAAGAGCGCGAAGCGTTTTTGCTGGCTTGACAGCTCCTCAAACTTTTTAAATACCTCATCCATCACGGTGTCATCGTAATAACCCCAGTTATTACGATAGTTAGGATCGGCCACACGGTCTTTCAGTTCCTGCGCACCATACATATGGGCTGGATCAAAACCATGTGATTTCAGGAAGGTGTCTTTACCGGCGAAGCGTAAATCCGCCCCCTGAATAAACCAGTTTTCATAACCTGAGTTTTTCAGGATATCGCCAAGGCAAACATTCTGTGGGAAGAAACTGGAGAGCGCCGCAGAGGCGTTATCCTGGAATGGCGCAAACAGCGGGATACCACACTGTGAGCCGACCATCCCGGCAATAGTGTAATCAGTACCAGGCAGTTGCTCGGTGTTGCTGAAATCCAGGCTTTGATCTTTTTCCCGGCTCAGTTCGGGAGCCAGTCCAGGAAAGGTTTGTTCATTAAAGTAAGTCCGTTCCAGACTTTCGCCATAGATGTAGACCAGATTGAGCTTTGGCTCGGCAATGGCCGATTTTGGTGTTTTGTAATAGGTCTCGAAGTCGGAATCCGCCTGGCGGTTATGGGAGACGATCAAATCTTTGACCTGACGAAATGCCGGGGTGGTTTGTACCGAACCCGCAGCGCAGGCGATAGCCAGCAGACTCCAGCCAAGATGATGCTGCTGTTTACGGCGGCGCAACAGCCAGGAGAGCAGGCAGAACAGCAAAAACAGCGCAATGATAACGCCGATGCCAGGCACCACGTATTTGCTGATACCCGCACCGGTCAGGCTGTTGGTCAGGGTATAGAGTACCGCGTCATTGATGCCGTCACCGGTAAAATAGTTGCTGGCATACAGTGTGGTATTCAGCACGATAAACAGGGTAAGCAAAATCAAAATCAGGACAAACCAGAACTTATTTCGCCCGGCTTTGTAGGAATAGACTGCGATTGCAGCCAAAAAAAGTACAACCGATATGAGTTCGGACAAGATTCAGATCCTCAGGCTAATTGAATACGCATTCCGTGCGTAACGACCCTCTGCGGGGGTTTTCGCGTCAATCTATATTGGCTGTCACATGGCTGCAACATGACCAGTCAGATTTGTGCGGCTGATTTGAATTTGTTTATAGCGGGTTTAGGCGGGCTATGGTTTGTGCTGGCAGCATTGGGGGGCTGCCAGCAGGGGAGCAGGAATGAGGATCAGAGTTTGCCAGTCAGATACTGTGCTTCGCCATCGGCAAAACTCCAGTCACCTTTGTTGTTCGTAATAAAGCTGATCATCAGGTCGTTACCCTGCACGCCACAGTTTTCCTGCAACTCGCGTGCTAACTCTGCCATGAACAGCGTTTTCTGTTCTTCACTTCTTGGGCTGGTGTACACCCGCACCATCACCAGGTTGTCACTGCGCTCAAAACCGAGGCCTGTGTCCTGGAACACCATCTGATATCTTTTATTCTCGTGAACAATCTGATAACGATCGCGTGCCGGGACTTTAAACGCGGTTAAGACGGCGCGGTGAGCGGCATCCAGCAGTGTACGTAATTCTGATTCAGAACGGCCCTGAATAACATCGAACTGGAGTAGCGGCATGATTAAACCCTCGTTTTTGCTCACATGAAAAGAGTAGGATGTGAGGCTATGCTGCCGTGCGCAGCGGTAAAGAAAAAGCGCGCTGACTGAAATGATTATTTATTATTTTGAACAATCATGATGAAAGAGATAAAAACCGACGCACTTTGGGTGCATCTGCACTGGCTCACGGTGCTGGCCGAGCTGGGGAGTTTTACCCGTGCGGCTGAACGCCTTGACGTTAGCAAGGCGGCGATGAGCCAAAAGATTAAAGAGCTGGAAGAGATGGCGGGAGTGGCGCTGGTGCTGCGGACCACACGCAGCGTGCGCCTCACTTCTGCCGGGGAAAAGCTGGTGGAGGAGTTGCGCGATCCCTTTGCGCGTATTGAGCAAAGTTTTTTCAGCGTGCGTGATGAAGCCGGTCCGGTGCGCGGGCTGGTGCGCGTCAGCGCCCCTGTGGCCTTTGCCCGCCAGCAGCTGGTGCCGATTATCGGCGATTTTTTGCGGGAGTACCCGCAGGTGCGTTTACAGCTGGATGTGACGGATCGGCTGGTATCGCTCGGCAGCGAGGGGTTTGACCTGGCGATTCGCCATAGCCAGCAATTGCCGGAAACCCATGTCGCGCTGCCGCTGTGCGAAACCCATACCTTGCTGGTGGCGTCGCCCGCTTATCTGGCGGAGTACGGTATGCCAGCAACCCCACAGGCGTTGCAGCAGCATAATTGCCTGTATTACCCACGCGGGCTGGAGTCCCCCCAGTGGCGGTTCTGCCAGCGTAGCGATGCCAGTGAAACGGTGCTGGTCAGGATCCAGGGGAATTTTGCCACCAACAATAGCGAATCGATCCGCGATGCCGCTTTGCAGGGCTTAGGGATTGCCATGCTACCGGATTTTAGCGCCAGCGCGGCGCTGGCCGCCGGTACATTGCAGCAGGTACTGCCACAGTGGCAGTCGGTGGATGCGTTTGCCGATCGTTTATGGGTGGTGCGCCCTTATGCGGCTCAGGTGCCACGGGCGGTCACCACCTTTATTCACTGGCTACGCGCGCGCTTTGTTGATGGCTGAGGGCGACGTCAGCGTGACTGGCGTATGCGGTTGCATCAGCTCACCCAACAGACTGGTGCGATTGTAGTTACCCAGACGCAGATTAAAGTCGAGATGCAGTCGCTCATTACCGCTCAGTTTGATCACCGGCGGCGGATTGTGTGGGCGCTGCTGAAATAATACTGACCGGGCAAAGGCGGCGCTATTCCACCCGCTCAGACGCTGATAGAAGTACGCATTCGCCTGGCCTTTGCGTAAATAGACATTCGCCCGACGGTATTCACGCATCGCGGCCTGCTGTGCCAGGGAACATAAATGCTGCTCCGGCTCGGCAATCTTTTGTGTCAGCAGATAATAGTCATCACGCTTATTCAGCTCAGTGAAGAAACGTGACCCGCCGAGATGTTTAATCGGAGCATACTGTTTTCGCCACTCACGGATATAGGGATTATTGGGGGCGGCGGCAATAAACCAGTTTTCCATCACCGGTGACAGATAATTCATGGTCGAGACTTCACAATAGAAGCCAATCACGTCCATGCGTTGTTCCTGATGTACCCGATGTACCCAGCTGAGATCTTCAAACAGCAAAGTGCTGCAATCAATGCTGATTCCACCGTAGCGCAATAATAATTCCAGCCGAATCGCTTCACTCTTTTGTTGCAGAGTTAATTCAGAGGACGTAAAGACAAAATCCGGCAGCACTTCTTCAACGTTCCGACGATGTAACAGGTGCACCTGGTGATCGGGATTATCCTTACGTATTTTTTGAATATTTAACATCATTGATGCTGGCAAATATTCATCTTCCCAATACATCCAGACTATTTTTGGTATTTCCGGCAAATCTTTCTTTCCGGAAATTAACACCACATTATCCTCTTCGCTCGGATCGTATTCCGGTGCGGGTACGGCATTCAGCTGCTTTTTTTGCAGTAACATCTGGCTGGTAAAGGCAATTTTTTGCCAGTTTTGCCACAGCATACGGGCAGGTTGTCGGCGTTTTGTTGTCATGGTGCACCTGATTATTGTGATTATCGCGGTTGGGGTTTCCCTGATGCTGGCGCCTTGAGCGCTCTTGTTTCCTCACGGCTGTGTGTAAAATACTACCCTTGCTTAATAAAGCATTCAGGCGTGCCAGGCTATCGTTTTTTTCTTTTCAGATAAACCGGAAAATGAATGAACCGCTGCTGATGGAATGAGTGTGAAATAGATCAATTAATACGGTGGTGTTTAATTTAATGCGGTTAAGACAATTCCTAATAAAATAGAGCGGTCATGTGGCTGTATGCGAAAAAATTAAAAATGGTGTGCCAGATGCGGCGTTAATCCTGTTGTTTTTTTTACGGTCCTGGCATGTTGGCTACGCTTAAGGGAAGTCGTTAACAAAAAGGAGGCGTTATGCAGCCAGGTCACCGCGGACTACTGGCGGTTGATAAGCAGGGCAATCGCGTACTGTTTCTTAACCCGGATACCTTTGCCGTGGAGCAGGAGTTGAATGCTTTTCCCCCACGTCCCCATGAATTACTGATGTTACCGCAGTGGGAGAAAGCTTATGTACCGATTTACGGTGACGGCATCCACGGTGCTAACCCACATCCCGGTCATAAAGTGGCGGTGATAGATTTACGTCAGCGCGTGATTAGCGGCTTTATCGATCTGTCACCGTTGCAGGCACCGCATAGCGGCCAGCTGGGGCGCGATGACAAAGTTTATCTTTGTTGCGAAAACAGCGCGGCGGTGGCGGTGATCGATCCCACCAGCGATCGGGTAGAGAAAACCATTGCGCTACCGTCACACAAGGCCCACCGGCTGGCGCTATCGCCTAGCGGCCGCAAATTGTTTACCGACAATGAAGAGGACGCCAGTATCACGGTGGTGGATTTGTGCGAGGCTGAGGGGCGGGTCATCGACAACATTTTGCTGCCTGGCCCGATCGCCGGTATTGCGGCATCACCGAAACATCCTTATCTGGTTGCCAGTGCGGGTGATGCCCCGTTGCTGTATGTGGTGGATCGCCAGAGCCATCGTATCCGCCAGCGCGTGCGTTTACCGGGACATCAACAGCCTTGTCAGGTGGTCCGTTTCAGCCCCGATGGTGAGCGGCTGGTGGCGATTGGCGATCACGAAGCGGTGATCACGTTGTTTGACGATCTGCTCAATCCGCTGGGGGATATCGCGGTCGGCAACAAACCCATGGACGGCTGTTTTAGCGATGACAGGCGTACGCTGCTGATTGCCAATGAAGGGGATGGTTCGCTCAGCGTAATTGACCTGGCGCAGATGCGGGTGGTGGTGACACCGCAGGCCGGTACCGGCTGTGAAGTGCTGAGCTATTTCACGCTTAAATAAAGGGGCGGTGATAAATGGCGCTGCTCCAGTGACGGCTGCTGGCATGTTTTTCGGCCTGCCAGCCACGCTTACGCAGTTCGCGAGCAATCAGCTTGTTCATAATGCCGTGGCCGACCAGCAGCACGGTGCCGCTATCCGCCAGGGCGATCAGCTTGTCCGCAGCCTGGCAGGCGCGCAGACGGGCATGTTGCATCGATTCCACATGCCCGGCGTAACCACACAGCCACAGCAGGCGCAGCATCGCCAGCCAGACATTCAGCGGCAGATGCAATCGCTCAAACGGCAGCAGGGGGATGGCGACCTCGCTAAATACCGCATCCACCGCATGGGGCTGCAATCCCAGCCGCGCCAGTGACGAGCGCGCACGCGGCAGCGGGCTGGAAGCGATCACGCTGGCGAGGCTGGCAATCGCCTGGCTGCGCGGTGGCGGTGAATCGCAGATATCAGCCTGATCATAACCTTCGCACCAGTCGGCCAGTGCGCGCGCCGTAAAGCGCCCGCTCACCGGATGGTCGGGTTTGCCGTGTCGCATAAGGATGATGGTCATAATGTTCCTGAATGATTTTCTCCAGTGTAATGCAGATTCCGCAGGACCTGACAGGTCGGCAGGATTTAAGACAAATTCGCATTTGTCATTAAACCTTAATTGAAATATGCGACAAGAAGCGCGATGCAGGATCAGTCGCCACTTTGCTAATGATAAGCAGAAATCGTCAATTAAGTTGGTTTTTGACGTTTTTTTGTTCTCACGCATTGAATGTAATGTCATGAATTGACGCCATTTTTATCCTTAATCCCTGAGCGATAGTAAAGATAAATTAATTATTTTTACTAAGATCACTTGATTTATCTACGCGCGTAGATAGACTAATTACACAGTGATAGCTCACGGTGCCACGGAAAAAGTTGGCCTTGAGATGATGCAGTTACATTTGCCTTATTAATGCGATCGGTGAAAAAAACATCGGCAAAGCCTGGCGAATAAGAGAATTCCAACACCAGGGAATCCTTTACTGACCTTTCATCCAGGTTTGCCCACCAAACGTCGCCACCGGGGCGTTCCGCTTGTTGCAAGGGAACCTACCCAGGGAAGGGCGTTTGATTGATCTTCATCTATCAGGGAAATGGTTATGACGGTACATCACTCCGTTTCGCAACAACGCGCACTGTCTTCTTCTTCGGCCGCTGATGAGCGGCTGGCAACCTCGGCTGGCCGCAAAGATTTCTGGCGTGCCACCTTATCCTGCTGGCTGGGTACGGCGATGGAGTATGCGGATTTCGCACTCTATGGCCTGGCTGCCGGTATCATTTTTGGCGATGTGTTCTTCCCCGAAGCCAGCCCGACCATGGCGCTGCTCTCCAGTTTTGCCACCTGGTCGGTAGGTTTTATTGCCCGCCCGATTGGTGCGCTGCTATTTGGCTGGATTGGCGATCGCAAAGGACGCAAAGTGGTGATGATCACCACCATCATTCTGATGGGGGCCTCAACCACGCTGATCGGTTTTATCCCTTCTTACGCCAGCATTGGCCTGTGGGCACCAGCCTGTCTGGTGCTGCTGCGCTTTACCCAGGGGCTGGGAGCAGGCGCTGAACTCTCTGGCGGCACGGTGATGCTGGGCGAATATGCGCCGGTTGAACGCCGTGGACTGGTGTCATCGGTGATTGCGCTCGGTTCCAACAGCGGTACGCTGATCGCTTCGCTGGTATGGCTGGCGGTGGTGCAGATGGACCAGCAAAGCCTGCTGGCCTGGGGCTGGCGAATTCCCTTCCTCAGCAGCGTGCTGATTGCGCTGGTGGCACTGTGGCTGCGTCGTCATCTGCGCGAAACCCCGGTATTTGAACGCCAGCAAGCCGAGCTGAATGCCCAGCGTCATGCCCAGCTTGCCAGCCCGGCACCTGCTGACACGCGCAGCTTCTGGCAGCGCAGCCGCGCCTTCTGGACCATGGTCGGCCTGCGCATCGGCGAAAACGGTCCTTCTTATCTGGCGCAGGGCTTTATTGTCGGCTATGTGGCGAAAGTGCTGATGGTGGACAAATCGGTGCCCACCACCGCGGTGTTTATCGCCTCCCTGCTGGGTTTCCTGATTATTCCTTTTGCTGGCTGGCTCTCCGACCGCTTTGGTCGTCGCATCACCTATCGCAGTTTTTGTCTGTTGCTGATGTTCTACGCCTGGCCCGCTTTCCATCTGCTCGACAGCCGTGAACCGGCGGTGGTTATCCCGGTGATGGTGGTGGGTATGGCGCTGGCATCACTCGGCATCTTTGGTGTACAGGCGGCCTGGGGCGTCGAGATGTTTGGCGTTAAACATCGTTACACCAAGATGGCGGTGGCGAAGGAGCTGGGGTCTATCCTTTCAGGAGGCACTGCGCCGCTGGTTGCGGCGGCGCTGCTGTCGTTTACCGGTCACTGGTGGGCGATTGCGGTCTACTTTACGGCAATGGCGACCATCGGTTTTCTGACCACCTTTGTGGCACCGGAAACCCGCGGGCGTGACCTGAATCTGCCGGATGATGCCATCTGACAGCAGGTTAACCCATTGATGCACCGACCATAAACAGAGGCAGGCTATTGGCTAAATCGTCATCCGGAAATATTACACGCAGCGATGTCGCTAAAGCCGCAGGTACGTCGGTCGCGGTGGTGAGTTATGTCATCAACAACGGGCCGCGTCCGGTGGCGGAAGCGACCCGCCAGCGGGTGCTGGAGGCGATTAAGCAAACCGGCTACCGACCCAATGCCGTCGCGCGTGCGCTGGCCTCGGGCAGCACCAAAACTTTCGGTTTAGTGGTGCCGAATATCGCCAACCCGTTTGTCGCGGCGATGGCGCATGCGTTGTTGCAGGAGTCGCTGAATCACGGTCATGTCATGTTGCTGGGTGATGCCGGTGATGATCGCCAGCGCGAGCTGGAGTTGATTCAGGGGCTGCTGAATCGTCAGGTTGATGGCCTGTTTTACAACAGCGTCGATCGCCATCCCTATATCGATTTAATCAAGGCCAGCGGTACGCCGCTGGTGATGCTCGATCGTGTGGAACCCCAGCCGGGCGTCAGCATGTTACGGGTCAACGAACGCGAAGCGGCACGTCAGGTAACGGTCCATCTGCTCAGCCACGGCTATCAGCAGGTGGGGATGATCAGTGGTCCGCTGGAGATGCTGAATACCCAGGATCGTATTCAGGGCTGGCGCGATGCGCTGGCGGAGTACGGGGTGCAGGCTGACGATAGTTTGATTTTCCCCGCCGGTTATTCGCGGCAGGGCGGTTACGAGGCGGCGCAGCAGATGCTGAACAGTGGCCGCGTTCCGCGCGCCCTGTTTGCCAGCAACGAAGGGCAGGCGATTGGCTGCATTCGTGCTTTTTCGGAACATGGCCTGCGTGTACCGCACGATGTCGCGCTGGTGTGTTTTAACGGTACCGAGCAGTCGGCATTTCATGTGCCAGCACTGACGACGGTACGCCAGCCGCTGCGCGAAATGGCGCAGCGTGCAATTGCCATGCTGAAAAACGGCGATGGCGAGGCGGAGCTGGCGGAGTTTCCTCACCATCTGGAGATCGGTGAGTCCTGTGGTTGCCAACTTAGCAGAAAAAAATAAATAACATCATGAAAAGACTGATTATTGATTGTGATCCGGGGAATGGTATTGCCGGTGCAAACACCGATGACGGCCTGGCGCTGGCCTTAGCCCTGGCGTCGCCTGCGTTATCGCTGGAGTTAATTACCACCGTCAGCGGCAATACGCCCTGTGCAGTGGGTGCGCAGGTGGCGAAGGACCTGCTGCAACGGCTGGGCATCAATATCCCGGTGGTGCAGGGGGCAAAGCAGGCGCTGCGCGAAGATCCGGCTCCGTGGCGCGCCCGTCTTGACGGTGTTGAAGATCAGGCGCTGGCCGAGCTGTGGCGCGGGGTGCGTCAGCCACAGCTGCTGCCCGCCGATGGCAATGATGCAGCAGGGGTGATGGGGCAGTTGATTTGTGATAACCCCGGTGAGTTTACGCTGGTGGCTATCGGCCCACTGACCAACGTGGCGCAGGCGCTGCAACGCTATCCACAGATGGCGGAAGCGGTGGCAGAGATTGTGATCATGGGCGGCGTGTTCGCGCTGGATGATTACATCAAAGACACCAACTTTGGCCTCGATCCGGAAGCCGCGCATCAGGTACTGCATAGCGGGGCGACGGTGACGCTGGTGCCGATGGATGTCACCACACAAACGTTGATGACGCATCAGGACCTTAACCGCCTGACGCTTAACGATCACCCGCTTAGCCAGTTTGTGCGCGAAACCCTGCGGCCGTGGATTGATTACTCGATTCGCACGCGGTATCTGCCCGGCTGCTGGATCCACGATGCGCTGGTGGTGGCCTGGCTGCTGAATCAGCGTGTTGCCGACGGCATGGATTATCATGTCGATGTGGAGTTACGCCCTGGGGCGACACGCGGCAAAAGCTGGCGTTATCGCACGCCGCTGCGCCTGGATGTGGGCATCCCGGAACATGCCGGTGCGCTGGTACATGTATTGCACAGCGTGGATAACCCGCTGCTGCTGGATATTCTCGAACAGGCCTTTAATGGTCTGAAATAATCAACAACACACGGTCATCCCAGGGCGATGACCGTGTGACATGCTTGCTTACAGCGCGAAGCACTCGCTGACAATTCCCCGCCACAGCCCGCCTTTCTGACATGCTATATACAAATAGTTAACATAATAATAACCGATGCAATCATTCGCACGGTAACGTTCACAAGAATGTCCGGCCAACGATCCGGACGCTGTCAGACAGGATACCCCCTATGTTTAACTGGACTGCAACGCAGCGAAATGTGGCTTTTGCCAGCTTCGCCAGTTGGACGCTGGATGCGTTCGACTTTTTTATCCTGGTGTTTGTACTCAGCGATCTGGCTCAGTATTTCCACACCAGCGTTTCAGATGTCTCTATCGCGATTATGCTCACCCTGGCGGTGCGACCGATTGGCGCGCTGGTGTTTGGGCGTCTCGCGGAAAAATATGGCCGTCGGCCTATTCTGATGCTCAACATCGTGCTGTTTTCATTGTTTGAGTTGCTGTCGGCCTGGTCACCCAACTTCGCGGCCTTCCTGACGTTCCGCGTGATTTACGGCGTGGCGATGGGGGGGATCTGGGGTGTGGCGTCGTCGCTGGCGATGGAAACCATTCCGGACCGTTCGCGCGGTTTGATGTCTGGTATCTTCCAGGCCGGTTATCCGTGCGGTTATCTGCTGGCGTCGATTATCTTTGGTCTGTTCTTCGAGAGCGTGGGCTGGCGCGGGATGTTTATGATTGGCGCACTGCCGATCCTGCTGCTGCCGTTTATCTATTTTAAAGTGCCGGAATCCCCGGTCTGGCTGGCGGCGCGTCAGCGTAAAGAGAGCACGGCATTGCTGCCAATTATCCGCCAGCACTGGAAAATCTGTATCTACATGGTGCTGCTGATGGCTTGCTTTAACTTCTTCAGCCACGGTACCCAGGATCTCTATCCCACCTTCCTGAAAGTGCAGCATCAGTTTGACCCGCATACCGTGAGTATTATCGCCATCAGTTACAATATCGCCGCGATGCTGGGCGGCATCTTTTTTGGATCGCTGTCGGAACGAATTGGGCGCAAAAAAGCCATTATGCTGGCGTCATTTCTGGCATTGCCGGTGCTGCCGCTGTGGGCCTTTTCCAGTGGTACGTGGATGATTGGCATTGGCGCGTTTCTGATGCAGTTTATGGTGCAGGGCGCGTGGGGTGTAGTTCCGACCTACCTGACCGAGCTGGTGCCTGCCAACGCCCGTGCCGTGTTGCCAGGGTTTGTCTATCAACTGGGTAACCTGATTGCCTCGGTCAATGCGACGTTGCAGTCGCGGATTGCCGAGGCCCATGGCGGCAACTATGGCTTAGGGATGGCGATTGTTGCCGGGACGGTCGCGGTGCTGATCTGCGTGTTTGTCGCCTTTGGACGTGAAACGCGTGGCATTCAAATCTCCGGTGCCGTGGCGCGCGAATCGCGTTAGCGCGACTCGCACACATCAATCCATTTTGCCGCAGTGAGATCGGCCATACGCTGCGGTGAAATGCGCACGGCACTATGAATCGACCCTGCTGCGGGTAACACTTCCTCAAAGCCGCGCAGTGACACATCGCAATACACGGTCAGCGGGTTTTCCAGCCCGAACGGACAGACGCCGCCAACCGGATGGCCGGTCCAGTTCACCACTTCATCGACGCTCAGCATGCGCGCTTTGGCACCCAGCGCGGCTTTCAGTTTACGGTTGTCGAGGCGCGCATCACCGCGCGTGACAATCAGCACCACGTTATCTTTCACCTTTAACGACAGGGTCTTGGCTATCTGCCCCGGCTCCACGCCGTGGACGCGTGCGGCCAGTTCCACGGTGGCGGTGCTTTCTGGCATCTCGATGATGTCGACATCCGGTGCGTGTTCGGCAAAGAAGTGCCGTACCGATTCCAGGCTCATTTTTTTCTCCGGCAAAAACGAAGCCTAAAAGCTGCCATAAGGCTTTTCTGCTGTAAACGGGAGAAAGGGAGAATCTGTAACAGAATGCGCAGGCTTTACACCGCTTTTAACGTGCAGTTACCACAGCGCTCAACATCGGGAATACGATAGCGCTGGCAGCAGCTCTTGCGTTCCATCTCGCCGTTACGCGGGATCATGGTGCGATACAATGGATTTTCGCTGCCATCCAGCAGGGACTGGCTGAAGAACCATGCCTGCTCCAGCTGTGACGCTATCCCGGCGGGCAGCAGCGTTTTTAACTCTCCCAGATACCACCAGAAGGAGAAACCCATGTTGTTCCAGATAAGCCTGGCGTTGATATCGCCGTGCTGCGTCATGCCGTTCACCGCCGGGATCAGCAGCTGCTGAATCAGGCGTTCGATACGTTGTTGCGCATTAAGGTAGCGTGCCTCTTCATCTTCCTGCACATCAATCCAGAAGGCACAGGGATGGCCGTTTTCATGGAACTCAACGTGAATCAGATGGGGGGGCGCAGTTTAGCGCTCGTGGCTCCAGCAGCAGTGCCAGCAGCAGCGGGGGGAGCAACAGGCCAAAATACCATTGCGCCCACAGCGACTGGAGCGGTTTAGCTTCCTGCTGCGCATCGGGATGATTGCGGTAGAGATGATCGCTGTAGCGTTGCGTCAGGCGGCGGTAATGCGGGGCGGCAGACCATTCGGCCAGCGTCAGCGTACCTGCCGGGGCGGGTTGGCCGAGTTTAATGGTTTCCAGCATAGTGCTGCGCTGCTCACGCATCAGATCTTCCAGCACGCTCGCCAGTCCGCGGTCGCTCTGCATAAAGATCAGTGGATGTTCGCTGAAGCGATGATCCTGACGAGTGATAATGGCCATGCCGGTCCTGAATGAAAACGGTAAGCGAAAAACAAATGATAATCGTTCCCGCTTAACCTCACAAGACTGCCAGGCTAAGGATTCACCGCATCCGTGCGGTGAACCCACGGTTTTCAGGCCAAATCTTTGCTGCTCAGGGCGGTTTTCGGTAGATCTGCCCAGGCAAGAATGGTGTTACGTCCCTGATTTTTCGCCACATACAGAGCTCGGTCGGCATTCGATACCGCCTGATCAAAATCGTCAGCAAAAATCGGGGCGATGCCCGCACTGATGGTGACGTGGGTGGAAACCCGCTCATTAAACCGATGGGGGATTTCCAGGTTAAGCACATACTGGCGAATCCGTTCCGCTAGTTTCATGGCAATGGAGGCATTCACGTTGGTCATCAGCACCAGAAACTCTTCGCCGCCGTAGCGGGTCACCACATCCCGCGAGCGCACTGCATCGCGAATCGCCACCGAGACCCGTGCCAGCGCCTGATCACCCATCGCATGGCCATAGTTGTCGTTGTAAGCCTTAAAATTATCGATATCCAGCAGCAGCACAAAGTGGCTGCCTGCGTGGTTTTCCAGGATGGTATCGAGTCGGTTTTTCAGCCCACGGCGGTTATACAAACCGGTTAGCGGGTCCAGCATACTTAAATCGCTAAAACTTTCTTTTTCTTCATACAGCTGGCGCACCAGACGGCGGGTGAAATGATCAAAGCGGCGACGCATCAGATGGTGTAATGAAAAACCTATCAGCGGCAGGGTGATGGTGAACAGAATCATCATTAAATGCTGACCATCATCCAGCAGTAAAACGGTAAATACGGGCGGCGCGATATGTAAACAGAACGCAACTAAATAATCACTGAGTGCAATAGCACTGACAAAAAATACGCTTAACAGACTGATTATTAAAAAGCTGCCATCAAAATAAAAAACCAGATGGTACTTATGGTCAATGTGCCATGCCCATAATGCACCGAATAACAGCGCAACAGGATTTAATAGCGGGAATTTAAGTTTTGGAATGATTAAACAAACGGTAAGCAAGGTGATGCTAAAGCCCGCCACCAGTGTTGCCGGCAATGACCAGCTGCTGGAACCCTCCCCTAAAAATGGTAACAAACTAAATAGTGAAACAGCGACATTAAGAAACAGAAAAAGCATCACTGAAAGACGATATTTGCTGTGTTTCAATTCTTCGTAAGATTGTAATTTCATTATTATTACTCGTGACAGCCCTGAAATATCAAAGCGCTATCCGGCCGAGATATTCTCTCCACCAGGATAGTGAGCACATTATTGCTGTGTTTTCAAAATAGTTATCGGCGGCAATTTAGCATTTTCCAGTAGCAGTGTCATCCGCATGGCACCGCGCATAAAAAATCCGCTGCAAGATGAGAAGTATTATCATATGATAATGGGAATACTTATCATTTGAGGGTTGCGCGATGATCATGGCGATGATAGCTGCCTGCGGGTTGTGGGGCGTGAGCTGGATGATGGGCAAACGTCTGGATAGCGGCTGGGGCGTGTTATTACCGTGCGCGGCGATGCCGGTCTTCGCGTTGTGGGAACCCAGTTTCAGCCAGTGGCGTGTGGTGATGATGGTGGCGCTGCTGCTGACGGTGGTGATGTTATTTCATCATCGTCTGCGTCACTACCTGCTGCTGCCTTCCTGCCTGGCGCTGGCGGGGGGGCTGGCTGCGGTATCGGTGAATTTTCACCTGATCTGACAAGCAGAAACGACAAAATCACGCCAGAGCGTGTTCAGTACGATAAAAAATCTGGGGAGATAACACCGGGAAGGATGACAACGTTGGTGCGAAGAGAGGGACTTGAACCCTCACGTCCGTAAGAACACTAACACCTGAAGCTAGCGCGTCTACCAATTCCGCCACCTTCGCATCGCGTTGTCTGTTTATATCATCGCATTGGTGCGAAGAGAGGGACTTGAACCCTCACGTCCGTAAGGACACTAACACCTGAAGCTAGCGCGTCTACCAATTCCGCCACCTTCGCGCAGTGCGCTACGATATAAACGTTGTGGTTTTTGGTGCGAAGAGAGGGACTTGAACCCTCACGTCCGTAAGGACACTAACACCTGAAGCTAGCGCGTCTACCAATTCCGCCACCTTCGCGTACCTGCAACACCTTAGAGTATTGCTAACCACGGAGGCGCATTTTAGAGATTTTACTCAAAGCGTCAACACATATTTCGCGACGGTGAAACGATTGCTGCAAAAAGCAACGTTTCTGCCGCCGCGTCAGTCACATCGCTGAATTAACGTGCTTTCGCGCCGCGTCCGTAAACCGCACGATAAACCTTAAAGCGTCCGGTTTGCGCCAGCACTTCATGATTTCCGAAGGTTTCATCCAGCACCTGCGGATAGGGCAGGAAGGCGTTGGCGACAATGCGCAGCTCACCGCCGGTGCTGAGATGCTTCAGCGCGCCACGGATCAGCGTGTTTGCCGCATCCAGGCTGGTTTGCAGGCCATCGTGGAACGGCGGGTTGGAGATGATCAGATCGAAACGGCCATTCACATCCGAGAAGACGTTACTAGCAAACACTTCACCTTCGAGACCGTTGGCGGCGAGGGTGGCTTTACTCGCGGCAATCGCGGCGGCATGCACGTCGCACAGCCACAGACGCACTTTCGGTGAGTGCTGCGCCAGTACCGTCGCCAGCACGCCACTGCCACAGCCGATATCCAGCACTTTCCCTTTGGTATGCGGCGTCAGCGTGGACAGCAGCAGCGCGCTGCCAGCATCGAGGCCGTCACGGCTGAAGACACCCGGCTGGGTGTGGATGGTGAGACCGTCCAGCATGTAGCTGTCACCGAACGCGGCAGCATCAAAGGCCGGTTGCTGCTCCAGCTGGCCGTGATACAGGCCGCAGCGACGTGCGCTGTCGATCTTCTCTAATTTGGCCCAGGGTTCGATCATGCCTTCCGCGCTGCGTACACCGCTGCGGTTTTCACCCACCACAAAGATATCGCTACCGACCGGCAGCAGAGAAAGCAGGTTCTGCAACTGGAACAGGGCTTCTGGTTTGTTTTTCGGCCAGAAGTAGATCAGGGTATCGCAACCGGCAACATCGTCGGCGCTTGCCACCAGACCATACACCGCGCGCTCTGCGAGGCGACGGCTGAGGTTCTGCCAGTGATGATATTGCTGGGTATGCACGCGCGTTGAAGCGGTTTCCAGCTGGGCGGGCAGGTCGTCCTGCAAATCGCCAGCAAATAAAACGTGGCGGGCGGTAAATTCATCACTGTGGCGCAGAATCACTTCGCTGGCCGGGGTTAAAGCTGACATGAATGGCTCCTGTTAAATCAGAGCGGGGATTATAGTGCTTTGTTGGCGCATGTTCGATGGGTTTGCTAGCATAGCGTCGCATTATGGCCGCACAACGGGTAACAGCATGACATCAAGGCGCGACTGGCTTTTACAGCAAATGGGGATTACGCAGTATCAATTGCGGCGTCCGCGCGTGCTCCAGGGCGAAATAGCGGTGAGTCTTGCGCCCGATACCCGGCTGGTGCTGGTGGCTGAACACGCGCCCGACTTGCACGAACCGCTGGTGCAGGATGTGCTGCGTACGCTGCATCTTCAGCCCGCTCAGGTGATGACGCTCACCCCGGAACAACTGCCAATGCTACCGGAACAGGTCGATTGCGCAGGCTGGTTGCTGGGTGTCGACGGCGCGCATCCTTTTAATGGCGTCACCTTCACGACTGCCGCTTTCAATGAATTAATCAGCAGTGGCGCGGCGAAACGCGCCCTCTGGCAACAGATGTGTAAACATGACAGCCATCTCTTTAATCACCCCTGAAGACCAGCCGCAACTGCTGGCGATTGAACGCCGCAGCCACGCTTTTCCCTGGAGCGAACAGACGTTTGCCAGCAACCAGGGCGAGCGGTTTTTAAATTTACGTTTTGCAGCGGAAGGCAAGCTGGTGGCCTTTGCCATCACCCAGGTGGTGCTCGACGAAGCCTCGTTGTTCAATATCGCGGTTGATCCTGATTTCCAGCGCCGGGGTTACGCGCGCCAGCTGTTGCAGCATCTGATTGCCGAGCTGGAGAAGCGCGACGTGATGACGTTGTGGCTGGAAGTGCGCGCGTCCAACTTGCCTGCCATTGCTTTGTATGAGCAGCTGGAGTTTCACCAGGTCAGCCGCCGCCCGAATTATTACCCCACTGCCAGCGGACGAGAAGATGCCATCATCATGGCGTTAACGCTGTAGCCCTTTGGCTTAGGAGATCTATGTTAAACGATTGGGACTGCATTATTTTTGATGCGGATGACACGCTGTTTCACTTCGACGCCTATGCCGGCCTGCAACGTATGTTTGCCGGTTATGATGTGCAATTCACCGACCAGGACTACGCCGATTATCAGGCGATCAACAAACCGTTGTGGGTCGATTATCAGAACGGTGCGATTTCGGCCTTGCAGCTACAGACCCGCCGTTTTACCGGCTGGGGCGAGAAGCTCAGCATCGCACCAGAAGTGCTGAATCACGGCTTCCTCACCGCAATGGCTGAGATCTGCCTGCCTTTGCCGGGCGCGGCCAGTTTGCTGAACGCGCTGCACGGTAAGGTGAAAATGGCGATCATCACCAATGGTTTCACCGCCTTGCAACAGGCGCGGCTGGAACGCACTGGCTTCCGTGATTATTTTGCCACGGTGGTGATTTCAGAGCAGGTGGGGGTGCCGAAACCCGATCGCGCCATCTTCGATCATACGCTGGAGTTGCTCGGCAACCCGGCGCGTGAACGGGTGCTGATGGTGGGCGATACGCCGGAGTCGGACATTCTCGGCGGCATCAATGCCGGATTGAAAACCTGCTGGCTGGATCACGGTACGCGTCCTCTGCCGCAGGAGATTATCCCAGACTGGCGCGTGACATCGCTGGCTGAGCTGGAAAATCTGCTGACGCAGGGGTAAGAGTATCTATTCATCATTACGATGAACCTGTGTCTGAAGGCCCGCTGAGCGGGTCTTTTTTTATGCTAGTATCTATTCATAAATCTATTCATCAGGAGGCGGGATGGCGGATATCACCTCACAGCTGCTGGATGGCCCGCTGGGCGCGCCCGAACTGGTACGTCGGCTTGGCATCAGCCAGGCGACCCTGTCGCGCCAGTTACGTCAGCTGGACCAAATTGTCAGATGGGGCAAAGCGCGTGCCACGCGCTATGCCCTGCTGCGTCCGCTGCGAGGTGAAAGCCGTTTTCCCCTTTATCGGGTGTTGCCGTCGGGGCAAACGGTGCAAACGGGCTGGCTGGTGCGTACCTGGCCGCAGGGCAGTTGTCTCCATCTTGATGAACAGGAAAACGGGACCTTTTACGAAGGATTGCCGTGGTTTCTCAGCGATATGCGCCCGCAGGGTTTTCTCGGACGGCTTTGGGGACGGGAGAATGCGCAATCCCTCGGGCTGACCGAGGATCTGCGCGTCTGGAGTGATGAGCAATGTTTGATGGCATTGACGGTCACCGGCATGGATATGCCAGGCAATTGCCTGCTGGGAGCTACCGCCTATCAGCGTTGGTTACAACAATCAGCCCCGGTGGTGCTGAGCGCCGGGCAAAAAATCATGCGTTATCCGCAGCTGGCGCAGCAGGTGCTGGATGGTGATGAAGTCGGATCCTCGGCGGCGGGTGAGCAGCCCAAATTTCTTTGTTACGCCGAAACCACCTCCGGCCAGCGCCATTGTCTGGTCAAATTCACCGTGGCGCGCCAGAGCGAAAGCAGCCAGCGCTGGCGCGATTTGCTGCGCGCGGAGGATTGTGCGCTGCGGCAACTGGCGGCGGCGGGGCTGGCGGCGGCGCGTAGCCAGATTATCGAACAGGGCGGCCAGTTGTTTCTTGAGGTCCAGCGCTTCGATCGGGAAGGTGAGCGGGGCCGTCGCGGCATGTGTTCCCTTGAGGCGGTCAGTGCCGAATTTTTAGGGCGACAGCAGCACTGGCCGGATGCGCTGCGCGAACTGGCGCGCCAGCAGCGCGTTGATGAGGCATCAGTGCAGCGCGGCACGCTGCAATGGGCCTTTGGCCGCCTGATCGCCAATAGCGATATGCACGCCGGGAATCTGTCATTTTTTACCGGCGGCGATCGGCTGCAACTCACCCCGGCTTACGATATGTTGCCGATGGCGCTGGCGCCGAATTCGCTGGGGCATATGCGCGACGAGGTGAATTTAACCCTCGATTTCTCGCTGCCAGGTGATATCTGGCGCGCTGCCAGCGCGATGGCGAAAAGTTACTGGCAGACGATTGCGGCAGAGGTGGCGTTTAGCGACGGATTTCGGCAGATTGCGCGCCAGGCGCAGCAGCAATTGGCTGCGCTGGATGTGACCATCGAAAAAATGGCTTAAGATTTGGTTTCTTCCTCAGCGGTCTCTTCTTCTTTATCTTCCTTCACCGGCGTACTGGCGGTAAGCAGGAAAGGGGATTGCTGCCAGCGGGTACGACGGTCGCGCAGCAGGGTACGGGTCAGGATGATGCCGATCGCCAGCGCCAGCAGCATCATCAGGCGCAGAATATTGGTGGTGTTATCCACCTGGCGTGATTCGGTGACCAGCACGTGGGTATCCAGCGTGACGCGCAGAAAACCCAGCGGACCATCTTTGCCGTTGAGCGGCTGGACAATCTGATGGTTGAAGTAACTGCCAGCGCGTTTGCCGTCCAGCGCCAGGCGATCGCGCACATTGATGTTTTCACCGCTGTGCGCCACCAGGCTGCCATCATCGTCATAGACGGAGGCATCCAGAATACGGCTGTTATCGGTGAGTTGATTCAGCACCGCTTCAATTTGCGGGCGATTATCGTCGCTGTTATCCATCAGGGGTTGCAGGCTGAACGCCACCTGTTTGGTCAGGGTACGGGCGAGTTCATCCACCTGTTCGGAGCGCGCCATTTGATGGCCGAGACTAAACCAGGATGCACCCTGCATCAGCACCACTAACAGGGCCAGCGAGATAAGAACAATTACCGTGCGGTGCAGGCGAAATTTCAGTGCCGTTTTAACCATCAGAAACCCGTGTGACATAACAACAGAAAGCCTGGCAATTATGTTGCCAGAACCCGCGCAGACAAGGTAGCCTCTTGCGTGGTTTTGTTGTCCCTACAGGAGCTGTAATGCCAAATCGTCTTACCTGGTGCGATCTGCCTGCCGATGTGTCCCTCTGGCCGGGCTTACCCCTTTCCCTCAGCGGTGATGAAGTGATGCCGCTGGATTACCGTGCCGGTCGGACTGGCTGGTTACTGTATGGGCGCGGGCTTGATAAACAAAAGCTGACCGACTACCAGCATCAGCTGGGGGCGGCGATGGTGATCGTCAGCGCCTGGAATGTCGATGAGTACCAGGTGATGCGTCTGGCGGGTTCGCTGACACCCCGTGCCATGAAACTGGCGCATGATGCCGGTTTTGATGTGGCACCGCTCGGCAAGATCCCGCATCTGAAAACCCCGGGTCTGCTGGTGATGGACATGGATTCCACCGCGATCCAGATCGAATGCATCGATGAAATCGCCAAACTGGCGGGCTGTGGTGAGCAGGTGGCGGAAGTTACCGAACGTGCGATGCGCGGTGAGCTGGATTTCAAAGCCAGCCTGCGTGAACGCGTCGCCACCCTGACCGGTGCGGATGCCAATATCCTGAAGCAGGTACGCGATACGCTGCCGCTGATGCCGGGCCTGACCACGCTGGTGCAAAAGTTGCAGGCGCTGGGCTGGCAGGTGGCGATTGCCTCTGGCGGCTTCACTTACTATGCCGATTATCTGCGTGACACGCTGCATCTGGCGGCGGCCATGGCAAATGAGCTGGAAATCCGCGACGGCAAGCTGACCGGCCAGGTGCTGGGACAGATTGTCGATGCCCAATTTAAAGCCGATACCCTGAACAATCTGGCGCAGCGCTTTGCCATTGCGCAGGAGCAGACCGTGGCAATTGGCGACGGGGCTAACGACCTGCCGATGATTAAAGCTGCGGGTCTGGGTATCGCCTATCATGCTAAACCGAAAGTGAATGAGCAGACGGAAGTGATTATCCGTCATGCTGACCTGATGGGGGTGTTCTGCATCCTGAGCGGCAGCCTGATTCACGAAGAGCGTTAATTAAGGAACTGATTTGGCCAAAGCGGCAAAACGCGCGTTTGTTTGTAATGAATGCGGCGCTGATTATCCGCGCTGGCAGGGGCAATGCAGCGCCTGCCACGCCTGGAACACCATCACCGAGGTGCGCATTGCGGCCTCGCCTGCGAGCGCGCGTAACGAGCGTCTGAGTGGCTATGCCGGTAGCGCGGGCACCAGCCGGGTGCAAAAGCTCTCCGAGATCAGCCTTGAGGCGTTGCCACGCTTCTCCACCAGTTTTAAAGAGTTTGACCGTGTGCTCGGCGGCGGCGTGGTGCCGGGCAGTGCCATTCTGATTGGCGGCAACCCTGGTGCCGGGAAATCGACGCTGCTGTTGCAGGTGATGTGTAAGCTGGCGGAAGGGATGAAAACCCTGTACGTCACCGGCGAAGAGTCGCTGCAACAGGTGGCGATGCGTGCCCATCGTCTGGGATTACCCACCGAAAATCTGAATATGCTGTCGGAAACCAGTATCGAGCAGATCTGCCTGATCGCCGAGCAGGAACAGCCGAAGCTAATGGTGATCGACTCGATCCAGGTGATGCATATGGCGGAGATCCAGTCTTCGCCCGGTAGCGTGGCGCAGGTGCGCGAAACCGCTGCCTACCTGACGCGCTTCGCCAAAACGCGTGGCGTGGCGATTGTGATGGTGGGACACGTCACCAAAGACGGCTCGCTGGCGGGCCCCAAAGTGCTGGAGCACTGCATCGACTGTTCGGTGTTGCTGGATGGCGATGCGGATTCCCGTTTCCGCACTCTGCGCAGCCATAAAAACCGCTTTGGTGCGGTGAACGAGTTGGGGGTGTTCGCCATGACCGAGCAGGGCATGCGCGAAATCAGTAACCCGTCGGCCATCTTCCTGTCGCGGGGGGATGAGGTGACTTCAGGCAGCTCGGTGATGGTGGTGTGGGAAGGCTCGCGCCCCTTGCTGGTGGAGATTCAGGCGCTGGTCGATCACTCGATGATGGGTAACCCGCGTCGCGTGGCGGTTGGCCTGGAACAGAACCGTCTGGCGATTCTGCTGGCGGTGCTGCATCGCCACGGCGGTTTGCAGATGGCGGACCAGGATGTGTTCGTGAACGTGGTCGGTGGCGTGAAAGTCACCGAAACCAGTGCCGACCTGGCGCTGCTGCTGGCGATGGTCTCCAGCCTGCGCGATCGTCCACTGCCGCAGGATCTGGTGATCTTCGGTGAAGTCGGGCTGGCGGGGGAGATTCGTCCGGTGCCAAGCGGCCAGGAACGTATTTCAGAAGCGGCCAAGCACGGCTTTAAGCGCGCGATTGTGCCTGCGGGCAATGCCCCCAAAAAACCTATCGACGGAATGAAAGTTTACAGCGCGAAAAAGCTGGCCGATGCGCTGGCGATTCTGGATGAGCTGTAAACCGGCCTGGTCGCCATTTATGGCGACCTCATTACTTTTCATGCAGGAGGCACGCAGTGTCATCATTTGACTACCTGAAAACCGCCATACGCCAGCAGGGCCACACGCTGCAACAGGTGGCGGATGCCAGCGGGATGACCAAAGGCTACTTAAGCCAGTTGCTGAATGCCAAAATCAAAAGCCCCAGTGCGCAAAAGCTGGAAGCGCTGCACCGCTTTCTCGGGCTGGAATTTCCGCGTCGGCAGAAAACGGTCGGCGTGGTGTTCGGGAAGTTCTATCCGCTGCATACCGGACATATTTATCTGATCCAGCGCGCCTGTAGCCAGGTGGATGAGCTGCATATCATCATGGGACATGACGATCCGCGCGATCGTGAGTTGTTTGAAAACAGCGCCATGTCACAGCAGCCGACGGTGAGCGATCGTCTGCGCTGGCTGCTGCAAACCTTTAAATACCAGAAAAATATCCGTATCCACTCGTTCAATGAAGAGGGGATCGAACCTTATCCCCACGGCTGGGATGTGTGGAGTGAAGGGGTGAAAACCTTTCTGGCGCAGCAGGGGATTGAAGCGGATTGTGTTTACACCAGCGAAGCGCCGGATGCGCCGATGTATCAGCAGCATCTCGGTATCGAAGCGGTGGTGATCGATCCCAACCGATCTTTTATGAGCATCAGCGGCGGGCAGATTCGTCAGGATCCGTTCCGCTACTGGGAATATATCCCCACCGAGGTGAAGCCGTTCTTTGTGCGCACCGTGGCGGTGCTGGGCGGTGAATCGAGTGGTAAATCGACGCTGGTGAATAAGCTGGCGAATATCTTTAACACCACCAGCGCGTGGGAATATGGCCGCGATTATGTCTTCTCCCACCTCGGCGGGGATGAGATCGCGCTGCAATATTCCGACTACGACAAAATTGCCCTCGGCCAGGCACAGTACATCGATTTCGCCGTCAAATACGCCAACAAGGTGGCGTTTATCGACACCGATTTCATCACGACGCAGGCGTTCTGCCTCAAGTATGAGGGGCGTGAACACCCGTTTGTACAGGCGTTGATTGATGAATACCGTTTCGACCTGGTGATCCTGCTGGAGAATAACGTGCCCTGGGTGGCGGATGGACTGCGCAGCCTCGGCAGTTCGGTGGATCGCCGTGAATTCCAGTCGCTGCTCATCACCATGCTGCGCGAGAACAATGTTGAATTCGTGCATGTGAAAGAAGATGACTACGATACGCGCTTCCTGCGCTGTGTCGAGTTGGTGAAGCAGATGATGGGGGACGGTGTCCCACGTTAAGCAAAGCCGGGCATCATGCCCGGCAATGGTTTTAATGTGTCGCCAGTGCGCGCAGCGTATTCACCCCTTTTTGCCGCACCAGCAGCGCCAGCAATAACATCCCCGCCAGAGCCAGCACACTCGCCAGCACAAAGGCGGTGTGATAGCCGCCGCCATACTGAATCAGGAAGCCGGTAATCCCCGGTGACAGAATGCCCGCCAGATTCGCCAGCAGATGGACGAAACCGCCCGCGGTACCGATGCGACCCGCCGGGACGATATCCTGCAACAACGACCAGCACGCCTGCGGCGTCATATAGGCAAACACGCTCGCCAGTGTAATCAACGTCACCGCCGTTGCCAGGTTTTGGCTCCAGGCGGTGAGCAACACACACAACGCCGCCACCGCCAGACCGACAAAGATCACCAGTTTGCGCGACAGCAGGAAGTTCTGCGTGCGGCGAAACAGCATGTCACACACCACGCCGCCGCCGAGAAAACCGACAGTGGCACCGAGCCACGGCAGAATGCCGATGATGCTCATGCTTTTGATATCCAGATGCTGGAAATCGGTCAGGTAGCTGGGCAGCCAGGAAAGGAAGAAATACTGGATGTAATTGAAGCAGAAGAACGCACTGGCGACGCCCAGCACTGGCAGCGAGAGGACATAACGCCACAGCGAATGGTTATCCTGCTGCGGTGTGCTGGTGGTCTGGCTGGCGGGGCGCTGCTGCATAATCAGCTGGCTTTCTGCCTGGCTGACGCGCGGATGCTGCTCTGGCTTGTCACGAAACAGCAGCAGCCAGCTGGCAACCCAGACAAAACCGAGCGCGGCAATCACCACAAAGGCGATGCGCCAGCCAAAATTCAGCCCCACCAGACCAACGATCGGTGCGGCAATGGCGGCTCCCAGCGGTTGCCCGGCGTTGGTAAAGCCGACGGCCCGGCCCACCTCCTGACGCGGGAACCAGTTGGCAATCGATTTATTGGTGGTGGTGCCCATTGGGCCTTCGCCGATGCCGAACAGCATCCGCACAATCAGCAGATGGCCAAAGCCGGTGACCAGCGCCGTTGCGCCGCAGAACAGCGACCAGATAGTGGCAGCCCAGGCGTAAACGCGACGCGGACCAAAGCGGTCCGCACCCCAGCCACCGAGGAAGCAAAACAGGCAGTAGCCGATAAAGAAGCAGCTGAACAGGATGCCCATCTGCGCATCATCAATTCCCAGATCCTTTTTCACCAGCGGAGCCATCACTGACAGGGCCGCGCGATCGAGATAGTTGAGCATACCGGCACAGAACAGCAGCAGGGCAATGACCACACGATAGTTTTTAAACATGACGTTGCACTCCTTGCTGATCAATCTGCTGATGGGTTAACCGATATTCCCGCAACACTTGTTCATCGGGCTGATAACCGAGGCCAGGGCGCTGGCTCAGATTAAAGCTCACCTCGGCAGGGAGATCGGGATAGAGTGGGGCAGCAAAATCGATCCACGGGATCTCCATTTTTACGCTCTCCGGCAACGCAGCCACCAGATGCGCCGTTGCCAGCATCCCCGCACCGTAATAGAAGCAGTGCGGCACCACACGCACACGATATTGTTGCGCCAGCTCGAACACATGCAGGGCCGCCGTGATGCCACCCACTTTGGTGACGCTGGGTTGCACCACATCCACGGCACCACTTTCCAGCAGATTGACGAAACCAAAATCGCCATCGACATTTTCACCCGCCGCCAGCGGCACGCCGACGCGGCGTAGCTCCGCCAGACCATCAAAATCATCCGGTGGCCAAATCGGTTCTTCCAGCCAGCCCAGTTCCAGCGACCGCAGTTCGTAAGCCTGCTGACTGGCCTGTTCGCGCGTCCACGGGCAGTTAACGTCCACCATCAGTTGTACATCGGCAGGCAGTGCGGCGCGTGCGGCGGCAATAGCGGGCTGGGCGGTTTCATGCAGCTTCATAGTGCGGAAACCCTGCTGGTGGGCGCGCTGCACCTGAGCGGCGACTTCCTGCGGATCGTTGGCGTAGCTCACCAGGCTGGCGTAACGCTCGATGCGCTGCCGCGTGGCTCCCAGCAGTTGCCATAGCGGTTGCTGGCGCTGCTGACCGAGCAGATCCCACAGGGCGATATCCATGGCCGATAACGCGTAGCGTACCGGACCGCTGCGACCAAATGCATGCAAGGCCTGTTCGGCACTTTGCATCAGTGCTGCGATGGCCTGTTGGCTGTCGGGCAACTCCCGTTGCAGGAAAAACGGTGCCACCAGGCTGGACAGCGCCTGCTCGGTCACCGGATTCGCCAAATGCCCAAAACCTTCACCCCAGCCAACCAGTCCGGTGTCACTGGTAACTTTTACCAGCAGCGTTTCCATCCGGCTGAGCGACGGCGAGGCGGCGTTAAAGGTGGTTTCCTGCTCCGCTGGTGGGCGTCGATGCGCATCAAACGGGATCGCGATACGCATCACTTCGATCATAGTTATTTTCATGCCATAGACCTCAATAGGGGTAACGCCCGGCGTGAATAGTTATGAAGAATGCCGGGACTGAGAGAGATAAGTCAGGTCAATAGCGAGTATAAAAAGCGGGCAAAGCGGCGACATCGGGCAACAGCCCAGGAGTGAAAGCGGATTCAGGCGAGTTTTTGGGCCGATCAACGGAGCAGGGTGCAGGGGATCACAAATAAAGGGAAATGCTGCTATGAATGACAACAATCAGGCTTCATCAATAATAAAAACATGGTCCTGAAGTAGTTCATTCAGTGCTTCAGGCCCTTTTTCATAAGCGGCAATATTTGCTGCCAGCCAGTCATCAGCATTCAGGCCAGTCCAGTCAATACGAAAACCTGCATTCAGGGCGATATGCTCAAACAACACACGCAGGGAGCGACCATTTCCTTCCCGATAAGGATGGATGATGTTGAGTTCACCGTAATACCAGGACATTTTTTCGCAGAACCCGCCGTGCGTGAGGTCGTGAAGCCATAATTCACTCTCCATCTTGCGAAACAACCGTGCAGCTTCCCTCGTAATAAAAATCGGTTGGCAGAAGCGGGTATTACCTTTGCTGATAGCGATATCGCGTATTTCACCTGCCCAGTCATAGAGTTCGGCAAAAAGCGTGCGATGAATATCATTCAGTGTATCAAGTGAGAAAGGGGGCTGGGACAACCTGATATTTTGTACTGTGAGCGCCGTGACATTACGTTCAGCGTCTTCGAGTTGCTTACTGTCACGAATATTATAGCGATTGATTAAAACCAGTGAATCCGGGTAGCAGTAGTGGTCACTCCATGAGGAATAGCGGTCCATCGTTATTTCTGCCGAAAATGTTTACGAACCTGATCCAGTGAAGTGAATGCAAGCTCTCTTGGAATATCAATGCCTTCCAGAGCTGAACTTGCGATGAAGTTGTTATATTTAGTCTGTTCGTAAATGATTTCCTGGCGCTTACCTGTACGGTTTTTTTGCGCTTTTCTCATTTTCTTCTCCCGATGATAGTGAATAATGAGGCACCGTTGGAGGTGCCTCATTTCATGCGTTAGCGTGCTTACTTCGCCATACGTTTGTACTTCATACGCTTCGGCTCCAGTGCATCGGCGCCGAGGGTGCGTTTTTTGTACTCTTCGTATTCGGTGAAGTTACCTTCGAAGAACTCCACTTTACCCTCATCCTGATAATCGATGATGTGGGTAGCGATACGGTCAAGGAACCAACGGTCATGCGAGATCACCATGGCACAGCCTGGGAATTCCAGCAGGGCGTTTTCCAGCGCGCGCAGGGTTTCGATATCGAGGTCGTTAGTCGGTTCATCGAGCAGCAGCAGGTTGCCGCCTACCTGTAACAGTTTTGCCAGGTGCAGACGACCGCGCTCACCACCAGACAGCTCGCCAACGCGTTTGCCCTGGTCGGTGCCTTTAAAGTTAAAGCGACCGACATAAGCACGGCTTGGCATTTCGGTGTTACCGATACGCATAATGTCCTGGCCGCCAGAAACTTCTTCCCACACGGTTTTGCTGCCATCCATCGCATCACGGAACTGATCAACTGACGCCAGCTTAACGGTTTCGCCCAGCTCGATGCTGCCGGAATCCGGCTGTTCCTGACCCGACATCATACGGAACAGGGTGGATTTACCCGCGCCGTTCGGTCCGATAATCCCGACAATCGCGCCTTTCGGCAGCGAGAAGGACAGATCATCAATCAGCACACGATCACCATAGGATTTGCTCAGATTGCTGACTTCGACCACCTTGTCACCGAGGCGTGCACCTGGTGGAATGAACAGTTCGTTGGTTTCGTTACGTTTCTGGTATTCGGTGTTGTTCAGCTCTTCAAAGCGTGCCAGACGGGCCTTGCCCTTTGACTGACGGCCTTTCGCGCCCTGACGCACCCACTCCAGCTCTTTCTCAATCGATTTGCGACGAGCAGCTTCAGACGACGCTTCCTGCGCCAGACGCTGATCTTTCTGCTCCAGCCAGGAGGAGTAGTTACCTTCCCACGGAATACCTTCACCGCGGTCCAGCTCCAGAATCCAGCCAGCGACGTTGTCGAGGAAGTAACGGTCATGGGTGATCGCCACCACGGTGCCTTCGAAATCGTGCAGGAAACGTTCCAGCCACGCCACGGATTCTGCATCCAGGTGGTTGGTCGGTTCGTCGAGCAGCAGCATGTCTGGCTTTTCCAGCAGCAGACGGCACAGCGCAACACGTCGGCGCTCACCACCGGACAGGTTAGCGATTTTCGCATCCCAGTCTGGCAGACGCATCGCGTCAGCCGCACGGTTCAGCTGCGTTTCGAGGTTGTGGCCGTCGTGCGCGTGGATCACTTCTTCCAGACGGCCCTGTTCGGCGGCCAGCTTGTCAAAATCTGCATCCGGATCGGCGTACAGTGCGTAGACTTCGTCGAGACGCTTCAGTGCGCCAACCACTTCGGACACCGCTTCCTCAACGGATTCACGCACGGTGTGTTCCGGGTTGAGCTGCGGTTCCTGCGGCAGGTAGCCGACTTTAATACCCGGCTGCGGGCGCGCTTCCCCTTCGATATCTTTATCAATCCCGGCCATGATGCGCAGCAGGGTAGATTTACCCGCGCCGTTCAGGCCGAGGACACCAATTTTTGCCCCAGGGAAAAAGCTGAGAGAGATATTCTTCAGAATATGACGCTTCGGCGGAACCACTTTGCCGACGCGATGCATGCTATAGACGAATTGAGCCACGTTGTATGGAACTCCTGGTCTGTGGAGGTGAACGTCAGATGCTGAAGTTTAGCCGTTTTCCCGTGGTATTCACAGCCACGCGACGGTGAAACTCGCCGGAAGTGGATAACTGATTGATTCTCACTCAGCCGCCGGACTATGCTGCCTTTTTGCCTTAAAACGGGAGGAGGTGCGATGAGAGTGCTGATTGCTGCGGATGAACATGCCTGGGGCGGATTGATACCGTCGATTCGTCAGACATTACCCGACGTCGAATTTGTGGCGTCTGCCGGTCATGCGGCGGAAAGCCTGGCGGGATTTGATGCGCTGGTGCCCGGCATGTGTCGGGTGGATGCACGGCTGCTGGCCACCGCCGATCGCCTGAAACTGATCCAGCAGGCGGGTGTCGGGCTGGAAGGCGTCGATATCGATGCGGCAAAGAAGGCTGGCGTTATGGTGGCGAACGTCCCCTCCGACCATTCCGGCAATGCTGACTCGGTGGCGGAGCTGGGCATTTGGATGATGATTGGTCTGGCGCGTCGCCAGCAGGAAATCGCCCAGTGTCTGGCGCAGCAACGCCTCGGACAACCGATTGGCATGGGGCTGATGGGCAAAACCGTGGGCCTGGTGGGCCTGGGCGGCATCGGTAAAGCGCTGGCGAAGCGTCTCGCGCCCTTTGGCATGCGTATGATTGGCGTGAAACGTGAAGCCGATGAGGCCTTTGCACGTCAGCATCAGCTCGACTGGGCAGGTGGTATCGGCCAGTTGCCACAGCTGCTGGCGGAGTCTGATTTTGTGGTGTTGAGCCTGCCGGATAGCGCCGAGACGCACCACATCATCGACGCCGCCGCGCTGGCGCAGATGAAGCCAGACAGCTTCCTGGTAAACCTTGGACGTGGCGGCCTGATCGACAAAGCGGCGTTTCTCGCGGCGCTGGAGAATAAAACCCTGGCCGGTGCCGGATTAGATGTGTTCTGGCAGGAGCCGCCGGACCCGAACGATGCGGTGTTCCGTCACAACGTGATTGCCACGCCACATATCGGTGGCGTCACCGATATCTCACTGGCGGGCAATATCAAAGGGGTGTGCGATAACCTGCGTCGTCTGCGCGATGGCGAAGCGGTGGTCGATCGCTGGGCTTAACCACAACATAGCTTCACCTCTGCCGCCTGCATCACTTTCAGTAACGCGGGCGGCGGCGGGCTGTCGCTGACCAGAATATCAAACAGCGAAAAATCGCCGATGCGGGCAGGCAGCACCTTGCCGTATTTGCTGCTGTCACCCACCATGATGCGCGTCTGCGCCCGTTGCAACGCCAGATGTTTAATCGGCAGCTCATTCAGGTTGTAGCAGGTCGCCCCCTGACGCACATCCATCCCGGCGGCGGAGATAAAGGCTTTGGTCGGGCAGAGCGCGTCCAGCACCGTGACTTGCTCCAGCGGGGTAAACACCGCGTTATCGGCATGAAATTCCCCGCCCGATAAAATCACCCGACAGTTCGGTTTCTCCTTCAGCGCCAGAAAGGTATTGATGGCGCTGCAAATGGCGGTGAACGGCAGGTCATGGTCGATGGCATCCACCACCAGCGGCAGCGTGGTGCCGCAGTCGAAAAACACCGTATCGTTAGGCTCAATCAAGGCAGCCGCATACTGAGCCAGCTGCTGCTTTTTGCTCACGTTGAGGTTCTGCTGATCGCTGACAAAGTAATGCGCGATATGCTGACGCGGGTCACGCATGATATAGCCACCCAGCAGCACCACGCCGCTGGCTGGCGTCGGCAGATCGCGGCGAATGGTCATTTCTGACACGCCCAGCAGCTGCGCGGCTTCTTTCAGATGCAGTTTATCGGTGCGCTTCAGCGCCTGTGCCAGGCGGGTGATGCGGTCATCGCGGCGGGTTTCCATCTCTCGGTTTTTCCTGGAAAAAACATACGCCATGTTAACCAGAAATCACCTCAAATCGCCACCAGTCCGCGTACCCCATCGGCTTCCATTGCCTCACCCCGTCCACGCTGCACGATTTCGCCGCGTGACATCACCAGATAGCTGTCGGCCAGCTCGGCGGCAAAGTCGTAAAACTGCTCCACCAGCAGGATCTCCATATCGCCGCGCTGGGCCAGCTGACGGATCACCGCGCCGATCTCTTTGATCACTGAGGGCTGGATCCCTTCGGTGGGTTCATCGAGGATCAACAGCTGCGGTTTGCAGGCGAGGGCGCGGCCAATCGCCAGCTGCTGCTGCTGACCACCGGAAAGATCGCCGCCGCGGCGTGCCTTCATTTCGCGCAGCACCGGGAACAGCTGATAAATCTCCTCCGGCACCGCTTTAGCCTGCGCCCCTGAAAAGCGCGCCAGCCCCATCAGCAGGTTTTCTTCCACCGTCAGACGCGGGAAGATTTCCCGCCCCTGTGGCACGTAAGCAATCCCGGACTGCACGCGCTGATGCGGTTTGCGGCTGTTGATCACTTTATCCTGCCAGCGGATTTCACCGGATTTGGCCGGAATCAGCCCCATCAGGCACTTCAGCAGCGTGGTTTTCCCCACGCCATTGCGCCCCAGCAGACAGGTGATTTCACCGGTTTTCGCTTCGAACGACAGGCCACGCAGAATATGGCTGCCGCCGTAATATTGATTCAGTTCCGATACCTGTAACATCTCAGCGCCCCAGATAAACGTCGATAACCCGATCGTCGGCCTGCACTTCGCGCAACGATCCCTCGGCCAGTACCTGCCCCTGATGCAGCACCGTCACATGATCGGCGATGGTCTCGACAAACCCCATGTCGTGTTCCACCACCATCAGCGAATGCTTACCGGCGAGGCTACGGAACAGCTCGGCGGTGTACTCGGTTTCCGCATCGGTCATACCCGCCGCCGGTTCATCCAGCAGCAACAGATGTGGGTCCTGCACCAGCAACATGCCGATCTCAAGAAACTGTTTTTGCCCGTGCGACAGCAAACCCGCTTTGCGCTGGCGTTCAGCGCCGAGCCGCAGCAGCTTCAGCACCTCGTCGATGCGATCCTGCTGTTCGCTGCTGAGGCGGGCACGCAAACTGGCCCACACCGATTTGTTATTTTTCAGCGCGATTTCGAGGTTTTCGAACACCGTCAGCGCTTCAAATACCGTGGGTTTCTGGAACTTGCGGCCAATCCCGGCGTGTGCGATCTCCACCGGCGACAGGCGGGTGAGATCGGTATCCTGGTCATAGATCACCCGGCCATTATCCGGGCGGGTTTTGCCGGTGATCACGTCCATCAGCGTAGTTTTCCCTGCACCGTTGGGGCCGATGACGCAGCGCAACTCGCCAACGCCAATTTGCAACGACAGATCGGTCAGTGCACGGAAGCCATCGAACGAGACATTAATGTTTTCCAGCAGCAGTACCGGATCGCTTTGATCACGATGGCGATCCGCCGGGTGCGGTTGGGTAAAAAGTTGTTCAGTCATCTCGCCTCCGGCGCAGCAGACCAATCACGCCACGCGGCAGGAACAGCGTGACGAGGATAAACATCAGGCCAAGGAAGAACAGCCAGTACTCCGGGAACGCCACGGTGAACCAGCTTTTGGCTCCGTTAACAATCGCCGCGCCGAGCAGCGGACCGATCAGCGTGCCGCGTCCACCCAGTGCTACCCAGATTGCGGCTTCGATCGAGTTGGTCGGGGACATTTCGCTTGGGTTGATGATGCCGACCTGCGGCACATACAGCGCGCCTGCCAGGCCGCACAGCACGGCGGAGAGCGTCCAGACAAATAATTTAAAGCCGCGTGGATCGTAACCGATGAACATCAGGCGGTTTTCCGCATCACGCACTGCGGTCAGCACCCGGCCAAACTTGCTGCGCGCCAGGGCAAAACCGATGCCGAGGCTGACCAGCAACAACAGGACGGTGGCGACAAACAGGCCGATACGCGTGCTGGTGGCGGTGACGTTAAAGCCGAGCAGGGTGGTGAAGCCGGTAAAACCGTTGTTGCCGCCAAAGCCGGTTTCGTTGCGGAAAAACAGCAGCATCCCGGCGTAGGTCAGCGCCTGAGTCATGATCGAGAAGTAGACGCCTTTGATCTTCGAACGGAAGGCAAAGAAGCCAAACACCAGCGCCAGCAGACCGGGCACCAGCACGATCAGGCACAGCGCCCAGGCGAAGTGCTGAGTACCGGCCCAGAACCACGGCAGCTGATTCCACGACAGGAACGACATAAAGGCGGGCAGGCCGTCCCCCGATGCCTGACGCATCAGATACATCCCCATGCCGTAGCCGCCGAGGGCGAAGAACAGGCCGTGGCCGAGAGACAGCAGCCCGGCATAGCCCCATACCAGATCAAGCGCCACCGCAACGATGGCATAGCACAGGATCTTGCCGACCAGCGTCAGGGTGTAGGTGGAAAGTGCCAGCGGGTGGCTGGCGGGCAGCAGCGCAAAGAACGGCATGATCAGCAGCAGCAGGGCGATGAGCACGCCGAGGCTGAGGGTCAGGCGCGGCGCTTTGCGCGCGGCGGTTAAGGTTAGCGGCTGGCTCATCAGTCAATCACCCTCCCTTTAAAGGCAAACAGGCCCTGTGGTCGTTTCTGAATAAACAGCACGATCAACACCAGGATAAGGATTTTGCCCAGCACTGCGCCAATCTGCGGTTCCAGCACCTTATTAAGAATGCCGAGGCCAAAGGCGGCCACCACGGTACCCGCCAGCTGACCGACACCGCCGAGCACCACCACGAGGAAGGAGTCGATGATGTAGCCCTGGCCGAGTTCCGGGCCGACGTTACCCAACTGGGACAGCGCCACCCCACCCAGTCCGGCGATGCCGGAACCGAGGCCAAACGCCAGCATATCAATGCGTCCGGTAGGCACACCGCAGCAATCCGCCATCGCGCGGTTTTGCGTGACGGCGCGCACGCTGAGGCCGAGACGGGTTTTATTCAGCAGCAGCCAGGTCAGCCCCAGCACCGCAAACACAAACAGGATCACCGCGATACGGTTGTAAGGCAGCACCAGGTTTGGCAGCACCTGCATGCCGCCGGAGAGCCAGTCCGGGTTGGAAACCTCAAGGTTCTGCGCGCCAAACAGCATCCGCACCAGCTGGATCAGCATCAGGCTGATACCCCAGGTGGCGAGCAGGGTCTCCAGCGGGCGGCCGTACAGATGACGGATAATGGTACGTTCCAGCACCATGCCCATCACGGCGGTGATGATGAAGGCCACCGGCAGCGCCAGCAGCGGATACCACGCCAGCCACTGCGGTGCGAACTGCTGAAACAGGCTCTGCACCAGCCAGGTCGCGTACGCGCCCAGCATCAGCATCTCGCCGTGCGCCATGTTGATCACCCCGAGCAGGCCATAGGTGATCGCCAGACCGAGTGCCGCCAGCAGCAGGATCGATCCCAGCGACAGGCCGGTAAACGCCTGGCCGAGCAGATCCCCCCACATCAGGCGATGTTTGATTTGTTGCAGGCTGGCGCTGGCAGCGGCACGGACCTGGGCGTCAGGTTCGTTCGCCGGTTGTGTCAGGTTTAGCAGGCTGGCCTGCATATTGGGATCGCTCGATTCCCCCAGCAGCTGCACCGCTTTCAGCCGCACCTGCGCATCCGGGCTGGCGAGTTGCAGGTTGGCAGCGGCCATGGCGAGTGTGGCGTGGACCTTGCTGTCTTTTTCGCTGGCGAGACGTTGTTCAATCAGCGGCAACTGATCGGCCGCGCCATCATTTTGCAGCTGCTGCGCGGCGCGCAGACGAATGGCAGGATCGTCGCTCACCAGCTGGTGTGCGGCCAGTGCGCTGGCAATCAGCACG
Source organism: Pantoea cypripedii (assembly GCF_002095535.1). NCBI lineage: Bacteria > Pseudomonadati > Pseudomonadota > Gammaproteobacteria > Enterobacterales > Erwiniaceae > Pantoea > Pantoea cypripedii. Next base: position 709,234 of record NZ_MLJI01000001.1, read on the forward strand.
CGCAGCCGGTTGTTCATAAAGAGTTTTTTGGCGTCGCCGGTCGGCTGCTGTGCGCTGTCGAGCGGCTGGAATTTGTCGTCCTGTTTACTGAACGGTTGTTTGTTTTCATCAATGACCACGGTTTCATTGTGCAACGCCTCCAGCAGCGGCAGGCGGCTGGCCTGCGGCGCGGCGGCCCATTGCTGGAGCAGCGTGGCCTGTTGGGTACGACTGGCGGCAGCGAAATCTGCGCCATCGCCCGCCTGGGCCAGCCAGGGCAGGAGCAACAGCAGACAGCAGAGATAGCGGCGAATTGTCATGGTTCTGGCCCTGTGGTTGCGGGAGGGTGCGGTGATTGACCAGGTCGGCATTAATGCCGACCCTACATTCGTGCTCACCATTTGTAGGGTCGCCATTGATGGCGACCGCTAACATTACTGGGTGGATTTAACTGGATAATCCGGCTTCTTATCGTTACCGGCGATATACGGGCTCCACGGCTGGGCGCGTACCGGTTTATCGGTCTGCCACACCACGTTGAACTGACCGTTCTCTTCCACTTCACCAATCATCACTGGCTTATGCAGATGGTGGTTGGTTTTGTCCATGGTCAGGGTGAAACCGTCTGGCGCTTTGAAGGTTTGTCCGGCCATCGCCGCACGCACTTTGTCCACGTCGGTGGTGCCCGCTTTCTCTACCGCCTGCGCCCACATATGGATGCCGACATAGGTGGCTTCCATCGGGTCGTTGGTGACCACGGTGTTGGCGTTCGGCAGGTTATGCGCTTTGGCGTAGGCGCGGTAATCGGCGACAAACTTTTTGTTGGTTGGGTTATCAACGGACTCAAAGTAGTTCCAGGCCGCTAACTGACCCACCAGCGGTTTGGTGTCGATACCGCGCAGTTCTTCCTCGCCCACCGAGAAGGCAATTACCGGAATATCGGTGGCTTTGATGCCCTGGTTCGCCAGCTCTTTGTAGAACGGCACGTTGGAGTCACCGTTAATGGTGGAGATCACCGCAGTTTTACCGCCAGCCGAGAATTTCTTGATGTTAGAAACGATGGTCTGGTAATCGCTGTAACCAAACGGGGTATACACTTCCTGGATATCTTTATCCTGAACCCCTTTCGAATGCAGGAAGGCGCGCAGGATTTTGTTGGTGGTGCGCGGATAGACGTAGTCGGTGCCCAGCAGGAAGAAGCGTTTGGCACTGCCGCCGTCTTCGCTCATCAGGTATTCCACCGCCGGAATCGCCTGCTGGTTCGGTGCTGCGCCGGTATAGAACACGTTCGGTGACATTTCTTCGCCTTCATACTGCACCGGATAGAACAGCAGACCGTTCAGCTCTTCAAACACCGGCAGTACCGACTTACGCGATACGGAGGTCCAGCAGCCAAACACCACCGCCACTTTGTCCTGAGTCAGCAGCTGGCGGGCTTTCTCGGCAAACAGCGGCCAGTTGGACGCCGGGTCAACCACCACCGGTTCCAGCTTTTTGCCCAGCACGCCGCCCTTGGCGTTAATTTCATCAATGGTCATCAGCGCAACATCTTTCAGCGGTGTCTCCGAAATGGCCATGGTGCCGGAGAGCGAATGCATAATCCCCACTTTGATGGTATCGGCAGCCTGAGCACCAAAGGCAAAGCCCATGCTGACGACGGTAGCGGAGAGAGCGAAAGCCTTAAGCAACGAACGTCTTTTCATCGTTTAAACCCCTAAATGTGTAATGTGTTTTTATTCAATGGGTTGAAGCCTGGCCTGCTGTAACATATGTAAAGTGATTTTCCTGACCTCGGCCTTACTGACGGCGATATGGTCGGTCAGAATGCGCTGTGCCTCCTCGGTGTGTTGCTGAAAAATCGCCCGTAAGATCTGAGCGTGCTCGCGGTACGTGGCATCGACCCGGTCGTCTCGCGTGAAGTCGAGACGGCGAATGATGCGAATCTTTTCAGTCAGTTCGGCGTGCACCCGTGCCATCTCACGGTTGCCGGTGGCGCTGACCAGCGCCATATGAAACGCTTCGTCATGCAGCGACACCGCTTTGCCATCCTCCAGCCGGGCGTTGTCGATCCAGAAGATTTTCAGTTCGGTCAGGGTTTCCGCGCACTGCAACGGCGGCAGGGCGCAGAGACGGCGTACCGCTTCCCGCTCCAGCACGGTGCGGAAGTCGTACAGTTCTTCGAAGTATTCGAAGTCGAACGGCTTGATCTGCCAGCCGCTGCGGAACCACACCTCGACATAACCCTCGCGCTCCAGCCAGAACAACGCCTGACGCACCGGCGTGCGGCTGACTTCCATCCGTTCCGCGATTTCGCTCTCGCTGAAGCGGTCGCCGGGCATCAGGCGAAACTCAAAAATATCGTTCTTCAGCGCCTGGTAGACTTTCTCAGCCAGCGCTTCCGGACGGCCTTTGCTGCGTTGCGGGGTCGTACTCATGGCAATTCCTTATTCCAGCCACAGCAGGGTGTCGCCCGGACTGACCGGACGGCCCGCCTGGCAGGCGATACGTTTAACGCGACCCGCCTGAGGGGCAGTGATCGCCAGTTCCATCTTCATTGCTTCTACGATGATCAGCGTCTGACCGGCTTCGACTTCATCACCCGGCTGCACCAGCACTTTCCAGATGTTGCCGTTCATATCGGCACACACCGCCAGCGCGCTGTCATCCTGCTCGTCGTTCACTACCAGCGTCTCTTCACTGGTCAGCGGCGCGTTCTGCTCTTCCTGCGCCCACAGCGTCACTTCCTGCTCAAACGCGGCAGCCTGGCGGCTACGGAACGCGTCGATGGAGGCGGCATGTTCGGCGAGGAATTGCTGATGCGCGGCGAAATCAAACACCGTCTCCTCAATGCGGATGCGCGCCCGGCCTTCACGGAAGTCATCACGCAGTTGAGTCAGTTCGTCTTCGCTCACCGGGTAGAAACGCACCTGGTCGAAGAAGTGCAGCAACCAGGGTTCGTCGGCGGCGAACTGATCGTTTTTCAGGAATTTGTTCCAGATAGGCAGCGTACGGCCAACCAGCTGGTAGCCACCGGGGGAGTCCATGCCGTAGATACACATGTACATGCCGCCGATACCCACCGTGCCTTCGGCGGTAAAGGTACGCGCCGGGCTGTATTTCGAGCTGAGCAGACGATGACGCGGATCGACCGGCACCGCGCAGGGCGCGCCGAGATACACATCGCCCAGACCGAGGATCAGGTAGCTGGCATCAAAAATGGTGTCGCGCACCGCTTCGCTACTCTCCAGGCCGTTAATACGCTGGATAAAGTCAACGTTGTTCGGCAGCCACGGCGCAGTAGCGCGCACCGTTTCTTTGTAGCGTTCCACCGCACCGAGCGTGGCGCTGTCTTCAAACGCCATCGGCATCCAGACGATACGCGACGGGACTTTCAGCTGGCTGACATCACCCAGACCGGCTTCCAGTTCCAGCAGCAAGGCCATCAGGCGCGGCTGGCTGAGGATCAGGCTGTCGTAACGGATTTGCAGCGAGCGTACGCCGGGGGATAACTCTTCCACGCCGGGCACCGCGCGTTCGCGCAGGGCATTCATCAGCAGATGCACGCGCAGACGCAGCGCCAGATCCAGCACGTTGTCGCCGTATTCAATCAGCACGTATTTATCCCCCGCCTGGCGATAGGCCACCGCCGGAGTGCGGGTGGTGGCGGGCAGGGCGGCCAGCAGGGTCGCGGAACCGATATCGCTATCGGCCAGTGACGGCACTTCGAAGGCGGGCGCATGGGTCGGACGCAACGTCTCGACGCTGTGCGCCTGGGCTTTCTCCAGCGCCACCGCTTCGTCAGCGCTGATCGGATGGAAACGAATGCTGTCGCCGGGTTTGACCTGGCCGACTTTCCACAACTCGGCTTTGGCGATGGTGACCGGGCAGACGAAGCCGCCGAGGCTTGGGCCGTCATGGGTGAGGATCACCGGGAAGTCGCCGGTGAAGTTCACGGCACCGATGGCGTATTCGCAATCGTGCACGTTGGACGGATGCAGCCCGGCTTCACCGCCGTTGGCGCGCGTCCAGCTCGGTTTTGGCCCCACCAGGCGCACGCCGAGGCGGTTGGAGTTGTAGTGCACCTGCCAGTCGCTGGCAAAAAATTCATCAATGGCGGCCTGGGTGAAGAAATCCGGTGCGCCGTGCGGTCCGTACAGCACGCCGATGCGCCATTCGCTGCCGTAGTGTGGCACCAGCGCGTGATCCAGCGGCTGCGGCTCGCTGACCGGGGCTGGCGTGGTGCAGGCGGCCAGCTGCGGCTGGGAGATTGGCAGCATATCGGCGACGCGCAGGGTGCGTCCGGCATGACCACCAAACTGGCCGAGGGAGAAGGTGGCACGGCTGCCAAGATATTCCGGCACATCAAAACCGTTGCGTACCGCCAGATAGGTGCGGCAACCGCTGTGCGCACGGCCCAGCGTCAGGGTCTGTCCGGCGCGGACGTTGACCGGCTGCCAGTAGCTGATCGCTTCACCATCGAGATCCGCCGGGCAATCCGCACCGGTCAGGGCAATCACCGCATCGTTGTGAAAACGCAGCGTCGGTCCCTGCAAGGTGAATTCCAGCCCGGCAGCGGCTTCGTGGTTGCCGACAATACGGTTGGCGAGACGGAAGGCGAAATCATCCATCGGCCCGGACGGTGGTACGCCGATGTCCCAGTAGCCGAGGCGGCCAGGGAAATCCTGGATGGTACTGAAGGTGCCGGGTTGCAGCACCTCAATCACGCTGGCTGATGGGGTGAAGCTATCAAGGAAACGCGTCCAGACGTTGCCGCTGCGGAAAGCCTCAGTGGCGACGATTTGGCGCAGATAATCGAGGTTGCTGGCAATGCCGTGCAGCTGGGTCGCGCCCAGCGCCTGCTGCATTTTCGCCAGTGCGGCGTCACGGGTTGCGGCGTGCACGATCAGTTTGGCGACCATCGGGTCGTAATATGCTGAGACCTCGGTGCCGGTATCGATCCAGCCATCGACGCGCACGTCATCCGGGAAGCTGACGCCAGTCAGTACGCCAGGGCTGGGCTGGAAGTTTTTCAGCGGATCTTCGGCGTACAGACGCACCTCAATTGATGCGCCCTGCGGTGCCTGCTGCATCCGCGCCCAGTCGAGGCTGTCGCCCGCTGCCACTTTCAGCATGCATTCCACCAGGTCGAGGCCGGTGACGCACTCGGTCACCGGATGCTCCACCTGCAAACGGGTGTTCACTTCGAGGAAATAAAACGCATCCTGTTCGGCGTCGTAGATATATTCCACGGTACCGGCGCTGCGGTAGCTCACCAGCTCGCCAAGGCGTACTGCTGAAGCCAGCAACGCTTCGCGCGTCGCCTGCGGCAGATTGGGGGCCGGGGTTTCTTCCACCACTTTCTGATTACGACGTTGCAGCGAGCAGTCGCGCTCGCCAAGGGCGATGACCTTGCCGTTGCCGTCACCAAAAATCTGGACTTCGACATGACGGGCGCGATCGATGCAGCGCTCAAGAAACACACCCGCATCGCTAAAGAATTGTTCGCCGAGACGACGCACGCTTTCCCACGCGTTGCGCAGGGCATCGGCATCGGCGCAGCGCGTCAGGCCGATACCGCCGCCACCGGCGGTGCTTTTCAGCATCACCGGATAACCGATGTCATCGGCGGCGCTCAGCGCCTCGTCCAGCGAGCTCAGCAGCGGGGTACCCGGCGTCATTGGCACACCGGCACTGGCCGCCAGCTCACGCGCCCGGTGTTTCAGGCCGAATTCGCCGATTTGCTGGGCGGTGGGGCCAACAAACGCGATGCCCGCGTCTTCACAGGCGGCAGCAAACGGCAGGCTTTCCGACAGGAAGCCGTAGCCCGGCCAGATGGCTTCAGCACCGGTTTCTTTTGCGGCAGCGAGGATTTTGTCGATCTTCAGGTAGCTGTCGCTGGCTTTATCGCCGCCCAGCGCAATGGCAACATCGGCTTCTTTAACGTGACGCGCGTTGCGGTCAGCGTCGGAATAAACCGCCACGCTTTTCACGCCAAGGCGCTTCAGGGTGCGGATGGCACGGCAGGCGATTTCGCCACGGTTAGCAATCAGAACGGTGCTGAACATGATTATTTACTCCCCTGAGTCGCCAGCCAGTTGCGCCAGCCGCCGAATTCGGTGATCTCCAGTGCCTGTTTCAGCACCGCCGGTTCACAGATAAAACCTTTCACGACGCGGCCATCGGCCAGTGTCAGTGAGCCAATGCCCAGCGGAGGTGGGATTTCCGCCACGAACTCGCCAAAGCGCGCCAGCGGGATGTCCCACAGCTCGACGGTAATCGCCGTACCCTGCTCATCACGCAGCAGGCCGGGTTTTTTGATTGGCCCATCAAGTAGGGCAAACAGTCGGTAGTTGTTGGCAGTGGTGGTTTCTTCCACCAGCACCGCCTGACGGGTGGTGAGCTGGAAATTCAGTGGCATACCGGTCAGGTGCGCACCGACCACCGCGACACGCACATGGTCGGCTGAAGGAGGCAAGGCGGCGTGCTGCGTCGGTTGCGCCTTGCCAGTGGCACCGAGCGGCAACGCCAGCTGTTGTTGCCAGCGCAGGCCAAACTCTACCAGCGCACGATCGTGCCAGGCGGGCGCGATCAGGGTGATGCCCGCAGGCAGGCCATCGGCACGGAACGGCGCAGGCAGCGCCAGCGCGCTGAGATCGGCCAGGTTGGTGAAATTGGTGTAGGTGCCGAACTGCGAGTTGTAGTGCACCGGCTCCTGTTGCATCTCTTCCAGCGTATGGATGGTCGGCGAGGTGGGCACTACCACGGCATCAAACTGTGCCAGGGTCTGCTGAATCTGACGCGTCAGTTCGGCGCGCAGGTATTCGGCCTGATAAGCCTCCACGGCGCTGTACTTCAGGCCGCTGCTGACGATGCCATACACCACCGGGTCCATCTCTTCCGGGCGGTTGATCATCTCGCCCACTGCCACGGTGCGCTCGGCGACCCACGGGCCGTAGTACAGCTGCTCTGCCAACTGATGGAACGGGGTAAAGTCGATGGGATGCAGCGTGGCACCGCTGGCCAGCAGGCGCTCCAGCGCGCTATCCCAGGCGGCTTCGGCCTGCTTGTCATCAAAGAATTCCGGGTTGGCCGGGATGGCAAAGTCCGGGTGGGCCTTGATGCTGGCCGGTGCGGTATGCGGGTTGCTGCGTGAGTAGGCATCGTCCGCGTCATAGCCACCGGCGGCGCTGGCGACGGCAAACGCATCTTCCACCGTCAAGGCAAACACGGAAACGGTGTCATTCAGGCGACAGGCGGGCAGTAAGCCATTGGCAGAGAACCAGCCTTTGGTCGGTTTCAGGCCAACAATATTGTTAAACCCGGCCGGTACGCGGCCAGAACCGGCGGTATCGGTACCGAGAGAGAAGCCAACCAGACCGCGTGCCAGTACCGAGGCGGAGCCAGAGCTGGACCCGCCGCTGACGTAGTCCGGATTAAAAGTATTGCTGACCGCGCCAAACGGCGAGCGGGTGCCGACCAGGCCGGTAGCGTATTGGTCCAGATTGGTTTTACCGATCAGCACTGCGCCCGCGGCTTTCAGTTGTGCCACGACGAAGGCATCGGCGGTGGCGGTGTAGGTCAGTGCCGGACAGGCGGCGGTGGTCGGCCAGCCCGCAACATCGATATTGTCTTTAACCGCAAAGGGTACGCCGAACAGCGGCAGCGCAGCCGGGTTACTCAGGTAGCTGGCGAGCAGTGGCTCAATTTGCGCCTGCAATTGCGCCGGAGTGGCGAGGTAAAGCCAGGCGTTGTCCTGAGGATCAATGGCGTTGAGGTGCGCCGTCAGCAGGGCAGTAATCTGCTGCGGTTCCTGTTGATAGCGCTGTTGCCAATCCTGAATCGTAAGACCAAAAGTCGATGCCATGGGTGAATTCCAACTGGTATACAAGATGGAATTCAACAGAGCAAAGGACGTGCCATTTTTGTAACAGAATGATTATGCGTAACTAATGGTTTTACGATAAGTTTTTGTGATGAATAAATGCACAATGGCAGCGCGTCGGGTGGTCGATGACGGTGCGTGAGCGTAAATTTTGTGAAGAACATGGCAAGAGGCCGTGGGCCTGGTTAGCATGAATGAAGTCCGGCATGAGCTGGATCGCAGCACAAAGAGGAGATCGTCGTGGAGAAGTGGCGTAACTGGATGATAGGGATCTGTCTGGTCAGCGCGGCCAGCAGCGTATGGGCCGATTCGCTTGATCAGCAACGACAGCGCTATGCCCAGATAAAACAAGCCTGGGATAGCAACCAGATGGATACCGTGGCGCAGCTGATGCCTACGCTACAGGATTACCCGCTTTATCCTTATCTGCAATATCGGATGCTGGCGCAGGATCTCGATCAGGAAACACCGCTGGCGGTGAAAAATTTTATTCAGCAATATCCCACGCTGCCGCCTGCGCGATCGCTGGCGACGCGTTTTGTCAACGTGCTGGCGCACCGTCAGGACTGGCAGGAATTGCTGAGTTTCAGCCCGGAAGAACCCAAGCCGGTGCAGGCGCGCTGTAACTGGTACTACGCCAAATGGGCGACCGGCCAGCAGCAGGCGGCGTTTGACGGGGCGAAATCCATCTGGCTGCGCGGCACCGCGCTGCCCAATGATTGCGACCAACTGTTCTCGGTGTGGCAATCCAGTGGACAACTGTCGCCGATCACCATCCTCGAACGCATTCGCCTGGCGATGAAAGAAGGCAACGATAGCCTGGTGAATTATCTGGCGAAGATGCTGCCTGCGGATTATCAGACCACGGCGAACGCGGTGATGACGTTACAGCAGAACCCGCTCACCATCACCAGCTTTGCCAGCAGCGTCGGCCCCACCGATTTTACCCGTCAGGCCACCACTTTTGCCTTTGCCCGCGTGGCGCGCCAGGATGTGGAAAATGCCCGGTTGATGGTTCCGATTCTGGTGCAATCACAGAAGATGGGGCCGGAAGAGGACCAGGCGCTGAAAGAGATCGTGGCCTGGCGACTGATGGATAATGATGTCACCTCGGATCAGGCGCGCTGGCGCGATAACGTGGTGATGAACAGTGAATCCACCACCTTGATTGAGCGTCGCGTGCGGCTGGCGCTGGCGAATAACGATCGTCGCGGGCTGAACACCTGGATTGCCCGTTTGCCGGTGGAAGCGAAAGAGAAGGATGAATGGCAATACTGGCAGGCCGATCTGCTGATCTCCCAGGGGCGTAAAGAAGAGGCCGACGAGATTCTGCGTAAGCTGATGCAGGCGCGCGGTTTCTATCCGATGGTGGCGGCGCAGCGGCTGGGGGTGGATTATCCGATACAGGTTGATAAGGCCCCGGCACCGGACAATAACCTGGTGCAGGGCGCGGAGCTGGCTCGGGTGCGTGAGCTGATGTACTGGGGGCTGGATAACCTGGCGCGCAGCGAGTGGGCCAATCTGATTGCCAGCAAAACCCGCGATCAGCAGCAGATGCTGGCGCGTTACGCCAACGAGCAGGATTGGTGGGACCTCAGCGTGCAGGCGACCATCACCGCTAAAATGTGGGACAGCCTGAAAGAGCGCTTCCCGCTGGCATGGCAGAACCTGTATCAGCAATACACCGGCGGCAAAGGGATTCCACAGAGCTATGCGATGGCGATTTCGCGCCAGGAAAGCGCGTGGAACCCGAAAGCGCGTTCACCGGTGGGGGCGAGCGGCCTGATGCAAATCATGCCTGCCACCGCTACCCATACCGTGAAGATGTATAGCATTCCTGGTTATGTGAACAGCAGCCAGCTGTTTGATCCACAAACCAATATTCAGATCGGTACGCAGTATCTGGAATATGTTTATCAGCAGTTTGATCAGAACCGTATCTTTGCCTCGGCGGCCTATAACGCCGGACCTGGGCGGGTGCGCAGCTGGCTGAATAACAGCGGCGGACGTCTTGATGCTGTCGCCTTTATCGAGACCATTCCGTTCTCGGAAACCCGCGGCTACGTGAAGAACGTGCTGGCCTACGATGCCTACTATCGTTACTTCATGGGCAAGCCAGATAAGATTCTGGCTGATGGCGAGTGGAATCGCCGCTACTGACTGTGCTATGCTTCCGTACTCGTTAATGAGTACGGAAGCCCTTCATGAGCCAACCCCTTTCTTCCCAGCCGGAATCGGCACAGCCTGTTGAAGATAACTGGCTGCGTTTTGTCGAACTGATGCAAAACGCCTACGCCGATGGCGTGGCATTGCCGTTGCTGCATCTGATGATGACCCCGGATGAGCGGGAATCTTACGGTACGCGTCTGCGGATTATTGAAGAGTTGATGAACGGTGAGATGAGCCAGCGCGAACTGAAAAACGAGCTGGGCGTCGGTATAGCCACGATCACCCGTGGCTCCAACAGCCTGAAAGAAGCGCCGCCGGAGCTGAAACGCTGGCTGGAAGCGCGTCTGGGACGCGCCTGATTACTGCTGATACAGCGGATGCGTGAACGGGCAGAGTGCCAGAATCAACGCCTGATGATATACGCTGGAGCGGGTCAGCAGGCCGTGCGTAAAGGCGCCAATCGCCCCACCTTTGTGTTTGATATTCTCCACACCGGTTAAGCGCGCCATTTCATCACCCAGCTCGTGACCTGCGGCCAGGCCGCGCATCACTACCGGTGGCAGCGTAAAGCTGGCAGAACGCGATTCACCGCGCTGCTGTGCATTCTCCACTACCATCCAGGCGAAGGCGCTATCGCCCTCGATACCCGCTTCTATCGCCACCCAAAAATCGGCATCGGCTTTTTTCTCACGCGCATTGACGACGCGCTGACGTGCGCCAGTTCGCGTTTCGGCATCACTAAGCGGCTGGGCAGCAACGCCACTCTCGACCTCGACCCCCTCAATATGGCAGGATCCTTCGCCGAAAACGTCGTTGAACGCCTGTGCAATCGCGCGGATTTTTGCCGGGTTGATGGTGGCTGCGACAACATGGTACATAATTGTTTGAACCCTCAAGGCAAATTTGTCGCAGTATAACGGAAATTAAGCATGCTACAGGTCTATCTTGTTCGTCACGGTGAAACGGTTTGGAATGCGGCCCGACGCATTCAGGGGCAGTCCGACAGTCCGCTGACGGAAACAGGTGAACAGCAGGCCCATCAGGTGGGCGAGCGCGTTAAATCGCTGGGCATTACCCACGTGATTGCCAGCGATTTAGGACGTACCCGGCGCACCGCAGAAATTATCGCGGATGCCTGCGGTTGCACCGTCACTGTCGATGCGCGTCTGCGCGAACTGAATATGGGCGTGTTAGAGAAGCGCCCCCTCGACGGCCTGACGCCGGAAGAGGAAAGCTGGCGTAAAACGCTGGTGGATGGCACCGAAGGTGGCCGTATCCCTGGCGGAGAGTCGATGGCGGAAATGGCGACGCGTATGCACGCAGCGCTGAATGCCTGCCTTGACTTACCGGCAGGTAGCCGTCCGCTGATTGTCAGCCACGGTATGGCGCTGGGGGTGCTGGTGAGCACCATTCTTGGCTTACCGGCGCATGCGGAGCGTCGTTTGCGTCTGCGTAACTGCTCAATCTCACGCGTTGATCATCAGCAGAGCGCCTGGCTGGCGGCGGGCTGGGTGGTGGAAACGGCGGGCGATGTATCGCACCTCGATGCACCCGCGCTGGATGAATTGCAGCGCTGACACGCTTGTTCAAATTCGTAGCGGCGCGATTTATCGCGCGTCTTTTAAACCCGCGCGATAAATCGCGCCGCTACGTGGAATGTGCAAGATGCCAGTCGCGATTAGCTACTGCGCCGGGCGAATCGGAATCAGGTATTCGCAGCGGATTTCCGTTGGCGGCTCACTACGCTTTTTACCGCCGTGGGTAAAGAAGCGCTCGATATCCTGCCCCTGACGACGTACCAGACCCAGCGTTGGCATACAGGTGCCGTACAGCAGCAGAATAAACTCCTGCAACGCAGTGCGCGGCCCGGTATAGGTGAACTGCACATAATCACCCGCTTCCAGAATCACGCTCTGGTTAGACTGCATGCTTTTCCCTAACTGATCGGCCGTCACTGCGGTGGTGTAGAGAATTTCCTGCTCATCATCTTTCTCGTGGCTGGCACGTACCTGATGCAGGCCGTAGAGCACCGGCGGCACGGTGTCGGTTTCCAGCAGGAACTGCTTCCAGAAATGCACACGCATTTCGTCACGATAGCTGGAGATCTGTTCCAGCGTGCAGCTGTAAATTTGCGTCTGACCCACCAGCACCGTTTCCGGCAGGGTGACATACTGCGGCTCAGGCAGGTGATTATCGTCCAGACGGATGGGGGGGCGGATACCGAAGGAGTTCCAGTCTGACGAACGACGATACCAGGCGGGCGTTTGGTTAAACTGCTTTTTGAACGCGCGGGTAAAGGTCTGCTGGGAATCGAAACGGTATTGCAGGGCGATGTCGAGAATCGGGCGGCTGGTCAGACGTAATGCGACCGCTGCCTTCGACAGCCGGCGTGCGCGGATATACGCGCCGATCGCGTGGCCTGTCACGTCCTTGAACATGCGCTGCAGGTGCCATTTGGAGTAACCCGCTTTCAGGGCGACATTATCCAGTGAAAGGGGTTGATCCAGATGACTCTCCAGCCAGACAAGCAAATCGCGAATGATACCGGCTTGGTCCATAAAACATCCTCATAACTCTCTGGTGGCGCAACTTATGAAGTCGTCGAATAATAGCACGAAATGCAAAAAGGCGAGAGGGCGGTTTTGTAAGTCGACTGTGCTACATCAATGCGGGTTGTTACCCATTTGGTTTGGTTCTGTTACCAATTGCCAGTACATTACATTCTCATCTATTCCGTTTGCAATGGTAACTCAATGACAGTAACTCGCCTTCTTATAGTCACCCTGGCAACTTTCGCTTTCTCTGGCCCCCTCTTTGCTGAGGAGATCGGCTCTGTTGACACGGTGTTCAAGATGTTTGGTCCCGATCATAAGATCGTGGTGGAAGCCTTCGATGACCCCGATGTAAAAAATGTAACCTGTTATATCAGCCGGGCAAAAACCGGTGGGATCAAGGGCGGATTAGGCCTGGCGGAGGATACTTCCGACGCGGCGATTTCCTGCCAGCAGGTTGGACCGGTAACGCTTAGCGATAAAATTGCACAGGGTAAGGCGCAGGGGGATGTGGTGTTCCAGAAGCGCACATCGCTGGTTTTTAAGAAGTTGCAGGTTGTACGCTTTTATGATCAAAAGCGCAATGCTTTGGTGTACCTGGCTTATTCCGACAAAGTGGTCGAAGGCTCACCGAAGAACGCGCTCAGCGCGGTGCCGATCATGCCGTGGCACTGATCATCGCCCATAAAAAACGCCCTGACGGGCGTTTTCTAGCTAGCTAGACGGCGTTTTTTTTGCGGATAACTCAGTCCTGCAGCTCGCCGCAGAAGCGGTAACCTTCGCCGTGAATGGTGGCGATGATTTCTGGCGTATCCGGTGTGGACTCGAAATGCTTACGGATGCGGCGGATGGTGACATCCACGGTGCGGTCATGCGGCTTCAGCTCGCGACCGGTCATCTTCTTCAGCAGATCAGCACGGGTCTGAATTTTGCCTGGGTTTTCACAGAAGTGCAGCATGGCGCGGAATTCACTGCGCGGCAGTTTGTACTGCTCGCCGTTCGGGCTGATCAGTGAGCGGCTATTGATATCCAGCTCCCAGCCGTTGAAACGGTAGCTTTCCACCTGACGGCGCTCTTCATTCGGCATCGCCAGATTCATGGTGCGTGACAACAGGTTGCGCGCACGGATGGTCAGCTCACGCGGGTTGAATGGTTTGGTGATGTAATCATCCGCACCAATTTCCAGACCAAGAATTTTGTCCACTTCATTATCACGGCCGGTCAGGAACATCAGTGCGACGTTCGCCTGCTCACGCAATTCACGTGCCAGCAACAAGCCGTTTTTTCCAGGCAGGTTGATGTCCATGATCACCAGGTTGACGTCGTTTTCCGTCAGGACCTGATGCATTTCGGCGCCGTCGGTGGCTTCATAGACCACATAACCTTCCGCCTCAAAGATACTTTTGAGGGTGTTACGCGTGACCAGTTCGTCTTCAACGATAAGAATGTGCGGGGTCTGCATGTTTCGCTACCTAAAATTTGCCAACAAATCGAAAACAGGGCGTACGGCGGTTGAACTTACTGCGGGTAATAACAGTATGCCGTTCACAACCGGTGTACGAAATAATCTTCGGAATACACCATCCATCTACGTCAACTTCAGTGTTAGCTCAGCCAGTCAGGATGAATATTTGCGTGCCCCGTGGGTATCGGACTGGCGCTTATCCTAACCGTATTAACAGCAACCTAACAGCACCAACAACAACCGATAAGCATAAAAACAACGCTTCGTTGACTTATATCAAATGCAAGTGTAGCACGTTAACACTTTTATGAAAAACTTCTCCAGGAATGCCAGCTTAGCTCACAAAAAGCAGCATTTTTGCTACATTTCAGCTGCATAATAGCAAAACAAAAATCTGCCGGAAATTATATTTCAATAAGATGATATCTAATGCTTTTATATTAAAATGGTCCGGAAATTTAGCTTTAATCCGTTAATTTATGCTACCCATCGGTTTTATTCGCTTTTAACATCCTTAACATCTTATTTTCTTATAGCGCTATGGTTGGTATTTTGCGGTCTGCATGCCAACATAGGCCGCGTTGTTAACAGTTCGATGGAAAAATCATGCATTTCCCCCTCATTCTTGTCTCTCCCGCCCGACCAGAAAATATCGGTGCGGCAGCCCGTGCGATGAAAACCATGGGATTTAGCGAGTTGCGTATTGTTGCCAGCGATGCCTGGCAGGACCCGGCAGCCAGGCGTGTGGCACATGGCGCGGGTGAGATCCTTGATAGCGTAAAAACTTATGACACGCTGGGTGCGGCATTACAGGATGTGGACTTCTCTGTCGCCACCACCGCCCGCAGCCGGGCGAAGTTTCGTTACTACGCCACGCCCGCTAAGGTGGAAACCATTTTGCAGGAGAAACGCCAGTGGCTGAGCCGCATTGCGCTGGTATTTGGTCGTGAAGATAGCGGGTTAACTAACGAGGAACTGGACCAGGTGGATCTGCTGACCGGGATCCCGATGGCCAATGATTATCCCTCGCTGAATCTCGGCCAGGCGGTGATGGTGT
Source organism: Pantoea cypripedii (assembly GCF_002095535.1). Classification (NCBI taxonomy): domain Bacteria; kingdom Pseudomonadati; phylum Pseudomonadota; class Gammaproteobacteria; order Enterobacterales; family Erwiniaceae; genus Pantoea; species Pantoea cypripedii. The sequence goes on from NZ_MLJI01000001.1 coordinate 724,338, forward strand.
ACTGCTATCAGCTTGCGGCGCTGAATCAGGTGGCGGCTCCAGCAGCAGAGCGGGCCGACGCTCAGCAATTGCAGGCACTACGCGCGCGTTTCCAGCAATTACTGGTGCGCCTTGAGGTCAGCGACGATGCCAAGATGGCTGACTGGATCGATCAACGCATCGGTTTGCTGGAGCAGCGCGACAGCGCCATGCTGCATCGCCTGCTGCATGATGTAGAAAAAAAACTTATAGATAATAACTCGGGTAAATCCTGAGTTTATAGTGACAGATCGGGAGTTGTGGCTATTTGCTGAACGATCCCGATAGCATTTTCCGGGCAAAGCGTAGCACTGCGTAGTGGCGAAAAATCCAGCAAAGGACAAATTCGTTGACTTAACCGGCACTTTGCTTTAATTCTGGAAGGCAGACGGACAATCAAGACAGACAGAAAAAAATCTCAATGCGTACAATCAGCCTGAACACCACAATTATTATTACCACCACCATTACCACAGGTAACGGTGCGGGCTGACGCATACAGGAAAAACAAAAAAAGAAGCCCGCACCTAAACAGTGCGGGCTTTTTTTTTCGGCAAAAAATTCAGGAGAGCTTCAACCATGCGAGTGCTGAAATTCGGCGGGACCTCAGTAGCCAATGCGGAACGTTTTCTCCGCGTGGCAGACATTCTGGAAAGCAATGCGCAACAGGGACAGGTCGCCACCGTACTCTCTGCGCCAGCGAAAATTACCAATCATCTGGTTGCGATGATTGAGAAAACCATTAGCGGGCAGGATGCGTTGCCGAATATCAGCGATGCCGAACGTATTTTTGCCGACCTGTTGCAGGGGCTGGCCGATACTCAGCCTGGCTTCGATTTTGATGGCTTAAAAACCCGTGTTGATCTCGAATTTGCTCAGCTGAAACAAGTGCTGCATGGCATCAGCCTGCTGGGGCAGTGCCCGGATGCGGTGAATGCCGCCATTATTTGCCGTGGTGAGAAGCTGTCGATTGCCATCATGGAAGCGCTGTTGCAGGCGCGTGGCCACAAGGTCACGGTGATCGATCCGGTGGAAAAACTGCTGGCGGTGGGGCATTACCTGGAATCGACTGTTGATATCGCGGAATCCACCCGCCGTATCGCTGCCAGCCAGATTCCGGCGGATCATATGATCCTGATGGCCGGTTTCACCGCCGGTAACGAGCGTGGTGAGCTAGTGGTGCTGGGCCGTAACGGTTCTGACTACTCGGCAGCAGTGCTGGCGGCTTGCTTGCGCGCCGATTGTTGTGAAATCTGGACTGACGTGGATGGCGTTTATACCTGCGACCCGCGCCAGGTGCCGGATGCGCGTCTGCTGAAATCCATGTCCTATCAGGAAGCGATGGAGCTGTCGTACTTTGGTGCTAAAGTTCTGCATCCCCGCACCATCGCCCCGATTGCCCAGTTCCAGATTCCCTGCCTGATCAAAAACACCGCCAATCCGCAAGCGCCGGGCACCTTAATCGGTGGCGAAGGCGAGCATGATGAGAATCCGGTAAAAGGCATCACCAACCTGAACAACATGGCGATGTTCAACGTCTCCGGTCCGGGGATGAAAGGCATGGTGGGTATGGCGGCACGCGTGTTTGCTGCGATGTCCCGTACCGGCATCTCGGTGGTGTTGATCACCCAATCGTCTTCTGAGTACAGCATCAGCTTCTGCGTACCGCAGAACGAGCTGGCGCGTGCGCGTCGCGTGCTGGAAGACGAATTCTATCTGGAATTGAAAGATGGCCTGCTGGATCCGCTCGAAGTGGTTGAGCAGCTGGCGATCATTTCCGTGGTCGGGGATGGCATGCGCACGCTGCGCGGCATCTCTGCCAAGTTCTTTTCCGCACTGGCGCGCGCCAATATCAACATCGTGGCGATTGCGCAGGGTTCGTCTGAGCGCTCTATCTCCGCCGTGGTCAGCAACGATGAAGTCACCACCGGGGTGCGTGTCGTTCACCAGATGCTGTTCGCCACCGATCAGGTGATCGAAGTGTTTGTGGTCGGCGTGGGTGGCGTGGGTGCTGCGCTGCTGGAGCAGCTGCATCGCCAGCAGGCCTGGCTGAAGCAGAAGCATATTGATCTGCGTGTTTGTGGCATCGCTAACTCACGCGCCTTGCTGACCAACGTGCACGGCATCGATCTCAGCAACTGGGAGTCGGCGCTGGCGGAAGCCAAAGAGCCGTTCAACCTCGGTCGCCTGATTCGTCTGGTGAAGGAGTATCATCTGCTGAACCCGGTGATCGTCGATTGTACTTCCAGCCAGGCAGTGGCCGATCAATATGCCGATTTCCTTGCTGATGGTTTCCACGTGGTGACGCCGAATAAAAAGGCCAACACCTCATCGTGGAATTACTACCAGCAGATGCGCGCCGCCGCAGAGAAATCACGCCGCAAGTTCCTGTATGACACCAACGTGGGTGCCGGTCTGCCGGTGATCGAAAACCTGCAAAATCTGTTGAATGCCGGTGATGAGCTGATCAAATTCTCCGGTATCCTCTCTGGCTCATTGTCGTTTATTTTCGGCAAGCTGGATGAGGGTGTGTCACTGTCGGCAGCAACCAACATGGCCCGTGAACTCGGCTTTACCGAGCCGGATCCGCGCGACGATCTCTCCGGCACCGATGTGGCGCGCAAACTGCTGATTCTGGCGCGTGAAGCGGGACATCAGCTGGAGCTGAGCGATATCGAGATTGAGCCGCTGCTGCCTGCCAGCCTGACGGAGATTGCCGACGTTGAGCAATTTATGCAGCGTTTACCGGAACTGGATAACGCCTTTGCGGCGCGCGTTGCCAAAGCACGTGATGAAGGTAAAGTGTTACGCTTCGTCGGCGCCATCGAAGAGGGTGGGGCCTGCAAGGTGAAAATTGATGCGGTGGATAGCAATGATCCGCTGTTTAAAGTCAAAAATGGCGAAAACGCGCTGGCTTTCTACAGCCGTTATTATCAGCCGATCCCGCTGGTTCTGCGTGGATACGGTGCCGGGAATGATGTGACAGCCGCTGGCGTATTTGCCGATCTGCTGCGCACTCTGTCGTGGAAGTTGGGAGTTTGATGATGGTAAAAATTTATGCACCGGCCTCGATAGGTAACGTCAGCGTCGGCTTTGATGTGCTGGGCGCGGCAGTTTCGCCGGTGGATGGCACCCTGCTGGGTGATTGTGTGTCGGTTGTCGCAGCCGACAGCTTTAGCCTGGTGAACGAAGGGCGCTTTGTCAGCAAACTGCCGACCAATCCCCAGGAAAACATTGTTTACCAGTGCTGGCAGCGTTTTTGTGAAGCGATTGGCAAAGAAGTCCCGGTGGCGATGACGCTGGAAAAAAACATGCCGATCGGTTCGGGTCTCGGTTCCAGTGCCTGCTCAGTGGTAGCAGGCCTGATGGCGATGAACGAATTCTGCGGCAAGCCGCTGAACGACACTGAACTGCTGGCGCTGATGGGCGAACTGGAAGGGCGTATTTCCGGCAGCGTGCATTACGACAACGTGGCACCTTGTTTCCTCGGCGGCGTACAGCTGATGATTGAAGAGGATGGCATCATCAGCCAGCCAGTACCGTCGTTTGATGAGTGGCTGTGGGTGATGGCCTATCCGGGCATCAAAGTCTCCACCGCCGAAGCGCGTGCCATTCTGCCAGCGCAATATCGTAAGCAGGACATTATCAAGCATGGCCGTCTGCTCGGCGGTTTTATCCACGCCTGTCACACCGGTCAGCCCGCGCTTGCGGCTAAACTGATGCAGGATGTGGTGGCCGAGCCGTATCGCACCAAACTGCTGCCGGGCTTTGCCGAAGCGCGTAAAGCCGCTGCCGATATCGGTGCACTGGCTTGTGGTATTTCGGGGTCCGGCCCGACGCTTTTCGCCGTTTGCAACGAGATGGCAACGGCACAGCGGATGGCAGACTGGCTGAGCCAGCACTATCTGCAGAATGAAGAAGGTTTCGTCCACATCTGCCGTCTTGATACGGCTGGCGCACGTAAATTGGGATAACGCATGAAACTCTACAACCTTAAGGATCATAACGAGCAGGTGAGCTTCGCTCAGGCAGTGAAGCAGGGCCTCGGCTCACAGCAGGGGCTGTTTTTCCCGCTCGAACTGCCGGAATTTGAACTGACCGATATCGACGCGATGCTGGAGATGGATTTTGTCACTCGCAGCAGCAAAATCCTCTCGGCTTTTATCGGTGATGAAATCGCCGCCCATCAGCTGGCTGAACGTGTCAAAGCCGCGTTTGCCTTCCCGGCACCGGTAGCAAAAGTCAGTGACGATGTGGCCTGTCTGGAACTGTTCCACGGCCCGACGCTGGCGTTTAAAGATTTCGGCGGCCGCTTTATGGCGCAGATGCTTTCCTACGTGAGTGGTGCCGATGAGAAGATCACCATTCTGACTGCCACCTCAGGCGACACCGGTGCTGCGGTGGCGCATGCGTTTTACGGCATGGAAAACGTGCGTGTCGTAATCCTCTACCCGCAGGGCAAAATCAGCCCGTTGCAGGAAAAGCTGTTCTGTACCCTGGGCGGCAACATCGAAACCATCGCCATCGATGGCGACTTCGATGCCTGTCAGGCGCTGGTGAAGCAGGCGTTTGATGATGAGGAGCTGAAAAAGGCGATTGGCCTGAACTCGGCTAACTCCATCAATATCAGCCGTCTGCTGGCACAGATTTGCTACTACTTCGAAGCGGTAGCCCAACTGCCACAGGAAAAACGCAACCAGTTGGTGGTGTCGGTGCCGAGCGGCAACTTTGGCGACCTGACAGCAGGCCTGCTGGCAAAATCACTTGGTCTGCCGATCAAACGTTTTATCGCGGCCACCAACGCCAACGATACCGTACCGCGCTTCCTCGCCAAGGGTGAATGGACACCGCATGCCACCGTGGCAACGCTGTCCAACGCGATGGATGTGAGCCAGCCGAACAACTGGCCGCGCGTGGAAGAGTTGTTCCGCCGCAAAACCTGGCGTCTGGGCGATCTGGCCTACGGTGCGGTGAGCGACGAGACCACCAAAGCCACCATGCGTGAGCTGGCGGCAATCGGTTATCTCTCTGAACCGCATGCGGCGATTGCTTATCGTCTGCTGCGCGATCAGTTACAGGAAGGTGAGTACGGCCTGTTCCTCGGCACTGCGCATCCGGCGAAGTTTAAGGAGAGCGTGGAAGCGATTCTGGAACAGACGCTGCCGTTGCCGGAAGCCCTGGCTGAGCGTGCTGACCTGCCGCTGCTGTCACATGATATGGCAGCAGATTTCGCCCCGTTGCGTGCGTTTTTGATGAAGTAACGTAAAAAATGGCTGGCGTATGCCAGCCATTTTTTTCATCCGGTGTAACGGCGCGATTATTTCTGTTCGTGGCGCTTAAACACTAACTCGTTTTCGCTGCTCTCTGCCGCCGCAAAGAAATACCCATCCACATCGAATTTCTTCAATTGTTCCGGCTTGCTCAGGCGATGCTGGATGACATAACGGCTCATCAGGCCACGCGCTTTCTTGGCATAGAAACTGATCACCTTAAATTTGCCGTTCTTCTCATCGAGGAAGACCGGTTTGATCAGGCGTCCGGCCAGTTTCTTCGGTTTGATGGCTTTGAAATATTCATCTGAGGCGAGGTTAATCAGCACATCATCACCTTGCTCCGCCAGCGCTGCATTCAGCTTCTCCGTCAGCAAATCTCCCCAGAAGCCGTACAGATCTTTCGCGGCGGGGTTCGCCAGTTTGATCCCCATCTCCAGCCGGTACGGTTGCATCAGATCGAGCGGGCGCAGCAAACCATACAAACCCGACAGCATGCGCAGATGCTGCTGAGCGAAGGTAAAATCTTTATCGCTGAAGGTCTCCGCCTGCAAACCGGTATAGACATCACCTTTGAATGCCAGAATCGCCTGACGCGCATTCTCCAGCGTGAAAGGCGGCTGCCAGTCATTAAAACGGTCAGCGTTGAGATGCGCCAGTTTGTCGCTGATGCCCATCAGCGAGGCAATTTGTGCCGGTGACAGGTCGCGGGCGACATCAATCAGCTGTTGTGACTTTTCTAACAGCGCCGGTTGAGTGAATTGTTGTGTCGCAAGCGGGCTTTCAAAATCCAGTGTCTTGGCTGGCGAGATTACCATCAGCATTATTGTGTCCTCGATTGACCCGCATATTTATCAGGGTATTAACGGAAAATTCGTTCGGGCGAGTGTAGCAAAAAAGCGGCACGGATCGGCAAATCGCTCCCATTTGCGAATGCTTAGTAAAGGGCACGCCACGACCTTGCACCGTGGTTCCCGCGTGATATTATCGCAACAGCCTTTTTCACCCTGACAGTCAACCAAAGAGAAAAGAGAACCATGACGGACAAACTTACTTCCTTGCGTCAGCTGACTACTGTGGTCGCCGACACCGGTGATATCGCGGCGATGAAACTTTATCAACCGCAGGATGCAACCACCAACCCTTCTTTAATCCTCAATGCCGCTCAAATCCCTGAATACCGTAAACTGATTGACGAAGCTATTAGCTGGGCGCGTCAGCAGAGCAGCAACAAAGAAGAACAATTGCAGCTGGTTTCTGACAAGCTGGCCGTCAACATTGGTCTGGAAATTCTCAAACTGATCCCGGGTCGTATTTCGACTGAAGTGGATGCGCGCCTGTCTTATGACACCGAAGCGAGCATCGCCAAAGCCCGCAGCCTGATCAAACTGTATAACGATGCCGGCATCAGCAACGATCGCATCCTGATCAAACTGGCTTCTACCTGGCAGGGCATCCGCGCCGCGGAGCAGCTGGAAAAAGAAGGCATCAACTGTAACCTGACCCTGCTGTTCTCCTTCGCCCAGGCGCGTGCCTGTGCAGAAGCGGGCGTGTTCCTGATCTCTCCGTTCGTTGGCCGTATTCTTGACTGGTACAAAGCCAACACCGACAAGAAAGAGTACGCTGCGCACGAAGATCCGGGCGTGGTTTCTGTTTCTGAGATTTACGATTACTACAAACAGCACGGTTACGAAACCGTGGTGATGGGCGCGAGCTTCCGTAACGTCGGCGAAATCATTGAGCTGGCCGGTTGTGACCGTCTGACTATCTCCCCGAACCTGCTGAAAGAGCTGGCTGAGAGCGAAGGCGCGGTTGAGCGTAAACTGAGCTACAGCGGCGAAGTGAAAGCGCGTCCGGCAAAAATGACCGAATCCGAGTTCCTGTGGCAGCACAACCAGGATCCGATGGCGGTGACCAAACTGGCTGAAGGCATCCGTAACTTTGCCATCGACCAGGGCAAACTTGAGAAGATGATTGCCGAACTGCTGTAAGTGATGACACCGTGGCGACGCCGTTCGCCACGGTTTTAATCTTTATTCTCCCTTTCGCTTTGTATTATCCTTCTTAAATCCCCCTTTATATTTATGCCGCTTGCGGTAAACCACAGCGATAACTCTATGGATACATTACGTATTGGATTAATTTCCGTTTCCGATCGTGCTGCGAACGGTATTTATCAGGATCAGGGTATTCCGGCACTGGAGAGCTGGCTCGGCAGCGCGCTAACCACGCCATTTGAGATCGAAACCCGGCTGGTGCCGGATGAACAGCCGATGATCGAGCAGGCGATTTGTGAACTGGTTGATGAGCTTTTTTGCCATCTGGTGTTAACCACCGGCGGCACCGGACCGGCGCGTCGTGACGTGACGCCGGATGCCACCCTGGCGGTGGCCGACCGTGAGATGCCGGGCTTTGGCGAGCAGATGCGTCAAATCAGCCTGCAATTTGTGCCGACAGCGATCCTGTCGCGCCAGGTCGGGGTGATCCGCAAACAATCGCTGATCCTCAATTTGCCTGGTCAGCCAAAATCGATCAAAGAAACGCTGGAAGGGCTCAAAGCGGAAGACGGTAGCGTAAAAGTACCGGGCATCTTTGCGGCTGTACCATATTGTTTACAGTTGCTGGAGGGGCCTTATGTCGAAACAAACCCGCAGGTGGTAGCAGCATTTCGGCCAAAAAGCGCGAGGCGGGAAACAAACGTCTGAAAATCGTCATTTTCAGGCATAAAATTCAGTCTTACTGGTGTGGCAAAAAATTGACGGTATAGTAAGTATAACTTTACAACTACACTAATTTTGCCTCTGGATACCGGTACGTTATGGATTCGCACTCAACGCGTCGCCTCAATCGACAGGATTACAAAACCCTGGCGCTGGCTGCCCTTGGCGGGGCACTGGAATTTTACGACTTCATCATCTTTGTGTTTTTCGCTGCGGTCATCGGTGAGCTGTTCTTCCCGGCTGATATACCGGAGTGGCTGCGTCAGGTGCAGACCTTTGCCATCTTTGCGGCAGGTTATCTGGCGCGTCCGCTGGGCGGCATCATCATGGCGCACTTTGGTGACAAGGTTGGGCGTAAGAAGATGTTCAGCCTGAGTATCCTGCTGATGGCTCTGCCGACGCTGGCGATGGGCGCGTTGCCGACCTACGCCAGCATCGGGATTGCGGCTCCGTTATTGATGCTGTTACTGCGCGTATTGCAGGGAGCGGCTATCGGTGGCGAAGTGCCTGGCGCATGGGTGTTTGTGGCGGAACATGTACCGGAAAAACGCGTCGGTTTTGCCTGTGGTACCTTAACGGCGGGCTTAACTGCCGGGATTCTGCTCGGTTCGCTGGTGGCAACCATTATCAATACCTCACTGACCCCGGCGGCGATTGCCGATCATGGCTGGCGTATTCCGTTCTTCCTCGGCGGGGTGTTTGGTCTGCTGGCGATGTATCTGCGCCGCTGGCTGCATGAAACACCGGTGTTTCAGCAAATGCAGCAGCGTAAAGCGCTGGCCGATACACTGCCGCTGCAAACCATCCTGGCGCATCACAAACGTAGCATTGTGATTTCCATGTTGCTGACCTGGCTGCTCTCCGCCTGCATTGTGGTGGTGATTCTGATGGCACCAACCCTGATGCAAAAACAGCACGCGATTCCGGCTGCGCTCAGTTTGCAGGCCAACAGCGTTGCCACGGTGATGCTGCTGTTTGGCTGCGTCATCGCGGGTTGGGTGGTCGATCGCTTCGGTGCGGCGCGCACGCTGGTGGTGGGGTCATTGTTGCTGGCTATCGCCAGCTGGAATTTCTTCCATCAGCTCGACGGGACGCCAGAGATGTTGTTTGTCTGGTATGGCCTGGCGGGACTGTGCGTTGGTGTTGTGGGGGTGGTGCCGTTTGTGATGGTACGCGCCTTCCCGGCGTCGGTGCGTTTCACCGGTATCTCCTTCTCCTATAACGTCGCCTACGCCATCTTTGGTGGTCTGACCCCGATTAGCGTGACGCTAATGATGCGTCTGACGCCGATGGCTCCCGCCTGGTATGTACTGGCGCTGGCGGGTATTGGCTTCGTCGTGGGTATCTGGCTGTTGCGCGATAACCGGCAGGAAAGTGTGCAGCTTGATGGCCCCATCCACACCTCATAAATGTTCACGCGGAGCCAGCAGGCTCCGCGTGGCTATCAGCGGGTGGCACCAATCGGCAGAATAGTCCTTCCCCATTGTTCATTCAGCACTTCGCCCATCGCCAGATAGATGGCGCTGGCACCGCACACCAGGCCGATCCAACCCCCTATGCGTACCAGCAGGGTGTTATCGATCAAATGCCCAATTGACAGCATGGCAAACAGCACCGTCAGACTGGCAAAAACAAATTGCAGCATCAATGGGCCGGTCAGAGTACCGAAGAACAAAAACAGCGTGAATACGCCCCATAAGCCGAGATAGGCGCCAAGGAAATGGCTATCGGCGGCTTCCGCCAGTCCCATTTTGGGCAGCAGCAGAATCGCCACCAGCGTCAGCCAGAAGCTCCCGTAAGAGGCAAACGCCGTCAGACCAAAGGTGTTACCTTTTTTAAATTCCAGCAGGCCAGCAAAAATTTGCGCCAGGCCGCCATAAAAGATGCCCATCGCCAGAATGATGGTGTCCATCGCGAAGAGTCCGGTGTTGTGCAGGTTGAGCAGAATGGTGGTCATACCGAAACCCATTAAGCCCAGCGGCGCAGGATTCGCCAGAGAGATGTTGCGCATAGTTCCTCAGAGGTAATGTTGTGTAGACCCCTCGTTGTGGGGGCGCTGCATAATAATCAGCCACCACAAGGGCATCTTTGATCTGAAAGGGGGGAGATAATTAAAATTTTTTAGTTTTAACCCTTGATGCGCTTCGAAGCGGCCCCATCTAGTTGTCATCGAGTGTTGTGGAGCAGGAAAAAAAGCCTGCTCAGGCAGTTGAAAGCGGCAAGAATTGCCCGCATCTCTGCTTCACAACCCAATTTGGCACAGAATTTAAGTGGGAGACGTTTAGATGGGTAAGATTATTGGTATTGACCTGGGTACAACCAACTCTTGTGTTGCGATTATGGACGGCACTAAAGCACGCGTGCTGGAGAATGCCGAAGGCGATCGTACCACGCCTTCAATTATTGCTTATACACAGGATGGCGAAACTCTGGTCGGTCAACCGGCTAAACGTCAGGCGGTGACTAACCCGCAGAACACTCTGTTCGCGATTAAGCGCCTGATTGGCCGTCGTTTTCAGGACGAAGAAGTGCAGCGTGATATCAAAATCATGCCGTACAAAATCACCGCAGCAGATAACGGTGATGCATGGCTGGAAGTGAAAGGCCAGAAAATGGCTCCGCCGCAGATCTCTGCGGAAGTGCTGAAAAAAATGAAGAAAACCGCGGAAGATTTCCTCGGTGAGCCAGTGACTGAAGCGGTGATTACCGTTCCGGCTTACTTCAACGATGCACAGCGTCAGGCCACCAAAGATGCTGGCCGTATCGCGGGCCTGGAAGTAAAACGTATTATTAACGAACCGACTGCTGCGGCGCTGGCTTACGGCCTCGACAAAGGCCAGGGCAACCGCACCATCGCGGTATACGACCTGGGCGGCGGTACGTTCGATATTTCCATCATCGAAATCGACGAAGTTGATGGCGAAAAAACCTTTGAAGTTCTGGCAACCAACGGTGATACCCACCTCGGTGGTGAAGACTTCGATAGCCGTCTGATCAACTACCTCGTTGCTGAGTTCAAGAAAGATCAGGGCATCGATCTGCACAACGATCCGCTAGCGATGCAGCGTCTGAAAGAAGCTGCAGAGAAAGCAAAAATCGAACTGTCTTCTGCCCAGCAGACTGATGTGAACCTGCCGTACATCACTGCGGATGCGACTGGTCCTAAGCACCTGAACATCAAAGTGACCCGTGCGAAACTGGAATCACTGGTTGAAGACCTGGTTGCGCGTTCTATTGAGCCGCTGAAAGTGGCACTGCAGGATGCTGGTCTGTCAGTTTCTGACATCAACGATGTCATCCTGGTGGGTGGTCAGACGCGTATGCCGCTGGTTCAGTCCAAAGTTACCGAGTTCTTTGGTAAAGAACCGCGTAAAGACGTGAACCCGGATGAAGCCGTTGCCGTAGGTGCTGCGGTACAGGGTGGTGTGCTGGGTGGTGACGTGAAAGACGTGCTGCTGCTGGACGTAACCCCGCTGTCACTGGGTATTGAAACCATGGGTAGTGTGATGACTTCGCTGATCAGCAAGAACACCACCATCCCGACCAAACACAGCCAGGTGTTCTCGACTGCTGAAGATAACCAGTCTGCCGTGACCATTCACGTGCTGCAGGGTGAGCGTAAACGTGCCAGCGACAACAAATCTCTGGGCCAGTTCAACCTCGACGGTATCCAGTCTGCACCGCGCGGTATGCCGCAGATCGAAGTCACCTTCGACATCGATGCGGATGGTATCCTGCACGTGTCGGCGAAAGACAAAAACAGCGGTAAAGAGCAGAAGATCACCATTAAAGCTTCTTCTGGCCTGAACGAAGAAGAGATCGAAAAAATGGTACGCGACGCGGAAGCGAATGCGGAATCTGACCGTAAATTCGAAGAGCTGGTGCAGACGCGTAACCAGGGCGACCAGATTGCGCACAGCACCCGTAAGCAGCTGGATGAAGCCGGTGACAAGCTGTCTGCCGATGACAAAGCACCGATTGAATCTGCGCTGAACGATCTGAACACCGCGCTGAAAGGCGAAGACAAAGCCGAAATCGAAGCGAAGATGCAGGCTCTGATGCAGGTTTCCAGCAAACTGATGGAAATGGCACAGCAGCAGGGTCAGGCAGGCGCAGCTGACGCTGGCGACGCTTCCGCGAAGAAAGATGACGACGTAGTCGACGCTGAATTCGAAGAAGTTAAAGATAAAAAATAATTGCCCCTGACCGGGCGCGACGGCTGGCCTGACAGCCGTTGAAACCAGCACGGGCGTAGGAGATCTCTCCACGCCCGTGCGATCATGTTAAGGGCAGAAGATGGCGAAGAGTGATTTTTACGAGATCTTAGGCGTCTCTAAATCGGCAGATGAGCGCGAAATCAAAAAGGCGTATAAGCGCCTGGCGATGAAGTATCACCCGGACCGTAACCCGGGCGATAAAGAAGCCGAAGCGAAATTCAAAGAGGTTAAGGAAGCCTACGAAATTCTGACCGACGCACAGAAGCGTGCGGCCTACGACCAGTACGGTCATGCAGCGTTTGAACAAGGCGGCATGGGCGGTGGTGGATTTGGCGGCGGCGGCTTCGGTGGCGGTGGTGCTGATTTCAGCGATATCTTTGGCGACGTATTTGGCGATATTTTTGGTGGTGGCCGCCGTCAGCGTGCTGCCCGTGGCGCCGATTTACGCTACAACATGGACCTGACGCTGGAAGAAGCGGTGCGCGGCGTGACCAAAGAGATCCGCATTCCAACCCTGGAAGAGTGTGAGGTCTGCCACGGCAGCGGCGCGAAGGCGGGTACGCAACCCCAAACCTGTCCGACCTGTCATGGTGCCGGTCAGGTGCAGATGCGCCAGGGCTTTTTCACTGTGCAGCAGGCGTGTCCGACCTGTCATGGTCGCGGCTCGGTGATTAAAGATCCGTGCAACGCCTGTCATGGTCACGGTCGTGTTGAGCGTTCGAAAACCCTGTCGGTGAAAATCCCGGCTGGCGTTGATACCGGTGACCGTATCCGTCTGAGCGGAGAAGGGGAAGCAGGTGAGCATGGCGCACCGGCTGGCGATCTTTATGTTCAGGTGTCAGTGAAAAAACACCCGATCTTCGAACGTGAAGATAACAACCTGTACTGTGAAGTGCCGATCAACTTCGCGATGGCAGCCCTGGGTGGCGAGATTGAAGTGCCGACCCTGGATGGTCGTGTGAAGCTGAAAGTACCGTCAGAAACGCAGACCGGTAAATTGTTCCGCATGCGTGGTAAAGGTGTGAAATCAGTACGTGGTGGTGCGGTGGGTGACCTGCTGTGCCGCGTGGTGGTGGAAACCCCGGTTAGCCTGAATGACAAACAGAAAGCGCTGTTGCGTGAACTGGAAGAGAGTTTTGGCGGCCCGACCGGTGAGAAAAACAGCCCTCGCTCCAAGAGCTTCTTTGATGGCGTGAAGAAGTTTTTTGACGACTTAACCCGCTAAGTTTTTCTGCGTCATCCTGAAAGCCAGCGCTACGCCGCTGGCTTTTTTATTGCCTGCTTTCCCGCAATCATTCGGTTTTTTCGAACCTGGCCTAATAAATAATCTGTTTTTTTCGAGTTAATATTGTCGTTAAGCTAATCGCCTTTTTACTATTCGCTTACAACAAGGAATCTGGACGTGAATATACGTTTGAAAAAATTGCTTAACAGCGACGCCAGCAGCGGCGTCGTGCTGATTATTGCCGCGGCCATTGCCATGCTGTTGGCTAACAACACCAACACCCACCAGGGTTATCTCGACCTGCTTAACATTCCGGTGGAGTTCCGCTTTGGTGCGCTGGACATCAGCAAAAATTTGCTGCTGTGGATCAACGATGCGCTGATGGCGGTGTTCTTCCTGATGGTTGGCCTGGAAGTGAAGCGCGAAATGGTGATGGGGGCGCTGGCCCGACGCGATCAGGCGATTTTCCCGCTGATTGCGGCGCTTGGCGGTATGGTAGTACCCGGCTTAGTGTTCCTGCTTTTTAACGTCGGTGATGCAGCCACCCGCAGCGGCTGGGCCATTCCCACCGCAACTGATATCGCTTTCGCGCTGGGTATCCTGGCACTGCTGGGTAGCCGGGTTCCGCCTGCGCTGAAAATTTTCCTGATGGCGCTGGCGATCATTGACGATCTGGGCGCTATCGTGATTATCGCGCTGTTCTATACCAGCGATCTTTCCGTGTTGTCGCTGGGTGTGGCGGCAGGTGCGATTGTGGTGCTGGGCATCATGAACCTGCTGAATGTGCGTAACACCGGTTTGTATTTGCTGGTGGGGCTGGTGCTGTGGACCGCGGTGTTGAAATCCGGCGTGCATGCCACTCTGGCGGGCGTGGTGGTGGGTTTCCTGATCCCGCTGAAGAAGAAAGAAGGCCATTCTCCGGCCATCCATCTGGAGCACGCGTTGCATCCGTGGGTACGCTGGCTGATTCTGCCGCTGTTTGCCTTCGCCAATGCTGGCGTTTCGCTGGCAGGAGTGACACCTGGTAGCCTGTTCTCGCTGCTGCCGCTCGGCATCATGCTGGGGCTGTTTATCGGTAAACCCCTTGGCATCACGCTGTTTTGCTGGCTTGGTGTAAAAACCGGGGTAGCGAAGTTACCCGATAATACCTCGCTACGCGATATCGCTGCCGTCGGCGTGCTGTGCGGCATCGGCTTTACCATGTCGATCTTTATTGCCTCGCTGGCGTATGGCGAAGCCGCTCCCCAGCTGATCACGCTGGCGAAGCTGGGTATCTTGCTGGGATCGATAATCTCAGCCATCGTCGGTTATTTCCTGCTGTGGCGACGTCTGCCGCGTCAGGTGGCATAAGCTGACGCAGGGAGAGCGCAGATGTCACATATCAACTACAACCATCTTTATTACTTCTGGCATGTCTGCCGTGAGGGTTCGATTGTCGGTGCGGCGGAGGCGTTATTCCTCACGCCGCAAACCATCACCGGGCAGATCAAGGCGCTGGAAGACCGTCTGCAAGGCAAACTGTTTCGCCGCCAGGGACGTGGGCTGGTTCCGACGGAGCTGGGGCAGCTGGTGTTTCGCTATGCCGATCGCATGTTTATGCTGAGCCAGGAAATGCTCGATATCGTCAACTACCGCAAGGAATCCCATCTGTTGTTTGATGTCGGCATCGCCGATGCGTTGTCCAAGCAACTGGTCAGTAAGGTGCTGGAGGCGGCGGTAGTGGCCGATGAGAAGATACATCTGCGCTGCTTTGAATCGACGCACGAGCTGCTGCTGGAGCAACTGAGCCAGCATAAACTGGATATGATCGTTTCCGACTGCCCGATTGATTCGACGCAGCAGGAGGGGCTGTTCTCGGTCAAGCTGGGCGAGTGTCCGGTCAGTTTCTGGTGCAGCGCGCCCTGGCCGGAACAGGCTTTCCCTGCCTGTCTGGAACAGCGGCGTTTGCTGATTCCAGGCCGTCGTTCCATGCTGGGACGTAAGCTGCTGAACTGGATCCACAGCCAGGGATTGCAGGTTGAGATTCTTGGCGAGTTTGATGATGCCGCATTAATGAAGGCGTTTGGTGCGCAGCATAACGCGATTTTTGTCGCCCCTACGCTCTACGGTGATGCCATTTATCGTGATGATACGATTCAGGAGATGGGGCGTCTGGACGCGGTGATGGAGGAGTATCACGTGATTTTTGCCGAGCGTATGATTCAGCATCCGGCGGTGCAGCGCATCTGTCATGGTGACTTCAGCACGTTGTTCAGCGGCAAATAACAGGCAGAAAAAAACCGGCTTAGCGCCGGTTCTTTCACAAAGCGATTAACAGACGGGCGATTAAGCCAGTTTGTTGATCTGTGCAGTCAGGTTTGACTTATGACGTGCAGCTTTGTTTTTGTGGATCAGACCTTTAGCAGCCTGACGGTCCACGAGCGGTTGCATTTCGTTGAATGCGTTCTGCGCAGCAGCTTTGTCGCCTGTTGCGATAGCCGCGTATACTTTCTTGATGAAAGTACGCATCATAGAACGGTTGCTCGCGTTTTGCTTGCGACGTTTCTCAGATGTTACGGCGCGTTTCTTAGCTGATTTGATATTAGCCAAGGTCCAACTCCCAAATGTGTTCTATATGGACAAATCAAAGGCCGAGGACTATGCCTTTTGTGCCTTCTTTTGTCAATGGATTTGTGCAAATAAGCGTCGTTTTACAAACGACACCCGGTTACGTAATTGATGGCGCAAGATTCTACCAGCATCACCTCGTTGAATACAGTATTTCGCAATAAAATTCTCAAGATCGCACCTAAGCCCCTGCTTGCACGCGGAATAAGCTGTCGCAGACGCAGGAAAGGCACGTATACGGGTTAACCTGAACGCTATTCAAGGGTATAATCCGCCGATTTCCACCGGTTTGAGTCAGCCATGAAGTTTATCCGCGGTATTTACAATCTCAATGAGCAGCATCGCGGCTGCGTCCTGACCATTGGTAATTTTGACGGTTTCCATCGCGGCCATCAGGCATTGATGGCAGAGCTGATTGAAGAGGGCCGTAAGCGCCAGTTGCCGGTGATAGTGATGCTGTTTGAACCACAGCCGCTGGAGCTGTTTGCCGGTGATAAAGCGCCGGCACGCCTGACGCGTCTGCGTGAAAAGCTGAAGTATTTACAGCAGGCAGGTGTGGATGAGGTGTTATGTGTCCGCTTCGATCGCCGCTTCGCTGCCCATTCGGCACAAAGCTTTATCGCTGAACTGCTGGTGGAAAAGCTGAACGTCAAATTCCTCGCAGTCGGCGATGATTTCCGCTTTGGTGCTGGTCGCCAGGGCGATTTCCTGTTATTACAGAAAGCCGGTACGGAATATGGCTTTGATGTCATCAGCACCCAGACTTTTTGTGATGGTGTTGGTATACGCATCAGCAGTACCGCGGTGCGGCAGGCGTTGGCGCAGGATGACTTTGCTCAGGCGCAGGCATTGCTGGGCCATCCCTTCAGCATTTCAGGCCGCGTGGTGCACGGTGATGCACTGGGGCGCACCATTGGTTTTCCCACCGCAAATATCCCTTTACGCCGCACGGTAACGCCGGTGAAAGGCGTATTTGCGGTTGAAGTACTGGGCCTGGGTGACGAACCTATCCCTGGCGTTGCCAACATTGGTACGCGCCCGACGGTAAAAGGTCTGCGTCAGCAGCTTGAAGTTCACCTGCTCGACACAAATATGAATCTTTATGGGCGTCACATTGAAGTGGTGCTGAGGCATAAGATTCGCAGCGAACAGCGTTTCGCCTCGCTGGATGCCCTGAAAGAACAAATAGCGAAAGATGTGGTGACGGCCCGACATTTTTTTGGGCTAAAAACACCGGTTTAATGACCGAAATACGGAACCGAGAATCTGATGAGTGACTATAAATCTACCCTGAATTTGCCGGAAACGGGGTTCCCGATGCGTGGCGATCTGGCTAAACGCGAACCGGGAATGCTGCAACGTTGGTATGATGACAACCTGTACGGCATCATCCGCGAAGCCAAAAAAGGGAAAAAAACCTTTATTCTGCATGATGGCCCTCCCTACGCGAACGGCAGCATTCATATTGGTCACTCCGTTAACAAGATTCTGAAAGACATTATCGTTAAGTCGAAAGGCATGGCGGGCTTTGATTCGCCTTATGTACCGGGCTGGGACTGCCACGGTCTGCCGATCGAACACAAAGTTGAGCAAATGATTGGTAAGCCGGGCGAGAAAGTCAGCGCGGCGGAATTCCGTGAAGCCTGCCGTAAATACGCGGCGGAGCAGGTGGAAGGGCAGAAAAAAGACTTTATCCGTCTTGGTGTGCTGGGTGACTGGGATCATCCGTACCTGACCATGAACTTCCAGACTGAAGCTAACATCATCCGTGCACTGGGCAAAATCATCGGCAATGGTCACCTGCATAAAGGCGCGAAGCCGGTGCACTGGTGTCTGGATTGCCGCTCGGCGCTGGCTGAAGCGGAAGTCGAATACTACGACAAAACTTCTCCGTCTATCGACGTGATGTTCAACGCGCTGGATGCTGATGCGGTGCGTGCCAAATTTGGCGTCACAGCGTCTGAAGGCCCGGTTTCTCTGGTTATCTGGACCACCACCCCGTGGACCATGCCAGCCAACCGCGGTATCTCTCTGCATCCGGAATTTGAATACCAACTGGTGCAAATCGAAGGCCGTAGCCTGATCCTCGCCAAAGACCTGGTAGAAAGCGTGATGAAGCGCGCCGGTATCAGCGAGTGGCGTGTGCTGGGTGAGTGCAAAGGCGCGGCGCTGGAGCTGCAACTGTTCCAGCATCCTTTCCTGGAGAACATCCAGTCGAAAGTGGTGCTGGGTGAGCACGTCACCCTCGAAGCCGGTACCGGTGCGGTGCATACCGCTCCGGGTCACGGTCCTGATGACTACGTGATTGGTCAGAAATACGGCCTGGAAACCGCTAACCCGGTTGGACCGGATGGCGCGTATCTGCCGGGTACCTACCCGACGCTGGACGGCGTTAACGTATTTAAAGCCAACGACATGATCGTTGAGCTGCTGAAGGAAAAAGGCGCGCTGTTGCATGTGGAAAAACTGCTGCACAGCTATCCGCACTGCTGGCGTCATAAAACGCCGATCATCTTCCGTGCGACGCCGCAGTGGTTTATCAGCATGGATCAGAAAGGCCTGCGTGCGCAGTCGCTGAAAGAGATCAAAGGCGTGCAGTGGATCCCGGACTGGGGCCAGGCGCGTATCGAAGCGATGGTGGCCAACCGTCCGGACTGGTGTATCTCCCGTCAGCGCACCTGGGGTGTGCCGATGGCGTTGTTCGTCCATAACGAGACCGAACAGCTGCACCCGGATACGCTGGAGCTGATGGAGAAAGTGGCACAGCGTGTGGAGCAGGATGGCATTCAGGCGTGGTGGGATCTCGATCCGCGCGATCTGATGGGCGACGACGCTGACAACTACACCAAGGTGCCGGATACGCTGGATGTGTGGTTCGATTCAGGATCAACCAGCTATGCCGTGGTTGACGCCCGCCCGGAATTTGAAGGCCATAGCCCGGATATGTATCTGGAAGGCTCGGATCAGCATCGCGGCTGGTTTATGTCTTCACTGATGATTTCTACCGCGATGAAAGGCAAAGCGCCGTACCGCCAGGTACTGACGCACGGTTTTACCGTGGATGGTCAGGGCCGCAAAATGTCGAAATCCATCGGCAACACCGTCGCGCCGCAGGATGTGATGGACAAGCTGGGCGCAGACATTTTGCGCCTGTGGGTCGCTTCAACCGATTACTCCGGTGAAATGGCGGTCTCTGATGAGATCCTGAAACGTTCAGCGGATGCCTATCGTCGTATCCGTAACACTGCGCGTTTCCTGCTGGCTAACCTGAGCGGCTTCAATCCGGCGACCGATAAAGTCAGCCCGGAAGAGATGGTGGTGCTGGATCGCTGGGCCGTAGGCCGTGCACAGGCGGCACAGGCGGATATCGTGGAATCCTACGCTAACTACGATTTCCATGAAGTTATCCAGCGTCTGATGCAGTTCTGCTCGATTGAGATGGGGTCGTTCTACCTCGACATCATCAAAGACCGTCAGTACACCGCGAAGGGCGACAGCCTGGCGCGTCGCAGCTGCCAGACCGCGTTGTGGCACATCGTGGAAGCGCTGGTTCGCTGGATGGCACCGATCATGTCCTTCACCGCAGATGAAATCTGGGGTTACCTGCCGGGCGATCGTGCGCAATACGTGTTTACCGAAGAGTGGTACGACGGCCTGTTTGGTCTGGCGACAGACGAAGCGCTGAATGATGCTTACTGGGCTGAACTGCTGAAAGTACGCGGTGAAGTGAACAAGGTTATCGAGCAGGCGCGTGGCGATAAACGTATCGGCGGCTCGCTGGAAGCAACGGTTACGCTGTACGCGGATGCGGAACTGGCGGCTAAATTGCAGGCGCTGGGCAATGAGCTGCGTTTTGTCCTGCTGACCTCCGGTGCCACGGTGGCGGATTACGCCACGGCGAGCGACGAAGCACAGCAGAGCGAATTGCTGAAAGGTCTGAAAATCGCCTTGCATAAAGCAGAAGGCGAGAAATGTCCGCGCTGCTGGCATTACACTACCGACGTTGGTCAGAACCCGGAACACGCGGCGGTCTGCGGACGTTGTTACACCAACGTGGTCGGCGACGGCGAAGAGCGTAAGTTTGCCTGATGAGTAAAGCTATTCTCTCAACCGGATTGCGCTGGCTGTGGCTGGTGCTGGTGGTGATTGTTGTCGATTTCGCCAGTAAGCAGTGGGTCATGAATAACATGATGCTGCACGAAACGCGGTCGCTGATGCCGTTCCTGAACCTGTTCTACGCGCACAACTATGGCGCGGCGTTCAGTTTCCTGGCGGACAAAGGTGGCTGGCAGCGCTGGTTCTTTGCCGGTATCGCGATCGCTATTGTGGTCGCGTTACTGGTGATGATGTATCGCAATCCTGCCCGCAACAAGTTAACCAACATTGCTTACGCGCTGATTATCGGCGGGGCATTAGGTAACCTGTTTGATCGTGCTTACCACGGGTTCGTGGTCGATTTTATCGACTTCTATATCGGTGACTGGCACTTCGCGACCTTCAACATCGCCGACTGCGGGATCTGCATCGGCGCGGCGCTGGTGGTGCTGGAGGGCTTCTTTAGCCCGAAAGGCAAACAGGTTAAAGATTAAGGGTAAATGATGACAGACACTGTACAGCGCGATAGCGCCCTGCTGGTGCATTTTACGCTGAAGCTGGAAGATGGCTCGACAGCGGAATCAACGCGCGCCAACGGCAAACCCGCGCTGTTTCGTCTGGGCGATGGTAGCCTGTCGGCAGCGCTGGAGCAGGAACTGCTGGGACGTAAAGTCGGCGATAAGCACGGCTTTACCCTGGCACCGGAGGATGCCTTCGGTGGCATCAGCCCGGACCTGATCCAATATTTCTCCCGTCGTGATTTTATCGATGCGGGAGAGCCGGAAGTCGGTGCCATTATGCTGTTCAGCGGCATGGGTGGCAGCGAGATGCCGGGGGTGATCCGTGAAATCTCGGGTGATTCCATCACCGTGGATTTCAACCACCCGCTGGCGGGGCAGCGCATTCAGTTTGAAATTGAAGTGCTGGAGATCGATCCGGTGCTGGAGGCCAGCGATGCAAATCCTGTTAGCTAACCCACGCGGCTTCTGCGCGGGCGTGGATCGCGCCATTAGTATCGTCGAGCGCGCGCTGGAAATGTACGGCGCGCCTATCTATGTTCGCCATGAAGTGGTGCATAACCGCTACGTGGTGAGCAGCCTGCGCGAGCGCGGTGCCATCTTTATCGAAGAAATCAGTGAAGTGCCGGATGACGCCATTCTGATCTTCTCGGCCCATGGCGTGTCGCAGGCAGTTCGTGCCGAAGCGAAAGCGCGTAACCTGACCATGCTGTTCGATGCCACCTGTCCGCTGGTGACCAAAGTGCATATGGAAGTGGCGCGTGCCAGCCGTAAAGGCGTTGAAGCCATTCTGATTGGTCATGCCGGGCATCCGGAAGTGGAAGGCACCATGGGGCAGTACAGCAACCCCAACGGTGGCATGTATCTGGTGGAATCGCCGGAAGACGTGTTCAAACTGGATGTCAAAGATGAAAGCAACCTGTGCTTTATGACCCAGACCACGCTGTCGGTGGATGATACTTCCGATGTGATTGACGCGTTGCGTCAGCGCTTCCCGGCGATCATCGGTCCGCGTAAGGATGATATCTGCTACGCCACGACTAACCGCCAGGAAGCGGTACGCGTGCTGGCGCGTGACGCTGAAGTGGTGCTGGTGGTCGGTTCGAAAAACTCTTCCAACTCCAACCGTCTGGCCGAACTGGCGCAGCGTGCCGGTAAACTGGCAAAGCTGATCGATTCTGCCGACGATATTCAGGAAGAGTGGGTGAAAGGCGTGACCACCATTGGCGTGACGGCGGGGGCTTCTGCGCCGGATATTCTGGTGCAGCAGGTGATTCAGCGTCTGCGCGAGTTCGGCGGCGAAGCGGCGATTGAGCTGATTGGCCGTGAAGAAAACATCGTGTTTGAAGTGCCAAAAGAGTTGCGCGTAGAAGTTCGCAACGTACAGTAATCCCTTCCCCGTAACGGCGCGATGTATCGCGCCGTTACACCATTCCGCGCAGACCCATTTCCACCTGGTGAGATTGCTTTTACTGATAATCTGACGCGGCTGGCATAAAATTCTTATTATCCCTTTTTTATTGTGGCGTGACTGTTATCTCACCGTTAACCTGTTTGCGCTTTGCATGCATAGATTTGTATCAGGAATGAATAAATATGAGTGAAATCCGCATTGCCATTGTTGGTGCGCCGGGTCGTATGGGACGCAATTTGATTCAGGCTGCGCAGCAGGCGGAAGGCGTGGTGTTGGGTGCCGCGCTGGCTCGCAGCGGTTCATCGCTGATCGGTAGCGACGCCGGTGAACTGGCGGGCATCGGTAAAACCGGGGTGTTGGTCACCGCCGATTTACAGCAGGTCGTGGATGATTTTGACGTGCTGATCGACTTCACCCGCCCGGAAGGCACGCTGGAGTACCTGGCCTTTTGTCGCCAGCACCAGAAAGCGATGGTGATTGGCACCACCGGTTTTGATGAAGCCGGTAAAGCGGCGATTCGCGCGGCGGCGGAAGAGATTGGCATCGTGTTCGCCGCAAACTTCAGCGTCGGCGTGAACCTGGTGCTGGAGCTGCTGAAACAGGCGGCAAAAGTGATGGGTGATTACGCCGATATTGAAATCGTCGAAGCGCATCACCGTCATAAAGTTGATGCACCATCAGGGACGGCGCTGGCAATGGGTGAAGCCATTGCTGAAGCGATGGACTGGAAACTGGACGAGCACGCGGTCTACGCGCGTGAAGGCCATACCGGTGAGCGCAAAGCGCAGACCATAGGTTTTGCTACCGTCCGTGCAGGCGATATCGTCGGTGAGCACACCGCGATGTTTGCAGATATTGGCGAACGCGTAGAGATTACCCACAAGGCTTCCAGCCGCATGACCTTTGCAAATGGAGCCGTTAAAGCCGCTTCCTGGCTTAAAGACAAGAAATCTGGCCTTTATGATATGCGTGATGTGCTGGATTTATCGATGTTGTGAGTGTTGTGAACCATCGTGATGTGGTTATTTCAATCGGTAAGGCATTGATTGGATAGGGCAATATTATTATTGCCCTTTATTTTGTCTTTAAAATGATGGTTATGTATCTGTTTTAGTTTGAAGTGTGTTTTTTACTGTGTTTGTGGTCGATTTTTATCCGGTAAATCCTCATTTTTGACCATTTGGTCAAAAATTTTCTCCCGCTAGCACCATTTTAAGATTATTTCCGCCTCGCAACCGTTTATTTTTCCCAGTTGTCTCTCTCTTTTGTCGCTTATTGTGGTTTTTAACATTCAGTTGCCCGAAAAAAGCAAAAAAATACCGTCTCAGGGTAGACAAGGTGCAGGTCGATCATTAGAATGCGCGCAATTTGCCAAAAATCGACCAGTCAGGCGGTTTTTGCATTGATTCAGGACAGTATTTTGAATTAATATGCAAATATTGTGACTGTTTATTCCCTGGAGGATGTTTTGATTAAGTCAGCGCTCTTGGTTCTGGAAGACGGAACCCAATTCCACGGTCGGGCCATCGGGGCAACGGGATCGGCAGTGGGGGAGGTCGTTTTCAACACGTCAATGACCGGTTATCAAGAAATCCTCACTGATCCCTCCTATTCCCGCCAGATCGTCACCCTCACTTATCCCCATATCGGCAATGTTGGCGCTAATGCAGCCGACGAAGAATCCAGCCAAATTCACGCTCAGGGCCTCGTTATTCGCGATCTGCCGCTGATTACCAGCAACTTCCGTAGTGAAGAAAGCCTGTCAGCTTATTTGCAGCGCAACAACATCGTCGCCATTGCCGATATCGATACCCGCAAGCTGACGCGTCTGCTGCGTGAAAAAGGGGCACAGAACGGCTGCATCATCGCCGGTGACAAACCGGATGCCGCGCTGGCATTACAGAAAGCGCAGGCGTTCCCCGGTCTGAAAGGCATGGACCTGGCGAAAGAAGTGACGACGGCCGAAACCTATGCCTGGCAGCAGGGGAGCTGGACGCTGCAAGGTGACCTGCCGGAGCAGAAATCGGCAGAAGAATTACCGTTCCACGTTGTCGCCTACGATTTTGGCGCCAAGCGCAACATTCTGCGCATGCTGGTGGATCGCGGTTGCCGCCTGACGGTGGTTCCGGCGCAAACTTCAGCGGAAGAAGTACTGAAGCTGAATCCGGACGGTATTTTCCTCTCCAATGGTCCGGGTGACCCGGAGCCGTGTGACTACGCGATCAACGCCATTCAGGCTTTCCTGAATACCGACATTCCGGTATTCGGCATCTGCCTCGGCCATCAGTTGCTGGCGCTGGCGAGTGGTGCGAAGACCATCAAAATGAAACTGGGCCATCATGGCGGTAACCATCCGGTCAAAGATCTCGACAACAATACCGTGATGATCACCGCACAGAACCACGGTTTCGCCGTTGATGAAAGCAACTTACCGGCAAATCTGCGTGTGACCCATGTGTCACTGTTTGACCAGACCGTGCAGGGCATCCACCGTACCGATAAATCGGCCTTCAGCTTCCAGGGACACCCGGAAGCCAGCCCAGGCCCGCACGATGCAGCACCGCTGTTCGATCACTTTATCGAACTGATCGAAGCCTACCGTTCTAACGCGAAGTAATCAGGAGCTAACGATGCCAAAACGTACAGACATAAAATCCATCCTGATCCTTGGCGCAGGTCCGATCGTTATCGGCCAGGCATGTGAATTTGACTACTCCGGTGCGCAGGCGTGTAAAGCGCTGCGTGAAGAGGGCTACCGCGTCATTCTGGTGAACTCTAACCCGGCAACCATTATGACCGACCCGGAAATGGCCGATGCGACCTATATCGAGCCGATTCACTGGGAAGTGGTACGCAAAATTATTGAAAAAGAGCGCCCGGATGCGGTACTGCCGACCATGGGCGGCCAGACAGCGCTGAACTGTGCGCTGGAACTGGAGCGTCAGGGCGTGCTGGCAGAGTTCGGCGTGACCATGATTGGTGCCACCGCCGACGCCATTGATAAAGCCGAAGACCGCCGTCGTTTTGACGTGGCGATGAAAAGCATCGGTCTGGATACCGCGCGTTCGGGTATCGCCCACACCATGGAAGAAGCGCTGGCCGTGGCCGAAGACGTTGGCTTCCCGTGCATTATCCGTCCTTCTTTCACCATGGGCGGCACCGGTGGCGGTATCGCGTATAACCGTGAAGAGTTTGAAGAGATTTGCGAACGCGGTCTGGATCTGTCACCGACCAATGAGCTGCTGATTGACGAGTCGCTGATTGGCTGGAAAGAGTACGAGATGGAAGTGGTGCGTGATAAAAACGACAACTGCATCATCGTCTGCTCCATCGAAAACTTCGATGCGATGGGGATCCACACCGGTGACTCCATCACCGTGGCCCCGGCTCAGACCCTGACCGACAAAGAGTATCAAATCATGCGTAACGCCTCGCTGGCGGTACTGCGTGAAATCGGCGTCGAGACGGGCGGTTCCAACGTGCAGTTCTCGGTTAACCCGAAAGATGGTCGCCTGATCGTTATCGAAATGAACCCGCGCGTATCACGTTCTTCGGCGCTGGCCTCCAAAGCGACCGGTTTCCCGATTGCCAAAGTGGCGGCGAAACTGGCGGTGGGCTTCACTCTCGACGAACTGATGAACGATATCACCGGTGGCCGTACCCCGGCCTCGTTTGAGCCGTCCATCGACTACGTTGTGACCAAGATTCCTCGCTTCAACTTCGAGAAATTTGCCGGTGCCAACGATCGTCTGACTACCCAGATGAAATCTGTTGGTGAAGTGATGGCGATTGGCCGTACTTTCCAGGAATCGATGCAGAAAGCACTGCGCGGTCTGGAAGTGGGCGCCAACGGTTTCGACCCGAAAGTAAGCCTGGACGATGCCGAAGCGCTGACCCGTATCCGCCGCGAGCTGAAGGATGCCGGTTCCGACCGTATCTGGTACATCGCGGATGCGTTCCGTGCGGGCATGTCCGTGGATGGCGTCTTCAACCTGACCAATATCGACCGCTGGTTCCTGGTGCAGATTGAAGAGCTGGTCCGTCTTGAGGAGCAGGTCGCGCGTGAAGGCGTGCAGTCGCTGGATGCGACATTCCTGCGTGCGCTGAAGCGTAAAGGTTTCGCCGATGCGCGCCTGGCAACCCTGGCTGGCGTCGCAGAAGGTGAAATCCGTAAACTGCGTCAGCAGTTCAACCTGCACCCGGTTTATAAGCGTGTCGACACCTGTGCGGCAGAGTTCGCCACCGACACTGCTTATATGTACTCGACTTATGAAGAAGAGTGCGAAGCCAATCCGAATCAGGATCGTGACAAAATCATGGTGCTGGGCGGCGGTCCGAACCGTATCGGCCAGGGCATTGAGTTTGACTACTGCTGTGTCCATGCGGCGCTGGCGCTGCGTGAAGATGGTTTTGAGACCATCATGGTTAACTGTAACCCGGAAACCGTATCAACTGACTACGACACCTCTGACCGTCTCTACTTCGAGCCGGTAACGCTGGAAGACGTGCTGGAAATCGTGCGTATCGAGCAGCCTAAAGGCGTGATCGTGCAGTACGGCGGTCAGACTCCGCTGAAACTGGCGCGTGCGCTGGAAGCGGCGGGGGTGCCGGTTATCGGCACCAGCCCGGATGCCATTGACCGTGCGGAAGACCGTGAGCGTTTCCAGCAGGCGGTTGAGCGTCTGAACCTGAAACAACCGGCCAACGCCACCGTCAGCACACTGGAGCAGGCGGTAGAAAAAGCGGTTGGTATCGGTTATCCGCTGGTGGTGCGCCCGTCCTATGTACTGGGTGGCCGTGCGATGGAAATCGTGTACGACGAAATCGACCTGAAGCGCTACTTCCAGACGGCGGTATCGGTTTCTAACGATGCGCCGGTACTGTTGGATCGCTTCCTCGATGACGCGGTTGAAGTGGATGTGGATGCGATTTGCGACGGCGAGCGTGTGCTGATTGGCGGCATCATGGAACACATCGAGCAGGCGGGGGTTCACTCCGGTGACTCAGCCTGTTCACTGCCGGCTTACACCCTGAATGCGGATATTCAGAACGTGATGCGTCAGCAGGTAGAAAAACTGGCGTTCGAACTGAACGTGCGTGGTCTGATGAACGTGCAGTTCGCGGTGAAGGACAACGAAGTTTACCTGATTGAAGTGAACCCGCGTGCGGCACGTACCGTACCGTTCGTTTCCAAGGCGACCGGTGTTCCGTTGGCGAAAGTGGCTGCGCGTGTGATGGCCGGTAAAACCCTGGCTGAGCAGGGCGTCACCAAAGAGGTGATCCCGCCGTACTACTCCGTAAAAGAAGTGGTGCTGCCGTTCAACAAATTCCAGGGCGTTGACCCGATCCTCGGCCCGGAAATGCGTTCTACCGGTGAAGTCATGGGTGTCGGTCGTACCTTCGCTGAAGCCTTCGCAAAAGCGATGCTGGGTGCGCAGAGCAACATGAAGAAATCAGGCCGTGCGCTGCTGTCAGTACGCGAAGGCGATAAGAAACGTATCGTTGACCTCGCAGCAAAACTGCTGAAGTTTGGTTTTGAGCTAGATGCGACGCATGGTACGGCGGTGGTACTGGGTGAAGCCGGGATTAACCCGCGCCTGGTGAACAAGGTGCATGAAGGTCGTCCGCATATTCAGGATCGCCTGAAGAACGGCGAGTACACCTATATCGTTAACACCACCGCAGGTCGTCAGGCGATTGAAGATTCCAAGCTGATTCGCCGCAGTGCGCTGCAGTACAAAGTTCACTACGACACCACCCTGAACGGCGGTTTTGCTACAGCGATGGCGCTGAATGCGGACCCAACCGAGAAGGTGATTTCCGTGCAGGAAATGCATGCGCAAATCAACGGTTGATCTCTGAACGATTGTTACAAATAACGGCTCCGAAAGGGGCCGTTTTTTTCGCTATTGTTAATTGGTGCATAACATTAGTTTATGACAATATTATGATTTTAAGATTTTTTAGCGGCTGGTGCGGTATTTATTGTCTACACATTTATTAGCACGAATTTATAAATAGAAAGCGATACCGCTAGCCTTAGTATTCCAGTCGCTCATCTTTTCGAGCTTAACTGGGATAGATATAAAAAATGAAAATGCGTGCTTTCACACTCACCGCCATTGCTGCGCTGGTCGCAGCGGCTCCTCTCGCCAGCCAGGCTGAAGTGACTCTTCTGAAGGCGGATCCGCAGGCTAACGATCCGCTTAGCCGTCTTACCTTCCAGGTCGGCGGTAGTATTCGTCCGCAGTTCCTGCATCAGAACGGCGTGAACGACAAATCATATAAGCGTAATGGCTATGATGGCGGTTCCCGTTTCCGTTTCTCTGCGGATTACTACCTGTTTGATGATATTAGCTGGGTAAGTTACTACGAGCTGGGTGTTAACTTCCCGGCGTGGTGGGGATGGGATAACCACCATGCAGATGGTGCAAACAACACCACCCGCCGTCAGCTGTATACTGGCCTGAAGAGCGCCACCTGGGGTCAGCTGACCTTCGGTCAGCAGAACAGCGTTTACTATGATGTGGTCGGCGCGAAAACAGATATCTGGGACTACGATATGCTGGCCCAGGCACCTACCGTTGGTATCAACGGCGACTACGACGGTTCCTACCGTGCTCGTAAACAGCTGAAATACAAAAATACCTTCGGCAAGGTTGATGTTTATGCCTCCTACCTGTTTAACGATAATGAACTGTTACGCGGCAACAACCTCCGCTATAAGCGTAAAGGCGGCGGTTCACTGGGCGTGGATTACCACATCACCAAAGATCTGACCTGGGGTACCGCGTGGAACTACACGCGTGCTGAAATGCGTAATACCTCAACGGGTGATGACAAAAATTACGACCAGAACATCTATGGTACGGCTCTGAGCTGGAAACCGGATAACTGGACGCTTTCTGCTGGTGTTGGCTGGTATCAGAACTTCTCGCCAACAGGTATTAAGAATGCCCAGAATTACTTTGCTGACGATGCCTGGGGTGTGGAATACTTCGCAGGCTACAAGTTCCCGATTGGTCAGTATGCGGTGAAATCTATTCAGCCGTACTTTATGGGTGACCGTCTGCAATACGTTAATGGTCGCAACTACCAGCGTATCGACAACGGCCTGGGTGTCTCGTTCCAGCTCGACTACGGCTTCCGTGTTGACTACGAATACGTGATCACTTCCAGCACCGACAAGTCTCTGGGTAACGTCAATCTGGTGCGTCTGCGCTACGATTTCTAACCCTGTTAAAACGGCTCCTGCGGGAGCCGTTTTCTTTTGTCGCACACAGTGCGCTTTTCTTTACAGGCGCATACACGCCAGATCCTCTTTTCACGCTGCCTTGTACCGTTTCACCACCCATTTATGGCGCCTCTTTCGGAAATTGGTGAGAAAAGCGGTGTAAAACTCTGTCCAATAACAAAAATGCGGTGGCAAAGGAGCTTTACGTAAATAGCGAGTTCGCCCTATCGACGAAAGTTTCGCCTTTACGTATGATGGCGCCAATTTTTTTCCTGTAGGTCTTTTAACATGATTAGTCTGATCGCGGCACTGGCAGCGGATCGCATCATCGGTATGGAAAACGCCATGCCCTGGAACCTGTCGGCTGATTTAGCCTGGTTCAAACGTAACACCCTGAATAAGCCGGTGATCATGGGTCGCCTGACCTTTGAATCGATTGGCCGTCCGTTACCGGGACGTCTGAATATTGTGGTCAGCAGCCAGCCGGGCACCCATGATGGCGTGACCTGGGTAACGTCACTGGAAGATGCGGTCAATGCCGCGGGTGATGCTGAAGAGGTGATGGTGATTGGTGGTGGGCGTATTTATGAGCAGATGCTGCCGCGCGCCGATCGTCTCTATCTCACCCATATCGATGCGGAAGTGGAAGGCGACACCCAATTCCCGGACTACGAACCGGATGAGTGGCAGTCAACCTTCAGTGAATTCCATGATGCCGACGCCCAGAACTCACACAGTTACTGCTTCGAGATTCTGGAACGCCGCCGTTAATTAACGGCAGCTCGGTTTATCGCGCGGATGGCACAAGACGCGCGATAAACCGCGGCGCTACGGATGGGGATGTGTTGCGCTCTGCGCCATCGCCTGTTCGCGGTTAGAGTGCTGGACGTAATATTGCTGCGTTTCCCAGTGCAGCAAAGTTAGCGTGCCACCCCAGCAGCAGCCGGTATCAAGACCGATAATCCCTTCCGGTGTACCTTTGCCTTCCAGCGATGCCCAGTGGCCAAACACCACGGTGTAATCCTGCGCGACCGGACTCGGGATCTTAAACCAGGGTTTGAGCGGGGGTGGGGCGGATTCCGGCGCATCTTTGCAGATCATATCCAGCTGACCATTCGGGAAGCAGAAACGCATACGCGTCAGCGCGTTGGTGCTGAAACGCAGACGCGACAGTCCGCTAAGTTCCGGCGTCCAGTTATTCGGCATATCGCCATACATGGCATCGAGGAACAGTGGATAACTATCGCTGGAAAGCACCGCTTCGACTTCGCGCGCGCAAATTTTTGCCGTCGCCAGATCCCACTGCGGCGTGATGCCCGCGTGCGCCATCACCAGCTTTTTCTCTTCATCCACCTGCAATAACGGCTGGCGACGCAGCCAGTTAATCAGCTCATCGGCATCGTCAGCTTCCAGCAAGGGGGTCAGGCGATCTTTCGGTTTATTGCGGCTGATACCGGCAAACACCGCCAGCAGATGCAGGTCGTGGTTGCCCAGCACCAACCGTACGCAATCCCCTAGCGATTTCACATAGCGCAGCACGTCGAGAGAACCAGGTCCGCGCGCCACCAGGTCACCGGTCAGCCACAGGGTATCCTGTTGCGGATCGAAATTAACCTGTGCCAAAAGGGCACGAAGCTCATCGTAACAGCCGTGAATATCGCCAATCAGGTATGTACTCATTACGTCAGTCCGGTTAAAACGCGCCGCCCGGACGGGCCGGGCGGAGAAGGATTAGTGGATGTGGGTTTGTACCGCAAGCCGGAACACCGGGATCTCGACAAAGAACTCTTCACCTTCCTCGTCGATCATTACGTAGTGGCCTTGCATGGTGCCCATCGGCGTTTCAAGGATCGCGCCGCTGGTATATTGAAATTCGTTGCCCGGGGCGATATGAGGCTGTTCGCCAACCACACCTTCGCCCTGAACTTCGGTCTGGCGGCCATTACCGTTGGTGATCAACCAGTATCGGCCACGCAGCTGGACGCTGTTGCGTCCCAGATTGCGGATGGTGATGGTGTAGGCAAACACGTAGCGCTCCTCGTCAGGTGACGATTGCGACTCCACATACAGGCTTTGTACCTGGATACAGACGCGGGCCAATTCACTCATGCACTCAGTTCTCCGGGGTTGCTGCCTGATGATTGCCAAGCCAGTTGGCCAGTTGACAATATTGCGCCACCGAGACGTTTTCTGCACGCAGGGTCGCATCAATATTCAGTGCATCCAGCGCACCCGCAGTAAACAGGTGACTGAGACTATTGCGCAGCGTTTTACGGCGCTGACCAAAGGCTTCAGTCGTAATGCGGCTGAGCAGACGCACATCACTGACCGGATGTTGCGGCTGGGTAAAGGGCACCAGGCGTACCACCGCAGAGTCCACTTTAGGCGGTGGTGTGAAAGATTGTGGCGGCACTTCCAGCACCGGAATCACCTGACAATAATACTGCGCCATCACGCTGAGTCGACCATAGGCTTTGCTGCCCGGTCCGGCCACCAGACGGTTGACCACTTCTTTCTGCAGCATGAAGTGCATGTCTTTAATCGAACCAGTATAGCTGAAAAGGTGGAACATCAGCGGGGTGGAAATGTTGTACGGCAGGTTGCCGAAAACACGCAACGGCTGGCCTTTCTCCTGCGCCAGCGCAGAGAAATCAAAGGTCATCGCATCCTGCTGGAAGATGGTCAGTTTAGGACCGAGGAACGGATGCGTTTGCAAACGTGCGGCAAGGTCGCGGTCCAGTTCCACCACGGTCAGTGCATCCAGACGCTCGCCCACCGGCTCAGTCAATGCGCCAAGGCCAGGGCCGATCTCCACCAGGGCTTCACCTTTTTGCGGATGAATGGCGGAGACAATGCTGTCGATAATGTACTGATCGTTCAGGAAGTTTTGCCCGAAACGTTTACGGGCGTAATGCCCCTGATGGACGCGATTATTCATTACTGCTCTTGATCATAGTGATGGCGAGGTTAAGCGCCGTAATAAAGCTGCCCGGTTCCGCCTGGCCCAGTCCGGCCAGTTCCAGCGCGGTACCGTGGTCAACGGAGGTACGGATAAAGGGCAGGCCCAGCGTAATATTCACCGCACGGCCAAACCCCTGAAATTTTAGCACCGGCAAGCCCTGATCGTGATACATCGCCAGCACCGCATCTGCATGTTGCAGATATTTGGGCTGGAACAGGGTGTCAGCGGGGAGCGGGCCGGTTAATTGGATGCCTTGCTGGCGTAATTCGTCCAGCGCCGGAATGATGGTATCGATCTCTTCGCGGCCCATATGGCCACCTTCGCCCGCGTGTGGATTCAGACCGCAGACGAAAATATGCGGATTCGGCAGACCGAATTTCTGCTGCATATCGCGATGCAGAATGGTGATCACTTCATGCAGGCTGTCACGCGTGATGGCTGCTGAGACATCTTTGAGCGGCAGATGCGTGGTTGCCAGTGCCACCCGCAGTTCTTCGGTAGCCAGCATCATTACGACACGGTCACCGCCAGCGCGATCGGCAAAAAACTCGGTATGCCCGGTAAAGGGGATACCAGCATCGTTGATCACACCTTTGTGCACCGGGCCGGTAATCAGGGCAGAAAATTCGCCATTCAGACAGCCGTCACAGGCGCGCGCCAGAGTTTCCAGCACGTAGTGGCTGTTGGCGACCGTTAACTCACCGGGGGTGACAGGCTGGGCGGTATCGACCTGTAACAGCGTCAGCGATCCAGCCTGTTGTGGCTGGGGCGCGACGCCGGGCTGGTAATCACGCAGCGTCAGCGGTAAACCTAACTGCGCGGCACGGCGACGCAACAACTCGCCGTCGGCACACACCACCAGTTCAACTGGCCAGTCACGCTGAGCCAGTTGCACGGTTAAATCAGGACCAATCCCGGCAGGTTCGCCGGGAGTGATCACCACACGATAATTACTGACCATTGTTATCCAGAATCTTCACGTAAGCACTGGCGCGCTGTTCCTGCATCCAGGTTTGCGCTTCTTCCGCGAATTTACGGTTAAACAGCAGACGATAGGCACGTTCTTTCTGCGCGGCGTCAGTTTTATCAACCTGACGGGTATCCAGCAGCTGAATCAGGTGCCAGCCGAACGAAGAGTGAACCGGCTGGCTGGTCTGGCCTTTCTGCAGACGCATTAACGCATCGCGGAATGCCGGATCAAAGGCTTCCGGAGAGGTCCAACCCAAATCGCCACCCTGGTTCGCTGAACCCGGATCGTCCGAATACTGTTTGGCAGCAGCAGCGAAAGTGATCTTACCGCTGCGAATATCAGCGGCGATCTCTTCCAGCTTGGCGCGTGCCTGGTCGTCAGTCAGGATCGGTGACGGTTTCAGCAGGATGTGACGTGCGTGCACTTCGGTGACGGAGATGTTTTTGCTCTCACCACGCAGATCGTTCACTTTCAGGATATGGAAGCCAACGCCTGAGCGGATGGGACCGACCACATCACCTTTCTTCGCGGTTGCCAGTGCCTGAGAAAACAGGGTCGGCAGCTCTTCAATTTTGGCCCAACCCATATTGCCGCCTTTCAGCGCCTGCGGATCAGCAGAATAGGTCACCGCCAGTTTGCCGAAGTCAGCGCCTTTTTTCAGTTCACCTACCAGCTGATGAGCCAGTGCTTCCTGATCATCAACCTGTTTCTGCGTCGGGTTTTCCGGCAGTGGCAGCAGGATCTGGCTCACGTTCAGCTCAGTACCCTGAGTGTTCTGTGAACCCACCTGCTTCGCCAGCGTATCCACTTCCTGCGGCAGAATGGTGACGCGACGACGGACTTCGTTGTTACGCACTTCAGAGATCATCATCTCTTTACGGATCTGTGCACGATATTCGTTGTAGTTGATACCGTCGTAAGCGATGCGGCTGCGCAGTTGATCGAGGGTCATATGGTTCTGCCCGGCGATGTTCTGGATGGCTTCGTCCAGCTGCTGGTCGCTGACCTGCAGGCCCGCTTTTTCACCCATTTGCAGAATGATGCTATCCATGATCTGGCGCTCAAGGATCTGATGACGCAGGGTGTTGTCATCCGGCAATTGCTGATGGGCCTGCTGTGCCTGTGCTTTTACTGTGCGCAGCATGCTATCAACGTCACTCTCCAGCACCACGCCGTTATTCACCACGGCGGCAACTTTGTCTACCATTTGCGGGGCTGCGAACGCGGTGTTAGCGACAACCGCCACACCAAGAATCAGCATTCTCCAGTTCTTCATACTTTATCCATTGTTGTTTCCGCACTGCGGGATAGCCTGTCAAACATCACAACATCAGAAACCCTGCTGGTAAGGGATAATGCCCTGACGCAGCATTTGATGGGTGCCTAAGCCATAGTCGGAGCTAAGGCCACGTAGCTCAATGTTGAATGAGATTTGGTTGTCATACTTACTTTCGTTGTTTTCCCAACCGTTGATTTTGCGCTCGTAGCCAAGACGGATCGCGTAGCAGCAGGAGCTATACTGCAGGCCCAGTAACTGATCAGCCGGTTTGCTGTTGCGGGTGTCGTAGTAATACGCACCCACCAGCGACCAGGCATCAGCAATCGGCCAGCTGGCAGTCGCACCCACCTGGGATATCCCGTTTTTATAGATCGGGTTAGTCAGCAGACTTGAATCATTCAGCGCCTGCGCCACGTATTCCGGGCTGCTGTAGCGGTAGCTCAGCTGCACCATACGGTCGGCGTCCTGACGATACTCCAGCACCGCATTGCCCTGCGCTACGTTATCAAGGCGGGTATCGTATTGCAGCCCGCCACGCACGGCCCAGCGATCGCTTACCTTCCAGTAAGTGTCACCGGCCCAGATCAGGCTGCCGGTGTCATCTTCATCACTGGTCTGGTTAACACCAGTCCGCGATGGGGTAAACGAGTAGATTTGACCCACAGAAACGTTAAAACGTTCAACCAGATCGTTATCATAAATTCGGGTGGTGACACCGGTTGCCACTTGATTGGCCGAAGCGATGCGATCGAGGCCACTGTATGTGCGATCGCGGAACAGACCGGTGTAGTCGGTTTGCAGCAGCGTTGAGTCATACGGGTAGATACTGCTCTGGTCACGGTACGGAATATAGAGGTACTGTACGCGCGGTTCCAGCGTCTGGGTGTAGCCCTCAGCCCAGTCCATATCGCGGTCAAACACCAAACGCCCGTCCACTTTAAACTGTGGCAGCGTGCGGTTGACGGAATCTTTCAGCAAACCGCTGGCGGTGCGATCGTATGATGCGCTGTTGTAATAATCGAGGCCGTCCTGCTGGTAATGCGTGGCGAGGAATTTGGCTTCGGTATCCAGACTGGCCCAGCCATTCGACAACGGCAGATCCAGCGTTGGTTCGATATGCAGACGTGTCGCTTCTGGCATTCGGCTATTCACGTTGGTGAATTTCACCGCTTGCGCATAAATATGCCCATCAAAGGGTCCGATATCGTTCTGATAGAAATTCAGATCGAGCTGCGGCATCGCGCGATAAATATTGCTGGTACTGGTGCTGCCAAAGACCTGGAAATCTTTGGTGGAGAGCGTCGCGTCCCAGTTGGTATCCGCATAGCCTGCGCTGAATTTCTGCGTCGCATAACCATCGGTGGAGCTGTAGTACTTCGACGTGAGATCGGTGAAGTAGTAAGGATCGCTGACTTTGGTGTAGTCGGCGTTGAAACGCCAGTGTTGATCGTAAACACCAGCGTGACGCCAGTAGAACAACCAGCGATCGGAGCTGGCATCCTGCGAAATGCCGCGCACCGCTTTATCGTTATCGTACTGTTTGTCTGATGGCAGATAATCGAATTCCATCAAACCGCCACCGAACTCGCTCAGATAACGGAATTCGTTCTGCAACTGCATGCCGCGCTTGCTCATGTAGTGCGGCGTAATGGTCGCATCGGCCTGCGGCGCAATGTTCCAGTAATACGGCAGCATGAACTCGAAGCCATTGGTGCTGCTGTATTTTGCGTTAGGGATCAGGAAACCGGAACGACGGCGATCGCCAATCGGCAGCTGCATATATGGGCTGTAGAACACCGGCACGTTGCCCAGTTTGAAGCGTGCGTTCCAGATCTCCGCCACTTCTTCCTGACGATCCTGAATCACTTCAGAACCAACCACGCTCCAGCTATTGGAGCCAGGCAGACAGGAGGTAAAGCTGCCGTTTTCGAGGATGGTATAACGATTGTCGCCGCGCAGTTTCATCTGGTCAGCATCACCACGCCCCTGACGGCCCACCATTTGATAGGTACCGTTCCAGACGTTGGTGTCTTTGGTATTCAGATTCGACCAGGCTTTCGGACCTTTCAGGATGACCTGATTGTCGTCGTAGTGCACATTACCCAACGCATCGACAGTACGCACCGGGGTGGTTTGCCCATCCTGCTGGCGCTGATGCAGCTGAACTTCGTCGGCATTCAGGCGGCTGTTACCCTGCTGTACATCGACATTGCCGGTGAACACCGCGTCGTTGGGATAGTTCCCTTTAGACGTGTCAGAATGAATCGTGACGGGCAGCGAGTTCGTGTCTTTACTCTCCACCAACGGGCGGTTGAAGCTCGGCACGCCCAGCATACACTGCGACATTAAGTCGTCGGCCAGTGAATACTGACTGTATAACGCTGCACCAATCATGGTAGCCAGCACGGTAGGTATACGTTTTTTCATACGCGGTTTCGATAATTCCATGAAAACTGGCATCATGCCGACAATCCGGTCAGAGACTAACTTACTGCCCGGCGTTGCGCCAGTGTTAATCCTTGTCTGTCCGCGTTGCCGTTAGGCGCTGAGGTAAATGACAGGTATGATAATGCAATTTTCAGCCGCAAGCATGGCGAATTGAGGAGTTTATGCGCTACTGGGGAAAAGTAATTGGTCTGGCTCTGGGCTTGCTATCCGGGCTGGGCTTTTGGGGCATCGTACTGGGTCTCATCATTGGCCATATGTTTGATAAAGTGCGCAGCGTTAAAGGACAAGGCTATTTCGCCAACAACCAGACCCGCCAGACACTGTTTTTTAGCACCACTTTTCAGGTGATGGGCCATTTGACCAAGTCAAAAGGGCGCGTCACGGAAGCGGATATCCAGATTGCATCCTTATTGATGGACCGGATGCAGCTGCATGGTGATGCGCGTACCGCCGCGCAGCGTGCTTTCCGTGAAGGGAAACAGGGTGACTATCCGTTGCGTAATAAATTACGTGAACTGCGCAGCGCCTGTTTTGGTCGTTTTGATCTGATTCGGATGTTTCTGGAAATTCAGATCCAGGCGGCATTTGCCGATGGTTCACTCCACCCGAATGAACGGCAGGTGCTGTACGTGATTGCCGAGGAGCTGGGCATTTCGCGCATGCAGTTTGACCAGTTCCTGCGCATGATGGAAGGTGGCCAGCAGTTTGGCGGTGGCGGTTCTTCTTACAGCGGTGGAGGATTCCAGCAGGCCAAACGGGGTCCGACGCTGGAAGATGCCTGTAGTGTGCTGGGTGTGAAAAGCAGTGACGACAGCACCACCATCAAACGTGCTTACCGTAAGCTGATGTCGGAACATCACCCGGATAAGCTGGTGGCGAAAGGGCTACCGCCGGAGATGATGGAGATGGCGAAGCAGAAAGCGCAGGAAATTCAGGCAGCTTACGATCTGATTCGTAAGGAAAAAGGATTTAAATAAATCCTTTTTCCTCCTGTAGCGGCGCGATTTATCGCGCAGGTTTTTCCCGCCCCGCGCACGGAATTGCGCGATAAATCGCGCCGCTACAGAGTATTGGAGTCAGAAATCCGCGGGCTGACGAAACGTCATACTGTTACCAAACGCCGGATGGGTGATGGTCAGCGATTCGGCATGCAGCAGCAGGCGCGGAGCCATCGCCAGCGCTTCCGGTGGCGCATAGAAGCGATCACCGAGAATCGGATGGCCCAGCGCCAGCAAATGCACGCGTAGCTGGTGCGAGCGTCCGGTGATCGGCTTCAGCGCCACGCGCGCGCTGTTATCCGCGTCATACGCCAATACCTGATATTCCGTCTGCGCCGGTTTTCCCGTCTCGAAACACACCTTTTGCTTTGGCCGGTTCGGCCAGTCACAAATCAGCGGTAGATCGATCAATCCCTTTTCCTGCGCCGGGTGGCCCCAGACGCGTGCGACATATTGTTTGGCGGGTTCGCGCTCACGGAACTGGCGCTTCAGCTCACGTTCCGCCGCTTTGTTCAGAGCCACCACGATCACGCCGCTGGTGGCCATATCCAGACGATGCACCGATTCAGCCTGCGGATAATCGCGCTGAATGCGCGTCATCACGCTGTCTTTATGCTCATCGAGGCGGCCCGGCACCGACAGCAAACCACTCGGCTTGTTGACCACCATAATGTGGTCGTCCTGATACAGGATATGCAGCCAGGGTTCGAGCGGGGGGTTATAAGGTTCCATCAGCAGTTCCGTAAGGGGCCTGACGGCCCCGTTCAGTTATTGGTGCGTCACTACAATCAGACGTAACGCATCAAGACGCCAGCCTGCTTCACCGAGGCTTGCCAGCACCTGACGACGGTTGCTTTCCACTGCCTCAACCTCATCGTCACGGATGTTAGGGTTGACGGCACGCAGCGCTTCGAGGCGCGACAGCTCCGCACTCAGCTTCTCATCGGCTTCCACTTTTGCTGCGTCGATGACCGCCTGCGCTTCCGGCACCACGGCGCTTTCGGCCAGCGTCAGAATCTGATGCACATCCTGCTGGACAGCATTAACCAGCTTGCTGCCGGTATGACGATTCACCGCGTTCAGCTGACGGTTAAAGCTTTCGAACTCCACCTTCGTCGCCAGATTGTTGCCGCTGCGATCCATCAGCAGACGAACCGGCGTCGGTGGCAGGAAGCGGGTCAGTTGCAGATGTTTCGGTGCCTGGGCTTCCACGACGTAAATCATTTCAACCAGCAGGGTGCCGACCGGCAACGCTTTGTTTTTCAGCAACGACAGCGCACAGCTGCCGGTATCGCCGGAAAGAATCAAATCCAGCCCGTTGCGGATCAGCGGGTGCTCCCAGGTAATGAACTGGGTATCTTCGCGCGAGAGTGCCTGGTTACGGTTGAAGGTGACGGTGCAGCCATCTTCCGGCAGGCCAGGGAAATCCGGCACCAGCATATGATCGGACGGCGTCAGCACGATCAGGTTATCGCTACGATCTTCCTGATTGATGCCAACGATATCGAACAGGTTGAGGGCGAAATTGACCAGACCGGTATCGTTGTCCTGCTCGGCAATGGCGTCGGCCAGCGCCTGGGCGGCATCTCCCCCGTTGGAGTTTTGCTCCAGCAGACGGTCGCGTCCCTGTTCCAGCTGGATTTTCAGCTGGTCATGCTGTTTGCGACACTCAGTGATAAATTCATCCAGCCCCTGTGGATTTTCCGGTGCTGCCAGGTATTCAATCAGCTGATTGTAAACGCTGTCGTAAATGGTGCGGCCGGTTGGGCAGGTATGCTCAAACGCGTCCAGACCTTCGTGGTACCAGCGCAGCAGCACCGCCTGAGCGGTTTTTTCCAGCCACGGCACCAGAATCTGGATATCGTGCATCTGGCCGATACGGTCGAGACGGCCAATACGCTGTTCCAGCAGGTCCGGGTTGAACGGCAGGTCAAACATCACCAGTCGGCTGGCGAACTGGAAGTTGCGGCCTTCAGAACCGATTTCCGAGCACAGCAGCACCTGCGCGCCATCTTCTTCGGAGGCAAACCAGGCAGCGGCACGGTCGCGTTCAATGATCGACAAGCCTTCATGGAAAACTGCGGCACGAATGCCTTCGCGTTCGCGCAGAACCTGCTCCAGTTGCAGCGCGGTGGCGGCTTTGGCACAAATCACCAGCACTTTTTCTTTGCGATTGCTGGTGAGGTAGCCCATCAACCATTCGACGCGGGGGTCGAAGTTCCACCAGGTGCCGGTATCACCTTCAAATTCCTGATAAATCTGTTCCGGGTAGAGCATGTCACGTGCGCGTTCTTCGGCGCTTTTGCGTGCGCCCATAATGCCGGAGACTTTAATCGCCGTCTGATACTGCGCGGGCAGCGGCAGGCGGATCTGGTGCAGTTCGCGTTTCGGGAAGCCTTTGACGCCGTTACGGGTGTTGCGGAACAACACGCGGCTGGTGCCGTGGCGATCCATCAGCATTGAAATCAGTTCTTTACGTGCGTCTTCTTTGCCTTCGCGATCGCTGTTCGCCACCTGCAACAACGGTTCGATATCCTGCTCACCGACCAGATCGTTAATCAGGTTCATCTCATCTTTGGAGATCGATTTGTCGGCCAGCAGCGTGCTGACCGCATCCGCCACCGGACGGTAGTGCTGCTGTTCGGCGACAAACTGGCTGAAATCGTGGAAGCGATTAGGATCGAGCAGGCGCAGACGGGCAAAGTGACTTTCCAGGCCGAGTTGCTCCGGTGTGGCGGTCAGCAGCAGCACGCCGGGGGTTTGTTCCGCCAGCTGTTCAATCACCTGGTATTCGCGGCTTGGTGCGTCTTCGCTCCATGCCAGATGGTGCGCTTCATCCACTACCAGCAGATCCCAGGCGGCATCGGCCAGCTGTTCCAGACGCTGTTTGTTGCGGCGCACAAAATCGAGGGAGCAGATGATCAGTTGTTCGGTATCGAACGGGTTATCGCTGTCATGCTGGGCTTCGGTGTAGCGACCGTCATCAAACAGCGCAAAGCGCAGATTGAAGCGACGCAGCATTTCCACCAGCCACTGATGTTGCAGGGTTTCCGGCACCACAATCAGCACGCGCTCAGCCCTGCCTGCCAGCAGTTGTTGCTGGATGATCATCCCGGCTTCGATGGTTTTACCGAGGCCCACTTCATCGGCCAGCAGGACGCGGGGAGCGTGGCGACGGCCAACATCGTGCGCAATGTGCAGCTGATGCGGGATCAGGTTAGTACGCATGCCGCGCAGGCCGCTGGTGGGCAGGTTGTACTGTTCACTCTGATATTTACGGGCGCGGAAGCGCAGCGCAAAGCGGTCCATACGGTCCAGCTGACCGGCGAACAGGCGGTCCTGCGGTTTGCTGAACACCAGCTTACTGTCGAGCATCACCTCGCGCATCATCACGTTAGCTTCTTCGGTATCGAGGCGCGTGCCGATGTAGGTGATTAAATCGTTTTCGTTGCGAACTTCGTCAACGCGCATCTGCCAGCCTTCGTGGCTGGTGACGGTATCACCCGGATTGAAGATAACGCGGGTAACAGGAGAATCGTTACGGGCATACAGGCGGTTTTCGCCGGTTGCCGGAAACATCAGGGTGATCATGCGCGTATCCAGCGCAACTACCGTGCCCAGTCCCAGTTCACTTTCCGTATCACTTATCCAGCGTTGACCCAGTGTAAAAACCATATATTTTTTGCTCGACTCTCTGTCATGTCATGAAGATGTGCACCCGCTCTCAGGCAAAGCACTCCCGCCAAACAAGATGGGTTTGGGAAGGCATCGATGCGGTGAGATTCAGGAAGGGCGCTATGGTACTGGATGACAGGGGATTCGTCACCTGTCAAAAAAGCCCCAACTGCCCGGTAATCAGTGTAGCAAAATCATCGCCGACAAAGGGTAATATGCCTTCAGCCACCGGTTGTAGCTGCTTTGACACATAGTGATCATAGTCGAGCGGCGTGCTGCGCGCCTCCAGTGGCTCCGGGCCTGCGGTGGCGATGACATAGCGAATGGAGCCGCCATTTTGATACTGCAATGGGCGACCTAACTTGCGATTAACCTCATCGGCCTGACGGGCGGCACGCACATGTGGTGGCACGTTACGTTCATAATCTTTTAGCG
This sequence comes from Pantoea cypripedii, assembly GCF_002095535.1. NCBI lineage: Bacteria > Pseudomonadati > Pseudomonadota > Gammaproteobacteria > Enterobacterales > Erwiniaceae > Pantoea > Pantoea cypripedii. The sequence goes on from NZ_MLJI01000001.1 coordinate 766,423, forward strand.
GGCGACGCAGGCGTTTTTTATAGACCAGCAAATCATCGAGTTCACCCGCCAGCAATTTAGCCACGGTATCGCGAATATAATCCTGCCAGGGCTCGCCGCGAAAAATGCGGCCATACAGCGTTTGCTGGAACTGCTGCGCCAGCGGGGTCCAGTCGGTCCGCACCGATTCCAGCCCTTTAAACACCAGCCGTTCCGTCCCGGCAGAGCGAATCAATCCGGCATAGCGTTTTTTGCTGCCTTGTTCGGCACCACGGATGGTGGGCATTAGGAAACGGCTGAAATGGTTTTCGTACTCCAGCTCCAGCGCGCTGTCGAGGCCGTAGGTCTGCTGCAAATGATGCTTCCACCAGCCATTGACGTGATCGGCCAGTTGACGACCAATCGCTGTGGCCTGCTCCTCGCTATGTGCGCCTTTCAGCCAGACAAAGGTGGAATCGGTATCGCCATAAATCACATCATAGCCCTCGGCCTCAATCAGCTCGCGCGTTTGCTGCATAATGGCGTGACCGCGCAGGGTGATGGATGACGCGAGGCGCGGATCGAAAAAGCGGCAGGCGCTGGTGCCCAGCACGCCGTAAAAGGCGTTCATGATAATTTTCAGCGCCTGCGACAGCGGCTTATTGTGCTGACGCTTGGCTTGCTCGCGTCCCTGCCAGATCTGCTCAACAATGGCTGGCAGGCAGTGGGTCTGACGGGAAAAACGTGCGCCGCGAAAGCCGGGCACCGAGTCGGCATCATCGGGGTGCGCCAGTCCTTCCACCAGCCCGACCGGATCGATCAGGAAGGTACGGATAATCGACGGGTAGAGGCTTTTGTAATCCAGCACCAGCACCGAATCGTACAGCCCTGGGCGGGAGTCCATCACATAACCGCCGGGGCTGGCTTCGGGAGTGACTTCACCGAGATTGGGCGCAACGAATCCGGCGCGATGCATACGTGGAATATAGAGATGGCCGAAAGCGGCCACCGAGCCGCCGTGGCGATCCACTGCCAGCCCGTTAACGGTGGCGCGTTCCAGCAGAAACGGCATGATGGCAGTATGCTGGAAAATACGCGTTACCAGCTCGCAATCTTTCAGGTTATAGCGTGCCAGCGCCGGTTTATCATGAGCGAAGCGCCAGTTGATCTCTTCCATGCGCTGCCACGGGTTGTCGATGGCTTTGCCTTCGCCCAGTAATTCACGCGACACCGCTTCGAGGCTGAAGGAGGGGAAATCCCAGAAGGCGGATTTTAACGCCTCAATACCATCAATAATCAGGCGGCCGGTGGCCTGAGCGAAGAAGACGCCGGGTTTGAAACCGTGTTCACGCCACTCCAGCGCCTGTTGCTGGCGGCCCAGACGTAACGGGATACCGTAGCGATCGGCATGTTTTTGCAGCACGCGCAGGTCGAACTGCACCAGGTTCCAGCCAATAATCACATCCGGCTCATGGCGGGCAAACCAGGCGTTCAACTGCTCCAGCAGCTTCGGGCGGCTATCGACATAAATCAGTTCGAAATCAAGCGCGCTGGCATCGCCGTTCGGCGGGCCGAGCATAAACACCTGACGCTGACCGCACCCCTCTAACCCGATGCAGTACAGCTCGCCGTGCTCAGTGGTTTCAATATCCAGCGACACCCAGGAAAGCTGCGGGCGGTAGTCGGGATGGGGTTTCAGGCGCGTATTCACCACGCTGTCGCCACGCACATCGCCGCTGAACCACACCGGCGCGGTGATAAAGCGCTCCATCAGATAGCGCTCCGGCGGGCGAATATCTGCTTCATAGACTGGGATGCCGTTTTCCCGCAGGCGTTTTTCCAGGTTTTGCAACTGGCGGTAGCTGCGACAATAGAGGCCCAGCACCGGGCGGCGGCGGAAATCTTTCAGCGTCAGGGATTGCAGGCGGGTGTGGCGCTCATCACGCAACAGCACTTCAACCTGGGGTTGAAACTCGCTCGGCACAAAGGCGACCGACTCCTGAGCGGGCAGAACCACACGCTGTGCGCCCTGGTCGGTCGCCAGCCATAGCACCACTTCGCTGCCTGTGGGGGTGTCTCGCCAGTGTCGGGTAAGCAGAAATCCTGCGCGTGGATCGGTCACGATAACTCCTGGTATGAATACCCCTTAAGTGTATCATGGATGTTTATACAGTGTCTGTTGCTGGCTTAAACTGTCAGCATAACGTCAACATTGATGTACAAATCTTGCCTTGACGCTGTGGCGCTGGCTCTGGACAATCCAGCCTTCATATTCCGCAGAGGATATTTATGGAAGCCTGGGTACAACATCTCTTTACGCAATCTCTGGAATGGGCGCTGTTTGCTGTGGCGCTGGTGACCTTTCTGGAGTCACTGGCCTTCGTAGGATTGTTACTGCCGGGCACGGTTTTAATGGCGAGTCTGGGAGCGCTGGTGGGCAGCGGCCAGATCGGTCTGTATCCCGCCTGGGCGGCGGGTCTGGTCGGTTGCCTGATCGGTGACTGGGTGTCCTACGGCATTGGCTGGAAATTTCAGGGGCCACTGCATCGCTGGAAATATCTGCAAAAATACCGTGGGCTGCTGGATAAAACCGAGCATGCGCTGCATCAGCACAGCATGTTTACTATCCTGGTAGGCCGCTTTGTCGGGCCGACGCGTCCGCTGATCCCGCTGGCTGCGGGGATGCTGGAACTGCCGGTGCGTAAGTTTCTGCCGCCCAATATTATCGGCTGCATCCTCTGGCCGCCTGCTTACCTGATGCCGGGTATTCTGGCTGGGGTAGCCATCGATGTACCTAAAGCGAGCCAGGGCGGGCACTTTACCTGGCTGCTGTTGCTGGTGGCGCTGCTGGTGTGGCTGGGATTCTGGCTATGCTGGCGCTGGTGGCGCAGCGGTAAAACCGTCGATTGGGCCACGAAGTATCTGCCTGCGGCACGCCTGCGCTGGCTGGCACCGTTAGCCGCGCTGATCGGGCTGGCGGCGTTTATCGCGATTCAGTTCCATCCGATGATGCCCATCTTCCGCCATCTGCTGTGGAAGGTGTTCTTCACCTAAGGTTGTGCCACGCCGAGGATGGCCGCCGCCGGACTGCTGCCGTTAAGCAGGTCTGCGGTGTTGCCATCCCAGTAAACCCGTCCATCGACCACCACCAGGCTGCGCGGCGCAATTTGCCGGGCATCTTCCAGGCTGTGCGACACCATCAGCAGCGTGATGTTGCGTGCTTCACACACGCTGCGCACCAATTGCAGCATCTCATTACGCAGCGCCGGATCGAGAGCCGAAAAGGGTTCATCCAGCAACAGAATCGGCTGATTACGCAGCAGGCAGCGTGCCAGCGCCACGCGTTGCCGCTGGCCGCCAGAGAGTTGCCCCGGCAGACGACTAAGCATCTCGCTAAGCCCGGTTTGTAAGGCGATGTCGTTAACCTGCTGCTGCTGATCGTGATTGAGTTTCAGGCCGGGATGCAGACCCAGCCCGAGATTTTGTTGCACGGTCAGATGCGGGAACAGGTTGTTCTCCTGAAACAGCATCGATACCGGGCGTGCGGCGGGCACGCTATGAGTATGATCCTCATCGTTCAGCAGCAGGGTGCCGCTGCTGACAGGCAGAAATCCGCCAATCAGACTGAGCAGGGTGCTTTTCCCGGCTCCGCTCGGGCCGAGGATCGCCAGCCGCTCGCCCGGTTGTGCGCTGAACTGAAAGCGCATCGGCAAATGCTGGTACAGGTAAGTGAGGTTATTCAGTGTCAGCATGACGACCCGGTAATTTTTCCATCAGGGTAAACAAAAGCAGGCACAGCACCAGCAGCAGCAGGGCGGTCACCGCCCCATCCGCGCCACGATAGGCGCCAATTTGCTGGTACAGATAGAACGGCAGCGTGCGGAAATCCGCGCTGCCAAACAGTGCCACCACGCCAAAATCACCAATCGACAGCACACAGGCAAACGCCAGCGCCTGCGCCAGCGGGCGTTTCAGCGCACGCAGTTCAATCAGACGCAGCCGGTTCAGCCCCTGTACCCCGAGTGAGGCACACAACTGATTGTAACGCGCGCTGAGATCGCGCATCGGGTTCTCCAGCACTTTCATGGCGTAGGGAATGGCGATCAGTGCATTGGTGAAGATCACCAGCCCATCGGCGGATTGTGGCAGGCCGACGGTGGCGTTGAATAACAGGAAAAAGCCGCTGGCCAGCACAATGCCCGGCATCGCCAGAATCAGCATGCCACTGAGCTCCATTGTCTGCGCTGCCACGATGTTGTGGCGCAGACGCAGCTCACGGCTGCTCCACAACAGCATCATCGTCAGGGTGACACACAGCACGCCAGCGCCGACGGCAATGCGCAATGAGGTAAAGGTGGCCTGCCATAAGGCGGGTTGCCGCATCGCTCCGGCCACGCCGCCGCGCAGACCATCAGCCACCACTGCCAGCAACGGGGGGAGCAACAGCAGCAGGGCCATACCAATTAACAGGCTGTCGCTGATACGCGCGCGCCAGCTATCAGCGGGATCGCGCCAGCCGCGTATCTGCTGATGACCTGCGGGAATGGCCTTGCTGAAACGCTGACTCAGCAACACCAGCAGCAGGCAGCAACCGAGCTGCAGCAGTGCCAGCAGCGCTGCGCGTCCGGGGTCGTAGTCAAAATTTAATGCCTGATAAATCGCCAGCTCCAGCGTGGTCGCCTGTGGGCCGCCGCCCAGCGCCAGCACGGTGGCAAAACTGGCAAAGCACAGCATAAAAATCAGGGCGGCAGTGGGGAAAATTTGCCGCCGCAGCCACGGCCACTCCAGCAGACGAAACAGGTTCCAGCCGCGCAGACCCAGTTGCGCTGCCAGCTGGCGTTGTTCGCCGGGAATACTTTCCAGCGCCTGCAACAACATACGCGTCGCCAGTGGCAGATTGAAGAACACGTGCGCCAGCAGAATGCCCTGCAAGCCGTAGGGCGAGAAATGCCAGGGAATGCCCAGCGCTGCGCACAGCTGCGCCAGCCATCCAGTGCGGCCATAGACGCTCAGCAGGCCAAACACCGCCACCAGCACCGGCAGCACCAGCGTCATGGCGCACAGACGCAGCAACAGTTCGCGACCAGGAAAACGACGCCGATACAGGGCGCGCGCCAGTGGGATGGCGGGAAGGACCGAAAACAGCGCTGACAGCAGCGCCTGCCAGAAGGAGAAGGCCAGCACATGATGCAGATAGTCATCGGCGAGCAGGGCGCGCCAGTCGCCGATGGGCGCTGACATCAGCAGCGCGCCAAACGCCAGCAGCGCCACGGCGCACAGCAGCAGCGCAGTGAAACTGCCGGGCAACAGCCAGCCGGGGATTAACGGCTGACGGCGCGTTGCCATGCACTAATCCAGGCTTTGCTGTGGTCGGCGACTTCCGCCGGGCTATATTGCAGCGCCGTTTGCGGCACGTTCAGTGCCTGATAACCGGCAGGCAGATCGCTCTTGATCACCGGATACATCCAGTTGCCGGTCGGGATGGTCTGCTGGAAGGCCGGGGACACCATAAACTGCATGAATTCCTGTGCCAGCTGCGGTTGCTTGCTGCTGGCCAGCTGCGCCGCCACTTCAACCTGCAAATAATGACCTTCGCTAAACGGCGCAGCGGCGTAATTTTCTTTCTTCTCTTCAATGATGTGATACGCCGGAGAGGTGGTGTAACTCAGCACCAGATCGCCTTCACCCTTCAGGAACAACCCATAGGCTTCACTCCAGCCTTTGGTGACGGTGACGGTTTTCTGCGCCAGCTTCTGCCAGGCATCCGGCGCTTTGTCGCCATAGACTTTCTGCATCCATAGCAGCAGGCCGAGGCCTGGGGTGCTGGTGCGCGGATCTTCATAGATAACGCGCCATTTTTCCGGGCTTTCGACCAGTTCCTTCAGGCTTTTCGGTGGGTTTTTCAGTTTGTTTTTATCGTAGACGAAGGCGAAGTAACCGTAGTCGAACGGGATAAAGGTATCGTTATGCCAGCCACCCGGCAGCTGGAGCGCGTGGGTATCTACCTGGCTTTTGGCAAACAGCCCGGTTTTTTCTGCGGCCTGCACCAGGTTGTTATCCAGCCCCAGCACGATATCCGCTTTGCTGTTTTTGCCTTCCATCCGCACGCGGTTGAGCAGCGATACGCCATCTTCCAGCGCCACGTATTTCAGCTCGCAGCCGCACTGGGCTTCAAAGGCTTTTTTCACCGCCGGGCCAGGGCCCCAGTCAGCAGAGAATGAATCGTAGGTGTAGACGGTAAGTACCGGTTTGGCAGCCAGCACCGGGGCAGAGACCAGCAACAGCACAGGCAGAACTTTGTTTAACACTTTGCGCTCCTTGAGGAGAAGATAAGGTTGAGTCGCAAAGGATCTGAGCGGTGAGGCATCTCAAATCCCTACGCCGGTATTAACCGGATCAGGTTCGACGGGTCTCTCTCAGCCCCTGTAATGCAGGGCACCCCGTTGAGAACGGCACATTCTAGACATTTCCGGGTCAGGGCGAAAGGTTCACAGTTCCGGCGGGGCAAACCAGGCGGATTTGAAGTCAAACCAGCCGAGCGTATTCATGCGCACGCCACGCATACTGCGCTGACCTTCCAGCAACAGCCAGTGGTGAAACAACGGGTGCAGATAATCACTATCCACCAGTTGCTTACTCCATTCTGCGAGCGGCAGCGTTTTTTCGCGCCAGTGGGTGGCGGCATTTTCCCAGTCAATCGGGATACACAGCTGCATCAGCGGCAATTCGTACAGCTGGGCGAACAGCGAGTAGTCGAGCGGCAGGGTGAAGTTAACGCTGCCGAGCCAGATGTCGCTCTCGCCTTCGCCGTTAAACCAGGCTTCATAACTCAGCTCGCGGGTAATCAATTCCACGCCTTGTTGCGCCAGCAGTGGGCGTAAGGCGTTGGCGATACCTTCATGTTCCACATGGTGGCTGTACCAACTGATGGTGAGCTGCTTCAGGTTGTCCGGCTTGTTGACCGCCGTCAGATCGCGGCGATGATGCCAGCGCGGTAATAAACCATAAGCCGGGAACCAGTAGCGCTGATAACCGATACCCGCATTATTCAGCAGGGCGATAGGATTAAGCAGGTAACTGACCCAGCGGCGGAAATGCGCATCCCGGCCCTGTTCTGAGCGCTGGTCATACAGCAGAAAATAGCAGCCTTCTTCCAGACGACTTTCTTCCGATTTCTCATCAGCGGTTTCGCCTTGTAACTTCACCCCGGCATACACCAGCTCATCACTGATCTCCGGCAGTACCCAGATGGAGACATCGTCAATCAATGCGCGGTAACCGAAGTAGTCATCAAAGGCGGCGATCTTCAGCTGGCTCTGTTGATTGCGTACCACGCTATAGGGGCCGGTACCGATCGGCTGACGGGCGAAACCGCGCAGGGTCTGCCATTCACGCGGCAGGATCATTGCGCTGACGCTGCCGAGCAGCCACGGCAGCCAGTTGTCGGGTTGCGTCAGCTGAATATCCAGCGTCCAGGGAGCCGGGGAGTGCAGTGTTGCGATATGGGAGAACAGCGGCTGGCTGCGCAGACGCTCCAGCGAGCTGATGACGTCTTCCATCTCCAGTTCACGGCCATGATGAAAGCGAATAGCCGGACGCAAAAAGAAGCGCCAGTGCAACGGTGAGGTTTGCTGCCAGTGATGGGCGATATCCGGTTCGATTTCCCCCTTTTCCTCATTTACACGCGTCAGGCCGCTGAAAATCTGTCGTGCCAGATGGGTTTCCGATCGCCGCAGCGGTGAACCCGGCAGCAAATTCGGCAACGGGCGATAATAAAGCACGCGCAGAATATGTTTGCCCTGACGAAAGCTGCGCCCCAGATGTGCGGCAATCATCTGACGGACCTGATTTTTGTCACCCACCAGCTGCACCAACTGGTCGATACGATCCTGCTCCAGCAAATCTTCCGCCCGCTGCTGTTGTAGCGCCAGCCCGGTGTAGCAGAAACTCAGCATAGAACGTTTGCCGCGACCCGCTTCGGCCTGCCAGATAAGCCAGCCCGCAGCCTGCATGGCATTCAGCAGGTTACGCATGTGGCGGCGTGAGCAATGCAGCAGCTCCGCCAGCTCGCTCAGGGTGGTTTCCTGATCCTGGCCCTGGCAGCTTTGCCACAGGCGGATAAATTGCTGTTGCAGTCGTGAAGAGGACATAAAAGGGGAACTCCAGCGCATAATCGCTCAGTTTTTTCTGCCCTATATTAGAGGCATAGTAGACCTCATTGGAAGAGCGGGAGGCATTCAGTCATGAATGGCGCTCTGACAGTGGTTCCGCCGACGTGGAACCTTTTCTGAGTAGGGTGCAATTTCACCGCCAGCAGTGTTTTCTCTGCTGGCTTTTTTCGTTTTGCTGTGGAATCTTCTACCCTCTTTTTTGGTTCTTCGCTTTTCTTCCGCAAAGGGATTTCACCATGAAATCGCTGTTAACGCGTCAACGTCGCCTCAACCCGGTTTATCTGGCTTTTATGGCCGTCTCCTTTATGACTGGCGTGGCCGGTGCGTTACAGGCACCGACGCTCAGCCTGTTTCTGACGCGTGAGGTGCAGGTGCGCCCGTTCTGGGTCGGGCTGTTTTTTACCGTCAATGCAATTGCGGGCATCGTCATCAGCCTGCTGGTGGCGAAACGATCCGATAGCCACGGTGACCGCCGCAAACTGATCCTGTTCTGCTGCCTGATGGCGGTCGCTAATTCGGTGCTGTTTGCCTTCAGTCGTCATTATCTGACGCTGATTACATTGGGCGTGTTGCTGTCGGCACTGGCCAGCGTGGCGGTGCCACAGATATTTGCGCTGGCGCGTGAGTATGCTGACCATTCGGCGCGTGAAGTGGTGATGTTCAGTTCGGTGATGCGTGCGCAGCTGTCGCTGGCGTGGGTCATCGGGCCGCCGCTATCCTTCGCCCTGGCGCTGAATTACGGTTTCATCACCTTATTTAGCGTGGCGGCGGTGATTTTTTTAATCAGCACCGTGCTGATCTGGCGTACCTTGCCGTCGGTGCCCCGCGTTGCAGCCTCCCCCGAGCAGGTGCTGACGCAACTGAGTCCGTGGAAGGATAGCCAGGTGCGCCTGCTGTTTATCGCGTCGGTGATTATGTGGACCTGCAACGTGATGTATATCATTGATATGCCGTTGTATATCAGCTCCACGCTCGGCCTGCCGGAAAAGCTGGCGGGTCTGCTGATGGGGACGGCCGCAGGGCTGGAGATCCCGATTATGCTACTGGCCGGACATTATGCGCGTCGGTTTGGTAAACGCCGTCTGGTGCTGCTGGCGCTGGTGGCCGCTGTTCTGTTTTACCTTGGGCTGGGGCTGTTCCACTCGCGCACGGCGCTGATGGTGTTGCAGCTGTTCAACGCGGCGTTTATCGGTATTGTCGCCGGGATTGGGATGCTGTGGTTTCAGGATCTGATGCCGGGACGCGCAGGTGCGGCAACCACCATGTTTACCACCTCGATCTCCACCGGGATGATTGTGGCAGGGGTGATTCAGGGATCGTTAAGCGAACGCTTCGGGCATGAGTCGGTGTACTGGCTGGCGTTGGGTCTGGCGGTGCTGGCGCTGGGACTGACGTCGCGCGTGCGGGATGTCTAACTGCGCGCAATAAATTGCGCCGCTACGGGCCAGAGCGTACCTGTAGCGACGCGATATCGCGCTGTTTTTAACGTAAAAACGCGGGCTGGTTCGCCTCAAAACTGGAGATTGACGCTTCGTGTTGCAGCGTCAGGCCGATGCTATCGAGGCCATTGATCATGCAGTGACGGCGGAAGCTGTCGATTTCAAAGCTATAGCTTTTGTCACCGGCAGTCACGGTCTGGGCTTCCAGGTCAACGGTAAAGCTGACACCCGGATGGCTTGCCACCAGTTTGAACATCTCATCCACTTCTTCATCGCTCAGCTTCACCGGCAGCAGCTGGTTGTTAAAGCTGTTGCCATAGAAGATGTCGGCGAAACTCGGCGCAATCACCACCTGGAAGCCGAAATCGGTCAGTGCCCACGGCGCGTGCTCACGCGAGGAGCCACAGCCAAAGTTCTCACGCGCCAGTAAAATGCTGGTGCCTTTATATTCCGGCTTGTTCAGCACGAAGCTGGCCGTCGGCACGGTGCCAGCATCGTCATCGAAGCGCCAGTCGTGGAACAGGTGCGCGCCAAAACCGGTACGGGTCACTTTTTGCAGGAACTGCTTTGGAATGATGGCATCGGTATCGACATTCGCTGCATCCAGCGGTGCGACAATCCCGGTGTGCTGGGTAAATTTCTTCGCCATGGCTTAAGCTCCCTGAGTCAGTTCACGAATATCGGCAAAACGGCCAGTGACCGCCGCCGCAGCGGCCATCGCCGGGCTGACCAGGTGAGTACGTCCACCACGGCCCTGACGACCTTCAAAGTTACGGTTGCTGGTTGAGGCACAACGCTCGCCTGGGTTCAGACGGTCATTGTTCATCGCCAGACACATCGAGCAGCCCGGCAGACGCCATTCAAAACCGGCTTCGAGGAAAATCTTATCCAGACCTTCCGCTTCCGCCTGCGCTTTTACCGGACCAGAACCCGGCACCACCATCGCCACCACACCCGGCGCCACATGGCGTCCTTTGGCGATAGCGGCGGCGGCACGCAGGTCTTCAATACGTGAGTTGGTGCAGGAGCCGATAAAGACTTTGTCGATGGCAACGTCAGTCAGTTTAATGCCTGGTTGCAGATCCATATACGCCAGCGCTTTCTCGGCAGAGGCGCGTTCAACCGGATCGGCGAAAGAGGCCGGATTCGGGATGGCCTGATCTACCGCCATCACCTGACCCGGGTTGGTGCCCCAGGTCACCTGCGGCGCGATATCAGCCGCGTTCAGGGTTACGACGGCATCGAATTTCGCGTCGCTGTCGGATTTCAGGGTACGCCAGTAAGCGACGGCCTGATCCCATTGCTCGCCTTTCGGTGCGAACTGTTTGTCTTTCAGGTAATTAAAGGTGGTGTCATCCGGCGCAACCAGGCCCGCTTTGGCACCCATTTCAATCGCCATGTTGCACAGCGTCATGCGGCCTTCCATGGTCAGCGCTTCAATCGCCGGGCCACAGAATTCCACTACATGCCCGGTACCACCGGCGCTGCCGGTTTTGCCGATAATCGCCAGCACGATATCTTTTGCGGTGATGCCCGGCGCAGCTTCGCCCAGCACTTCAATCTTCATGGTTTTGGCACGGCCCTGCTTCAGGGTCTGGGTGGCAAATACATGCTCCACCTCGGACGTGCCGATACCAAACGCCAGTGAGCCAAAGGCACCGTGGGTGGCGGTGTGCGAGTCACCGCAGACAATCGTCATACCCGGCAGCGTCATACCCTGCTCAGGACCGATCACATGCACGATGCCCTGGAACGGGTGGTTCAGGTCATACAGCTGGATGCCGAATTCAGCGCAGTTCTTGATCAGCTCCTGCATCTGAATACGCGCCATCTCGCCAGAGGCGTTGATGTCTTTGGTCTGGGTAGAAACGTTGTGGTCCATGGTGGCAAACGTCTTCGACGGCTGACGTACTTTGCGACCGTGAGCGCGCAGGCCATCAAAGGCCTGCGGTGAGGTCACTTCATGGATCAAATGACGATCGATATACAGTAACGGAGTTTCATTCGGTGCTTCGTGGACGACATGTGCATCAAATAACTTCTGGTATAAGCTTTTCATTTTTTTATTTTTCCTCGGCGATGAAACGGGCAATGATGCTGCCCATCTCATCGGTGCTCACGGATTGACCGTCACCGGCCAGGTCACGGGTGCGATGACCCGCTTCCAGCGCGCGGTTGATGGCACGCTCAATGCTGTCGGCAGCCTCAGCGGCATTCAGGCTATAACGCAGCAGCAGGGACAACGAGAGGATCTGGGCAACCGGGTTGGCAATGTTCTGACCGGCGATATCCGGCGCGGAGCCACCGGCTGGCTCGTACAGACCGAAGCCTTCTTCGTTCAGGCTGGCGGATGGCAGCATGCCCATGGAACCGGTAATCATCGCGCATTCATCCGACAGGATGTCGCCGAACAGGTTAGAACACAGCAACACGTCAAACTGTGAGGGATCTTTAATCAGCTGCATGGTGGCGTTATCGATGTACATATGGCTCAGCTGCACATCCGGGTAATCCTTCGCCACTTCGTTGACGATCTCGCGCCACATCACTGAGGTCTGCAATACGTTGGCTTTATCGACAGACGTCACCTTATTGCGACGTTTGCGCGCAGATTCAAAGGCGATGCGGGCAATACGTTCGATCTCAAAACGGTGATAGACCTCGGTGTCGAATGCGCGCTCATGCGGGCCGCTGCCTTCACGGCCTTTCGGCTGACCGAAGTAGATGCCGCCCGTCAGTTCACGCACGCACAGGATGTCGAAGCCACGTGCAGCGATGTCGCTACGCAGCGGGCAAAATGTTTCCAGGCCTTTATACAGCGCAGCCGGACGCAGGTTGCTGAACAGTTTGAAGTGTTTACGCAGCGGCAGCAGCGCACCGCGCTCTGGCTGCTGTGCCGGTGGCAGGTGTTCCCATTTCGGGCCGCCTACTGAACCAAACAGGATGGCATCGGCTTGCTCGGCACCGGTAACAGAGGCCGGTGGCAGGGGTTCGCCGTGACGATCGATGGCGATACCACCTACATCAAATTCGCTGGTGGTGATACGCATGTCGAAACGCGCGCGAATCGCGTCCAGGACTTTCATGGCCTGCGCCATCACTTCCGGGCCGATTCCGTCGCCCGGCATGACTGCGATATGAAAAGACTTAGTCATAGTTACACCGTTTCCTTCTGTTCTTTAAATTTACGCTGCAATTCTTTTTCCACCTGCTTAGCACGCCAGATATTGTTCAGGGCGTTAACCATCGCTTTAGCGGAAGATTCGACGATATCGGTCGCCAGACCCACGCCGTGGAATTTGCGATTGTTATAGTTGACCACGATATCCACCTGACCCAGCGCGTTCTCGCCGTGGCCTTTAGCCGTGAGCTTGTAGTTCACCAGTTCCGCTTCAAAACCGGTAATACGGTTAATCGCCTGATAAACGGCATCAACCGGACCGTTGCCAGTGGCGGCGTCAGCTTTGGTTTCTTCGCCACAGCCCAGCTGTACCGACGCGGTGGCGGTGACGCTGGAACCGGTCTGCACGTTGAATTCTTTCAGCTGGAAATGTTCCGGTTCTTCATTCTGTTTGTTGATGAAGGCCAGTGCTTCCAGGTCGTAATCGAACACCTGGCCTTTTTTGTCGGCCAGCTTCAGGAAGGCGTCGTACAGGGTATCCAGGTTGTAGTCGGTCTCTTTGTAACCCATCTCTTCCATACGGTGTTTCACCGCCGCGCGGCCTGAACGTGAGGTCAGGTTGAGCTGGATTTTGTGCAGGCCGATGGATTCCGGCGTCAGGATTTCGTAGTTTTCGCGGTTTTTCAGCACGCCATCCTGATGGATACCGGAGGAGTGGGCGAAGGCGTTTGAACCGACTACCGCTTTGTTCGCCGGGATCGGCATGTTGCAGATCTGGCTGACAGTCTGACTGGTACGGTAGATTTCCTGATGTTTGATATTGGTGTGCACGTTCATGATCTGCTGGCGGGTTTTAATCGCCATGATCACTTCTTCCAGCGCACAGTTACCGGCACGTTCGCCCAGGCCATTCAGCGTACCTTCAACCTGACGCGCACCCGCCATCACGGCGGCAATGGCGTTACCGGTGGCCATACCCAGGTCATCATGGGTATGCACGGACAGAATGGCTTTATCGATGTTCGGTACGCGATTCACCAGCTGGCTGATGATGTTGGCGTACTCGTGCGGCAGGGTGTAACCCACGGTATCCGGGATATTGATGGTGGTGGCACCGGCGTTGATCGCGGCTTCCACCATACGGCACAGGTCGTCAATCGGCGTGCGGCCACCATCTTCGCAGGAGAACTCGACGTCGTTGGTGTAGTTGCGGGCGCGTTTGATCATATGCACGGCACGCTCAATCACCTCGGGCAGCGTGCTGCGCAATTTGGTGGCGATGTGCATCGGCGAAGTGGCGATGAAGGTATGGATACGGAACGCTTCAGCGACGCGCAGGGATTCGTAAGCGGCATCGATATCCTTTTCAACGCAACGTGCCAGTCCGCAGACGCGGCTGTTTTTGATGGTGCGCGCGATGGTCTGAACCGATTCAAAATCGCCCGGTGAGGAGACCGGGAAACCGACTTCCATCACGTCTACGCCCATACGTTCCAGCGCCAGGGCGATCTGCAGTTTTTCTTTAACACTCAGGCTGGCCTGTAATGCCTGCTCGCCATCACGCAGAGTGGTATCGAAAATAATAACTTGCTGGCTCATCGTAATCTTCCTTATGCATTAACTTCGCCGGTGCTACGAGCATAAAAAAACCCGCGCATGGCGCGGGTTTTTTAAACTTTCTGCAGGTTCGAATCAGTTGTCGATTCCGCCCACGAGTCTACCGCGCAATGGGGATGCGTTTAGTAGTAGACCAAGTAGACGGAAAGAACGGGACATGGATCAAACCTCGTAAATTGAGTGCTGCACATATTGATACTGAGAAAGGCCGACGATGTCAACCATAAGTGAAAGGTTATTTCCCGATGCGCTTAAGGCGGATCTGCTGTGATAATCCGCTTGTTCAGAGGAAAAACAAATATTAAGGGGGGAGGGGTTAGCTGAATCCGACTTAAAAAAAGTTTTAAAAATGAATGTTAATTTTAACGTGATGATTTTTATATGTTTTTTATAGGCGGTTTCTCTGGCAATAAGTCAGTATTCACCGGGTTGTTTAGACGATTCTCATGTGAGAAACAGATTTTAAAGATAATCACGCCAGAAATTAATTGGCGGGTAAGATTGTGGGCTGGAACGTTGCAAAATATGCATCGTATATTTCTTATAACTCGCTGGAAATAATCGCCAGGCCAGCATTATCCTCTGCCCTTCGGTGCTGGCATTAGTTTAATCCTCGCAAGCGATTATCACCCCTTAGTGCCTTTACTGCCACCATCAGCACGGTACGGCGTTGCGGCGTTTGCCTGCCGGGTTTTCTGCGGTTATGGTAATCGACCTACTCTCAAAAGAATGAACTCAAGTAGATTTCCCTGTACCTGGAAGGTGGAAATGACTTCCCTCTTCTGAGCATAAACATAAGGTTTTGATCTTAATTGGCGAATATGGGGCAGGATGCAAGTGGCGCGCCGGAAAGCGGTCGTCAGTGGATTCAGTTCCTCAAGCCTGGAGGCAGAAAATGGAGATGTTGTCAGGAGCCGAAATGGTCGTCCGTTCGTTAATCGATCAGGGCGTTAAGCAGGTATTCGGTTATCCGGGCGGAGCGGTGCTCGATATTTATGACGCTCTGCAAACGGTCGGTGGTATTGACCACGTATTAGTTCGCCATGAGCAGGGCGCTGTACATATGGCTGACGGCCTGGCGCGCGCCACCGGCGAAGTTGGCGTCGTGCTGGTGACTTCCGGCCCGGGTGCCACCAATGCCATTACCGGCATCGCGACTGCCTATATGGACTCCATCCCGATGGTGGTGCTGTCGGGTCAGGTGCCTTCTTCGCTGATCGGTTATGACGCTTTCCAGGAGTGCGACATGGTCGGGATTTCCCGTCCGGTGGTGAAGCACAGCTTCCTGGTGAAAAGCACCGAAGAAATCCCCACCGTGATCAAAAAAGCCTTCTGGCTGGCGTCCAGTGGCCGCCCGGGTCCGGTGGTCATCGATCTGCCGAAAGATATTCTTAACCCGGCCAATAAGCTGCCCTACGTCTGGCCGGAATCGGTCAGCATGCGTTCCTACAACCCGACGATTCAGGGCCACAAGGGACAGATTAAGCGCGCGTTGCAGACCCTGCTGGCGGCGCATAATCCGGTGATGTACGTGGGTGGCGGTGCCATTACCTCGGGTTGTGAAGCGGAACTGCTGCAACTGGCGGAAACGCTGAACATTCCGGTGACCACTTCCCTGATGGGATTGGGTGCCTTCCCGGGTACGCATCGTCAGTGCGTGGGTATGCTCGGCATGCACGGCACCTATGAAGCCAACATGGTCATGCACAACGCCGATCTGATTTTCGGCATCGGTGTGCGCTTCGATGACCGCACCACCAACAACCTGGCGAAATATTGTCCGAATGCCACGGTGATGCATATCGATGTTGACCCGACTTCGATCTCCAAAACCGTCGCGGCGGATATTCCTATTGTTGGCGATGCGAAACAAACGCTGTCGCAAATGCTGGAGTTGCTGGCACAGACCGACGTGAAGCAGGAGCTCGACAGCCTGCGCGACTGGTGGCAGCGCATCGACGGCTGGCGCAGCCGCAAATGCCTCGAATTTGATCGCACCAGCGACAAAATCAAACCGCAGGCGGTTATCGAAACCATCTGGCGTTTGACCAAAGGCGAGGCTTACGTCACGTCAGACGTCGGTCAGCACCAGATGTTTGCTGCGCTGTATTATCAGTTTGATAAGCCGCGTCGCTGGATCAACTCCGGTGGCCTCGGCACCATGGGCTTTGGCCTGCCTGCCGCGCTGGGTGTGAAAATGGCGCTGCCGGAAGAAACCGTTATCTGTGTCACCGGTGACGGCAGTATCCAGATGAACATTCAGGAACTCTCGACCGCGCTGCAATACGATTTGCCGGTGCTGGTGCTGAACCTGAACAACCGCTTCCTCGGCATGGTGAAGCAGTGGCAGGACATGATCTACTCTGGCCGCCATTCGCAATCCTATATGGAATCACTGCCGGACTTCGTGCGTCTCGCTGAGGCTTATGGCCATGTGGGTATCGCCATTCAGCATCCGGCCGAGCTGGAAGAGAAACTGACGCAGGCGCTGGAGACCCTGGCGAAAGGGCGTCTGGTGTTTGTGGATGTGACCGTGGATGGCAGCGAGCACGTTTACCCGATGCAGATTCGTGGTGGCGGTATGGACGAGATGTGGTTGAGCAAAACGGAGAGGACATAATTATGCGTCGCATTTTATCGGTACTGCTGGAGAACGAATCCGGCGCATTGTCCCGCGTGATTGGGCTGTTTTCGCAGCGTGGCTACAACATCGAAAGTCTGACGGTTGCCCCGACTGACGACCCCACCCTGTCGCGCATGACGATTCAAACCGTCGGCGATGCCAAGGTGCTGGAGCAGATCGAGAAGCAACTGCACAAGCTGGTGGACGTGTTACGTGTCAGCGAACTGGGGCAGGGTGCCTACGTTGAACGTGAAATCATGCTGGTGAAAATCCAGGCCACCGGTTATGGCCGCGAAGAAGTGAAGCGTAGCGCGGAAATTTTCCGTGGACAGATCATCGACGTGACGCCGACGCTGTACACGGTTCAGCTGGCGGGCACCAGTGACAAACTGGATGCGTTCCTGAACACCGTTCGTGACGTCGCGGAGATCGTGGAAGTGGCACGCTCCGGTATCGTCGGCGTGGCACGTGGCGAGCGCATTATGCGTTAATCGTCACCCACCTGATTGAACCTCAATGCTAACCCGGCGGAATGCCGGGTTTTTTTATTTTATGCGCTTGCACACCCCGGCGGATAAAAGCGGTTGCTCAGCGTAGTTTTCTGCGGTTAGATGTTACAAATGTTTTACCCTTAGCTAATCTGCGGACATTTTCGCCAGCATGGCTAATCAGGAATTAAGGTGTCATCGTGAAACTGGATGAAATCGCGCGCCTGGCTGGCGTGTCGCGCACCACGGCCAGCTACGTCATTAATGGCAAAGCGCGGCAATATCGTGTCAGCGACAAAACCGTCGAGAAAGTGATGGCGGTGGTGCGTGAGTACAATTATCACCCAAATGCCGTGGCGGCGGGGTTGCGTGCCGGGCGTACCCGTTCAATTGGCCTGGTGATACCCGATCTGGAAAACACCAGCTATACGCGTATCGCCAACTATCTTGAGCGTCAGGCACGCCAGCGTGGCTACCAGCTGCTGATCGCCTGCTCGGAAGATCAGCCTGACAATGAAATGCGTTGCATCGAACATTTGTTGCAGCGTCAGGTAGATGCGATCATCGTCTCCACCTCGTTGCCGCCGGAGCATCCGTTTTATCAGCGCTGGATCAACGATCCTCTGCCGATTATTGCGCTGGATCGCGCGCTGGATCGTGAACATTTTACCAGTGTGGTGGGTGCCGATCAGGATGATGCCCAGGCGCTGGCCGCTGAATTGCGTCAGCTACCGGTGAAAAATGTGCTGTTCCTCGGAGCACTGCCAGAGTTGTCGGTGAGTTTCCTGCGTGAAATGGGCTTCCGTGAAGCATGGAAGGACGACGAACGCCCGATTGATTATATCTACTGCAACAGCTTTGAACGCACTGCGGCGGCGGCCCTGTTCGAGAAGTATCTGGAAGATCACCCGATGCCGGAGGCCTTGTTCACCACTTCCTTTGGTCTGTTGCAGGGGGTTATGGATGTCACGCTGAAACGTGACGGGCGGTTGCCCACCGATCTGGCGATTGCCACTTTTGGCGACCATGAATTACTGGATTTCCTCGAATGCCCGGTGCTGGCGGTGGGACAGCGTCATCGCGATGTGGCCGAGCGCGTTCTTGAGCTGGTTTTAGCCTCGCTGGATGAACCGCGAAAACCGAAGCCAGGTTTAACCCGAATTCGCCGTAATTTATTCCGTCGTGGTCAATTAAGCCGCCGGACAAAATGAATGATGGGCGGCGTGCTGCCCACTTTATTCATCATGCTTTTAATTTCCCCCGCAACCTTCCACGTAAAAAAGCGTAAATTCTGGTCTACCTTGCTAACAAATTAAGCGCACTACCTTTTCTTATTTGTTTACATCTTCGGCATCTGCTGCTAGCAGAGCTGTCGCGATGGTGCTGGGCTTCCTTTAGGAAATCCCCTAAAATGCAGCCGCTGTCGCATATCGTCAGATATTTATCAAAACGCGATAAAGCGCTTTATTTTTCGCCGCTTTTCAATACGTGAAAATTTTTATTCCATTATTCATCAGGTTAATTTTTATTTTGCCATTCACGACCTTCTTATTCCCACCGCCAAATAATTTCACCCGCTGTAAAGAGTGATATTCACTTGCCGTTGCGGCTTGACAAGGATTTCATCGGCTCCGTAAACTCTTTTCGTGGTAAAATGTGGGATAAAGTGGTGAAAAAGGGTATCTGAGGGGTGAGGCTGGCATGTTCCGTGGGGCAACGTTAGTCAATCTCGACAGCAAAGGGCGACTGGCCGTACCAACGCGCTATCGTGAATTGCTGATCGCAGAGTCTCAGGGTCAAATGGTTTGTACCATTGACCTCCACCAGCCCTGCCTGCTGCTTTATACCCTGCCCGAATGGGAAATCATTGAGAAAAAGCTGTCTCGCTTATCCAGCATGAATCCCGCCGAGCGTCGCGTGCAGCGGCTGCTGTTGGGTCATGCCAGTGAGTGTCAGATGGATAATGCAGGCCGCCTGCTACTGGCGAATACCCTTCGTCAGCATGCGAGCCTGAGCAAAGAAGTGATGCTGGTTGGACAGTTCAACAAGTTTGAATTGTGGGATGAACAGACCTGGTATCAACAAGTTAAGGACGATATTGACGCAGAACAGTCGGCTCAGGAGCCTTTATCTGAGCGGTTGCAGGACTTGTCGCTATAGCTATGCAGGAAAATTTCAAACACACCACAGTGCTGCTGGATGAGGCGGTTAACGCGCTCAATATCAGGGAAGACGGCATATACATTGACGGCACTTTTGGTCGCGGTGGTCACTCCAGATTGATCCTTTCGCAACTTGGCGCGAACGGGCAGCTACTGGCGATAGATCGCGATCCGCAAGCCATAGCCGCAGCCGCTGAGATAAAAGATCCGCGCTTCTCGATCGTCCACGGGCCGTTTTCGGCGCTGGCGGAGTACGTGACCGAGCGCGGGCTGAACGGAAAAATTGACGGCGTTTTACTGGATTTAGGCGTGTCATCGCCGCAGCTGGATGACGCCGAACGTGGATTCTCTTTCATGCGTGATGGGCCGCTGGACATGCGCATGGACCCGACGCGCGGACAATCGGCGTCGGAATGGTTGCTCGGTGCGGAAGAGGCGGATATCGCCTTTGTTCTGAAGACCTACGGCGAGGAACGCTTCGCCAAACGTATTGCCCGCGCAATTGTTGAGCGCAACCGTGAGCAGCCGATGACGCGCACCAAAGAACTGGCCGACGTTATCTATGCAGCAACACCGGTGAAAGACAAGTTTAAGCACCCGGCGACCCGCAGTTTTCAGGCGATTCGCATCTGGATCAACAGCGAACTGGAAGAGATCGACATCGCGCTGAAAGGGGCATTGTCGGTGCTGGCACCTGGCGGAAGGTTGTCAGTGATCAGCTTCCATTCACTGGAAGATCGCCTCGTGAAACGCTTTATGCGCGATCAGAGTCGTGGTCCGCAGGTACCGGCGGGCATTCCGATGACCGAGACGCAGCTGAAAGCGCTGGGTGGTCGGGAGCTGAAAACCCTCGGCAAATTGGTGCCGGGAGACGCCGAAGTCGCTTACAACCCACGCGCACGGAGTTCCGTGTTGCGTATTGCTGAAAGGACGGCGTCATGATCGGAAACGAACGCCACAGTCTGCCCGGCGTCATCGGTGGCGATTTGCTGCGGTTTGGCAAGATCCCGGTGCTGTTGCTGGTGGCCGTTTTAGTTTCCGCCATGCTGGTGGTGACGACGACGCACAAAACGCGTCGTCTGACGGCAGAACGCGAACAGCTGGTGCTGGAGCGTGACGCATTAGATATCGAATGGCGCAACCTGATTCTTGAAGAGAACGCCCTCGGCGACCACAGCCGGGTAGAACGAATCGCAACCGACAAACTGCAAATGCAGCATGTCGATCCTTCGCAGGAAAACATTGTGGTGCAGCAATAAGGAATCTCAGAACCTGATGAGCGGCGCGAGCAAAACGCTGAAGTTGAAAAAACAGGAAGATAAGGCCAGCTTTGTAAGCTGGCGTTTTGCGTTGCTGTGCGGCTGTATTTTACTGGCGCTGGGTGGCCTGCTGTCTCGCGTAGCCTGGTTACAGGTGATCAATCCTGACAAACTGGTGAAAGAAGGCGACCTGCGTTCGTTACGCGTGCAGGCCGTGCCGACCGCCCGCGGCATGATTAGCGATCGTGCGGGCCGTCCGCTGGCGGTGAGTGTGCCGGTGAACGCCATCTGGGCCGATCCGAAAGAATTGAATGAACACGGCGGCGTCTCCCTCGATAGCCGCTGGAAAGCGCTTTCCGATGCGCTGTCGATCCCCCTCGATCAACTCTCCACGCGTATCAATGCCAACCCGAAAGGCCGCTTTGTCTATCTGGCACGCCAGGTGAATCCGGCGATTGGCGAATACGTCAAAAAACTCAAGCTGCCGGGTATCTACCTACGTGAAGAGTCACGCCGCTATTACCCGGCGGGGCAGGTTACCGCGCATCTGATTGGCTTCACCAATATCGATGGCCAGGGCATTGAAGGCACAGAAAAAAGCTTCGACAAATGGCTGACCGGCGAACCCGGTGAACGTACCGTGCGTAAAGATCGCTTTGGTCGCGTGATTGAAGATATCTCGTCGGTTGATAGCCGTGCCGCCCACAACCTGACGCTGAGCATTGATGAACGCCTGCAAGCGCTGGTGTACCGCGAACTGAATAACGCGGTGGCTTTCAACAAAGCAGAATCTGGCTCGGCGGTGCTGGTGGACGTCAATACCGGTGAAGTGCTGGCGATGGCCAACAGCCCGGCCTACAACCCGAACAATCTGGGCAACACGCCGAAAGATGTGATGCGTAACCGCGCCATCACCGACATCTTCGAACCGGGTTCTACCGTGAAGCCGATGGTGGTGATGACCGCCCTGCAACGCGGTGTGGTGAAAGAAAACAGCGTATTGAATACCGTGCCTTATCGTATCAATGGTCATGAGATCAAAGATGTGGCGCGTTACAACGAATTGACCCTGACCGGGGTTCTGCAGAAGTCGAGTAACGTCGGGGTTTCCCGTCTGGCGTTAGCGATGCCGTCCTCAGCTCTCGTAGATACTTACGCGCGCTTTGGACTGGGTAAGCCGACCAATTTGGGGTTGGTCGGAGAAAGCAGTGGCTTATATCCTCAAAAACAACGGTGGTCTGACATAGAGAGGGCCACCTTCTCTTTCGGCTACGGGCTAATGGTAACGCCGTTACAGTTAGCGCGAGTCTACGCAACCATTGGCAGCTATGGCGTCTATCGTCCGCTGTCGATTACCAAAGTTGATCCACCGGTACCCGGTGAGCGTGTTTTCCCGGAAGAACTGGTGAAAACTGTGATGCATATGATGGAAAGCGTCGCACTGCCCGGTGGCGGTGGCGTGAAGGCGGCCATCAAGGGCTACCGTATTGCGATTAAAACCGGGACCGCGAAAAAAGTCGGACCGGATGGGCGCTACGTCAATAAATACATTGCTTATACCGCGGGCGTTGCGCCTGCCAGTCATCCTCGTTTCGCGCTGGTGGTGGTGATCAACGATCCCCAGGCCGGTAAATATTATGGTGGTGCGGTCTCCGCGCCGGTGTTCGGTGCCATCATGGGCGGCGTGCTGCGTACCATGAATATCGAACCCGATGCGCTACCGGTAATTGATAAGAACGAGTTGGTGAAGAACCGAAGTGAGGAACCAAGTGACAGATCGTAACCTGCGCGATTTACTGGCCCCGTGGGTGCCGGGCGCGCCGGCGCGTCCACTCCGTGACATGACACTGGATAGCCGCTCTGCGGCTTCTGGCGATCTGTTTATCGCCGTGGTGGGCCATCATGCTGATGGACGTCGATTTATTCCGCAGGCTATTGCCCAGGGCGTGGCGGCAGTGATTGCCGAAGCCGAGGGTGAGGCCAGCGATGGAGATATCCGTGAGATGCATGGCGTCCCGGTTATCTACCTGGCGCAGTTGCCGCAGCGTCTCTCGGCACTGGCTGGACGCTTTTATCAGCAGCCTGCTGAAAAGCTTAAATTAATTGGCGTCACCGGCACCAACGGTAAAACCACTACCACGCAGTTGATTGCGCAATGGGCCAATCTGCTGGGTGAAACCGGTGCCGTCATGGGCACGGTAGGTAACGGTCTTTACGGGCATCTGGTACCCACCGAAAACACCACCGGTTCAGCGGTGGATGTGCAGCACGTTCTGCACGGCCTGGTTGGCCTGGGTGCAACGCTTGGGGCGATGGAAGTGTCATCGCACGGTCTGGTGCAACATCGCGTGGCTGCGCTGCCGTTTGCTGCGGCGGTATTCACCAATCTGAGCCGTGATCACCTTGATTACCACGGCGATATGCAAAGCTATGAATCTGCTAAATGGCTGCTGTTTTCAGAACATCAGGTTGGCGCGGCGATTATCAATGCGGATGACGAAGTCGGACGCCGCTGGCTGGCCAAACTGCCGGATGCCGTTGCCGTCACCATGCAGGATAACCTGCAACCGGGTTGTCATGGCCGCTGGCTGAAAGCCACGGCAGTGACGTATCACGATGGTGGCGCGCATATTCGCTTTAGCTCCAGCTGGGGCGACGGTGAGTTCGATAGCCGCCTGATGGGCGCTTTCAATGTCAGCAATCTGCTGCTGGCGCTGGCAACCCTGCTGTCGCTGGATTATCCGCTGGCGTCGCTGGTCAGCAGCGCGTCACAGTTGCTGCCGGTGACCGGTCGCATGGAAGTCTTTAGCGCACCTGATAAACCTACCGTAGTGGTGGATTACGCCCATACGCCGGATGCGCTGGAGAAAGCGCTGGAAGCCGCTCGCCTGCATTGCAAAGGCCAGCTGTGGTGCCTGTTTGGTTGTGGCGGCGATCGCGACAAAGGTAAGCGCCCACTGATGGGAGCCATCGCAGAACAGTTCGCTGACGTGGTGGTGATCACCGATGACAATCCGCGCAGCGAAGATCCGCAGGCGATTGTGAATGATATTTTGACCGGTCTGCTCGATCCGGGCCGCGCCCGTGTGGTGGCTGGCCGCGCGCAGGCGGTAACTAACGCCATCATGCAGGCCAAAAGCAACGATATCGTGCTGGTAGCTGGCAAGGGCCATGAAGATTATCAGATCGTCGGCAATCGTCGTCTGGATTACTCGGATCGCGACACCGTCGCGCGTCTGCTGGGGGTGATGGCATGATCCCGCTTTCACTCGCAACCCTGGCGGAAATCTCGGGCGGCACGCTGATCGGTGACGATCTTAGCGTGAATGACGTAGTGACCGATACCCGCAAGGTGACGGCAGGTTGCCTGTTTGTCGCGCTGGTGGGGGAACGTTTCGATGCCCATGATTTCGCCGCGGATGCCATCGCTCAAGGTGCGCAGGCGTTGCTGGTCAGTAAACTGCTGCCAGTGGCGGTACCGCAGGTGGTGGTGGCCGATACGCGCATTGCTTTTGGTCGCCTCGGTGGCTGGGTGCGCCAGCAGGTAAAAGCGCGCGTGGTGGCGTTAACCGGTTCGTCGGGTAAAACCTCGGTTAAAGAGATGACCGCAGCGATTCTGCGTCAGTGCGGCGAAACGCTGTATACCGCTGGCAACCTGAACAACGATTTTGGCGTGCCGATGACGCTGCTGCGTCTGACCAAAGAACATGATTATGCGGTGATTGAGCTGGGTGCTAACCATCAGGGCGAAATTGCTTACACCACCGATCTGGTGCGTCCGGAGACGGCGCTGGTCAATAACCTGGCCGCGGCGCATCTGGAAGGGTTTGGTTCACTGGCAGGCGTTGCTAAAGCAAAGGGCGAGATTTTTGCCGGTTTGCCGCCTCACGGCACAGCCATCATCAACGCAGAGAGCAATGATCTGCTGAACTGGCAACCGCAGTTTGCCGGTAAAACCCTGTGGCGTTTTTCGCCGCAGCCGCAGGCGGATGCTGAGTTCCGCGCCAGTGATATCACGCTGCGCCCGGACGCCACTCTGTTCACGCTGCATACCCCGCGTGGCGACATTGCCATCACGCTGCCACTGCCGGGACGTCACAACATTGCCAACGCTTTGGCGGCGGCGGCATTAGCGTTATCGGTCGATGCACCGCTGAGCGCGATTCAGGCGGGCCTGAAAACCTTGCAGCCTGTTCCAGGACGCTTGTTCCCGGTTCGTCTGGCTGAACATCAGCTGCTGCTTGATGATAGCTACAACGCCAATGTCGGTTCGATGACCGCTGCTGCGCAGGTGCTGGGTGATATGCCGGGCTACCGCGTGATGGTGGTGGGTGATATGGCCGAACTGGGGGAGGAGGCTGAAGCCTGCCATCGTCAGGTCGGTGACGCGGCCAAAGCCGCCGGAATTGATTGTGTGCTGAGCACCGGATGCTTAAGCCAGTTGATCAGTGAAAACAGTGGCAATGGCGAGCATTTCGCCAGTAAAGCCGCGCTGATTGAACGTTTGCGGACGCTATTGTCCGAACATCAGGACATTACCATTTTGATTAAGGGTTCGCGTAGTGCCGCCATGGAGCAGGTAGTACAGAGCTTACAGGAGAAAGGAACATGCTAGTCTGGCTGGCCGAGCATTTGGTCGCACTTTATTCCGGCTTTAACGTCTTTTCCTATCTGACGTTTCGCGCCATTGTCAGCCTGCTGACCGCGTTGTTCATCTCATTGTGGATGGGCCCCCGCCTGATTGCCTGGCTGCAAAAACTGCAGATTGGCCAGGTGGTGCGTAACGATGGTCCTGAGTCGCATTTCAGTAAACGCGGCACCCCGACCATGGGCGGCATCATGATCCTCACCTCCATCACCGTGTCGGTGCTGATGTGGGCGTATCCGTCGAACCCGTATGTCTGGTGCGTACTGGCTGTGCTGATCGGCTTCGGCATTATCGGATTCGTCGATGATTACCGCAAAGTGGTGCGCAAAGACACCAAAGGCCTGATTGCACGCTGGAAATATTTCTGGATGTCGGTGATCTCGCTGGGTGTGGCCTTCGCGCTGTACCTGGCGGGTAAAGATACCCCGGCGACCGAGCTGGTGGTGCCGTTCTTTAAAGACATCATGCCGCAGCTGGGGCTGTTCTACGTTCTGCTGGCCTACTTCGTGATTGTCGGCACCGGGAACGCGGTCAACCTTACCGATGGTCTGGATGGCCTGGCAATCATGCCCACGGTGTTTGTTGCAGCTGGCTTTGCGCTGGTGGCCTGGGCGACCGGTAACGTGAAGTTTGCTGAATATCTGCACATTCCGTATCTGCGTCATGCGGGTGAACTGGTGATTGTGTGTACCGCGATAGTCGGGGCCGGTCTTGGCTTCCTGTGGTTCAACACCTATCCGGCGCAGGTCTTTATGGGCGATGTCGGTTCACTGGCGCTGGGTGGCGCGCTGGGCACCATTGCGGTGCTGCTGCGTCAGGAATTTTTGCTGGTGATCATGGGTGGCGTGTTCGTGGTGGAAACGCTGTCGGTGATCCTGCAGGTGGGATCGTTCAAGCTGCGCGGGCAACGTATTTTCCGCATGGCCCCGATCCATCACCACTATGAATTGAAAGGCTGGCCGGAGCCGCGCGTCATCGTGCGCTTCTGGATCATTTCGCTGATGCTGGTGCTTATTGGCCTGGCAACGCTGAAGGTACGTTAATCATGGCTGACTATCGGGGCAGAAAAGTCGTCATCATCGGGTTGGGCCTGACGGGTCTCTCCTGTGTTGATTTCTTTTTAGCGCAGGGGGTGACCCCTCGCGTGATGGACACCCGTGTGTCACCACCTGGGCTGGATAAATTGCCGGAGCAGGTGGAGCGCTATGTCGGTGGATTGAACGACGACTGGCTGCTGGCAGCGGACCTCATCATCGCCAGCCCCGGCATTGCCCTGGCGCATCCGGCGCTGAGTGAAGCCGCTGATGCCGGTATCGAAATTGTCGGCGATATCGAACTGTTTTGCCGTGAAGCCCAGGCACCGATTGTGGCGATTACCGGCTCGAACGGTAAAAGCACCGTGACCACGCTGGTCGGTGAGATGGCGCGTGCCGCAGGCTGGCAGGTGGGGGTTGGCGGCAACATCGGTTTACCGGCGCTGTCGCTGCTGAAATCCCCGGCGCAGCTGTATGTGCTGGAACTTTCCAGCTTCCAGCTGGAAACCACCCATAGCCTGAAAGCCGCAGCGGCAACCATCCTCAACGTGACTGAAGATCATATGGATCGCTACCCGCTGGGGATGCAGCAATATCGTGCCGCCAAATTGCGTATCTATGAAAACGCCAGCGT
Source organism: Pantoea cypripedii (assembly GCF_002095535.1). Lineage (NCBI taxonomy): Bacteria > Pseudomonadati > Pseudomonadota > Gammaproteobacteria > Enterobacterales > Erwiniaceae > Pantoea > Pantoea cypripedii. The sequence continues at coordinate 793,577 of NZ_MLJI01000001.1, forward strand.
CTGCGTGGTGAACGCCGATGACGGCATGACCATGCCGGTTCGCGGTGCCGATACCCGCTGCGTCAGCTTTGGTATCGACCTCGGTGATTACCATCTCAACCGGCAGCAGGGGAGCACCTGGCTGCGGGTGAAGGGTGAGAAAGTGCTGAACACCGACGAAATGAAGCTGGTGGGTCAGCACAACTATACCAACGCGCTGGCGGCACTGGCGCTGGCGGATGCGGTGAATATTCCGCGTGCGTCCAGCCTGAAAGCGTTAACTACCTTCACTGGCCTGTCGCACCGTTTCCAGCTGGTGCATGAAGCGAAGGGTGTGCGCTGGATTAACGATTCAAAAGCCACCAACGTGGGCAGCACCGAAGCCGCACTGAATGGTTTGCAGGTTAAAGGGACGTTGTGGCTGCTGCTGGGTGGTGATGGTAAATCGGCCGATTTCAGCCCGCTGGCGCGTTACCTGCAAGGTAACAATATACAGCTGTTCTGCTTTGGTCGTGATGGCGACGCGCTGGCCGCGCTGCGTCCGGAAATCGCCACGCGTACCGAAACCATGCAGCAGGCAATGGAACAAATTGCCAGCCAGGTGAAAGCGGGCGATATGGTTTTACTGTCACCTGCCTGCGCCAGCCTCGATCAGTTCCGTAATTTTGAACAGCGCGGCGACCAGTTCGCGCAACTGGCGAAGGAGCTAGGCTGATGCGAATTCCCGGTGCCGCGATAGCCAGCTTCCTCTCCCTGCGCCTGAAAGATTGGGTGATGGGGTCGCGTGAGAATGAAGATGCGCCAGTGGTGCTTTATGACCGTACGCTACTGTGGCTGACCTTCGGTCTGGCGATTGTCGGTTTCGTGATGGTGACCTCGGCTTCCATGCCGGTAGGGCAGCGCCTGAACGAAGATCCGTTCTATTTTGCCAAGCGCGATGCGTTCTATATCGCTCTGGCAGTCGGTATGGCGCTGGTCACGCTGCGCGTGCCGATGGATTTCTGGCAGCGCTACAGCAACGTGATGCTGGTGGTGTCGGTGGTAATGCTGTTGATCGTGCTGGTAGTAGGGAGCTCGGTGAACGGGGCCTCACGCTGGATTGCACTGGGGCCGCTGCGTATTCAGCCGGCAGAACTCTCAAAGCTGACGCTGTTCTGTTACCTCGCCAGTTATCTGGTGCGCAAAGTCGAAGAGGTGCGCAACAACTTCTGGGGCTTCTGTAAACCGATGGGCGTGATGGTGATTCTGGCGGTGTTACTGCTGGCACAGCCAGACCTCGGTACGGTGGTGGTGCTGTTCGTGACGACGCTGGCGATGCTGTTTCTTGCCGGGGCAAAATTATGGCAGTTCCTGGCGATCATCGGATCCGGCATGTTTGCAGTGGTCCTGCTGATTATCGCTGAACCCTACCGTATGCGCCGTGTGACCTCGTTCTGGAACCCGTGGGAAGATCCATTCGGTAGTGGATACCAGTTAACCCAGTCACTGATGGCGTTTGGACGTGGTGAATTCTGGGGGCAGGGCCTCGGGAATTCAGTGCAGAAACTGGAATATCTGCCCGAAGCGCATACCGACTTTATCTTCTCCATCATCGGTGAAGAATTGGGTTATGCCGGTGTGGTTTTGGCGCTGTTGATGGTATTCTTCGTCGCTTTTCGCGCGATGTCGATTGGCCGCCGCGCGCTGGAGATTGACCAACGTTTTTCCGGCTTCCTGGCGTGTTCCATCGGGGTGTGGTTCAGCTTCCAGGCACTGGTTAACGTCGGTGCCGCCGCCGGTATGTTGCCGACCAAAGGTCTGACGTTGCCGCTGATCAGTTACGGCGGTTCCAGTTTGATCATCATGTCGACGGCCATCGTGTTTTTGTTGCGCATAGATTATGAAACGCGTCTGGCAAAAGCCCAGGCGTTTACCCGAGGTGGTCGATGAGTGGGAAGCGACTGATGGTGATGGCGGGTGGTACCGGTGGACATGTGTTCCCTGGTCTGGCTGTCGCCCATCATCTGATGGAACAGGGCTGGCAGGTACGCTGGCTGGGAACCGCCGATCGTATGGAAGCCGATCTGGTGCCGAAGCATGGTATCGAGATTGATTTTATCCGCATCAGCGGTTTGCGCGGTAAAGGGGTAAAAGCACAACTGCTGGCCCCGGTACGTATTTTCAATGCCTGGCGTCAGGCGCGCCGCATCATGAAAAACTGGCAGCCGGATGTGGTGCTGGGCATGGGTGGCTATGTTTCGGGTCCTGGTGGCCTGGCCGCGTGGAGTTGCGGCATCCCGGTGGTGTTGCATGAACAGAATGGTATTGCCGGACTGACTAACAAATGGCTGGCGAAAATCGCCACCAAAGTGATGCAGGCTTTCCCTGGCGCATTCCCCAACGCGGATGTGGTGGGTAACCCGGTGCGTACCGATGTGCTGGCGCTGCCGTTGCCCGCCGAACGCCTGGCAGGACGGAGCGGACCGGTACGGGTGCTGGTAGTCGGGGGCAGCCAGGGCGCGCGTATTCTGAACCAGACGCTGCCTGCGGTTGCCGCCGAACTGGGCGATGCCATCACCTTATGGCATCAGACCGGCAAAGGTGCGCTGGAAACGGTGCAGCAGGCTTACCGAGATGCGGGTCAGCCGCAGCATAAAGTCACCGAGTTTATCGATGACATGGCCGCTGCCTACGCCTGGGCTGATGTGGTGGTTTGCCGCTCAGGCGCACTGACGGTGAGTGAAGTGGCTGCCGCAGGTTTACCGGCGATTTTCGTGCCTTTTATGCATAAAGATCGCCAGCAGTACTGGAATGCGTTGCCGCTGGAGCAAGCGGGCGCAGCCAAAATTTTTGAGCAGCCGCAGTTCACCGCGGCTGTGGTAGCGGACACGTTGCGCCACTGGGATCGCCCCACACTGCTGACCATGGCAGAAAAGGCCCGCCAGGTGGCAATTCCTGATGCAACCGATCGGGTTGCGCAGGAAGTGGCAGGTGCCGCGAAATAAGTTAATCGGTCAGCGAGGCTGACCCGTACCTGACTCAGGTACAAATGGAAAACACAGGTAACAGAGACAGATGAATACACAACAATTGGCAAAACTGCGTTCTATTGTGCCCGAGATGCGTCGCGTCCGGCACATCCACTTTGTCGGCATCGGTGGTGCTGGCATGGGCGGTATTGCCGAGGTGTTGGCGAACGAAGGTTATCATATTAGCGGTTCCGATTTGGCACCCAACCCGGTCACGCAACATCTGGCGTCGCTGGGCGCAACTATCTACTTCAACCATCGTCCGGAAAATGTGACCGATGCGAGCGTGGTCGTGGTTTCCACCGCCGTGGCGCAGGACAACCCGGAGCTGGTTGCGGCGCGTGAGCAGCGTATTCCGGTGATTCGCCGCGCAGAGATGCTGGCCGAACTGATGCGCTTCCGTCACGGCATCGCGATTGCCGGTACGCACGGTAAAACCACCACCACCGCGATGGTGGCGAGCATCTATGCTGAAGGCGGTCTGGACCCTACCTTCGTCAACGGTGGCCTGGTGAAAGCCGCCGGGACCCATGCGCGTCTGGGTAGCAGCCGTTACCTGATTGCCGAAGCGGACGAGAGCGATGCGTCTTTCCTGCATCTGCAACCGATGGTGGCGATTGTCACCAATATCGAAGCCGATCATATGGATACCTATCAGGGCGATTTCGAGAACCTGAAGCAGACGTTCATTAACTTCCTGCACAATCTGCCGTTCTATGGCCGTGCAGTGATGTGTGTGGATGACGTGGTTATCCGTGACCTGATCCCGCGCGTCGGGCGTCAGATCACCACTTACGGTTTCAGCGACGATGCGGATGTCCGTATTGAAAATTACGAGCAGCGTGGCGCGCAGGGCTATTTCACCCTGATCCGCCACGACAAGCCGGTACTGCATGTCACGCTGAACGCACCGGGTCGCCATAACGCCCTGAACGCAGCGGCGGCGGTAGCGGTAGCCAGCGAAGAAGGTATCGACGACAGCGCCATTCTGGCCGCGCTGGAGAGTTTCCAGGGCACCGGCCGCCGTTTTGACGTGCTGGGTGAATTTGATACCGCACCCGTGAACGGTAAGCCAGGCAGCGCCATGCTGGTTGATGATTACGGTCACCATCCGACCGAAGTGGATGTGACCATTAAAGCGGCACGTGCTGGCTGGCCAGAGAAAAAGCTGGTGATGGTATTCCAGCCGCATCGCTACACGCGTACCCGTGATCTCTTCGACGATTTCGCCAACGTGCTGTCGCAGGTGGATGTGCTGCTGATGCTGGATGTGTATCCGGCAGGTGAAACGGCCATCCCGGGAGCGGATAGCCGCTCGCTGTGCCGTGCGATTCGCGGTCGTGGCAAAGTGGACCCAATCCTGGTGTCAGAACACGATGCGCTGCCAGAAGCACTGGCCCCGCTGCTGACCGGCAACGATCTGGTGATTGTGCAGGGCGCGGGCAACATCGGCAAAATCGCCCGCAAGCTGGCAGAAATCCGTTTGCAACCCACGGTGAAAGCGGAGGTGCGCAATGGCTGAGAAGGTCGCGGTATTGTTAGGTGGTACGTCGGCGGAGCGTGAAGTTTCGCTGATGTCCGGTAACGCGGTACTGGCCGGGTTGCGTGAAATGGGCATTGACGCACATCCGGTGGATACGCGTGAAGTGTCGGTGCTCAACCTGAAGCAACAGGGATTTGATAAAGCCTTTATCGCGCTGCATGGCCGTGGCGGTGAAGACGGTACGTTGCAGGCGGTGCTGGAATTCCAGCAGATGCCATATACCGGCAGCGGCGTGATGGCTTCGGCGATCACCATGGATAAACTGCGCAGCAAACTGCTGTGGCAGGGCAGGGGATTGCCTGCGGGTAAATTTGTCTGGCTGACTCGTCAGCAGCAGGACAACGGTTTAGATGCAGCGACGCTGGCGTCGATTGAAGCCCTGGGTTTGCCGCTGTTCGTTAAGCCGAGCTGCGAAGGTTCCAGCGTGGGTATCAGCCGGGTGAATACGCTCGACGCGCTGCCTGCGGCGCTGGAAGAAGCTTTTCGTCACGACGAAGACGTGCTGGTTGAGGCCTTTCTGAGTGGTGCGGAATACACCGTCGGTATCTTAGGCGAGCAGATTCTGCCTTCCATCAGAATTAAGAGCGCCAGCGAGTTCTATGACTATGAAGCAAAATACATTTCTGACGATACTGAGTACTTCTGCCCGAGTGGTTTGAGTGCCGAACGGGAAGCAGAATTGCAGGCGCTGGTGGTGGCGGCCTGGCGTGCGCTGGGATGCAGCGGCTGGGGACGTGTTGATGTGATGGTGGACGGTGATGACAACTTCCAGTTGCTGGAAGTGAATACCTCGCCGGGCATGACCAGCCATAGCCTGGTGCCGATGGCAGCGAAGCAGGCGGGACTGAGCTTCCCGCAGTTGGTTGCACGTATTCTGGAGCTGGCCGACTGATATGTCACAGGCGGCGCTGAACGTACGCAACCGCGAACCCCAGGAGCGCACGCGCACCGGGCGTAGCAACGGTGCCCGACTTTTCGGCATCGTGTTCCTGCTGATTGTGCTGGGCATTATGGTGGCCGGCGGGCTGGTGGTGCTGAAGTGGATGAATGATGCTTCCCGCCTGCCATTATCGAAACTGGTGGTGACCGGTGAAACGCATTACACCACGCACGATGACATTCGCCAGGCGATTTTGTCACTCGGCGCACCGGGCACGTTTATGTCGCAGAACGTCGACATTATCCAGCAGCAAATTGAACGTTTGCCGTGGATTAAACAGGTCAGCGTGCGTAAGCAGTGGCCTGATGAGCTGAAGATTAACCTGGTGGAGTTTGTTCCGGTGGCTCGCTGGAATGACCTGCATATGGTGGACGCCGATGGTGTCTCCTTCAGCGTCCCGGCCAGTCACATTGGCAAAGAAAATATGCCGATGCTGTACGGGCCTGAAGGCAGTGAGAAAGAGGTACTGGCCGGTTATCACACCATGAGTGATGTGCTGAAGGCCAGCAAGTTTACCCTGAAGGTCGCGTCGATGACGGCGCGGCGCTCGTGGCAGCTGGTGACCAGTGACGATGTGCGCATCGAACTGGGTCGCAGCGATACCATGAAGCGTCTGAACCGTTTTATTGAGCTCTATCCGGAACTGCAACAGCAGGCCCAGAGCGGTAATAAGCGCATCAGTTATGTCGATTTGCGCTATGACTCGGGTGCCGCCGTAGGATGGGCACCGGCACCGTTAGAGCCACAGGAAGTCAATCAGCAACAGAACCAGGCACAGGCTAAACAACAATGATCAAGGCAACGGACAGAAAACTGGTAGTAGGACTCGAAATCGGCACCGCGAAGGTCGCCGCCCTGGTTGGGGAAATTCTGCCCGATGGTATGGTCAACATTATTGGGGTGGGCAGCTGCCCGTCTCGCGGTATGGATAAAGGTGGCGTGAATGACCTTGAATCGGTGGTGAAATGCGTGCAGCGCGCCATCGATCAGGCTGAATTGATGGCAGATTGCCAGATTTCATCCGTCTACCTTGCTTTATCGGGCAAACATATCAGTTGTCAGAACGAAATCGGGATGGTTCCGATTTCCGAAGAGGAAGTGACTCAGGATGATGTAGAGAACGTCGTGCATACCGCGAAATCGGTCCGCGTACGTGACGAGCACCGTATCCTGCATGTTATTCCTCAGGAATATGCCATCGATTATCAGGAAGGCATCAAAAATCCGGTTGGGCTGTCCGGCGTGCGTATGCAGGCGAAGGTTCATCTGATCACCTGCCACAACGATATGGCGAAAAATATCGTGAAGGCAGTGGAACGATGTGGCCTGAAAGTGGACCAACTGATTTTTGCCGGACTGGCGTCCAGCTTCTCAGTATTGACTGAGGATGAACGTGAGCTGGGAGTCTGTGTTGTTGACATCGGTGGCGGTACAATGGATATCGCGGTATACACCGGCGGCGCGCTGCGCCACACCAAAGTGATCCCTTATGCCGGGAACGTGGTGACCAGTGATATCGCCTATGCCTTCGGTACGCCGCCAACGGATGCCGAAGCGATTAAAGTACGCCACGGCTGTGCGCTGGGTTCCATCGTCGGTAAAGACGAGAATGTGGAAGTCCCGAGCGTAGGTGGACGTCCACCACGCAGCCTGCAACGTCAGACGCTGGCGGAAGTGATTGAGCCGCGTTACACCGAATTGCTGAATCTGGTGAATGACGAGATTCTGCAACTGCAAGAACAACTGCGCCAGCAAGGCGTGAAGCACCATCTGGCGGCCGGTATTGTGCTGACCGGTGGCGCGGCGCAGATTGAAGGCCTGGCGGCCTGCGCCCAGCGTGTTTTCCACACGCAGGTGCGTATTGGTCAGCCACTGAACATCACTGGCCTGACGGATTATGCGCAGGAGCCGTACTACTCAACCGCAGTTGGTCTGCTGCATTACGGCAAAGAGTCACATATGAACGGTGATGCTGAAACGGAAAAACGTGCTTCAGTGGGCAATTGGTTTAAACGCATCAACAGCTGGCTGAAGAAAGAGTTTTAATTTTTGTAAAAGGGGATCATGCTGGCTTTTTTTATGATCTCCAGGCGACAGGCACATAACGGAGAGAAATCATGTTTGAACCTATGGAATTAACCAATGACGCGGTGATTAAAGTCATCGGCGTCGGCGGTGGCGGTGGCAACGCCGTAGAGCACATGGTACGCGAGCGTATCGAAGGTGTGGAATTCTTCGCTGTGAACACCGACGCTCAGGCGTTGCGTAAAACAGCAGTCGGCCAGACGATCCAGATCGGGACCAATATCACCAAAGGTCTGGGTGCGGGTGCGAACCCGGAAGTCGGTCGTACCTCAGCGGAAGAAGATCGCGAAGCACTGCGTTCTGCGCTGGATGGGGCAGACATGGTGTTTATTGCCGCGGGTATGGGTGGCGGCACCGGTACGGGTGCGGCACCGGTCGTGGCAGAAGTTGCCAAAGATTTGGGTATCCTGACCGTTGCGGTGGTGACCAAGCCATTCAACTTCGAAGGCAAAAAGCGTATGGCTTTTGCCGAGCAGGGTATCGCTGAACTGTCGAAGCATGTCGATTCACTGATCACCATTCCGAACGACAAGCTGCTGAAAGTGCTGGGCCGCGGCATCTCTCTGCTGGATGCATTCGGTGCAGCGAACGACGTGCTGAAAGGCGCGGTGCAGGGTATCGCTGAACTGATTACCCGTCCGGGTCTGATGAACGTTGACTTCGCGGACGTGCGTACCGTGATGTCTGAGATGGGTTACGCCATGATGGGTTCAGGCGTGGCTTGTGGTGAAGACCGTGCCGAAGAAGCGGCAGAAATGGCGATTTCCAGCCCGCTGCTGGAAGATATCGACCTGTCTGGTGCGCGTGGTGTGCTGGTTAACATCACCGCGGGCTTCGATCTGCGTCTCGACGAGTTCGAAACCGTGGGTAACACCATCCGTGCTTTCGCATCGGACAACGCAACCGTGGTAATCGGTACTTCTCTGGATCCAGAGATGAACGACGAACTGCGCGTGACCGTGGTGGCGACCGGTATCGGTATGGACAAACGTCCGGAAATCACCCTGGTGACCAACAAGCAGAGCAGCCAGCCAGTGATGGATCATCGTTACCAGCAGCATGGTATGGCACCGCTGCCGCAGGAGCAAAAACCTGCTGCGAAAGTGGTCAACGATCCCGCAGCGGCATCTGGCAAAGAACCTGACTATCTGGATATTCCGGCGTTTCTGCGTAAGCAAGCCGACTAAGAATAACCCGAGAATTGGGTTTCTCCGCTCTTTGTGCTAAAGTGTTCGCCCGCTGGTAATTTATACTAGCGGTCGGATGGGTAATATTGCGAGATAATGCGATGATCAAACAAAGGACACTAAAACGTATTGTTCAGGCGACTGGCGTCGGTTTACATACCGGCAAAAAAGTCACACTGACCTTACGCCCTGCGTCGGCTAATACCGGGGTCATCTATCGTCGCACTGACTTGAATCCACCGGTTGATTTCCCGGCTGATGCAAAATACGTGCGCGACACCATGCTAAGTACATGTCTGGTGAATGATGAAGGCGTGCGTATTTCGACCGTTGAACACCTGAACGCCGCGTTGGCCGGACTGGGTATCGATAACATTGTTGTTGAAGTCGATGCACCAGAAATCCCGATCATGGACGGCAGTGCTGCACCTTTTATCTATTTGCTGATGGATGCGGGTATCCACGAGCTGAACAGCGCGAAGAAATTTGTGCGTGTTAAGCAAACGGTGCGCGTTGAAGATGGCGACAAGTGGGCTGAGATCAAACCTTACAATGGTTTCTCGCTCGACTTCACCATCGATTTTAAACATCCGGCAATTGATTCCAGCTCGCAGCGCTATCAGCTCAACTTCTCGGCCGAGGCGTTTGTGCGCCAGATCAGCCGTGCGCGTACTTTCGGCTTTATGCGTGAAATCGAATATCTGCAGTCTAAAGGCCTGTGCCTGGGCGGTAGTTTAGATTGTGCGATTGGCCTCGACGACTTCCGCGTACTGAACGAAGAAGGTCTGCGCTTTGAGGATGAGTTCGTTCGTCACAAAATGCTGGACGCTATCGGCGACCTGTTTATGTGTGGTCATAACGTTATTGGCGCGTTTTCCGCCTTTAAGTCAGGCCATGCACTGAACAACAAACTGCTGCAAGCGGTACTGGCGAAACAGGAAGCCTGGGAATGGGCGACCTTCGAAGACGAAGCTGAACTGCCGCTGGCATTCAAAGCACCCAATCTGGTCCTGGCGTAAGTCAGGCACAAAACGGCGGGTTTCCCTGACACTCTCTCCGGTCAGTGGCTCCTGCCGTTTTTTATTGTCTCCTGCCATTTCTGTCTAAAGACAGGCTCATCACTGCCAACACTGGCTAAACGCTGTACAAAAAAGCGCGAAATCTCCCCGCAGCCGTTTAATCACTGGTGTGGAAGCCACACATAAATGCTATTATCAGGCGCTTGTATTGGCAGGGTACGCCGTTAAACACGGTGGATGACTTACTTACTGAAGTTTTGTGGACGGGTTGTGATCGGGATTTTTTCACGCTGGCGACAATTTGGCAGACGCTACTTCTGGCCGCATCTCCTGTTGGGGATGGTTGCAGCCAGCTTTGGCTTGCCCGCCTGTGCCCAGACTGCCGAACCTGCTTCCGCAGATACCCCTGTCAGCAGCCTGTTTACCGGCAATGTTGTTCGTTTTGACCATTTAATTCGCCTGCAGGAAACTGCGCGCCGTCCGAACTTCAATGTCGATTACTGGCATCAACATGCCATTCGTACCGTTATCCGCCATCTTTCCTTCAGCATGACGCCTCCGGCGCAGGCGGAAAACGAGAATGCAGTACCGCTGGCAGCACAAAAGCTGGCGTTGATCGATTCATTACAGGCATTGCTGACCTCGCCAGCGATGCCGCAGATTGCTGCTGAATCGCAGCCTGCCGTTCTGGCCTCAGAACCGCAACTTAATACCCCCGCTTTCTGGTTATCTGCTATTCGCGGCATTCGTGCCGGACCTTCATTGCTCAACTGCTAACTTTTTTCCCGCACACTTTTTAGATTTCGCAGTCCGTGAAGTCACGGCTGAATTGAGAATATATTTATCATGTTAATCAAATTGTTAACTAAAGTTTTTGGTAGCAGCAATGATCGTACTCTGCGTCGCATGCGTAAAGTTGTGGATGTCATCAGCAAAATGGAGCCGGAATTTGAAAAGCTCTCTGATGATGAACTGAAAGCCAAAACCGGTTTATTCCGTGAGCGCCTGGAAAAAGGCGAAGTGCTGGAAAGCCTGATCCCGGAAGCCTTTGCAACGGTACGTGAAGCCAGTAAGCGTGTATTTGGTATGCGTCACTTTGACGTGCAGCTGATTGGCGGCATGGTGCTGAATGAGCGCTGCATTGCCGAGATGCGTACCGGTGAAGGTAAAACCCTGACCGCCACCCTGCCTGCTTACCTCAATGCGCTGAGTGGCAAAGGCGTTCACGTCGTAACAGTCAACGACTACCTTGCACAGCGTGACGCCGAAAATAACCGTCCGCTGTTTGAGTTCCTGGGTCTGACGGTGGGTATCAACCTGCCGGGTATGCCCTCCATCGCCAAGCGCGCCGCTTACGCTGCCGATATCACCTACGGCACCAACAACGAATACGGTTTCGACTACCTGCGCGATAACATGGCGTTCAGCCCGGAAGAGCGTGTACAGCGTAAACTGCACTACGCGCTGGTGGATGAAGTGGACTCCATCCTCATCGATGAAGCGCGTACACCGCTGATCATCTCTGGCCCGGCGGAAGACAGCTCTGACCTGTATATCAAGGTTAATAAAATCATCCCGCACCTGGTTCGTCAGGAAAAAGAAGATTCCGACACCTTCCAGGGTGAGGGTGATTTCTGGGTAGATGAAAAAGGCCGTCAGGCGCATATGACCGAGCGCGGTCTGGTGAAAGTTGAAGAGTTGCTGGTCAGCCAGAGCATTATGGATGAAGGTGAATCACTGTATTCACCGAGCAACATCATGCTGATGCATCACGTGACTGCGGCACTGCGCGCTCACGCGCTGTTCACCCGTGACGTGGATTACATCGTTAAAGATGGTGAAGTGGTCATCGTCGATGAGCACACTGGCCGTACCATGCAGGGGCGTCGCTGGTCTGATGGTTTACATCAGGCGGTTGAAGCGAAAGAAGGCGTGGAAATCCAGAACGAGAACCAGACGCTGGCCTCGATTACCTTCCAGAACTATTTCCGTATCTATGAAAAACTGGCCGGTATGACCGGTACGGCTGATACCGAAGCCTTTGAATTTAGCTCGATTTATAAGCTTGATACCATTGTCGTACCGACCAACCGTCCGATGGTGCGTAAAGATATGGCTGATCTGGTCTACATGACCGAGAAAGAGAAGATCGATGCCATCATCGAAGATATCCGTGCCTGTACTGCCAACGGGCAGCCGGTGCTGGTGGGTACCATCTCCATCGAAAAATCAGAAGTGGTGTCCAACGAGCTGACGCGTGCGGGCATCAAGCACAGCGTGCTGAACGCCAAATTCCACGCCCGTGAAGCGGATATCGTGGCCCAGGCGGGTCAGCCTGGCGCCGTGACCATCGCCACTAACATGGCCGGTCGTGGTACTGACATTATGCTGGGTGGTAACTGGCATGCCGAAGTGGCGGAGCTGGAAGCGCCGACTGAAGCACAGATTGAAGAAATCAAAAACGCCTGGCAGCAGCGCCATGAAGCGGTGCTGGCTGCCGGTGGTCTGCATATTATCGGTACTGAGCGCCATGAATCGCGTCGTATCGATAACCAGCTGCGTGGTCGTGCGGGCCGTCAGGGTGACGCCGGTTCATCACGTTTCTACCTGTCGATGGAAGATGCGCTGATGCGTATTTTCGCCTCGGATCGTGTGTCTAACATGATGCGTAAGCTGGGTATGAAGCCGGGTGAAGCGATTGAGCATCCGTGGGTGACCAAAGCGATTGCCAATGCGCAACGTAAAGTGGAAAGCCGCAACTTCGATATTCGTAAGCAGTTGCTGGAATATGATGACGTGGCGAACGACCAGCGTCGTGCTATTTACAGCCAGCGTAACGAACTGCTGGATGTGTCTGACGTGTCAGAAACCATCAACAGCATCCGTGAAGATGTGTTCAAAGCCACCATCGACACTTATATTCCGCCGCAGTCGCTGGAAGAAATGTGGGATGTGCCGGGACTGGAAGAGCGTCTGCGCACCGATTTCGACCTCAATCTGCCGATTGCTGAATGGCTGGATAAAGAGCCGGATCTGCATGAAGAGACGCTGCGCGAACGTATCATGAAGCACGCAACGGAAAGCTACGCTGCCAAAGAAGAAGTGGTGGGCGTGGAAATGATGCGTAACTTTGAGAAAGGCGTGATGCTGCAAACGCTGGATTCGCTGTGGAAAGAGCATCTGGCGGCGATGGATTATCTGCGTCAGGGTATCCACCTGCGTGGCTATGCGCAGAAAGATCCGAAGCAGGAATACAAACGTGAATCTTTCGCCATGTTTGCTGCCATGCTGGAATCATTGAAATATGAAGTGATCAGCACCCTGAGCAAAGTTCAGGTGCGTATGCCGGAAGAAGTCGAAGCGATGGAGCTGCAGCGTCGTGAAGATGCTGAGCGTCTGGCACAGCAGCAGCAACTCAGCCATGTGGACGATGAAACCGCAGCGGCCGCCGCGCTGGCAGCGCAGGGTGGGGAACGCAAGGTCGGTCGTAACGATCCATGCCCATGTGGTTCGGGTAAAAAATATAAGCAGTGTCACGGCCGCCTGGCCTGATAATAACAAAGGAGCCTGATGGCTCCTTCAGACCGTTGACAAAGCCCAGGTCCTTGTCTGGCACAAACTGTAGCGGCGCGATTTATCGCGCATTTCTGTGCGTGTTGGCAGAAAAAACCGCGCGATAAATCGCGCCGCTACAAAATCAGCGCTTCATTCATCTTTAGCGGAACTCAGTTTATGAAACACCTGCAAGTCGCGGTGGGCATCATTCGCAATGCCAGCCATCAGATCTTCCTTGCTCAGCGCGCGGCAAGCTCTTACATGGCCAATAAATGGGAGTTTCCAGGCGGGAAAATCGAACAAGGTGAAACCGCTGAACAGGCGCTGAAGCGTGAGTTAATGGAAGAGACCGGTATTGACGTGACGGCTGCCAAGGCGATCGGTCAAGCCGATCACAGCTACGAAGATTTGCGTGTGACGCTGCATTTCTTTCTGGTCGAAGGCTGGCAGGGCGAGCCGTGGGGCAAAGAAGGGCAGCCGCAACGCTGGGTTGAGCAGCAAGCGCTGGTTGCCGATGAATTTCCACCCGCTAACCATGCGCTGATTGCGCGTCTGGTCGCAGGCGAAATCTGACATCAGGGGCGCAGGCCCCTGATGGTTATTGCTGCTCTTCACTCCAGTCATCGCTGTCCGTGAGGTCACCGCTACTGGGGATGCGTTTTTCTTCCGCCGCCCACTCGCCTAAGTCAATCAGCTGGCAGCGTTTGCTGCAAAACGGACGCCACGGACTCAACTCATCCCACATCACGTCTTTACCGCAATTGGGACAGGACACAATAATCATTTCTTCCTGCATAACATCCTCTAACAACAGGCCAGTTCAAAATTAAGTCGCGCAGGCACGTCACCACGCTCACTGTCCAGCGGCAGGAAACGAATGGCATAACGGCTCTTGTGGCCGGATACCTGCGGGTAAAGCGCGTCTTCCAGCGTCAGTTGCAGCCGTAACAAATCAGCGCCTTCGGCGTTATCCTGATAAAAACCGTTCAGGCTGGTTTGATTACGGAAAACACCCGACTGACGAATCAGATCGAGGATCATCACCAGGCTATTGCGCAGCGGATTTAGCGACTCGACCCAGGTATTCACCTGCGTGTCGCGTACGGATTGTTCGAGGTGCAACCAAATATGCAAGCCGGGGATATCAAAGCTACAGCAGCCGCCAGGAATGCTCAGACGCTGACGGACCAGCCCAACCAGGCGGTCTTCACGTAATTGCTGGCCCATGCGTGGTGCCTGCATCAACTCAGACGATTGCTGTTTTAACTGCTTGCTAAGGGATTCAACCCGTTGCAGATCCACGCCGGGAACGTCGAGCCAGGCGCGCAATTTCTGCTGCTGCCGCTCCAGTTCTTTCAGCAATTCCGTGCGCATATCGCCACGTTCGAAGATATCCAGCAAATCACCAATAATGCGGAAAACACCCAGCGCCGACACGGAGCTGGTAACGGGAATGGTGTCGTGCAACTGGTTAAGCAAAAACTCAACGCGCAGCCAGGTGCGCATCTTCTCATTCAGGGGATGTTCAAACAGAACGACTGTACTCATGATGTTAATCCTGTCCTGCTGCTGCCAGGCGCAAATAGCGCTGGTGAAGTTCAGCAACACGCGGCAGCGCGTCATCAGGCGTGCCACTATTATCAATGATGTCATCCGCGACGGCCAGGCGCTGCTGTCGGCTGGCCTGCGCGGCAAGAATATTTTTGGCCTGTGCGAGAGAAATCCCATCGCGCTGTTGGGTGCGCTGCAATTGAGTTACCTCATCCACATCCACTACCAGCACGCGATCGGCCTGATGCTGTAAGCTATTTTCCACCAGCAAGGGCACCACCCACAGTACATAAGGTGAGGTCGCAAGTTGCTTTAACTGCTGAGTTCGCGCATTAATCAGCGGATGCAGCAGTTGGTTCAGCCAGTTCTTTTCCTGTGGCTGCTGAAAAATAATCTCGCGCAGACGTGCGCGATAAAGGGTGCCTTCCGCCGTCAGGATGGATTCACCATGGCGTTGGGCAATGGCCTGCAATGCCGGTGTACCTGGCTCAACCACTTCTCTGGCAATGGCGTCGGCGTCAACAATATCGACGCCCAGGGCCGCAAAGGCATTGGCGATGGTAGATTTGCCACTACCAATACCACCCGTTAGCGCAACGGTAAAAGGCATAACGTTATCCCGGAGTTCGCACTGTCATGCCACCACAACCTGCGTATCACTAAAAGCAAGATGAGAGCACGATCACAATCGATTTTCTCAGCTAAATTTAACGGATTGTAGCTTAAATAAAGTGAAATTCGCAGTCTTGTCGCGGAACGAATGGCGCGTATGATAACGACACTGGAGCCGTGAGCGCTACCCGAACTGCGGTTCGATGCCACTAACCAGGACACTTGTTATGCGTATTGAAGAAGATTTAAAACTGGGCTTTAAAGACGTACTCATCCGCCCTAAACGCTCCACCCTGAAAAGCCGTTCCGAAGTCGAGCTGGAACGTACCTATACTTTCAAACATTCTGGTCTGAGCTGGACAGGCGTACCGGTGATTGCCGCCAATATGGATACGGTGGGCACCTTCACCATGGCCGAAGCACTGGCTGCTTTTGGTGTGCTGACCGCCGTTCATAAACATTACAGCGTTGAAGACTGGCAGGCATTTATTCAGCGTGTTCCGGCGTCCGTATTGAGCCACGTGATGGTTTCCTCCGGGACTTCAGAAGCAGATTTCAGCAAATTAACCGCCGTTCTGGCACTTTCCCCGCAACTGAATTTTATCTGCATTGACGTTGCCAATGGCTATTCCGAGCACTTTGTCGCATTTCTGCAACGCGCCCGCGAAAGCTTCCCCGGTAAAACCATCTGCGCAGGTAACGTGGTTACCGGTGAAATGGTTGAAGAATTGATTCTTTCCGGCGCAGATATTGTGAAAGTGGGCATCGGTCCGGGGTCGGTCTGTACTACCCGCGTTAAAACCGGTGTCGGCTATCCGCAGCTTTCGGCGGTGATTGAGTGTGCGGATGCCGCGCATGGCCTTGGGGGGCAGATTGTCAGTGACGGTGGCTGTGCCGTACCGGGTGATATCGCAAAAGCGTTTGGCGGCGGCGCAGATTTTGTCATGCTTGGCGGTATGCTGGCGGCGCATGATGAATGTGAAGGCACCCTCGTGGAGGAACACGGTGAGCAATTTATGCTGTTTTATGGCATGAGTTCTGAGTCGGCCATGAAGCGCCATGTAGGCGGTGTGGCGCAATATCGGGCGGCAGAAGGGAAGACGGTGCGTTTACCGTTGCGCGGCCCGGTTGAAGAAACGATTAAAGATATTCTGGGTGGCTTGCGTTCAGCCTGTACCTATGTGGGTGCGGAAAGACTTAAAGAGCTGACCAAGCGCACCACCTTTATCCGTGTTGCTGAACAGGAAAACCGCGTGTTTACACGCTGATGCCGTGAAGCGGGTGCATGTGATATGCACCCGTTAGCGTATTGCATCTCCCAGCCCAAACACTGGCAAATACATGGCAATCACCAAAGTGCCAACGATGCCACCAATCACCACCATCATCATCGGTTCCAGCGCAGACGCCAGGGATTCTGCACGCGTTAATGTATGTCCCTCGTGCCATTCAGCCAGCCGCGACAGCATCACATCCAGAGCACCAGCCTGTTCACCCACTTTTATCAGCTGGGCGCACAAAGGCGTAAATAACGAATGTTGTTGCAGAGCCTGATGCAGTGGCGCGCCCCCGGCAATATGTTGCTGTAAATCGGTGATGGCTTCCCGCCAGAGCCGTGACGTCAACGTAGCTTCAACCGCCTGTAAACTTTGCAGCAGGGTTAAACCTGCCTGCTGCGTCAATTGCAAAATGGCATAGATTTGACTGAGCTGGCTGCCGCGCCACAGCGGCGCAAGCAACGGCAATCGCAGCAACCAGCGATGTATGCGACGCTGCCAGTCCGCCGACCGTCGATAAATTTGCCGGGCAATCATCGAGAACAATACACAGGTGGCCAGTAAAGGAAGCGCTGCCTGTTGCAGCAGAGCGGACAGGGCCATCACACCGGAGGTGAGCGTGGGCAGTGGTGCATCGAAGCTGGCGTAAACGGCGACAAACTCCGGCAACACAAACAGCAGCATTCCGGCACTCACGGCGATCGCTACCAGTAAAATGAACAGCGGATAACGCAGCGCTTTCACCACTTTTTGCCGCAAATGTTGTTGTCCGGTTTGCTGTTGCGCCAGCTGGCGGCAACATTCATCCAGTTGCCCGGTAAGTTCACCCACCTGCATTAATGCGGGAAACAACGGTGGAAATATTTGCGGCCAGTCGCGCAGTGCCTGAGAAAAGGGGATCCCGGTAATCACCCTTTGTTGCAACCCTTTAAGCAATATCCGCCAGCCGGTATCAGGATGACCTTCAGCAAGCAGTGTCAGGCTTTCCGCAAGTGGCAGACCGGCCCTGAGCAGGGTTGCTAGCTGGCGTATCAAATCGATTTTTTGCTGCCACTTCCAGTCGCGAGCCCGCCAGCATTTGCCCCGTTGCCAGCTCACGGCCAGCATGCCGCGATCGGACAGGTGCTGTAGCAGTGCTTCCTGATGGTTCATTAACGACTCGCCACTTTGCAGCGCTCCCATGCTGTCCAGCGCCTGCCAGCGAAAATGGTAGAGATTAGTCATTGCCTAACCCAATGACGCGCTGCATCTCTTCCAGTGAGGTTTCTCCCCGGCTCACCGCCTCCAGCCCGGCGCTGACTAATGTTTTCATTCCCTGCTGGTTCGCCAGCGACAGCAGATGCTCCAGCGGCATATCGGCGGAAATCGCGTTTTGTAATTTAGCGGTCATCGGCAGCAGTTCGAAAAGTGCCAGCCGTCCGTAATAGCCAGAAAAACAGTGATCGCAGCCGGGGGCTCGCCAGGTTTGCAGGGTGCCTGGCCATAACCCGACAGGTAAATGTGCGATCGCCTGCCCAGGCTGTCGGCAATGTGTGCATAGTCTTCTCACCAGACGCTGTGCCACGATCAGCTGCAACGCCGGGCCGAGCAGATAGCCGGGAATCCCCATTTGCCGTAACCGTGTCAGTGTTTCTGCTGTGGAGTTGGTATGCAGGGTGGAAAGCACCAGATGACCGGTTTGCGCAGCTTTGACGGCAATCCCGGCCGTTTCTGCATCGCGAATTTCGCCCACCATGATGACATCCGGATCCTGACGCAGCAGTGCACGCAGCACCAGATTAAAATCCAGCCCGCTGCGAGGCTGAATTTGTGTCTGGTTGATACCTTCCAGCGGGATCTCCAGCGGATCTTCCACGCTGCATACGTTTTTTTCCGGCACATTGAGTGCGCTCAATCCACTGTAGAGGGTGAAAGTTTTGCCGCTTCCGGTCGGGCCGGTAACCAGAATTAATCCTTGTGGTTTTGCCAGGGCGTTGCTGAACTGGCGCAACTGCGCCACCGGCATGCCGAGTTTATCCAGGGCAATGGCGCTATTTTCACTCTGCATCAGACGTACTACCGCTTTCTCTCCGTGGCTGACGGGCAGAGTTGAAAGGCGAAAGGCCGCGGTTTTACCTTCGATTTCGAGGGTAAACTGCCCATCCTGGGGTAGCCGACGTTCTGCAATATCCAGACCACCCAGAATTTTCAGGCGGGCAAGCACCGCGGCAGGTTGCGCATCGGGCAACTGCGTCAGGTTATGCAGAACGCCATCGATGCGGAGTCGGATACGTAGCGTATGGCGTTGTGGCTCGAAATGGACATCGGATGCCCGTCGCAGTATGGCTTGTTGCAGGATGTGCTCGACGGCGTTGATTGCCGATTCAGCTGAAACCTGCTCGCGGGGCTGCTTCTCAGTGCTTCCCGGCTCGTGCAACAGCTGCTCAATCCGCGCGGCAGGCCAGCACTCCACTTCAACTTTGCACTGGCTGGCAAACTGCAGCGCTTCCAGCAGGGCAGGTTCGGGTGTGCCCGCGACGGCCACACGCAACAGCGTGGTGTCATGATGCAGAATGATTGCGTGGTGGCGCTTGCACAGCGCCTTGAGCATAGCATCACACTTCTCCATTGCGGCCACCTTTGTCGGCAAAACGGAACTGTTCGAGGCAGTTTTCGCGCAGGCTGTTGTTATCGCTGGTGCAGCTGCGTTGCCAGTCAAGCGTGCCATCGGTGCTATTCCAGACGGGTTGCATTTCCACTGTTAAACCCGCAAGGCTTTCCTGGCCAGTCAGGCTGATGACGCCATTAGTCACGGCAAGTGTCGCAACATAGCGCGAACCTTTGGCCGCAGGAATACCGCGATCGCCCGCCTGGCACTGGGCTGGCCCGCCGCGTTCAATCGCGCAGAGCTCGACCGCCGTTTTGTAGGGCACCATGGTCTGCAACATATCCGTCAGTGCGGCGCGCTGCAGGTAGTTTTGATAAGCCGGTACGCCGATTGCGCTGAGGATGGCGACGATGCCAATCACAATCATTAATTCGATAAGGGTAAAACCGCGTTGTCGTTCCATAAACTGGCTCCTTGTTGTCGAGCCGCTACGGTAGAAAAGGGTTGAGCTAAGCGGAAGAGGGCAGAATGGCACGGCTGGAAGCCGTGCGCAGAATAGATTCAGGTTTGCAACGGAACGAACAGCAAACTGGAAGCGGTCACACAAATCGGCCGCGAATCACGATCAGGCGTCGCGGAAGCGCATCGACAGATCAAGGGCGCGGATGTGCTTAGTTAATGCCCCTACCGAGACATAATCCACACCCGTCTGAGCAATTTGCGGCAGTGTGCTTTCTGTGACGTTACCGGAGACTTCCAGCAACGCCTGCTTTTGCGTCAGCGTCACGGCCTCACGCATCATCTCCAGGCTGAAGTTGTCGAGCATGATGATATCCGCGCCCGCATTCAGCGCATCCTGCAATTCAGTCAGGGTTTCCACTTCGACTTCCACTGGCACATCAGGCTGTAACCACAGGGCTTTTTCCACTGCCTGGCGCACCGAACCGCTGGCAATGATGTGATTCTCTTTAATCAAAAAAGCATCAGACAGGCCAAGACGATGATTGCTGCCTCCACCACATAGCACGGCATATTTCAGCGCGGTACGCAGTCCCGGCAGGGTTTTGCGGGTATCCAGTAGCTGGGTGTTACTGCCTGCCAGCAATGTCACATAGTGGCTGACTGCCGTCGCCACGCCGGAGAGGGTTTGCACAAAATTCAGTGCGGTGCGTTCTGCCGTTAATAACAGGCGCGCCGGGCCACGGAGTTCGAATAACAGTTGGTCAGCCACGACAGCCTGTCCATCTTCAACGTGCCAGGTAATAGTGACTTTATTGCCTAACTGGATGAACACTTCTCCCACCCAGCGTTTACCACAGAAAACACCGGCCTCCCGGGTAATGATCTGTGCTTCAGCCTGTTTCTCAGCGGGCAGTAAGAGTGCAGTGATGTCACGATCGGCATCCACTTCGCCGCCTAAGTCTTCCTGAAGCGCGCGTGCAACGGCTTCGGGGATGTCATGCTCAATGCGTTTGATCAATTCGTGACGGCGATGATCGGGATCGTAACGACGTGATGCCATACTCTTCCTGCTCCAGATGACGAGATAGTGAGCGCACACCTTAGCCCGATTTTACCGGCATTGCCAGTTCAGGGCGGTAAAATGTTTAGTATCCTTAACTCTGGCAGGCTTTCGCATTAACGCGCAAGCAGCCGTGGAGAATCATGTTATTCTCAGCCAGACTTAAATGCAGGAAAAATGGCATGAAACTGGAAGATGGCTGGATTAACAGCGCGCGTAAAGTGCCGTCACCGCACTTTAACCAGCGACCGGAAAATGAAACGCCTTCCGTACTGATTATTCACAATATCAGCTTGCCGCCCGGTGAATTTGGCGGCCCGTGGATTGATCGGCTGTTTACGGGCACCTTGCCCGCCGATGCGCATCCTTATTTTGCTGATATTGCCCATTTGCGTGTCGCCGCACATTGCCTGATTCGCCGTGATGGCGAGCTGGTGCAATATGTTTCATTTGATGAGCGCGCCTGGCATGCGGGGATTTCTCAGTTTGAGGGCCGGGAAAACTGTAACGATTTCTCGATGGGTATTGAGCTGGAAGGCACCGATACTCAGCCTTATACCGACGCGCAATATGCCACGTTGCAGGCGGTAACGGCGTTATTAATGCAACACTATCCACTGACCGCGGAACGCATTACCGGCCACAGCAATATTGCGCCGGAACGTAAAACCGATCCGGGTCCGGCATTTGACTGGGAACGCTATAAACACGCCTTAAAGCGGGAGAATCCCTGAAACAGCAGGAGCAGTTATGACGTTGTTTAGCTTGTTATTAGTTTTAGGTTGGGAACGGTTGTTTAAACTGGGGGAACACTGGCAGCTCGATCATCGGCTGGAGCCGTTGTTTCGTGGTCGCCAGCGTTTTTCTTTATTCCGCACCTTGATGATGACGGTTGTGGCGATGCTGATTGTCTGGCTGCTGGTCTGGAGCCTGAAAGGCCTGCTGTTTGGTGTGGCACAGCTATTATTCTGGATTGTGGTGGGTTTGCTGTGTATCGGTGCGGGTTCGGTACGTTTGCATTATCACGCCTATCTGAAAGCGGCGAGCCATGATGATAAGGCGGCTCATCAGGCGATGGCGGCAGAGCTGACGTTAATTCATGGTGTGCCCGTAGAATGCACTGAACGCGACTTTCTGCGCGAGCTACAGAACGCCCTTATCTGGATAAATTTCCGCTTCTATCTGGCCCCGTTGTTCTGGTTTGTGGTGGGAGGCCCCTGGGGGCCGGTGTTGCTGGTGGGATATGCGTTTCTGCGCGCCTGGCAAAGCTGGCTGGCAAAACACCATTCAACGCTGGAGCGTGCGCAGTCTGGCGTTGATCGCGTGCTGCATCTGCTGGATTGGATCCCGGTGCGTCTTGCCGGTGTCGCCTATGCTTTGCTCGGACACGGTGAGCGCGCATTGCCAGCCTGGTTCGCTTCATTAACCGACTGGCATCGCTCGCAATATCAGGTGCTGACCAGCCTGGCGCAATTCTCCCTCGCGCGTGATCCACATGTTGATAAAGTGGAAACGCCGCGCGTGGCGGTTGCGCTGGCGAAACGTATTTCCCTGGTGCTGGTGGTGGTGGTGGCGTTACTGACCATCTACGGCACGCTGGTGTGATCGGCTGGCGGCACGCCAAAATCAGGTGTGCCGTCCTCGCGCCAGTCAAAGTACTTCAGTCGCGTATGGCGGTTAGGATCCCACAGGGGATCACCCTCAATTTCCGTGTAATTGCGTGCATGATAGACCAGCACATCCCGCCCCTGTTCATCGACGGTAAAACTGTTGTGACCCGGCCCATATTGATGATTATCCCAGCTGCTACTGAACACCGGACGCGCTGATTTTCGCCACGCACCAGGCTGGAGTGGATCGGCATTGGCATCAATGCTCAGGATCCCCAGACAATAATTCTCATCGGTGGCGCTGGCTGAGTAGGTGACAAACAGCGTCTTACCGTGGCGAATCACCGCCGGTCCTTCATTGACGCTAAATCCGGCACACTCCCATTCATATTCCGGGCGAGTCAGCATTTGTGGTGTGCCTTTCAGCGTCCAGGGGTTGAGTAATTCAGCAAGATACAGGTTCGAATTGCCAGGAATCGCCGGGTCTTTCTGCGCCCACAGATACCAGTTTTTCCCCTGATGGACGAAATGCGTGGCATCGAGAGAGAAACTATCCAGCGGCGTGTGGACGCGCCGGACGGGCTGCCAGTGGCCGGTCAATGGGTCGGCATCACTGCACACCAGCGCATACATCCGGTGCTGGAATAACCCATCTTTAATTTCACGATTGGGCGCAGCCGCGAAATAGATCACCCACTGCCCATTGATATGATGCAGCTCCGGCGCCCAGATCAGCGCGCTAAACGGACCCGTATCGGGTTTGTGCCACACCACCACCGGCTCTGCCTCAGGCAGTGCCGCCAGCGTAGCGGCATAACGTATTTCCAGCCGGTCATATTCGGGTACCGAAGCGACAAAGTAATAACCCTTGTCGTGGTGGAGAATAAAAGGATCGGCGCGCTGAGTGATAAACGGATTAGGCCATGGATTGCTCATTTAATTTCTCCGGGTTCGATAGCGGCGGTAGCGGCCGGGCGTGAGGCATGCAGATCACGGAAATTAGCGCGGCGCAGAGCGAGATCGTCCTGAATGGTACGCATCAGTTTGCGATCGACTTTCAGCAGACGGACGACCCCGGCGGTAATCAGGTAGCCAACGCCAGGTATCACGGTAAACAGCAGCATGATGCCATTCAGTGCGCTGGGGGCTTGTTGTTTGGCCCCGGCATCATAGCCATAAATGGAGAGTAAAAAGCCTACCATCGCGCCAGCCACCGCCAGCCCGACTTTGAGGAAAAACAGATTGCCGGAAAAGCTCATGCCAGTGATGCGCTTACCGGTTTTCCATTCGCCGTAATCATCGACATCCGCCATCAGCGACCAGTGCAGCGGGGAGGGGATTTGATGCAGGATATTCAGCAGGAAATAAGCAATAACCACTGCCAGGGTGGCATGCGGATCGATCCAGTAAAAACCGCTGGAGAACAGCGCCAGCGCGATGTTGGTCCAGAAGAATACTTTTAATTTGCACCAGCGATCGGTGAGGAGTTTTGCCAGCGTACTGCCCAGCATCATGCCGATCACACCGAGGCTGATAAACAGGGTGGCAAAATGGGTCGACTGGCCCATCACCCAGGTCACGTAATACATGGTGGCGGCCATGCGGATAAAGCCAGGGCAGACGTTGCAGAAGGTTAGCAGCAGAATGCGTACCCACTGGTCATTTTTCCAGACATCGCGCAGGTCGTTTTTCAGATCGTCGTTGCTGGGCACCGCCGGGCGAATACGCTCACGCACGGTGGCAAAGCAGAACAGAAACATCGCCAGACCAATCAGTGCCAGTACGCTCATCGCCATTTGATAGCCGCGTGCTTTGTTATCACCACCAAACCACTCGGCCATCGGCAGCAGCGACAGCGACAGGATCAGCGTGGCGACACCCACCATGACAAAACGATACGACTGGCAGGAGACGCGCTCGCCAGGATCATTGGTGATGACCCCGCCCAGTGAGCAGTAGGGGATGTTGATGGCGGTGTAGGTCAGCGACATCAGGAAATAGGTGATAAATGCCCAGATCACCTTGTTGTCATAGCTCCAGTCTGGCGTAGTGAACATCAGAACGCTGAACAGGACATAGGGAACGGACACCCACAGCAACCACGGGCGAAAACGTCCCCAGCGGCTCTGCGTGCGGTCGGCAATGGCACCCATAATCGGGTCCGTCACCGCATCCAGCACCCGCACCGAAAGCAATAAGGTGCCGACCAGTGCCGGTGCCAGGCCAAAAACATCGGTATAGAAATAGTTGAGGAACAACATGATGGCACCGCCGATCATGTTGCATCCGGCATCGCCCATGCCGTATCCCAGTTTTTCCCGGAACGAGAGTGCTGCTCCTTTCATTGTTCATCTCCAGTAATAACAGATGCAAAAATTATTAACGGAAAATCAGCAATCTGGCGGGGACCAATTGGTCACGATGATGGACAAAACACCTGGGCAGGAAAAAGTGTGAGGAAGATCTAAAGAAGAGAAACTTCTGCCCGGACATGAATGCCGGGCAGAAGGAACAGCTTTACGCCTGTTGGGCTTTGTTTTTGATCGCGTAACCCACGGCCAGCACTACCAGCCAGACCGGAATCAGCCAGACTGAAATCGCCATGCCAGGCGTCATCAGCATGATCACCAGAATCGCCGCAAGGAACAGCAGACAAATCCAGTTACCCAGTGGATAAAGGATGGCAGGGAAGCGCGTGGTGACACCCTGCTGGTCTTTCTTCTTACGGAATTTCAGGTGTGCCAGGCTGATCATCGCCCAGTTAATCACCAGCGCGGAGACCACTAAAGACATCAGCAGGCCGAAAGCTTCGCCCGGCATCAGATAGTTGATCAATACACAGAGCGCCGTGGCGACGGCAGACACCAGAATGGTCGCCACCGGTACGCCACGTTTGTCGACGTTCAGCAGCGCTTTCGGCGCATTGCCCTGTTGTGCCAGACCGAACAACATACGGCTGTTGCAGTAGACGCAGCTGTTGTACACCGACAATGCCGCAGTCAGGATCACCACGTTCAGCGCATTAGCGACCAACGAATCTCCCAGCTCATGGAAGATCAGCACGAACGGGCTGGTGTCTGCGGTGACGCGGGTCCACGGCAGCAGTGACAGCAGAACCGCCAGTGAGCCGATATAGAAAATCAGAATACGCCACAGCACCTGGTTGGTGGCTTTGGGAATGCTCTGCTCCGGGTTGTCGGCTTCTGCGGCGGTGATACCCACCAGCTCCAGGCCACCGAACGAGAACATGATGATCGCCATCATCATCACCAGCCCGCCGAAACCATTTGGCAGGAAGCCGCCCTGGTTCCACAGGTTGCTGACGGTCGCCTGCGGGCCGCCGTTGCCGCTGAACAGCAGCCAGCCGCCAAACAGAATCATGCCGATAACCGCGACCACTTTGATAATGGCAAACCAGAACTCCATCTCACCAAACACTTTCACGTTGGTCAGGTTGATGGCGTTGATCAGCACAAAGAAGATGGCGGCAGTCGCCCAGGTGGGGAAGTCCGGCCACCAGAACTGGACATATTTACCGACGGCAGTCAGCTCGGCCATGGCAACCAGCACATACAGTACCCAGTAGTTCCAGCCTGAAGCAAAACCGGCGAAGTTGCCCCAGTATTTGTAAGCAAAATGACTGAAGCTACCGGCAACCGGCTCTTCCACTACCATTTCGCCTAATTGACGCATAATCAGAAAGGCAATAAATCCTGCAATGGCATAACCGAGAATAACCGCCGGACCGGCGGATTTAATCACCGATGCGCTGCCCAGAAACAGACCGGTACCCACTGCGCCGCCCAGCGCAATGAGCTGAATATGGCGATTTTTCAAGCCGCGGTGCAGCGTGTCGCCATGTTGTTGTTCCATACGAACCTCGTGATGTTGTTATTTTACGCCCAATGTAAGGCTGTTTTTACATAACGTACTCATTTATTTACGGTATCTGGCGTGCTGTGTGCATACGTAAGCTACCCTGGCGACCAGAATAGTGATAAGCGCGCCGCTTTGCACCTGCTTTTGCTTTTTGTGCTGAGGGATGACGGAAAAAGCAGCAGCATCCACTGCTGGCCTGCCGCGCTATTTCTGACATGAATTGGTAATAAACACGAATAGCTTTCCCTTATGGTTGCGGAGAACGAGAAGCGCTAAATCTGTGTAAGGTTTGGTAAAAGCGGATTCTGTTAACAATTCTCCCTGAGGCTCTATTTCTGTCTTTATCAACGCCATTTAGCGCATTTAACCAATGATAATCCCCTGAAGTGTGACGGCTGCCATATAGACACAAGGTGAATACTTTGTTACTTTACCGGCACCCATTGGCAATTGGTATTACCAATTTACTCCGGACGCCTGGCATAACTAAGAAGGGAAGATGGCATACAGTAAGATTCGCCAACCAAAGCTCTCCGATGCAATTGAGCAACAGCTGGAATCCCTCATTATGGAAGGGACGCTGCGGCCGGGAGAGAAGCTGCTTCCCGAGCGCGAACTCGCCAAACAATTCGATGTGTCACGTCCTTCTCTTCGTGAAGCGATCCAGCGCCTGGAGGCGAAAGGATTGCTGTTACGCCGTCAGGGTGGCGGCACCTTCGTCCAAAAACATCTCTGGCAAAGCCTGAGCGACCCACTTATCGGCTTGCTTGCTCAACACCCTGAATCTCAGTTTGACCTGCTGGAAACCCGCCATGCGCTGGAAGGCATTGCTGCCTATTATGCGGCACTGCGTGGCACGGATGAGGACTTGCAGCGCATTCGCGACTGCCATGTTCAGATCCAGCAGGCACAGGACAGCGGCGATCTCGATGCCGAAGCGGACGCCGTGATGCAGTATCAGATCGCTGTCACAGAAGCGGCCCATAATGTGGTGCTTTTACATTTGCTGCGTTCCATGGGCCCTATGCTGGAACAAAACGTCCGTCAGAATTTTGAATTGCTCTACGCTCGCCGGGAAATGCTGGCGAAAGTGAGCGGTCACCGCGCCAGTATCTTTGAGGCGATTGTGGCTCGTGAGCCAGAACAAGCACGCGAGGCATCACACCGTCACCTGGCGTTCATTGAGGAAATCTTGCTGGACAGAAGTCGGGAGCAGAGTCGTCGTGAACGCTCCCTGCGTCGTTTACAGCAACGTAAGGAATAACGCGCGGCAACGAACGTGCGGATCAAAAAGCGACGGGCCTGTCTTCTTGTGCTGTGAACTGAAGCAAAGCACAAGCAGACAGGCTCCTGACAATTCAACGTATTAGACACAGATAAGGAATACACCCCATGTCAGAACGTTTACACAATGACGTGGATCCGATCGAAACTCGCGATTGGCTACAGGCGATCGAATCGGTCATCCGTGAAGAAGGTGTTGAGCGCGCGCAGTATCTGATTGACCAGGTATTAAGTGCTGCACGCAAAGGCGGCGTAAAAGTTGCAGCAGGTTCTTCTGCTGTCAGCAACTACATCAACTCTATTGCCGTTGAAGACGAACCGGACTATCCGGGCAACGCCTCCCTTGAACGTCGTATCCGTTCCGCAATTCGCTGGAACGCCATCATGTCGGTGCTGCGTGCGTCGAAGAAAGACCTGGAACTGGGTGGTCACCTCTCATCATTCCAGTCTTCCGCGACGATTTATGAAGTGTGCTTTAACCACTTCTTCCGTGCACGTAGCGAGAAAAATGGCGGCGATCTGGTTTACTTCCAGGGTCATATCTCTCCAGGTATCTATTCTCGTGCGTTCCTTGAAGGTCGTCTGACCGAAGAACAGATGAACAACTTCCGTCAGGAAGTGCATGGCAACGGCCTGTCTTCTTATCCGCACCCGAAACTGATGCCTGAGTTCTGGCAGTTCCCGACGGTTTCTATGGGTCTTGGCCCACTCAACGCGATTTATCAGGCTAAATTCCTGAAATACCTTGAGCACCGTGGTCTGAAAGATACCGCCGATCAGACGGTCTACGCCTTCCTCGGTGATGGCGAGATGGATGAGCCGGAATCCAAAGGCGCGATCACTATCGCAGTCCGTGAAAAACTGGATAACCTGGTATTCATCATCAACTGTAACCTGCAGCGTCTGGATGGCCCGGTAACCGGTAACGGCAAGATCATCAACGAGCTGGAAGGCATCTTTGCTGGTGCTGGCTGGAACGTGATTAAAGTGATCTGGGGCGGACGCTGGGATGAGCTGCTGAAGAAAGACACCAGCGGCAAACTGATTCAGCTGATGAACGAAACCGTTGACGGCGACTACCAGACCTTCAAATCACGCGATGGCGCATACGTGCGTGAGCACTTCTTCGGTAAATATCCGGAGACCGCTGCGCTGGTGAAAGACTGGTCAGACGAAGAGATCTTCGCCCTGAACCGTGGTGGTCACGATCCGAAGAAAGTCTACGCAGCACTGAAAAAAGCGCAGGAAACCAAAGGCCAGCCGACCCTGATTCTGGCGCATACCATCAAAGGTTATGGTATGGGCGACACGGCGGAAGGCAAAAACATCGCTCACCAGGTGAAGAAGATGAACATGGATGGCGTTCGCTACATCCGCGATCGCTTCAATGTGCCGGTAGCCGATGAAAACATTGAAAAACTGCCGTACGTGACCTTCGAAAAAGGGTCTGAAGAGTACAACTATCTGCACGGTCAACGTGAGAAACTGGGCGGCTACCTGCCGACGCGTCAGCCACACTTCACTGAGAAGCTGGAGATGCCGGCGCTGGAAGAGTTCAATGCGCTGCTGGAAGAGCAGAGCAAAGAGATCTCTACCACCATCGCTTTCGTGCGTGCGCTGAACGTGATGCTGAAGAACAAGTCGATCAAAGATCGCCTGGTGCCGATTCTGGCGGACGAAGCCCGTACCTTTGGTATGGAAGGTCTGTTCCGTCAGATTGGTATTTACAGCCCGAACGGTCAGCAGTACACCCCGCAGGACCGCGAGCAGGTTGCTTACTATAAAGAAGACGAGAAAGGCCAGATTCTGCAGGAAGGGATCAACGAGCTGGGTGCAGGTTCATCCTGGCTGGCGGCGGCGACCTCTTACAGCACCAACAACCTGCCGATGATTCCGTTCTACATCTATTACTCAATGTTCGGCTTCCAGCGTATCGGTGATCTGATGTGGCTGGCGGGCGATCAGCAGGCGCGCGGCTTCCTCGTGGGCGGCACCTCCGGTCGTACCACTCTGAACGGTGAAGGCCTGCAGCATGAAGATGGTCACAGCCATATTCAGTCGCTGACTATCCCGAACTGTATTTCTTACGATCCGTCTTATGCCTACGAAGTGGCAGTCATCATGCATGACGGCCTGGTCCGTATGTACGGCGAAGCGCAGGAAAACGTTTACTACTACATCACCACGCTGAACGAAAACTACCACATGCCAGCGATGCCGCAGGGTGCGGAAGAGGGTATCCGTAAGGGTATCTACAAGCTGGAAACCGTAGAGGGTAGCAAAGGCAAAGTGCAGCTGCTGGGTTCAGGTTCTATCCTGCGTCACGTGCGTGAAGCTGCGCAGATCCTGGCGAAAGACTACGGTATCGGCTCTGACGTTTACAGCGTGACCTCGTTCACCGAACTGGCGCGTGATGGCCAGGATTGTGAGCGCTGGAACATGCTGCATCCGACAGAAACTCCGCGCGTACCTTACATCGCTCAGGTGATGAATGAGGCTCCTGCCGTGGCGTCAACTGACTACATGAAACTGTTTGCTGAACAGGTTCGTAGCTACGTGCCAGCCAGCGATTACCGCGTACTGGGCACCGACGGTTTCGGTCGTTCTGACAGCCGTGAGAACCTGCGTCACCACTTCGAAGTGGATGCATCTTATGTCGTGGTTGCAGCACTGGGTGAACTGGCTAAACGCGGCGAAATCGATAAGAAAGTGGTGGCAGAAGCGATCGCCAAATTCAACATCGATGCCGATAAAGTTAACCCGCGTCTGGCTTAAGAGGTAAGAGAGTAATGGCTATCGAAATTAAAGTGCCGGATATCGGGTCAGATGAAGTTGAAGTCACCGAGATCCTGGTCAAAGTGGGCGACAAAGTAGAAGCCGAACAGTCGCTGATCACTGTGGAAGGCGATAAAGCCTCGATGGAAGTGCCTTCGCCGCAGGCTGGCGTGGTGAAAGAAATCAAAATTGCTACCGGCGACAAAGTGGAAACCGGTTCGCTCATCATGATCTTCGACGCAGAGGGTGCAGCAGCAGTTGCACCAGCGGCAGAAGAGAAGAAAGCGGAAGCGGCACCGGCACCGGCTGCGGCTGCGGCTGCGGTCAGCAAAGACGTTAATGTGCCGGATATCGGCGGTGACGAAGTTGAAGTGACCGAGATTCTGGTCAAAGTCGGCGATACCGTAGCGGCTGAGCAGTCACTGATCACCGTGGAAGGCGACAAGGCTTCCATGGAAGTCCCGGCACCGTTCGCGGGCGTGGTGAAAGAGATCAAAATTGCCACCGGCGACAAAGTAAACACCGGTTCGCTTATCATGGTGTTTGAAGCGCAAGGCGCTGCGCCTGCCGCTGCGGCACCGGCGGCACAGCCTGCTGCTGCACCTGCTCCGGCAGCGGCAGCGGGTGCGAAAGACGTCAACGTTCCTGACATCGGTGGTGATGAAGTTGAAGTCACCGAAGTGCTGGTGAAAGTGGGCGACAAAGTTTCCGCTGAACAGTCTCTGATTGTGGTTGAAGGCGACAAAGCTTCGATGGAAGTTCCGGCACCGTTTGCGGGCACCGTTAAAGAGCTGAAAGTGGCGACCGGCGACAAAGTCAAAACTGGCTCGCTGATCATGGTGTTCGAAGTAGAAGGCGCTGCGCCTGCTGCTGCCGCACCGGCT
This sequence comes from Pantoea cypripedii, assembly GCF_002095535.1. Taxonomy (NCBI): domain Bacteria; kingdom Pseudomonadati; phylum Pseudomonadota; class Gammaproteobacteria; order Enterobacterales; family Erwiniaceae; genus Pantoea; species Pantoea cypripedii. The sequence goes on from NZ_MLJI01000001.1 coordinate 824,874, forward strand.
GCGAAACAGGAAGCGGCTCCGGCTCCGGCAGCTGCGCAACCGGCTCCGGCAGCTGCGAAAGCCGATGCGAAAAGCGACTTTGCTGAGAACGATGCTTACGTCCATGCCACGCCGGTGATTCGTCGCCTGGCGCGCGAGTTCGGTGTCAACCTGGCGAAAGTCAAAGGCACCGGTCGTAAAGGCCGCATCCTGAAAGAAGACGTGCAGACGTATGTGAAAGACGCGGTGAAACGCGCTGAAGCTGCACCGGCTGCTGCTGCCAGCGGTGGTAGCCTGCCAGGCCTGCTGCCGTGGCCGAAAGTTGATTTCAGCAAGTTCGGTGAAATCGAAGAAGTGGAACTGGGCCGTATCCAGAAAATCTCTGGTGCCAACCTGAGCCGCAACTGGGTGATGATTCCACATGTTACCCACTTCGACAAAACCGATATCACCGATCTGGAAGCGTTCCGTAAACAGCAGAACAGCGAAGCCGAGAAACGTAAGCTGGATGTGAAATTCACCCCGGTGGTGTTTATCATGAAAGCGGTTGCGGCGGCGCTGGAGCAGATGCCTCGCTTCAACAGTTCACTGTCTGAAGACGGTCAGAAACTGACGCTGAAGAAATACATCAACATCGGTGTGGCGGTTGATACGCCGAACGGTCTGGTGGTTCCGGTGTTCAAAGATGTGAACAAAAAAGGCATCACTGAACTGTCTCGCGAACTGATGGCGATCTCGAAAAAAGCGCGTGACGGCAAGCTGACCGCAGGCGACATGCAGGGTGGATGCTTCACCATTTCCAGCCTGGGTGGCCTCGGCACCACGCACTTCGCGCCAATCGTTAACGCGCCGGAAGTGGCTATCCTTGGTGTGTCCAAGTCTGCGATGGAACCGGTATGGAACGGTAAAGAGTTTGCACCACGTCTGATGATGCCAATCTCTCTTTCCTTCGACCACCGCGTGATCGATGGTGCTGATGGTGCGCGCTTTATCACCATCATCAACAACATGCTGTCGGACATTCGCCGTCTGGTGATGTGAAGTTAATCAAGGCCGGCAAATGCCGGCCTTGTTGTACGCATTCTGAGTTGCCGCGGTTGGCAGTTTGTTAACAATTCTGTAAACTCTTGCGGTGAAATGTGCCGGTGGAATAAGGGCATCCAGAGCCTGGGACAGGTTCGCGTCTGGCCGCCGGAAATCTAATAAGAGGTCATGATGAGTACAGAGATTAAAACTCAAGTCGTGGTACTTGGGGCAGGTCCTGCAGGTTACTCTGCAGCCTTCCGTTGCGCTGATTTAGGTCTGGAAACCGTACTGGTAGAGCGCTACAGCACCCTCGGTGGTGTATGTCTGAACGTAGGCTGTATCCCGTCAAAAGCGCTGCTGCACGTAGCGAAAGTGATTGAAGAAGCGAAAGCACTGGAAGAACACGGCATCGTGTTTGGCCAGCCTTCAACCGACATCAACAAAATTCGTACCTGGAAAGAGAAAGTCATCACCCAACTGACCGGCGGTCTGGCTGGTATGGCCAAAGGCCGTAAAGTGAAAGTGGTGAACGGTCTGGGTAAATTCACCGGTGCTAACACGCTGGTAGTAGAAGGTGAAGGCGGCGCGACCACCATCAACTTCGACAACGCCATCATTGCGGCCGGTTCTCGTCCGATTGAACTGCCGTTCATTCCGCATGAAGATCCGCGCGTGTGGGATTCCACCGATGCACTGGAACTGAAAGAAGTACCGAAGCGTCTGCTGGTGATGGGCGGCGGTATTATCGGCCTGGAAATGGGTACCGTTTACCATGCGCTGGGTTCAGAGATCGACGTGGTTGAAATGTTTGACCAGGTGATCCCGGCTGCCGATAAAGACGTGGTGAAAGTCTTCACCAAACGTATCAGCAAGAAATTTAACCTGATGCTGGAAACCAAAGTAACGGCCGTTGAAGCGAAAGAAGACGGTATTTACGTTTCCATGGAAGGTAAAAAAGCGCCGACTGAAGCCCAGCGTTATGACGCAGTGCTGGTGGCGATTGGCCGCGTACCGAACGGTAAAGGCCTGGATGCGGGCAAAGCGGGCGTGGAAGTGGACGACCGTGGTTTCATCCGCGTCGACAAACAAATGCGCACCAACGTGCCGCATATCTACGCTATCGGTGACATCGTTGGTCAGCCGATGCTGGCGCACAAAGGCGTGCATGAAGGCCACGTAGCGGCTGAAGTTATCGCCGGTATGAAGCACTACTTCGATCCGAAAGTGATTCCGTCAATCGCCTATACCGAGCCAGAAGTGGCATGGGTGGGTCTGACTGAGAAAGAAGCGAAAGAAAAAGGCATCAGCTACGAAGTTTCCACCTTCCCGTGGGCTGCTTCTGGCCGTGCTATCGCTTCTGACTGCGCTGACGGTATGACCAAACTGATTTTCGACAAAGAAACTCACCGTGTTATCGGTGGTGCCATTGTCGGTACCAACGGCGGCGAGCTGTTGGGTGAAATCGGTCTGGCTATCGAAATGGGTTGTGATGCGGAAGACATCGCGCTGACCATCCATGCGCACCCGACGCTGCATGAATCTGTTGGTCTGGCGGCGGAAGTGTTCGAAGGTAGCATTACCGACCTGCCGAACCCGAAAGCGAAAAAGAAATAAGCGCTGAGAAATAAACAGACGGCTCCTTAAGGGAGCCGTTTTTTATTACGTGTTTTAAATGTAGCGGCGCGATTTATCGCGCAATTCCGTGCAATTGGCTGGAAAAAAACGCGCGATAAATCGCGCCGCTACCCCAGTCTGTTATTTGTTTTTCTGTTTTCTTTAAGCCAGTCAATAAAATAGCGTAGCGGTGTGGGGATATATTTACGGCTGGGATAATATAGCCAGAAGCCTTCTTCTACCTGGGTAAATTCCGGCAGAATTTCCACCAGTTCCCCGCTTTGCAGCGCTTCAGCCACTGTACCCTGATGCAAAAAAGCAATCCCTGCACCCGCCAGTGCGGCTTGTAGAATCCGCTCGTTATTGTCCAGAACCAGAGTGCCGCGCACGGCCACCTCCTGTTTTTGCCCATCCTGCCAGAATTCCCAGCGATAGCGACGTCCGCTGGGAAAGCGCCGTTCGATGCAGGGAAAGTGCAGCAACTCTGCGGGAGTCTGCGGTACGCCGTGACGAGCAATAAATGCCGGGGTGGCGACCGCCACGGCACGCATCGGTTCACCAAATGGCACCGCCACCATATCCTGGGCCAGCACGGCACCATAACGTACACCGGCATCAAAACCCGCAGTCACAATGTCCACCAGCGTGTCATTGCTGTCGATTTCCACGTTGATCTGCGGATAGCGCTGCATAAACGGCAGAATGAGCGACTGGAAAAACAGGGCTTCGGCTGAGCGCGGGATACTGATACGCAGATTCCCCTGCGGATCGCTGCGCCAGTCATTCAGTTCATCCACAGCCTGCGCCAAATCCTGTAACGCGGGCTGGATGCGCTGGAGAAAGCGCTCCCCGTCGGGTGTCAGTGCCACTTTGCGGGTGGTGCGATTGAGAAGCCGCATGCCGAGGCGTTCTTCAAAATTACGCATCGCATGGCTCAGCGCTGATGGCGTGATGTTGCGTTCTCCAGCGGCTTTACGAAAGCTCAGATGCTGGGCGATAGCGGCAAACATCTCCAGTTCCTGTAGCGTGGCGCGATATTGACTCATTGCTGAATTTCACTCACTAAATCGGCAAGAATGCCTCAATTGTTGCGGTGATTGTTGAGGGTTATAACAATAACACTGACAGCGAAGAGGATGAAACAATGCAACAACGTCAATTAGGCAATCAGGGATTACAGGTTTCGGCACTGGGGCCGGGCTGCATGGGGATGTCATTCGCCTATGGCCCTAATGATGAGCAACAGGCGCTGAATACTCTGGCTCGCGCCTTTGAGCTGGGTGTCGATTTTCTCGATACGGCTGAAGTTTACGGCCCCTTTACCAATGAAATCTTGCTGGCAAAAGCCCTGAAGGGGCGTAAAGACATTAAAGTGGCGACCAAGTTTGGTTTCCGTATCAATGAGCAAGGGGAGGGCTGGGAGCGTGTGACGGGGGCCAACAGCGACCCGGCGCATATTCGCCGTGCGGTAGAGGGATCGCTGCAGCGCCTTGGGGTGGAAAGTATTGACCTGCTCTATCAGCATCGTCTTGATCCTGCGGTACCGATTGAAGAGGTGGTCGGCGTGATGGCCGATTTGGTGCGCGAAGGCAAAGTCAAATATCTGGGGTTGTCGGAAGTCTCCCCGGCGACCCTGCGCCGTGCCTGTGCGGTGCATCCGATTTCCGCGCTGCAAAGTGAATACTCGTTATGGACGCGCGATCCGGAGCAGGAGATCTTTGCCGTCTGCCGCGAGCTTAATATCGGTTTTGTGCCTTACAGCCCGCTGGGACGTGGCTTTCTGACCGGTAAATTCCCCGCTGCGGCAACGCTGGCTGAGGATGATTTCCGCCGTTATCTGCCGCGTTTCCAGCAGGACGCGCAAACACATAACCAGAAGTTAGTGAATCAGCTGACAGAGCTGGCTGCAGGTTATGACGCCACGCCAGCGCAACTGGCACTGGCCTGGGTACTGGCGAAAGGCGAGTTTATTGTGCCGATTCCGGGGGCCAGCAAAATTGCCCATCTGGAGCAAAACTGTGCTGCCGCAGCCCTGCAATTAAGCAGCGCTGACATTAGCGCGCTGGATGTGCTCTTTGATCCGCAACAGATTCAGGGTGAGCGTTATAACGCCTCGGAGTTTGTGCTGGTTGATCGTTAAGAAGCAGCGCGAGCGACACAACATAGCAGGCATCTGATGCCTGCTTTTTTTCGTGATAGGGTTCAACTTCAGCGGAATCTGCTGCTTAACCAAAGGATGTTGCTTTTTTGTAAACAGATTAACAATCAGCCGAAATGCTGCTATGCTGGCCGACGCGGAACCGGGCACCTCACCCTACTTTTGGACTGCGTCACAGGGTGCACCGGAAAGCTATACAATGAGAGCGAGGAGAACGTCGTGCTAGAAGAATACCGTAAGCACGTTGCCGAGCGTGCTGCCCAGGGAATCGTACCTAAGCCGTTAGATGCTTCCCAAATGGCCGCGCTGGTTGAACTGCTGAAAAACCCGCCAGCGGGTGAAGAAGAATTCCTTACTGACCTGTTGGTCAACCGTGTCCCGCCAGGTGTTGATGAAGCGGCCTATGTAAAAGCCGGATTCCTGGCAGCGGTCGCAAAGGGCGAAGCCCACTCTCCTCTGGTTACTCCTGAAAAAGCAGTCGAACTTCTGGGCACCATGCAGGGTGGCTACAACATCCATGCATTGATTGAATCCCTCGACGATGAGACGCTGGCGCCGATTGCTGCAGAAGCCCTGTCCCATACGCTGCTGATGTTCGATAACTTCTACGATGTCGAAGAGAAAGCTAAAGCGGGTAACCCACACGCGAAAAAAATTATCCAGTCCTGGGCCGATGCTGAGTGGTTCCTGAAGCGTCCAAAACTGGCAGAAAAAATCACCGTAACCGTGTTCAAAGTGACCGGCGAAACTAACACCGATGACCTCTCTCCGGCACCGGATGCATGGTCTCGTCCGGATATTCCACTGCACGCGCTGGCAATGCTGAAAAACCCACGTGAAGGCATCGAACCCGACGATGCGGGTAACATTGGTCCGATCAAACAGATCGAAGCACTGCAGCAGAAAGGCTTCCCGCTGACTTACGTCGGTGACGTCGTGGGTACCGGTTCTTCACGTAAATCCGCCACCAACTCGGTGCTGTGGTTTATGGGTGATGACATTCCGTATGTCCCTAACAAGAAGGGCGGTGGACTGTGCCTCGGCGGTAAAATCGCGCCGATTTTCTTCAACACCATGGAAGATGCTGGCGCGCTGCCGATCGAAGTGGATGTTGATCGTTTAAATATGGGCGATGTCATTGACGTCTACCCGTATAAAGGTGAAGTGCGTAACCACGACACCGATGAAGTGCTGGCGACATTCGAACTGAAAACCGAAGTGTTGCTGGATGAAGTTCGCGCGGGCGGTCGTATTCCGCTGATTATCGGTCGTGGCCTGACGTCGAAAGCACGTGAATCTCTGGGTCTGCCGCACAGTGATGTCTTCCTGCAAGCGAAAGATGTCGCCGCCAGCAGCCGTGGCTTCTCTCTGGCGCAGAAAATGGTCGGTCGCGCCTGTGGCGTCGATGGCATCCGCCCAGGCGCTTACTGCGAACCTAAAATGACCTCGGTCGGTTCTCAGGACACCACCGGTCCAATGACCCGTGATGAACTGAAAGACCTGGCCTGCCTCGGCTTCTCAGCCGACCTGGTGATGCAATCCTTCTGTCACACTGCCGCTTACCCGAAACCGGTAGACGTGACCACGCATCACACCCTGCCAGATTTCATCATGAACCGTGGCGGCGTGTCGCTGCGTCCGGGTGATGGCGTGATCCACAGCTGGCTGAACCGTATGCTGCTGCCGGATACCGTCGGTACCGGTGGTGACTCACATACCCGTTTCCCGATTGGTATTTCGTTCCCGGCCGGTTCTGGTCTGGTGGCGTTTGCTGCGGCAACTGGCGTTATGCCGCTGGATATGCCGGAATCGGTACTGGTGCGCTTCAAAGGCGAAATGCAGCCAGGCATTACCCTGCGCGATCTGGTGCATGCGATCCCGCTGTACGCGATCAAACAGGGTCTGCTGACTGTAGAGAAGAAAGGTAAGAAAAACATCTTCTCTGGCCGCGTGCTGGAAATCGAAGGTCTGCCGAAACTGAAAGTGGAGCAGGCGTTCGAACTGACCGATGCCTCTGCTGAACGTTCTGCGGCGGGTTGTACCATCAAACTCGATAAAGAGCCGATCATCGAGTACCTCAACTCGAATATCGTGCTGCTGAAGTGGATGATCTCTGAAGGCTACGGCGATCGTCGTACGCTGGAGCGCCGCGTTGAAGGCATGGAAAAATGGCTGGCCGATCCGCAGTTGCTGGAAGGTGATGCCGATGCCGAATATGCAGCGGTGATCGACATTGATCTGGCGGAAATCAAAGAGCCGATCCTGTGCGCGCCGAACGATCCGGACGATGCGCGTCTGCTGTCTGATGTGCAGGGCGAGAAGATTGATGAAGTGTTCATCGGTTCCTGTATGACCAACATCGGTCACTTCCGTGCAGCCGGTAAATTGCTGGATAGCCACAAAGGCCAGCTGCCGACCCGTCTGTGGGTGGCTCCGCCAACCAAGATGGATGCGGCACAGCTGACGGAAGAAGGCTACTACAGCGTGTTCGGTAAGAGCGGTGCGCGTATCGAGATCCCGGGCTGCTCGCTGTGCATGGGTAACCAGGCGCGTGTGGCGGACGGTGCGACGGTGGTATCCACTTCGACCCGTAACTTCCCGAACCGTCTCGGTACCGGTGCCAACGTCTATCTGGCGTCTGCGGAGCTGGCGGCGGTTGCATCGCTGCTGGGCAAACTGCCGACGCCGGACGAGTATCAGCAGTTTATGACTCAGGTTGATAAGACAGCGGCAGATACCTACCGCTATCTCAACTTTGACCAGCTGAACCAGTACACCGATAAAGCAGATAACGTGATCTTCCAGACCGCGCTGTAATCGGCTGTAAACTCAGCAAAGGGGCGATGCGAATCGCCCCTTTTTTTACGCTCTTTTTTCCTCTGTCGTGGCCTGACATAATGCGAGCGCGATCCCACTTTATTCAGCGTGTTGCGCACAAAATGAATTCAGGCAGTGCCACGCGGCGCGCCATTGGTAAGAGGTTACACACATGGAGTATGAATTTTTGCGCGATCTGACCGGTAAGGTCAAAGTGCGTATGTCGATGGACCACGAAGCGGTGGGGCACTGGTTCAACGAAGAGGTTGATGAAAATCTGGCTTTGCTGGATGACGTTGAAGCCGCCGCGCAACAGGTAAAAGGCACCCATCAGCAATGGCAACGTGTCGGTCATGAATACACGATATGGCTGGATGAGGAAGAGGTGATGATCCGAGCCAATCAGCTGGCGTTAGAAGACGACGGGCTGGAAGAGGGGATGACCTATTACGACGAAGAGAGTCTGTCATTCTGCGGCGTCGAGGATTTTCTGGCGGTGATTGCGGCGTACCGGCAATTTCTGGCAGGGAAATAACCGGTCACCGCGTTTTCACCATTTTTATCGGGCCTTGCAGCCCGATAAAAGGTTACTTATTCCAGTCTCTGTCGATGCCATACGTGGAGATAAGATCCACATCCGAAACCAGTGCCCCGCAGGCTTCCAGTGCCTTGCTTTTAGACGCAAATTCAATGGTTAAATGCAGGTCTTCGTGGGGTTCCGGCAGATCCAGTGCCAGGGCGTAAGAATGCCATTGCGGGTTCATTCTGGCGTGTTTGCGTTTACCCTCATGGTCGATGACGAATTCAGGGCTGGTGCCGAGATTATAGCGTTTTTGGGCAACAGGCAGTTCCTGACCTTCAAGTCTGACCGTCACTTCAACATCCTGACTACCCTGCAGGAACGGCAGGCTTCCCTGCCATTGGCTGTCAGCAGGTTTTGCGCACCACGGCTGGGTGTTATTGCCTAAACGAAATAACAAGACCGATTTCAGATGGGCACTTCTATCCGTATCAGGTTTAATAAAACTGACTTTTTGTGAAATTTTACCAGGATAAAGATAATAATTTTTACCCTCATATTCAGCCCGGCTCAACTCTACAGCCTGAGAGGCGCTTTCCGTATGTGCACCTTTAGCGGAAAATATAAATGCACCTCCCTCAACCTGCCATCCACCTTGTGATCCTTCGTTCAGGTAGCGGAGGGCATAATCTTTTAAATTACCCGTGTCGGTAAATGATTTATCTTTCAGTGCAACCAATTCTGAACTGTTGGCCAACAGGCAGGGCTTATCTCCGGCATCTGGCCGTGGTTTACTGTGCTGAACCGCCTGGACAATGATGGTGTTATGGTAATTCATGCCTCCGGGTAATTTAATGCAAGAGCGGTTTTCATTTTCATTTGCCGTCACTGCCCCCAGTCCAGATATATACCAGTAAGAAATTGGGACATATTGCTGTTCAGCATCAACCGCCGCTAATGTCATGCTTTGTTTTTCTGGCAGGCGGGTAATCCTTGAATTTATTTCCTTCCCATCCAGTAAAAAATGAATGTTATTCTCACCGGTCATTCTGTTTATTCCCCGGCCAAACATCGCTCTTCCGGTGGAGGAAAGGATTAAATCGATCTGACCGGACTGGTTGGGAGAAAAATTCCGATAGTGTGGGTTCAGATAGTAGTCTATTCCTGTCCAGGATTTGCCCCACCAGTCTTTTTCCGATGAAGCGATTACCCCATGAATGTAATCAGGTTGGATACCGCCAGGGAAGGCAATTTCCTGTTCGTTGACGCCAAAACTATTATCAACATCAACCCCACCCGGTGCATCAATAATATAGGTGTTCACACCGAAGAAGCGGGTGTGCATAATATTATAGCTGGTGCTGACTATCCCTGATTCCTGGGTAGCAATACCACTCACCATAGCCAGATTGCCACCATCTGGTTGCCATGGAAAAAAACCTTTCAGAAAAACGTCAGGAATAGAAGGGATTGATGTTAATGTTGAACCGGTGGAACGAAAAAGTATGTCTGAGTCTTCACGCCAATGTATTTTTTCAAAAGGCATGGCTTGATCTTTTTCTATATTCTTCAGGTTAATGCAGAGTGATACTGTGGTATTAAGCCAGTGTTGATACCACGGTGCCGATACCATCTCACCATCAGCCCATTCGGGTATTTTACCTGCCGTGGGAACACAGGCTTCACGTAATTTTCCGTAATCCGGATGTAACTCTCCTGGAAGTGATTCAATCGGGCTGGCAGAAAGAAGGTGGTTTTTCAGTGCAGCAGTATTCGCCGAATCTGCAAAGGTGGCAGGGGAGAAGAGGCTGGCGACGACAATATTAGTCGCCAGAAAACTTAATTTCGTTTTCATTACGGTGATGTCCTTATCCTGATTGCTTTGTTTCATCCATTAAAGAGCAATAAATTTAAGGGGTTACCGATAAATATTCATTGATGGCTGTCAAATTCTCACGATTGTAACCAATGTTTTTGCCTGGGGAAAAGAACGCCGCATCAGGACGATGCGGCGTGGCTGGGCACTTACGCGCCGCTGGTCAGGGTGTGTGGATGATGAACTTTTTCCTCATCCACGATCGGTTCAACTTTGCCCATCAGAAACAGGTAATTGAGGATGCCAATCACCACCAGCACGGCGGAGAACACCAGTGCCCAGGTGAAGTGACCGGTGGCACCGACGATGGCACCGGTAATGATCGGACCCACCGCGCCGCCCATATTCGAGACGGTGTTCTGTAAACCGGCAACAATCGATACGCTGTTTTTCGGCGCGACGTCGCCCGGCAGTGCCCATACCTGGGAAGCCGCCACGGTGGTGCCGGATTTCGCGATACATAGCAGCAATACCGTCATAAATACCGAGTCGGTGAAGGGGGCGAAACCGATACACAGCGCCATCAGCAGGCCAATGGTCAGGAACAGTTTGCGGGTGGCGGTGAGCGACAGCACTTTGTTATGCACCATGCGGTCAGATGCCCAGCCTGCCAGTACTTCAATCACCATGCCACAAATCAGCGGCAGTGCAGCCACCATGCCCATTTTCAGGAAATCCATGCCCTTATCTTTCACCAGGTAGGTCGGCAGCCAGGTGATAAAGAAATAGGAAGTGTAGTTAATGGTGAAGAAGCCAATGCACATCGCCCAGATATTGCGATAGCGCAGCAGCTTGTACCATTTCATTGGCAGCACGCTTTTATCGCCATGCTTGTTGGCCTGGCCATCACGGATCAGGCGAACTTCGTCGTGGCTGATCGCCTTATGATCTTCCGGATTTTCTGCGTAGATAAAGTACCAGGCGATCACCCAGAACAAACCGATCGCGCCGATGGCGAGGAAGGTGATGCGCCAGTCAAACATGGCGATCATCCAGACGATCAGCGGCATTGCGACGGCACCACCAAACTTGGAGGCGCTATCAAACAGGCCAGAAACCGTTGCGCGCTCGCGATCCGGGAACCAGCGTGCGGCGATCCCGGCGTTGCTTGGGTAAGCGGCGGCTTCACCGACACCCAGTGCCAGGCGCAGCGCCAGCAATGATTTAAAGCCCGTCGCCAGCCCCATCGCCATGGTGGCAATGGACCACCAGCCAACGGCAATACCAAGACCTTTTTTCTGGCCGAAGCGGTCAGCAAACCAGCCCGCCGGGATTTGCAGCAGCGCATACGACCAGAAAAACGCAGCCATGATCACGCCCATCATTTCCGGGTTGATCGACAGTTCTTTGATCAGGTGTGGGGCAGCAGCAGAGAGTACAGTTCGGTCAATATAGTTAATGGCAACCGCCAGCCACATCAGGCCTGCGATCCACCAGCGAATGCGAGAGGTGTTGTTCATAATAATAATCCACCAGACATTTCGTAGGGTTGAGCCGGGCGGCCTTTAGGCCAGCCCGTTCATCACGTTCAGCGGGCGTTCGCCCTGTTTAATGCACTGCACAATCTGCATCACGCAGCGTTCGCCGATGGCGCTGATGGCTCCGTCGGTGTAGCCCGCGATATGCGAGGTTGGGATAAAGTTACTCAGCGTGAACAGCGGGTGTTCCGCCAGCGGTTGCTGCTCAAATACGTCAGCAGCGGCACCGGCAATCACGTTGTCCTGCAATGCCTGGAACAGATCCTGTTCGTTCACCACGCCACCGCGTGACACGTTGATCAGGAAGGCGCTTTTCTTCATGCGTTTGATGCGTGCGGCATCAAACAGGTTGCGCGTTTCGTTGGTCAGCGGGGTATGCAGGGTGATGAAGTCGCTCGCCTCGGTCAGTTGCTCCATATCGACGAATTCAATGCCGTGTTCGGCAGCGAATTTTGTATCCGGGTAGAAATCAAAAGCGATGACGCGCATGTTGAATCCTTTGGCACGCAGTGCGACTTGCTTGCCTATGTTGCCCAGCCCGACGATACCGAGGGTTTTGCCATACACATCGGTGGCGAAAATGCGTGGCCAGTGACCGGCGCGGGTTTCTACGGCGGCTTGGGTGACCTGACGCGCGCTGTTGAGAATCAACGCAAAGGCGAAGTCGGCCACGGCGTGCTTATTGGCGTCCGGTACGTTGGTGACGTAAATACCGCGTGCGCGGGTAGCGTCGAGGTTGATGTTATCGACGCCAACGCCATGTTTGCAGACAATCTTCAGCTGCGGCGCTTTGCTCAGCAGTTCTTCATTCACGTCGGTAAAGGCGACAATCATCGCCACGGTGTCAGCCAGATGAGGTTCCAGCGCGCTGAGCGGGGCATCGGCCGGCAGGGTAATCAGCTCGAAACCCTGCTGCTGTAAGGTGGTGACTGGCGTGGCGTCATATTTGGCGAATGACGGTGAGGTACAGATGACTTTCATAACGCTTCCCGGTGTAAAAAGTGGAACAGGCAAGGGCAGCAGCGGCTGCCCTGACGGCCGTTACTGCAAATACTGGTTCACTACCTGGCGGATCTTCTGCTCTTCTTCGGCAGAGAAGCGCACCGCATAGCGGCTGTCACCCACGTCATAACCCAGCAGGGAGAGGGCTTTCTTCACCGCTGCCGGGGAGAACCCGATGCTGTAAAGATCGGTACGCAGGCCGGTGACGTTTTCCTGAGCCAGACGCGAACCTGCAATATCACCGGCATGGAAGCGCGCCCAGATGGCGTTGATCTCTTTCGGTGCTACGTTGGCAAGGCCGGAGATGCAGGCAGAGCAGCCATCGACGAAGCCCTGATGGATTAAGGAATCCGGACCGTTCAGCACATCAAAGCTATCGATACCTTCCGCTGCCTTGAGGAAACCGCTCAGGCTCTCATAGCTGCCCGCGCTGTCTTTGATACCGATGATGTTGGGATGCGCGGCCAGCTGGCGCACGGTGTCTGGTTGCAGCGTGTTGCCGGTGCGCGCCGGGATGTTGTAGAGGAACAGCGGCACGCTCAGGGCATCTGCCACGCTCTGATAGTGATAAATCAGCTCATCCTGTTTCAGCGGCACAAAATAAGGGGTGATCACCGACACCGCATCCACGCCCAGCTTCTCAATCTGCTTACCGAGACGGATGGTTTCACGCGTCGAGATCTCGCCAATATGGGCGACGACAGGCGCGCTGCCGTTGACTTCATCGACACAGGTTTCGGTGACGGCCAGCTTCTCCTGCTCATTCAGCACGAAGAATTCGCCGTTGGTGCCGCCGCAGAAAATACCGTTACCGGCGCTCAGCTGACGCCTGACCTGCTCACGCTGAGTAGCAGGGTTGAAGGCACCGTCGCGGTCGAAGGTGGTGACAATGGCGGTCAGTACGCCCTGGATTTTGTTACTCATGATTTCCTCGATAGTCCTTAGTGATTCAATGCCGGAAACAGCGTCAGGTAGACGTTTCGCACGTCATCGGCGCTCACTTTCATCGGTACATTCTTCATCAGGCGTTGCACGTCGAGCGCGGCTTCCACCAGATAGGGCAGGTGATCCGGGCCGATACCCAGTTCTTCCAGGCTGGCAGGCAACTTCAGGCGTTGCACCAGTGCGGCAAAATATTCCACCAGCGCGTGCGACTTGGCCTCTTCATCCAGCTGGAGGCCGGCATCGGGCAGTAAATCCCAGACCTGAGCAAATTTACTCACCGCTGCCGGGCGCACAAAGCGCATGCAGGGTGCCAGCAGGATGGCGTTGGCGACGCCGTGTGGGATGTGATATTTGCCGCCCAGCGGATAAGACATGGCGTGCACCAGGTGCGTACCGGCATGGGCAATCGACGCGCCACCGTAGTAAGACGCCCACAACATATTCAGTCTCGCTTCAAGATTACCCGGTTCGGCAACGGCGGTTTCCAGGCTGGCAAACAGCTTCTTCATGCCGATCATCGCGTAGTTATCGCTGACCGGATTCGCCACTGTCGCGGTGAAGCACTCAATCAGGTGGCACAACGCATCGATACCGGTTGAAGAGGCAATATGCGGCGGCATGCTGGTGGTCAGCTCCGGTATCAGTGCCACGTAATCCGGCAGCATCACCGGGGTGATAATGCCCACTTTGGTCTCTTTCTCCGGGATCGCCAGAATGGCGTTCGGCGTGGCTTCAGAACCGGTACCGGCGGTGGTGGGAATCAACAGCGAGGTGGTGCGGGTCAGCGGTTTCTCCCCCGCCAGCAACGCATCCAGGGTGGGGGCACCTGCTACGCACAGAATAGACAGCAGCTTGGCGACATCCAGTACGCTACCGCCACCCACGCCAATCACCAGATCGACATCGGTAGTTGGCAGGGCCGCGACGATCGCCGCCACATCGTGCTGGCTCGGCTCTGGCGGCACGCTATTGACCACGCTGAGGCTGGCGATCTGCTGCTTCAGCTGGGTGATTAACGTCTGTACTGCCGGAATGCCCTCTATATTCTTATCAGTAACCAGCAGAGCTTTTTGCTTACCTTTCAGCAGGTAGCTGAGGTCATTAAGTGCCTGGTAGCCGCTGATCACGGTGCTGTTGATATTCATTTCGTACCCTTTTCCCGGTGTTATCGCACTGTTTGATTGTTATTGCTCAATGCAATGCGATATCTGTCACTAACTGTGCCTGAATTTATAGGGCATATTGATTTCAATTAATTTGATCTTGCTCACATATAATCAATCATGATTGAATATAATCAATCTCAATACGGCAAGCTGGCCGTGACAGGAGAGAGAATGCGTTCACATCCATGGAAAACGTCGGTTCTGGTGATTGCCGATGATTTTACCGGCGCTAACGATGCCGGAAGCGGGCTGGCCCGGGCAGGCGCGCGCGTACATGTGCTGTTTGATAGCCAGACGCCACACGATGCCACTGCTGCTGATGTGCTGGTCATCAGCACCGACAGCCGGGCGGTGAGCGCAACTGAAGCGGCCGAACGCACCCGTTATGCGGTGCAACAACATCAGGCGATTGCTCAGGATGGCTGGCTGTTGAAGAAGATCGACTCGACGTTACGTGGCAACCCCGGTGCGGAGATCGCTGCGGCATTACAGGCCAGCGGCAAAACGCTGGCGCTGGTGGCACCCGCGGTGCCGAAACTCGGGCGGACCACACACAACGGTGAAGTGTGGATCAACCAGCAGCGGTTGACTGACACCGAATTTGCCAGCGACCCGAAAACGCCAGTCACCAGCAGCCACGTATTGACGCGCCTGCAAATGCAGAGCGATTTGCCGGGCGAGGTTGTCGATGTTGCCACGCTACGCAGCGGCAAGCTTGCGCAGCTGCTGGCTACGATGCACGGGCTGGTGGTGATTGATATTGAGCAGGATGCTGACCTGGCCCTGCTGATGCAGGCTGCCGCGACGCTGAAAACCCGCCCATTGCTGGCTGGCGCGTCCGGCCTCGGTGATGCCTTAGGTGAGTACCTTGCCGGACGCCCGGCACGTCCGGTGCTGGCGATCGTCGGTTCGATGAGTGCCATTGCGCAGCAGCAGATTGACCGGCTCGCCAGCCAGCGCGCCATCCGCATCATCGATATTGATATCCGCCAGCGGTTTGCCCAGCCCGCATGGCCGCAGGCCCGCGTCTGGCAGCAGGAGATGCAACAGGCGTTGCACGCAGGTATCCACTGCGTGGTTCGCACCACGCAACATGCCGGGCAGCGCCATGAGATAGATGCGCTGTGCCAGCAGCATCAGCTATCGCGCCAGCAGCTGGGCGAGCAGATTTGCCAGTTTCTGGCGCAGCTGACCAACACGGTCTGCCGCGATCATCAACCTGCCGGGCTGTATCTCTCCGGCGGTGATGTTGCGATCGCCGTGGCGCAGGCACTCGGTGCCAGTGGTTTCCAGATTCAGGGCCTGGTGGCGGGCTGTGTGCCGCACGGGGTTCTGCTTAATAGTGATTTACACCTGCCGGTGATGACCAAAGCGGGTGGCTTTGGTGACGAAAACACCCTGGTAGAAGCCATTCGTTTTATTGAGGAGAAGTCGAGTGAATAAAATTATTGCGGTGACCATGGGCGATCCGGCGGGCATCAGCCCGGAGATCATCATTAAAGCGCTGGCAGAAGGCGACCTGGCAGGCGTGCCTGCGGTGGTGGTTGGCTGCGCCAGTACGCTGCGTCGGGTGATGGGATTGAACATTACGCCGCAGGTCGAACTGCGCGTGCTGGATCAGGTAAAAGATGCGCACTTTGCGCCAGGCATCATCAACGTGATTGATGAGCCGCTGGCGAATCCGGACGCACTGAAGCCGGGCGTGGTACAGAAGGAAGCGGGCGATCTGGCCTGGCGCTGTGTGAAACGCGCCACCGAGCTGGCGCTGGCCGGGGAAGTCCATGCCATTGCCACTGCGCCACTGAACAAAGAAGCGCTGCATTCGGCCGGTCATATCTATCCGGGTCATACTGAATTGCTGGCGCAGCTGACCAATACCAAAAATTACGCCATGGTGCTGTACACCGACCATCTGAAGGTGATTCACGTCACCACCCATATTGCGCTGCGTAAATTCCTCGATACCCTGAATGGTCCGCGTATTGAAACGGTGATCGGCATGGCGGATAGCTTCCTGCGTCGCGTTGGCTACGACAAGCCACGTATTGCGGTAGCAGGGGTGAATCCGCATGCCGGTGAAAATGGCCTGTTCGGCGATGAAGAGATCACCACGGTGGCACCGGCTATCCGGGCGATGAAGGAAAAAGGCATCGATGTGTACGGCCCGTGCCCGCCGGATACGGTGTTCCTGCAATGTCAGCAAGGCCAGTACGATATGGTGGTGGCGATGTACCACGATCAGGGCCATATTCCACTGAAATTACTCGGTTTTTATGATGGCGTGAACATCACTGCCGGCCTGCCGTTTATCCGCACTTCAGCGGACCACGGCACCGCCTTTGATATCGCCTGGACAGGTAAGGCGAACTCTGCGAGCATGGCGATCTCCATCAAACTCGCGATGCAACTTGCATAGGGAAATATGAAGGGACAAAGTCGCCTCGACCAGATTATGGATTATCTGAAAAGCCATAATCTGGTTACTGTTGAACAGCTGGTGAGTGCCATTTCTGCCTCACCGGCCACTATTCGCCGCGATCTGATTAAGCTGGACAAGGAAGGTGTGGTAAGCCGCAGTCATGGCGGCGTGACCTTAAATCGTTTTATTCCTGCCCAGCCTACTACGCTGGAAAAAATGCAGCGCAACCTGGCAGAAAAACAGGCGATCGCCCATTTTGCCGCTGGTTTTGTGCAGTCCGGGGATGCGGTGGTGCTGGATGCCGGTACTACCATGCTGGAGCTGGCGCGTCAGCTGACCCATTTGCCGTTGCGGGTGATTACCGCCGATCTGCATATCGCGCTGTTCCTGTCAGAATTCAAACAGATTGAAGTCACCATCATCGGCGGGCGTATCGATGATTCCAGCCAGTCGTGCATTGGCGAACATGGTCGCCGCCTGCTGCGCAGTATCAATCCGGATATCGCTTTTGTCAGCTGTAACTCGTGGAGCATTGAACGCGGGATTACCACGCCAACCGAGGAGAAGGCCGGTCTGAAGATGGATCTGCTGGCGAATGCCCGGCGACGGATTCTGCTGGCTGACAGCAGCAAATACGGTTCCTGGTCGCTGTTTTGCGCGGCACCGATCGACAGCCTGACCGACATCGTCACTGATGCACGGCTGGATGAAACGGTATGCCATAGCCTGCGTGAACGCGGTATTGCGCTGCAACTGACGGAAACCTGATGGACACCTGGTCGTAGCGGCGCGATTTATCGCGCAATTCCGAGCGCGATGCCGGAAAAAACGCGCGATAAATCGCGCCGCTACGGGATCCGTTACGATTTCAACCCAATCGACGGGATGTTACGTCCGTAATAAATCTCCCGCATCTCTTTCCACAGCAAGCTGGTTATACGCTTATGTTCCTGCGGGCTGAGATCTTCCGGTTTGGTATTGAACAGGTAATGCTTCAGGTCGAATTCTTTCAGCAACATCTTGGTATGAAAGATATTCTCCTGGTAAACGTTCACGTCCAGCATGTCATACATTGATTTCATATCGTCAGACATAAAGTTCTGAATCGAGTTAATCGCATGATCAATGAAGTGCTTCACGCCATTCACATCACGGGTGAAACCACGCACGCGATAATCAATGGTGACGATGTCGGATTCCAGCTGGTGAATCAGATAATTTAACGCTTTCAGCGGGGAAATCACGCCGCAGGTCGAGACTTCGATATCGGCGCGGAAGGTGCATAATCCGCCTTCCGGGTGGCTCTCCGGATAGGTATGCACGCAAATATGGCTTTTATCGAGATGGGCGACGACGGAGTTAGGCAGCGGGCCGGGATGCTCTGAGTTATCGATATCTTTCGGATCGATTGGCTCCTCGCTCACCAGAATGGTGACGCTCGCGCCTTGTGGTTCATAGTCCTGGCGCGCGATGTTCAGCACGTTAGCACCAATGATCGAGCAGGTTTCTGTCAGGATTTCGGTCAGACGGTTGGCGTTATATTGCTCATCAATATAAGCGATGTAACCATCACGCTCAGCTTCAGTATTTGCATAGCAAATATCGTAAATACAAAAACTCAGGCTCTTTGTCAGGTTGTTGAAGCCATGTAGTTTTAGCTTTTGCAATTTCGTTCACCCCCTTATAAATGTCCGATCAGCGCGCGTCTGACAGGGCATTCAACAGATATTGCGGCAGGGCAAAGCTGCCAGTATGGATTGCCGGATTGTAGTAACGGCAGTTCAGGCCAGCGGCCACAAAACGTGACTGCAAGGTCGCACTATCGAGCGTGCGCAGCGCCGGATTGTCGCTTGCCCAGGCAAAGGTCATGATGCCGCCGTAGTAGGTCGGGATCGCTGCCTGATAAAAGCTGACATCGGAAAAGTAGTGGCTGAGTTTGCGATGGCTGTTAACCGCTTCATCCTGCTGCAGAAAACAGACGCCGTTCTGTGCCACAAAAATGCCGCCAGGGTTGAGGGCGTTTTTGCAACCGGTATAGAATTCCGAGGTAAACAGGCTCTCTCCCGGACCGATCGGGTCGGTACAGTCGGAGATGATCACATCGAATTTTTCCTGCGTCTGATTGACGAAGTTGACGCCATCATCAATCACCAGTTGCAAACGTGCATCGTCGTAAGCCCCTGCGCTGTGGTTCGGCAGATACTGCTTACAGAAGCTCACCACACCCGCATCGATCTCCACCATAGTGATCTGTTCGATGCTGCGATGACGTGATACTTCGCGCAGCATGGCACCGTCGCCACCGCCGATGATCAGCACACGTTTCGCCGCCCCGTGCGCCAGAATCGGTACATGGGTCATCATTTCATGGTAAATGAATTCATCACGCTCGGTGGTTTGTACCACGCCGTCCAGCGCCATAACGCGACCGAAAGCCGCATTTTCGAAGATGACGAGATCCTGATGCGCGGTTTTGTCACGGTAGAGTTCTTTATCAACCGTGAAGTACTGTCCGAAACCGGCATGAAGGGTTTCATACCACATTTCATTTTGGGCCATGATGAGGCTCTCCTGTAATGACATCGCCATGAAAATGGGCGGCAAATCATAGCGAATTATGACCGTGGTTGCACGGTCAAATGTTCAGCAGGAGAGCGGGGCGGCAGGTTATTTCACGTAGGCGAGCAGGCTCAGGGAATCCCGTGCCAGCGACTTACATTTCTTGTCGTTGGTGATGGCGATGCCGCTCAGATCTTTGTAACTGTCTTCGCCGAGCGCTTTCATGTTGAAGGTGCTGTAGTTACTCAAATCCCAGCGATTCTGCTGGGCGAAAAACACCAACGCCTTGCGAATCTGCGCATCGGGGAGATCCTGATAGCCGCAATCATTCTTCAGATAGACAAAAACCGCCGTCAGATCAGCCAGATCTTCCGCTTCGGATTCGCTCAGGGCAAAGCTGGTGGAGGAGAAGCCAAGGAGTCCCGCCAGCAGCAGGATCTTGATGCTTTTCGACATAATCATTCTCAACAGGGGGCAATAAAATGACGTTAGCACAGATATTGGCAGGATTCTGATAAATTTGCCGCTGTGGCACCCGCCACACTTTTTTTCGGTGCATTCTGCAGCAGGGCTTGACCCTCCCGCAGGGGCAAGGTTTACGCTGTGCCCTTATGCACAATAAGGATATGAATATGCAACGTCGTCATTTTCTGAAGCTGACTGCCGCCCTCAGCGCGGCAGGTGCCCTGCCCATGTGGAGCCGTTCGCTGATGGCTGCCACGCGACCGCTGCTGCCTATCCCCAACCTGCTGGAAGCGGATGCACGCGGTACCTACACCCTGACCGCTCAGGCGGGCACCAGCCAGTGGAATGGCAAAGCGGTGCCGACCTGGGGCTACAACGGCAGCCTGCTTGGGCCAGCAATTGTGCTCCAGCGGGGTAAACCGGTCACGGTGAATATTCATAACCGTCTGCCGGACGCCACCACCGTGCACTGGCACGGGCTGGAAATTCCGGGTGCGGTGGATGGTGGCCCACAGGCGACCATCGCGCCAGGGGCATCGCGTCAGGTGACCTTTACGCCCGATCAACCCGCCACTACCTGCTGGTTTCACCCCCATCAGCATGGCAAAACCGGCTATCAGGTGGCGCAGGGGCTGGCGGGACTGGTGCTGTTACAGGATGAAGCATCCGGCAAACTGCGCTTGCCGGTGCAGTGGGGCGTTGACGATGTGCCGCTGATTTTCCAGGACAAGCAACTGAGTTCGGATGGTACGCGGATTGATTATCAGCTCGATATTATGCGTGCGGCGGTGGGCTGGTTTGGCGACATGATGCTGACCAATGGCGTGCAGTACCCGCAACACGCGGTGCCGCGTGGCTGGTTACGCCTGCGTCTGCTGAACGGTTGTAACGCGCGTTCAATGCATATTGCCACCAGCGACCAGCGCCCGCTGTATGTGATTGGCAGCGATGGCGGCCTGCTGGCGGAGCCGATAAAAGTGGACAGCCTGCCACTGCTGCCCGGCGAGCGTTTTGAAGTGATGGTGGATACCTCAGACGGTAAAAGCTTTGACATGGTGACGCTGCCGGTGACGCAAATGGGCATGATGCTGGCACCGTTTGATCAACCGTTGCCGCTGGTGAATATCCTGCCATTACGCGTGATGGCAAGTGCTTCGCTGCCGGATAAGCTGGTGGATGTCCCGCCGGTGCCCGCCACCGACGGGCTACAAACCCGCTGGCTGCAACTGATGATGGACCCGCAGCTCGATAGCCAGGGCATGCAGGCGCTGATGGATCGCTATGGCGCGAAAGCCATGGGCAGCATGGAAGGCCATCACGCCATGAACATGCCGCAAGGGCAAAAGCAGGGCGATATGAAGATGGATATGGGTGACATGCCGATGGATCATAGCAAGATGGCGATGGATCATAGCGGCCATGACAAGGCTGCCGGTTATGATTTCCACAACGGCAACAAGATTAACGGCATTGCCTTTGATATGACCAAACCGATGTTCGATGTGAAGCTCGGCAGCATGGAAAAGTGGACGATTTCCGGTGAAGGCGACAGCATGCTGCATCCGTTCCATATCCACGGCACCCAGTTCCGTATTCTGTCCGAAAACGGCAAGCCACCAGCCCCGCATCGCCAGGGCTGGAAGGATATGGTCAGCGTCAACGGCTGGCGCAGTGAAGTGCTGGTGCGCTTCGACTATGTTGCCAATGCCGAACAGGCCTATATGGCCCATTGCCATCTGCTGGAACACGAGGACACCGGCATGATGCTGGGCTTCACTGTGACTTAACCGCCCAGCGCCTGGCGGATATCCTCAATCAAATCATCGGCATGTTCGATGCCGATCGACAAACGGACGGTGGCGTCAGTGATACCAATACGCTGACGCACCTCCGCCGCCACCCCGGAATGGGTGGTGCTGGCCGGATGACTGGCCAGCGATTCGGTCCCCCCCAGACTCACCGCCAGTTTGAACAGCCCGAGCGCATTGAGGAAACGAAACGCCGCTGGCTGCCCGCCGCGAATATCAAAGGAAAAGGTCGAACCTGCGCCGAAACACTGGCGGCGATAGGTTTCTCCTGCGCTGCTGTTTTTATCCAGGTAGGGTAGCCAATGCAGCTTTTCCACCTCGGGCCGATCGCGCAGGAACGCCGCCACCCGCGCCGCATTGTGCGCCGCTTTCTCCATGCGCAACGCCAGGGTTTCCAGCGAGCGGCCAATCATCCAGCTGGAGTGCGGGTCAAGCTGGGTGCCGATAGCGCTACGCAGCGACCGAACCTGATCGATCAACGCTTTCCTGCCGAGCACCGCACCGGCAATCAGATCCGAATGGCCGCCCACATATTTGGTCAGTGAATACAGCGACAGGTCGGCACCCTGTTCCAGCGGGCGCTGAAACAATGGGCCGAGCAGGGTGTTATCACAAGCGATAATCGGCCGCGATCCCTGATGTTGCGCAATCACCTCGGCCACCTGCACCATCAATTCAATATCCACCAGACTGTTGGTGGGATTGGCCGGGGTCTCAATCAGGATCAATGCCACCCGCCCACGTTGCCAGGCCAGCTTGGCCGCTTCGTGGACTTTCTCTTCATCGGTGCCGTCGCTGAAGCCAACCGCTTTGATTTCGAGGTTATGCAGCGTTTTGCTCAGCAGGGTTTCGGTACCACCGTACAGCGGCTGAGAATGCAGAATCACCTCGCCAGGTCGGGCGAAAGTCAGCAGCGTGGTGGCAATCGCCGCCATGCCGGAGGAGAACAGCGCGGCCTTTTCTGCGCCTTCGTAAATCGCCAGCCGGTCTTCGACAATTTCGCTATTGGGATGATTGAAACGTGAATAGACCAGCCCGCCGCTTTTACCTTCTGGCGGTTCACGTCGCCCGGCGACGAAATCAAAAAAGTCTTTCCCCTCTTCGGCGCTGTTAAACACAAAGGTGGAGGTGAGAAACACCGGCGGCTTCACCGCGCCTTCAGACAGGCGTGGATCGTAACCGTAATTCAGCATCTGGGTTTCGGGATGAAGCGAATGATTGCCAGCTTGCGGTTTTTTACTGGATGAAGATGTCATAACGTCTCCGGTTGGCAGGGGATCGCTGTTGGGTGCTTTTCATACAGTTAACGTCAGAGCAATATTTTTCGCCACGGTAACGTTTGCGTTGTGTGCGCGGCGTCAGTGCTTAAATGGACTATGATAGACTGCGTGGCTTTCTGAGATACCTAACCCAGGCTGAATGCAATGAAACACACCGTTGACGTGATGATCTCTGAGCAGGAGATTGCAACCCGTATTGCCGAACTCGGCAAACAGATAAGCGACCACTACCGTGACAGCGGCAGCGAAATGGTGCTGGTCGGTCTGCTGCGCGGTTCCTTCATGTTTATGGCCGATTTGTGCCGTGCCGTTGAGGTGCCACACGAAGTCGACTTTATGACCGCCTCCAGCTACGGCAGCGGCATGTCCACCACCCGTGATGTGAAGATCCTGAAAGATCTCGATGAAGATATTCGCGGCAAAGACGTGTTGATCGTTGAAGACATCATCGACTCCGGCAACACCCTGAGCAAAGTGCGCGAGATCCTGCGTCTGCGCGAACCCAAATCACTGGCCATTTGTACCCTGCTGGATAAGCCGGAGCGCCGTGAAGTGGATGTGACGGTAGAATACGTCGGCTTCTCCATCCCGGACGAATTCGTGGTGGGTTTTGGCATCGATTATGCCCAGCGTTACCGCCATCTGCCGTACATCGGTAAAGTGGTGCTGCTTGACGAATAACCGCACAATCTTCCAAGGCTAACCTTTCCCGCCTGCGATAAGATGCGCAGCCCGTCGGCCAGTGGCTGGCGGGCATTCTGCTGCGTTTCCCTGCGGCGCGCAGAGTGATAGACTCTGCCCGACTCCTTTGATTTCACAACCTTTATCCCAGCGAACGCGCACGTACCGCTCGCGCACACTATCATTTCAACAGGCAATGATGTCACTACAACAAGGTATGGACTCGCAATGACTTATGCACTGGAACTTTCCGGGCTGATCAAGACCTATCCTGGCGGCGTACAGGCGCTGAAAGGGATCGATCTCAGCGTGGAAGCAGGTGATTTTTACGCCTTACTGGGGCCGAACGGTGCCGGTAAGTCCACCACCATCGGCATTATCAGCTCACTGGTCAATAAATCTGGCGGCAGCGTTCGCGTGTTTGGCTATGACCTGGAAAAAGATGTGGTCAACGCCAAGCGTCAGCTCGGGCTGGTGCCGCAGGAATTCAACTTCAACCCGTTTGAAACCGTGCTACAGATTGTGGTCAACCAGGCGGGTTACTACGGTGTGGAACGTCGCGAAGCGAATCTGCGCGCCGAAAAATACCTGAAACAGCTCGATCTCTGGGGTAAACGCAACGAACGTGCGCGGATGTTATCCGGCGGGATGAAACGTCGTCTGATGATTGCGCGCGCGCTGATGCATGAACCCAAGTTGCTGATCCTTGATGAGCCAACGGCGGGCGTCGATATCGAGCTGCGTCGTTCGATGTGGGTGTTCCTGAAAGAGCTAAACGCGAAGGGCACCACCATCATTCTGACCACCCACTATCTGGAAGAAGCGGAAATGCTGTGCCGCAATATCGGCATTATCCAGAGCGGTGAACTGGTGGAGAACACCTCAATGAAAGGGCTGTTGTCCAAGCTGCAATCCGAAACCTTTATCCTCGATCTGGCCCCACGCAGCCCGCTGCCGCAGCTGGAGGGCTTCCAGTATCGTCTGGTGGATACGTCCACGCTGGAAGTGGAAGTGATGCGTGAACAGGGGCTGAACAGCGTGTTCAGCCAGCTGAGTGCGCAGGGGGTGCAGGTGCTGAGTATGCGTAACAAAGCTAACCGCCTTGAGGAGCTGTTTGTCAGCCTGGTGCAGGGAAAAACAGGAGCGAAAGCATGACGCATTTGTATTGGGTAGCGCTCAAGAGCATCTGGACCAAAGAGATCAACCGTTTTGCCCGCATCTGGATTCAGACGCTGGTGCCGCCGGTGATCACCATGACCCTGTATTTTATTATTTTCGGCAATTTGATTGGTTCGCGTATCGGTGATATGCATGGTTTCAGCTACATGCAATTTATCGTGCCGGGCCTGATCATGATGGCGGTGATCACCAACGCTTACGCTAACGTGGCTTCTTCCTTCTTCAGCGCCAAGTTTCAGCGCAATATTGAGGAGCTGCTGGTGGCACCGGTGCCGACGCACATTATCATCGCGGGTTATGTTGGCGGTGGCGTGGCGCGTGGCGTCTGCGTCGGGATTCTGGTCACGGCGATATCGCTGTTTTTCGTGCCCTTCCATGTGTATTCATGGTCGATGGTGGCGCTGACGTTACTGCTGACGGCGATTCTGTTCTCGCTTGCCGGGTTGCTGAACGCGGTGTTTGCCCGCACCTTTGACGATATCAGCCTGATTCCGACCTTTGTGCTGACACCGTTAACCTATCTGGGTGGGGTCTTTTACTCGCTGACGCTGCTGCCACCGTTCTGGCAGATGGTGTCAAAACTGAACCCGATTGTGTATATGATCAGCGGCTTCCGTTACGGTTTCCTTGGCATCAATGATGTGCCGCTGGAGCTGACCTTATCGGTGCTGGTGGCGTTTATCGTGGTGTTTTACGCGGTGGTGTATGTGCTGATTCAGCGTGGCAGAGGGCTGCGGAGCTAGCATGAGGCTGGGCTGTAGCGGCGCGATTTATCGCGCGATTCTTTGCTCGTTGCCGGAAAAAACTGCGCGATAAATCGCGCCGCTACAGGGGCGGGATATCAATCCCGCCCTTATTTTATCAGGCGACCTGAACCGGCAGCGCTTTGGCTATCCGCTTCATCTCGTTGTCGCCCTCAAAATAGGCCACTTTCGGCTGCCAGCTACGCGCGACTTCATCTTCCACCTGCACATAAGAACAGATGATCATAATATCGCCCTCGCAGGCACAGCGGGCGGCTGCGCCGTTGACGGAGATAATCTTTGAGCCACGCTCAGCGGCAATGGCGTAGGTAGAGAAACGCTGGCCGTTGGTCACGTTGTAGATGTCGATGGCTTCATATTGCAGAATGCCAGACGCATCCAGGAAGTCCTGGTCGATGGCGCAGGAACCTTCGTAATTCAAATCTGCCTGAGTCACTTTGACGCGGTGCAGTTTGCCCTGTAATACGGTACGAATCATGGCGGTACAACCTTCTATAAACGATCCCTTACTGGGTCAGATCTACTTGCTGATTATCGATCAGACGCGCATTGCCCAGCCATGCGGCCATCAGAATCACGGCTCGCTGGCTATCGACGGTCAGCGCCTGCAACGTTTCGGCATCGCAAATCGCCAGCCCGTCCGGGCGGAAACCTTTCTCGCGTAACGCCTGTTCGGCGTGTTCAATAATCTCTTCCACATGGCGCTCGCCATTGCTGAGGCGCTCTGCCATGCTGTTCATCACCTGGCTTAAGCCGGGTGCCAGTGTACGCTCATCTGCGGTGAGATAGCCATTACGCGAGCTGAGGGCTAAGCCATCTTTGGCGCGTACCGTGGGGACACCGACAATCTCGATGTCGAAACCCATATCCGCCACCATCTTGCGGATAATAGCCAACTGCTGAAAATCTTTTTCACCAAAGCAGGCAATGTCCGGCTGCACCAGGTTGAACAGCTTGCTGACAATGGTGGAGACGCCACGAAAATGGCCTGGACGGGCGGCACCTTCCAGCAGCGATGACAAACCCGGGACTTCCACGAAGGTCTGGGTATCGAGGCCTTTGGGGTAGACGTCTGCCGGGGCAGGGGCGAACACCAAATCAACGCCATGGCGATTCAGCTTTTCGCAATCATCCTGCAAAGTGCGGGGGTAGCGTGCTAAATCGTCCGGACGATCAAACTGCATTGGGTTAACAAAAATCGACGTCACCACGATATCGGCACGCGCGCGCGCTTCATCGACCAGCGTCATATGTCCATCATGCAGGTTGCCCATAGTAGGCACCAGCGCGATACGTTTGCCTTCCTGACGCCAGCGACGGATCTCGTGACGCAGCATCGGCAGTGTTTCAATGATCAGCACTGCACATCTCCTGATTTACTGGAAACTGTGTTCGGCGGCCGGGTAACTGCCCGCCTCAACTTCGGCAATATAGTGGCGAATCGCAGCGCGAATGTCGCCGGTTTCCGCGAGGAAATTTTTAGCGAATTTCGGGATATGGCCGCCGGTAATACCAAAGGCATCATGCATGACCAGAATTTGCCCATCGGTCACGTTACCTGCGCCGATGCCAATCACCGGGATGGTCAGCGCCTTGGTCACGCGTTCTGCCAGGGCGACCGGTACGCACTCCAGCACCAGCAGCTGTGCGCCAGCCGCTTCCAGTGCCAGCGCATCGGCCAGCAGGCGTTCCGCTCCGGCTTCGTCACGGCCCTGTACTTTATAGCCACCAAAGATATTCACCGATTGCGGCGTCAAACCGAGGTGACCACACACCGGCACCGCGCGCTCGGTCAGCATTTTGACGGTTTCCGCCAGCCAGGCACCGCCTTCCAGTTTGACCATATTGGCACCGGCACGCATCAGCTGGGCCGCGTTGTCAAAGGTCTGCTCCGGAGTGGCATAACTCATAAACGGCAGATCGGCCATCACCAGCGCCTGTGGAGCGCCACGGCGCACCGCTGCGGTGTGGTAGGCAATATCATTGACGGTAACCGGCAGAGTTGATTCGTGGCCCTGCACCGTCATGCCAAGTGAATCGCCAATCAGCAGGACCTGAATGCCTTCGTCAGCAAACAGACGGGCAAAGCTGAAGTCGTAGGCCGTCAGGGTGGCAAATTTGCGGCCACTGGCTTTCCACTGGCGTAAATGGGAGATAGTTGTCGGTTTCATCGCACGCTCTCAGTATTTTCTGATGGGCGCAGTGTACTGGATTGAAAGGGGAGGCGATACGATTGCCGTGCGATTCTGGGGTTACTCAGACCAGAAACGAATCTCGCTTTGATCGAGCGTAGCCAGCAGCGGGGCCAGAGGGGTGCCATCGGGGAAAGTGAGCTGGGGAGCGAGCTCCAGCAGCGGTAACAACATAAACGCGCGGTTGTGTATATCGTAATGCGGCACCGTCAGACGTGGAGTATTAATCACCGCGTCGCCAAACAGCAGGATATCCAGATCGAGGGTGCGCGGACCCCAGCGCTCGGCTTTGCGCACCCGGCCATGTTCCAGTTCAATGCGCTGGGTCTGGTCGAGTAAGCTTTCGGCGGTAAGCCCGGTTTCCAGCGCGACCACGGCGTTGAGGTAGTCAGGTTGATCCTGCGGGCCATAAGGCGGGGTGCGATACAACGAGGAGGTTGCCACTCGGGTGGTTTGCGGTATCGCATCCAGCGCCGCCAGCGCTGCATCAACCTGATGCAGCGGGTCGGCGAGGTTACTGCCTAAAGCGAGATAAACGCGGGTCATGGCGCACTGTTGTTGCGCGGTGCCGCCGGACGGCGACGCGGACGACGCGGTTTACGGCGTGGCGCAGGATCATCACCCAGGGTGTTCAGCATGTTTTTCTGCTGCGTCGGTGCTGCGGCCTGGAATTCACCCCACCACTGGCTCAGACGTTGCAGTTCCGGGTTATTTTCCACATCGGCACGCAATGCCAGCAGGTCATAAGCTGCTCGGAATTTCGGATGTTCCATCAGCTTCCACGCACGCTTGCCGTGACGACGAGACATGCGCAACTGCAACTGCCAGATATCGCGAATCAGCGTGGTGATACGCTTCGGAATCGCCAGCGCACGGCAGGCTTCATCCAGCGTTTCATTCATCGCCAGCGCAAAGGCATCGTAATAGGTCAGGCCGCTTTCCTGGGCAATCTGCTCAGCAGACTCCAGCTGCGGATACCAGAACATCGCGGCAAACAGGAACGCCGGATTGACGCGCATATCATTCTGAATGCGGGTATCGGTATTTTTCAGCACCTGTGCCAGCATACGCTCCATTGAGCTGTCGCTATGC
Source organism: Pantoea cypripedii (assembly GCF_002095535.1). Classification (NCBI taxonomy): domain Bacteria; kingdom Pseudomonadati; phylum Pseudomonadota; class Gammaproteobacteria; order Enterobacterales; family Erwiniaceae; genus Pantoea; species Pantoea cypripedii. Next base: position 853,894 of record NZ_MLJI01000001.1, read on the forward strand.
TCGGTGAAACCGCGCGTCAGCGTCGGGAACAACGGCTGGAACAGCTGATATTCGCGCATCATCTGATAGGTGCGGTAGCCGTAACCCGCCTGCAGCAGCTTGAGCGATTCTTCGAACAAACGCGCGGGCGGAATATCATGCAACAGTGTCGCCAGGCGCGGAATCGGCTCGGCGGTTTCTGCGGCAATGCTCATCTCCAGCTTGGCGGCAAAACGCACCACGCGCAGCATACGCACCGGATCTTCCCGATAGCGTGTTTCCGGATCGCCAATCATACGAATGACGCCCTGCTGCAAATCCTGTAAACCGCCGACGTAATCACGTACGGTGAAATCCGCCACGCTGTAATACAGGCTGTTGATGGTGAGATCGCGACGCTGGGCATCATCTTCGATGCTGCCAAAGATGTTATCGCGCAGCAGCATACCGCTTTGCGCGCGCTGTGAGCTGTTGCGATCTTCTTCTTCGGCTTCTTCCATCTGGTGATGGCCACGGAAGGTCGCGACTTCAATCACTTCCGGTCCGAACATGACGTGAGCCAGACGGAAACGACGTCCGACCAGACGACAGTTGCGGAACAGTTTACGCATTTGTTCCGGCGTGGCGTTGGTGGTGACATCGAAATCTTTGGGTTTTTTACCCAGCAGCAAATCGCGCACACCGCCGCCTACCAGGTAGGCTTCGTAACCGGCTTTATTCAGGCGATAGAGCACTTTGAGGGCATTTTCGCTGATATCTTTGCGTGAGATGTTGTGGCTTTCACGGGGAATAACGGTCATCAGACTTTCGGTTTCCACCTCTTCAGGCGCCTCCTCGTCACGCTTGAGGACTCTCCGGCAAAAATTAGCGACTCGGGTAAAAATGGGACACCTCGACAGTGACATTAGTGGTGTTAGTAAAATCAGCGGCTAATCATAGCCTGTTGCGAACCATTTGAGAATGCCGTTGTCATTTCAACTGGCCTCAGGGCGTTCTCCAGTGGGATCAGACGGATATTCCACTGGTTAATCGCCGTCTTAAGCAGGGTTTCCAGCGATTCGTCCTGCCAGCCTGGTGATACCGGCTGACCCAAAAAGTGTAATGCCTGCACCAGCAGTGGCCGGGGATCACCCGCAGGCAGCGCGGGCGCATGGTTTTGCTTCGATAACTTGTTGCCATCGCCATTCACCGCCAGCGGCAGATGCAGATATTCCGGCACCGGCCAGCCAAATTGCTGATACAGCGCAATCTGGCGGACTGTCGGCTCGATCAAATCAGCACCGCGTACAATCTCGGTCATGCCCTGAAAATGGTCATCCACCACCACAGCCAGGTTATAGGCGAACAGGCCATCGCGGCGATGGATAATAAAATCCTCTTGCGCCAGCCGTGTGTCGGCCAGCAAATGACCCCGCAGACGATCGTCAAAGCCATACACCGGCGTATGCTGGCGCAGGCGCAACGCGGCGTTTTCCGCTGGCAGCTGCAACTCGCGGCAGTGACCATCATAAAAACCGCCCAGCTGCTGAATACGGCTGCGCGTACAGGTACAGAAATAACTCTGACGCTGCTCCCGCAACCAGTTTAACGCCGCGCGGTAAGCTTCATGACGCTGTGACTGCCACAGCACCTCACCATCCCAGTGCAAACCATAATGTTCCAGCTGTTGCAGAATGCGGGTTGCGGCACCCGGCACTTCTCGCGGTGGATCGATATCTTCAATACGCACCAGCCAGCGCCCCTGTTGTGCGCGGGCACTCAGGTAGCTGCCTGTTGCTGCAATCAGCGAGCCAAAATGAAGTTCACCAGAGGGAGAGGGGGCGAAGCGCCCAATACAGGGAAGGTTAGACATTGTTTGATGCGCACCGCACGGCGGGAAAACAGTGGTTTTCCCTGCCGTACGGTGACAGTCTGTTCACGGCCATTAGCCTGCCATCTGTTTCTCGCGGATTTCTGCCAGCGTTTTACAGTCAATGCAGAGATCGGCGGTCGGACGTGCTTCCAGACGACGAATACCAATTTCAACACCGCAGGATTCGCAGTAGCCGAAATCGTCATCTTCCACTTTCTTCAGCGTCTTCTCGATCTTTTTGATCAGCTTACGCTCACGATCGCGGTTACGCAGTTCCAGACTGAATTCCTCTTCCTGCGCGGCACGGTCAACCGGATCCGGGAAGTTGGCAGCTTCATCCTGCATGTGCGACACAGTACGGTCTACTTCATCCCGAAGTTGATTGCGCCAGGCTTCCAGAATCTTGCGGAAATGGTTCAGCTGGGCTTCGTTCATGTACTCTTCGCCCGGTTTCTCCTGATACGGCTCCACCCCAGCGATGGCGAGGATACTCAGGGACGATGTTTTACGGTTTTGCCCTTCTTGCATGTTGTTTCTCCTGGATAACACGCACTACCCTTGATACATCAGATTGCATGCGGCAAGGCCGTCTTCCTGCAACCCGAGTTACTTTGGGTTTATCGATTCCCAACAGGGAAAAAAACAGGCCGCTATAAATAGCAGAAGCAATCAAGGTTGGCAATTATTCATGATCGCACCTTGACAAGCCTGTGAGGAACAGCGTATTTAGCGCACCACTCGGAACATTCCTATCACACCAAATTGCTAAGAATATTACAACTCTACCCTTATCGGCCGCGTCAGTAACATTTTTAGCGGGGAGATGTGAGCCTGATACGCCAATACTTCCACGCCACGCCGCTGCGCCTGTACCAGTAGTTCTGCGTACTGCGCGTCGATATGGCGCGCCGGGGAAACGTCCTCAATCCCCGTATGCAGAACTGCAAACAACAAAACGGCCCGATGGCCTTCTGCCGCGATTTGTGTCAGTTCGCGCAGATGCTTTTGCCCGCGAGTCGTCACCGCATCCGGAAAATAGCCTTTACCGTGTTGTAAAAGTGTGACGGACTTGACTTCAATATAGCAGTTTGATCTGTCATCTGCCCGCAACAGAAAGTCAATTCGGCTTTTTTCCGTGCCGTATTTTACTTCAGGCTGGCAGTGCTCATAAGAGGATAATTCTGGAATCATTGCAGAGATCAGCGCTTCTTTCACCAGCTGATTGGCACGCAGGGTATTGACGCAGATCCAGTGGCCCTGCTGGGTTTCGGTCAATTCCCAGCTGTGCGGATACTTACGTGTCACGCTATCCGACGTGGAATACCACACCGTATCGCCTGGCGTGGCGCAGCCGGTCATGGCACCGGTATTCGCGCAATGAATGGTCAGAGTTTCACCCTCAGGGGTGATCACATCCGCTAAGAAACGCTTATAGCGGCTGATTAAACGGGCCGGTTTGAGAGGTGGGGAGAAAAGCATTCAGTCTCCTGTGGTGGCGGATAGCGGCCATCGGGCCAGCGCCTGATAATGGGTGCGGCCTTTCTCGAAACGCGACGAAAACAGCACAAAATGGCTGACATCCACCCGCCAGTGAAAACCGCGTGGCGGCAGCGCCACCTTTTGTGTGGCGTTACGCCACAAGGTAACGTGCGGATGAAACGACGGTGCGTTTTGCGCGCAGCCGTGACGCGCCGCCTGGGCGCGCAGCAGATTTGCCAGTTGCAGTAACCCACGCGGCGGACGCTGACAACCCAGCCACACCACGCCGGGACGCGGCCAGTGGCCAGCATCATCCAGATCGAGTGCAAAACCGGGTTGCGTGATGCGCGCAGCCAGCTGCTGCAAACGTTGCGAGGTGTCATCGCTGACCTCACCGAGAAACGCCAGCGTAAGGTGCAGATTCGCTGCCGCAATCGGCCTGCCGACATCTTCAGCAAAATTCTCCGCCCGCCAGCGCACCAGCTGCTGTTGCAGCGCGGCGGGCAGTTCGAGAGCAAAAAACAGACGTTGCGTTGCCATGATGGACTCTGCGGGGAATGCTACAATGCGCGCCATCTTAGCACAGGCAGAAACGGAGTTGAGTGTGAGTGAGTTACCGGTAAGCGAGGTGCTGCCTGAACTGCTGGCCGCGCTGGCGCAGTCGCCGCAGGTACTGCTGGCGGCACCCACCGGCGCAGGTAAATCCACCTGGCTACCTTTACAACTGCTGCAACAGGCGCAGTTACCGGGCCGCATCATTATGCTGGAACCGCGACGGCTGGCCGCCCGCAATGTGGCACAGCGGCTGGCGGAATTGCTCGGCGAACAACCGGGCGGCACCGTCGGCTATCGCCTGCGCGGGGAAAATTGCTGTGGGGCCGATACCCGGCTGGAAGTGGTCACCGAAGGTATTCTGACGCGCATGCTGCAACGCGATCCGATGCTGGAAGGGGTCTCTCTGGTGATCCTTGATGAGTTTCATGAGCGTAGCCTGCAGGCAGATCTGGCGCTGGCGCTGCTGCTGGATGTGCAGCAGGGGCTACGTGATGATCTGAAAATTCTGCTGATGTCGGCGACGCTGGATAACCAACGCCTGCGCAGCCTGCTGCCGGATGCCCCGTTTATCGCCTCGGAGGGCCGCAGCTTCCCGGTGACCCGTCGTTATGCCTCGCTGAATAATCAACAGCGGTTTGAGGAGGCGGTGGCACGGGAAGTGGCGCAGCTGCTGCGTGAAGAGCAAGGATCGTTGTTGCTGTTCCTGCCGGGCGTGGCGGAAATCGAACGCGTCAAACGTGAGCTGGAAGCGCGGGTGAGCGAAGATGTTGATCTCTCTCCTTTATATGGTGCGTTATCGCTTGAAGCTCAACGCCGGGCGATTCTGCCGTCGCCGCCGGGCCGCCGCAAAGTGGTGCTGGCCACCAATATCGCGGAAACCAGCCTGACGATTGAAGGTATCCGGCTGGTGGTGGATAGCGCGCTGGAGCGCGCGGCGCAGTTTGAGGTGCGCAGTGGCGTGACCCGGCTGCAAACGCAGCGCATCAGCCAGGCTTCCATGATGCAGCGCGCAGGGCGTGCCGGACGTCTCGAACCGGGTATCTGCCTGCATCTGCTGCCGCAGGAGCAGGCATTAAGGGCGGCGGCCCAGAGCGAGCCGGAAATCCTGCACAGTGACCTGGCCTCGCTGCAAATCGATCTGCTGCAATGGGGTTGCCCGGATGTTGCACAACTCAGCTGGCTGGATATGCCGCCTGCACGCCATCTGCGTGCGGCGCGGGAGTTGCTGGCCCGGCTGGGAGCATTAGATGAGGCGGAGCGATTAACCGCGACCGGGCGCAAAATGGCCGAATTGGGCAGCGATCCGCGTCTGAGCGCCATCCTGTGTGCGGCCGGACAAGATAAGAATGCCATCGCCAGCGCCGCGCTACTGGTGGCGATTCTGGAGGAGCCGCCGCGCAGCGGCAGTGCTGACCTGCGTGATGCGCTGCATCGTCCACAATCGATGTGGCAACGGCGCGCCCGTCAGTGGCAGCAGCGTCTCAATGCCAGCGGCGGCAATGTCGATGCCGATCTTTTCCCGGCGTTACTGGCTGCCGGATTTGCCGACCGGCTGGCGCAGCGCCGTGGCAGCAGCGCGCGTTATCAGCTGGCGAACGGTATTGGCGCGATGCTGGATGAGCAGGATGGCCTGAGCCGTAGCGAATGGCTGATGGCTCCCTCCTTATTACAGGGGGCCAGCGCGGCCGATGCGCGTATCCTGCTGGCGCTGCCGGTGGATATCGATCAACTGCGGCAGCAATGCCCGCATTTGGTGGAGCAACGCACCGATGTGGAGTGGGATGAAGAGAAAGGGACGCTGCGCGCCTGGCGGCGTGAAGTGGTGGGTGCACTGGTCCTGAAAGCACAACCGCTGGCGCGCCCGGAACCGGAAGTGTTACATGCGGCGATGCTGCGCTGGATCCGCGAAAAAGGTCTGGCGGTGCTGGGCTGGACGCCGGAAGCGGAACAGCTGCGCCTGCGTTTGCATTGTGCTGCGTTGTGGCTGCCGGAAGAGGACTGGCCGTCACTGGATGACGAGACCTTGCTGGATACGCTGGAAAGCTGGCTGCTGCCGGAGATGAGTACGGTGCGCGATTTGAAGGGCTTGCAGAGCGTCAATCTTGTCAGCGCATTATTACATTTGCTGACATGGTCACAACGCCAGCGGCTGGATAGTGTGCTGCCAACTCATTACACTGTGCCGACCGGAAGCCGCCTGCCGATCCGCTACGATGCAGAGAAGCCACCCGCGTTAGCGGTGCGTATTCAGGAAATGTTTGGTGAAGCGCGCAATCCGGCTGTGGCTGATGGACGGGTACCGCTGGTATTGGAGCTGTTGTCTCCGGCACACCGACCGTTGCAGATCACCCGTGACCTGGCGGCGTTCTGGTGTGGAGCATATCCTGAAGTACAGAAAGAGATGAAAGGGCGCTATCCCAAACATCCCTGGCCGGATGATCCGGCCAACGCCTTACCAACGAGGCGGACTAAAAAATTTTCATCGTGATCCTTTGGTATCGAATTCAGAGGGTTCTGCCATGCGCAGCACGAGAAAGCAGTTAGAGTAACGGCGCAGCCGTAGCTATGCCTGGAGAATAAAAGCATGTCTGGGAACGATCGCGAACCGATTGGGCGCAAAGGAAAACAGCCCAAACCACCGCGCAGCATCGCGCGCCGGGGTCGCCGCAGGGAACTTGATGATGATACAGAGCAGGATGATGAGGAGAGTGAGCCAGTGCCACGTAAAGGTAAAGGAAAACGCCCGCCGCGCGCGAAACGCCGCTGGTTAGGCTGGTTCATCAAACTATTCCTGGTGTTTGTGGTGGTGATGGTCATCTGGGGCGTCTATCTCGACTCAGAAATCCGCAGCCGTATCGACGGTAAAGTGTGGCAATTGCCTGCTGCCGTTTATGGCCGCATGGTCAGCCTCGAACCGGGAATGCCTTACGACAAAAAAGAAATGATTGCGCTGCTGGAAGGCACGCAATATCGCGAAGTCTCGCGCATTACCCGCCCTGGCGAGTTTAGCGTGAAGGGTAACACGATCGACCTGCTACGCCGTCCGTTTGATTTCCCGGACAGCAAAGAGGGGCAGATCCGTGCCCGTATGAGTTTCAGCAATAACGAGCTGAGCGAGATTAAAAACCTCGATACCGGGCGTGATTTTGGCTTCTTCCGCCTCGATCCGCGCCTGATCACCATGTTGCAGTCCCCGAACGGTGAACAGCGCCTGTTTGTGCCGCGCGCCGGTTTCCCGGATCTGCTGGTTGATACGCTGATCGCCACCGAAGACCGCCACTTCTACGAGCACGATGGCATCAGCCCGTACTCGATCGGTCGTGCGTTCCTCGCTAACATCACCGCCGGTAAAGCGGTGCAGGGCGGCAGTACCCTGACGCAGCAGCTGGTGAAAAACCTGTTCCTCACCAACGAGCGTTCGCTGTGGCGTAAAGCGCGTGAGGCCTATATGGCGATCATCATGGATGCGCGCTACAGCAAAGATCGCATTCTGGAGCTGTACCTCAACGAGGTGTACCTCGGCCAGGCCGGTAACGATCAGATCCGCGGCTTCCCGCTGGCGAGTCTGTACTACTTTGGTCGTCCGGTGGATGAGCTGAGCCTCGATCAGCAGGCGATGCTGGTGGGGATGGTGAAAGGCGCTTCGCTGTATAACCCGTGGCGTAATCCGCAGCTGGCACTGGAACGTCGTAACCTGGTGTTGCGTCTGTTGCAGCAGCAAAAGATTATCGACGAGGAGCTGTACAACATGCTGTCGGCGCGTCCGCTGGGCGTGCAGCCGAAGGGCGGGGTGATTACACCGCAGCCTGCCTTTATGCAGATGGTACGTAACGAGTTGCAGGCCAAACTCGGCGATAAAATGAAAGATCTCTCCGGCGTGAAGATCTTCACTACGCTGGACCCGATTTCCCAGGATGCGGCGGAGAAAGCGGTGGAAGACGGTATTCCGACGCTGAAGAAACAACGCGGCCTGAAAGATCTGGAAACCGCGATGGTGGTGGTGGACCGCTTCAGTGGTGAAGTCCGCGCCATGGTCGGTGGCTCTGATCCGCAGTTCGCCGGTTATAACCGTGCGTTGCAGGCGCGTCGTTCCATCGGTTCACTGGCAAAACCGGCCACCTATCTGACCGCGCTGAGCCAGCCGAATAGCTATCGTCTCAACAGCTGGATCGCCGATGAACCTATCGCGCTGAAACAGCCGAACGGCACCGTCTGGAAACCGCTCAACGATGATCGTCGCTTCAGCGGCAAAGTGATGCTGGTGGATGCGCTGACCAACTCGATGAACGTGCCGACGGTTAACCTCGGTATGACGCTGGGACTGAATTCGGTGGTGGATACCTGGGCGAAACTCGGTGTGCCGAAAGACCAGCTGAACCCGGTTCCGGCGATGTTGCTCGGTGCGCTTAACCTGACGCCGGTGGAAGTGGCGCAGGCGTTCCAGTCCATCGCCAGTGGCGGCAACCGTGCTGAGCTGTCGGCGGTACGTTCGGTGATTGCGGAAGACGGTACCGTGTTGTATCAAAGCTTCCCGCAGGCACAGCGTGTGGAGCCGCCGCAGGCCGCGTATCTGACGCTGTACAGCATGCAGCAGGTGGCGGATCACGGTACGGCGCGTGCGCTGGGTGCGCGTTTCCCGAATGCGCATCTGGCGGGCAAAACCGGTACCACCAATGACCTGGTCGATAGCTGGTTTGCCGGTATCGATGGCAAAGAAGTGGCGATCACCTGGGTAGGCCGCGACAACAACCAGTCAACCAAGCTGTACGGTGCCAGTGGTGCGATGCAGCTGTATCGCCGCTACCTCGATAACCAGGCACCGATGCCGCTGGTATTGACGCCGCCGGAAGATATCAGCCAGATGAATATTGATTCGGCCGGTAACTTTGTCTGCGGCTCCGGCAGCAGTACCTGGCGCACGTTGCCGGTGTGGACGCTTGATCCGAACTCCCTGTGTCAGCAGCAACAGCAGCAGGTTCAGCAGCAGCAACAGTTGCAACAGCAGCAGCAGGAAGAACAGAAAGACAGCAACGGCGTTGCTGGCTGGATTAAAGAGATGTTCGGCAACAACTAAGTGGCTGAAATCTAAAAAAGGGTGCTGTGGCACCCTTTTTTTATGGCCGTTTTTTCGTAACAAAAATGAACGAACTTGCGGCAAACGCACCGCCATCAGGCTTTATATCTTGCGGATCTTGCGACACTTCGCCTAAAATCCAACCTTTCTAATAATCATTCTCGTTTACATTCGCCTGCACCGACTTTTTTTCGAGAGATCCTGATATGAATGCGCGAACTGTTTCCTTTCCGCGCGGAACGTCTACCAAACGTCCGCTCGCTTTACTGATTTCCTTAATCCTGGGCTCCCTGAGCGCGCAAGCGCTGGCTGAAGATACCGTCGTGGTCACCGCCGATGGGGGTTCTGCCGCTCCACAGGAAAGTGCCTGGGGACCGGCACCAACCATCGCCGCGAAACGCAGCGCCACAGCCACTAAAACCGATACGCCGATCGAGAAGACGCCGCAGTCGGTTTCTGTGGTCACTCAGGAAGAAATGGCGATGCACAATGTCCAGTCGGTCAAACGTGCCTTCAGCTATACCCCTGGTATCAGCGATAACCGCGGCAGCTCGGATGTGATCGATGCTTTCTCCATTCGTGGCTTCAGCGAAACCAACACCAACCAATATCTCGATGGCCTGAAGTTGCAGGGCGATAACTACTCCGAGTTTGCCATCGATCCTTACTTCCTTGAGCGCGCCGAATTGCTGCGTGGCCCGGCTTCGGTGTTGTACGGCAAAAGCAACCCAGGTGGTGTGGTGTCGCTGGTGAGTAAGCGTCCGACCCAGGAAACCTTACGTGAAGTGCAGTTCCAGATGGGGACGGATAACCGTTTCTCCACCGGTTTCGATTTTGGTGGCGCGCTGGATGACAGCGGCGTTTACAGCTATCGCCTGACCGGACTGGCACGCAGCCAGGATGCGCAGCAGGAGATGAACAAAGAGAAGCGCTACACCATCGCGCCTTCCTTTAGCTGGCGTCCCGATGCCAACACCCGTTTCGATCTGCTGACCTATTTCCAGAACGAACCCGAAACCGGCTACTACGGCTGGCTGCCGCGTGAAGGCACCGTGGTGCCGATTATTCGTCCTGACGGCAGCCAGTACAAACTGCCGACCAACTTTGATGAAGGCGAACCGAGCAACAAGATTTCGCGCAACACCAAAATGGTGGGTTACAGCTTTGAGCACAGCTTCAACGACACCTGGACGGTGCGTCAGAATCTGCGCTATGCCGACCTGCGTACCGATTATCGCAGCATTTACGGCAGCAGTTTTAATCCTGAGACATTGCAAATTAATCGTGGCTCCGCGGTTTCAGATGAACACTTAAATGAATTCTCAGTTGATACCCAGGCACAGGCGAAATTTAACACAGGAGCCTTGAGCCATACTCTGCTGATGGGCGTTGATTATCAGCAAATGCGTAATGATATCAATGCACAGTTTGGTACTGCCAGCAGCCTGAACGCCGTTAATCCACAGTACGGGAATGATACGGTGACGCCGTTTGCAGATCCCTATCAACATCTGGACAAACAACGGCAGACCGGCCTGTATACACAGGATCAGATGGAGTGGAATCGCTGGGTGTTAACGCTGGGTGGTCGTTACGATTACGCCATGACATCGGTGTATGACCGTGTGGCCAGTTCCCTCGATCGTCAAAACGACCAGGCATTTACCTGGCGCGGCGGTCTGAATTACGTGTTCGACAATGGTATCGCGCCGTATTTCAGTTACAGCGAAGCTTTCATTCCTAATTCCGGTTCAACTTTTGATGGTAAGGCGTTCGATCCATCACGTGCCAAACAATATGAAGCGGGCATCAAATATGTACCTAAAGATCGCCCAATTGTTATCACGGCGGCGGTGTATCAACTGACCAAAAACAATAACCTGACAGCCGATCCTGAGCATCAATATGCCAGTATCCAGACGGGTGAGATCCGCTCACGCGGTGTGGAACTGGAAGCGAAAGCGGCGCTGAGCGCCAATATCAACCTGACAGCGGGTTATAGCTACACCGATGCGGAGTACACCGAAGATACCACGCTGAAAGGAAAAACCCCGGTGCAGGTACCGAAGCAAACTGCGTCCGTGTGGGGAGATTATACCTTCCACGAAACCGCACTTTCTGGCCTGACGCTGGGTGCTGGTGTGCGTTATACCGGTGCCAGCAAAGGGCTTTATGCTGATACCGAGGCAAACGGCAGCAATGCTAACCAAAACTTCGATGTGAAGGGCTATACCGTGGTTGATGCAGCAGTGAAATATGATCTGGCTCGTTTTGGCCTGCCGGGATCGTCGCTGGGTATCAACGTCAACAACCTGTTTGATCGCGAGTATGTCGCCAGCTGCTACCGCGAATATGCCTGCTACTGGGGCACCGATCGCCAGATTGTTGGTACTGCAACCTTCCGTTTCTGATAGAAAAGGGCGCGGAATGCGCCCGTAACGCCAGGGATTATCATGCAGCATCCGCACCACCAGGAAACAACCTTTACGCTGGATAACGTCAGTTTTCGCGTGCCTGGGCGCACGCTGCTCCATCCGCTTTCTCTCACCTTCACGCCGGGCAAAGTGACGGCCCTGATCGGTCATAACGGCTCCGGCAAATCGACACTGCTGAAAATGCTCGGACGCCATCAGGCCGCGAGTGAAGGCCGTGTGTTGCTGAACGGTGCAGCGGTGGATCAGTGGGGCAGCAAGGATTTTGCCCGCCAGGTGGCCTATTTACCGCAGCAGTTACCGGCGGCAGAAGGGATGACGGTGCGTGAGCTGGTGGCGATTGGGCGCTATCCGTGGCACGGGGCGCTGGGTCGTTATGGTCAGGAAGATCGCGACCGCGTGGAGGAAGCCATTGCGCTGGTAGGGCTGAAACCCTTTGCCGGGCGTCTGGTGGATAGCCTGTCAGGGGGGGAACGTCAGCGTGCCTGGCTGGCGATGCTGGTGGCGCAAAACAGCCGCTGTCTGTTGCTGGATGAACCCACTTCGGCGCTGGATATCGCCCATCAGGTGGAAGTGCTGGCGCTGATTCAGCGGCTCAGCCAGGAGCGTGGCTTGACGGTGATCGCGGTGTTGCATGATATCAATATGGCGGCGCGCTATTGCGACCAACTGGTGGCCTTACGTGGCGGCGAGATGATTGCCGAAGGTGGGCCAGAAGTGATCATGCAGGCTGATGTGCTGGGCAGCATTTACGGCATTCCGATGGGCATTCTGCCCCATCCGCAGGGCGGTGCGCCCGTCAGTTTCGTTTACTGAGGCTGGTGATGCTGGATATTTCTCGCCGTCGGCTGCTGGCGGCGCTGGCGTTATCGCCATTAATGAAAATGACGCCGTTACAGGCGGCGTTACCGGATACCCAGCGCATTCTGGCGCTGGAGTGGCTGCCGACCGAACTGCTGATGGCATTGGGCGTGGCCCCGCTGGGTGTTGCGGATATCTCCAACTATCGGGTGTGGGTAGGGGAACCGGCACTGCCTGCCGGGACGATTGATCTCGGCCTGCGTACTGAACCCAATCTGGAGCTGATGACTCAGCTCAATCCTTCTTTAATCCTGCATTCCAACGGCTATGGTCCTTCAGCGGCTACCCTGGCGCGCATCGCCCCTACTATGGGCTTTGATCTGAACAGTGGCGATGGCAAACCGCTCAGCACCGCACGCAAGTCATTGCATGAACTCGGGGCGCGTATTGGCCGTGAAGCGCAGGCGGTGCGACATTTGCAGTACGTTGATGGCGTGCTGGCGGCGGCGCGTGAACGCCTCAAACCCTGGGCAGGGCGACCGATCCTGTTGATGTCGATCCTCGATAGCCGTCATGCGATTACCTTTGGTAAAGGCAGCCTGTTTCTTGAGGTGATGGAACAGCTGGGACTGCAAAGCGCCTGGCAGGGCGAAACCAACTTCTGGGGCAGTGCGGTGATTGGTATTGAGCGACTGGCTGCCGTGGGTGATGTGCCGGTGATTTGCTTTGATCACGATAATGAATTGCAGATGCAGGAGATGATGGCAACGGCGCTCTGGCAGGCGCTGCCGTTTGTGCGCGCCGGGCATTTTCAGCGTGTGCCTGCCGTCTGGTATTACGGTGCCACCTGGTCGGCACTGAAATTTGTCCGCGTGCTGGAACACGCGCTGGAGTCGCACTGATGCGCAATCGTCTCTTTCCCGTCGCGCTCTTAAGTGCCTTATTTCTGCTGGCGCTGGCGTTAACCCTCGTTAACCTGCGCCAGGCGTTGCCGATGGCCGAGTGGGCGCAGGCGTTTGTCGCGCCGGACGTTAACAATATCCAGCAGGTGGTGTTCCATCACAGCTTACTGTCGCGCCTCGCGCTGGCGCTGCTGGTGGGAGCCGGACTGGGGCTGGCGGGGTTGCTGTTTCAGCAGGTGCTGCGTAACCCGCTGGCGGAACCTACAACTTTAGGTGTCTCTTCCGGTGCCCAGCTTGGCATCACGGTCGCTACCCTGTGGCAGTTGCCCGGCGGTGCGCTGACGCAGCAATTTGCTGCGATGGGCGGGGCGGTGGTGGTGGGTATTCTGGTGTTTGGCGTGGCCTGGGGCAAACGCCTGTCGCCAGTGACGCTGATTCTTGCCGGGCTGGTGCTCAGCCTGTATGCCGGTGCAGTCAACCAGATCTTTGCCATCTTCAACCACGACCAATTGCAGAACATGTTTCTGTGGAGTACCGGCGCGCTGAACCAGCTGGATGGGCGCAACGTGGCCTTGTTATGGCCGCGTCTGCTGCTGGCCTTTATGCTGGCGCTGGCGTTGCTGCGTCCGCTTACCCTGATGGGGCTGGATGATGGGGTTGCCAAAAATCTCGGACTGGCGCTGTCGCTGGCGCGGGTGGCTACCCTGGCGCTGGCGATTCTGCTTAGTGCTCAACTGGTCAACGTGGCGGGCATTATCGGTTTTATTGGCTTGTTTGCTCCGCTGCTGGCGAAGATGCTGGGCGGTCGCCGTCTGCTGAGCCGGATGCTGCTGGCGCCGTTGATTGGTGCGTTGCTGCTGTGGCTGGCGGATCAATGCGTGTTGTGGCTGACAACGCACTGGCGTGAAGTTTCTACTGGCACGGCGACGGCGCTGATTGGCGTGCCGATTCTGCTGTGGCTGCTGCCGCGTCTGCGCACCGGCTCGGTGCCTCCGCCGCTGAATCAGGGTGACAAAGCTCCGGCTGAACGTCAGGCGGTGGCGCGCTGGTGCCTGTCTGGCTTGCTGATACTGGCGTTGCTGGCAGTGATCGGCGTGACCTTTGGCCGCGATGCGCACGGCTGGGCGTGGGTGAGCGGCGATATGCTGCATCAGCTGCTGCCGTGGCGTGCGCCGCGTGTGCTGGCAGCGCTGGTGGTCGGGCTGATGCTCGGGGTGGCCGGTGCGCTGATTCAGCGCTTAACCGGCAATCCAATGGCCAGCCCGGAAGTGCTGGGGATCAGTTCCGGTGCTGCCTGCGGCGTGGTGGTGATGATGTTTTTCGTGCCGGGCAATGCAGTTGCCTGGCTGCTGCCCGCCGGTGCGCTGGGTGCGGCAGTGACCTTGCTGACCATTATGCTGGTGGCCAGTCGCGGCGGCTTTTCGCCGGAACGCATGCTGCTGGCGGGGATGGCGCTTAACAGTGCCTTCGTCACCTTGCTGATGTTGCTCATGGCGAGCGGCGATCCGCGTATGGGCGGACTGCTGAGCTGGATCTCGGGGTCCACCTACAACATTACGATGCAGCAGGCGCTGCAAAGCGCGGTGTGTGGCGTGGTGCTGGTGGCGCTGGCACCGCTGGCGAGTCGCTGGCTGACGTTACTACCACTGGGCAGCGCCACGGCGCGTTCGGCGGGCATGGCGCTGACCTCATCGCGTCTGGCGTTGCTATTGCTGGCTGCGGCGCTAACGGCTACCGCTACCTTAACCATCGGGCCGTTAAGTTTTGTTGGTTTGATGGCACCGCATATCGTGCGCATGCTGGGTTTCCGCCGCGCCTTACCGCAGCTGTTAATGGCGGGGCTGCTGGGGGCGGGGTTGATGGTGTTTGCTGACTGGTGCGGGCGTATGCTGGCGTTTCCGGATCAAATCCCGGCCGGATTGATGGCGACCTTCTTTGGCGCGCCGTATTTTATCTGGCTACTGCGACGGGCGCGATAAGAGCAGGGCACCGAACGGTGCCCTGTTTGATTACAGCTGCGCGAAGCAGCGGCGTGCCGCATCAATGGTACGCTGAATATCTTCCTGGCTGTGTGCCAGCGACATAAAGCCCGCTTCGAACGCGGAAGGCGCCAGGTAAACGCCTTCTTCCAGCATCAGATGGAAGAAACGTTTGAAGCGCTCCACATCACACTGGGTGACGTCCTGATAGCAGGTCACGCTGTCGGCTGCGGTAAAGAACAGGCCAAACATGCCGCCCACATGGTTGATCACCAGCGGGATGTTTTCCTCTTTCGCCGCCGCCAGCAGACCCTCAGACAACTGGGTGGTCAGCTCGGTCAGGGTTTCATGGGTGCCAGGCTGGGCAATCTGCGACAGGCAGGCAAAACCTGCCGCCATGGCAATCGGGTTACCGGACAGGGTGCCCGCCTGGTAAACCGGGCCAGTCGGTGCCAGTGCTGCCATCACATCACGACGGCCACCAAAGGCACCCACCGGCATACCGCCGCCGATGATTTTACCGAGGCAGGTCAGATCCGGGGTGACATCGTAATACGCCTGAGCACCACCGAGAGCGACACGGAAACCGGTCATCACTTCGTCAATAATCAGCAGCGCGCCAAACTCATCGCATAGCGCACGCAGGCCTGGCAGGAAGTCCGGCTGCGGTGGAATGCAGTTCATGTTACCCGCTACCGGCTCAACGATGATGCAGGCGATATCCTCGGGATATTGCTCGAACGCGCTGCGCACGGTGGACAAATCGTTGTAAGTGCAGGTCAGGGTATGTTTGGCGAAATCAGCTGGCACGCCTGGGGAGTTCGGCTGGCCAAGGGTCAGTGCGCCGGAACCGGCTTTCACCAGCAGGCAGTCGGCATGGCCGTGGTAGCAGCCTTCAAATTTGATAATCTTGTCGCGATGGGTGAAACCACGTGCCAGGCGAATCGCGCTCATGGTGGCTTCGGTGCCGGAGTTGACCATGCGCACCATATCCATGCTCGGCACCAGCTCGCAAACCAGCTGCGCCATTTTGACTTCCATCTCGGTCGGCGCACCAAAGCTCAGGCCACGCGAGGCAGCTTCAATCACCGCGTTACGGATGGTGGCGTTGTTGTGACCGAGCACCATCGGACCCCATGATCCGACATAGTCGATATAGGCTTTGCCGTCGGCATCATACAGGTAAGCGCCATCAGCGCGTTCAATGAACAGCGGCACGCCGCCCACACCGGTAAATGCACGTACCGGGGAGTTCACACCGCCAGGGATCAGGCGCTGTGCTTCGGCATACAGGTTTTCTGACTTACTCATTCTTCGGCTCCGGCTGTGTCTTAGAAAAACTCGCGCCATTCTACGGGAAGATAGCGGTCAGGTGAAAGGCACCCGGGCGCTAAAGCCGCCATGTGGCTATACTTTAAAGCATAACAGGCGGCACGCAGTGCGAAGGGCAACACTTGATTGCACTCAGCGGCTGGCAGATAATAGCGTGATTGAGGTCGTTTTCTGACCTGGACGTTTACCCGGAGTAAAACATGAGTGACGATGTAGCAGCACTGCCTTTGCAATTCACCGATGCAGCAGCCAAAAAAGTGAAAAATCTGATCGCGGATGAAGAAAACCCGGATCTGAAATTGCGTGTTTACATCACCGGCGGCGGCTGTAGCGGCTTCCAATACGGTTTCACTTTTGACGATCAAATGAATGACGGCGACATGACCATCGAGAAACAAGGCGTGGCGCTGGTGGTGGATCCGATGAGCCTGCAATATCTGGTGGGTGGTTCGGTTGACTACACCGAAGGGCTGGAAGGCTCACGTTTTATCGTGACCAACCCGAATGCCAAAACTACCTGCGGTTGCGGTTCTTCCTTCAGTATCTGATTTATCAGGCCGCCGTTCTGGCGGCCTGTTACCACTCTATCGTAACTAATCGTGACGTTTCGTGGCGCATCGCGTCGCGCGGCAATGTGCTTTGCGTAATACGTGGCTGGGCGCTGAAATGGCGGCCACAATCTACTGCAGGCAGCGATTGAATACCGGGGCGTGAAATATCACAGCGGGAGAAAATAGTCAGCGTAGCGACGATAGAGCCGGTGGTGGTGGCCGCACCGATGGGTACAGCGATCACAAGCCCTATGGCCAGCAGCAGAGCTCTGGTCATATTGATTTCCTGGTGTTTTAAAATTGCGCTTAGCGCAAAAAGGGCACAGAGCATACATGGCTGCTGTGCTTTGTTACCTGATTAACGACAATCTTTGGTGATTCTTTAATCGTTTTTGGTACTGATTTTCGCCGGATGCAGTGCTGCGCACAGCTGCCGGGCAGCCTGCAGCATACGTGGACCCGGTCGGCTTAGCCAGTCATCATTAAGTGCGATGACCGGCACCTGTAACTGCGGCTGCCAGTACTGCCCGATAGCGCTGGCCTGCGCGGCAGTACCACCCATCACAATTGCCTGGGGATGACGTGCCAGGACCTGTTCGCGACTCACCTGCGGCCAGCTCACCGTGCTATCGGCAAAGATATTACGGCCTCCGCACAATTCGATGACTTCATTTTGTAAGGTGTTGCGGGCGGCGGTGAACAGCGGCTGCTGACCAAACTGCAAAAACACCCGCACAGGTTGCTGTGCCTGATACTGCTGGCGCAATTGCGCTTCCTGGCTGCGCAGTGCCTGGGCGGCATCACGCGCCTGCTGCGGATGTGGGCTCCAGCGTTGCAGTGACGCCAGCGCATCAATCATCTGATCAAGGGTTTGCGGATCGATCCACTCTACCTTAATGCCTAAGCGTTGCAGTTGATCAATTTGCCGCTGCGGATTGCCACCACGCCACGCGAGCACCACATCCGGTTTGAGCTGCACAATGCGTTCAATGCGGATGCCCTGCCAATTCGCCACCTGCTCCAGCGATTTGGCACCGGCCGGGTAATCCGACCAGGCGCTCACCGCCACTGGCGTGATACCGGCGGCAAATGCCAGTTCCGTCAGATGCGGGGCAAGGGTAATAACGCGTGGCGTGGCAGCCAGCAGGCTGCTGCAAAACAGCAGCAGCCCGGCCAGCCAGAACGATTTAGCCACGTGCCAGCTGTGCCAGCAGGTTTTCCACCATCAGGGAAGATTGCTTCGCGGCAACGCTGAGGAATTCATCAAAGCTGAGATGCGATTCCTGATCGGCGACATCAGAGATGGCGCGAACCACCACGAAAGGTACTTTGAACTGGTGGCATACGTGACCGATCGCGGTGGCTTCCATTTCGACGGCAATCGCCTGCGGGAAGGTGCTGCGAATGCGCGCCAGCGGTGCGGCACCATTAATAAAGGCATCGCCACTGACCACCAGGCCACGTACCGCATTGAGATCCAGCTGTTTGATCACCTGCTCAGCCGCGGCAATCAGTTTTTCGTCGGCTACGAAAGCCGCCGGGCAATCGGCCATCTGGCCTGGCTCATAACCAAAAGCGGTCACATCGGCATCGTGATAACGCACCTCGTCAGAAACCACGATATCGCCGACTTTCAGGGTCGGAGCCAGACCACCGGCGGAACCGGTGTTGATCACCACATCCGGCTTGCACAGCTCCAGCAGCAGCGTGGTGCCGAGAGCGGCGGCGGTTTTACCAATGCCCGATTTCAGCAGGGCAACCTCAACACCATTCAGCGTGCCAGTGTAAATTTCGCACCCGGCCAGCGTCAGCGTCTGACGGTTTTCAATTTTGTCACGCAGCAGGGTAACTTCCTGCTCCATCGCGCCAATAATGCCTGCTTTCATAAAAGAGTCTCGCTAATGTTGTGGATGTAAACGGCAAAAGTGAGGCATAGTCTAACATGGCTGTCAGAGGAAGAATTCACGAAAAAATAAGGGGTAATTATGGCGACGATCAATTTCAGGAAGAAGATCAGCTTCACCCGACCCTATACCAGCCGCAAAGATCCCGAAGGGGAATACTTTATTACCCGTCATTTTGAGAGCGATCGCGGACGCATTATTAATTCCGCCGCCATCCGCCGTCTGCAACAAAAAACCCAGGTCTTTCCGCTGGAGCGCAATGCGGCAGTGCGCTCGCGTCTGACCCATTCGCTGGAAGTGCAGCAAACCGGGCGCTATATCGCTAAAGAGATCCTGCAAACCCTGAAAACGCAGGGTGGCGGGCTGGCAAAATACGGCCTGGATGAACTGGAAGGCGCATTTGAAAGCCTGATCGAGATGGCTTGCCTGCTGCACGATGTGGGAAATCCGCCTTTTGGTCACTTCGGTGAGGCGGCGATCAATGACTGGTTCGATGACAATTTGCCTGCCGAGCTGGTTGATCCGCTGGTGGCGGGTGTCGAAGATGATGCGCAACGTGTCGCTTTTGACCAGCTGAATGCAATGATTCGTCAGGATTTGTGCCATTTCGAGGGCAATGCGCAGGCGATTCGCATGGTCCATACCTTGCTGCAACTGAACCTCAGTTATGCTCAGGTGGCCTGTATTTTGAAATATACCGCCCCCGCCTGGTGGCAGGGAGATAAACCGGCTGAGTTCAGCGTATTAATGAAAAAGCCGGGTTTTTATTTATCAGAGCGGGAATATGTCGCTAATCTTCGCGTGGCGACCGATATAAAAGAACATCATCGTTATCCGCTGACCTGGATAATGGAAGCTGCCGATGATATCTCTTATTGCATCGCCGATCTGGACGACGCAGTAGAGAAAGACATCTTCAATGTCGATACCTTATATGATTATTTGTCGAAAGCCTGGGGTGTGGTGAAACCGGGGGATGCGTTCAGTCGTACCATTGGTGAGGCCTGGAAAGATGCCTGCCAGAAAAAATGGCGTACTAAAGGCGACCAGTTTTTTATGTCGTTACGCGTCAACGTACAAAACGTGTTAGTCAGCCATGCGGTACGGCGCTTTATCGATAACTTACCGGCTATTTTTACAGGTAATTTTAACCACGCCTTGCTGGAAGATGATGGTGAAGAGGGGCGTCTGCTGATGTTATTTAAGACGGTCGCTCGCCAGCAGGTGTTTAATCATCCGGAAGTCGAACAGCTGGAATTACAAGGCTATCGTGTGATTAAAGGGTTACTGGAAATTTATCAGTCATTAATGCAGCTGGATTATGAACAGTTCACCACGCTGATGAATGATGATTTCTTAGCCAGACACCCAATTGAAACGCGTCTGTTTCATAAACTTTCTGGCAAACATCGCAAAGCGTATCAACAATCAATGCGTGCTTTGATCGTCGAACATAAATATGAGCGCCTGCTGTGGGAACGCTATTATCGTTCACGTCTTATTCAGGACTATATCAGTGGTATGACCGATCTTTATGCCTGGGATGAGTACCGTCGTTTGATGGCGGTGGAATAAGCGAAGATTTGTAAAGAAGAGGAATAATTTTTACTTTTACCCAAAACTTTATCAGGAACTTCGCGTTTACAATTTAATCTCATCATCACGACCACAGCAATGGTAATGGTCCGGACGTAAATCTTATATGAGACACAGATGAATGAAAAAAAGCACATTAACGTTAAGTGCGCTGGCACTTAGTCTGGGCATGGCGTTCAGCCCTGTCAGTGTTTTCGCGGCGGAGACAGCTTCCTCCTCCAGTCAACAACTGCCCAGCCTTGCACCAATGCTGGAAAAAGTGATGCCCTCGGTGGTGAGTATCAGCGTGGAAGGCAGTACGACGGTGAAGACCCCGCGCATGCCGCAGCAATTCCAGCAGTTCTTTGGTGATAACTCACCGTTCTGCCAGGACGGTTCGCCGTTCCAGAGTTCACCGATGTGTCAGGGCGGTGGCGGCGATAACAGTGGCGGCGGTAGCGACACGCAGCAGGAGAAATTCCGTGCGCTTGGTTCTGGCGTGGTGATCAATGCGGATAAAGGCTACGTGGTCACCAACAACCATGTGGTTGAAAACGCGACGAAAATCCAGGTGCAGCTGAGTGATGGCCGTCGCTACGACGCGAAGGTGATCGGTAAAGATCCGCAGTCGGATATTGCGTTGATCCAGCTGCAAGACGCGAAAAACCTGACGGCGATTAAGATTGCCGATTCCGACAACCTGCGCGTTGGTGATTACACCGTCGCCATCGGTAACCCGTATGGCCTCGGCGAAACCGTCACCTCGGGCATTGTTTCGGCGCTGGGTCGTAGTGGCCTGAATGTCGAAAACTATGAAAACTTCATCCAGACGGATGCCGCGATCAACCGGGGTAACTCGGGTGGTGCACTGGTGAACCTTAACGGTGAACTGATCGGTATCAATACCGCGATTCTGGCACCGGACGGCGGCAACATCGGTATCGGTTTTGCTATCCCGAGTAACATGGTGAAAAACCTCAGCGCGCAGATGGTGGAATACGGCCAGGTGAAACGCGGCGAGCTGGGGATTATGGGCACCGAGCTGAACTCCGAGCTGGCAAAAGCGATGAAAGTCGATGCGCAGCGCGGGGCGTTTGTCAGCCAGGTGCTGCCAAATTCAGCGGCGGCGAAAGCCGGTATCAAAGCGGGTGACGTCGTGGTTTCCATGAACGGTAAACCGCTGACCAGCTTCTCTGCGCTGCGTGCGGAAGTCGGTTCGCTGCCGGTGGGCACCAAACTGCAACTGGGTCTGCTGCGTGACGGCAAACCGGTGAGTGTCACCGTCGAGTTGCAGCAGAGCACCCAGGATAAAGTGCAGTCAGCCACGATCTACACCGGCATTGAAGGTGCGGACCTGAGCAATATCGACAGCAATGGCCAGAAAGGCGTGCGTGTTGATAGTGTGAAACCGGGTAGTGCGGCAGCGCGCATCGGCCTGAAAAAAGGCGATGTGATCCTCGGTGTGAACCAGCAGGCCGTGGCGAATCTGGGCGAATTACGCAAGATCCTCGATACCAAACCGTCGGTTCTGGCGTTGAATGTACAGCGCGGCGACAGCAGCCTGTACCTCCTGATGCAGTAATCTCTGTAGCGTTAACTCAAGGCGGACTTCGGTCCGCCTTTTTTTGTGGTCACAGATGTGACCTCTCCCGCAATTCCCGCATTCTCTATCCGGCTATGTGCATTTGCACAATGTCAGCTACCGAATGGGCGCGTATTCTGTCTTCTCGTCTTTTTTCCGGAGTGATTGATGGCCACCTATCATCTCGATGCGCGCCTGGCACAGGACATTGTTGCCCGCACCATGAAAATTATTGACAGCAATGTCAACGTGATGGATGCCCGTGGCCGCATTATTGGCAGTGGAGATCGCGAACGTATTGGCGAATTGCACGAAGGTGCACTGCTGGTGCTGTCGCAGGGCAGGGTGGTAGATATTGATGAGGCAGTCGCCCGACATCTGCATGGCGTCCGCCCTGGTATTAATCTGCCGTTACGTATTGATGGCGAAATCGTCGGCGTAATCGGCCTGACCGGGCAGCCGGTCGCACTGCGTCATTACGGCGAGCTGGTTTGCATGACGGCCGAAATGATGCTGGAACAGGCGCGTTTGCTGCATATGCTGGCGCAGGATAGCCGTCTGCGCGAAGAACTGGTGCTTAATCTGGTGCGGAGTGAAAGCCTGTCACCGGCGTTGAGTGAATGGGCACAGCGACTGGGTATTGACCTCAATCAGCCACGCGTTGTGGCGGTGGTGGAGGTGGATAGCGGCCAGCTGGGCGTGGATAGCGCCATGTCGGAATTGCAGCAACTGCAAACGCTGCTGACCACCCCTGAGCGCGATAACCTGATTGCTATCGTTTCACTGACTGAAATGGTGGTGTTAAAACCGGCGCTGAATGCGCATGGTCGCTACGATCAGGACGACCATCGCCGCCGGGTTGAACAACTGCTGCATCGGATGAAAGAGAGTGGCCATCTGCGCATGCGTATTGCGCTGGGCAACTACTTCACCGGGCCTGGCAGCATCGCGCGATCCTATCGTACTGCCCGCACTACCATGATGGTGGGCAAGCAGCGCATGCCAGAGCAGCGTAGCTATTTTTATCAGGATTTGGTGTTGCCGGTGCTGCTCGACAGTTTACGTGGTGGCTGGCAGGCGAATGAGCTGGCCCGGCCGCTGGCGAAATTAAAAAATATGGATAACAACGGCTTGCTGCGTCGGACCCTGATCGCCTGGTTCACGCATAATGTGCAGCCCAGCGCCACGGCACGCGCGCTGTTTATCCACCGTAACACGCTGGAATACCGTTTGAACCGCATCTCGGAATTGACCGGTCTGGATTTGGGCAACTTTGACGATCGGCTGTTGCTGTATGTGGCACTGCAACTGGATGAGCAGACCTGATGAAGCTGACAGGGCTACTGGCATCGTTGCTGTGGCTGTACAGTAGCTTTGGCCTGGCGACGGAGCTGGCGTTTCTCTCGCTGACCGATTTACAACAGGTCAGGCAACAGCTGGCGCAGCGGACTGCCGCAGCGCCAACCCTTGCCGCCTGGCAGCAATTGCAGCGGGAGGCGCAGCAGGCGCTGAAACATCCAGACCCGAGCGTCACCGATAAAGGGCTGCTGCCACCGAGCGGTTCAAAGCATGATTATCTCAGTCTGAGCGCCTATTGGTGGCCAGACGACACCCACCCGGCAGGTCTGCCCTGGCAGCGGCGCGATGGGGTGGTCAATCCCGCCAGCAAAAATGATCAAAGCGATGGTGTCCGGCTGGCGCGTTTTACTGCCGATTTGCAGGTATTGACCCTCGCCTGGTACTTCTCGGGTGAGCAGCGTTATGCCGATAAAGCGCAGTCGATGGCGCGGCATTGGTTCATTGATCCCGCCAGCCGCATGAATCCTAACCTCAATTTTGCCCAGGGGGTGCCGGGTGTGGCGCAGGGGCGTCATACCGGGGTGCTGGATGGGCGTTATTTCGCCACCCGTGTGGTGGATGCGCTGACGCTGTTGCGCGGATCGCCGGGCTGGCAACACGCGGATGAGCAGGGCGTGCAGCAGTGGTTTCATGCCTATCTGCACTGGCTGCAACAGAGTCCGCTGGCGCAACAGGAGGCTGCGGCGGCTAACAACCATGGCAGCTGGTACTGTACGCAGGTGGCGGGCATCGCCTGGTATCTTGGCGATCGCGCGACGGTGCAGACGATGGTGGCGCTGGCGCGCCGTAAGATCGACCAACAAATTCGGGCTGATGGTACGCAACCGGCGGAACTGGCGCGCACGCGATCCTTTCATTACAGCTATTTTAATCTGCAGGCACTCAGCAACCTTGCCTGGCTGGCACAACGAAGCGGCTTCGGCGATCTCTGGCATTACCAGAACCCGCAGGGCGGATCGTTGCTTGCCGCGCTGGCAGCCATGGCCCCTTACAGCGATCCGGCCAAAGTCTGGCCGTGGAAAAATCGCGATCGTGTCAGCGTGCGGCTGATTCCTTTACTGTCACTGGCGGATAACAGTTTGCAGCAATCACGCTGGCAGCAGCGCATTGCTCAGGCGGACTGGACGGTATCGGGTGGCACGGTGCAACAGGCACAGCAAGATACCTGGTTGTTTTCACTGCCTTATGCGCAGAAAAAAGGCCAGCATTAGCTGGCCTGAGCAGAGCGGGAAGCAAGTATTAACGACCGCTGCGGGTCAGTTTATCGAGGTCGGATTCGATCTCAGCAATCTTGTTAGACACCACGTTTTCCAGATGGCGCAGATCGTCAAGGATTTTGCGTTTCAGATCGACTTCAACCTGATCGCGCTGGCAAATCTGATCCAGCTCATCAATCACATAACGCAGGTTAGGGCTGATTTCCTGAACTTCTTTATATCCCTGGCTGCTGTGGTCGGCCACCACGGTTTTGCGTTGACGCGGGTATTTGAACTTCACGCTTTTCGCGAAGAATTCGCCTTTGTCTTTGCGGAAGTAGATTTTCAGGATGTCGTTATTGGCTTCCTGACGCAGGCTGTAACGGTCAATGTCGTCAGGGTTGCTGATACCTAAGCTTTTCAGGTTGTCGTACATAGCTTTATATTCCATCAAAAGTGGGAGAGCGCGCAGGACCATCATCATTCAGGATGCAGCTGAAACGCAGCAACCAGCTTAAACAACTGTAGACATAAAAAACCGGGATGAACATTGCGCGGCCTGAGTTAACTGGCGCGGATTATGACCTGTTTGAAAAACAAACGCACTTGTTAATTCGCGGTGAGAAACAGGTTGTCAGGTAGGATGTGTAAAGAAAAAATTACGGGCCTGAATACAGGCCCGTCGGATAAGTTTATTTAAGGCAAATTCGCCTTAGTCGATAGTGCGCAGCAGCTCGTTGATACCGACTTTGCCACGGGTTTTCGCATCAACTTTCTTCACGATAACCGCGCAGTACAAGCTGTAGCTGCCGTCTTTAGAAGGCAGGTTACCTGAAACCACCACAGAACCCGCTGGAACACGGCCATAATGCACTTCGCCGGTTTCGCGGTCATAAATTTTGGTGCTCTGACCGATGTAGACGCCCATGGAGATCACGGAACCTTCTTCAACGATCACGCCTTCAACGATTTCTGAACGTGCGCCGATAAAGCAGTTGTCTTCGATGATGGTCGGGTTAGCCTGCAGCGGCTCCAGTACGCCACCGATGCCGACGCCGCCGGACAGGTGAACGTTTTTACCGATCTGCGCGCAGGAACCCACGGTTGCCCAGGTATCGACCATTGAACCCTCATCAACATAAGCGCCGATGTTAACGTAAGACGGCATCAGCACGGTGTTGCGTGCAATAAACGCACCCTGACGTACCGCTGCCGGAGGAACAACGCGGAAGCCTTCTTTTTTGAAGCGTGCTTCGTCCCAGTTAGCGAATTTCATCGGTACTTTGTCGTAGAAACGGGTTTCTGCGCCTTCCATGACCTGGTTGTCGTTGATGCGGAACGACAGCAGCACTGCTTTCTTCAGCCACTGATGCGTTACCCACTCACCGTTGATCTTTTCAGACACGCGCAGTTCACCGCTGTCCAGCAGACCGATGACCTGGTTGATGGCTTCACGAGTGGCGCTGTCCACGCTGGCTGGCGTGATGTCGGCGCGGCGCTCAAAGGCGGATTCAATAACGCTCTGTAACTGTTGCATGATAATTTCCTGATTCTGTCATAGCGGATGCCCGGCCAATGCCAGGCATGAGTCAAATTTTCTACCCTAAATCATTCAGGTTGCAGGAAGGCGGCGACGCAGCGAATCCCTGGGAGCATACTTCAGTATGTGACCAGGGTGAGCGAGGAAAGCCAACGCACCTGCAGCTTGAATGATGACGGGTAGATCACACTTTATCGTTTGGATTAAGGGCCTCTGTCAACCGTTGTTGCAACACATTGCGCATTTCGACATCAAGCGCGCGTCGCTCGCTGTTCGCCAGGATGAAAAGATCCTCAACCCGCTCACCAATTGTACTGATACGCGCACCATGCAGTGACACACCTAAATCGGCAAAAACCTCACCCACCCGCGCCAGCAAGCCAGGCTGATCGAGCGCGATCAGTTCCAGATAGCTGCGGCGATCGGTATGGGTTGGCAGGAAGCTGACCTCGGTGTCGACGCTGAAGTGCTTGAGACGTGATGACTGACGACGCACGCGCGGCGGCACCCATTCGGTTTGGGCGATCGCCTGTTCCAGTGCGTGGATGATCATCGGATGACGATCGGCGGCCAGCGGGCTGCCATCGGGTTCCAGCACGATAAAGGTGTCCATGGCCATGCCATCACGGCTGGTAAAGATCTGCGCGTCGTGCACGCTAAGGTTGCGCCGATCCAACTCGCCTGCCACTGCGGCGAACAGATAAGGGCGATCCGGGCTCCAGATGAAAATTTCGGTACCGCCACGGGTGGCCTGCGGGCTGACCAGCACCAGTGGCTTGCTCAAATCATGGTTAATCAGATGGCGTGCATGCCATGCCAGCTGATTAGGGGTGTGACGCAGGAAATAGTCGGAACGGCAGCGGCTCCAGATATGCTGCAATCGTTCTTCGTCGAGGTTTTCCATGCGCAACAGGGCCAGCGCCTGCAACCGATGATGGCGCACGCGCTCGCGCAGGTCCGGGCTGTTTTCCATGCCGCGGCGCAGCTGTTTTTCGGTGGCAAAAAACAGTTCACGCAGCAGGCTCTGCTTCCAGCTATTCCACAGACTTTCGTTAGTGGCGCAGATATCCGCTACCGTTAAGCACACCAGATAACGCAGGCGGTTTTCGTTCTGCATCACTTCAGCAAATTGCTGAATGACGGTGGGGTCCTGAATATCACGACGCTGAGCGGTGACCGACATCAACAGATGGTGGCGCACCAGCCAGGCAACCAGCTGGGTTTCGCGTGAATTGAGACCATGCAGTTCGGCAAAATCCAGCGCATCCTGCGCCCCCAGAATCGAATGGTCACCACCGCGCCCTTTGGCGATGTCATGCAACAGCGCCGCCATCAGCAGCAGTTCCGGTTGTGGCAGACGTGGCCAGAGTTCAACACACATCGGATGCATCGGACGCGTGGCTTCGTCGGCAAAGCTCTCCAGCTTCTGCAATACGCGGATGGTGTGTTCATCCACGGTGTAGGCATGGAACAGGTCAAACTGCATCTGGCCGACGATATTGCCCCACAGCGGCGTGTAGGCCCACAGCACGCTATGGCGATGCATCGGCAACAGCGCGCGCTTCACGGCGCCGGGGTGGCGCAGAATCGCCATAAAGGTCTGGCGCGCTTCCGGGATTTGGCACAACGGTTGTTTCAGGTGACGACGTGAATAACGCAGCTGGCGCAAGGTGGTGGAATAGATGCCTTTAATGTCCTCGTTGCGTACCATTACGTAAAACATACGCATGATCGATTGCGGTTCACGATCGAACAGCGTCGGATCGCGCAGGTCGATCAAATCCCCCCGCAGCTGGAAATCGTCGTCAATGCTGCGCGGTTTTTCTGTCGAGGAAAGTCCGAGAATGGCTTCATCAAACAATTGCAGCAGCATCTGATTCAGTTCGCCAATACGGCGCGTGACGCGGAAAAAGTCCTTCATCATGCGCTCAACCGGCTCATTACCTTCGCCAAGGTAGTTAAGGCGTTGGGCGACGTTTAACTGGCGATCAAACAACAGCCGGTTATCGTAACGCGTTAACGTCAGATGCAAAGCAAAGCGGATACGCCAGAGAAATTCCTGGCATTCATTCAGCTCGTTGCGTTCAGCTTCGGTGAGAAAACCGAAGCCGACCATTTCATCCAGCGTGGTGGCACCAAAGTGGCGGCGCGCCACCCATTGCAGCGTGTGAATATCGCGCAGGCCACCGGGGCTGCTTTTGATATCCGGCTCCAGATTGTAACTGGTGCCGTGGTAGCGCTTATGGCGTTCCTGCTGTTCCTCAATTTTGGCGGCAAAGAAATCCGCCGAGGGCCAAAAGCCATCGCTGAAGATGTTCTTTTGCAGTTCGAGAAACAGCGCCACGTCGCCGGTCAGCATACGTGACTCAATCAGGTTGGTGGCGACAGTCAGATCCGACAATCCTTCCAGCAGGCACTCTTCCAGCGTACGCACGCTATGACCGACTTCCAGTTTGAGATCCCACATCAGCGTCAGCAGTTGACTGGTGCGCTGTGCTGCCTGCTCGTCCAGCGGGCGACGGCTGAGGATCAGCACATCGATGTCTGACAGCGGATGCAATTCGCCACGGCCATAACCACCGACCGCCAGCAGGGCGATCTCTTTCATCTGATCAAAGCCAAAGAAGCGCCATAAGCGACGCAACAGCCGATCAATAAACAGCGTGCGTACATCAATCAGCGATTCAACATCGGTCCCGGCATCAAAAGCCACGCCCATGTGCTGCTGAAATTGTTCGAGATAGAGTTTGAGGTTCTCGCGGGTTAAGGCTTCATCAGGCCAGTCGGCAGGGGAATCGGTCAGGCTCTTGTGTACTGCTTCAGTCACGCTACCACTCATCGACATCGTCTCGTCTGCACGCCATAAAAAAGCCGACACAAGGTCGGCGAGGTCATTATTGGAAAGAGATTTACGCTACGTTTTCCAGCACCGCCGGAATGGTGTCGTCTTCACGCAGGGTCAGAATCTCACAGCCGTTCTCCGTCACCACAATAGTATGCTCATACTGCGCGGACAAGCTGCGATCTTTGGTTTTTACGGTCCAGCCATCCTTCATGGTGCGGATGCGGTAGTCACCGGCGTTAACCATCGGCTCGACGGTAAAGGTCATGCCAGCCTGCAACACCACGCCACTGTCATCAGCATCGTAATGCAGCACCTGCGGTTCTTCATGGAAACCTTTACCAATGCCGTGGCCGCAATATTCACGTACCACGGAGAAATCCTGCGCTTCAACGTACTTCTGAATCGCACGACCCAGCTCACGCAGGCGAATGCCCGGTTTTACCAGACGCAGCGCCAGATACAGGCTTTCCTGCGTGACCCGGCACAGGCGTTCACCCTGGATAGTGGGTTTGCCAACGATGAACATTTTCGAGGTGTCACCGTGATATTCATCTTTGATCACCGTGACATCGATATTGACGACATCGCCATCTTTCAGCAGGCGATCGTCGCTGGGAATGCCGTGGCACACCACTTCATTGATTGAGATGCACACCGATTTCGGGAAACCGTGGTAGCCAAGGCAGGCAGAAATAGCCTGCTGCTGTTGGGTGATGTGCTCGTGGCAGAGACGGTCCAGTTCACCGGTAGAGATACCCGGCACGACATGCGGTGCAATCATTTCCAGCACCTCAGCGGCCAGACGGCCCGCAACACGCATTTTTTCGATTTCTTCAGGGGTTTTGATTGAAATTGCCATTAAATTAATCCGCGGCTGTCGAAAATTTCGACGATAATTGAATTCTGTGCAGTCATGTTAGCAGCAGCGATTTAGGCTGCCAAATCGGGAAACACTAAGCCTTTTCCCGCTAACTACTATTGGCGTATTCCTGCACATTATGGTATAAAGCGCGCCGACGATTCTCTGTCAGCCGCCAGGTCGACAGGAAACGCATAAATCTCATTATGTGTACTAAAACACACATGTATCGACACGTACGCCGGGGTGCCTCGTAAGAGGTCGGTTGTATGGGATACATGGAGGCCCAACCCCAATCAAACTTTAGAGGTA
Source organism: Pantoea cypripedii (assembly GCF_002095535.1). Lineage (NCBI taxonomy): Bacteria > Pseudomonadati > Pseudomonadota > Gammaproteobacteria > Enterobacterales > Erwiniaceae > Pantoea > Pantoea cypripedii. The sequence goes on from NZ_MLJI01000001.1 coordinate 884,002, forward strand.
ATCATGGCAACTGTTTCCATGCGCGACATGCTCAAGGCTGGTGTTCACTTCGGTCACCAGACCCGTTACTGGAACCCGAAAATGAAGCCGTTCATCTTCGGTGCGCGTAACAAAGTTCACATCATCAACCTTGAGAAAACTGTACCGATGTTCAACGAAGCCCTGGCTGAGCTGAACAAAATTTCTTCCCGTAAAGGTAAGATCCTGTTCGTCGGTACTAAGCGCGCTGCTGCCGAAGCGGTAAAAGAGTCTGCACTGAGCTGCGACCAGTTCTTCGTTAACCACCGCTGGTTGGGTGGCATGCTGACCAACTGGAAAACCGTTCGTCAGTCAATCAAACGCCTGAAAGATCTGGAAACTCAGTCTCAGGACGGTACTTTCGACAAACTGACCAAAAAAGAAGCGCTGATGCGCGCTCGTGAACTGGCCAAGCTGGAAAACAGCCTGGGCGGTATCAAAGATATGGGCGGTCTGCCGGATGCACTGTTCGTTGTTGATGCTGACCACGAGCACATTGCAATCAAAGAAGCAAACAACCTGGGTATTCCGGTATTTGCTATCGTTGATACCAACTCTGATCCGGACGGCGTTGATTTCGTTATCCCGGGTAACGACGATGCAATCCGTGCTGTAAGCCTGTACCTGACTGCCGTTGCCACTACCGTGCGCGAAGGCCGTTCACAGGATCTGGCTGAGCAAGCTGAAGACGCGTCTTTAGAGAACGCCTGATAAGGTCTGCTCTTTCACAGAGCCCTTAGACATCAGATGTAATCTGTTAAGGGGGCCGCACAGGCCCCTTTATTATATCCAAGTTTGTCACGCTGACCTGTCAGGTGAGCGGGGCAGAGTAAATTTTCCGCAACAAGTTTCTGGCAGTGTGCAAACACTGAGAAACGAATCGAGGATTCTGGAATGGCTGAAATTACCGCTGCACTGGTAAAAGAACTGCGCGAGCGTACTGCCGCTGGCATGATGGATTGCAAAAAAGCGCTGACTGAAGCGAATGGCGATATCGAACTGGCCATCGAAAACATGCGTAAGTCTGGCGCAATCAAAGCAGCGAAAAAAGCGGGTAACGTTGCTGCTGATGGCGTGATCAAAACCAAGATCGTTGACGGCTTTGGTGTGATCCTGGAAGTTAACTGCCAGACCGACTTCGTCGCAAAAGATGCCGGTTTCCAGGCGTTTGCTGACAAAGTGATTGACGCAGCAGCTGCTGGCAAAGTGACTGACGTTGAAGTTCTGAAAGCGCAGTTCGAAGAAGAACGCGTAGCACTGGTTGCGAAAATCGGTGAGAACATCAACATCCGTCGCGTTGCGATTCTGGAAGGTGCTGAGCTGGGCAACTACCTGCACGGCGCACGTATCGGCGTTCTGGTTTCTACCAAAGGCGCTGACGAAGAGCTGATCAAGCAGGTTGCAATGCACGTTGCAGCAAGCAAGCCGGAATTCGTTAAGCCGGAAGACGTGTCTGAAGACGTGGTCGCTAAAGAGTACCAGGTTCAGCTGGACATCGCGATGCAGTCTGGTAAGCCGAAAGAAATCGCAGAGAAAATGGTTGAAGGCCGCATGAAGAAATTCACCGGCGAAGTTTCTCTGACTGGTCAGGCTTTCGTTATCGACCCGAGCAAAACCGTTGGCCAGGCTCTGAAAGAGAAAGGCGCAGACGTGATCAACTTTATCCGCTTCGAAGTGGGTGAAGGTATCGAGAAAGTTGAGACTGACTTCGCAGCAGAAGTTGCTGCAATGTCCAAACAGTCTTAATTGGTCCGAAAGAACCGCCGGAAGGCGGTTCTTTTTTGTCTGCATTTTGTTGCGGACGCATTTTCAGTCACTTCCCAATAGCTTTTCTCTCTCGCTAAGCGGATGATTGATCAGATTTAACTTCTCCTTTTCATCATATCTTCCAGGAAGAATTGACCATGGCGACCAACGCAAAACCTGTATATCAACGTATCCTGCTAAAACTGAGTGGCGAAGCACTGCAAGGTGCCGAAGGTTTTGGTATTGACGCGAGTGTGCTTGACCGCATGGCGCAAGAGGTGAAAGAGCTGGTTGAGCTGGGTATCCAGGTAGGTGTGGTTATTGGTGGCGGTAACCTGTTCCGTGGCGCGGGCCTGGCACAGGCGGGTATGAACCGTGTGGTCGGTGACCATATGGGTATGCTGGCAACCGTGATGAATGGCCTGGCGATGCGCGATGCGCTGCACCGTGCCTATGTCAATGCGCGTCTGATGTCAGCGATTCCGCTGAATGGCGTATGTGATAACTACAGCTGGGCCGAAGCGATCAGCCTGCTGCGCAATAACCGTGTTGTGATTTTCTCTGCCGGTACTGGCAACCCGTTCTTTACCACCGACTCAGCCGCCTGCCTGCGTGGCATTGAAATTGAAGCGGACGTGGTGCTGAAAGCCACCAAAGTCGATGGCGTCTATTCTGCCGATCCGGTTAAAAATCCGGACGCAACGCTGTATGAACAGCTGAGCTATGCCGAAGTGCTGGATAAAGAGCTGAAAGTGATGGATCTGGCAGCCTTTACGCTGGCTCGCGATCATCAGTTGCCAATCCGCGTCTTCAACATGAACAAGCCTGGCGCACTGCGCCGCGTAGTGATGGGTGAAAAAGAAGGCACCCTGATTACGCATTAATACCCGACGCAAGATAAAATAGGGTATATTCTGTTGGCGCGGCGCTCGGTCGTCGTGCCATACCCGAAATATGACGGGTATCAGGATGATCGATGATTATCGATACCGCTTCCGGTTAGCCCGGAAATGGCCAGGTCAAACCGAATCCAAGGGTTTCAACGTGATTAACGAAATTAAAAAAGATGCTGAAACGCGCATGGACAAATGCGTGGAAGCATTCAAAAACACCATTAGCAAAGTGCGCACTGGTCGCGCTTCTCCCTCTCTGCTCGACGGCATTGTTGTTGAATATTACGGTACGCCAACGCCGCTGCGTCAGCTGGCTAGCGTCACTGTAGAAGATTCCCGTACGCTGAAAATCAACGTCTTCGATCGCTCGCTGGGTCCGGCCGTTGAGAAAGCGATTATGGCATCCGATCTGGGTCTGAACCCAAGTTCAGCAGGTAGCGACATCCGTGTTCCGCTGCCAGCGCTGACGGAAGAACGTCGTAAAGATCTGATCAAAATCGTCCGTGGTGAAGCGGAGCAGGGTCGTGTGTCAGTACGTAACGTACGTCGTGACGCCAACGACAAGATCAAAGCGTTGCTGAAAGATAAAGAGATCAGCGAAGACGACGAACGTCGTACGCAGGACGAAATCCAGAAAATGACCGATGCACGCATCAAGAATGTTGATGCAGCACTGGCAGAGAAAGAAAAGGAACTGATGGAGTTCTGATTCCATCTTTGTCCGACAAACGCCGTCAAGAGAGGTATACCCATTTGGGAATGCACGATCTTGCGGCGTTTTATTTTTGTCCCTGCGGATGAGGGCATTTTCTGCCTGCCTTCTCCGGAAAACACACGGAAAGCGTCATGAAGCGATTAACTCTGCTTGGTTCCACCGGCTCAATTGGTACCAGCACACTGGCAGTGGTGCGGGAAAATCCCGAGCAATATCAGGTAACAGCGCTGGTGGCTGGTCAGAATGTGGCGTTGATGGCCGAGCAATGCCAGCAGTTTGCGCCGCGCTATGCGGCGATGGCGGATGAAATCTCCGCACAGGCGCTGCGTGAGCGACTGAGAGCACTCAACATCAAAACTGAAGTGCTCTCCGGCGTTCAGGCTGCCTGCGAACTTGCTGCGCTGGATGAGGTTGATCAGGTGATGGCGGCGATTGTCGGTGCATCGGGCCTGCTGCCGACGCTGGCAGCCATCCGCGCCGGTAAAACCGTGCTGCTGGCGAATAAAGAATCTCTTGTCACATGCGGCCGCCTGTTTATGGAGGCGGTACAGCGTCATCAGGCCCGGTTATTGCCCGTCGACAGCGAGCACAATGCCATTTTTCAGAGTTTACCGGCTTCCATACAGCAGCAGTTGGGGTACGCTGATCTGCGGGAGAACGGCATTGAGTCGATTATCCTCACGGGATCAGGTGGCCCTTTTCGTGACACGCCATTAGCTGAGTTAGCGGCTATGTCGCCGGATCAGGCATGTGCGCATCCGAACTGGTCAATGGGGCGTAAAATCTCTGTTGATTCAGCCACCATGATGAATAAAGGTCTTGAATACATTGAAGCCCGCTGGCTATTTAACGCAACGGATGCGCAGATGGAAGTGATCCTGCATCCGCAGTCGGTCATCCATTCTATGGTGCGTTATTGCGATGGTAGCGTGCTGGCGCAACTGGGATCGCCCGATATGCGTACCCCTATTGCTCACAGCATGGCATGGCCAGCACGTATTTCTGCCGGCGTGACACCGCTCGATTTCACTCGAATGAAAGCGCTGACCTTCGCTGAGCCGGATTACGCGCGCTATCCCTGCCTGAAGCTGGCAATTGACGCCTGCGCCACTGGCCAGGCCGCCACGACGACGCTGAATGCAGCGAATGAGGTGGCGGTCGCCGCATTTCTGCAGCATCAGATCCGCTTTACCGATATCGCAGCACTGAACAGTGAAGTGCTGGCATCGCTGAGCTGCGGGGAACCCGATAGCGTTGAGGCGGTGGTGGAGATTGATCGGTTAGCGCGAGTATGTGCCACGGAAATGTTGCCACGTTTGCGCATAGCAGGTTGATTGTCCCCGCTATTTGTTAGCTCAGGGCGAAAATGGTATAGTCGCTCGCTCGCGTTTCACGGCCTGGCATTGTTTCGATGCCAGCCGACTGAAAAGTCGGTGTTTGCTGCAGGCGCAATGTATTCAGAAACCACAGCATTTCTGATTAAAGGAATTATTACGCGTTATGTCGTCCAACAATCACAACACATTCGATGACCGGTCTGATTGTACGCCGCGTCACGTGGCCATCATTATGGATGGTAATGGTCGCTGGGCAAAAAATCAGGGCAAACTGCGTATTTCAGGCCACAAAGCCGGGGTAAAATCAGTACGCCGGGCCGTCAGCTTTGCGGTCAGCCATAAGCTGGAAGCGCTCACACTTTACGCATTCAGTAGCGAAAACTGGAGCCGACCGATACAGGAAGTGACGGCCTTAATGGAATTATTTGTCTGGGCGCTTGATAGCGAAGTCAAAAGCCTGCACAAACATAACGTACGTCTGCGTGTTATTGGCGACATCAGTCGTTTCAATTCCAGAATCCAGGAACGCATTCGTCGCGCCGAGGAACTGACTCAGCAAAATAATGGACTGACTCTCAACATTGCTGCCAACTATGGTGGACGTTGGGATATTATCCAGGGTGCCAGAAAATTGGCCGAGCAGGTTCAGGAAGGTTTGTTACGTCCTGACCAGATAACCGAAGAGAGTCTGGCTCCGTACCTTTGTATGAATGAGCTGGCGCCGGTGGATTTAGTGATAAGGACCGGGGGAGAGCATCGAATCAGCAACTTCCTGCTGTGGCAGGTTGCCTATGCTGAGTTCTGGTTTACCGATGTTCTCTGGCCTGATTTTGATGAACATGTTTTTGAAGGTGCACTGAATGCTTTCTCTCTGCGGGAGCGTCGCTATGGCGGCGCTGCACCAGGCGGCGCCTGAGCAACCTGGGGGTAACCTTTGCTGAAGTCTCGTTTAATTACCGCGTTTATTTTAATTCCGCTGGTGATTGCTGCGCTGTTCTGGTTACCACTATCCGGTTTTGCGATAACAACCATCATCATCTGTATGCTTGCCGCCTGGGAATGGGGGCAGCTGGCGGGTATGGCGACCCGTCAGCAACGCATCTGGCTGGCTGTGCTTTGTGGCTTGCTGCTGGCGGTGATGTTATTCACGCTGCAACCTTACCAACGTGATTTGCACCAGGTGCAGATGGAAAGCTCGTTATGGGCGTCTCTTATCTGGTGGGTCGTGGCGTTGGTGCTGGTGCTGTTTTATCCCGCTTCTGCGGCCGTCTGGCGTCATTCACGCCCGTTACGTCTCCTGTTTGGTGTGCTCACCGTGATCCCGTTCTTCTGGGGCATGATGGCGTTGCGCCAGTATCATTACGATACCGATCATTTCGCCGGAGCCTGGTGGCTGCTGTTTGTCATGTTTCTGGTGTGGGGTGCCGATTCAGGTGCCTATATGTTTGGCCGGTTATTTGGTAAACACAAGCTGGCTCCCAAAGTCTCGCCGGGTAAAACCTGGGAAGGCTTCCTCGGCGGGTTAGTCTGCTCTGCCGTGATTGCCTGGCTGTTTGCCACGTTCGCGCCATTAACTATTGCCACGTCAACCCTGATTATCTGTGCTGTTATCGCCGCATTGGCTTCGGTACTGGGCGATTTGACAGAAAGTATGTTCAAACGTGAAGCCGGTATCAAAGACAGCGGTAACTTAATTCCGGGCCACGGTGGTATCCTCGATCGCATTGATAGCCTGACAGCAGCGGTGCCGGTCTTTGCCTGCCTGTTGCTGCTGGTGTTCCGCACCCTCTGAGGATAGGCGACGATGTTGAGCATACTCTGGAGTTTTGCAGCCTTTATTGTGGCGCTCGGCGTGCTGATTACCGTGCACGAGTTCGGCCATTTTTGGGTTGCGCGCCGTTGCGGTGTCAAAGTTGAACGTTTTTCGATTGGTTTTGGCAAAGCGCTGTGGCGTCGTAGCGACCGTCAGGGCACGGAATATGTCATTGCCCTGATCCCCCTTGGCGGTTACGTCAAAATGCTTGATGAACGCGTTGAAAGCGTCCCCGCTGAACTGCGCCATCAGGCTTTCAATAACAAAGCTATCTGGCAGCGGGCATCGATTATTGCTGCCGGACCCATTGCTAACTTCATCTTTGCCATCATTGCGTACTGGGCGGTGTTTATTCACGGTGTGCCTGGTGTGCGCCCGGTTGTTGGCGAAATTCTGAACGGTTCCATAGCTGCAGAAGCGCAAATTGCCTCTGGTATGGAACTTAAAGCGGTAGATGGTATCGAAACGCCTGATTGGGATGCGGTACGCATGGCGCTGATCGGCAAAATCGGTGACCAAAGTACAACGCTTACCGTCTCGCAGTTTGGTGAACAGGCTACGCAGCAGAAGCAGCTGGATTTGCATGACTGGCAGTTTGAGCCAGACAAGCAGGACCCGGTGGTTGCGTTAGGTATTCGCCCACGTGGGCCGCAGATTGAAACGACCCTCGCCGAAGTGCAGGCTAACTCTCCGGCGAGTGACGCCGGTTTGCAAGCGGGCGACAGGATCGTTAAAGTCGATGGTCAGCCGTTAACGCAATGGCAGACTTTTGTGGTGCAGGTGCGCGATAACCCTGGCAAAAACATGGCGCTGGAGGTGGAGCGTAACGGTGAATCGCTGGCATTAACGCTGACACCCGAAGCCAAGCCGGGGAATAAAGCGGAAGGTTTTGCGGGGGTTATCCCGCGAGTGATTCCGCTACCTGACGAGTACAAAACGGTAAGGCAGTATGGGCCTTTCGCCGCGATTGGTGAAGCCAGTGTAAAAACCTGGCAACTGATGAAGCTGACGGTCTCCATGCTGGGCAAGTTGATAACCGGGGATGTGAAGCTGAATAATCTGAGCGGGCCGATTTCGATCGCGCAGGGTGCCGGGTTATCAGCAGAATATGGGGTGATTTACTACCTGATGTTCCTGGCGCTTATCAGCGTCAACTTAGGGATAATTAACCTGTTCCCACTGCCGGTTTTAGATGGTGGACATTTGCTCTTTCTGGCGATCGAAAAGATCAAAGGTGGACCTGTGTCCGAGCGAGTTCAGGACTTTAGTTATCGCATTGGCTCAATTCTGCTGGTGCTGTTAATGGGGCTTGCACTTTTCAATGATTTCTCACGTCTGTAATAGCTGGAATGCAGACAGACGTGGGATGTGTTAGGAAAACGCATAACAACGATGGCGATGAAAAAGTTGCTCATAGCGTCGCTGCTGTTTAGCAGCGCCACCGTGTACGGTGCAGACGATTTCGTGGTGAAGGATATTCATTTCGAAGGGCTACAGAGAGTCGCCGTCGGCGCGGCTCTGCTAAGCATGCCGGTTCGTGTCGGCGATACAGTGAATGATGATGACGTCAGAAATACCATTCGCGCACTGTTCGCCACCGGCAACTTTGAAGATGTTCAGGTTCTGCGCGACGGTACTACGCTGATTGTCCAGGTGAAAGAACGCCCGACCATTGCCAGCATCACTTTCTCCGGTAACAAAGCGGTGAAAGAAGATCAGCTGAAGCAAAACCTTGAAGCATCGGGTATCCGCGTCGGTGAAGCCCTTGACCGCACCACGCTCTCTTCCATTGAGAAGGGACTGGAGGATTTCTATTACAGCGTCGGTAAATATACCGCCAGCGTTAAAGCGATTGCCACGCCGCTGCCGCGTAACCGTGTCGATCTGAAATTTGTCTTCCAGGAAGGTGTTTCTGCACAGATTCAGCAGATCAACATCGTGGGCAACAAAGCGTTTAGCTCAGATGAACTGATCTCTCGCTTCCAGCTGCGTGACGAAGTGCCGTGGTGGAACGTTGTGGGCGATCGTAAATACCAGAAACAGAAACTGGCCGGGGACCTCGAAACCCTGCGCAGCTTCTATCTGGATCGCGGTTATGCGCGTTTTAATATCGATTCAACGCAGGTGAGCCTGACGCCGGACAAAAAAGGCATCTACATCACCGTCAACATCACCGAAGGCGATCAGTACAAGATTGCTGGTGTGATTGTTAACGGCAGCATGGCAGGCCACTCGGCGGAAATTGAACATCTGACGAAAATCCCTGCGGGTGAGCTGTATAACGGCACTAAAGTCACCCAGATGGAAGATGACATCAAGAAACTGCTGGGCCGCTACGGTTATGCCTACCCGCGTGTGGTGACACAGCCGGAAATCAATGATGCTGATAAGACGGTAAAACTGCATATCAACGTTGATGCAGGTAACCGTTACTACGTGCGTAAAGTCCGCTTCGAGGGTAACGATACGTCGAAAGATTCGGTACTGCGTCGTGAGATGCGTCAGATGGAAGGTGCCTGGCTGGGTAGCGATCTGGTTGATCAGGGCAAAGAACGTCTGAACCGTACCGGTTACTTTGAAACTGTGGACGTGGATACCCAACGCGTGCCGGGTTCACCTGATCAGGTAGACGTGGTCTACAAGGTGAAAGAACGTAATACCGGTACCTTTAACTTCGGCGTGGGCTACGGCACCGAGAGTGGTGTGAGCTTCCAGGTCGGTGTGACCCAGGATAACTGGCTCGGCACCGGTAACACTGTTGGCATCAGCGGCACCAAAAATGATTATCAGACCTATGCTGAATTCTCACTGACCGATCCGTATTTCACGGTGGACGGTGTCAGCCTGGGTGGTCGTATTTTCTATAACGACTTTAGAGCTGACGATGCTGACCTGTCTGACTACACCAACAGAAGTTATGGTCTTGATGGCACGCTGGGCTTCCCGATTAACGAGAACAACTCCCTGCGCGTTGGTTTAGGTTACGTACATAACGACCTGTCCAATATGCAGCCGCAGATTGCGATGTGGCGTTATCTCGACTCAGTAGGGAATCATCAGGGTCTGAATAAAGATGGTGATTATTCTGCCAATGACTTTACCTTCAACTATGGCTGGACATATAACACCCTTGACCGCGGGTTCTTCCCAACGTCGGGTAACCGTACCAACCTGAACGGTAAGATCACCATCCCAGGTTCAGACAACAGCTTCTATAAAGCGACGCTGGATACACAGCAGTACGTGCCGATTAACCAGGATCGTACTTGGGTGCTGTTGGGTCGTGGCCGTATTGGATATGGTGACGGACTCGGTGGTAAAGAGATGCCGTTCTATGAGAACTTCTACGCCGGTGGTTCCAGCACCGTTCGTGGCTTCCAGTCCAACACCATTGGTCCGAAAGCGGCGTATCTGAATGATGGCTCGTCCACCTGTACGCTGTCCGATCCGAATGGTGTTTGTAAGTCGGATGATGCGGTGGGGGGTAACGCAATGGCAGTGGCCAGCCTTGAGCTGATCACACCAACACCGTTCCTGAGTGAGAAGTACGCTAACTCAGTACGTACCTCATTGTTTGTCGATGCCGGTACCGTCTGGGATACTAAATGGCAGAATACCGCTGAAACGCGTGCGGCAGGGATTCCTGACTACAGCGATCCAAACAATATTCGCGTATCCAGCGGTATCGCACTACAGTGGATGTCACCGTTGGGGCCGTTGGTGTTCTCATATGCCCAGCCGGTCAAGAAAGTCGAGGGAGACAAGTCAGAGCAGTTCCAGTTTAACATCGGTAAAACCTGGTAAAGCTCTGAGCAGGGAAGTGTATACCCAACGGGTATAAATAGCGTCTTGCAAGCGTGTGGTTCTGCCACGCGCTGCAAACACACATGTTGAGGGTAAGGAGTTTATAGTGAAAAAGTTGTTCTGTGCCGCTGCTCTGGGTGTTGCATTAGCTGCTTCTGCTGGCGCCCAGGCGGCAGACAAAATCGCCGTTGTTAACCTGAGCCAGGTTTTCCAGCAGTCTCCGCAGCGTGCTGCTGTTGCTAAGCAACTTGAGACTGAGTTCCAGGGCCGCGCCTCCGATCTCCAGTCTCAGCAGCAGAAAATTCAGCAGGAAATCCAGGATCTGCAGCGCAATGCTTCCACCATGAAAGCAAGCGACCGTACCAAGAAAGAGAAGCAGATCTCTTCTGAGCGTGCTGCTTTCGAATCAAAAGCCCAGGCTTTTGAAAAAGACAACCAGACCCGTCAGATGCAGGAGCGCAACAAGCTGCTGGCTAAAATCCAGACCGCAGTTCAGTCTGTAGCGAAAAGCGAAGGGTACGATCTGGTTCTGGACTCTCAGGCCGTGCTGTACACTTCTTCCGATGCTAAAGACATCACTGCAGACGTTGTAAAACAGGTTAAATAATCGATGTCATCTATTCGACTGGCTGATTTAGCCCAGCAGTTGGATGCAGAATTGCACGGAGATGGCGATATCGCCATCTCCGGCATTGCTTCTATGCAATCCGCCACAACTGGCCAAATCACTTTTCTTGCAAACAGCCGTTACCGCGAGCAGCTCGCCCAGGTTCATGCTTCGGCCGTGGTGCTGACGGAAGCGGATCTGGAGTGGTGTAAGACGGCCGCGCTGGTGGTGAAAAATCCTTACCTGACTTACGCCCGCATGGCACAACTGCTGGACACGACGCCTCAGCCCGCGCAAAATATCGCGCCCAGCGCGGTGATCGACCCGACCGCGAAGCTGGGAAATAATGTGTCGGTAGGCGCGAATGCGGTGATCGAGTCCGGTGTTGAACTGGGCGACGATGTCGTTATCGGTGCCGGATGTTTTGTTGGTAAGCAGACGCGTATTGGTCGCGGTTCACGTTTGTGGGCAAACGTGACGATTTATCACGAAATCCAGATTGGTCAGGATTGTCTGATTCAATCAGGTGCCGTCATCGGTGCAGACGGATTCGGATATGCCAATGATCGCGGCAATTGGGTGAAAATCCCGCAACTGGGAACGGTGGTCATCGGTGATCGGGTGGAAATTGGTGCCTGTACCACCATCGATCGCGGTGCGCTGGATAACACTCTGATCGGCAATGGTGTTATCATAGATAACCAGTGTCAGATTGCGCACAACGTTGTGATCGGCGATAACACCGCTGTTGCTGGTGGTGTGATCATGGCGGGTAGTCTGAAGATTGGTCGTTACTGTATGATTGGCGGCGCCAGCGTCATTAATGGGCATATGGAAATCTGTGACAAAGTGACCGTGACCGGAATGGGCATGGTAATGCGACCGATCACAGAGCCTGGGGTATACTCTTCGGGTATTCCGTTGCAACCCAACAAAACCTGGCGTAAAACGGCAGCGCTGGTGATGAACATCGATGACCTGAGCAAACGTCTCAAAGCCATCGAGCGTAAAGTCGGCAAAGACGACTAACGTCATCCCGCGAGACCCGCTTCATAATAAGCAGCGTACCTCTTTCCACCTCAGGCGTTTTTTGAGGAAGTGCAGCAGGTATCGCAGAGAAGCGAAACGCCACCGAACTGATTTGCGGCCTGCAGATGATCGTTTTGATCGATGCAGGCCGTGTTATTGTTGCCATCAGAATTTTTTAGGACAGGAAGAGTATTTTGACTACTGAAACGCATACTCTGAAAATTGAAGAGATTTTAGAATTGCTGCCGCACCGTTATCCATTTCTGCTGGTTGACCGCGTGCTGGAGTTTGAAGAGCATAAATATCTGCGTGCGGTGAAGAACGTTTCCTTTAACGAACCGTTTTTCCAGGGACACTTCCCTGGTAAACCGATTTTCCCTGGCGTTCTGATTCTGGAAGCTATGGCGCAGGCGACGGGCATTCTGGCGTTTAAAAGCGTTGGAAAACTGGAGCCGGGCGAACTTTACTACTTCGCAGGTATTGATGAAGCTCGTTTCAAGCGTCCGGTTGTTCCGGGCGACCAGATGATCATGGAAGTCACTTTCGAGAAAACCCGTCGTGGTCTTACTCGCTTCAAAGGTGTTGCTACTGTAGACGGTAAAATTGTCTGTGAAGCGACCATGATGTGTGCCCGTAGCCGGGAGGCATAATTAGTGATTGATTCAACCGCCAACATCCATCCCAGTTCTGTTATCGAAGAGGGTGCCGTTATCGGTGCCAATGTTCACATCGGCCCGTTTTGCTTTATTGGTGCCAACGTGGAAATTGGTGAAGGTACAGTGCTTAAATCGCACGTGGTGGTGAATGGCCATACGCGTATCGGTAAAGATAACCAGATCTACCAGTTTGCTTCCATTGGTGAAGTCAATCAGGACCTGAAATATGCCGGTGAGCCGACCCGCGTGGAAATTGGCGATCGCAACCGCATCCGCGAAAGCGTCACCATTCACCGTGGTACGGTGCAAGGTGGCGGTTTGACTAAAGTCGGTAGCGACAATCTGCTGATGGTGAATGCCCATATCGCGCATGATTGTGTGATTGGCAATCGTTGCATTTTTGCCAATAACGCCACGCTGGGCGGGCATGTCACTGTTGATGATTTTGCGATCATTGGTGGGATGACAGCCGTGCACCAGTGGTGCACCATTGGCGCACACGTGATGGTAGGTGGTTGTTCTGGCGTTGCTCAGGATATTCCTCCTTATGTCATTGCGCAGGGTAACCATGCGACGCCTTTTGGTATCAATATCGAAGGTCTGAAGCGTCGTGGTTTCAGCAAAGAAGCACTGCATGCGATTCGCAATGCCTACAAATTGTTGTATCGCAGCGATAAAACGCTGGAAGAAGCCAAGCCGGAAATTGAAGCACTGGCAAAAGCTCACAGCGAAGTCCAGCCTTTCTATGACTTCTTTGCCCGTTCTACCCGTGGGTTGATTCGTTAATCCATGTCAGTGCGTCCCCTGACTATTGCCCTGGTCGCCGGAGAAACCTCCGGCGATATTCTTGGTGCTGGACTTATCCGCGCGTTGAAGGCGCGCCACCCTGATGCGCGTTTTGTTGGCGTGGCAGGCCCGCGTATGCAGGCTGAGGGTTGCGAAGCCTGGTATGAGATGGAAGAACTGGCGGTGATGGGCATTGTCGAAGTGCTGGAGCGCTTGCCACGCCTGCTGAAAATCCGTCGTGACCTGACGCAGCGTTTCACTGAACTGCGGCCGGACGTGTTTGTTGGCATTGATGCACCTGATTTTAATATCACGCTGGAAGGCCGCCTGAAGCGCGCTGGTATCCGTACCATCCACTATGTCAGCCCGTCTGTCTGGGCCTGGCGTCAAAAGCGCGTATTTAAAATCGGTCGTAACACCAATCTGGTGCTGGCATTTCTGCCGTTTGAAAAAGCGTTCTACGACCGTTTCAACGTGCCATGTCGTTTTATCGGGCATACCATGGCCGATGCGATGCCGATGCAACCTGATAAGCGGGCAGCGCGGCGTGATTTAGGTATTGCCGAGGATGCGATTTGCCTCGGCCTGCTGCCGGGCAGCCGTGGTGCAGAAGTCGAAATGCTGAGCGCTGATTTTCTGCGCGCCGCGCAGCTACTGTGCCAGCGTTACCCGACACTGGAAATTGTGGTGCCATTGGTTAACGCCAAACGCCGCGAACAATTCGAGCAGATCAAAGCTGAGGTTGCACCTGAGCTGCCGATGCATCTGCTCGACGGTAAAGGCCGTGAGGCGATGATCGCCAGCGATGCAGCGATTCTGGCGTCAGGTACGGCAGCCCTGGAATGCATGCTGGCAAAATGTCCGATGGTGGTGGGTTATCGTATGAAACCCTTCACTTTTTGGCTGGCGAAACGACTGGTGAAAACCCCGTACGTTTCTTTACCGAATTTACTCGCCGGACGTGAATTGGTGAAAGAGCTGTTGCAGGATGAGTGCCAGCCGGAAGCGTTAGCTGCCGCACTGGAACCGCTGCTGCATGCTGGCCCGGAGCGTGATGCGTTGCTCAACACCTTTAACGAGCTACATGCACAGATTCGCTGGAATGCCGACGAGCAGGCCGCGGATGCCGTATTGGAGATTGCCCATGGCTGAGTTTATTTATCCAGATGCGCGTTTGATTGCGGGTGTTGACGAAGTGGGGCGCGGTCCGTTAGTGGGTGCGGTGGTGACTGCTGCGGTGATCCTCGATCCGGCAAAACCGATCGTGGGCCTGGCCGACTCCAAGAAGCTGTCAGAAAAACGCCGTGTGGCGTTGTATGAAGAGATCAAAGAGAAAGCGCTGGCGTGGAGCCTCGGACGAGCCGAGCCGGAAGAGATCGACCAGCTGAACATCCTGCACGCAACGATGCTGGCGATGCAGCGCGCGGTAGCCGGTTTGACGCTGGTGCCGGATTTTGTCTTGATTGACGGTAATCGTTGCCCGGTCTTACCGATGCCTTCGCAGGCCGTGGTCAAAGGCGATAGCCTGGTGGCGGAGATCAGTGCCGCGTCGATCCTGGCCAAAGTGACGCGCGATCGTGAAATGGCCGAGCTGGATCTGCTGTTCCCGCAGTATGGTTTTGCGCAGCACAAGGGGTATCCTACGGTGCTGCACATGGAAAAACTGACTCAGCATGGTGCCACACCCCATCACCGTCGCAGTTTTGCGCCGGTACGTAACGCCCTGATTGATGCCGACGTGCTGGCCGCGCGTCAGCCGACTACGCTTTAATAGCCTGACGCTGTTTTAACCGGAAACTGATATGGCTGAACCCCGTTTTATACATCTGCGTGTCCACAGTGACTACTCAATGGTTGATGGCCTGGCGAAGACCGGGCCGCTGGTAAAAAAAGCTGCCTCATTAGGTATGCCAGCTATCGCCATTACCGACTTCACCAACCTGTGCGGGCTGGTGAAGTTCTATGGCACAGCGCATGGTGCCGGGGTGAAACCGATTATCGGCGCTGATTTTAACGTTGCCAATGAGCTGATGGGCGATGAACTCACTCAGCTTACCGTGCTGGCGGCCAATAACACCGGTTATCAGAACCTGACGTTGCTGATTTCACGCGCTTATCAGCGCGGCTACGGCATTGCCGGCCCGGTGATTGATCGTGACTGGCTGGCTGAGTATCAGGAAGGTTTGATTCTGCTTTCCGGTGGTCGCCGTGGTGATGTGGGGCGTAGCTTGCTGCGTGGCAACAATGCGCTGGTGGCGCAGTGCCTGGCGTTTTATCAGCAACACTTTCCCGATCGCTATTATCTCGAACTGACGCGTACGGGCCGTCCGGATGAAGAAAGCTATCTGCACTCCGCAGTCGAACTGGCCATAGCACACGGCGTGCCGGTGGTGGCGACCAATGAAGTTTGCTTCCTGAATGAAGACGATTTTGACGCACACGAAATTCGTGTAGCGATCCACGATGGTTATACGCTGGACGATCCGAAGCGCCCACGTAACTACAGCCCTCAGCAATATATGCGTAGCGAAGCGGAAATGTGCGAGTTGTTCTCGGACATCCCGGAAGCGCTGGAAAATAGCGTAGAAATTGCTAAGCGTTGTAACGTCACGGTGCGTCTCGGTGAATACTTTCTGCCGCAGTTCCCCACCGGCGATATGACCACTGAAGACTTCCTGGTGCTGAAATCGCGGGAAGGTCTGGAAGAGCGTCTGGAGTTCCTGTTTCCCGACCCGGCAATACGCGCCGAGCGGCGGCCGGAATATGATGAACGTCTGGAGATTGAGCTCAACGTTATTAACCAGATGGGCTTCCCCGGTTACTTCCTGATCGTTATGGAGTTCATCAAGTGGTCGAAAGATAACGGCGTACCTGTGGGGCCGGGACGTGGTTCCGGTGCCGGTTCACTGGTGGCCTATGCGTTAAAAATTACCGACCTCGATCCGCTGGAATTTGACCTGCTGTTCGAACGTTTCCTTAACCCGGAACGTGTGTCGATGCCCGACTTTGACGTCGATTTCTGCATGGAAAAACGCGATCAGGTGATTGATCACGTGGCAGAAATGTATGGTCGTGATGCGGTATCACAGATTATTACCTTCGGTACCATGGCGGCTAAAGCGGTTATCCGTGACGTAGGCCGCGTGCTGGGTCATCCCTATGGTTTCGTCGATCGCATCTCCAAACTGGTGCCACCCGATCCGGGCATGACACTGGAGAAAGCCTTTGCTGCTGAACCGCAACTGCCGGAAATTTATGAGGCAGATGAAGAGGTTAAAGCGCTGATCGATATGGCGCGTAAGCTGGAAGGTGTCACGCGTAACGCCGGTAAACACGCCGGTGGTGTGGTGATCGCGCCGACCAAAATCACCGATTTTTCCCCGTTGTATTGCGATGAAAACGGCAATCATCCGGTGACGCAGTTTGATAAGAATGATGTGGAATACGCGGGTCTGGTTAAGTTCGACTTCCTCGGCCTGCGTACGCTCACTATTATCGACTGGGCGCTGAAGATGATAAACCCGCGCCGCGAGAAACAGGGGCTGGAACCGATTGATATTGCCGCCATTCCGCTCGAAGACAAAAAGAGCTTTGACATGCTGCAACGCGCGGAAACCACCGCCGTGTTCCAGCTTGAATCGCGTGGCATGAAAGATCTGATCAAACGTCTGAAGCCAGACTGCTTCGAAGACATGATCGCACTGGTTGCGTTGTTCCGTCCTGGTCCGTTGCAGTCAGGCATGGTAGATAACTTTATCGACCGTAAACACGGTCGTGAAGCGATCTCTTATCCGGACATTGAGTGGCAACACGAGTCGCTGCAACCGGTGCTGGAACCTACCTACGGCATCATTCTGTACCAGGAACAGGTCATGCAGATCGCCCAGGTGCTATCCGGTTACACCCTCGGCGGTGCAGATATGTTGCGACGCGCGATGGGTAAAAAGAAACCGGAAGAGATGGCGAAGCAGCGCTCGGTGTTCCAGGAAGGCGCGGAGAGGATGGGCGTCAACGGCGAGCTGGCGATGAAGATCTTTGACCTGGTAGAGAAATTCGCCGGTTATGGTTTCAACAAATCGCACTCCGCGGCTTACGCACTGGTTTCTTATCAAACGCTGTGGCTGAAAGCACACTACCCGGCAGAATTTATGGCGGCGGTAATGACCGCTGATATGGATAATACCGAGAAGGTGGTGGGGCTGGTGGACGAGTGCTGGCGTATGGGCCTCAAGGTTCTGCCGCCGGATATCAACTCCGGGCTTTATCCGTTCCATGTTAACGATGACGGTGAAATTGTTTACGGCATCGGTGCGATCAAAGGGGTGGGTGAAGGCCCGATCGAAGCGATCCTCGAAGCGCGTAATCGCGATGGTTACTTCAAAGAGCTTTTTGATCTCTGCGCGCGTACCGATACCAAAAAGATCAACCGCCGGGTGATGGAAAAACTGATCATGTCCGGGGCGTTTGATCGTTTAGGTCCGCATCGGGCAGCACTGATGAGTTCGCTTAGCGATGCGCTGAAAGCGGCCGATCAGCACGCGAAAGCCGAGGCCATCGGCCAGGCGGATATGTTTGGCGTACTGGCGGAAGAACCGGAGCAGGTGGAGAAATCCTATGCCAGCGTGGCGCCGTGGCCGGAACAGATTCAGCTGGATGGCGAACGTGAAACGCTGGGTCTGTATCTCACCGGCCATCCGATTAATCAGTATCTGAAAGAAATTGAACGTTACGTCGGCGGCATGCGCCTCAAGGACATGCATCCGACCGATCGTGGTAAAGTGACCGTCGCGGCGGGGCTGGTCATTGCAGCCCGGACGATGGTCACCAAGCGCGGTAACCGAATTGGTATCTGTACTCTGGATGACCGCTCTGGTCGTCTGGAAGTGATGTTATTTACCGATGCATTGGATAAATACCAGCAATTGCTGGAGAAGGACCGAATCCTGATCGTCAGCGGACAGGTCAGCTTTGATGACTTTAGTGGCGGCCTTAAAATGACCGCCCGTGAAGTGATGGACATTGACGAAGCGCGGGAAAAATACGCGCGTGGTCTTGCTATCTCGCTGACGGACAGGCAAATTGATGACCAGCTTTTAAACCGTCTCCGCCAGTCTCTGGAGCCTCATCGTTCCGGGACTATTCCGGTGCATCTCTATTATCAGAGAGCAGATGCGCGGGCGAAGCTGCGCTTTGGTGCAGCGTGGCGTATTTCGCCCAGCGATCGTTTACTCAACGATTTGCGGTTGTTAGTTGGGTCGGAGCAGGTGGAACTGGAGTTTGACTAAAACAGGAACATTATGAGTCTTAATTACCTGGATTTTGAACAGCCAATCGCTGAACTGGAAGCGAAAATCGATTCGCTGAAATCGATTGGCCGTCAGGATGAGAAACACGATATTAATCTGGATGAAGAAGTGCAGCGTCTGCGTGAAAAAAGCGTCGAGCTGACCCGTAAAATCTTCTCCGATTTGGGTGCATGGCAGGTCGCGCAACTGGCGCGTCATCCGCTGCGTCCTTATACGCTGGACTATGTCCGCAATGCCTTTGACGATTTTGACGAGCTGGCAGGCGATCGCGCCTATGCTGACGATAAAGCCATTGTTGGCGGTATCGCGCGTCTCGATGGTCGCCCGGTGATGATCATTGGTCATCAGAAAGGCCGTGAAACCAAAGAGAAGATTCGCCGTAACTTCGGGATGCCAGCACCAGAGGGCTACCGTAAAGCGCTGCGTCTGATGGAGATGGCGGAACGCTTTAAGATGCCGTTGATCACCTTCATCGACACCCCGGGTGCTTATCCGGGTGTGGGTGCGGAAGAACGCGGTCAGTCTGAAGCGATCGCGCGTAACCTGCGTGAAATGTCTGGACTGAAAATCCCGGTGATTTGTACCGTGATCGGTGAAGGCGGTTCGGGTGGTGCGCTGGCGATTGGTGTGGGCGATAAAGTCAACATGCTGCAGTACAGCACCTATTCGGTGATCTCACCGGAAGGCTGTGCCTCTATCCTGTGGAAAAGCGCCGATAAAGCGCCGCTGGCCGCAGAAGCGATGGGTATCACCGCCGATCGTCTGAAAGAGCTGAAGCTGATCGATTCTATCATCCCGGAACCGCTGGGTGGTGCGCATCGTCACCCGGTCGATATCGCTGCGTCGCTGAAAAAACAGCTGCTGGCCGATCTGGCAGACCTCGATGTGCTGAGCACGGAAGAGTTGCTGAACCGTCGTTATCAGCGTCTGATGAGCTACGGCTACGCCTGATCCTGATTTGATCAAAAAAAGCGGACTCCGGTCCGCTTTTTTTATGTCTGCACAACAGCAGAACATTCCGACGGCCATTGCCTGTCGCTTTTCGCTATCATTATTCAGTGCCACAACACCACAGGAGGTGAGCATTGAATATTCTTGCGATCATGGGACCGCATGGCGTTTTCTACAAAGATGAACCGATTCGTGAGCTGGATGCCGCGCTGAAGCTACAGGGGTTTCAGACTGTCTATCCCACCAATGCCAGCGACCTGCTTAAGCTGATTGAGCATAATCCACGCATCTGCGGCGTAATTTTTGACTGGGATGACTACAGCCTGGAATTATGCAGCGAGATCAATCAGCTCAATGAATATCTGCCGTTATACGCCTTTATCAACACCCATTCGCAAATGGATGTCAGTATCAACGAAATGCGCATGGCGCTGCATTTCTTTGAGTATGCACTGAGTGCCGCCGACGATATTGCGCTGCACATTCGGCAGTACACCGATGAATACATTGATAAAATCACGCCACCACTGACCAAAGCGCTGTTTACCTATGTCAAAGAAGGAAAATACACCTTCTGTACGCCGGGCCATATGGGGGGCACGGCGTTTCAAAAAAGCCCGGTCGGCAGCCTGTTCTACGATTTCTTTGGGGCTAATACGCTAAAAGCGGATATCTCCATTTCGGTCACCGAGCTGGGCTCACTGCTCGACCATACCGGCCCACATCTGGAAGCGGAAGAGTACGTGGCGCGCACCTTTGGTGCCGAGCAAAGCTACATGGTGACTAACGGTACCTCGACTTCAAATAAGATCGTCGGTATGTATGCGGCCCCGGCGGGTAGCACGGTGCTGATTGACCGCAACTGCCATAAGTCACTGACGCACCTGCTGATGATGAGCGATATTATCCCGCTGTGGCTGAAGCCCACGCGCAACGCACTCGGCATTCTCGGCGGCATCCCGCAGCGAGAGTTCACGCGCGATAGCATTCAGCACAAAGTTGACATGACGCCGCGCGCCAGCTGGCCGGTGCATGCGGTGATCACCAACTCAACCTACGACGGCCTGTTGTACAACACGCAATACATCAAACAGACGCTGGACGTGCCATCGATCCACTTCGACTCGGCATGGGTGCCTTACACCAATTTTCACCCGATCTACGCCGGTAAAAGCGGCATGAGCGGCGATCGTGTGCCAGGCAAGGTTTTTTATGAAACGCAGTCTACGCACAAATTGCTGGCAGCGTTTTCGCAGGCGTCGCTCATTCACATCAAAGGTGATTACGACGAGCAGACCTTTAACGAAGCCTACATGATGCATACCACCACCTCGCCGAATTACGCCATTGTTTCCTCAATCGAAACGGCAGCGGCGATGCTGCGGGGTAATCCGGGTAAACGGCTGATCAATCGTTCGGTGGAGCGTGCCTTACATTTCCGGCGTGAAATCCAGCGCTTGCGCGAGGAGTCTGATGGCTGGTTCTTTGATATCTGGCAGCCAGAGAAGGTTGATGAAGCAGAATGCTGGCCGATCCAGCCCGGCGAAGAAGAGTGGCACGGTTTTACCCAGGCCGATCGCGATCATATGTATCTCGATCCGATCAAGGTCACCATCCTGACACCGGGAATGAGTGAGTTGGGGGTGATGGCGGAGGAGGGGATTCCGGCGGCATTGGTGGCAAAATTCCTCGACCAGAGCGGCGTGGTAGTGGAAAAAACCGGGCCATATAACCTGCTGTTCCTGTTCAGTATCGGCATTGATAAAACCAAAGCGATGAGCGTACTGCGCGGTCTGACGGAATTTAAACGCGCCTACGATCTCAACCTGCGGGTAAAAAACATGCTGCCGGATCTGTATGCCGAAGATCCTGATTTCTACCGCAACATGCGGATTCAGACGCTGGCACAGGGCATCCATCAGTTGATCCTGCAACATGATCTGCCTCGCCTGATGCTTAAGGCGTTTGATGTGTTGCCGGAGATGGAGATGACGCCCCATCAGGCCTTTCAGCAGCAGGTGAAAGGACAGGTGGAGACGGTGGATATTCGTGAGCTGGTGGGCCGTATTTCAGCCAATATGATTTTGCCGTATCCACCCGGTGTACCGCTGGTGATGCCGGGGGAAATGATCACCGAACAAAGCCGCGCGGTACTCGATTTCCTGCTGATGCTCTGTACCATCGGGCGGCACTATCCTGGCTTTGAAACCGATATCCACGGCGCGACATTGACGGAGGATGGACGCTATCTGGTGCGGGTATTAAAAGGCGAGAACGATCATTAACTTCGGACAAAAGCCTCTTTTCAGCTGGTCGCCTGCCGCGTAAGGTAGGCGGCAAATCAGAAAACCGGAGCCGCTATGCTGCAAATTAAACAGATCCACCACATCGCCATAATCGCGACTGATTATGCGCGCAGTAAGGCGTTCTATTGTGATGTGCTGGGATTTGCATTGATGGGTGAGTTTTACCGCGCGGAGCGTGATTCCTGGAAGGGCGATCTCGGCCTGAACGGGGTGTACACCATTGAATTGTTCTCCTTCCCGTCGCCACCGGCACGCGTCAGCCAGCCGGAAGCCTGTGGTTTGCGCCATCTGGCGTTTTGCGTTGAGGATGTCGAACAATCGGTGGCCGCGCTGGCAGAGAAAGGCGTGGTTTGTGAACCGATTCGTATCGATGCCCTGACCGGTAAAGCCTGTACTTTCTTCTCAGACCCGGATGGTTTGCCGCTGGAGCTGTATCAGGCGTAAAATAGCCACCGTCGTGAGCCACAATCAGGTGGCTCGCTTTCACGGAACGCGCCATGTCTTTGTCCCATCTTGCTGCACTGCTGACACCCGACGCCCGCTATTTGCTGGCGTTCAGCGGTGGGCTGGATTCCACCGTCCTGCTGCACCAATTGGTTTGCTGGCAACAGCAGCACCCGCAGGTCCACCTGCGCGCCTTACATGTTCATCATGGCTTAAGCCCCAATGCGGATAGCTGGGCGGCGCATTGCCTGCAAATTTGCCAGCAATGGGGGATTCCCTTAGCGGTGTTGCCTGTGTTGGTCGATGGTCGTGAGCAGGGGATAGAAGCCGCAGCCCGTGATGCGCGTTATCAGGCATTGTTTCAACAGTTGCAACCTAGTGAGTGCTTACTTACCGCCCAGCACCTTGATGATCAATGTGAAACCCTGTTGCTGGCGCTAAAACGTGGCAGTGGTCCGGCAGGACTGGCGGGGATGCCTGCGCAGCGTTCCCTCGGTGAAAAACGGCATCTGCGTCCGCTGCTGGGGATCAGCCGTCAGCAGCTAGAAGCCTGGGCGGCAGAACATCAACTGAGCTGGATTGAAGACGAGAGCAACGCTGATTGCCGCTACGATCGCAACTTCCTGCGTCAGCGGGTGATCCCTGAGTTGCAGGCGCGCTGGCCGCATTTTAGCGCCGCCGCTGCACGCAGTGCCGCGCTGTGCGGTGAGCAGGAGCAACTGCTGGATGAACTGCTGGCGGAGCAGCTGGCGCAACTCACCGATGCGCAGGGGCGGCTGACCTTCATGTCTCTGTTGGGCATGAGCGAAGCACGTCGTCATGCGCTGCTGCGTCGCTGGATTGCCGGGCAGGGAGGGGGGATGCCCTCGCGTGATGCCTTGTTGCGTATCACCCGTGAAGTGATGCAGAGCCGGGAAGATGCACAACCCTGTCTGAATTTTGGCGCTTTCGAGCTACGCCGTTATCGCCAGCACCTTTACTGGCTGCCACCGCAGACCTCCCTCAGTCAGCACTTACTTACCTGGGATGACCGTTCACAGTCGCTGCAATTACCTGATCAACTGGGTGAATTGGTGGCGCGCCCTGAAGTCTCACAGTTACGTTTTCCCGCCGCAGATGAGCAAGTAAGCGTGCGTTTTCAGGCGCAGGGCTATTTCCACCTGCAGGGCCGGACGGGCGGGCGCGAGATGAAAAAACTATGGCAGGAAGCCGGTATTCCACCGTGGCAGCGCGAACGCATCCCACTGATTTACTACAACCAGACGTTAATTTGCGCGCCGGGATTGTTTATCACCCGTGAAGGCGCGGCCAGCAATGAGCAAGGCTGGCAGGCGATTTGGTTAAAACAACAATAAAACGGAGAGCAATGATGAAACACTGGATCGCGGCGGCGTTTTTAGTCGTGACACTGCCGGCGCTGGCCGACGGTGATATCAAGGTAGGTGCGCAGAAAGCCGCCAGCTGTATGGCATGCCACGGTGCTGAGGGAAAAAGCGCAGTACCTTTGTATCCTAATCTGGCTGGGCAGCATGCGCCTTATCTGCTGCATTCCCTGCAGGCATACAAAAAGGGCGAGCGCAGTGGCGGCCAGGCTGAAGTCATGAAGGCGTTTGTGGCTGGGTTAAGCGATGAGGATATGGCGGATTTGGCGGCGTATTACAGTTCGCTACAGCCGTAAATGAGGGGGGCGGGATGTGAAACTTCCCGCCCGTTGGCAGATTACTCGTCTTCGCTGACGATGACGGTGCCCAGCTCAGGATGACTGAAGCTGGCGATGTGATCGAGCCGCAGCTCGCGTGTTTCACCGGAGAGGTCGACAGCAAGATACTCAACGTTTTTACGTGAGACCATGTCCACGGCTTTCGCCTTGAGCTGTTCGCCGCTTTTCAATTCCAGCGACAGCGTCCAATGTTTTTGGCAGGCGAGTTCCAGGTTGTCGTAGTCATCGCAGTTGATGGGTTTGTAGGCTTCATTCGTCAACATAGTCGCTCACCAATAAGTTCGCAGCGGCATAGGCTGCCTGTTCCCTGACAGAAGAGTTTAGCGCAGAATTAGCGGCAATATCATTGAGTGCATTCAGCGCACATCCAATGGCGTCTGGCACATACCCCAGGTCGCCGCTGCCAATCTCGGCATATTTCTGGCGAACTAACTCACAATACTTTTGCACATTCACCTCCTCAGCAGAGTATCAATACTCTGGTTGATAGGTGACTATATCACAGGCATTTCATTGAAATCAGCCAGGCAACAGCGTGAAGCACACAGAGAAAACCATGAAAGTGACAAAATCCGCTGGTCCTGAGCATGAGCAAAGAGCACAAAAGGTTAAGTTGATGAACAGGTTATTTTGCGGTATCGGCCCGCAGCCGACGGCAGGTGACAGATGATTGTGTTGTCACGTTCAGTTTCACTGCCGGAAAATGAGGTGGAGCTGAGTGCCATACGGGCGCAGGGGGCGGGCGGGCAGCATGTAAATAAAACCTCTACCGCCATTCATCTGCGCTTTGATATCGCTGCGTCGTCTCTGCCACCGTTCTACAAAGAACGTTTACTGGCAGCCCGCCACCATCTGATCACCGATGAAGGGGTGGTGATCATCAAAGCGCAGGAGTACCGCAGCCAGGAGATGAATCGTGAGGCGGCAGTGCAGCGATTAATTAACCTGATTCGGGAACTGACTACCGTGGAGAAGGTACGGCGTGCCACTCGTCCAACGCGCGCATCGAAAGAACGACGGCTGGAAGGCAAAGCGCGGCGGAGTAGTACGAAGTCGTTGCGGGGAAAAGTACGTTAAAAAAAAGCGCCTCCGGAGGGAGGCGCCTGCAGGCATTACTTGTTCAGGGCTTTTGCCAGGAAATCGACGATTTCGCTGTGCTTAATCATCTCTTTCTCACTGGCTGAGCGCGCTTTGTACTCGATCTCTGCGTTATCGAGGTTGCGGTCGCCAATGACGATGGTGTGTGGCACACCAATCAGTTCCATATCGGCAAACATCACGCCCGGACGCTCTTTACGATCATCCAGAATCACGTCGATGCCTTTAGCACGCAGCGTGTTGTACAGCTCTTCCGCCACTTCTTTCACACGGAAAGATTTGTGCATATTCATCGGCAGAATCGCGACTTCAAACGGTGCCAGCGCGGCTGGCCAGATGATGCCACGATCATCATGATTCTGCTCAATGGCGGCTGCAACAACGCGGGTAATACCGATACCGTAGCAACCCATGGTCATGACCTGATTACGGCCATCTTCGCCCTGGACTGCGGCTTTCAGTGCGTCTGAGTATTTGGTGCCCAGCTGGAAAATGTGGCCGACTTCGATACCACGCTTAATCAGCAGTGTACCTTTACCGTCCGGGCTCGGGTCGCCAGCAACGACGTTACGGATATCTTCCACGCGCGGTTCTGGCAGATCACGTCCCCAGTTAATACCGGCGAGGTGTTTACCATCGATGTTGGCACCTGCGCAGAAATCGCTGGTTTTCGCTACGGTGCGATCCGCGATGACCGGCATGGTCAAACCTACCGGGCCGAGGGAGCCTGGGCCTGCGCCCAGCACCGCACGGATTTCGGCTTCAGTTGCCATTTCCAGCGGAGCAGCAACGATATCCAGCTTCTCGGCTTTCACTTCGTTCAACTGATGGTCGCCACGCAGCAACAGGGCAACCAGCGCATGGCCGCTCTCTGCGGTGCCTTTCACGAACAGCGTTTTAACGGTTTTCTCAATCGGCAACTGATGTTGCTCAACCAGTTCGGCGATGGTCTTGGCGTTCGGCGTGTCGAACTGCACCATCTCCTGCGTCGGCTGCGGACGTTCACCGGCTGGTGCCAGCGCTTCAGCTTTCTCAATGTTGGCCGCGTAATCAGATTCGCTGGAGAAGATCACATCATCTTCACCGCTCTGCGCCAGTACCTGGAACTCATGCGAAGCGCTACCGCCAATCGAACCGGTATCGGCCTGCACAGCACGGAAATCCAGCCCCATACGGCTGAAGCTCTGGCTGTAGGCGCGATACATTGCGTCATAGGTTTCCTGCAACGATTCCTGAGAAACGTGGAACGAGTAAGCATCTTTCATGATGAACTCGCGCGAACGCATCACACCGAAGCGCGGACGGACTTCGTCACGGAATTTGGTCTGGATCTGATACAGGTTGAGTGGCAGCTGTTTGTAGGAGCTTAACTCGTTGCGAATCAGGTCAGTAACGACTTCTTCATGCGTCGGACCCAGCACGAACGGACGATCGTGACGGTCTTTAATACGCAGCAGTTCGGGGCCATATTGCTCCCAACGGCCACTCTCTTCCCACAGATCGGCTGGCTGAACCACTGGCATGGAGATCTCAATCGCGCCAGCGTTGTTCATCTCTTCACGCACGATGTTTTCAACTTTTCTCAGTACGCGGATGCCGGTCGGTAACCAGGTGTAGAGTCCTGAAGCCAGTTTGCGGATCATCCCGGCGCGCAGCATCAGCTGGTGGCTGATCACTTCCGCATCGGAGGGCGTCTCCTTCAGAGTGGAGAGCAAATATTGAGTAGTACGCATTGATTACGATTCCAGTTATACGGAAGGTCACTGACAAAAAATTTTGCTGGCGGCTAGTGTACCAGCGAGATCAGCCACTCAAAAGCGGGTTTTAGCGCGGATCGATCGCGACCACCTCTGTACCTGCCTCATCAATCCGCCAGCGCACATTAAAATCGAGCAGCCATGCGGCATATTCACGGCCGGCTTCCTCTCCTTTGCGATACGCCGGACGGGGATCCTGCGCCAGCACATCGCTGATAAAACGCGTCAAATGAGGATGTTGCTGCTGGTGCTGCTGAAGTTGCGCCAGGGCCAGAGGAGAGAAGCGCACCGGCATTGAGGCTTCAGGCGCGGCCTGCGCGAATCCAGCGCGTGCATCAGGCAATGCCTCGGCAAACGGCAAATAGGGTTTGATATCGACAACCGGCGTACCATCCACTAAATCGAGGCTGCCAAGTTGTAAAATGACCTGCTGCTTCTCACAGCGAATACCTTTGAGTTCAACCAGCGACATGCCGATAGGGTTCGGACGAAAGGTTGAACGTGTGGCAAATACTCCCATGCGCGTATTACCGCCCAGGCGTGGCGGACGCACGGTGGGACGCCAGCCGCCTTCCATCGTCTGATGAAAGATAAACAGCACCCATAAATGGCTGAATGCTTCCAGGCCACGTACCGCTTCAGGCTGATTATAAGGCGGCAGCAGATGTAGCTCACCACCGCCATCCTGCACCAGACCGGGCTGGCGCGGGACGGCAAATTTCTCTTTCCACGGTGAGCGGATCACACCGATTTGCGCAAAGGCAAACTCACTCATTGATTAGCGACTTTCAGTGCAGAACCCTGACAGATGGCCTGACGATAGCAACCTGGGGTGGTGGAGACGATTTCGCATTTGTGCAGCAGCACGGCGTTCGCTTTCATTCCTGCGGCTCGCTGTTGCAGGCGTTTACGGGCGGTATTGATATTTGGTGGTGAATCCTGGTTGCTGCTCTGGCAATCATCGTCGGAGACTTCGCCCAAATCGCGGAACGGTTTGCTGACCAGGTCGGTCGCATCAGTGTAGATCTTCACCGGGGCCGGGCGCGGAGCAGGTTTGCGTTCCGGCTCGCTGGATTGCTGCTGCGGGCGCGATGAAGCACTGCTTATCGGGTGATATTCACGCACACACCCGGTTAGCATCAATGCTAACAAGCAGAGCGGTAAAAAACGCATGGCAACATCCTCATGTTTTTAAAAGTGGCGTTATTGAAACAAGGACAACGGTAAATAACAAGTCAGGTGCCACAACCGGCAAAAGAAAGGGCGGCCGAAGCCGCCCTGCAAGGCATGAAGGGGGAGGGATTACCAACCCTTCACAGCACCGCCATTGAAGATTTTGTTCGCTGCTTCAGCAACTTCGTCAGACTGGTAAGCCTCGACAAATTTTTTCACGTTTTCAGCGTCTTTATTATCTTCACGGCTAACGATCAGGTTCACGTACGGTGAATCTTTATCTTCAACGAAGATGCCGTCTTTAGCCGGAGTCAGGCCAATCTGGCTGGCGTAGGTGGTGTTGATCACCGCCAGCGCAATCTGCTGATCGTCCAGTGAACGAGGTAACTGCGGCGCTTCCAGCTCAACAATCTTCAGGTTTTTCGGGTTTTCGGTGATATCCAGCGAGGTTGGCAGCAGACCAACACCGTCTTTCAGTTTGATCAGGCCCACTTTCTGCAGCAGCAGCAGTGAACGGCCGAGGTTAGTCGGGTCATTCGGAATGGCAATCTGTGCACCGTTCTGCAGTTCATCCAGCGATTTGATCTTTTTGGAGTAACCGGCAATCGGGTAAACGAAGGTGTTGCCAACCGGTACCAGTTTATAACCGCGATCTTTGATCTGCTGATCCAGATACGGTTTGTGCTGGAAGGCGTTAACGTCAATATCACCTTTGCTCAACGCTTCGTTCGGCAGAACGTAATCGTTGAAAGTGACCAGCTCAACATCAAGACCATATTTCTCTTTGGCGACTTTCTGGGCTGTCTCAGCAACCTGCTGCTCAGCACCGACGATCACACCCACTTTAATGTGGTTTGGATCTTTTGCTTTCTGATCGCATCCTGCCAGCGCAATCACGCCAATCAGAGCGCCCACAGCGGCAATCTTTTTAAATGTAAAAGACATATCCTTTCCTTAATAGAGAATATTGATATTGCTTGCTTACTTATGGGACACGGCACGTACGATGCGGTCGCCACAGAATTGGATTAAATAAACCAGCACAACCAGCAGTACCAGCACGGTATTCATCACGGTAGCGTTATAGCCGATGTAACCATACTGATAGCCAATCTGGCCCAGGCCGCCAGCCCCCACGGCTCCACCCATAGCGGAGTAACCGACCAGCGTAATCAGGGTAATTGTAGCGGCATTCACCAGTCCCGGCAGGGCTTCTGGCAACAGGACTTTACGGACGATCTGCAAGGGTGTGGCACCCATCGCGCGTGATGCTTCGATTAAACCCGTAGGCAGCTCCAGCAGGGCGTTTTCGACCATGCGGGCGATAAACGGAGCCGCACCGACGGTAAGCGGAACGATAGCCGCCTGCAGACCAATTGAGGTGCCGACAATCGCGCGGGTAAACGGAATCATCCATACCAGCAGAATAATGAACGGAATCGAACGGAAGATATTCACCAGCGCAGAAAGTACGCGATACAGCGCTCCGTTCGCCAGAATCTGCCCCGGACGCGTGACGTACAGCAGAACACCAACCGGCAGACCGAGCACAAAACCAAAAAAGCCGGAGACGAAGGTCATCATCAGCGTTTCCCAAATGCCACGTCCCAGTAGCCACATCATCGCTTCAGACATAACCCAGTACCTCTACTTTCACGTGGTTCTCTTTCAGCCAGATAATCGCGGCTTTGGTATCTTCTTCACTACCGTCCATTTCGGCCAGCATAATGCCGAACTTCACGCCACCGGCGTAATCCATCTGCGCACTAATAATATTGTTGTTAACGTTGAAGCGGCGTGCCGCTTCCGACAGCAGTGGGGCATCGACCGACTTGCCGGTAAATTCCAGACGTAATAAAGGTACGCTTCCCGCTACAGGCTGTGCGGACATACGTTGCTGGTAGTCGTCAGGAATATCGAGATGCAGCGTTGACTGAATAAATTGCTGTGCCAGCGGTGTTTTCGGATGAGAGAACACTTCACTTACGCTGTCTTTCTCGATCAATTCACCATTGCTGATGACGGCAACCTGATCACAGATGCGTTTCACAACATCCATCTCATGAGTGATCAAGAGAATGGTCAGACCGAGACGACGGTTAATATCCTTCAACAGTTCCAGGATGGAACGTGTCGTCGCGGGATCCAGTGCGCTGGTGGCTTCGTCGCACAGCAGTACCTTGGGATTGCTTGCCAGTGCGCGGGCAATCGCCACACGTTGCTTCTGGCCGCCGGACAGATTGGCTGGCCAGGCGTCATGCTTATCCGCCAGTCCCACCAGTTCCAGCAATTCGCTGACGCGTTTCTTAATCTGTTCACGGGAAAGATTACCCAGCTCCAGCGGCAAAGCGACATTGCCGGAGACGGTGCGCGAGTTCATCAGATTAAAATGCTGGAAGATCATGCCAATCTGGCGGCGAGCCAGCGTCAGTTGACCACCTGAGAGCGAGGTCAGATCCTGACCACCGACGACCACACGGCCTGAAGTGGGGCGCTCCAGCAGATTGACGCAGCGAATGAGTGTACTTTTACCGGCACCGGATGAACCGATGACGCCATAAATCTGTCCGGCAGGCACATGCAGGCTGACGTTTGACAACGCCTGAATAGTGCGTGAACCTTGCTGGAACACTTTGCTAATATTTTCTAGTTTAATCATTAGGTTAATTATTATCGTGTTGCGTTATCCGTGGTGTTTCGGTTTTCATCGGTCTGAACCATATGAAATCTGGATGGATGTTAAGGCATCCAGACGGCTAAATCAATGAAAGTCATTCAATCTGCCATTCTCTCATTATGCGCAATCATGCCATACTGAGCGGCAATTTTTGCAGCAGGAGTTTCTACGTGGCGAACAAAGTCCCGGCTATTTTTCTTGATCGTGATGGCACATTGAATGTCGATCACGGCTATGTTCATGAGATCGATAATTTTCAGTTTATTGAAGGCACCATCGAGGCGCTGCAGGCGCTGAAAAAAATGGGCTTTGCACTGGTACTAGTGACCAATCAGTCGGGCATTGCGCGCGGCATGTTTACGGAAGACCAGTTTATGCAGCTGACCGAGTGGATGGACTGGTCGCTGGCTGACCGTGATGTTGATCTCGACGGTATCTATTTTTGTCCGCATCTGCCGGATGCAACAGTAGAAGCTTATCGTCAGCAATGTGATTGCCGTAAACCACAACCTGGCATGCTGCTTTCGGCGCAGGAACATTTGCATATTGATATGGCCGCTTCTTATATGGTTGGCGATAAACTGGAAGATATGCAGGCTGCGCAGGCGGCAGGTGTGGGCACTAAAGTGTTGGTACGCACAGGCAAACCGGTGACGGCGGAAGGCGAAGCGGCGGCGGATTGGGTAATTGATAGCTTGGCGGACCTGCCAGCTCGCATTAAAAAGGGCTAAAAACGGGCCTTTTGCACAAATTTCAGCCGAACAGTAAAAAAGTTGAAATTTGCGCTTGCGCTTCGTCAGAGTCTCCCTATAATGCGCCTCCACTGACACGGCAAAGCGGCAACGCAGAGGGTCAGTGAGGGACGAAGTGATTCATCCCGCCGGAGAAAATCGCTGAAAAAAGTGATTGACTCTGAAGGAGGAAAGCGTAATATACGCCACCTCGCGACAGACGGCTAACCCGCTGCTCGCACTGCTCTTTAACAATTTATCAGACAATCTGTGTGGGCACTCGCAGGATTGATATCAAAAGTCTGCGGACTTAAAAAATATCAAGTCTCAAGAGTGAACACGTAATTCATTACGAAGTTTAATTCTTTGAGCATCAAACTTAAATTGAAGAGTTTGATCATGGCTCAGATTGAACGCTGGCGGCAGGCCTAACACATGCAAGTCGAACGGTAGCCTAGCTAGCTAGACGCTGAGGCAAGGCGGCAAGCGCAGTAAATGAAGGAGCATACATAAGTATGTGACTGAGTTTACAAGAGCGGCCAACGCAGCATCAGTGAAAAATATTCGTTTCTGGCACAAAGAATTTGCCTGGCGGCTGTAGCGCGGTGGTCCCACCTGACCCCATGCCGAACTCAGAAGTGAAACGCCGTAGCGCCGATGGTAGTGTGGGGTCTCCCCATGCGAGAGTAGGGAACTGCCAGGCATCAATTTAAGGTATTTACCTGAAAAGGTAACACCGGTTATCAGCGAGACCCCGCTGGTAATGCAGTATTCGGTGGTGCGGTAGTTCAGTCGGTTAGAATACCGGCCTGTCACGCCGGGGGTCGCGGGTTCGAGTCCCGTCCGCACCGCCACTCTCTTGATTAGCCCTGACTGAAAAGTCAGGGCTTTTTCATTTCTGGCATATCAACATTGATTGTTGACTGAAACGCAAAATTCCTCTGCTTATAAGCGGATTTTTCAGCAGCAATGATGCTGTCACAATATCCCTCATCGAAATATATTCCATTCACCGATGAGGAAATCATGACAATCCCTGCTTTTGGTTTAGGTACTTTCCGTCTGCAAGACGACGTTGTTATTCATTCAGTTAAAACCGCACTTGAGCTGGGTTATCGTACTATCGATACCGCTCAGATCTATGAAAACGAAGCCGCAGTAGGCCAGGCAATTGCCGAAAGTGGCGTCGAGCGTGGTGAGCTGTTCGTGACGACTAAGATCTGGGTAGAAAACCTCTCTGCCGATAAACTGATTCCCAGCCTCAAAGATAGTCTGTTGAAATTGCGCACCGACTACGTCGATCTCACCCTGATCCACTGGCCATCCCCAGGAGCCGCCGTGTCAGTGAAAGAAAGTATGCAGGCATTAATGGCTGCCAAAGAAGCGGGTTTGACGCGCCAGATCGGTATTTCAAATTTCCCCATCGCGCTGATGAAAGAGGCAATCGAAGCCGTAGGTGTGGAAAATATCGCCACGAATCAGATCGAGCTGCATCCCTATTTGCAAAATGGGCAGGTAGTGGAGTTCGCTCGGGAGCAGGGCATTCACATTACCTCCTATATGACGCTGGCTTATGGTGAAGCGTTGAAAGACGAAGCAATTAAGGCGATTGCGCAAAAACATCAGGCCACTCCTGCGCAGGTTGTGCTGGCGTGGGCAATGCAGCTGGGATATGCGGTGATCCCATCATCGACCAAACGTGAGAACCTGGCGGGCAATCTGCATGCGCAGGATCTGACCCTGGATCGCGAAGATATGGATAAGATCCATGCTCTGGATCGAGCACAACGTCTGGTCAGCCCGGAAGGTCTGGCACCGTCCTGGGATTAAGCGTGAAATGATCAGTCCTGGCTACGCCAGGGCTGTTTCTGCACCCATTCGCTAAGAAAATCAATAAACGCCCGCACACGCTGGCTCACGCCAAGGTCACTGTAGTAAACCGCATTAAAGGGCATTTCTACTGGCAGGCGCTGCTGCGCCAGCAATTCCACCAGGGTCCCCTCAGCAATTTCTTTATCGACCATATAGTCCGATAAGCAGGCAATACCATTGTCATTCAGGCAAAGCTGTTTCAGCGTCTCTCCACTGTTTGACGACATACCCGGCTGGATATCATAAAGTTCGCCATTTTCCTGCGCTACCGGCCAGCGATTAAGGCGTAAGGTTTCAGCGAAGCCCAGACATTCATGATTAGCCAGATCAGCCACCGACGCAGGAACACCAAACTTCGCCAGATAAGCAGGGGTGGCGACCAATTTACGGTAGCTGATAAACAGCAGACGAGCGCGCAGGGTGGAATCCGTCAGCGTTCCTGCCCGAATGGCAACGTCGACTTTTCTCTCAATAAGATTAATAAAGCTTTCTGAGGAGATGAGCGAGAGCGTGACATCTGGGTAACGTTCGCGAAAAGGCTTAATCATTGGCAGCAGCAGATGCAAAATCACCGGTGTTGCTGCATCAATACGCAGTAAACCCTGCGGCGCTTGCTGGCGTTCAATCAGCTCGTTTTCGGCTGTCGACATTTCCTGCATCAATTTCTGTACGCGACGGAAATAATGTTCACCTTCATGAGTGAGTGCCAACTGGCGCGTAGTACGAGTCAATAATGCCACTCCCAGTTTGGTTTCAAGCTTTTTTACTGTGCGACTGACGGCAGAGTTGGCCATATTCAACTGCTCCGCAGCCCGGCTAAAGCTGCCACTTTCCACCACGGCGATGAATACCTTCACTTCGTCTGATGATGCTTTCATTATCTCTCCAAAAGCAAAAGTCTATTGTTACTTTGCACCTTTTTGTTATTAAAGCATAAGCAGATACTGACGCCTATCAAAACCAATGGGAGTCAATCATGCCACTTGCACTCTGGGCGCTGACCATCAGCGCCTTCGCTATCGGAACAACTGAATTTGTCATCGTTGGGTTAATCCCGACCATTGCGGAACAGCTTGCCATCACTCTGCCTTCTGCTGGGATGCTGGTCTCTATCTATGCTCTCGGGGTTGCTGTAGGTGCGCCGGTGCTCACTGCTCTCACCGGGAAATTGCCACGTAAGCATTTGCTGATGGGATTGATGGCACTGTTTACTCTGGGGAACCTGGTAGCCTGGCAGGCACCGAACTATGAAACGCTGGTCATTGCCCGTTTGCTAACTGGCCTGGCGCACGGTGTATTCTTCTCTGTAGGCTCCACCATCGCCACCAGCCTGGTAAGCAAAGAGAAAGCGGCCAGTGCAATTGCGATTATGTTTGGTGGTCTGACCGTCGCGCTGGTGACGGGGGTACCGCTGGGAACGCTGATAGGACAGCATTTCGGCTGGCGAGAGAGTTTTCTTGCGGTATCGATGCTGGGGGTAATTGCCCTAATCGGTAGTATGTTGCTGGTGCCACGTAACATCGCGCAGCCGCCCGCTACATCGTTACTGCAGCAGGCTCGGGTGCTGACCAATCCACGTTTATTATTGATCTATGCGATTACTGCGTTGGGCTATGGTGGCGTGTTTACGGCCTTTACCTTTCTGGCGCCGATGATGCAGTCTCTGGCAGGCTTCTCTCCCTCAGCCGTGAGCATTATTTTGCTGGGATATGGTATCGCGGTGGCGATAGGTAATATCTGGGGTGGAAAACTGGCGGACCGTCGTGGTGCCGTGCCAGCCCTGACCATAATTTTCGCCGCTCTGGCGATTTTGTTAGCCGTCTTTCAGTTCACGGCCAATACGCACTACCTGGCGTTAGCGACAGTGATCATTATGGGCATCTTTGCCTTCGCCAATGTGCCTGGCTTGCAGGTTTACGTGGTACAAAAGGCAGAACACTATGCCCCCGGAGCAGTCGACGTTGCCTCTGGACTCAACATCGCCGCCTTTAATATTGGTATCGCACTGGGTTCCACGGTTGGCGGGTATATAGTGCAGCATTATGGATTAGCACAAACGCCGTGGGTGGGGGCAGTGATTGTCTTTGTCGCCTTGTTGCTGGTACGCCTTAGTAGTTTGCTGGATAAGCCACGTGCCGTTATGGCTGCGGAATAATCTTCAGAAACAGCCTGCCAAATGGCAGGCTGTTCACGTTTAAGCCGAAATATCCACTCCGACAATCAAGAACACCAATTGAAACCCCGCGCTAAAATCCCTATAACAGTCAGGTGAAGTATGTTTGTAACCAGCCAGGCGGGAAAGTGCGGAAAAAAACCTATGCAATGCGTTATGTAGCAGGTCAGCCTGCCGAGCGGATCTTTCCGCCGGGAGCGATGCTGCATCTTGGGCAGGCACTGCCGCCCGGCGCACCATTGCCAGCCGACCCAACTTTACGGGTATTGGTCTGGAACATCTTTAAACAGCAGCGAGCAGACTGGATGTCAGTGCTGCAGGGCTTTGGCAAAGATGCGCATCTGGTGTTGTTACAGGAAGCACAGACCACGCCTGAGCTAGTCAGATTTGCCACCAGCAACTATCTGGCTGCAGACCAGGTACCCGCATTTGTCCTGCCTCAGCATCCTTCTGGCGTGATGACACTGGCATCAGCGCATCCTGTTTATTGCTGCCCATTGCGTGAGCGTGAGCCGTTGCTACGGCTGGCAAAATCAGCACTGGTGACGGCTTACCCGCTACCGAACGGCGAAATGCTGATGGTGGTGAACATTCATGCGGTGAATTTCAGCCTTGGCATTGATGTCTACAGCAAACAGCTGGGGCCGATTGGCGAGCAGATTCAGTATCACCGTGGCCCGGTGATTATGGCGGGAGATTTCAACGCCTGGAGTCGTCAGCGCATGAAGGCGCTGTTTCGCTTTGCTCAGGAGATGTCATTAAGGGAAGTGACTTTTACTGATGACCACCGACGGAAAGCCTTCGGCCGTCCACTGGATTTTGTTTTTTACCGCGATATGAAAGTGAATGAGGCGTCGGTACTGGTGACTCGTGCTTCAGACCACAACCCATTGCTGGTCGAATTTAACTCCACCTGGGCAGCAGCGCGCTAAAACCGATTTTTCCCGATAAGAAAATGAAAAAGGCCGACAAATGTCAGCCTTTTCGAGCCATTAGGTATCTGGCGTTGCGCTATTATGGACAAACAGCGTGAGGTTATCCCCCGGCTGAATGCTTTTCGCAGCAGTTAATACACTGTTCCAGCGCATAACGTCCTGGATGTTAACACCATGACGTCGCGCGATACTGGCAAGAGAATCACCCTTACGAACACGATAGGTGATGCTGTTGCCGTTATCGGCCAGCTGCGAGCCTTTGTCGCCAACGGTCAGTTTCTGACCGATTCGAACCGAGGCACCGCGCAGGTTATTCTGCTGTTTCAGTGCATTGACGCTAACGCCAAGCTTGCTGGCAATGCCAGACAAGGTGTCACCTTTGCGCACCGTGTAGCTGCTAACGGCATCACTGGCTTTCGCCAGCTGCGGCTGCACGGAGGCAATATCACCGGATGCCAGTGAATTGCGTAGCTGAGCAACATTGGACTTAGGCACCATAATGTAGTGCGGTCCATTCGGCGCTGTCGTACCGTGTTTATAGCCGGCATTGAAGCTTTTCAGCTTACTTAACGACATACCAGCCATATCTGCGGCCTGCGTCAGCTCAATCTGCTGACCCACTTCCACGCGAGCCAGTGCACGGCTCTCATTTGGGGTCGGCAATTTGATGCCGTAGCGCTTGTTGTTCTTGAGAATATCACTCAAGGCCAACATTTTCGGAACATAAACCGTGGTTTCGCGTGGCAGCGACAAGTTCCAGAAGTCGGTCGGCTTACCGCGCGCCTTGTTCTGTTTAATCGCCTTGAGCACACGTCCTTCACCGCTGTTATAGGCGGCGATGGTCAGTAACCAGTCACCGTCAAACATGGTGTTGAGACGCTGCATCATATCCAGCGCAACCTTGGTAGAAGCCACCACATCGCGGCGACCGTCATACCATTGGTTTTGTTTCAAACCATAGTTTTTGCCCGTAGTTGCAACAATCTGCCAGATGCCAGCGGCATTCGCAGAAGATGTTGCATGTGGGTCAAAAGCGCTCTCCACTATGGGTAGCAGTACCAGTTCCATCGGCATTTTACGTTTCTGTATCTGCTCGACTATCCAGTACATGTACGGCTCTGCCCGTAATGTTACATCGTGGAGATAGCTCTTATTTCTTAAGTACTTTGTTTTTTGTTCGCGGATCCGGGGGTTATCCGGAATCCCCATCTTCAACTCGTCACTAATGTGATTCCAGAGATCAGTGTCTTCTGCGAGGCTTGTTCCATCATCTTGCCAGCGCGGCGACAACAAGCGATCTCCGTACTTTCCATTTTCACCTTGACCAGCTGAAGACAGGCTCTGAGCATGCTGTTCTGGGATCGTGGCGTCATTCCTTGATGCCTGACATCCTCCCACCAGCAAGACAGAGGCGATTAATATCGCTTTTGCCTTCATGTGTGTGTCAATAGTTCGCTTAAAAGACGAGCAATAATACGTGACGACCTGACACAACACAACCATAAAAATTAAAAACGATCTTTCTTCTCGCGTAGAACAGCAAAAGTTTGCCATAGCGGGGCGGTTGCTAAATTAACGCCTAAAGCCTTTTGCAAATCAGGATCTTGCGTGCGCAAAAATAAATTTATTTCCCTCTCCAGCGCCAGATTTGTGGGCAAAGTAATGCGATTTTCTGCACGTAAGTCCTTAATTTGCTGATACCTTGCCAAAATTTTCGGGTCATGAGGCAGAATAGCCGCAGCAAACTTCATATTGGATAAAGTGTACTCATGGGCACAGCAAATTAAGGTGTCGGCAGGGAGTTCATTAAGCTTTTGAAATGAATCAAACATTTGTTGCGCAGTGCCTTCAAATAATCTGCCGCAACCACCGGAAAACATAGTGTCGCCACAGAAAAGATAAGGCGAACTGAAATATGAGATATGTCCTAAAGTGTGCCCGGGGGTCGCGATGACACGAAAATTTCTCCCTAACAACGTAAATTCATCTCCATCGGCGATAATCTGCTTTGCCCCTTTATCTGCAGTTTCCTGTGGACCGAAAACGGCCATATCGGGGTAATGCTGGAGCAATTCGCTGACGCCACCCACATGGTCGTGATGATGATGAGTCAGTAAAATCGCCACCGGATGCCAGCGATTGGATTTGATTTTATCCAGTACCGGTTGTGCTTCGCCGGGATCGACAATCAGGCAATTTTGCTGGTCATCCGTCAGTGTCCAGATGTAGTTATCCTGCAATGCGGGAATACTGGTAAGATTCATAAACACCTCTCAGGCCGTAGAAAAGGAAGATGGTAAAGCATGAAGCCGGCTAAAACACGCCAAATCCTGACTGCGCCGCGCTCCTGGCGCGACATGCCCTGGGGCGATTACTTTCGCGACGCACTTACACAACAACTTCAGCCTTCGCTCGGCAAGCTGTATGGCTTTCATATGCTTAAAATTGGCAGCCTGAGCGCGGAAATCAATACCAGCCATTGTGCTATTTCGCATCAGGTCAATGTCGGCGAAGAGGGCGAAGGGCTGCAGGTGATTGCCCGTGCTACTCAGCTGCCATTTGAAGCCAAATCGATTGATGCCTGCTTGCTGGCGCATACGTTAGCCTGGAGCCAGGATCCGCATCGCGTGCTGCGTGAAGTGGACCGGGTCTTGATTGACGATGGCTGGATGATTATCAGCGGTTTTAATCCCTTTAGCCTGCTCGGCATCAGCAAAGGCATTCCGGGTTTGCATGGTCGTGCGCCCTGGAGCGGACGGATGTTTAGCCAGATGCGACTGCTGGACTGGCTGAATCTGCTGAATTACGAAGTAGTCTACCGTACCCGCTTCCAGGTAGTGCCGTGGCATCGGCAGGGCGGCAAAGTGATCAGTGCGCATCTGCCTGCGCTGGGTTGTCTGAATGTGGTGGTGGCGCGTAAACGCACCTTCCCGTTAACGCCCACCAAAGTGAAAAAAAGCCTGAGTAAAACGCAGCTGCGGCAGACGGTAAACGCCACGCGGCAGTTTCGGAAAATGAAGGATCAGGATTCGGGCTGATAGCCGATATCGTCCTGTGACGGCTGGCTGGCGGCACTGCGCGCCAGTTCGTCACAGCGTTCATTCTCCGGGTGACCGGCATGGCCCTTCACCCATTCCCACACTATCTGGTGTGAACTCAGCGCCAGATCCAATCGTTGCCACAGATCGACATTCTTCACGGGCTTTTTATCTGCGGTTTTCCAGCCACGTTTTTTCCAGTTGTGGATCCAGCTGGTAATACCCTGGCGCACATATTGGCTGTCGGTGCTGATCAC
The DNA here is from genome assembly GCF_002095535.1 of Pantoea cypripedii. Classification (NCBI taxonomy): domain Bacteria; kingdom Pseudomonadati; phylum Pseudomonadota; class Gammaproteobacteria; order Enterobacterales; family Erwiniaceae; genus Pantoea; species Pantoea cypripedii. The sequence goes on from NZ_MLJI01000001.1 coordinate 923,844, forward strand.
CACTTCACAGGGTTGAGTCAGCGCTTCCAGCGCCACAATGGCGGCCATCAGTTCCATACGATTATTGGTGGTGAGGCGATAACCGGCACTGAAGGTTTTTTCATGCTGGCGATAACGCAGAATGGCACCATAGCCACCAGGACCGGGATTGCCAAGACAGGATCCATCGGTGAATATTTCTACCTGTTTACGCATCTCTGGTAGACTTCCTTCTGACAAAACGCCAAGTCTGACATAAACGAGTCCTATGAGCACTGCAAATAACCGCCAGATCGTCCTCGATACAGAAACCACCGGCATGAACATGCTCGGTGTGCACTATGAAGGACACCGCATCATTGAAATCGGTGCGGTTGAAGTTATCAATCGCCGCCTGACCGGCAACAACTTCCATATTTACCTCAAGCCTGACCGGCTGGTGGATCCGGAAGCCTTTGGCGTGCATGGTATTGCCGATGAATTTCTGGCGGATAAACCCAGCTTCAGCGACATCGCCGATGAGTTTCTTGACTACATCCGGGGTGCTGAGCTGGTGATTCATAACGCATCGTTCGATATCGGTTTTATGGATTACGAGTTTGCCATGTTGAAACGCGACATCGGCAAAACGGAAACCTTCTGCCAGATAACCGATAGCCTGGCGATGGCGCGTAAGATGTTCCCCGGCAAGCGTAACAGCCTTGATGCGCTCTGTAACCGTCTCGAAATTGATAACAGTAAGCGTACGCTGCACGGCGCATTACTCGATGCCGAAATCCTGGCGGAAGTGTTCCTGACCATCACCGGTGGCCAGACATCACTGGCATTCTCGCTGGACAGTGAGCAAAGCAACCAGGCCGATGGTGAAAATATTCAGCGTATTGTGCGTCCGGCATCCGGGCTGCGCGTGGTCAGCGCCAGTGATGAAGAATGTCTGGCACATGAAGGGCGTTTAGATCTGGTGATGAAGAAGGGCGGCAGCTGCCTGTGGCGCGCCTGAAATCGCTGATTTTGCGTGGAAAAGCGGCGTTAAGTCGAAAAAAGCAGCAAACGAAACAAAGCCACAGAAAAAGCGTTGACGGCTGATCGCCCTGCCATTAATATGCGCCTCGTTCCCGACGGGGAACACAGCGCGGTGCGGTAGTTCAGTCGGTTAGAATACCGGCCTGTCACGCCGGGGGTCGCGGGTTCGAGTCCCGTCCGCACCGCCAATCTCTTTAAAGAAGCCGATTCAGCAATGAATCGGCTTTTTGCTTTTCTGCCGTAGCGTCGCGATTAATCGCGCGGGTTTTACCGATATCGCGCGATTCCTGTAAATCACACTTAATCCTTCTGTACCGCCACTTTTCCACGATAGGTTGTCGTTACCGACGTCTCGCGTTCAGCGCGTGCCAGCCAGCGATAGCAACCCATGCCCAGTGCCACACCGATAAACCAGCTGAAGTTCGCCACTTCATGCAGTGAAGGGATAAAGCTGATAATCAGACCAATTCCCACTGATGGCAGCAGAGCGGCGATTGCTTTTGGGTTAAAACCGCTCTGATACCAGTAACGGCCTTTCGGCGTGTCATCAAACAGATCATCGACATACACCTTGCTGCGTTTGATCAGGTAGAAATCGGCGATCAGAATGCCAAACAACGGCCCAATAAACGCACCCAGCACATCCAGGGTGTAGTGGATCAGTTCAGGTGACTGGAACAGGTTCCACGGCGTCAGCAGGACCGAACCCACTGCGGCAATCATGCCACCGGTGCGGAAACTGATTTTCTGCGGCGAGCAGTTGGAGAAGTCGAAAGCCGGTGAAACGAAGTTCGCCACGATATTGATACCGATGGTGGCGGTGATCATGGTCAGCAGGCCAATCGCCACTGCCAGATCGTTACCCACCATGCTGACCGTTTCAATCGGGTCGGTAATCATGCGGCCAAACAGCGAATTGCTGCCGGAGACAATCACCACGGTGACGATGGAGAACAGCAGGAAGTTAAACGGCAGACCCCAGCGGTTGCCACGACGAATCTCACCCATATTTTTGCCATAACGGGAGAAGTCGCCAAAGTTAAGCAGCGGACCAGAGAAGTAAGACACCACCAGCGCCGTGGCGGTGATCATCTGCCAGGTCTGCTCACCGGCGCTCAGCTGCTTGCTGGCGAGGGTAAAGGAGATACCGTCAAACCCGGTCTTGTATACAATCCATCCGGCCAATGCCACCATCACGACGTATACCGCCGGGCCGGCAACATCGATGAAACGTTTAATCGCGTTCATCCCGTGCCAGAACACCAGCGCCTGCAGGAACCACATCACACCGAAGCAGCACCAGCCCAGCTGAGATAAGCCCAGCCAGCTGCTGTGGGTCATGCTGGTGAGTGACGGGAAGAACTTCAGCAGCACCAGCATCAACGCGTTGGCTGCCAGGTAAGTCTGAATGCCATACCAGGCGAACGCGATCAGGCCACGAATCACCGCCGGGATATTAGCCCCGAAAACACCAAACGCCTGACGTGAAATCACCGCGTAAGGCACGCCCGCCATCTGGCTGGGCTTGGCTACCAGGTTGGCACACAGCTGGACAATGCAAATTCCCACCAGCAGACACAGCAATACCTGCCAGCTTGCCAGGCCGAGAGTAAAGAAGCTGGCAGCCACCACATAGCCGCCCATACTGTGTACATCCGACATCCAGAAAGAAAAAATGTTGTACCACGACCAGTTCTGGTCACGCGTCGGTGCCAGATCCTCGTTGCAAAGTCGTGGGCTGTAATGGGCGTTGGCTTCAGAGGCCACCGCAGAGGTCACTTCAGAATGATTTGGCATGAAACCTGCTCCTCTCTTAATAATGAAAAAATAATCACAGCGTGAAACGGTATTGCAGGATCCAGGCCAGAATTGATTTCTTGTATACAAAAATTGTTTTTCGCGTATACGATGTGCTGTGCACAGACATTTACCGGAGCGGGAAATGAAGAGTGAAACAGGCCAGAGAACGGCCGCAGATCTGAATGATAGAGATGAACCCATCTACCAGGCGTTGCTGAACGCCATTGTCGAACATCAATTACCGCCAGGCAGCAAATTGCCGGAAGAAGCCTTATCCGAGGTGTTTGGCGTCAGCCGCACGGGCATTCGCAAGGTGCTGCAACGCCTCGCGGCGGTGCAAATGATCACCTTATCGCCCAGACGTGGTGCACAGGTTGCGACGCCTGGCGTGGAAGAGGCGCGTGATATTTTTGCCACGCGTAGTTTACTGGAATGTGCCAACCTGCCTGCGGTGGTCGCGCATGTGCAGCCGCCGCATCTGGCGGCGCTGGCTGGCCTGATTGCGGAAGAACAGCAGGCGCACGAACAGAATGATGGTGCCGCCGCGATTCGTCTGTCGGCCGCCTTTCACATCCAATTGCAGGCGATTTCCGGTAATCAGGTACTGACCGAGATGGTGACGCGCCTGACGCAACGTTCCTCGCTGGTGATTGCCGCCTGGGGCGCGCCCTGGCAGCGTGGCTGCCGTTGTGATCATCACGATCGGCTGGTGGAGCTGTTGCGCCAGAAGGATCTGCCTGCACTGACGGCAGCACTTCAGCATCACTTCGAACATATTGTTGCCAGCCTGCACTTTGAGCGCAGCGGTGAAACCCTTCCTGACTTTGCCCGGTTATTTGCCGGGAAAGGAGCAACGTAATGAGCCTGATCCAGGTCATCAACCCCAACACCAGCCTGGCGATGACGGAAACCATCGGCCAGGCGGCGCGTGCCGTTGCTGCACCGGGTACGGAAATTATCGCGGTATGTCCGAGCCAGGGCGTACCTTCGATTGAAGGGCATTTTGATGAAGCCATTGCGGCGATTGGCGTACTGGAACAGGTGAAGCTGGGCAAAGCGCAGGGGGTGAGTGGGCATGTGATTGCCTGTTTTGGCGATCCCGGCTTATTAGCTGCCCGCGAGCTGGCAAGCGGCCCGGTGGTCGGCATTGCCGAAGCGGCGATGCACACCGCCACGTTACTGGCGACGCGTTTTTCCATCGTCACCACGCTGCCACGTACGCTGATTATCGCGCGCCATTTATTGCAGCAATATGGTTTTACCCATCACTGTGCCGGGGTGCACGCCATCGATTTGCCGGTGCTGGCGTTAGAAGATGGCAGCGGAATTGCACAGGAAAAAGTACGTCAGCGTTGTATCCAGGCGAAGCGGGAAGATGGCAGCGGGGCGATTGTGCTGGGTTGTGGCGGTATGGCAACACTGGCACAGGATCTGACCCTGGAACTCGGTCTGCCGGTGATCGACGGCGTCGGTGCGGCGGTCAAAATGGTGGAATCGCTGGTGGCGCTGGGCTTTGGCACCAGCAAACATGGCGATCTCGATTACCCGCTAGAAAAACCGCTCACAGGTGCTTTTCAGCACCTAAACTAAGCACTGGTTGAGGTTTACCACAGGAATTTACAGAATGAGTGATGTATCTGAAAAGAAAGAGTACAGCTTCAACAAAAACTATCCACGCGACCTGATCGGCTATGCCAGTCAGCCACCCCATGCCCGCTGGCCGGATAAAGCGCGCGTCGCGGTGCAGTTTGTCCTCAATTATGAAGAGGGGGCAGAGAATAACGTGCTGCACGGCGATGCCGGTTCCGAGCAGTTTCTTTCCGACATCATCGGTGCAGCCAGCTACACCGATCGCCATATGTCGATGGACTCGTTATACGAGTACGGTTCACGCGCCGGGTTCTGGCGCATCCACAACGAATTTCAAAAGCGCGGTTTGCCGCTGACCATTTTTGGTGTGGCGATGGCGCTGGCTCGTCACCCGGAAATTGTCGCAGCAATCAAAGCCGCTGACTATGACGTGGTCAGCCACGGCTGGCGCTGGATCCACTATCAGGGCATGGATGCGAAAACCGAGCGCCAGCATATGCAGCAGGCGGTGGATGTGCTGAAAGATTTGTTCGGTAAAGCGCCGACCGGCTGGTACACCGGGCGCGACAGCCCCAACACCCGCCGTCTGGTGGTGGAGCAGGGCGGCTTCAGCTACGACAGCGATTATTACGGTGATGACTTACCGTTCTGGACCCAGGTCACCTGTCAGGATGGTACGGTCAAGCCGCATCTGATCATTCCGTATACGCTGGAATGTAACGATATGCGCTTTGCCTCGCCGCAGGGGTTCAACACCGCCGAGCAGTTCTATACCTATCTGCGTGACACCTTTGATGTGTTGTATGAAGAGGGGGAAACTGCGCCGAAGATGATGTCGATTGGCATGCATTGTCGTCTGCTGGGGCGTCCGGGCAAATTCCGTGGCCTGCAACGCTTCCTCGACCATATCCAGCAGCATGATCGGGTCTGGGTATGCACCCGCCAGCAGATCGCCGATCACTGGATGGAAACACATCCGGCCCCGACAGCCGGATAAGAGCACCCGCCGCGGCACGATAAATTGCGCCGCGGCGGCAATAAATCGCTAGTTCATCAAACTCACCTGCGCGGCAACAATGCGCCAGCCGCATGGCAGCCGTACCCAGGTTTGCTGCTGACGGCCAATCCTCTCCGTTCCCTCACGGGTAAACTCGGTGCTGCACACCGCAAAGTCATCGCCATAGGTGGTGATCACCGTGTGGCGTAACGTACGATCCAGTCCGGCCGAGGGGCGTGCGGCACGAAACGCGCGGATCTCTTCGATGCCATACAGATTCTCACCGGCACCGAGACGTACCGTGCGGCTGTCATGCCAGAACAGCTCATCCAGCACCTCCACGTCATTGCTGATCAGCGCCTGCTCGTAGCGATAAAACGCCGCTGTCACTTCGGCGACAATCGCCGGGCGATCAATATGTTCAGGTGTCATGCTTATGCGTCCATCAGGGTGGTTTGCGGCAGAGTAAGCCCTTGCTGTTGCAGCGCCCAGGCGGCGCGCAGTGCGAGGTGTTCTTTAAACGGTGCGGCGATCAGCTGCAATCCAATCGGCAGGCCGCTCGCCGTCGGCAGCGGTACGGTACACACCGGCAGGCCGAGGAAGGAGATCGGCTGAGTCAGCATCCCCATACTGGCGCGCGTCGGCAGATGCTGGCCGTTGATATGAATGGTTTCCTGGCCGATGGTGGTGGCGCTGCACGGCGTTGCCGGGGCGATCAACACATCGAACTGCTCAAACAGCGGCAGTATCTGTTGCTGGAAATGACGACGGAAGCGCTGTGCCTGCACATACCAGGCGGAGGGCAGCATCGCACCGGCCAGCAGGCGTTCGCGTGAGTTTGGTTCGAAACGTTCCGGCATCTCGCGCAGTTTTGGCAGGTAGTGATTGCCTCCTTCCGCTGCGGTAAGGATAAAGGCGGCAGAGCGGGCAATCTCAGCATCTGGCATCGTGACTTCATCGCTGGCTGCCAGCGCTTTGGCCACCACGGACAGCGCGGCACGCGCATCATCATTGCACCAGGTGGAGAAGAAGCCGCCTAACACGCCACAACGTAACCCTGCCGATCCCTGCGTCAGCGTGTCGCTGGCCGTCATCACAGGTTGCGCGGCCTGAAAGGCATCGCTGGCGTCAGCGCCCTGCAAAATGTCGTACACCAGGCTGAGATCTTCCACGGAACGCGCGAAGGGGCCGATATGGTCGAGGCTGGCGACGAACGGGTGGCTGCCGCTGCGGGATAAACGGCCAAAGGTAGGCTTCAGGCCGAAAATGCCGCACAGCGAAGCCGGGACGCGAATTGATCCGTTGGTATCGCTGCCGAGCGAGAAATGCACCAGCCCGGCCGCGACGGCGGCGGCCGATCCGCCGGAGGAACCACCCGCCACCCGCGTCAGATCGCGCGGGTTATGGGTGGGGCCATAATGGGTGTTCTCGGTGGTGAAACCGTAGGCGTAAGCATCCATATTCAGCATCCCGGAGAGCAGCGCCCCTTGTTGCCGCAGCTTGCTCACCGCCCAGGCATCTTCGCGCGCTGCCGGACGTTCGCTGAACAGGCTGGCCCCGGCCAGGGTACTGTGACCGGCGACGTCAAACAGGTTCTTCACCGCATAGGGAATGCCCGCCAGCGCCGGTAAGGTTTCCCCGCGCTGGCGTTGTGCGTCCAGCTGATCCGCTTCTTTCAGCATGCGCTGACCGGTGACTTCGGTCCAGGCGTTGAGTGCCGGGTTATGCTGTTCAATCGCGCTTAACGTGTGTTCGGCGATGTCACGCGCACTAATCTCACCGTTGCTCAGTGCCTGTTGCAGCGCGCTGATGGAGAGGGCAGAAAGTTTCATAGCTTATACACTCCCGCCACTTCCAGACGATCGTCGAGCGGATAAGCCATCAGCGGTTCAGCCATCGCGGCAATGCGATTAAATTGGGTCAAAAGTTCGGCGCGGCGCGCCTCATCCAGCTCCAGCGCCAGAATCTGTTCCATCTGGGCGATATAGGCGGCCCAGTCCGGTTGTGCACTCATCAGTTTTCTCCTTAGAAACCAGCGGCGCTGCCGTTGCTGCGCGGATCAAACGCGCCTTCCAGCATGCCGTTATTATGGCGAACGATGGCACCCGCATGGCCGACCACCTCGCTAAAATCAGGTAACAGCTCCACTTCATGGCCCAGTGCACGGAGCTGCTGCACCGTTTCCGGTGCCACGCGCGCTTCCAGCTTGAGGGAGTCAGAGGATTGGCCCCAGGTGCGGCCGAGCAGCCAGCGCGGCGAGCTTACCGCCTGTTGCAGTGGCAATCCCTGGATGACATGGCGGGTAAAAATCGCCGCCTGGGTCTGTGGCTGGCCGTCGCCGCCCATCGATCCATACACCATGGTGCGGCCATCTTTCAGGCGTGCCGCCGCCGGGTTAAGGGTGTGGAACGGTTGTTTGCCGGGAGCCAGTGCCAGTAGGTGGCCGGGCTGCAAACTGAAGGCCGCGCCACGGTTCTGCCAGGTGATACCGGTGCCCGGCAGCACCACGCCGCTGCCGAATTCGTGATAAATGCTCTGGATAAAGGAAACCGCCAGCCCGCTGCTGTCCATCACCCCCATCCACACGGTATCTCCCGGACCTTTGCCGGTGCCCCATGGAGCGGCACTGGCATCATCAATCTGCGCGGCCAGGCCAGCGAGATGATCGGCATCCAGCAGGCTTTGTACATCAATGTCGATATGGCGCGGATCGGTAATATGTTGATCGCGCAGGGCAAAGGCTTTCTTGGTGGCTTCAACGATGCGGTGCACGGTCTGCGTTTCATCGGCATCCGCCATATTGAGCTGGTCGGTAATGCCCAGAATCGCCAGCGACACCAGCCCCTGGGTGGGTGGCGTCATGTTCCAGATATCGCCTTCGCTGTGTGCCAGATGCAATGGCGTACAGCGGCGGGCCTGCTGGCGTTGCAGATCTTCGAGGGTGACCGGCATGCCGAGTGCCGACATTTCCCGTGCCAGATGATGCGCCAGTTCACCGCGATAAAAACTGTCTAATCCCTGCTCGCACAGCAGGCTGAGGGTATTGGCCAGCGCCGGTTGGGTGAAACGGCTGCCTGCCGCAGGCACTTCGCCATCGGGCAAAAAGGTGGCAGCAAACCCCGGCTGATCCTGCAATTCATGGCGTTTAGCGGCGGTGGCGGCAGCCTGCGAGTCAGTGACGGGAATGCCATCAGCGGCATAGCGGATAGCGTCACGCAGCAGGCGTGGCAGCGGCAGCGGTGTCGCTCCCAGCTCGGCGGAGTAGTTCAGGGCCTCCTGCCAGCCGCTGACGGTGCCTGCCACGGTCAGTGCCGCTTTCGGTCCGCGATGTGGAATTTTTGTTGCGCCGTGATAAAAATCGAAGTGCGCCAGAGAACCGGCGGCACCGCTGGCATCGATAGCGATGGGATCGCCGCCCGGCGGCACAATCAGCCAGAAGCCGTCACCGCCCAGCCCGTTCATATGCGGGTAGACCACGGCGATAGTGGCGGCAGCCGCGACCATGGCTTCAATGGCGTTGCCACCTTCGCGCAGCACCGCTAAGGCGCTTTCGCTGGCGAGATGGTGCGGGGTCACGGCCATGCCTAATGGCGCCATATTGCTCTGTATCATAGTGAACTCATTTTTCGGGTACGTGGGGAAGTTATAGCAAGAGCTGTTCCAGTTTTGGCAGGAAAACCATTGTGGATCGATTTATGCTAGCTTGTGATGAAACGAAAGTTACAGGACGAATGATGAAACAGTTAGATGAACGCCTCCGTAGCCACTATCCGCAACTGTCGCCGCAGGAGCAGCGCATTGCCGATTTTGTCTTTGACCATTTTGACGACCTGATCAGCTACAACAGCGCGGAACTGGCGCGGCTGAGTGGTGTGTCAAAAGCGACGGTGAGCCGCCTGTTCAAGCGCCTTGGCTACGAAAAATACAAAGATATGCGTGATGAGCTGCGTACCCTGCGCCAGAGCGGTATGCCCCTGACGGACAACCGCGATGCGGTGCAGGGCAACACGCTGCTGTCGCGTCATTACAAGCAGGAGATGGCGAACCTGACGCAGTGGGTCAACAGCATTGATCCGCAGCAGTTTGGCGAGGTGATTCAGGCGCTGGCACAGGCGAAACGGCTGTTTATCGTCGGCATGCGTAATGCCTATCCGGTAGCGCTGCATCTGCGCCAGCAGCTGATGCAGGCGCGTCCTCAGGTCCATGTGCTGCCGCAACCCGGCCAGACGCTGGGTGAGGAGCTGGTGGATATCACCCCGGAAGATGTGGTGGTGGTGATGGCGTTTCGCCGTCGGCCCCGCATCCTCCGCCCGCTGATGCAGCAGCTGCAACAAAGTAATATCCCGGTGCTGGCGCTGTGTGAACCGCAGGCGCAGGGGGTGATCACCCTGGCGCGCTGGCAGCTGTGTGCACCGCTCGACAGCGTCTCCGCCTTCGACAGCTACGCCTCCGCCATGAGCCTGGTGAACCTGCTGGCTAACGCCCTGTTGCATGAAATGTTGTCGCAAGGTCGTCAGCGTATTCATCAAATCGCCGACCTTTACCAGCATCTGGATGAGCTGGAACACCGTTAAAGGGCACCGTTTTGGTGCTTTGCACCTTTTTTGATCGCTTTAACGTCCCGGCGCTGCGCCGGTTTTTTTCACCCTGATAAAGCTGCAACCCTGATTTTTCGTGGAAGTGTTCTTTTTGTTTCGGTTGGCACATTAGTTGCAGAACGATTCATCAAGAATCTTTTGTTTCACGTAAACTCACCGGGGTGCATAATGAAAAAAGTTTTAATGGCAGTGGCAGGCGCTGCGTTAATGATGGCGCAGGTCGGTAGCGCGATGGCCGATCAGCTGCAGGACATCCAGAAACGCGGTGTTATCCGCATTGCCGTACCGCAGGACTTCCCGCCGTTTGGTTCAGTCGGCACCGATTTACAGCCGCAGGGCTATGACATCGACATGGCGAAGTACCTCGCCAAAGAGATGAAACTGAAGTTGCAGCTGGTGCCTGTCTCCAGTGCTAACCGCGTGCCGTATCTGCAAACCGATAAGGTCGATCTGGTGATCTCCAGCATGGGGAAAAATGCCGAACGTGAAAAAGTGATCGACTTTAGCCGTGCTTACGCGCCGTTCTTCCTGGGCGTGTTTGGTCCGAAAGGCGAAGAAATCAAAGATGCAGCGGCACTGAGCGGAAAATCCATCGGCGTTACCCGTGGTGCGGTCGAAGATATGGTTCTGAGCGATGTGGCACCGAAAGACGCCGATGTGAAACGTTACGAGGATAACAACACCACGCTGTCTGCTTATCTTTCTGGTCAGGTGCAGTACATCGCCACCGGCAACCTGGTCGTGGCCGCGATCGCACGCCAGAACCCGGCCAAAGCCCCGGTTGCGCAGTTTATGCTGAAAGACTCCCCGTGCTTTATCGGCCTGAAGAAGGACGAGCCTGCGCTGAAAGATAAAGTGAACACCTTGATCGAGCAGGGCATTAAAGATGGCACCCTGAACAAGTTGTCCGAAGAGTGGCTGAAAGCGCCACTGCCGGCCAACCTCGGCGCATAAGAAGGACGGCCAATGATTGGGCAACTTAACTTTGCTGCGCTCTGGCCGCACTGGCCGGAGCTGCTGGCGGGGCTGTGGGTCACCATCCAGCTGACGGTGCTGGCGACTGTAGGCGGTGTTGCGCTGGGGATTCTCGGTGCGGCACTGCGCAGCGGCAAACCCAGCTGGCTGAGCCGTATCTGGGGCATTTATGTCGAGCTGATTCGTAACACCCCGTTTGTAGTGCAGCTGTTTTTTATCGTCTTTGGTTTGCCCAATCTTGGTCTGAAACTGACGGCGGGCGAAGCAGCGCTGCTGGCGATGCTGATTAACCTCGGTGCCTACAGCACTGAAATCATCCGCGCCGGTATCCAGGTGACGCCGAAAGGGCAATGGGAAGCTGGGCGTGTACTCGGCCTGACCCGCAGCCAGACATTTTTTCGCGTGGTGTTGCCGCCGTCGTTGCAACGCATTTACCCGGCGCTGGTCAGCCAGTGCATCATCGTGATGCTGGGGTCGTCCGTGGTGTCGCAGGTCTCCTATGAGGAACTGACCTTCGCCGCCAACCTGATTCAGTCGCGCACGTTTTTGAGTTTTGAAGTCTATCTGGTGACCACGTTGATTTACCTGGCGTTGTCGATTGCCATGCGTCAGCTGCTGCTGGCAGTGGGACGTAAATGGTTTGGAGCGCTGCCATCATGACGACCTTTACCGACTGGGACATCCTGCGCAACCTGCTGCTGGCGGCGCGCTGGACGATTTTGCTGTCGCTGGTGGCCTTCTTTGGTGGCACGCTGGTGACCCTGCCGCTGCTGTTTTTACGCCTGCTGCGTAAGCCGTGGCTGATGCGGGTTATCCGCGGTTACACCGAATTGTTTCAGGGCACGCCGTTACTGATGCAGCTGTTTCTGGCGTTCTTCGGCGTCGCGCTGTTTGGTATTGATGTCGCCCCCTGGACCGCCGCCTCGCTGGCGCTGACGTTCTACACCAGTGCTTTTCTGGTGGATATCTGGCACGGCAGTATCCGTGCGTTGCCAAAAGGTCAGTGGGAAGCGTCGCGCTGCCTCGGCCTGACGTTCGGCCAGACGCTGTACCGCGTGATTGCCCCGCAGGCGATCCGCATTGCCATCGCCCCGACTGTCGGTTTTGCCGTGCAGGTGATTAAAGGCACGGCGCTGGCGTCCATCATTGGTTTTGTCGAGCTGACCAAGGCAGGCACCATTCTGAACAACGTGACTTATCAGCCGTTTAAGGTGTTTGGCCTGGTGGCGCTGGGTTACTTCCTGATGTGTTATCCGCTGTCTCGCTACAGCCAGTACCTGGAGAAAAAATTCAATGCCGCTCATCACCATTAATCAGGTACAGAAGTACTACGGCGACAATCATGTGTTGAAAGGGGTCGATCTCGATATCGAAATGGGCGAGGTGATCTCCATCATCGGCCGCAGCGGGTCGGGTAAAAGTACCTTGCTGCGCTGCATGAACGGACTGGAAGGCTATCAGGAAGGCAGCATCAAACTCGGCGGCATGACCATTACCGACCGGGAATCCCAGGCGCGTGACATCAGCCGTTCGGTCGGCATGGTGTTCCAGAGCTTCAACCTGTTCCCGCATATGACGGCGCTGGAGAACGTCATGCTGGCACCGCGCCGCGTACTGAAAAAGAGCGAGGCGGAGTGCCGGGAACTGGCAAAACAGATGCTGGAAAAAGTCGGCCTCGGTGAGCGCCTCGACTATTACCCGGCCAATCTTTCGGGCGGTCAGCAGCAGCGCGTGGCGATTGCCCGTGCGCTGGCGATGCAGCCCAAAGTATTACTTTGTGACGAGATCACCTCGGCGCTCGATCCTGAGCTGGTGGGTGAAGTGCTGAAGGTGCTGGAGCAACTGGCAGCAGAAGGCATGACGCTGATTCTCGTGACACATGAAATGAACTTCGCCCGCGACGTGGGCGATCGTGTGGTCTTTATGCATCAGGGACGCGTCTGGGAGCAGGGCGACAGCAAAACGGTGTTCGCCAATCCGCAAACCGCGGAACTGAAACAATTTATCTCGACGGTTCGTCTCTAAGCCAATAACAAGGAATTCATCATGGACATCGCGCAGTTTCCGCAAATCAATCCACCGCAACGCCTGCTGATGGGGCCGGGGCCGATCAACGCTGATCCGCGCGTACTGCGCGCCATGTCTACACAGCTGATTGGTCAATACGACCCGGCGATGACGAATTACATGAATGAGGTAATGGCGCTGTATCGCGGCGTATTCCGTACCGAAAACCGCTGGACCATGTTGATCGACGGCACTTCACGCGCCGGGATCGAAGCGATTCTGCTGTCGGCGATCCGTCCGGGCGACAAAGTGCTGGTGCCGGTATTCGGTCGTTTTGGTCATCTGTTGTGTGAAATTGCCCGCCGCTGCCGCGCGGAAGTACACACCATTGAGGTGCCGTGGGGCGAAGTGTTTACGCCGGATCAGATCGAAGACGCCATAAAGCGTATTAAGCCGCGTCTGCTGCTGACTGTGCAGGGTGATACCTCCACCACCATGCTGCAACCGCTGGCTGAGCTGGGTGCCATTTGCCAGAAATATGGCGTGCTGTTCTACACCGATGCCACCGCCTCGCTCGGCGGCAACGCGCTGGAAACCGATGCCTGGGGCCTTGATGCGGTTTCGGCGGGGATGCAGAAATGCCTCGGCGGTCCGTCGGGTACGTCACCCATTACCCTCAGCCCGCAGATGGAAGCGGTGATCCGCAAACGTAAATGCGTGGAGGAGGGGATCCGTACCGCCGATCATCAGGACGGTGAGGACGAGATGATCTACTCCAACTACTTCGATCTTGGCATGATCATGGATTACTGGGGGCCGGAGCGTCTGAACCATCATACCGAAGCCACCACGGCGTTGTTTGGTGCGCGTGAGTGCGCGCGTCTGATCATGCAGGAAGGTCTGGATAACGGTATCGCCCGTCATAAGCTGCATGGCGATGCGCTGCTGAAAGGTATTCAGGGTATGGGGCTGGAAACCTTCGGTGACCTGCAACATAAGATGAATAACGTGCTGGGTGTGGTGATCCCGCAGGGCGTGAACGGCGACCAGGTGCGCAAGCTGGTGCTGGAAGATTTCGGCATTGAGATTGGCACTTCGTTTGGCCCGCTGCACGGCAAGGTTTGGCGCATCGGGACCATGGGCTACAACGCGCGCAAAGATTGCGTGATGCAAACCCTGACGGCGCTGGAAGCGGTGCTGAATCATCTGGGCTTCCGTTCCACACAGGGTGCGGCGCTCCAGGCGGCCTGGGATCATTACGGGAGCCACGCATGAGTGAAAGCCTGATGACTGCCAGCGAGGCGCAGTCCGCCGCCGCACGCGTCATGGCGCGCTGCGATGCGCTGGCTGAGATCAGTGAAACGGAAGATGGCCTGATGCGGGTCTACCTCTCGCCGGAACAAATGCGTGCTAATCAGCGCGTCGGTGAGTGGATGCAGGCCGCAGGTATGACGGTATGGCAGGATGCGGTTGGCAATATCTGCGGCCGCTATGAATCCGCCACGCCGGGTGCACCGGCGCTGCTGCTCGGTTCACATCTCGATACCGTACGTAACGCCGGTCGCTATGACGGGATGCTTGGCGTATTGAGCGCGATTGAAACCGTACAGTGGCTGCACGATCACCAGCAGCGTCTGCCGCTGGCGATTGAGATTGTCGGCTTCGGCGACGAAGAGGGCACGCGTTTTGGTATTACGCTGCTGGGCAGCCGTGGCATCACGGGCAGCTGGCCGGAAAGCTGGATCACCCATCCTGACGGCAATGGTATTACGGTTGCCCAGGCGATGCAGGATGTTGGCTTAGACGCAGCAAAAATCCTTGATGCGGCGCGTGATGTTAATGATATCGCCGCCTATCTGGAGCTGCATATTGAGCAGGGGCCATGCCTGGAACAGGAAGATCTGGCGCTCGGTGTGGTCACCGCCATCAACGGGGCTCGCCGCCTGAATTGCCGTTTTACCGGCGAAGCAGGCCATGCGGGTACGGTGCCGATGACGCATCGTAAAGACGCACTGGCCGCAGCGGCCGAATGGATGGTGTTTATCGAGCAGACCACTCGCGAGCTGGATCCACAGCTGGTGGCGACGGTGGGAACGCTGCACTGCGCGCCAGGGGCGGTGAATGTCATCCCTGGTGACGTGCAGTTGTCACTGGATGTGCGCGGCCCGCAGGATGAACCGCTGGCCCGTCTGCTGTCGCTGTTACTGACCCAGGCGGAAGCCATTGCCTTACGCCGTGGCCTGACCTTCAGCGCTGACGAGTATTATCGTATCGCTGCGACGGCCTGCGATGCGCGTCTGCAACAGGCGCTGAGTCATGCGCTGGAAACGGTGCAGGGGCGCAGTTTGTCGCTGCCAAGTGGTGCCGGACACGATGCGATCGCTATTGCCGAGCGCTGGCCGGTGGGGATGCTGTTTGTGCGCAATCATCGCGGTATCAGCCACCATCCGGCGGAATCAGTGCAAACGGCGCACGTAGCGCTGGGTGTGCAGGCGTATTTGCAGGCGGTGTGCGATCTGGCACGGGCATAAAGGAGTGGTGGCATGAATCTGGAGAGCTTTAATCAGTTGTCGCCAGCGGAAGCACAGGCGGCGATTGCCCATTGTGTCGCCATTCCCGCCTGGCAACAGGCGCTGGTGGCGGCTCGCCCGTTCACGGATAGCGCCGGGTTGATCGCCGAGGCCGAGGCACTGGCCCAGCGGTGGCAGGGGGCGGAACTGGAACAGGCGCTGAGCGCTCATCCACGCATTGGTGAGAAAGCGCAGGGCAAAGGCAAAGAAGCCACGTTTTCACGCAG
Organism: Pantoea cypripedii; assembly: GCF_002095535.1. NCBI lineage: Bacteria > Pseudomonadati > Pseudomonadota > Gammaproteobacteria > Enterobacterales > Erwiniaceae > Pantoea > Pantoea cypripedii. The sequence continues at coordinate 939,610 of NZ_MLJI01000001.1, forward strand.
CGAGCAATCCGCCATGTTGGATGCAGACGGTGCGTTGCAGTTTGCCATGCTGGCGGGGAATCAACGCTATGAACAGCGTTTTGGCCGGGTGTTTCTGATTCGCGCCAAAGGTCGTAGCGGCGAGGAAATGCTGGCGGAGTTGCAGCGCCGCCTCAATAATGATGCCGCGACAGAACAGCAGGAAGCGCTGGCACAATTACGGGAAATCACTTTGTTACGGCTGAAGGAGAGCATCACATGAGCACCATCACCACGCATATTCTCGATACTTCGCTGGGTAAACCGGCGATTGGTGTGGCGATTTCGCTGGAGCAGAATAGCCCGGAAGGCTGGCTGCCGCTGGCACAGGGCAAGACCGATACCGACGGGCGAATTAAAGATTTGACGCCAGAGCCGTTAGCGCCGGGGCATTATCGACTCACCGCTGAAATTGGGGATTATTTTGCCGCAGCGGGTCGTGATGCGCTGTACGTCAGCGCGCAGATTGATTTTGTGCTGGGGGAAACCGGCAGCCATTATCATCTGCCGTTCCTGATTTCCCCGTGGTCGTGGTCAACCTATCGCGGCAGCTGACAGACAAGGTTACAACGTGAACGCATCCGCATCGCGCCACGCCGGGAAGCGTTCACGATACGCCTGCAACTCCTCCAGCGACAACTCAGCATCAATGCGCGCCCGCGCAAACGGCTCAGCGGCGGCCAGGATGTCACCCAGCGGTGAAATAATCCGGCTATCGCCGCTGTACTGGTGCTGATTACCGTCGCTGCCGACGCGATTACAACCCGCGACATAGGCCTGGTTTTCAATCGCCCTTGCCAGCAGCAGTGACTGCCAGTGCAGCGCACGCGGCGCGGGCCAGTTGGCGACAAACAGCGCCAGATCATAATCGTTGCGGTTGCGGGTAAAGACCGGGAAACGCAGGTCATAACAAATCTGCGGCAGAATGCGCCAGCCACGCCAGGTAAACACCTCGCGCGTTTCACCCGCGACATAATGCTGATGCTCATTCGCCATGCGGAACAGATGGCGCTTGTCATACTGATGCAGCGTGCCATCCGGTTCCACCAGCAGGAAACGGTTTACCGCGCCTTTTTCGGTCTGGATTGCCGCGCTGCCGCCGACCAGCGCATTGCTGGTTTTGGCATGCTGGTGCAGCCACGCTACCACTTCTTCCTGCGGCAGCGAGCTTTCCGCTGCTTCCATCGCGAAGCCGGTAGTAAACATCTCTGGCAGCAGGATCAGATCGCGCCCTTCAATGCCTTTCAGCACGCCGTCGAAATGGCGCAGATTCGCTGCACCATCCATCCAGCTCAGAGTTTCCTGCAAAACGGTAATTTTCAAAGCTGACATAAACGCTCCGCAGCGGCGTCGAGCGTCGCTTCCTGTTTGGCAAAGCACAGGCGGATCAGCTTATGCGGGAAAGGATCGGCGCAGAACACCGACAGCGGAATCGCCGCTACGCCGACTTCTTTAGTCAGCCACTGGCAGAAACTCACGTCATCCAGATCGGAAATGGCGCTGTAGTCTGCCAGCAGGAAGTAGGTGCCTTCACAGGGCAGCACTTCGAAACGACTTTTCGCCAGCGCCTGTACCAGACGGTCGCGGCGGGCGCGATAAAATTCTGGCAGCTCGCGATAGTGCTCCGGCTCGGCGCGCAGCATATCAGCAATCGCCAGCTGCGCCGGGGTATTCACCGAGAAGGTCAGGTACTGGTGCACTTTGCGGATTTCCGCACTGATCGCCGCAGGTGCCACGCAGTAACCCACTTTCCAGCCGGTCATATGGAAGGTTTTACCAAAAGACGACACGGCAATCGCGCGCTGACGCAATTCGGCATGGGCCAGCACGCTGGCATGTCCCTCTTCGGCGAAGCAGATGTGCTCGTAAACTTCGTCGCTCAGCACATAAATTTCCTGGGCGGCGATGGCCTGCCACAGCTGCGCGTAATCACTCTTGCGCCAGACGGTGGCGGAAGGGTTGTGCGGCGTATTCAGAATCACCAGACGGGTTTTGGCGCTCAGCAGGCTCTGGAATGCGTTCCAGTCCACGCGGAAACCCGGTGGCTGCAAGGCAATGCGTTTCAGCACGCCACCGGCCAGCTGCACGGCAGGGGCATAGCTGTCGTAACTCGGATCGAAGCAGATCACTTCATCGCCCGGACGCACCAGCGCGGTAATGGCGGCGTACAGCGCTTCGGTCGCTCCGGCGGTCACGGTGATATCGCTGTTAACGTCAGGTTTGTGACCATACAGCTCTGCCGTTTTGTCGGCGATGGCTTCGCGTAACGGTAATGCACCGGTCATCGGGGCATACTGATTAGCACCCTGGCTGACGTGATACGCCAGGCGTTCCTGGAGATAGCGCGGACCGTCGAAATCAGGAAAACCCTGCGACAGGTTAATGGCGTTATGTTGCTGCGCCAGCGCGCTCATTTGGGTAAAAATGGTGGTGCCGAGTGCCGGTAATTTGCTCTCGGGAATCAGGTTGTGCTGCGTCATTGATCTTTTGCCTTAAGCGCGAATGTCGTTGCGGAGTTAACCCTCTGTTGCTGCCACTATAAACAGGATGTTAATATTTGGCAATCGAGACGCTTAGACGTCCAAACTAACCTGCGGGATATCAATATCGCTATGACCGATTTTCTTCCACTGGAACAGCTGGTGGCTGCCTGCCACTGGATTGGCGCAAAAGGCTGGGCACCGGCCACGGGCGGTAACATGTCGGTTCGTCAGGATGACGAGTATTGCCTGCTGAGCGCCTCGGGCAAGGACAAAGGTCGCCTGACGCGTGATGATTTTATTCAGGTGGAGATTGCCACTAACGAGGTGCCGTCCGGACGTAAGCCATCGGCGGAGACCGGTCTGCACACCCTGATTTATCGTCTGTTCCCGGAAGCCGGTGCCGTGCTGCATACGCATACTGTCAATTCGACGGTGTTGTCACGGGTGGAGAAGGGCAGCGCGCTGCTGCTAAGCGGTTATGAGATGCAGAAAACGCTCGCCGGTCAGGACACCCATCTCAACACCGTGGCGATTCCACTGTTCGATAACGACCAGGATATCGATGCTCTGGCAGAACGCATTGCAGCCTTTGCCGCTGAAACACCGCTGCGTTATGGTTTTCTGCTGCGTGGCCACGGCCTGACCTGCTGGGGTAAAGACGTCAACGAGGCCCGTCGTCATCTGGAAGGGCTGGAATTTTTGTTTGAATGTGAATTACAACGTCGGCTGCTGGAGGCCAGATGATTCGCGCAATTGTTACCGATATTGAAGGCACCACCAGCGATATCCGCTTTGTCCACAACGTGTTATTCCCGTATGCCCGCCAGCATCTGGCGACCTTTGTGCGTGAGCATCAGGCGGAGCAGGCGGTCACCGCCGCGCTGGAGGCGGTGCGGCAGGAATCCGGCGCACCCGAGGCCACGCTGGATGAAGTGATCGCCACACTGATTAGCTACATCGACCTGGATCGTAAATCACCCGGCCTGAAAGCGTTGCAGGGCATGATTTGGCGTGATGGCTATGTCGAAGGCCAGTTTACCGGCCATCTCTATCCTGATGTGCTGCCCGCGTTTGAACGCTGGCGTCAGCAGGGTAAAGCGCTGTATGTATATTCCTCCGGTTCGGTGGCGGCGCAGAAATTGTTATTTGGCTACAGTGACGAAGGTGATTTAACGTCGTTGTTTAGCGGCTATTTTGACACTGGCGTCGGTGCCAAGCGTGAAAGCCAGTCCTACCGCAATATCGCGCAGCAAATCGGCCATGATGCGTCTGAACTGCTGTTTCTGTCCGATATTCACCAGGAGCTGGACGCGGCGGCTGAAGCGGGCTGGCGCACCCTGCAATTAATTCGCGGCGAGGCGGATAGCGAAAGTCGCCATCGTCAGGTAAACGATTTTTCCCAGATTAACCCGGAGTCGATTTAGGATGAGTGCACTGACCATTTTTACCGATACTGAAGCCAGCCAGCCGGTGTGGCACAGCAGCGATGCAGAAGCGATTCGCGAGCGTCTGAACGCCAAAGGCGTCCGTTTTGAGCGCTGGCAGGCCGATCGCGATCTGGGTGCTAACCCGGATTCTGACACGGTGATTAACGCCTACCAGCATGCGATTGATCGTCTGGTGGCAGAGAAAGGTTATCAGAGCTGGGATGTGCTGAGCATGCGTGCGGATAACCCGCAGAAAGAAGCGCTGCGCAGTAAGTTTCTTAACGAACATACCCACAGCGAAGATGAAGTGCGTTTCTTTGTCGAAGGTTCCGGTTTGTTCTGCCTGCATCTTGATGGTCAGGTGTATCAGATTCTGTGTGAAAAACAGGACCTGATTTCCGTGCCAGCCGGTACGCCGCATTGGTTCGATATGGGCTCTGAACCACACTTCACCGCAATCCGTATTTTCGATAATCAGGAAGGCTGGATTGCCAATTTCACCGGCGACAGCATCGCGGATGCGTACCCGCGTCTGGCGTAGTCTGGTACGGAATTCAACAAGGTCGGGATAAATCCCGACCTTGTTTATTTACGGCTTAAAAATCCCTTCCTGAACCTGCTCAGGCGTAACCACGCCGGTATCCAGCACCCAGCCACTGATAAGCGCAGCGGGCGTTACATCAAACGCCGGGTTGTAAACTGCCGCATTCTCGGGTGCCCATTGCACGCTACCAAAACTGCCGGATACGCCGGTCACTTCGCTGGCGGCACGCTGTTCAATCGGAATTGCGTCACCGTTCGGGCACAGGCGGTCCAGCGTGGTATGCGGCGCAGCCACATAGAACGGAACGCCGTGATAATGCGCCAGCACCGCCATGCTGTAGGTGCCGATTTTATTCGCCACATCGCCATTGGCAGCGATGCGATCCGCACCGACCCAAATCGCATCCACCACGCCGCGCGCCATCAGGCTGGCGGCCATTGAATCGGTGATCAGGTGATAAGGAATCCCCAGTTCACCCAGCTCCCAGGCGGTGAGACGACCACCCTGTAACAGCGGGCGGGTTTCATCCACCCAGACATTTTTCACTTTGCCCTGCTGATGCGCATGGGCAATCACCCCGAGCGCGGTGCCGACACCCGCCGTAGCCAGGCCGCCGGTGTTGCAGTGGGTCAGCAACTGGCTGCCCGGCGTGACCAGTGCGCTCCCCGCGCGGGCGATGTTGTCGCACAGTTGTTTATCTTCCGCCACCAGGCGCAGCGCTTCTGCCGTTAGTGCGGTGACAAAATCGTTCTCTGCCAGCGCCAGTTTCATGCGGTCCAGATTGTTCATCAGGTTGACCGCCGTCGGGCGTGCCGCCCGCAGCACCTCCAGCGCTTCTGCCAGCCCGGTTTTAGTCATGCCCTGCTCAGCCAGCAGCGCCAGCAGCAGACTGGCGGAAAGACCAATCAGCGGGGCGCCACGCACACGTAACGCGTGGATATGAGCTACCAGCTGCGCAACATCGTGCGCGGGTAGCCAGTTTTTCTGCTGCGGCAATGCCTGCTGGTCAAGGATCCACAGCTGGTTATCACGAATTTCCAGGCTGGTTGTGCGAAGTGTTTGCATGGTGTGAAATCTCTGTTGCGTTAATGGCGGCTATTGTGCCAACATGCGTGACGGATGTATAGACGTCTGAACGGCTTATTACTTACGATTCACGAGGAACAGGCAATGTCGCAATACCGTACGTTCACCGCTGCCGATGCTGTGGAATATGCAAAACAATTTGGCGGTGTGGACGATCCGTCAGCGCTGGTGAGCGCCGAGGAGATCGGTGATGGGAATCTCAACCTGGTGTTTAAGATTTACGACAATCAGGGCGTCAGCCGTGTGGTGGTGAAACAAGCGCTGCCGTATGTTCGTTGCGTGGGTGAATCCTGGCCGTTAACCCTTGACCGTGCACGCCTCGAAGCGCAGACGCTGGTGGAGCACTACAAACATTGCCCGCAGCACACCGTGCATGTCACCCATTACGACGCCGAACTGGCGGTGATGGTGATGGAAGATCTCTCCAGCCATCGTATCTGGCGTGGCGAGCTGGTGAAAGGCGTGTATTATCCGCAGGCCGCCAGCCAGCTGGGCGAATACCTGGCGCAGACTTTATTCCATACCTCGGATTTCATCCTGCATCCGCATAAGAAAAAAGCGGAAGTGGCGCGCTTTATCAACCCGGAAATGTGTGAAATCACCGAGGACCTGTTTTTTAACGATCCTTACGTCGATCATGAACGCAATAAATACCCGGCGGCGCTGCAATCGCTGGTGGAAAGCCTGCGCAGCGATGACGCATTACGCATTGCGGTCGCTGGTCTGAAGCATCGCTTCTTCGCCGATGCCGAAGCCTTGCTGCACGGCGATATCCACAGCGGATCGATCTTTGTGGCGGATGGCAGCCTGAAAGCGATTGATGCCGAGTTTGGCTACTTCGGGCCGATCGGTTTTGACGTCGGTACCGCGCTGGGCAACCTGCTGATTAACTACTGCTGCCTGCCGGGCCTGCTGGCCCCGCGTGAAGCGGCGGAAGCGCGTGAACGTCGCCTGAGCGATGTGCATCAGGTGTGGAGCACCTTTGCCAGCCGTTTCCTCGAACTGGCACAGGCCAAAACCACCGATGTGGCGCTGGCATATCCCGGCTATGCTGCGGCTTTCCTGCGCAAAGTGTGGAGCGACACCATTGGTTACTGCGGCACCGAGTTGATTCGCCGTACCGTGGGAATGTCACATGTCGCTGATTTCAAAAATATTGGCGATGACGCCATGCGTACCGAGTGCATTCGTAACTGCATCACGCTGGGTCGCACGCTGATTCTGGCGGCCAACCATATTGATGATGCGGATGGGTTGATTGCCCGTATTCGTCAGGCGAGTTAAAGAATAAAGCCTCCCGCAAGGGAGGCTTTTTTGCGCGATAAATCGCGCCGCTACGACCGGGTGCGAGCAGGTTTATGCTGCTTCGCTGGCGCGTGCGGGTGTTTTAGTTTGTGGCTTTGGCACAGCAAGGGCTTCCGGCGCAAACTCATCCACGTTGATGGCACGCAGACGGCTGGCCTCGGCGCGGGTCAGGATCTTCGCTTCGGCTTCGTCAATCCAGCCTTCTTTCAAACCACGTTGTGCCAGCTGATCCAGCCGGGTGAAGGAAAGATTTTTCTTCAGTTGCAGGCACAGACGATCGTGAATCACTTCCGCCGCCATCACATCCTGTAGCGCCTGTTCCAGCTGGCCCGCCGGATTGTGCGCGCTCGGTGCCAGATACTGGCCGCGACCCAGACGGGTACGCGTCGCGGAGGGCAGTTGCAGCAGTTTCGCCAGCTTATGATCGAGCTTATCAGACGGTGCCGGGCAGTGATGTCCACCAGCAAAGATCACCAGACGCAGCGCACCGGCGACAAAACGATTCGGGAAGTTGCGCAGCAGGTCGTCGATGGCCACTTCAGCCTGATGCAGCGCATCCTGGACACCCCAGTGCACCAGCGGCAGATCGGCTTCGTTACGGCCTTCGTCCTCATAACGTTTTAAGGTTGCTGATGCCAGGTAAAGCTGGCTCAGGACATCCCCCAGACGCGCAGAGATGCGCTCACGACGTTTCAGGCTGCCGCCCAGCACCGCCATGGCCACATCAGCCAGCAGCGCCAGGTTAGCGCTCAGGCGGTTCATTTGCTGATAATAACGGCGGGTGGCGTCGCGGGTGGGCGTCGCGCTGGTGCGACCACCGGTCAGGCCCAGCCACAGGCTGCGAACTTTATTGCTGCCCACATGGCCGATATGGCTGAACAGCGCGCGGTCAAAGGCGGCCAGATCGTTTTTCGCTGCGGCATTCATCTCTTCCAGTACCCACGGATGGCAGCGAATCGCTCCCTGACCGAAGATAATCATACTGCGCGTCAGAATATTGGCACCTTCGACGGTAATGGCAATCGGTGCACCCTGGTAGGCACGGGCGAGGAAGTTATTCTCGCCGAGCATGATGCCTTTGCCCCCGGCGATATCCATCGCATCAATGATCGACTGCTGGCCGCGATGGGTGCAGTGATATTTAACAATCGCCGACAGCACCGCCGGTTTTTCGCCCAGCATAATGCCGCTGGTGATCAGCGTTGCTGCCGCATCCATCACGTAGGCATTTCCGGCAATGCGTGCCAGCGGTTCTTCAATCCCTTCCATTTTGCCGATAGACACTTTGAACTGGCGGCGAATGTGCGCATAGGCACCGGTCGCCAGCGCGATACTTTTCAGGCTGCCAGTGGAGTTGGACGGCAGGGTAATGCCACGCCCGACCGAGAGGCATTCCACCAGCATACGCCAGCCCTGACCGGCCATCGCCGGGCCGCCGATAATGTAATCAATCGGGACGAAGATATCTTTGCCACGCGTCGGGCCATTCTGGAACGGCACGTTCAGCGGGAAGTGGCGGTGACCAATTTCCACGCCTGGCGTATGGGTGGGGATCAGCGCGCAGGTAATGCCCAGTTCTTCGGTATTGCCCAGCAGGTGATCCGGGTCGGAGAGTTTAAAGGCCAGGCCGAGCACGGTAGCAATCGGTGCCAGGGTGATATAACGCTTGTTCCATGTCAGGCGCATGCCGAGCACTTCTTTGCCCTGCCATTCCCCCATACACACCACGCCGGTATCCGGGATGGCTCCGGCGTCAGAACCGGCTTCCGGGCTGGTCAGCGCGAAGCAGGGGATTTCGTCGCCGCGCGCCAGGCGTGGCAGGTAATGATCTTTCTGCGCATCGGTGCCGTAGTGTTGCAGCAATTCACCCGGGCCGAGGGAGTTAGGCACACCAACGGTGATGGCGAGGATACCGGATACGCCGGCCAGTTTTTGCAGCACGCGCGCCTGAGCATAGGCAGAGAATTCGAGGCCGCCATACTCTTTTTTGATGATCATGGCGAAGAAACGATGTTCTTTCAGATACGCCCACAATTCCGGCGGCAGATCGGCCATTTCGTGGGTGATCTGAAAATCGTTCGCCATACGGCAGGCTTCTTCTACCGGGCCATCGAGAAAGGTTTGTTCCTCTTCTGTCAGACGTGGCTGCGGGTAGTTGTGCAGCTTCTGCCAGTCCGGCTTACCGCGGAACAGGTCGCCTTCCCACCAGGTAGTACCGGCGTCGATGGCTTCTTTTTCGGTGCGCGACATCGGCGGCATCACTTTCTGAAAGCTGTGCAGTATTGGCTTCGAAAACATGCTGCGACGCATCGCGGGCAGGTTAAAGGGCAGCAGGATAATGGCGAGCGGCAGCAACAGCCAGGGCGTCCACAACCCGCTAAAGGCGAGGGCTGCGGTCCACAGCAGCAGGATAGCGCTGCTGAAGCGCAGGGAAAGTTGATGGTAGAAGAGGGCGCTAATCAATATCAGCGTCGCAACGATTGAGGCAACCAGCATAATGAACCGCTCCGTAAGTTGTAAGAGGTCTGACCTGTTATATATAGAGGTTTAGAGCAGCGCCGAAAATTTATCAATCTGTTTACAACACAATTACAACCCAACTCACAAAATCGTCGGGGTGAGTTGATCTGACACACGACTTCACGCTTTTTACCGCCCGGCACCGGGCTTTCTCCTGCGCCTGTGCTTTGCGCCTCAACGTCATTCCGTTAAACTTGCAGGGGTCAATCTTTCCTCTAAAGGACATCCCTATGTATCAGGACATTATCCGGTCAGAACTTAATGAAGCCGCCGATACGCTGAACAATTTCCTCAGCAATGAAGCCAACATCCATGCGATTCAGCGCGCGGCGGTGTTGCTGGCGGATAGCTTCAAAGCGGGTGGCAAAGTGCTCTCCTGCGGCAACGGCGGCTCGCATTGCGATGCCATGCACTTCGCCGAGGAGCTGACCGGGCGCTATCGTGAAAACCGTCCTGGCTACCCGGCGATTGCCATCTCTGACGTCAGCCATCTTTCCTGCGTCAGCAACGACTTTGGTTACGATTACGTGTTCTCGCGTTATATCGAAGCGGTAGGGCGTCCGGGTGATGTGCTGCTCGGTCTGTCTACTTCCGGCAATTCCGCCAACATCATCAAGGCGGTGGAAGCGGCACGCGCGCAGGGGATGAAGGTCATCACCCTGACCGGCAAAGACGGCGGCAAAATGGCCGGTAGCGCGGATATTGAAATCCGTGTGCCGCATTTTGGTTATGCTGACCGCATTCAGGAAATTCATATCAAAGTCATCCATATCCTGATGCTGCTGATTGAAAAAGAGATGGTGAAGTAAGTCGTGGCTTCTCCTCCCACGCCGGTGGGAGGATTTTACTAAGGCGGTAGCTATGTGCGAATTGCTCGGGATGAGCGCCAATGTCCCCACGGATATCTGTTTTAGTTTTACCGGGCTGGTGCAGCGTGGCGGCGGAACCGGACCGCACAAAGATGGCTGGGGCATCACTTTTTATGAAGATAAAGGCTGCCGCACCTTCAAAGATCCTTTACCGAGCTATAACTCGCCGATTGCCCGTCTGGTGCAGGAATATCCGATCAAATCACATTCGGTGGTGGCGCATATTCGCCAGGCCAACCGCGGTGAAGTGTCACTGGAAAATACCCATCCGTTTACCCGTGAGCTGTGGGGCCGTAACTGGACCTACGCCCATAATGGTCAACTGAAAGGTTATCGTCAGCTGGAGACCGGCCATTTCCGCCCGGTGGGGGAAACCGACAGCGAAAAAGCCTTCTGCTGGATCCTGCATAAACTGACCCAGCGTTATCCGCGCACGCCGGGCAACTGGCCAGCGGTGTTTCGCTATATCGCGGAGCTGGCGGCGGAGTTACGGCAGAAAGGGGTGTTTAACATGCTGCTGTCGGATGGACGTTATCTGATGGCGTTCTGTTCCACCAATTTGTTCTGGATCACCCGTCGCGCGCCGTTTGGCAAAGCCAAGCTGCTCGATCAGGATGTGGAGATTGATTTTCAGCAGCAGACGACGCCGCAGGATGTGGTGACGGTGATTGCTACGCAACCGCTGACGGGGAATGAAACCTGGCACCGGATAGTGCCAGGCGAGTGGGTATTATTTTGCCTGGGAGAGCGCCAGGAATGATTTTGAAGCAGCGTCTGGCGCGGTCATTACCGCCGGACTGCTGTTTACCGCGTACTGCCCGCTGCCGGTGACGTTCACCGTCGGTGGCTGGTGGTACTTTGCAAAGTACGCATAACCCGGCTGTAGCTGACGCCAGAAGCTGGCGTAAGTGGAGTAGCGGTGACGCTGCATGTTGCTGTCGGTCATACGGAACGGGAAGATGCCTAACGACACTTCTTCCTGCCCGTTACGCAGTGCAGCGTTAACGTAGGTGTAGATCTCATCCATATAGGCGTTGGTCATGGCATAGCAGCCAATGGATTTACAATCGCCGTGGATCATCAGATATTTGCCGCTGTAACCATTGTCGCGGTCAAATTGGTTCGGAAAACCGGTATTAATCGCGCGATAATAATGGCTATCCGGCTTTAACTGATTCAGTTTGACGCTATAAAAACCTTCCGGGCTTTTAAAATCCCCTTCGCGGCGTTTGGGACCCAAACCGCCAGAGAAATTACAAATGCGGTAGCTATCCAGCAGACGATATTCATTACCGATCTTGCCGTACAGTTCCAGCGTACGCTCTTCCTTGAAAATCTGAATATAAACCGGGGTGCCAAGTAATTGTTTTTTTAGTTCTTTGCTTACCGGAGCCTCGGGGTTAACTGGCTCGGGATTGATTGCCCAGCTAAGGACCGGCATAAAAATCATCGCAAGCAAGAATGCGATTCTGCCCATTCTGTGTGTACCTTGAAGTGAAGAGGAACTGTGACGCATAACGTCTCTTATTGCATTATCGGAAATATCCGCTACCGCAGCGCAACATTAACATTGTCTGGCGTTTAATCAAGCCAGTGTCTGAGAAAATAGCCATTTACCACAGGGATTACGGCCATAAATTTGTAAACTTTAATGCGTGACCCGACAAATATTGCTGATATTTTGCAATGCTGTATACTTATCCAGTATTCGGAGGGGGTATGCGTAAGATCATTCATGTCGATATGGACTGCTTTTTTGCGGCGGTTGAAATGCGCGACGATCCTTCTTTGCGTGATATCCCGATCGCCATCGGCGGCAGCCGGGTACAACGAGGCGTGATCAGCACGGCCAACTATCCGGCGCGTGAATATGGCGTGCGCAGCGCGATGCCCACCGCCATGGCGCTGAAACTCTGTCCACACCTCCGCCTGTTGCCTGGGCGTTTCGAAGCCTATAAAGAAGCCTCCCGCCAGATCCGCGCTATCTTCGCGCGCTACACCTCGCTGATTGAACCCCTGTCGCTGGATGAAGCTTACCTTGATGTCACCGATAGCCCGCATTGCCAGGGATCAGCCACGCTGATGGCGCAGGCGATTCGCGCTGATATTCTGCGTGAAACCCAGCTCAGTGCCTCGGCGGGGATCGCGCCAATCAAGTTTCTCGCCAAAATTGCCTCCGACCTGAACAAGCCGAATGGCCAGTTCGTGATCACGCCGCAGGCGATGCCTGATTTTCTGTTGACGCTGTCGCTGAGTAAAATTCCCGGCGTCGGTAAGGTGTCGGCGAAAAAGCTGGAAGAGATGGGGCTACGTACCTGCGGCGATGTGCAGCAGGCCGATCTGGCACAGCTACTCAAACGCTTCGGCAAATTTGGCCGGGTGTTATGGGAACGCAGCCACGGCATTGACGATCGCGGCGTAGTGGTGGAGCGGGAACGTAAATCACTCGGCGTTGAGCGTACCCTGATGGAAGATATTCACAGCTGGGAACAATGCCTTGAAATCATTGATTATCTCTACGAGGAGCTGGATCGTCGTCTGACGCAGATTCGTCCGGACAAGTTGATCGCCCGTCAGGGGGTGAAGCTGAAGTTCAATGATTTCCAGCAGACGACCCAGGAGCATATCTGGCCGGTGCTGAATAAAGAGGACATGATTGCGGTGGCGCGCAAAACCTGGGACGAACGCCGCGCCGGGCGTGGTGTCAGGCTGGTGGGGCTGCATGTGACGCTGGTGAATCCACAGCTGGAGAGGCAGTTATTATTGGGATTGTCGTAGCGGCGCGATTTATCGCGCGGTTTTTTGGGGCGGGCACCTGCTGGCAAACCCGCGCGATAAATCGCGCCGCTACGGATCTGGGGTGGATTTACCCACCCCACTTGTTATTTGTTGCCGTACTTCGCTTCCAGGGTGGCAAACCACGGTGCGACGAAATCGTGGTTCTCACCCCAGCCTGGGATGATTTTGCTCAGCGATGCCACATTTACCGCACCCTGCTCGCTGCTCAGCTGCTGCTGAGTAATCGAGGAAGCCTTAAACTCGTAGCTGGCCGGGGTGCTTTCACCGGCAATCTTATTCGCCACCAGACGCATATTCACGGCGCCAATGGTTTTCGGATCGACTGCCACAGTCTGCACCCACGGGCTGTTCTTCTCGTGCATCAGCTGCAGATCCTGGTTGGAGACATCAATGCTGTACAGCTTGATCTCGGTACGGCCATTCTCCTGCAATGCTTTGTAGGCACCCTGGCTGAAGGCATCCCAGGAGCCCCAGATCGCATCAATTTTGCCTTTCGGGTACTTCGCCAGAATCGCACCAATCTTGTTAGCGGTATCGCCCTGCACGTCAGAAGAGACCGCACCGATCGATTCCAGTTGATGGATGCCCGGATTTTCCTTCATCAGTTTTTCATACACTACCTGACGACGATCCATCGCCGGGAAGCCAGCGACCCACAATTTGACGATGTTCGCCTTGCCGTTAAAGTCTTTTATCAACTGGCCCAGCGATTCCTGCGCCAGTGAGGCGTCATTCTGCGCGGTGACCGTCACGCCGTTCACCGGCGTATCAACCGGGGTATCAAACACCGACACCTTGATACCGGCATCGGCAATGCGTTTTACCAGCGCGGTGGAGTAGGGTTCTTTGCCGTGCGACAGAATGATGCCGTCATATTTCTGGCTGATCGCCTGGCTGACGAAGTCCTGGAAACGTGCGTCATCGCCGTTGCTCAGGAAGGTGCTAACTTTGAAGCCCAGCTTACGTCCCTGCTGGATGGCACCGGCAACAAACTGGGTGGTGTTATCGTCAGAACCGAGGTTACGGATAATGGCGATACGCACCGGTCCCTGGTGATTCGCGATGGCGGCAGGCACCGGTACGACGGTATCGGCAAAGGCGGCGCTGACATTCAGCAGGCCTACGGCCAGCAGTGAAAGGGTGATTTTTTTCATTTTGTTCTCTTTCTTCAGGGAAGCGCCTTAGCGGCGCTGAATATAGGTAATCGCCAGGGCCAGAGCCAGCACCAGGCCTTTAATAATGTCCATGGCGTAGTAGGGCACGGAAAGCATCACCAGTCCGTTTTGCAGCACGCCAAGGATGATTGCGCCGACCAGGGTTCCGAGCGCATTCGGTTTGCCGGAACCGGCCAGCGAGAAGCCGATCCAGGCCGCCGCCACTGCATCCATCAGGTAACCACCACCGGCATTCACCTGAGAGGAGCCAATACGCGACGCCAGCAGAATGCCGCCCACTCCGGCCAGCAGTGACGAGATGACATAAGCCAGCACGCGATAACGGTTAGTACGGATGCCGGAGAGACGAGCGGCTTCCGGATTGCCGCCGAGGGCATACATCCGACGGCCATGTTTGGTGAGCGACAGTGCCAGCTGTGCCACCACGGTCACGACCAGCATGATAATGACGATGGTCGGCACCTGGCCGAGCAGGTTGAAGCCAGCCGGAATAGCGCCTTCCGCCATATCCCCGTTTGGCATCACCATATTTTCGGTAATGGAGCCGCCAAAACTGTAGGTCATCGCCACGCCCTGAACCACAAACAGCGTCGCGAGGGTCGCCAGCATGTCAGGGATGCGCAGAATCACAATCAGGAAGCTGTTAAACAACCCGACCAGGGTACACAGCAGCAGGGTGATGACGATGGCTTCGGTGGAATTGAAGCCGTACCAGACGAATAGCGAAATCACCAGCGCATTCGCCAGCGAGGCGGTAGAGCCGACAGACAAGTCAAAGCCGCCAATGGTCAGCGAAATCGACACGCCAATCGCAATCACCGTGACAATCGCGATGGAACGCAGAATGTTGATGATGTTGGTAGGCTCAAGGAAGCTGTCTGAGGCGAGGCCAAATGCGGCGATCAGGATCACCACCGTCAGCAACATGCCCCATTTATAGAGAAAATCAAACAGCTGATGGCGCAGAGAAGGCTGCGGGTTCAGGATTATATCTTTGCTGCTCACGCAGGGGTTCCTCCGGTGGAATAAAGCAAAAGCGTCTCTTCTGTGGCCTCACGTCCTTCCATTTCTGCCACAATGCGCCCGTCCCAGAGCACACAAATGCGGTCGCACAGGCCCACCAGCTCGGAAAACTCACCCGAAGCATAGATGATGCCTTTGCCTTCCCGCGCTAAACCGTCGATCAGGCTGAACAGATCGGTTTTGGCCTTGATATCGACCCCTTTGGTCGGTTCATCAAAAATCAGCACATCGGCGTTATTACGCAGCCATTTGCCAATCGCCACTTTCTGCTGGTTCCCGCCCGACAGGCGGCGCAGCGTTTGCGCCGGTCCGGTGGTGCGCACGTTGAGACGGTTAATCACCTCTTCCGCCCAGCGCCACGCCTGACGATGGCCGAACAGGCTCCAGCGCGAAAAACTGCTATCGGCGCTGACGCTGAGGTTCATTGTCACCGATTCATCGATAAAGATGCCTTCTTTACGACGTTCTTCCGGTACCAGCGCCATGCGGTTTTCCACCGAGTCGTGCGGTGAACGCGGACGCCACGGTTTGCCATGCAATTCGCCGTGACTGACGCGGCTTTTGCTGGCGCCAAACAGCGCTTTGCACAGCTCGGTTTTCCCGGCTCCGGCTAATCCGGCGATACCGAGGATTTCGCCTTTATGCAGGCGCAGCGAAATATCCTGGAGCAACTGGTCATCATGCAGGCCTTCCACCGCCAGCAGTAGCGGCTGTTGCTGGCGTTCACGGCGCGGCGGATAAACATCGGTCAGCTGGTGGCCGAGCATCTTTTCCACGATCTGTTCGCCGCTCAGTGCCGCCATCGGGGCGGTTTCGATCAGGCGTCCATCCCGCAGCACCGTCAGCTGGTCGCAAATTGCTTTCAGCTCGTGAATGCGGTGGGAAATAAACACCACGCCGATGCCATTGCCCTGTAAACGACGTACCACGCTAAACAGACGCTCGCTTTCATGCTGGTCGAGCGGCGCGGTCGGTTCATCCAGAATCAGGAAACGGCAATGATGGGAAAGGGCGCGGGCCAGCAAAATCTGCTGCTTTTCCGCCAGTGAGCAGCGCTCCACCAGGCGTTTGACATCAATATTCACTTCCAGCTGGTCCAGCAGGGCGCGCGCCTGACGGCGGATTTCGCCCCAGCGATAACCGTGGCCCGGTTCGGCCAGCTGATCGAGCAGGATGTTTTCCGCCACGCTGAGCTGCGGCACCAGGGCCACGTCCACTTCCTGCTGGACCAGGTGAATACCCAGTTTTTTGGCATCGCGCGGTGAGCGAATGGTGACGGGCTGATCATCGAGCAGGATCTCGCCGTGATAATGGCTGTGAGCGCCAGAGAGCACCGCCATCAGCGTCGATTTCCCTGCACCGTTGGCACCGGTCAGTGCATGCACCGAGCCGCCGTGGGTGACAAAGTCCACCTCGGTCAGCGCGGCAAAACCGCCAAAAGCGATGGAGATATTACGCATCTCCAGGCGGTTAATCGCACTCATGGACGGGGCCTTTTAAAGAGAGAATTGGGCGCATTTTTTCCTGAACATCCAGGCTCGGCAACGAACGAAAGCGCATAAGCTAGCACAAAATCTTATTAGCCATCCAGACATCTGGGCGTAACGGCGTCTAAAACTGGCAGGGGGCTGACAGAGTAGTGGAAGAGGGGGGTGAGGTTAGGATTTGTCAGCATATTATGCTGGTTTGTTAACAGGCATAAAAAAACCAGGCCGAAGCCTGGTGAGTTACTTAACCAAATAATTACACTTTTTCTGGCACCACGTTGAGCAGTGAGGTCAGCAACTGCCAGTAAAGGCCAACGCTGGCGACATGTACTTGCTCATCCGGTGAGTGCGGGCCGGTGATGGTTGGGCCGATGGAGACCATATCCATGTCAGGATAAGGTTTCTTGAACAGACCACATTCCAGACCCGCATGAATCACCTGAATGTTCGGCGTTTTGCCAAACAGCGCTTCGTAAGTCTTACGCGTCAGCGCCATGATCGGCGAATCAGCATCCGGCTGCCAGCCAGGGTAGCCGCCTTTCGGCGCAGTTTTGGCACCGGCCAGCTCACCCAGCGACGTCAGCACTTCCACCACGTAATCTTTACCGGTATCGATCAGTGAACGAATCAGGCAGATGATCTCGGCATTGTCCTGATCCATGGTCACCACGCCGACGTTGAGCGAAGTTTCTACCACGCCTTTGGCCACGTCTGAATTGCGGATCACGCCGTTCGGGGTGGTGTTGAGCAGGTTAAGGAAACGATCGCGGCAGTCAGCGGTCAGCGCCTGGCCCTGATGCGCCAGCGGTTCGCTCAGCAGCGTGATGTTTTTCTCTTTAATACCCAGCTCGTTTTGCAGCGTGGCCTGGAAATGTGCCGCAGCAGATTTCAGAGCATCCACTTTGTGGCTGTCGATAGCCAGGGTGGCAAAAGCTTCACGCGGGATAGCGTTACGCAGCGTACCGCCAGTGAATTCGATCAGACGCACATCCAGATCGCGCGCATGTGCCGCCAGGAAGCGTGCCAGCAGCTTGTTGGCGTTGCCCAGACCCAGGTGGATATCCGCACCCGAATGGCCGCCTTTCAGCCCTTTCAGCGTCAGACGCAGGGATTCATAACCGGCAGGCACCGCTTCACGCGTCAGGGGCAGGGTGGTGATAAAATCGATACCACCGGCGCAACCCATATAGATCTCACCTTCTTCTTCTGAGTCGGTGTTGATCAGGATATCGGCCTGTAGCCAGTTCGGCTGTAAACCAAAGGCACCATCCATACCGGATTCTTCCGTCATGGTCAGCAGCACTTCAATCGGGCCGTGTGTCAGGCTGTTGTCGGCCAGCACCGCCAGCGCTGAGGCCATACCAATGCCGTTATCGGCACCCAGTGTGGTACCGCGTGCTTTCACCCATTCGCCATCCACATACGGCTGAATCGGGTCTTTGGTGAAGTCATGCACCGTATCATTGTTCTTCTGCGGCACCATGTCGAGGTGAGCCTGCAGCGCGACCGGAGTGCGTTTTTCCATGCCTTTGGTAGCGGGTTTACGAATCAGGATATTTCCGACCTGATCGCGTTCCACCCAAAGTCCCTGCTCTTTGGCCCAGCCGACAATGTATTCGGCCAGGGCTTCTTCATGGTAAGACGGGTGTGGAATGGAGCAGATTTTGGCGAAAATATCCCACAGTGGCTGGGGTGAAAGTTGCGACAATTCAGACACAACGCGTCTCCTGTGTCAGCGTGGCGGACGAGCCGCTCGCACGCGGGGTTCCAGTGAAAGATCGCCGTCAGCTCATCTGACGTGATGGGGCTGAGAATACCACTGTTTCTGACGGGGTGCGTAATCAGCCGCGCTAAAAAGCCGCAACCGATGCGTCAGATGCTGGTTTTTAACGCGACAGATCCTTATAATCTCGCGCAACCTTTTCCCCCTTGCACATTTTTAAGCCAACTTCAATTGGCCGGGACTCCTTTTATGAGCGAAAAATACGTCGTCACCTGGGACATGCTGCAGATTCATGCCCGTAAACTGGCCCAGCGCCTGCTTCCTGTGGAACAGTGGAAAGGTATCATCGCGGTCAGCCGTGGTGGTCTGGTTCCGGCATCGCTGCTGGCGCGTGAACTGGGTATTCGCTATGTCGATACCGTATGCATCTCCAGCTACGATCACGATCATCAGCGTGAAATGACCGTGCTGAAGCGTGCCGAAGGCGATGGTGAAGGATTTGTGGTCATTGACGACCTGGTGGATACCGGCGGCACCGCGCAGGCGATCCGTGATATGTATCCCAAAGCACGTTTTGTCACCATTTTTGCTAAGCCTGCTGGCCGTGCCCTGGTGGACGACTACATTGTCGATATTCCGCAGAACACCTGGATTGAACAGCCGTGGGACATGGGCGTGGTCTACATTCCCCCCATCGTCAAAAGCTGATTGATGCAACGCAAACAACGCCCGCTTTCGTCGGGCGTTGTGCTTTCTGGATATCGCACCGCACCGCAGTGTGCAGTAAACTGATCCTCGCCGTGACTGCCGCAGAAGAGAGTTTACGATGCCCAGCAAAAATCTCAGCGAAGAGCTGTTTAAACCGCGTTTCAAACACCCTGAAACCTCCTCTCTGGTGCGACGTGAGCACCATCAGCCCATCCAGGTTCATAACGCGCTGGAGGGTGACACTCAGCATTGCTGGTATCGCATGCTGAATAAGCTGCTGTGGACGTGGCGTGGCCTGTCTCCGCAGGAAATCAGCGAAGTGCTGGCCCGTATCGCCATCTGCAATCTTGAACACACCAGCGATTCCCTGTTGGACACGGTGATTGGTTACCGTGGTGGTAACTGGAACTTCGAGTGGACGAAGCAGGCAGGGATGTGGCAGCAGGAAGCGATGCAGTGCGAAAACCCTGACCAGGCTGGCCAGCACTGGCTGCATGCAGCAAACCTCTACAGCCTTGCGGCTTATCCTTATATTAAAGGCGACGAACTGGCCGATCAGGCTCAGGTGCTCGCCAATCATGCCTATGAAGAAGCGACGCAGCGGCTGGCTGGCGAACTGAAAACCCTGACCTTTCCTATCAGTGGCGGCAGTCCGGTTACGGGCTTCCTGCATATGCCAGCGCAGGCGCAGGCTCCGTATCCGACGGTGATGTTATGCGGTGGCCTGGATTCGTTGCAGATTGACCATTATCGCCTGTTCCACGATTACCTCGCACCGCGCGGCATCGCGATGCTGACGCTGGATATGCCATCGGTCGGCCTGAGCAGTAAATGGACGCTGAACCAGGACACCAGCCAGCTGCATCAACAGGTACTGCGTGAGCTGAGTAACGTGCCATGGATTGATCACACCCGCGTGGGGTTGTTTGGTTATCGTTTCGGGGCCAATGTGGCGACGCGACTCGCCTATCTGGAAGTGCCGCGCCTGCGTGCCGTGGCGACGCTGGGAGCGATGGTGCACGGCGTGTTTGTCGATGAACAGCGTCAGGACCAACTGCCGGATATGTATATGGATATGCTGGCAAGCCGCCTGGGCATGTTGTCCACCCCGGACAGCAATCTGCGCACGGAACTCAATCGTTACTCCCTGAAAGTGCAGGGCCTGCTGGGCCGCCGCACGCCGATACCGATGCTGGCGGCGTACTGGAACAACGATCTGTTTAGCCCCGAAGAGGACGCGCGCATGATTGTTAACTCCTCGGCGCAGGGTAAAGCATTGTTGATTCCGGCGGCACCGGTTTTCAGCAGTTTCGACAAAGCGCTAAATCAGATTTGCGACTGGCTGGCAAAGCAGTTAAAAGACTAAGTAGCGATCGTTACAAGGTCTGTTAACCAGTTAAGGGAGAATTAGCATGTCGTTACCGAGTGGTCACCCCCGTAGTCGCCTGCTTAAGCGTTTTACTGAGCTGGGACCCTATATCCGCGAAGGGAAATGCGCAGAAACACGCTTCTTTTTCGATTGCCTGGCTGTGTGCATCAATGTGAAACCGGCACCGGAAAGCCGTGAATTCTGGGGCTGGTGGATGGAACTGGAAGCGCAGGAAGATCACTTCACCTACCAATACACGTTTGGTATGTTTGATAAAGCGGGGAACTGGAGTGCCTCGGCGATCAAGGGCAAAGACAATAACGCCAGAGTAGAAGAGACGCTGCGCAACTTCCACGAGCGTCTTAAAGCCACACTTCATGAACTGAAGCTGGATCTCAAACCTGCTGCCGGATTTGATGAGCAGCCGGTAAAGTTAAGCGCCTGACGGCGATAAAAAAAGGGCAGGTGATGAGCCTGCCCCTGGTTTCAGACACATTGAGGGTAAAGCTAAATCAGAACTGGTAGGTCATGCCCACTGCAACCACGTCGTCGCTGTTGAGTGCCAGTTTGTTGTCGTCAGACAGCTGGTTGATTTTGTAATCCACCATCACAGACATGTTTTTGTTGAAGTAGTAAGTCGCACCCACGTCGATGTATTTCACCAGGTCGGCATCGCCGATACCGTTTTCGATATCTTTGCCTTTGGTCTGTACGTAACCCAGTGACGGACGCAGGCCGAAATCAAACTGATACTGTGCCACCAATTCGAGGTTCTGTGCTTTGTTCGCGGCACCAGAAACTGACGCACCCTGATATGTTCCGCTGATCGGAGTCATATTGCGGGTTTCGGTGTAGATCGCCGCCAGATACACGCTGTTGGCGTCATATTTCAGACCAGCACCCCAGGATTCAGCTTTCTGGCCTTTACCGTAGGTACGGGCTTCCTGCTGATTGGTACGGTCAGAAGAGGTGACGGCACTGATCGCGCTGATGCCGGTATCACCAAAGGTGTAACCCAGTGATGCACCGTAACCGTCGCCGTTCTGACGAGAAGTATCGGTGGCGCTACCACGGGCGTTGGCGCTGGTAGAATCGTTTTTGCCCTGGTATTGCAGCGCGAAGCGCAGACCATCAACCAGGCCAAAGAAGTTGTTGTTACGGTAAGTGGCTACGCCAGTAGCGCGCTGAGTCATGAAGTTATCCGCACGCGCAGTACCGTCGCCGCCGAATTCCGGGAATACGTCGGTCAGACCTTCCACGTCATACAGCACGCCGTAGTTACGACCGTAGTCGAATGAACCGTACTGGCTGAATTTCAGACCAGCAAAGCCCAGACGGGTTTTGTTGCCGGTGTTAGCGTCTGAACCTTCAGAGTTGTTGACGTTGTACTGATATTCCCACTGGCCGTAACCGGTCATCAGGTCGTTGATCTTGGTCTGACCTTTGAAGCCGATACGAACGTAGGATTTGTCACCGTTTGAGCTGGCGTTATCGCTCATGTAGTTTTCGGCTTTAACTTTGCCGTAGAAGTCCAGTTTGTTACCGTCTTTGTTGTAAACTTCAGCGGCATGCGCGGTTGAAGCCAGAGCCAGCGCGGATACGACTAATGCCAGTTTGCTTTTCATCATTTTGCTATCAATCCCAATGAGTAAAATTTGTTGTGCCCGTGAAAGGGCTTGTAATAAAACACGGGGACTTTTTACCGTTTAGCGATGAAAGTTTTATGACAGTTTTTCTGATTTCTTGTTAATTGCGAACTTTTGGTCTACCGCATTGTCCGGGGATTTTTGTGCTTTTCCCCCGGCGGCTGTTGGCTTCCTTGCTCACTCCTGATAAAACGTCCCTTCGCAGAACTTTTTTCTTATATGGCAGGAAAAACATGAGTGGCAGTCAGACCCTTGTGGTCAAGTTGGGTACCAGCGTTCTTACTGGCGGTTCACGTCGGTTGAATCGGGCGCATATGGTGGAGCTGGTTCGTCAGTGTGCACAGCAGCATGCGGCGGGTCATCGTATTGTTATCGTCACCTCGGGCGCGATGGCGGCCGGGCGCGAACACCTGGGTTACCCTGAACTGCCACCTACCATCGCCTCAAAGCAGCTGCTGGCTGCGGTGGGGCAGAGCCGTCTGATCCAACTGTGGGAACAGCTGTTTTCGATTTACGGCATTCATATCGGGCAGATGCTGCTGACGCGTGCTGATATGGAAGACCGTGAGCGTTTCCTGTACGCACGCGACACGCTGCGCGCGTTGCTCGATAACCATATCGTGCCGGTTATCAATGAAAACGATGCCGTTGCCACCGCCGAAATTAAAGTTGGCGATAATGATAATTTGTCGGCGCTGGCCGCCATGCTGGCGGGTGCTGACAAGCTGCTGCTGCTGACCGATCAACAGGGGCTGTTTACGGCCGATCCACGCAATAATCCGGAAGCGGAGCTGATCAGCGATGTGCATCAGATTGACGATGCGCTGCGCACGCTGGCCGGTGGTAGCGTCTCGGGTCTCGGGACCGGTGGGATGGCGACCAAGCTACAGGCGGCGGATGTTGCCTGTCGTGCAGGTATCGATGTGATTATCGCCGCAGGCAGCCGCAGCAACGTGATTGGCGAGGTGATCGACGGGAAACCAGTCGGCACCCGTTTCCACGCGCAGCAAACGCCACTGGAAAACCGTAAACGCTGGATCTTTGGTGCGCCTCCGGCCGGTGAAATCACCGTGGATGATGGCGCGCTGGCTGCGATTCTTGAACGCGGCAGCTCCCTGCTGCCAAAAGGTATCCGTGAGGTGCAGGGCAACTTCTCGCGTGGGGAAGTGATCCGCATTCGCAGCCTTGAAGGGCGCGATATTGCCCATGGCGTAACACGTTATAACAGCGATGCGATGCGTATGATCGCCGGACATCACAGCCAGCAGATCGGCGAGATCCTCGGTTACGAATATGGCCCGGTAGCCGTGCACCGTGACGATATGATCGTCAGTTAAGGAGCGATTGATGTTAGAAGAAATGGGTAAAGCGGCGCGAGCGGCGTCGTATAAACTGGCGGAACTCTCCACCGCAGAAAAAAACCAGGTGCTGCTGACTATCGCCGATCGGCTGGAAGCGGAAAGCGCCGACATCCTCGCGGCGAATGAGCAGGATCTGGCCGATGCGCGCCAGAACGGCATGAGTGCCGCGCTGCTGGATCGTCTGACGCTCAACCCACAGCGCCTGAAAGGTATCGCTGATGATGTCCGTCAGGTATGCCGTCTGGCCGATCCGGTCGGACAACTGATTGATGGCGGGTTGCTTGATAGCGGCCTGCGTATTGAGCGCCGCCGGGTACCCTTAGGCGTGGTGGGAGTGATTTATGAAGCACGTCCTAACGTCACGGTGGATGTTGCCTCGCTGTGCCTGAAAACCGGTAACGCAGCGATTCTGCGCGGCGGTAAAGAAACGTATCGTACTAACGCGGCGACGGTGCGGGTGATTCAGAACGCGCTGGTGCAGCACGGTTTACCGGCGGGCGCCGTCCAGGCAATTGAGAACCCGGATCGTGAATTGGTTAATCAGCTGCTGAAGCTGGATCGCTATGTCGATATGCTGATCCCGCGCGGTGGTGCCGGGTTGCACAAACTCTGCCGTGAAAACTCGACCATTCCGGTGATCACCGGGGGGATTGGGGTGTGCCATCTGTATCTTGATGAAACCATGGACATCGAAGCGGCGCTGACGGTCATCGTCAACGCTAAAAAGCAGCGCCCGAGTGCCTGTAACTCACTGGAAACGCTGCTGATTCATCGCGATCAGGCCGCACGCTTCCTGCCTGCTTTCCTGCAACGTATGGCGCAGGAACAGATTGCGCTGCATGCTGATGAGAACATCATCGCACTGGTGCAGAACGGTCCGGCCAGTGTGGTGGCGGTGAAGGCTGCCGAATATGACGATGAATGGTTGTCGAACGATCTGAATATCAAGTTGGTGGATAGCATTGATGAGGCGATTGACCATATTCGGCTTCATGGTACTCAACACTCGGATGGCATCCTGACGCGTAGCATCAGCAACGCCAACCGTTTCGTGAATCAGGTCGATTCATCGGCAGTTTACGTTAATGCCAGCACGCGCTTCACCGATGGCGGCCAGTTTGGCCTGGGTGCTGAAGTGGCTGTCAGTACACAAAAACTTCATGCGCGTGGGCCAATGGGCCTCGAAGCCTTAACCACCTACAAATGGATTGGCTGGGGCAACGATACGCCACGCGGTTGATGTTTATTTAGTCTGGAAATGGGCACCCGAAGCGGTGCCTATTTTTTTATTAATAATGCGATGCGGAACTGATATTACGCATGTATGGTATTTACGGTTTTTAATTACGTGTTCTCGTTACTTAAATAAAGAAATGGGCGCCTGAGCAAACATGTAAACAATGACGGAATAGCGGGGGAAATCCCCCGCTTATGAAGTTTCTACGATCGTAACTCGCAGGCCATTACCGCAGATAATTCAGCTGTGAATATCTTTAATCGTAACTCGCATAACGAACTGCGATTAATCAGACACAGAACTAATAAAATGAGTCCGCTGATAATCAGCTGGCTGAATATTGACTTCATCGTCACTTACTCCTTGATTTAAAGCGAGCAAGCGACTACCCTGACATTGTTGAGATGTGGTTGGGTAGTCGCTCGCTCGCGGTGGTTAAGTAAAATTAATCCCGCGAGCAACCTCTCCACAATCCACCTCAATTATCCTTTCTGATGCTTAAGGCAGATTGCCTCAAGCGCCCGCAGGCAGTCTACTCTGTTTTTTATTAAACCTGGTGTTTATTTTAATTATTTTTACTTTTCTATTTTTTTAATTAACGGATTTATTTAATGTCTTCTGTTAATTCGATGCGTTAATTTTTAATCTAATTTTTTAATGGCGAATACAAGCTGTGAGGCGTCTTACCAGCCATCACCGACGAGTGTTTTTGTGTGCGATATGAACGTTTTTATCAGCTAATGCTGAGAAAACTAACTCCCCGTGCTTTGGCGCTTGACTCATGTGGCGGTTTTTTCTAACGTGTTGCCCCGTAGTTCCCGCCTTATGCCGGTATAGCTCAGTTGGTAGAGCAGCGCATTCGTAATGCGAAGGTCGTAGGTTCGACTCCTATTACCGGCACCAGTTAAATTAATCCACCCCGCTATCAACCCCCAATGTTCCCCCTTGCACTCTTTTCACGTCTCAGGTCAAATAGCGCCCAGGCAAACGGTTGCGTGCTTACTTCGTGCATTTATGTCCATTAAATAGTCGACATGAGCATTAATCACACTTTTGTGACCGATTTTTGCGTTTATGCCATCCGGGCCGTAAAAAAACGGTTAGCATGAGGGTGTCGCGCCGACCGCGTCATAATTCGCAGCCGATACCGGCTGTGCTTTGGATCAAGATTCATTCTGGAGAGACAGATGGAAACCACGCAAACCGGCACGGCGGGTGCCGTCGAGGTAGCCGCAAAGGGCTGGCGAAAAAGTGATACCGTGTGGATGCTGGGCTTGTACGGTACGGCGATTGGGGCAGGGGTGTTGTTTCTGCCCATCAATGCCGGGGCAGGCGGTTTGATTCCGCTGATTATCATGGCGATTCTCGCCTTTCCGATGACGTTTTATGCCCACCGTGCACTGACGCGGTTTGTGCTCTCCGGGAAAAATCCCGGCGAAAATATCACTGAAGTGGTGGAAGAACATTTTGGCGTGGGCGCGGGTAAGATCATCACGCTGCTCTACTTTTTTGCCATTTATCCCATCCTGCTGATGTACAGCGTGGCGATTACCAACACCGTCGATAGCTTTATCGTGCATCAACTGGGCCTGGTATCGCCGCCGCGTGCCGTGCTGGCGCTGATTTTGATTGTTGGCATGATGACCGTGGTGCGTTTTGGCGAGCAGATGATCGTCAAAGCGATGAGCGTGCTGGTGTTCCCGTTTGTGGCGGTACTGATGCTGCTGGCGTGCTATCTGGTGCCGCACTGGCATGGCGCAGCGCTGGAAAGTCTGTCATTCAGCCAGAGTAGCGGCGACAGCAATATCTGGATGACGCTGTGGCTGGCGATTCCGGTGATGGTGTTTTCCTTTAACCATTCACCGATCATCTCCTCTTTTGCCGTGGCAAAGCGCGAAGAATATGGCGCAGGGGCGGAACAGAAGTGTTCCCGTATCCTGGCCTGCGCCCATCTGATGATGGTGCTGACGGTGATGTTCTTTGTGTTTAGCTGTGTGCTGAGCCTGTCACCGGCGGATCTTGATGCGGCCAAAGCGCAAAACATCACCATTCTGTCTTACCTGGCCAATCACTTTAACGTGCCGATGATCGCCTGGCTGGGACCGATTGTGGCGATGGTCGCGATCACCAAATCTTTCCTTGGCCATTATCTTGGCGCGCGTGAAGGTTTTAATGGGCTGGTGATTAAATCGCTGCGCAGTCGGGGGAAAAGTGTTGCACCGCAGCGTCTGAACCGTCTGACGTCGCTGTTTATGCTGCTGACCACCTGGCTGGTGGCGACGCTCAATCCGAGCATTCTGGGGATGATTGAGACCCTGGGCGGGCCGATTATTGCCATGCTGCTGTTCCTGATGCCGATGTATGCCATTCAGAAAGTGCCGGCAATGCGTCAGTACAGCGGGAAGATCAGCAATGGATTTGTGGTGATTGTCGGCGTGCTGGCAATTTCATCCATTTTTTATTCGCTGGCGAATTAATGCCATGACGGTGGCGAATTCTCGCCACCGTTAAATTGCCTTACACCGCGCTCAGTTCTAACGTGCGGCCAGTTTTAAACACACTCATTGATTGCGCCAGACGCTCAGCCTGGTCCTGCAATGCCTGGGAGGCTGCCGACGCTTCCTGTACCAGTGCGGCATTCTGCTGTGTTACCGCTTCCATCTGGGTAATCGCCAGATTGATTTCGCTGATGCCGCTGCTCTGCTCGTTGCTGGCAATGGTGATTTCACCCATGATATCCGCCACGCTTTTCACGCTGTTGACCACTTCACCGATGGTTGAACCGGCATGAGAGACCAGACGGCTGCCTTCATCCACTTTCGCCACCGAATCTTCAATCAGCACTTTGATCTCTTTCGCTGCTGAGGCAGAGCGCTGTGCCAGATTGCGGACTTCGCTGGCGACCACGGCAAAACCACGCCCTTGTTCACCGGCACGCGCGGCTTCCACTGCGGCGTTGAGTGACAGGATGTTGGTCTGGAAGGCAATGGAGTCAATCACGCTGATGATATCGACAATCTTCTTCGATGACAGCGCAATGGCCTCCATCTTCTCAATCACCTGCTCCATCACCTCGCCACCTTCTTTCGCCACATCAGAGGTGTTGGCGACCAGCTTGTTAGCCTCACGCGCGTTCTCGGCGTTGTGTTTCACCGTTGAGGTCATTTGCTCCATCGCTGAGGCGGTTTCTTCCAGCGAACTGGCCTGCTGTTCGGTACGCGAGGAGAGGTCAAGGTTGCCGCTGGAGATCTGGTTGGATGCCACGGCAATGGTGTCAGAACCGGCACGCACATCAGAAACGATGGTCAGCAGGTTATCGTTCATGCTTTGCAACGCACGCATCAGCACGCCGGTTTCATCGGTGCTTTTCACTTCAATGTGGGTGCTGAGATCGCCCGCCGCGACTTTACCGGCAATCTCAACCGCTTCATTCAGCGGACGTACGATCGAACGCGTCAGTAAAAAGCCGAGGATAATCGAGGCGACAATGGCGATAGCGGAGAACACCAGCGTCACCATGATGGCGGTTGAACCATCGGCAATAATGGTAATCCCTTCCTTCTGCAGCTGTTCAGACTGCGAATTGGCAAACGCGTTAGCACTGTCGAGATAGGTATTCTGGGTATCGGTGATCGATTTCAGCACATAGGTACTGGCACCATCCAGATTGCCTGCACGCACCAGATCCAGCAGCGCATTTTTCTGCTGTTCAAACTTATGACTGGCTTCCAGCAGACCGGCGATCTTCTTTTTCCCGACAGCGGTCACCTGGATCGCTTCGATTTTTTTCATCGCCGTGTTGGTACGGTCGGTCGCTTCAGCCAGTTGTTTGAAGCGTTTTTCGTTGTTCTCCGGACGGGTGGTATCGATGACGATGCCGCGCAGGTATTTGATCTGATCGTTGACGCCATCGCGCACATCAAATCCCAGGCGCACTTTGACATAACGATCTTCGACAATGGAGGTGATGCCATTTTTGATGTTGCTGATTTTCGTGATGGAGGTAATTCCCACCACCACCAGCAGCGCCACCACCAGGCCAAAGGCGATGCCCAGCCGGACGCCGACCTTCAGGTTCTTAAAGCTCAACATAGGTTCTCCCCGTGATACCAAAATGTATGGTTTTCAAGATAGAAAAGCAGATGAGTTATCTGCATCAGGTTGATGTTTTTTAAGGAAAAAAAAGTGTACTCACTTCGGCGGGACAAGCCTGACCGGCACGCGCAAGCGCTATGGTTATCGGATGTTAATGTTTTTACTTTAATTTTTTAGAGGTGTGTCACAAAAATTTGACCGGAAATGACATCTTGCAGGCGGGATGTAACATGCAGCGGCGCGATAACTCGCGCCGCACGCGTGATTTAGCGCACCGCTTCCAGCACGCGGTAAATCACATTCGACAATTCGTTAATTTCGAATTTTGCCACATAACCATCGGCCCCGACTTTGCGCACATGATCTTCGTTAGCGCTGCCGGAGAGAGAGGAGTGGATCACCACCGGAATATGGCGCAGCACATCATCACGTTTGATGTTACGCGTCAGGGTAAAACCGTCCATCTCTGGCATTTCGAGATCCGTCAGCACCAGCGCAATTTTGTCATGGATGGACTGACCCGCCGCCTGCGCTTCCTGCTGCATCTGGGTGATTTTTTGCCACGCCTCAAGACCGGTGTTGTGCATGATGGCGGGGATGCCCATGCTTTTCAGACCCTGCTCCAGCAGCTGACGCGCCACTTTAGAGTCTTCCGCCACAATCGCGACCTGGCCTGGCTTGAGGTTGAAGTTTTTCACCGTCTCTTCGCCCGGCTCGACGCCACGTACCGATGGGATGATGTCATACAGGATCTGTTCGACATCCAGCACCAGGGCCAGATTGTTGCTGTCACCGTCGCTATCGAGGCAGGCAATGCTGGTGATGTTGCGACTACCGATACCCGCCTCAGCGGTGTGCACCTGATTCCAGTCGAGACGCACGATGTTTTCCACCGATTCCACCGCGAAGGCCTGGGTGCTGCGCGCATATTCTGTCACCAGCAGCAAATTCAGCCCGGTTTCCGGGGTGCAGCCGGTCACGGCAGGCAGGTCGATCACCGGAATAAACTGATCGCGAATGCTGGCCATGCCCAGCAGGGGGGACTGCATACCCGCAGCACGGGTAATATTCGGCATCGGTACGATTTCACGCAGTTTGAATACGTTAATCCCGTACAGCTCGGATTTGCCTTTCCGCTGATCGGAGCCGAGGCGGAATAGCAGCAGTTCGAATTTGTTTGATAACGCGAGGTTAGCGCGTTCATCGATCTCTTTCTGGAAATTATCCATCCTGGCCTCGCTCAGGGCTGTGTTAAGGGCATGGCAACATCGCCGTGATCGAGTTATCGGCAGGTTGGTTAAAAAATAGAGAGTGGAGAGGGGAATTTTAGCGTGAAGGCGATCACCCTCACGCTAGCAGGATCATTTCAGCAGAATGGCACGCACGCTTTTGCCTTTGATCTTGCCTTCTTTTAGCTTGATCAAGGCCGCTTTGGCCTGGGAGGCCGCAATCGCGACATAAGCATGGGTGGGGGTGAGATCGATCTTACCGATCTGATCGGCATTGAAACCGGCGTCGCCCGTCAGTGCGCCGAGGATATCACCGGGACGGATTTTGGCTTTGCGGCCACCATCGATACACAACGTCATCATCGTGGCAGGCAGCGCTTTTACCGCATTGCCTTTCAGGGTGCTGGCGGCAACCCATTTGAGTTTCTGTTGCAGATAATCTTCCAGGGCATGGGCGCGCACCATCTCGTCGGCAGCGACAAAACTGACCGCCAGACCGGTTTCTCCGGCGCGGCCAGTACGACCAATGCGGTGCAGGTGCACTTCCGGATCCCATGCCAGCTGGAAATTCACCACCAGCGACAGCGCTTTAATGTCCAGACCACGTGCCGCCACATCGGTAGCGATCAACACCCGGCTGCTGCCATTGGCAAAGCGGATCAATACGCGTTCACGATCGCGTTGTTCCAGATCGCCATGCAGGGCGAGGGCGCTAATCTGACGATCGTTCAGGGCGGCGGCAATGTCATCGCACTCACGTTTGGTGTTGCAGAACACCACACAGGAAGCAGGTTGCTGCTGGCTGAGCTGCGCGCTCAGCAGATTGATACGTTCGCTGGCGCTGACTTCGACAAACTGCTGCTCAATGGCGGGCAGCTCGGCTTCGGTTTCGGTCGCCACTGCCAGTGCGTCACGCTGATAGCGCTCGCTCAGGCTGGCGATGCTGTCTGGCCAGGTGGCGGAAAACAGCAATGTCTGACGGGATGCCGGGGTAAAGCCGATAATCGCTTCCATGTCGTCACGGAAACCCATCTCCAGCATACGATCCGCCTCATCCAGCACCAGGGTTTGCAGCTGGCTGAGGTCGAGGTTGTCGCGCTTCAGATGATCAAGAATACGGCCCGGCGTGCCGACTACGATATGCGGGGCGTGTACCAGCGAATCGCGCTGCGCGCTCATCGGCTGTCCACCACATAACGTCAGGATCTTAATGTTGCGTGTGAAGCGTGCCAGCTGGCGCAGCACGTTGCTGACCTGGTCGGCCAGTTCGCGTGTCGGGCACAGTACCAGCGCCTGAGTATGAAACTGGCTGTTTTCAATCCGTTGCAGCAGTCCGATACCAAAGGCGGCAGTTTTACCACTACCGGTTTTTGCCTGCGCACGCACATCGCGCCCCTGCAAAATGGCGGGCAGGGCGGCAGCCTGAATGGGCGTCATGGCGTCAAAACCCATCTCGCGCAGGTTGTCGAGTTGGCTGGCGGGCAGTTGCGTCAGGGTAGAAAAAGCAGTCACGGAACAGTCTCTGATATCGGGCGGAGTTGCGGCGGCCAGTCTGGCAGAAAGGGGCGGTATCATCAATGATAAATCGCGCGGGTGTCAGCAGGGTGATTACCTGCGGGAAACAATAAACATCTGGAAATATTTAGTTTATTTTTTGACAGGTATTATCGCAAAGTTCTAATGAATTTTCCGAAATCTCCGAACGGCTGAAAAAACCTGTCTGGCAAAAAATAGTCGATTTAACATCATGATGTCAGCAAATTGACGGCAGGATATCACCTTTTTACTGATGTTATGCTTATATGACCTGTCTGTTACAGGAAATTCCGATTAAACGAGGCCGTTAGTCTGTTTTATATTTAGCGCGCCATTTGGCGATATAAAACAACTTCAGAGGTCACTTCATTGAGTCACTACGTCCAGGGACAAAACGAGGACATTCTGAAAATCGTCGGCCGCGCCGTGTTAACCCTACACATTCATGGAGAGACGCTGTCATCTGACAAAGTCAGTTCCATGATTGCCTGTTACGCGGAAGAAGAGCCTGTCAGCGACGAAGAAAACCAGCGGCTGTATGCGCTGGCTATTCAGATGTTATCGTAATAATCCAGCACATGGCGGCGGATGCATGTTATCCCTGCCTTTACGTTCATAAAGCCTCCTTTGCGGAGGCTTTCTTGTTTCAGAAGGCAGACTTCGGTAGCTGATTGGTCCTACCAATTGGCTTTAAATGTTGCCAGGACGTCACATAATACGAAAAATCACCCCAGCCTCGTTGCTTTATGTTAACAATGCGTTAACTATCTGGAGCCAGAAAGCCCGGTTAGCTGAATTTTGGTCGGACCAATTTAGCTAAAAACAGCGGCAAATCACGTGTGGTGCACTTCTGATGCGTCACGCAGACTTCTGGTGACCTCTGGAGATCGCAGCATGCAAGTCTGGCAACAAAATTATGATCCTCTCGACAATATCTGGCTCTCCAGCCTGGTGGCGGTGATCCCGATTGTGTTCTTCTTCTTCGCGCTGATTAAGCTCAAGCTGAAAGGCTATCAGGCGGGTACGGCGACAGTGGTGCTGGCACTGCTGGTGGCCTTGCTGTTGTACGGTATGCCGGTGGGGCAGGCGCTGGCCTCGGTGGTTTATGGTTTTCTTTATGGCCTGTGGCCGATCGCCTGGATCATCATCGCGGCGGTGTTCGTCTACAAAATTTCGGTGAAAACCGGTCAGTTCGACATTATTCGTGCTTCGATTCTGTCGATCACCCCGGATCAGCGTTTGCAGATGCTGATTGTCGGCTTTTCATTTGGTGCCTTCCTCGAAGGGGCGGCGGGCTTTGGCGCACCGGTGGCGATCACCGCCGCGCTGCTGGTGGGGCTGGGTTTCAATCCGCTGTACGCCGCTGGCTTGTGTCTGATCGTCAACACCGCGCCGGTGGCGTTTGGCGCGATGGGGATCCCGATCATTGTTGCCGGGCAGGTCACCGGGCTGGACAGCTTCCAAATCGGGCAGATGGCAGGGCGTCAGCTGCCGTTCCTGACCATCATCGTGCTGTTCTGGATCATGGCGATTATGGATGGCTGGCGTGGGGTGAAAGAAACCTGGCCTGCGGTGATGGTGGCGGGGGGATCGTTCGCCATCGCCCAGTTCCTCAGCTCCAACTTCCTCGGCCCGGAGCTGCCGGATATCATTTCCTCGCTGGCCTCCCTGATCTGTCTGACGCTGTTCCTGCGTCGCTGGAAACCGGTACGGATTTTCCGCTTCAATGATGTGGGTACTTCGCTGGTGGATCAGAACCTGGCGCGTCAGCGTTATAGCGCCGCGCAGGTCATCCGCGCCTGGATGCCGTTCCTGTTCCTCACCGCCACCGTCACGCTATGGAGTATCCCGCCGTTCAAAGCGTTGTTTGCCAAAGGCGGCGCGCTGTATGACTGGGTGTTTACCGTTCCGGTGCCGTTGCTGCATGAACTGGTGGCGCGTATGCCGCCGGTGGTCGGTAGCGCCACACCCTATCCGGCGCTGTTCAAATTTGATGTGGTCTCGGCGACCGGTACCGCGATTCTGGTGGCGGCGGTGTTGTCAGTGATTTGGCTGCGGATGAAGCCCAAAGCGGCACTGGAAACCTTTGGCGAGACGCTGAAAGAGCTGGCGCTGCCGATTTACTCGATTGGCATGGTGCTGGCCTTCGCCTTTATTTCCAACTACTCCGGTCTGTCTGCCACTTTAGCGCTGGCGCTGGCCCATACCGGCGATGCCTTTACCTTCTTCTCACCGTTCCTCGGCTGGCTTGGGGTGTTCCTGACCGGATCGGATACCTCATCAAACGCCTTGTTTGCCGCTTTGCAGGCCACCACGGCGCAACAGATTGGGGTGTCCGACGTGCTGCTGGTGGCGGCCAATACCACCGGCGGGGTGACGGGCAAGATGATTTCACCACAGTCAATCGCCATTGCCTGTGCCGCCGTTGGGCTGGTGGGCAAAGAGTCGGACCTGTTCCGTTTTACCGTCAAACACAGCCTGATCTTCACCTGCATGGTGGGGGTGATCACCACGCTACAGGCTTATGTCTTAACCTGGATGATTCCATGACAGAAAACACGCCGCGTTTAGCGGAGACGTTGCGGGCGCGGTTGCGCGCCTGGATTGATGAGCACCAGCTGCAACCCGGCATGCGCCTGCCGGCAGAGCGGCAGCTGGCGGCTGAATTTGGGGTTTCGCGCTCGTCGCTGCGCGAGGCCATTCAGCAACTGATCAGCAGCGGCGTGTTAATCAGCCGACGCGGCGGCGGCACCTGGCTTTGCGAGCCGCAGGAGCCGTGGTCAGAACAACGTATTGTTGCCCCGATTCGTCAGCTGCTGGCTGACGATCCTGATTACCGTTATGACATCCTCGAAGCGCGTCACGCCATCGAAGCCAGCACCGCCTGGCATGCGGCGTTACGCGCCACAGAGGCGGATAAAGAGAAATTGCAGTATGCCTTCGATGCCACGCTGAAACTGAGTGAGCGTGATGATCCCGATTTGGCCGCTCAGGCTGACGTGCGTTTTCACCTTGCCATTGCCGAAGCCTCGCACAATGTGGTGCTGTTGCAGACCATGCGCGGTTTCTTCGAACTGCTGCAATCTTCCGTGATGCAAAGCCGTCAGCGCATGTATACCCAGCCGGTGATTTTTGACCGCCTGACGGAACAACATCAGGCTTTGCTGAACGCCATTCTGGCGGGGGATGCTGAAGCGGCACGCCTCGCGGCGATGGACCACCTCGGCTTCGTCCACACCACCTTAAAAACCCTGCATGAAGATGAAGCCCGACAGGCGCGTATTACCCGTCTGCCGGGCCATGACCTGGATAAACGCAAGGACAAATCCTGATGATCATTTCTGCTGCAAGTGACTACCGCGCCGCGGCGCAACGTATTCTGCCGCCGTTCCTGTTTCATTATATCGACGGGGGTGCCTATGCGGAGCATACGCTGCGGCATAACGTGTCGGATCTCGCGGAGATCGCATTGCGTCAGCGTGTGCTGAAGAACATGTCAGATCTCAGCCTTGAGACCAAACTGTTCAATGAAACCTTATCGATGCCGGTGGCACTGGCACCGGTGGGGCTGTGCGGCATGTATGCCCGGCGCGGCGAAGTGCAGGCAGCACGCGCCGCCGCGTTAAAAGGGATTCCGTTTACTTTATCGACGGTTTCAGTGTGCCCTATTGAGGAAGTGGCTCCGGCTATTAATCGTCCGATGTGGTTCCAGCTGTATGTGTTGCGCGATCGCGGTTTTATGCGCAATGCGCTGGAACGTGCCAAAGCGGCGGGTTGCTCAACGCTGGTGTTTACCGTGGATATGCCCACGCCGGGGGCGCGCTACCGTGATGCGCACTCCGGGATGAGTGGGCCAAATGCGGCGCTGCGTCGTTACTGGCAGGCGGTGACCCATCCGCAATGGGCGTGGGATGTCGGTTTGCATGGCCGTCCGCACGATCTCGGCAATATCTCCACCTATCTCGGCAAACCGACCGGACTGGAAGATTATATTGGCTGGCTGGCGAATAATTTTGACCCGTCGATTTCCTGGCAGGATCTGGAGTGGATCCGTGAGTTCTGGGATGGCCCGATGGTGATCAAAGGTATTCTTGATGCGGAAGATGCACGCGACGCGGTGCGGTTTGGCGCTGACGGTATCGTGGTATCTAACCACGGTGGGCGTCAGCTGGATGGCGTGCTGTCCTCCGCGCGGGCGCTGCCTGCCATTGCCGATGCGGTGAAAGGCGATATCACTATTCTTGCGGACAGCGGCATTCGCAGTGGTCTGGATGTGGTGCGGATGATCGCCCTCGGTGCCGACAGCGTGCTGCTCGGTCGTGCTTTCCTGTATGCGCTGGCGACACATGGTCAGCGTGGTGTCGAGAATCTGCTGACGCTGATTGAGAAAGAGATGAAGGTGGCGATGACGCTGACCGGGGCGAAAACCATTGCGGATATTACGCGGGATTCGCTGGTGCAGGCTAACGCGCTGCTGTCCGAAGCGGGGCTGGCCCCGGCGCGTCCGCGCGCGGTGAGCTGATCCGGCAGAGTGAAGGGCGTTGTCTATACTTACTCCCTGTCTGACTAACAGGAGGAATGACATGACCATTCATAAGAAAGGATCGGCCCATTGGGAAGGTGACATCAAAGGCAAGGGAACCGTCAGTACCGAAAGCGGCGTGTTGAGCAACCAGCCTTATGGCTTTAACACGCGCTTTGAAGGGCAGAAGGGCACTAACCCGGAAGAGTTGATTGGTGCCGCGCATGCTGCCTGTTTTTCCATGGCGCTCTCACTGATGCTCGGCCAGGCCGGACATCCGCCAAAAAGCATTGATACGACTGCGGATGTCTCGCTGGACAAGCAAGGTGAAGGCTTTGCCATCACCAAAATTGCCCTGACCAGCAGCGTATCGCTGCCCGGTATTGATAAAGCCCAGTTTGATGAAATTATTCAGAAAGCCAAAGCCGGGTGTCCGGTGTCCCAGGTACTGAATGCCGAGATCACCCTCGACTACACCCTGAATAATTGATCGCCTCAGCGGCGGACCAGAGCTAAACTCGACGATGCGCCTGCGGGCGCATCGTTACGTTCAGCCAACCGGGAGGGTGCGTGGCAAAATATCTGGCTGCGAAGAAACACTGGAAAATGGTTTTGGTACTGCTGTGCATCTGCGGGGCGTTGCTGCTGATTCGCTGGGCGGCAATGATATGGGCTTAAAAGACTGGATTAGCCGCCACAAACTCGGTGTGCTGGTGATGGTCATTCTGGTGCTGGAACTGGTGCATTATCTGCTGACGGCCAGCTGGTTGCCGTGGCAGCTGGGCCAGGCTTAAGCGTATTCGTTGTCCGGCCGCGCGCTGCGTACGTTACTGCGCGCAATACGATAGGCTTTGCGCGGATCCCCCACCACAAATTCGAAGGTGGGTGAGTAGTAAAAAGGCAGCCAGCCACCATAGCCGCTCTCCCACTCCCAGCGTACCGGGCAGGGCCAGAGAATGCCGTCATACAAAATGTAATAAACCCAGCGTCCGTTCGGACGACGGGGGCGAGAAGTCTTCATGGGATTCACAACGGTAAAAGTGTACAACAGCTTATATTTTGAACGCTAAGCCGCGTACTTGCAATGCCGCCTGGTTAATTTATACCCAGACAGCAGACTCGCCGGCACCAAATTAACGGTGTACTTCACCGCAAATCAGTACCACTTTTGGTCGGACTTTATGAATCCGGTCCGCCATTTGCTCACAGGCCACTTTGGTCGGATAAATATGTTCCGACACGGGCAAGGCATCACAGGCATCGTGCCCACAAGCGCTCACTAATAAAACAAAACCAATCAGCATGGTTTGGCTCCTGATACACATTTTCTCTGGTACGGAAAGTGTGACTGTTTGTTCCTTTTTTACGATCCAGTATAGCCAAACGAAACGGGAGCCGCTTATCAGCCTGAGCGGCTTTTTTTACCCGAATTTCGGTATTATAACTGCGCCAGGGCTTAACAGCAGCGCAATCTGAGCTAAACTGTGCGGCCCTGGAAAAATGAGAAGTGAGTATAAGATGTCTACTGAAATTGCCCATCCTGACAGCAGCCCGAAACAAGCCGCTCTGCAACTGGTGATTGAGCTGGTGCGTGCCGGGAAACTCAGCCCGCTGCACGGCGATGCCTCGAATATGATTTCAATCTACGAACAATTCAAAAGCCATTTCGAAGCGGAAAAAGCGTAACGGTCGCGGCGCGAGTTATCGCGCTGTTTTTATGCGTAATACCAGACCGGCAGAATAGCGATAAGGTTATTCAGCGTGTGCAGGAACACCGGCAGCGCCAGGCTGTTACTGCGCAGGCGCGCGTAGCACAACAGCAGTGAGAACAGCGTCAGCGCCACGATGGTTTCCCAGTGCACGTATTGCGTGTGCATCACGGCGAACAGCAGCGACGTCAGCAGCATACAGGCGAAGCGGCTTTTCGGCGCCCACAGCAGGAAACCCTGTAGCAAAAATCCCCGAAACAACACTTCTTCAAATACCGGTGCCAGCAAAACTGCTGTCAGCAACAGGATCAGCATCGAATTGCGTCCCTGCTGGGTTTGCGCCACCAGCCAGCCTTCCGGTTGCAGGAACTGGGTTTGTGCTGCCATCAGAATAAACAACGCACCAATAAACATCAGTGTCTGGCCGGGACGCAGGTAGCCCAGCGGAATGTCATTACGACGCTGACAATAGAAGCGATACAGGGGATAGATCACCGCAAATTCGAACAGACACAACACCGGCACCAGCAAACCATCATTCCGCAGCACCCCGTAGTTAGGAAACAGCGTAATCAGCATGGTGACGAGGTAATAAACCACAAAGCTGCCAACGTAAAACAGCGTCAACGTAACTTTGTCGGATTGGGTGTCCATAGGCGACTCAGCGAGCAGAGGAAAACGCATAGTAGCAACGGCGGTGATCGCTGTCGAGGTGGCGGCGAGCAGTTTTCTGTTGCTCAATTATTCTGCCATTGGGCTAAATCTGCCGCGTGTCACGCCGATAACCGAAAAAACCATTACAGGCGTCGCTGCGCGATTGACAAGCAGCCTGCCACCTTTTTCCGCTGTCTGTTTTTCGCGAGCATTACGCATGAATTCTGAGTTCCACCGGGATACGTTGTTGTCTGCCAGGGACAACATGGAAGCACACACGGTGCGCGTGACGCGGCGTAGCCTGCGCACGCTGACCGTGTTGCTGTTTGGTGTCCTGATACTCTCGATGCTGATGGTGCTGGTGATTGCCCATCGCCAGAATAGCGCATCGGTCGGGCATGACGAGATGATGCTGCGCCAGGCGTGGCAGGCGCGTCAGCAGGAGATGCTGGTTGATGTGCGGGATTACGCCTTCTGGGATGACGCTTATAAGCATCTGCATCAACAGGTGGATAAAGTCTGGGCGTTCGATGAAGAGAACGTCGGGCCGGGATTATATAAGGAGTATCACTACCAGGGCGTGTTTGTGGTTGATGGTGCGGGCCAGACGCGCTATGCGCTGATCAATGGCGAGTTGGTGGACACCACGCTGGAAGACTGGCTTGGTGCGCAAGCCGCCCCCCTGCTGGCGACCGCCGGTAAACTCACGCATGATGCGATCGCGCGCAATGTGCAGGTCAATAAACAACCTGCCATCGTGGTCGCTGCGCCTATTTTACCGGGTAAAGTCGCCAGTGTGCCACTGCCTCCTGGTCCGCCTTCGGTGCTGGTTTTCGTCAATATTTTTACCCCCGCCAGGTTGCAGGAGATGGGTAAAACGATTGACGTACTTAACCCGCATGCGCCTGCTAACGTCAGGGATGCGAGCAGCGAACCGCGGTTGACGGAGCCGGTCCCCGGTGGTGAGCCGTCGCTGGTGATTCGCTGGCAGCCTAAAAATCCGGGGATGGGTTTGATTTGGCTGCTGCTACCTCTGTTGCTGTTGACGGCGCTGACCATTGCACTGGTGACACGGCGGGTGAGCCGCCATGCGTTATATAACGCGGTGCTTTCCGATCGACGTTTTGAAATGCTGGTGATCAGTCAGCGTGAGCTGGCCGACAGCGAGGAGCGCTTTCGCGATTTGGCCGAAGCCGCCTCCGACTGGATTTGGGAAACCGACGATCAGGGACGCCTGTGCTATCTGTCTTCACGTTTTAGCGAAGTGACCGGCCATGATGTGAAACGTTGGCTGGGGCGACATCTTGACCATTTGCTCAGCCATCCCAGCCACTCGCTGGTGGCCTGGCTGATGCGGCAGGGTGAGGACGTACAGCGCGTGCCGCTGCGTTGCCAGTTTATGTCTGCGGCGGGAGATCGCCGTATCGGGCAGTTGATGGCGAAAACCATTCGTCGTAACGGATTACGTGCCGGTTTTCGCGGTACCGTCTCGGACATTACCTATGAAGTCGATGCACAGGCACGCATCCAGTTCCTGTCACGGCATGACATTCTCACCGGGCTGGCAAACCGTATGCAGTTGCAGGAGTACCTGACTGCGCATCTCGATCAGGCCACCGATGACGATCCCTTAATCGTGATCAGCCTCGATCTCGATCAGTTCAAGCCGATCAACGATACCTGGGGCCACACGGTGGGTGATGCGGTGCTGAACCAGATTTCC
This sequence comes from Pantoea cypripedii, assembly GCF_002095535.1. NCBI lineage: Bacteria > Pseudomonadati > Pseudomonadota > Gammaproteobacteria > Enterobacterales > Erwiniaceae > Pantoea > Pantoea cypripedii. Next base: position 979,858 of record NZ_MLJI01000001.1, read on the forward strand.
CAACGCCTGCGTAGCCTGATGGGGGCGCATGAGCTGGCTGCCCGACTGGGCGGTGACGGATTTATTCTGGTGATGCGTGAGGCCTCGCGCGCGGGCGTTGAGTACCGCTGCCGTGCCCTGCAACGTGCGGTGCATCAGCCGGTGTTGAGTGGTACACATCAGCTGAACCTCAGCGCCAGTATGGGGATCGTCTGTGCGCCGCAGGATGCCAGCCAGCCGGAGGCGCTGTTGCGTCTGGCAGATATCGCGCTGGGACAGGCGCGGGCCGCCGGACGCAATCAATGGGTATGGTATTCCAATGAGATGGCGAGCCATTTGCAATCAAAACGCGAAATGGTACAGGCGATAGAAGCCGCCCTTAGTAATGAGGCATTCAGCCTGCATTATCAACCGCGCTATCAACTGCAAAGTGGTCAGCTGGCAGGGGCTGAAGCCTTGATTCGCTGGCAGGTTGCGGCGGACAAGTGGATCACACCAGATCGCTTTATTCCCCTCGCGGAAGAGAATGGCTTGATTACCGCCATCAGCGATTGGGTGCTGATGCGTGCGTGCACCGATGCCTGTGCGTGGGGCGAGCAACGTTATGTGTCGGTCAATATCTCACCGGTTGAGTTTCGCACCAGCGATCTGGTGCAACGTGTGGCTCATGCGCTGGCTGCCAGTGGACTGCCGGCAACCCGCCTGGAGCTGGAAATCACCGAAAATATTACCTTTGAAAATCCGGACCGGGCACTGGAGATCATGCAGGGGCTGCGGGCATTAGGCGTGCGTCTCACCGTGGATGACTTCGGCACTGGCTATGCCGCGTTGGGTTACCTGAAAGCGTTCCCGTTTAACGGCCTGAAAATTGATCGTTCATGGATGAAGGAGTTTCCCGAGTCACAGCAGGCGCAGTCGGTGGTGGCGGGGATTGTGGCACTGGCACGGGCATTCGCGCTGACCATCACAGCCGAAGGAATTGAAACAGAAGCGCAGTTGAACGAGTTGAAAGTATTGTCGTGCGAAGAGGGCCAGGGCTACTTTCTTGGGCGACCGATGCCGCTGGCGGCGTTCAGTGCGCTTCTGGAAAAACAGGATGTTTAACGAACTTTGACGGCCACGCAGGTCATCAAAATTGCCACAACGATAAAGATTGCGAGTTCCATAATTATCACCTCAGATAAATCTTAGGTCATTTTACGCAATACCTGCTGAGATAATGGGCGAATTGTGTGATTAATCCGAAAAAATGCGGAGGGAATCGCCATTTCACGAGGTTTTTCTGCTGGAAATCTTTGCGCATCACGGGCACGCTGGGTGACTCTCGGGCATCCGTTTGTCTGAAAATCCAGGAGGAGAAAACGTGAAATATTATGGAAAAGCGCTACTGGCGCTGGGATTTTTTGCCCTGACCGCCTGCCAGTCGGCGACCAAACCTGACACCGCAGCGGGGACCACCCAGGATGCGGAAAACGATATGTGTGGCGCATCGCAGTATCAAAACACCATCGGCCAGCCCTTATCGGTGCTGCATGACCAACGCTTTGACGTGCCAGTGCGCGCCATTCCGTGGAATTCGGCTGTCACCATGGACTTCAATCTGCGTCGGCTTAACTTTATGGCTGACCAGAGCGGCAAAATCAGCAAGGTCTATTGCGGGTAACATCAAACCGACATGGCATTGTCATCGGGCTGTCACAGCCTCAGGCGAGGATAGCAACGCATTTAGGAGATTTCCTCGTCACTCTCGAATATGCAATGCTCGTCTTGTTTCTTCCCGCTTCGGCGGGAATTTTTTTTACCCGTCAAAAGCTGATGTGGGGATTTATGCCGCAACCCAGGATCGCACTAGTTGTAGCGGCGCGATTTATCGCGCTTATTTGAACCAGTTAAGCATCTTAAAACCCGCGCGATAAATCGCGCCGCTACAGAATGTGCGGGATTACGATTTTACTCATGGGGTCGTGCTTCCAGCAGTTGTGCCAGCAGATTGCGATAACTTTGCAGGCGTTGCTCATCACCCTCAAATTCCAGCTTGGCAATCACTCTGGCGATCACCGCTTTGCTGGTCGCGGGCTGACCATCATCCATCAACTCACGCATAATGGCAGCCAGCAGATCTGTCTCGTGCGGTGCATGCCATGCAGGACTGTTAAAATAATCGGTAATCGCCCGACTGGCGCTGTTGGGATGCGTTCTCATAGCTGACCTCCGCAGAGACAACGATGCCCGCCGCCCGGAACAGGCAAGCGCGGGGAGATAGTGGTTTAAGCATGCACGCTGACCAGAACGGGTAGCGCCCCACCAGCGGTCGCTGGTGATTTTTTAAACATAGTTGCGACGTCAAAAATTGTCAGTAACCGTCAGAAATATTTTTTCACGTTTTGAGCTATTGGCGATGCGTGAAAATCATCCCCGCAATGTTTTTACACATTAAGCCGCTGTGAATTGCCGCCTGCGTAATATTTGCTGTGCGCAGACGTAAGCTGCACAGCGGAAAACTGCGTTTTTATCCTGATGCCATGTTTTGCCGTCCAGTAATGTCAGCTGATTGTTAAACTGAACCTTCATTTCATTTTTGATGTGCTTTCTCATGTTACGCTCCGTTGAACCCTGGAAAATCAACCTGATCTCGGTATGGTTTGGTTGTTTTTTTACCGGACTGGCGATCAGCCAGATCATCCCGTTTCTGCCGTTGTATATCGAACATCTTGGGATACGCGGAGATAATGCGCTCAGCCTGTGGTCGGGGCTCACCTTTAGTATCACTTTCGTGGTTTCCGCTGCGGTAGCACCGCTGTGGGGCAGCCTTGCGGACCGTAAAGGGCGCAAGCTGATGCTGCTGCGTGCTTCTTTTGGCATGGGAGTGGTGATCCTGTTGCAGGCCTTTGTCACCCACTCCTGGCAATTGCTACTGTTGCGCGCCCTGATGGGGCTGACTTCCGGTTATATTCCTAACGCGATGGCGCTGGTGGCGGCACAGGTGCCGCGCGAACGCAGCGGCTGGGCGCTGAGCAGTGTGGCAACCGGGCAGATTGGCGGCGTGATCCTGGGGCCGATGATTGGCGGCCTGCTGGCTGACTGGCTTGGTCTGCGCCTGGTGTTTATCGTCACCGCCGCGCTGTTGTTGATCAGTTTTCTGGTCACGCTATTTCTGATTAAAGAAACCGGTTATACCCCGATCAGCAAGCAGGACAAGATGAGCGGACGCGAAGTGTTTCGCAGTCTGGATAATCCGCGTCTGATGGTCTGCCTGTTCGTCACCACCATGGTGATTCAGATGTGCAACGGATCGGTGAACCCGATCCTGACGTTGTTCGTACGTGAACTGGCACCGAACGCGCAAAACATTGCTTTCCTCAGCGGCTTTATCGCGGCGCTGCCGGGCATTTCAGCGCTGATCTCTGCGCCACGGCTTGGCAAACTCGGCGACCGCATCGGCACCCAGCGCATTCTGATCGCCACCATGATCACCTCGCTGGTGTTGCTCACCGCCATGTCGTTTGTGACCAGCGCCACCCAGCTTGGCGTGCTGCGTTTTCTGCTGGGCTTTGCCGATGGCGCGATGATGCCCGCAGTGCAAACGCTGCTGGTACGTCATTCCCGCGATAATGTCACCGGACGCATCTTCGGTTATAACCAGTCGTTTATGTATCTGGGTAATGTGGCGGGACCCCTGCTGGGCGCGGCCGTTTCGGCGGCGACTGGCTATCGCTGGGTATTCTTTGCGACCGCGATGGTGGTGCTGCTTAACGTGCTGTTGCTGCGTCGTTTCTATCGCCGCCCGAAAACCACGCTGACTCAACCGGTGAGCCAGCGTGAATCGGCAGAGAAAACTACTGACGCAGCGTCAGAGCGAAGTGCCAGCGCTGCTGAGTAAGCAGGAACTCCGGGCTAACGCTCGGACTCCAGGAATCATCGCCGCCGACTCCCATATGGAAGCCATCGAGATGCAGCCAGCAACCCGCTTCCGGTTGCAGCAGGTGGCGATGTGAGGTGTCACGCAGCTGCTCCAGGCTGTGCGGGCTGAGTGAAAAGGCAAAATCACCGCTCACCTGCCAACTGCCACTATCCAGCTGACGAGTACCCCCCCGCAGGCCATTCTCGCCCGGAAAGACGTAATCGGTGCGCATCGCGTCCAGCGGCAATTGCCAGCGGGAGAACTGCGCCGCCAGCTGGCGATCGGGATAGTTTTCATCGGGTCCCAGCCCCAGCCAGCTAACCTGCTGTGGCGTGTGCGCCAGCTGGCAGCGTAAACCGATACGCGCCGGGGGCGGCAGCCCGGCAGCCTGTTCCACCTCGATGTCGATAGTCAGTTCACCCGTACCGCGAATTTGATAGCGCTTACGGCTGGTAAAAACCACTTGTCCGGCAAACAGCCACTGATGCAGCGTGTCGATCAACACGCTGTGCCTCAGGCTATCCAGCTCCAGTTCGACCAGCTGTGGCTCCAGTTGCTCGTAACCGGCGCGTTTCCAGCGTTCGATCCAGGCGTTAGGATCAATATTGGCGGCCTCGCTGGTGCCAATATCGTTATCAATGGGCGCGCGGATAAAACAATCCTGCAACGGAGTCAGCAGCGTCTCTTCATCGTTAACAAACCATTGCACCAGCTCACCGCTGCGGCGGGAAAAATGCCAGCGCTGGTTCGGCAGGCAGACGGCAATCAGATCGTGATTCGATTCGATAACCGGAGCCGGTTCGTGGTTCGCCAGCGTGCGCGCAGGGAGGGTGGCGGGCAGTGGCCACTGCTGCCAGGCAACGCGCGCATCAGCTTCCGACCAGGTGGTCGGCTGCACCTGATGCACTGCCAGATTGAGCCAGCAATTGCCCTGTAAATTTTCCACCGGCGGCAGGCTGAATGACTGGCTGCCGCGCGGTGCGATCGCCAGTGCCAGTTCGCCATGGGCTATCGATTCTCCTTCCTGCTCAATCGACCAGCGCAGCACCTCGTTATCGCTGTGGCGAAACAGGTAATCGCTGCTGACGGTAAAGCGCCAGGGATCCTGAGTATCCGGGGTGAACTGGAAAAACTGCTGGGCGCGCTGCGCTTCGAATAACGCCGGGTGCGGAGAGCGGTCGGCAAACACCAGCCCGTTCATACAGAACTGACGATCATTAGGAGTGTCACCAAAATCGCCACCGTAGGCCTGCCACGGCTGTCCTTGCTCGTCGTAGCGCGTCAGGCTTTGATCGACCCAATCCCAGACGAAACCGCCCTGCAAACGCGGGTGCTGGCGAAATGCCTGCCAGTATTTGGCAAAGCCGCCAAAGCTGTTGCCCATCGCGTGGGCGTATTCGCACAGGATCAGCGGGCGCGTTTCGCCAGGCAAACCGATCCATTTTTTCAGCGACCATTTCGGCACCGCCGGGAAGGGTTGATCCTGATCGACGCGTGCATACATCGGACAAATAATATCGGTGGCGGCGGTGTTGGCTCCGCCGCCTTCATATTGCACCGGACGGGTGGGATCGCTGCTTTTCACCCATTGATACAAGGCATCATGCGTGCTGCCGTGGCCGGATTCATTGCCCAGCGACCAGATAATGATGCAGGGATGATTTCGGTCGCGCTGCACCATGCGCGTAACACGTTCGCTGTAAGCGGCAAACCAGCGCGGATCGCTGGAGAGGCGATTCATCGGCTGCATACCGTGCGTTTCGATATTGGCTTCATCCACCACGTACAAGCCGTATTCATCGCACAGGCGATACCACAATGGATGATTGGGATAATGGGCGCAGCGCACCGCGTTGAAGTTGTGGCGTTTCATCAGTTCGATGTCGCGCCGCATACTGGCTTCATCCACCACCTGACCGTTTTCCGGGTGGTGCTCATGGCGATTGACGCCGCGAATCAGCAGCGGCTGACCATTCAGACACAGCAGACCGTTCTCAATCGCGACGCGTCGGAAACCGACATCATAAGCCTCGGATTCCAGCAGTACGCCTTGCTCATCCAGCAACGATACCACCGCGCGATACAGATGCGGGGTTTCAGCACTCCACAGCAGCGGCTGGCTGACGGGCAGCACCAGCAAGGACTGCTCCGGGTAGTGGCCGCGCTCGTCAATAATGGTGCTGCCCGGTGCCTGTTCATGTTCGCCAATCAGGGTGGTGCCCTGCCACAGGCGCAGGCGTAACCGACAGCCTGGCAGCGGGCGTGTCGGGCTGTGGATCTTCACGTTCACGCGCAAATCGCCGCGACTATATTCCGGACTGAGTGCAGTCTCGATCTGCACATCCGCCAGCTGTGTCGCCGGTTTATGCAACAGGGTGACATCGCGGAAAATACCGCTCATGCGCCACATATCCTGGTCTTCGAGATAGCTGCCGTCGCTCCAGCGCAACACCATCACCGCCAGGCGGTTATTGCCAGTGCGCAAGGTACGGCTCAGGTCGAATTCGGCGGGTAAACGGCTATCCTGCGAATAACCGATCCACTGACCATTGCACCAGAGAAAGAACGCCGAATTGACGCCATCGAAAATAATGCGTGTCTGGCCCTGTTGCAGCCAGGCATCATCGACATTAAATGTGAGCGAGTAACATCCGGTGGGATTGCTGGCAGGAACGAAAGGGGGATTGACCGGAATCGGGTATTGCACATTGGTATAAATCGGTGCGTCGTAGCCCTGTAGCTGCCAGTTTGCCGGGACGGGGATGTTGTCCGCGTCGGACAGATCCTGCAATAGCCAGCTTTGTGGTACCGCTTCCGGCTGAGCGAAATAGCTGAATGCCCACTGGCCATTCAGACTCTGACGTGAAGGGGAGGGGCGATCATCACGCGCGGCCTGTTCATCACGCCAGCTGGCAAAGGGTGGATGGGCGTCAAGCCGGTTCAGACTGGTGACGACCGGATTTTCCCAGTCGCGTCGCGCCAGAATATCACTGAGGGAAACAGATAAAGATGTCATGTTGGGATCTCATTAATTGTAATGCGCTCACATTGCGTGAAATTCCCCCAGCTGTAAAGCGCCATGACGCCTTGCCGGAGCGGATTTTTTATCGCGTTCATTACGTCTTTGTCGGTTTTCTCCTGGCTTAGTGCCAGTAAATTGTTAAGCATGGTGAGCAGAGATGAATAGCGCCAGCTTACGGAGAATTCTGTGTTGTCGGGCATGACGGCGGCTCATACACTCAGCCCGATTTCTCCATCCTGAGGTAATTATGGTCCGTATTGTTAAACTCGCCGCCGTAGTGGCATTGGTGACCGCGCTGAGCGGTTGTATTTTCCCGCCGCCGGGTGGCGGAGGTGGTTGGGGTGGCGGTGGTGGTGGCTGGGGCGGCCATGGCGGCGGTCCGGGCCGTGGATTTATGGGTCCATAAGTGATTAACGTCTTGCGTTAATGACTGCTTTTTGCGTGCGAAACGTTTCACGAGAACATTATTTCTGAGAGAAACGTTTCGCCGCTTAATAATAAAATCCTGCGCTGAGTTTTCTTTCCCGCCATTTTTAACTGTGTTATCTGGATCCCACAAAAATCCCTGTTTTTTTATTCTGCTCAATGCTAACGTCAACATTTCCCTCAACTAATTGAGTTGGTCGCATGAAAAATCTGATTGCGGAACTCCTGCTTAAGCTGGCTGAAAAAGAAGAAGAGTCTAAAGAGTTAGTGGTCCAGGTTGAGGCGCTGGAAATTGTGGTCACGGCCCTGTTACGCAAACTGGAACCGGAGCAATTAAAAGACATCACTTCGGGTATTAACGTTGCGATGTCACCCGTTGCGCATCATGAAGCCTCATCGGATGCCATTCTGCTGCGTAATTACGTGGAAAAACTGTTAAACCATCCCCGCATCTGATTTCCGCAACGCCTGTGATCGCCACAGGCGTTTTCATTATATTTATTTCTGCTTTGCTTATCTCATGCCAGACTTATCAGGCAATAACTTTATGGAGAAGGTGCAATGAAATCGTTTCTTATGGCAATGATGGCTGCGGGTCTGCTGATCGCAGGCAGCGCGGGTGCGGCAGAGAAGACCGCACAGCAGGAAAAAATGACCATGTGTAATCAACACGCGTCTTCACAAAACCTGAAAGGTGACGCGCGTAAAAGCTTTATGAGTGACTGCCTGAAAAAAGACAGCAAGATGGGCAATATGACGCCACAACAAATGAAGATGAAAACCTGTAACACCGAAGCGGGTGATAAAAAACTCAGCGGTGATGCACGTAAAACCTTCATGAGTTCCTGCCTGAAAAAAAGTTGATCTCCTGATAGCGGCCTGCGGGCCGCTAATTTTTTATCCCTTCCACGCACCCGCTTTTATTAATCTGTTTCTGTCGCGGGTCTTCCCTTAATTACATTTTCTTTCATCTGCAAAATGGTGAATAAACAGGCTGTTATTCCCCACATTGTTTTCCTCGCCCTGCCAAATCATCAGACTTTGCCACACTTACTGTTTGTATGGATTTATTGCATCACATCTAACTACAGCGTAGGGAGGCACAACGTGAGCTATCAATCTGTCGTTGAACTGAAAGCACTCAGGCAGCATAAACCCACTAAATTCTCCGTGGGTGAGAAGGATATTTTACTCATCCGTGAAGGTGAACGTGTCCATGCGCTTCAGGCGAAATGCCCGCATGCCGGAGCGCCGCTGGAACAGGGGGCGGTTTGTGGCGGCGAGCTGGTATGCCCCTGGCATAAAGCGGTATTTGGCATCGAAGATGGCAGGATGCATGAACCGCTGGCGCTGGCTGACTTGAAAAACTACCCGGTACGCATTGAACAGGGCAAGGTCTGGGTTGATACCAAACCCATGTCTGCCGCGTCACTGCCTGCTGTTGAACGGGAAACGCCGGTCTGCGTGGTGCTGGGATCCGGTGCCGCAGGGAGCGCGGCCTTATGGACGCTGCGCCATGAGGGCTTTAAAGGGCATCTGGTGTTAGTCGAGCGTGAAGCGGAAGCCCCTTACGATCGCACCGCGTTAAGTAAATTTGTTCCTTCCGGGAAAATGGCGATTGAAGATGTGCCGCGTTTGCTGAAGTCGGATGTGCTGAGCCATGTGGAGCGTATTCAGGCCAATGTGGTGGAACTGAATAGCGCGGAGCAGCTGTTAATCTTTGCCGATGGCAACAAATTACATTTTGATCAGTTACTGATCGCCAGTGGCGGCACGCCACAACCGCTGGCGATTCCAGGACACGATCTTCCCGGCGTGCATTTGCTGCGTTCGCTTAATCAGGCCAGCTCACTGCTGGATGATGTCGATGAAACCCATCAAATCGTCATCATCGGTAATAGCTTTATTGGTATGGAGCTGGCGGGGGCGTTACGCAATCGCGATATTGACGTCACGGTGCTGGCTCGTCACCCGCTGCCATTTGCGAAACAGTTCGGTGAGGAAATTGGCCAGCATTTCCGCGATCTGCATACCAGCAACGGCGTGAAGATGATCGTGGGAGAGCCGCAGGCGCTGGTCGGCAATGGCAAAGTCGAGGCGGTGATGTTGAAAAATGGCAAAAGTCTGACGGCCAGCCTGGTGCTGTTTGCCACCGGTATTAAACCGGTAACCGGCTTTGTTCATGATCTGGCGATGCAGAGCGACGGCAGCCTGACCACCGATAGTCAGCTTCAGGTGGCAAAAAATATCTGGGCGGCAGGGGACATTGCCAGTTATCCCACGCAACAGGGACCGCTGCGGATTGAGCACTATCGGGTGGCGCACCAGCAGGGACGGATTGCCGCGTTGAATATGCTGGGCCAGCGTGAGCTCTATGACCGGGTGCCATTTTTCTGGACGGCGCATTACGGCACGCGTTACGAGTATCTGGGACACGCCACGGAGTGGGATGAGTTCCACTTGCTGGGTTCGCTGCCGGAGAAACGTTTTATCGCTTTTTATGGTCAGCAGGGCAGGCTGGCGGCGGTGTGTTCAGCTGGCATGTATACCCTGACGGCGGCACTGGTGGAACATATGCAGCAGCCGATGACCGTGGCGCAGGGCATCGCGCTGTTTGAGGATTATCAGGGGTAGCGAATATCATTACCTGCCTGTGCAGCGGCGCAATTTATTGCGCGATAAATCGCGCCGCTACAATGGGTTACGATTTACTCAACGCATCCGATTTTTTCATACATTGCTGCATCGCTTCGATCACCGCTGCCCGGAAGCCTTTTTCTTCCAGCACCTTGACTGCTTCGATGGTGGTGCCGCCGGGAGAGCACACCATGTCTTTCAGCTCGCCAGGATGTTTCCCGGTTTCCAGCACCATCTGTGCAGAGCCTTTCACCGCCTGCGCGGCAAACTGATAGGCCTGGGCACGCGGCATACCGCCGAGTACCGCCGCATCCGCCATCGCTTCAATAAACATAAACACGTAGGCCGGGGCAGAGCCACTTACGCCAACAACCGCGTGAATCAGGTATTCACTCACCACGGCGGCTTTACCGAAACTCTCGAAAATCGCCACCACTTCGTCGGTTTCATGCTGCTCAACCAGCACATTCGGCGTGACTGAGGTCATGCCCTCATTCACCAGTGACGGCGTATTCGGCATCACGCGGATGATTTTACGATCGTGACCCAGCACGGCAGCCAGCGAATCCAGCGTTACGCCAGCGGCGATCGACACCACCAGCGCCTCTTTTTTCAGCTGGCTGGCCAGATCCTTCAGCACTTTGAGAATCACATTCGGTTTCACTGCGCCAAAAAGGATATCGACTTCACGTGCCAGGCTTTCGGCGCTCTCGGCTGCCGTGACGCCATACTGCTGCGCCAGCGCCTGATTGGTGGCGGGTTTGCGGTCAAAAACCCAGATGTTGGCCGGGGCGATTTGTCCGCTATTCACCAGGCCGCTGATGATCGCTTTCGCCATATTACCGGCACCAATAAACCCGATTTTCTTCTCCAGCATCGCTTGATCCTTTAGATGGTTCGATTTTCTGTATCGGCTAGCTTACGTCGCTGGGCAGGGGTTGCAACGTTCCGATCAAATTAAATTTGCCATTCTGGCGCAGAACGGGAAGATCACCTGCATTCACCGAGAGAAAGGATCAAATATGTCGATTTGGGTTGATGCCGATGCCTGTCCCAATGTCATCAAAGAAGTGCTCTATCGCGCCGCCGAGCGTACCCAAACCCAGGTCACCTTTGTGGCTAACCAGCCACTGCGCGTGCCGCCTTCACCCTGGTTGAAAACGTTGCAGGTGGCAGCGGGTTTTGATGTGGCCGATAACGAAATCGTCAAACGCGTACAGCCGGGTGAGCTGGTGATTACCGGTGATATTCCGCTGGCGGCGGAAGTGCTGGAGAAGGGAGCGGCGGCGCTAAATCCGCGTGGTGAACGTTATTCGCCGGACACGATTCGCCAGCGGTTAACCATGCGCGACTTTATGGAAACCATGCGCGCCAGTGGCATTCAAAGTGGCGGCCCGTCGGCACTAAGCCCACGCGACCGCCAGCAGTTTGCTAACGAACTGGATAAGTGGTTACGTCAACGGCGTTAGACAAAATTGTCATCGTCGTCGTTGAAGTCGCTGCCGCCGAAATCGCTGAAATCGTTGTTATCGGCGAAGCTGTTATCCCAGCCGTTGTTATTGTCATTCAGGAACGCATTGTTGCTATCGTTGACGCCATTAAAGCTATCAAGATTGTCATCAACCTGCGGCAGCGCGGGTTCATTGATGATGTTCACAATCTCTTCCGGCTGCGAATGGTGGAACATGCTGGTTAGCATGTCCGCCATCACCACACCACCGGCCACACCGACGGCGGTCTGCAACGCGCCACCGAGAAAACCGGTGCCGCGTGCGGGTGGCGCGCTGGCGTATTGCGGCTGCTGAGGTGGTTGCTGCTGCTGTGCCGGGGCGCTGTTCCACACCGGCTGCTGCTGAGGCTGTGCAGCAGGGCGCGATGCGCCACCACCAAACAGGCTGGAAAGGAATCCGCCGCTGCTTTGCTGCGGAGCCTGCTGTTGCTGCTGTGCCTGCGCCAGACGATTTTCCAGCTCACCCACTTGGGCATTGAGCTTTTTCATCGCCGCTTCCTGAATCAGGATGGCCTGTGCCATGTAATAAGGCGCACCGGGCTGTGACAGCAAATGCTGTTTGATTAACTGCTCGGCGCCGATATCACGCGGGCCGCTCTGGCTCTCAGCCTGTTTCAGACGGCTGAACAGGCTTTCAATTAACTGTTGTTCTTCGCTCTGCATGGTAAACCTCCGTTTGCGAGTTACCCCACTATATGCGGGCGAGATGACAGAAAGTAAATCAATGCGCTGGTAAGCAAATGTTGCCCAGACTTACATTTTTGTCGATGCACAAAAATTGCATGATTTTTTCTATGTAAATCATACGCATGTGAGATTGTATGGGCAAGATACGCGTAAATCGTGCTTCGCCGGTGGCTGATGAAATGAAATCCAGGTATCATGCGACGCAATATTGACCTGATGACAATGCCCGTGCGGCAAAACACGGCGGAGGATGAGCCAGAATGTCATTACCCATCTATCTGATCGGCGCACGCGGTTGCGGTAAAACCACCATTGGCCAGGCGCTGTCGCAGGCCCTCGGCTACGCCTTCCGCGATACCGACCATCACCTGCAAACCACCACCCAGCGCAGTGTCGCCGAAATCGTGACGGCTGAGGGCTGGGACAGCTTCCGTGCACGCGAAACCGAGTCACTGCAGGCAGTCACCGCACCCTGCACCATCATTGCCACCGGCGGCGGCATGGTGCTGGCGGAAGTGAACCGTCGTTTTATGCGCGAACATGGCCAGGTCATTTGGTTAAATGCCCCTTCCAGCGTACTGGCAGATCGTCTGGAGCGGCAGCCCGAAGCGGATCAACGTCCGACACTGACCGGTCGCCCGATTGCGGAAGAGATGGGCGATATCCTGCGCCAGCGTGCGCATTTGTACCATCAATCGGCCCATCATGAAGTGAATGCGATGCAGTCACCGGAATTGGTGGTTGAAGAGATTCTCCGCTCGCTGTCACTGGCCCGCGCCAGCTAACCTCCTCAGACTTCTCCCGGTTTAAATTGCGACCCTCCCCGCTTGTCTATACTTAAGGACGGGCAGGGGATTGCTGCTGTCCGTTTGGATAACTGACATACCCAGGAGGGAGATGTATGCCATCAAGACCACCTTATCCGCGACATGCTCGCATCGTCGCTGTTGAAAAAGGCACACCGGGCAACACTGTGACCTGGTACGAATTACGCGCCGATCATCCACGTCCTGATTCGCTCATCAGCGAACATAAAACTGCTGCTGAAGCGCAGGATGCTAAACTTCGCTACGAAGATGTGGAAAAAGAGTAATATCGGCTGGCAGGGATGCCGGTTATTAGTTTGTGCCGCTCAGGGTCATTTTCTATTTACGCGAAATAACTGCAAACCTGCCACAAAGTTACCGCCTTTTCTGCGTTCAATTTATTCTGCCTGATAAAATCATTGAGTTTTAACTTTACTCCTCATTTTATGCTGCCTTAATTTCTCCCCTGATTTGACCGGTACAAAATTTGCGCTTGACCACAAAAACCTGACGTTTTACTTTCGGGGTATTGATTCAGGAACTTAGTTCCAAATAGTGAAACTACCTGCATGACCACACTCGAAAATGCTGCCGCCGTACTTAAATTATTTCAGCGCTTTGGCGTGACGCAGGGGCATCCTGGTCTCACCTTTACCGAAGTGGTTGAGGCGCTGGATCTGCCGAAAAGTACCGTTTCCCGTTTACTGGCGACGATGGAAAGCCAGGGATTGCTGGAGCGCGATCCCGATAGCCGTTGTTTCCATATTGGCCGCGTGTTGCTGTCGGTGGCGGGACATTATCTTTCAACTCCGCTGGTGGATAGCGCCTCTGCTGCTATGGCACGCCTGGCGGCCAGCACCGGCTGCATGGGCTACATCTCGGTGCTGGACGGGAACGACATCATCGTGATGCGTATGTACCACGGACGCCTGTTTACCCAGTTGATCACCCCGCCAGGTACCCGTATGCCTGCGGCGGGCACCTCCACCGGGCGTGTGCTGCTGGCACAAAGCAGCGATGACGTGGTGCGCGAGCGTTTTGCCCATGAGTGGCATGCAGCCTCACTGAATTCACCGCTCGATCCTGATGCGCTGTGCGCTGAACTGGCGACCATCCGCCAGCAAGGCTGGGCGCTGGCGCGTAATGAAACGCTGCCAGGTATCAGCTCGATGGCGGTTGCCGTCACCAACAAACACCGCGGCGAAAGTGTCGCACTCTGCCTGTCATTTCTTTCACAAGAAGCCGCGCCCGGCTATCCGGAAGCGCTGCTCAATGAATTACGCGCCACTGCGGCCCTGATGGCCGAAAAATATGGCGCATGATTTAACGGCGTAATACTTCGCGCCACACCAGGGAAATAACAGGCCTCCGGGCCTGCTTATTTCAATCATCAGGGAACGATATTTAACTAAAACGCCGCTGTCCCGCGTGACGGGCGGTGCGTAATAACGTTTTCGCCAGGGTGAAAATACGGGGAATACCATGCGTCACCATAATCCAATAAAAAGTGTCGGAGTCGGTTTAATGCTGGTGTTGTTGTCCATTGCGGGCGCGATCATTGGCGTACAATTAATTACTACCATCGGAGTCACTCCCAATACTTCCATTATCGGCGCGCTGTTTGCCATGCTGCTGGCGCGTATTCCGCTGCAATGGTATCAAAGCTACCGTTCGGTGGAGGTGCAGAACCTGGCGCAAACCGCTATCTCATCCGCCACCTTCGGTGCCGCCAACAGCCTGCTGATGCCGATTGCGGTACCCTGGGCGCTGGGCGAACCACAGCTGGTGCTACCGCTGTTTGTCGGGGTCAGTGCGGCGATGTTGCTGGATGCTTATTTGCTGTATCGCCTGTTCGATACCCGCGTATTCCCGGCCAGCAATGCCTGGCCGCCGGGGGTGGCCGCTGCGGAAGCGATCAAAGCCGGTGACAAAGGGGGCCGCCAGGCGTGGCTGCTGGTGGTGGGCATTGTCGGCGGGATTGTGGGTTCGATGCTGAAGATTCCAATGTCGGCATTTGGCACGGCGTTTATCGGCAATATCTGGGCGCTGACCATGCTTGGTGTGGGCTTCCTGTTGCGTGCTTATTCTCAGCCGGTGGCGGGTATCGATATTAATGCGCTGTATATTCCGCACGGGGTGATGGTCGGTGCCGGTGTGGTGGCTCTGATTCAGGTGGTGCAGGTGATTCGCAGCCGCCGTAATGATGCGCTTAACGTCAGCCGCAGCGATAGCGAAGTGAAACGCTCGCTCGGTTTCGGCACCGTCGGCTATATCGTCATTTCCACGCTGCTGGCGCTGGCAGGTGGTTTGTGGAGCCAGATGGGCCTGCCGATGCTGGTGCTATTTATTGTTTATGCTGCCTTTGCTGCTTTTGTTCATGAGTTGATCGTTGGTATCGCTGCGATGCATTCCGGCTGGTTCCCGGCTTTTGCGGTGGCGCTGATTACCCTGATCCTCGGTATTTTGCTCGGCTTCCCGCCGCTGGCGCTGTGTCTGCTGTGTGGCTTTACCGCCGCAACTGGCCCGGCCTTTGCGGACATGGGTTATGACCTGAAAGCCGGTTTTATCCTGCGCGGTAATGGTGCGGATGTGCAGCAGGAGTTGTGGGGCCGTCGCATTCAGCTGATTGCGGCGATGATCGCCTTTGTGATCGCCATTCCGGTGGTGTGGTATGCCCATACGCTGTTCTTTGCGGAAAACCTGTTGCCGCCGGTTGCCCGGGTTTACGCCAAAACCATTCAGGCCGGTGCGGAGCCGGGCATCGCGGGTAATTTGCTGATTTGGGCCATTCCCGGCGCGATCATTCAGCTGATTGGTGGACCGAAACGTCAGCTCGGTGTGCTGCTGGCCACCGGCCTGCTGATTAACAATGCCGCCGCTGGCTGGGCGGTGTTGGTGGGGATTGCGTTACGCATTCTGATCCTGCGCGTGTGGGGCGAGCGCGGTCGTTCACCGATGGAGGTGATGGCGGCAGGCTTTATCGCCGGTGATGCGCTCTACAGCTTCTTCCATTCACTTTTTGCCAGTAGCAGTAAGAAATAACCAGGGAATCCAACATGAGTTTACAGCAGACATTGCAGGTCTTTGAGTTACTCGATAGTGCCTTTGTGGATGGTCAGCAGGTGGTTGATCTGTTTGCCGCCTATCCCGGCGTCAGCGCCAGTACCAAACGTGTCAGCGGGCCGAAAGGGCGTACCGATTTTGTGCGCATCGATATCCCTGGCGCCAAAGGTAAAAGCCAGGGAGGCAGTGCGCCGACCCTCGGTATTATTGGGCGTCTCGGCGGGATTGGTGCCCGTCCGACACGTATCGGGATGGTGTCGGATGCTGACGGTGCCGTGGCGGCCATCAGCAGCGCGCTGAAACTGGCACAGATGCAAACCAAAGGCGATGTGCTGGCCGGTGACGTGATCATTACCACCCATATCTGTCCGGATGCGCCGACACGTCCGCACGAGCCGGTGGATTTTATGGATTCACCGATCGATGACGTCACCATGAATGATAACGAAGTGGTAGCCGGGGTGGACGCGATCCTCTCCATCGATACCACTAAAGGCAACCGTATCCTGAATCACAAAGGTTATGCGCTGTCACCGACGGTGAAAGAGGGCTACATTCTGCGCGTCTCGGAAGATCTGCTGCGCATTATGGAAATGACCAGTGGCCGTCCGGCAGTGACCTTCCCGATCACCACCCAGGATATCACGCCGTATGGCAATGGGGTTTATCACCTTAACAGCATTCTGCAACCCTCAACCGCCACCGATGTGCCGGTGGTCGGCGTGGCTATTTGCGCTGAGTCGGTGGTGCCTGGCTGTGGGACGGGTGCCAGCCACGAAGTGGATATCGCCAGCACGGTGAAATTTGCCGTGGAAGTGGCTAAAGAGTTTGGTCGCGAGACTTGTCAGTTCTACGACGCGCAGGAGTACGCTCTGCTGCTATCTTTGTATGGTAGCCTCAGTCATTTGCGTTCCCGGAAATCCTAAGTATGAAAACATCTCTGGTTACTCTGACCATTGGTCAGTCGCCGCGCAGCGATATTCTGCCATTGTTGCAGGCGTATCTGCCCGCAGAGCAGGTGGCGCACGCCGGTTTACTCGACGGCCTCTCCCTGGCGGAAGTGGAGCAGCACTACACACCAGCAATGGGTGAAAAAGTGCTGGTTTCGCGGATGCAGGACGGACAGCAGGTACGCTTATCGGCACGTCAGGTGGAGCAGGGATTGCAGCAAAAAATCTACGCACTGGAGGAGCAGGGTTACAACACCATCCTGCTGCTGTGCACCGGAGAGTTTGGTGCATTGAAGACGCAAAAAGCGTTGTTGCTGGAGCCTGATCGCATCATTCCGCCGCTGGTGGGGGCGATTGTGCACGGCCACAAAGTTGGGATTGTGGTGCCGGTGGAGGAACAGATTGCTGAGCAGGCCAGCAAATGGCGTAACCTCGGTACTCCCCCCTGTTTCGCCGTCGCCAGTCCTTATCTGGCGCAGCAGACGGATATGATTGAAGCCGGCCTGTCGCTACAGGAGCAGGGAGCCGATGTGGTGATACTGGATTGCATCGGTTATCACCAGAAGCATCGTGATTTTCTGCAGAAGATGCTGGGGATTCCGGTCCTGCTGTCTAATGTCCTGGTAGCCAAACTGGCAGCGGAATTGATCGTTTAATCCACAGGGATCACAACTTGCGATCCCACCTGTCATTTCGCGTGACAGATCAGCGAGTTCCCTTGTAATCTGCCAGTCAACCTAATGTGCTGTGAGGAAGTGACATGCTCAACGTGAGTGAGTATTTTGACGGAAAAGTGAAGTCCATTGGTTTCGATAGTGTCACCATTGGGCGCGCAAGCGTGGGCGTGATGGCAGAAGGTGAATACACCTTCGGTACAGGTCAGCCAGAAGAGATGACGGTGGTCAGTGGCGCACTGAAAGTGCTGCTGCCGGGTGAAACTGAGTGGAAATGGTTTGAAGCGGGTAGCGTGTTCAACGTACCGGGCCAAAGCGAGTTCCATCTTCAGGTCGCTGAGCCAACCTCTTATCTGTGCCGCTATCTGTAAGCAGTTGCCCCAGGCCGCAGATTGCGGCCTTTTTTCACCGATTCACATCACAAAATTTGTAAATTTAATTTTTTATCCTATCTTCATTTAGAAAAAATCACTTCTTTTTTATTCGACGTTTTTCAAACAGATAAATTGAAGTTAATTAGTCGAATAAGTAATTAATAATTCGCTATGTTAATTTTTATGGCGATTATGCTGGTTGCATATTGATTTTATCTGTATTAAAAATGAATTCGCTCGCTGAATAATGATTCTAAAAAGGAGGTTAATATGTCGATTGGTCGAATATATTCTGCACCAATTTTACCGGAGCCTGTTATTCATTCTGGTAAAGATTATTCTGAGTCATCACCGTCACTGGCTGGTTTTATTTCCCATGTTTTTTGTTCAGCATGTAAGGAACGACCGGATTCATTGAAGTATCAGGTTAATTCTCGTGTCAGTCTGAATGAATTACCTGCGGCAAATAAACGGTGGTTTGGGGAGGCGGTGCCGCCACTTTCTGAACCTGTTGTCAAACCTGCACCGGTTAAACTAACAAGAGGTTTTGTTTCACCTTTTAGCGGAAAGTTAAATATTCTCAATCTCAGATTGAATAAGTTTGGTAGCTATTCACCAGTGGACGTTGCGGCTAAATCCGTGCAGACGAATTCTGTGCCAGAACCAAAAAAAGTGACCCAGGACGCGGGATGTGTTTCTGGGTTAGGGCAGTTTGTTCGTGCGATTAGTAAATCAAATAAGTATCCCGATGATACAACGCTGGAAGCAATAATGACTTCACTGGAAACAGGAAGAAATCCTTCCGGGAATTACCGGAGCTGGCCATTTGATTCTGAATGCAGAACAGTGCCAGAACCTGTTTCTGAGCATCCAGCGTCACCGACGCCTGAGCCAGAGCGTCAAACGTTGCCGGAGCCTGAGTCAGAGTCAGAGTATCAAACGTTACCGGAGCCTGCTTCTGAACATCTGACACCACCGAAACCGGACCCAGCGCCTGAGTATCAAACGTTGCCGAAGGATATCGAAGAGACTTCTTCGTTGTCCGGAAGTGACTCCGGGTGCGACATTCTTTCCGACAGTGAAGAACCCTCCAGGCCACCCATCCCACTCGAACCGGTTGTCATTATCAAAACGGCAAAGGACAGAAAAGCAGAGGATTTACAGGTAAAAATAGATAATTTCTATAACCAATTTGATGAAGATCGTGCGAGGAAGAATGAGATAAGAAGGCCAAACCCTTCTGGTTTTACGCTAAGAGCGCAGATGAGTAATCATTATCTTTGTAAAAATGCTAAACCACCCGCTGTCATCGGAACCATTCTTAAAAATGAAGTCCCGACAAGCAAGTATGAGAGTTTTGTCATTCCTTTTACTCATGCTGACCATTTGAAAATGGAGAATGACAGGAATAGAAAATTATCGGTCCGAGATTCTGATGATCAATTCCTGGAGGATCTGAAAAAAGAAATAAAAGAATGTGCTCGTATTTTTGAAGAAAGTCAGGCGTATCATTATGCACGCTATAAGAAGCTCAGAGAGAAAATAGATGGCCTCAATGGTGTGATGGAAACTATTAATGAAGGCAGTCTTTTATATCTCCCTCGTGTCGATGATGTAGGCGACTATTACCATAGCCTGCGTGATGAAATTATGCTGGCTATTGCAAGCGAGCAAAAGACCATCCTTGTTGATCATGCAGGCAGGAAAATAAATCCGCTGTATGTGGAGGACGAACCTGACTATTAGAGGCATCAACGTTTTTATTGAACTGAACGGACTCGTAGCGGCGCGATTTATCGCGCTGTTTCGTGCGCGATATCGGAAAGAAATGTGCGATTTCCTGCGCTATGCGTTAAAAACGCGTGATAAATCGCGCCGCTACGTCACAGCTCCGCCTTTATTCTTTTAATGGCCATAACCAGGCGGCACCACGTACACCGCTGGAATCGCCATGCACCGCTTTGAGTACCGGTGTTTCGCACTCCCGACCAAAGACCCACTGTTTCATCAGCGTCGGTACGGTCTGATACAACCGATCGTTATTACTCATGCCACCACCCAGCACAATGACATCCGGGTCGAGCAAATTCACCACCTGAGCCAGCGATTTTGCCAGACGCATTTCGTAACGGTGCATCGCCAGCTCAGCCACCGGGTCCTGCTGTTCTATCAGCTTAATGATCTCTGCCCCTTTCAGCGCTTGTCCGCTCAGACGCTGATAATCGATGGCAAACCCGGTGCCGGATACAAAGGTCTCGATGCAGCCCTGCAAGCCGCAATAACACGGCACTTCTGCGCGATAACGCAGCTCATCTTCATCCATCCACGGCAGCGGATTATGGCCCCATTCACCGGCATTGCCGTTGCCGCCGATGCGCGACTCACCGTTTATCGCCACCCCCGCTCCCGAGCCGGTGCCGATAATCACCGCAAACACCAGCGGCTGTCCTGCACCAGCACCGTCCACCGCTTCGGACACCGCCAGACAATTCGCGTCGTTAGCGATTCGCACGTCACGATTCAGCGCCTGTGCCAGATCCTTATCCAGTGGTTGCCCGTTCAGCCAGGTGGAATTGGCATTTTTCACCCGTTGGGTATAGGGCGAAATGGTGCCTGGGATGCCCAGTCCGACCGTACCCCGCTGCCCGGTTTTTTCTTCCGCCAGCTGCACCAGATCGACAATCGCCTGAACCGTCGCACCATAGTCATCACGCGGGGTATTCACGCGGTGCCGAAACAACTCCTGCCCCTGGTCTGACAGCGCAATTACTTCAATTTTGGTGCCACCTAAATCGATACCAATACGCACGTTTTATTCCTCATTATTCGTTCTGGTGAGAGATACAGTAGAAGGCCGTTTGGGTAAAGGCAATGAAACCCATTCGATGTTTCGCTATCATGCGCGCTGACTCGTAGACTTGTGCGTCCGATCGCACCCCCGGTAAGGAATCCCGATGTTGTGGTTTAAAAATATGATGGTTTATCGTCTGAATCGTGACATCCCGCTGTCCGCAGACGATCTGGAAAAACAGCTCGACGCCTTCACCTTTTCTCCCTGTGGTAGCCAGGATATGGCTAAAACCGGTTGGGTCTCCCCAATGGGTAACCGCAGCGAGGCGCTGACGCACGTGATTAATGGTCAGATTGTGATCTGTGCACGTACTGAGCAAAAAATCCTGCCTTCTCCCGTGGTGAAGCAGGCACTGGAAGCCAAAATTGACAAGCTTGAAGCGGAACAGAGCCGCAAGCTGAAAAAGACCGAAAAAGACTCGCTGAAGGATGAAGTGCTGCACAGCTTGCTGCCGCGTGCGTTTAGCCGCTTCAGCCAGACCTTTATGTGGATCGACACCGTCAACAACCTGATTATCGTTGACTGCGCCAGCGCTAAGAAAGCCGAAGATACGCTGGCGCTGCTGCGTAAAAGCCTGGGGTCGCTGCCGGTGGTGCCGCTGACGCTGGAAAAACCGATTGAAATGACGCTGACCGAATGGGTGCGTTCTGGTGAACTGCCTGCCGGTTTTGCCCTGATGGATGAAGCCGAGCTGAAAGCGCAGCTGGAAGACGGTGGCGTGATCCGCTGTAAAAAGCAGGATCTGGTGTCAGACGAAATTGCGACCCATATCGAAGCCGGGAAAGTGGTAACCAAACTGGCGCTCGACTGGCAGGAGCGTATTCAATTGGTTATCGCCGATGACGCATCGGTAAAACGTCTGAAATTCAGCGATACGCTGCGTGAGCAGAATGACGATATCGATCGTGATGATTTTGCCCAGCGTTTCGATGCCGATTTTATCCTGATGACCAGCGAACTGGCTGCGCTGATCAGCAACCTGGTCGAAGCGTTAGGCGGCGAAGCCCAGCGTTAAGGATGACATCCTCACTCGTAGCGGCGTGATTTATCACGCGCCTTTTAGCCGGGGCACTTTTCCTGACTGAAAAACAGCGCGATAAATCGCGCCGCTACGTAATGTTGTTGCTATTCGCCCACCAGCATTGAATCCTGCGGGGCGTTGTCGCGTTGCGCTTTCGTGGCAAGGAAGTAGACATAGCCCACCGCCATAATCGCCACAAACAGGCCGCCAATCACCGGGTTAAACCACAGCATCGCCACCAGACACACCAGCGACAGCACCAGCGCGATACCCGGCACAATCGGATAGCCCGGTGCGCGGAAGCTGCGTTCCAAATCCGGCGCGGTGCGACGAAGTTTGAACAAACTCAGCATGCTCATCAGGTACATCACAATCGCGCCAAACACCGCCATGGTGATCATGGCTGCCGTCAGGCTCATACCTTGCAGGTTAATCCAGCCGTCACTGTAAATTGCCGCAATCCCAATCAGGCCACCGGCAATAATGGCACGATGCGGCGTCTGAAAGCGTGACAGTTTCGCCAGGCTTTGCGGCAGATAACCGGCACGCGCCAGCGCAAAGAATTGACGTGAATAGCCCAGAATAATGCCGTGGAAGCTGGCAACCAGGCCGAACAGGCCGATCCACACCAGCATATGCATCCAGTTAGAGTTTTCGCCGACGATCATCTTCATCGCCTGTGGCAGCGGGTCATTGATGTCCGACAGTTTGCGCCAGTCACCGGCACCGCCCGCCAGCAGCATCACGCCAATCGCTAAAACCACCAGGGTCAGAATGCCGGTGATGTAGGCTTTGGGGATGGTACGCTTCGGATCTTTCGCTTCTTCTGCTGCCATCGCCGCCCCTTCAATGGCGAGGAAGAACCAGATAGCAAACGGAATGGCGGCAAAAATGCCAGACACCGCAGGCATACCAAAATGTTCGCTGCCCGCCCAGCCGTTGGCGGCGAAATTGGCAATGCTGAAGCCGGGTGAGACCACGCCCATAAACACCAGCAGTTCCAGCACCGCCAGCACCGTAACCACCAGCTCAAACATCGCTGCCAGTTTCACGCCGAGAATATTCAGCGTCATAAACACCACATAAGCCCCGACCGCAGCGGTTTTGGGGTTGAGTTCCGGGTATTGCACATTGAGATAGGCACCAATCGCCATGGCGATGGCCGGGGGCGCGAACACGAACTCGATCAGGGTTGCCAGACCGGCAATCAGGCCACCGGTTTCACCAAAGGCGCGGCGGCTATAGGCAAACGGACCACCGGCATGCGGGATAGCGGTAGTCAGTTCGGTGAAGCTGAAAATAAAACAGGTGTACATGGTGGCGATCAGCGCCGTCGTAATGAGAAATCCCAGCGTCCCTGCTACGCCCCAGCCGTAACTCCAGCCGAAATACTCCCCGGAAATGACCAGGCCAACCGCGATACCCCAAAGATGCAGGGTTCCCAGGGTGGGTTTGAGCTTGCTCGTCATAATCTTATCCCCGTCGTTTTTGTTGAGTGCGGTAACTTCACCGCGCCGGTTTATCGTTTGCGCTACAGTGAAGGGGATAATGCCGCTGCCTCTTACGGGAAAACTTGACGCAGGCGCAGTGAGTTTTGTCCTCCACGGTCAACTCTGACGCAAGAAAAGTGCCAGATGCACGCTGCGGTCAACTTTGGGTCATCTGCGGTCAAGCAGTCAGGACGACGTCATCCCATGCTGATAACACTGTTGTCATCCCTGGAGCCTGATGAATGAGTGCCAAACAATCCGACACCCTGACAAATGCTGAAACCACCGTGCTGGCGCAACAGGCGCTGGCTTGCTATCCCGCCGCGCTACAGGGCGAGCTGAAGCTGCTGTGCCGTTCTGAAAATGCCACCTTCCTGGTGCTGGCAGGTGGCAAACGTTATGCGTTACGTCTGCATCGCCCGGACTACCACAGCAAAGCGGATATCCAGAGCGAGTTGTTGTGGCTGGATGCGCTGCGCGACACCGGCATCATGGTGCCGGAAGCGATCCCGGCCAGTGATGGCGAAACGGTGCTGTCGCTGCGCCTGCCGGATGGCGAAGTACGCCATGCGGTGCTGTTTCACTGGATCGAGGGCGATATGCCGACCACCGATGTCGATCCCAAAGCCTTCCAGCAGCTCGGTCACATCACCGCGCGGTTGCATCAGCACAGCAAACGCTGGCAGAAACCACAGGGCTTCCAGCGCATCATCTGGGATCATCACACCATGGTGAGCGATCACAGCCATTGGGGACGTTGGCAGGATGCCCCCAATCTGAACCCGGCCGATCATCCTGTTGTGCAACAGGCGATCGCCCGCGTGGGGCAGGAGTTACAGGATTTTGGCAAAGGTGAGGATCGTTATGGTTTGATCCATGCCGATCTGCGTCTTACCAACCTGCTGCTGCACAAAGGGGAAACCCGGGTGATCGATTTTGATGACTGCGGCCTCGGCTGGTATTTACACGATCTGGCGGCGGCGATCAGTTTTGTCGAGCATCATCCGCGCGCAGAAGAGTGGGTGGATAACTGGATCCGCGGCTACGAGCAGGTGGGGCACATCACTGATGCGGAAATGGCGCTGGTGCCCACCTTGCTGATCCAGCGTCGTATTCAACTTACCGCCTGGATGGGATCCCATGCGGAAACCGAAATGGCGCTGAGCCTCGGGCCGCGCTGGGCCGATCATTCAGTACGGCTGTGTCATCGCTATCTGGAGAACAGCCAGCTGCCTGTCGGGGCCTGATGCACCATCAGCGGGCGTGGCTGCGCTGTTACGGTGCTCGCCGCGTCCGCTATCCACCCTAATCGCCTCTTTTTCTGCGTTGCCCGCCTGGTACGAAAATTGCTGGATACGGTAATTCGATTCACTCCTGCGTATCCTGTGAGGTCAGCATGAATTCACTGATGAGACAGCCCGAGGCGTTCAACGCCTTGTCAGCGCATGCCAGTGCCAGTAACCGTGGCGTGCTGGCGGCAGCGGCCACTGGCCTGAGCGACTTCATTACCGGTAAAGGCGGTGATGTGGATCGCATCTTTGGCATCAGCGGCATTGATTCAGAATTGCTCGCCAGCCCAACCCTCAGTCTGGGTCTGGTTAACTATTGTCGCGTGATGGAAGAAGCGGCGCGACATTCCGGTTTTGATAACTTCGGTTTGCACTACGGCAGGCAGTTCAAACCGCAGTCATTAGGCCTGATTGGCTACATCGGCCTATGTTCGCCCACGCTGGAGCAGGCGCTGCACAACGTGGTGAATGCTTTTCCGTGGCACCAGCACGACACCCTGACGCGCCTGGTGGACAAAGGCGACTGCTGGCGGCTGGATTATCAGGTACGTCACGGGGCAATTCTGTCGCGTCGGCAGGATGCGGAGCTGACGCTCGGCATGTTTCTCAATCTGATCCGTCATGTGGCAGGGAAAAACTGGGCACCGCGCGAAGTTCACTTCGAGCATCCGCGCCCGGAGCAGTGGCATGAGCACTGCAAAGTTTTCGATGCGCCGGTGTGGTTCGAACAACCCTTCAACTCGTTATTGATCCCGAAACGCGATCTGTTACGTACCATGCCGGAACAGGATCCGATGCTGCTGATGGTGATGCAGGATGCTATCCGCCGTCTCAACAGCAGCGCCAGCCAGCAGAGCGTGGTGGAGCAGGCGCGTTCGCAGGTCAATCTGTCGCTGATTCAGGGCGAACCGGTGCTGGAGGAAATTGCCGACAAAATGGGGCTGTCGAGCTGGTCGTTACAGCGCCGTTTACGCGAAGAGGGCATCAGTTTCACCGCGCTGGTGGACAAGGTACGGTGCGAAATGGCCACCCATTATCTGCAACAGAAACAGCTGCCGATTTCCGAAATGGCGCTGTTGCTGGGGTATTCCGAAGTGAGCGCGTTTTCACGCGCGTTTCGTCGCTGGTTTGGTATCAGTCCGCGCCAATGGCGGCAAGATGGACTGGTAAATTAACCTGCTGCGGCGCAAAGCCAAACCACGCTGGCTGCCCACGATCGGGTGGCGGCGGTAATCCTTTCGACTGACCAATCAACTGCCAGGCACGCAGACACAGCGGCTCATCGCCCTGGGTCTGGGTGACGGCATAGCGCCCGCTTTTTTCCCACTCCAGCCGCACCAGGCAACGCTGACCCGCATAATGACTGGCATCGCGGAAATCATGTACCAGCTTCAACTGCATTTCATCAGCCCATTTGCAGGATGCACTCGTGGGTGACTTATCCGGCTGGCAGACATTGCTCGCCTCATCCCGTTGTTGTGATGAGGAATTCTGACAGGCGCTCAGCACCACCCCAATGGTTAGCAGGCCCAATAGTCCCGCCATTCTATTAATTAAATTCATTAATATGCCGTTGTTAACCCTAAAGATCTGATTGTGCCCTGCCGACAGTCTACAGACCGACTCTCTGAATGCTATGGCAATCGTCTTACTGTCGGAAAAACCAGAATTTGCCGCCCCGTGCGGTTTTCTCTTCTTTATTCATGGATCTGAAATGCAAAAAAAATATGCCTTCGCGGCACTCTCCTTGTTATCGGCAGCGCTGCTGAGTGGCTGTGCCACTGAGTCTTCGCGCGCCATTGAAGCCCCGCAGGTGCGGGCCGCCAGCCAACCGGCGTACCAGGGCGTGCGTAGCCCGATTGCAGTAGGTCAGTTTGATAACCGTTCGTCGTATATGAACGGCATCTTCTCTGATGGTGTGGATCGTCTGGGTAATCAGTCAAAAACCATTTTGATCACCCATTTGCAGCAGACCGGGCGTTTCAACGTGCTGGAACGCAGCAACCTGAAAGAGCTGCAGCAGGAAGCGAACTTTAAGCACAGCCAGCAAAACATCAAAGGGGCCAACTATATCGTCACCGGCGATATCACCGAGTTTGGTCGCAAAGAAGTGGGTGATCAGCAGCTGTGGGGCATTCTGGGTCGCGGTAAAACTCAGGTTGCTTACGCTAAGGTCAACCTCAATGTGGTCGACGTCAACACCTCAGAAGTGGTTTACAGCGCGCAGGGCGCGGGCGAATACCAGCTTTCCGCACGCGAAGTGATTGGTTTTGGCGGCACCGCCAGCTACGACTCGACGCTGAACGGCAAAGTGATGGATCTGGCGATCCGTGAAGCAGTCGATCATCTGGTTGACGGCATTACCAGCGGCGCATGGCGTCCGGCGAAATAAGGATATCCCCGATGAAATTGATCAAACTGAGTGCCGCGCTGATTGCTGCGGGCGTGCTGGCAGGCTGTGCACCGAAAGGGCCGGAACCGATTTACTACTGGGGCGACTACCAGCAGCAGATTTATAGCTACTACCAGAAAGATAAAGATCCGATGCAGCAGATTGATGCGCTGAATCTGGATATCGAAAAAGCCCGTTCGGTGAATAAACCGGTTGCCCCAGGTCTGCATGCGCAGCTGGGCCTGCTGTATGCCCAGACCGGCCAGACGGATAAAGCGTTCAGCCAGTTTGCTGCGGAGAAGCAGCAATTCCCGGAATCCGCCCCGTATATGGATTTTCTGATGAGTAAGAAAAAAGGAGCAACCCAGTGAACAAACTGATTGCAGGCTTCGCGGTTCTTACTGCGTTGCTGCTGACCGGCTGTGCGCCGCATAAAAAACCTTATGATTACAGCGCGTTTCGTGCCAGCAAACCGGCTTCGATTCTGGTGCTGCCAGCGGAAAACAAAGCGCCGGACGTCAATGCCGCGCACAGCTTCACTTCGCTGGTGACGCAGCCCCTGGCGGAAGCGGGTTATTACGTGTTCCCGGTGGCAGTGGTGGAAGAGACGTTCCAGCAGAACGGTCTGACCAATGGTCATGATATTCAGGCGGTAAGTACCCAGCGCCTGCACGATATTTTCCATGCTGACAGCGCACTGTATATTTCGATTACCGATTACGGTACCAGCTATTTAGTGGTGGACAGCAACACGAAGGTATCGGCATCGGCGCGTCTGGTGGATCTGCGTACCGGTAAGGAACTGTGGCAGGGCAGCGCCACTGCCAATGACGGCGAGAATGGTAACAACAATAACGGTAGCATCATCGGCATCCTGGTGTCGGCGGCGGTGAAACAAATCGCCAATAATGTCACCGATAAAGCGCACACCATTGCTGGTGTGACCAGCGCACGTTTGCTGGCGCAAAACGAAGATGGCGGCCTGCTGGCGGGACCGCGTCGTCCGGTAACGGCAGCGCGTTAAGTGATCGCAAAGGGAGCGGGGTAACCGCTCCCTTCCACACGAAAATCACGTCGCGACGGCTTATTCCCCTGGCAACTCCAGCTTGCTGTAACCCAGCCCGTTCATCTTACGCACCTTGATCTGCACTGGAATGCGTTCTTTCATCGCTTCCACATGGCTGATCACGCCGATGGTTTTGCCACTGGCATTTAGCGCATCCAGCGCATCGAGCGCGGCATCCAGCGTCTCGGCATCCAGCGTGCCGAAGCCTTCATCGAGAAATAACGATTCAATGCGCGTTTTATGGCTGACCAGATCGGACAGGGCCAGCGCCAGTGCCAGACTCACCAGAAAACTCTCGCCGCCTGACAGGGTACGGGTATCGCGGGTGGCATCGGCCTGCCAGGTATCCACCACATCCAGCTCCAGCTCATCGCTGGCGCGGCGTTGCAGCAAATAACGGCCATGCAGACGATCGAGCTGACGATTCGCCAGCCACACCAGATGATCGAGCGTCAGACCCTGCGCGAAACGGCGGAATTTGTCACCCTTGGCTGAGCCAATTAACTCATTGAGCTGGCTCCACTGTTGCAGCTCTGCTTCGTTGTCGCTGATTTGGCTCAACAGGGAATGCTGCTGCTGACGCAGATTGGCGTCACTTTGCAATTGTTGCTGTGCCTCGCCCTGATGGCGGGCATTGTCGCGCAGCGCCATACGCAGGTTTTCAAGCCTCGCATCAATATCCGCCGCCATCTCATCGCTCAGCGCTGCCGGGCGCTGCTGCTGGTGCGCGCTTAGCCGCTGTTCCAGCTGCTGGGTCAGGGTAATTTGCTGCTGCCGTTGTTGCTCCAGCGCCTGTAAATGCTGACGCAGTTGCAGCGCCTGATGCTCGTCGAGCAGCGCTGCCCGCAGTGCCGACTCGTCGGCGAAATCACTTTTCTGCAATGCACTGAGGAAGGTGCTTTCGGCGTCCTGTACCCGCGTGCTCAGCGTTTGCTGTTGCTGGTCGATTTGCGCTCGTTGCCCATTCAGGCTATGCAGCGTGCTTTGTGCCTGCTGCCAGGCCTGCAACTGCTGCGCCAGCTCCCGTTCACACTGCTGCATCAATTGCTGCTGCGCCTGGCGCTCGGCCTGTACCTGACGATCGCCAAACAGCTGCTGGCGTTGCTGCTGCTGTTCTGTCCGTTGCTGCTGTAGCCCGCTCAGTCCTTGTTGCAGGGTGTCCAGCCGCTGTTGTTCACGCGCATGGTTTTGTTGCAGGTTATGGTATTCACTGTCGGCTGTGGCGCGCTGCGGTTGCAGGGTAGTGAGTAACCGCTCACTCTCCTGCCATTTTTGCCAGCGCTGTTGCAACGCCGCCAGCCAGCTGGCGCGGCTATCACGGGCGGGCAGGGTGAGTTGATGCGGTGCCAGCTGCTGTTCAAGTTGCTGGCTTAATTGCTGCCAGGCCGCGCGCTCAGTTTCGCTGCGCTGGCTGAGATCGTTCAATGTCTGCTGGACGCTGGTAATCTGCTGCTGCGCCAGCTGCTGCTGTTGCAGATGTTCCAGCCATTCCCGTAGCTGGTTTTCCTGCTGATCCTGCTGCTGTTGCCAGCAGGTAACTTCATCCTGCTGCTCCAACGCAAAGGTGAGCGCCAACTCACCGATCAGTCGTTGCCACTGCTCAGTCAAGGTGGTGATTTGCTGCCCGATATCCTTGAGTTCCTGCTGCAACGCCTGCTGTTGCAGCAGCGACAGGCGTTGTTGCTCACCTTTAGCGGTGCCGGATTCCTTTAACTGAGTTTCCTGAGTTTGCAGTGCGACAAGCCGCTGCTGATTTTCACCGGGTTCCAGCTGCCGATATTCTTCGATAGCCGGATGCTGACAGGAGCCGCACAGCGGGCAGGGTTGGTCCGGCTGTAACCGGGCGCGTTCATCCGCCAGCCGGGCGATAGCGAGTTCCAAATCACAGATTTTCTGCACATCAATTCGCGCTTGATTGATGCGCTTCCACTCCTCGCGCAGCGCCTGTAAAACCTGTTCTTCCGCGTGATATTGCTGGGTTAACGCGTGCAGTTTCTGCTGGCGTTGTTGCTGTTGTGGCTGGAGCGAACGCCACTGCGCAGCCAGCAAGGATAGCTGCTGACGGGATGCACGCTGTGCCTGATGCTGTGTCAGCGCATCACGCACCTGACTGATATCATGTTGTGTCCCCAGCTCTGCCACTGGCTGCGCCGCATGCTGGCGGGCAGAGAAGGCTTGCTGTAGCTGGTCGAGCTGCTGTCGCTGCTGCTGCTGCTGGTTGCTCAACTGGGCGATTGCCTGCTCGCGCTCATCCAGTCGCGCAATGTCAGATTGCCAGCGCGACAGATGCTCGCCCCAGTCGGCGACACCAGCCTGTGCAGCTCGCCACTGCTGCTGCTCATCCCAGATCTGTTGTAAGCGTTCACTCTCCTGTTGCTGCTGGCTGAGTGCGGTTGCGCTTTGTTGCAGCAGCTGTTGCTGCTGGGCTAGCTGACGTTGTTGCTCGGTGATCTGCTGTTGCAGGGTGGCGATTTGTTGATCAAGCGGGATGACCTGCTCTGTCAGCAAGGTTTCCAGTTGCTGTTGTCCGGCCTGCGCCTGATCTCGCGCTTGCTGAGCCGCCTGATAACGCACTTCACCCTGCTGCTGAGCGCCGAGCGCCTGTTGCTGCTGCTCCAGTAACTGCTGTGATTGCTGCGTCAGTGCCGCCAGTTCCTGGCGCAACTGTTCCCGCTGTTGCAGCTTATCGCGCAGTTTTTCCGCCGGTTCGGCGCGTGCCAGTCGCTGGCGTTCCGGTTCCGCCTGCTGCCAGGCACTTTCTGCGTTTTGCAGCGCCTGTTGCGCCTGCTGCTGCTCATTGCCCAATTGCCGGGACTGAGTTAACCACTGCTGCTGTTGCTGGGTGGCGGTTAGCTGCTGGTTGAGCGCCAGTTCGCTGGCGCTGAGTTGTTCCAGTTGCGTGGTCAGCTCTGCCCGCCGGGCGTCATCCAGCAGCACCATGCCACCGGCACGGGCGCGCAGGGTATCCAGATCGGTGCGCGCGGTTTTGTAACGCTCAAAAATCTGCATCGAGATTTGTCCATAGATCTCGGTGCCGGTCAGCTCTTCCAGCAGTTCGGCGCGTTCGCCGGGTTTAGCGTTGAGGAAGGCAGCAAATTGTCCCTGCGACAACATCATCGATCGGGTAAATCGGGCGAAGTCGAGGCCAGATAAGCTTTCAATCAGCCTGAGTTTGTCACCGACTTTATCGGCGACGATTTGGTTATCAGCGCAGCGTGCCAGTTCAACACGCGGAGCCTGCAATTTGCCATCGGCCTGACCCCGGGCGCGGTTCTGGCTCCAGAAGGCGCGCCAGGCTTCACCTTTGATTTCAAACTCCACCTCGGCCAGACATTCGCTGGCATCGCGGGTGATAAGTTCGTTCTGGGTTTGTGACAACACGCCGAGGCGGGGTGTCTGGTGATAAAGTGCCAGACAGATAGCATCCAGCAGGGTGGTTTTACCCGCCCCGGTGGCACCGGTGATGGCGAACAGGCCATTGCTGGCAAAAGGCTCACGACGAAAATCGATAAACCACTCACCGCGCAGGGCGTTGAGGTTTTTAAAACGCAGCGTCAGGATTTTCATGCAGAAGGATTCTCCAGCGCGGCAAGGGTAGTGCGAAACAGTTGGGTGAGCCGGGCAGCCTGTTCCGTATCCAGATCTTCTTCCAGCGCCAGACGACGGGCAAACACCTCTTCAACCTGCAATTCACTCAGGGTTTCATTATCCAGCCTGGCGAGGCTGCGGCTACGTTGCTCGCGGCTGCGGCGTACCAGTAGCACTTCCACCGGTAAACCTTCTGTCAGTTGCTCAATCCGCCGTTGCAAATCGCTGAGATGTTCCTGGGTGGTGATTTCAATGTCCAGCCACACCGGTTGTGATGCATCGTTAGTTTTAAAGGCGGCCAGCTGTTGTTCAATCTCCGCCAGCGAACCTTTGAGCATTTGCATGGGCTGAAACAGGGGAATGGTCAGCGGTGTCACGGTATCGAGGCCCACGCTGAAATCAAGCAGGAACACGCTCTTATCGCGGCCCAGCTCATCAAAACTCAGCGGGATGGGGGAGCCGCTGTAGCGAATATGGTCGCTGTCGGCAATGCGTTGTGCACGATGGATATGGCCGAGGGCGATATAATCCGCGGCGGGAAAGGCCTGGGCCGGGAAGGCATCCAGGGTGCCGATATAGATATCGCGTACCGAATCACTTTTAGTCACCCCCACGGTAGTGAGATGCCCGGTGGCGATAATCGGCAATTGGCCGCCCAATGCCGTACGCTGTGCCTCAGCGGCGGCAAAGCAGTGCTGATAATGTTGCTCGATGGCTTCCAGCAGCGAAAGCTGTTTTTCCCGCCCGGATTGTCCGGCCTGGCTGCGCAGAATATCGCGCGGACGCAGATAAGGGATGGCGCACAGCACCGCGCCTGGCGAGCCGTCACGCTGTTTCAGCGTCAGGATCTGCTGCTCGCCGTGTGGCGTCGCGCTGGTGATCACCTGGGTATTCAGGCAGGCAAGCAGCTCACGGGATTCATTCAGCGTCGCCACTGAATCGTGATTACCGGCCAGTACAATCAGCTGGCAACCGCTGGCCTGTAAGGCCACTACAAAGCGGTTAAACATTTCACGGGCATAACTCGGGGGGGAGCCGGTATCAAACAGGTCACCGGCGATAATCAGCGCATCCACCTGATGCAGCTCAATTTGCTGGCGCAGCCAGTCGAGAAAGGCCTGATGCTCCGCCGCGCGACTTTTGCTATAAAAGAACTGGCCCAGATGCCAGTCCGCCGTATGAATGATGCGCATGGATGCTCCCTGCCAGATTTCGCGTTGGGCGATTATATACGGATGGGGCTGTCACTGACATGCGTATTAGCCGTTCACTTTCGCTGGGAAAAAAATCATTTTTTCTTAATAGTTACCTGAGAAGCATATTCATATGCTACCCGCTGAAAATCCTGTTTCTGCTGTCACATTTCTGTTTTTATACTCCAGGCTACCCGTTGGTTTTTTCATAAAAGTGTCATAAAACTGACGCATAATGACGCCGCAAATCTCAGTGACAGCCGTCATATCAGCAGGAGTAATAATGGCTAAGCGCATTTTGGTTGTGGAAGACGAAGCTCCCATCCGTGAAATGTTATGTTTCGTGCTGGAACAGAACGATTACCAGCCGATTGAGGCAGAAGATTATGACAGCGCAGTAGGGAAGCTGATTGAACCCTGGCCAGATTTGATTTTGCTGGACTGGATGTTACCTGGTGGTAGCGGTATCCAGTTTATCAAACACCTGAAGCGTGAAGCCATGACGCGGGATATCCCGGTGATGATGCTGACGGCGCGTGGTGAAGAGGAAGATCGCGTACGGGGTCTGGAAGTGGGCGCGGATGATTACATCACCAAACCTTTCTCCCCCAAAGAACTGATGGCCCGTATCAAAGCGGTGATGCGCCGTATTTCACCGATGGCGGTGGAAGAGGTGATTGAGATGCAGGGACTGAGCCTGGATCCGTCATCGCACCGCGTGATGTCAGAAACCACGCCGCTGGAAATGGGACCGACTGAATATAAACTACTGCACTTCTTTATGACGCACCCGGAACGCGTTTACAGCCGCGAACAGCTGCTGAACCATGTCTGGGGCACCAATGTGTATGTCGAAGATCGTACTGTCGATGTGCATATCCGTCGTTTACGTAAAGCGCTGGAGGTCTCCGGCCACGACCGCATGGTACAAACCGTACGCGGAACAGGGTATCGTTTCTCTGCCCGCTACTAAACGGAGTTTATACCGTGCTGGAACGACTCTCCTGGAAGAGATTATTGACCGAGCTGGTGCTGGCTTGTCTGCCAGCACTGATTATCGGTTTGCTGTTTGGTTATCTTCCCTGGCTGCTGCTGGCTACGGTACTGGGCGTGCTGTTATGGCACTTCTGGAACCTGATGCGGCTGTCGCACTGGCTGTGGGTTGATCGATCCATGACGCCACCCGGCGGGCGTGCCAGCTGGGAACCGTTGTTTTACGGCCTGTATCAAATGCAGCTGCGCAACCGCCGCCGCCGCCGTGAGTTGGGCAATCTGATCAAACGCTTTCGCAGTGGTGCGGAATCGTTGCCGGATGCGGTCGTGCTGACCACGGAAGAGGGCGCCATTTTCTGGTGTAACGGTCTGGCGCAGCAGCATCTCGGTCTGCGCTGGCCGGAAGATAACGGCCAGAACATCCTCAACCTGCTACGTTATCCTGAGTTCTCCCGCTATATTCGCCAGCGTGATTTCAACAAACCCCTGACCCTGGTGCTGAATAATCAACATCACATGGAGTTTCGCGTGATGCCTTACAGCGAAGGACAGTGGTTGATGGTGGCGCGTGATGTCACGCAAATGCACCAGCTGGAAGGCGCACGGCGTAGCTTCTTTGCCAACGTCAGCCATGAACTGCGCACGCCGCTCACCGTGCTGCAAGGCTATCTCGAAATGATGAACGATTCGGTAATGAACGAACGTTCCCGCCACAAAGCGTTGCAAACCATGCAGGAGCAAACCCGGCGTATGGATAGCCTGGTGAAACAACTGCTGACGCTATCGCGCATTGAAGCCGCTCCCGCCATTGATCTGAAAGAGACGGTTGACGTGCCAACCATGCTGCTGCTGTTGCAGCGTGAGGCGGAAACCCTCAGCCAGGGGCGACACGAGATTCACTTCCACACTGACCCGCACCTCAAAGTGCTCGGCAATGATGAGCAACTGCGTAGCGCAATCTCCAATCTGGTGTACAACGCGGTGAACCATACGCCGGAAGGGACGCGGATTGATATCAGCTGGCTGCGGAGTAAGCAGGGCGCGGAGTTTAAGGTGTGCGATAACGGGCCGGGTATCAGTGCTGAACATCTGCCCCGTCTCACTGAACGTTTTTATCGGGTGGATAAAGCACGTTCTCGCGCCACCGGGGGAAGCGGGCTGGGACTGGCGATCGTGAAACATGCTCTCGGCCACCACAATACGCGGCTTGAGATCAGCAGTGTGCCGCATCAGGAGACGAGCTTCAGCTTTATCCTGCCAGCAAGGTTGATTGTCGCCAGTGGGATACGGGAGAATGTGGCGCAATAACTGTCACGGAAATCCCGCATGAAATCGTTGCTGCTGTTCATTTTGCTGTCGTTCTCTGTCCTGGCACAGGGGCAACAAACCATGCTGGCTGGCAATCTGAGTAGTGTGGGTTCCGATACCCTCGGTTATCTGATGACCTTGTGGGGTGAGGATTTCAGCCGCCAGTCACCCGGTGTGAATGTGCAGGTGCAGGCAGCAGGATCGTCAACGGCTCCTACGGCGCTGGCCGCCGGGGCGGCGCAACTCGGTCCGATGAGCCGGCCAATGCAGGCAGATGAGCGTCAGCTGTTTACCACGCGCTATGGCTACCCGCCGCTGGCAGTGCCGGTGGCAATGGATGCGCTGGTGGTGGTGGTAAATCAGGACAACCCGCTGACGCACATCGAACCGCAGCAGCTCGATGCGTTGTTTTCGGTGACGCGTTTATGTGGTGCACCGCAGGCTGCACAGCGCTGGGGCGATGTGGGGCTGAAGCTTCCCGGCTGGGAAACGCGCAGCATCCAGCGTTATGGACGCAACTCCGCTTCCGGCACCTGGGGTTTCTTCAAGCAGCAGGTGCTGTGCAAAGGCGATTTTCGTGCCGATGTGTCCGAATTTCCCGGTTCCGCAGCCGTGGTGCAAGCCGTAGCGGCGACGCCCAACAGCATCGGTTATGCCAGCTTTGGTTTTCATCTGAGCGGGGTAAAAACCTTACCGGTGGTGACCGCCAGCGGCGACAGCGTGATGCCCGATGCGGAGTCTATTCGCAGCGGACGTTATCCGTGGTCACGTCCTCTTTATATTTACGTTAACAAAGCGCCGGGCAAACCTTTGCCACCGCTGGTATCCGCGTTCCTGCATCAGGTATTGTCGCCACAGGGGCAGCGCCGCGTGAGCGAAGCGGGCTACCTGCCGCTGTCAGATAGCCAGATGGCGCTGGCGCGGGCGGCCATTGAAGGGAATTGAAGAACGAACATCGCATCATGAATTTTCTTCATGTCACCTGAATTTTCTTCGTTTGCCCAATCTCACTCAGCATGTCACTCTCCTTGGCCATATAGCCATCCAGATGGCTAAAGATAACCGGACGAAATTATTACCTGACGCAACCATGCGTTTACGGCTTTAGCCAGGAGTGATCATGCAACGAGTTACCGCCCCGTTCCGTGCCGATACTGTCGGCAGTTTTCTACGTCCCGCTGCGATCAAGCAGGCGCGTGAGCAGTTTGCTCAGGGTGAGATTGATGCCGCCCAGCTGCGTCAGGTAGAAGATGATGCCATCCGCCATGTGGTGGAGCAGCAGCGTGCCAACGGCCTGAAAGTGGTGACTGATGGTGAATTCCGTCGCGCCTGGTGGCACTTCGACTTCTTTGACGGCCTGCTGGGTGTGGAGCGTTACGAAGCCGAGCAGGGCATTCAATTCAACGGCGTGCAGACCAAAGCGCGTGGCGTTAAAGTGACCGGCAAAGTGGCGTTTAACCCCCATCACCCGATGCTGGAACATTTCCGCTTCCTGCAAAGCATTGCCGGTGATGCGGTGCCGAAGATGACCATCCCCAGCCCGAGTGTGCTGCACTTCCGTGGTGGTCGTAAAGTGATCGATGCCACCGTCTATCCGGATCTGAAAGACTATTTCGCCGATCTGGCGCAAACCTACAAAGATGCCATCAAGGCGTTTTACGCTGCGGGCTGCCGTTATCTGCAACTGGATGATACCGTCTGGGCTTACCTGTGCTCGATGGATCAGCAACAGCAGATCCGTGAACGTGGTGAAGATCCACAGGAACTGGCGCACATCTACGCTCAGGTGCTGAATACGGCGCTGGAAGGTAAACCGGCGGATCTGACAGTGGGCCTGCATGTCTGTCGCGGCAACTTCCGTTCCACCTGGATCTCGGAAGGCGGCTATGAGCCGGTGGCTGAAATCCTGTTTGGCGGTGTGAATATCGATGCTTTCTTCCTCGAATATGACAACGAGCGTTCAGGTGGTTTTGAGCCGCTGCGTTTTATCAAGCCGGGCCATCAGCAGGTGGTACTGGGCCTGATTACCACCAAAACCGGTGAACTGGAGGATCCGGCACAGGTGAAAGCGCGTTTGCAGGAAGCGGCGCAATTCGTCAGCCTGGAGCAGATTTGTCTCAGCCCGCAGTGTGGTTTTGCTTCCACCGAAGAGGGCAACAGCCTGAGCGAAGAGCAGCAGTGGCAAAAAATTCGCCTCGTGGTCGACATCGCAAATCAGGTGTGGTGATGCTGTAAAGTTGTGCAAACAGGCGCGTAAATCGCGCCTTTTGTGCATGTAAAAGGCGGGTTTTGCGCGGATTTCTCTCGCGCTGTGGAAAGTTTCAGCAAATCATCTGATGCGTTATCGACCTTATCTATACTGATTCACTGCTTTTTACCTGATTCGTGATATATCCTTCTGGTTTTCCGATCCCGTATTGCCTTTCTTCGCTATAAACGTTTTACTACGGCCCGTTGTCAATCCATCCCTCTGTGAACAGAAGAAAAGCAGTTTAAATCACCTGCGCTTTGAGTATACGGCGAGCATAACGCACTGGCATTGCCTGATAAGTCGTTGTTTTTAGCGCGGTCAGGGGACAACACGAACCCAACTTCCACCGCAACATCAGTTACAGGCAGTACAGAAGTTTATGACATATCGTTTAACCCCGAAGGATATCCTCGCGCTGGGCTTCATGACGTTTGCCCTGTTTGTCGGCGCAGGAAACATCATTTTCCCACCAATGGTCGGTATTCAGTCTGGCGAACACGTCTGGACTGCCGCGATTGGTTTTCTGATTACCGCGGTAGGTCTGCCGGTGATGACCGTCATCGCCCTGGCGCGTGTTGGCGGCGGTATCGATGCCCTTAGCTCGCCGATTGGCAAAGCTGCCGGTCTGCTGCTGGCGACCGTGTGCTATCTGGCTGTTGGCCCGCTGTTCGCGACGCCGCGTACCGCAACCGTATCCTTTGAAGTGGGCATTGCCCCGCTGACCGGTGATGGCGCGCTGCCGCTGTTTATCTACAGCCTGATCTACTTCTCGCTGGTGATCGTCATTTCCCTCTATCCGGGCAAATTGCTGGATACCGTGGGCCATTTTCTTGCGCCACTGAAAATTGTTGCGCTGACGGTGCTGGGCATCGCCGCGCTGCTGTGGCCAGCCGGTGGTCTTTCTCCGGCGACGGCGGATTATCAGCGTGCTGCCTTCTCCAGCGGTTTTGTTAACGGCTATCTGACCATGGATACGCTGGGCGCGCTGGTGTTCGGTATTGTTATCGTCAACGCTGCCCGTTCACGCGGTGTGGAAGATGCGCGCCTGCTGACCCGTTACACCATGCTGGCCGGAATCATCGCCGGTGTCGGTCTGACGCTGGTTTATCTCTGCCTGTTCAAGCTGGGTTCAGACAGCGGCGCGATTGTTGATCAGAATGCCAACGGCGCGGCGATTCTGCATGCTTATGTACAACAGACTTTCGGTGGCATGGGTAGCTTCTTCCTGGCTGCGCTGATCTTCGTGGCCTGTATGGTGACGGCTGTTGGCCTGACCTGTGCCTGTGCAGAATTTTTTGCGCAATACCTGCCGTTATCGTATAAAGCCCTGGTCTTTATCCTCGGTCTGTTCTCTATGGTGGTGTCGAACCTCGGCCTGAGCCATCTGATCCAGATTTCGATTCCGGTGCTGACGGCCATTTATCCGCCGTGCATCGTGCTGGTAGTGCTGAGCTTCACCCTGAGCTGGTGGAACAAAAGCAGCCGCATTATCGCTCCGGCGATGCTGGTCAGCCTGCTGTTCGGTATTATTGATGCCATCAAAACCACCAGTTTTAAAGACGCGCTGCCGTTATTCAGTCAGCACCTGCCGCTGGCCGATCAGGGACTTTCCTGGTTGCCGCCTTCGCTGGTGATGCTGCTGATCGCGGCGGTGGTGGATCGCGTAAAAGGACGCGAACAAGTCGCCGTTCACCAGTAAGCGACATTGCTGTTAATTTCGACCACGGGCCTGCCCGTGGTTTTTTCATTTGCAAGGTACTGTTGTTATGCAAGAAACCAATAAGCTCAAACGCGGACTGAGCACGCGCCATATCCGTTTTATGGCGCTGGGGTCAGCGATCGGCACCGGGCTGTTTTATGGCTCGGCTGATGCCATCAAAATGGCCGGTCCCAGCGTGTTGCTGGCGTACATCATTGGCGGCGCGGTGGCGTATGTGATCATGCGTGCGCTGGGTGAGATGTCGGTCAACAATCCGCAGGCCAGTTCATTTTCGCGCTATGCGCAGGATTATCTTGGCCCGCTGGCCGGTTACATCACTGGCTGGACTTATTGCTTCGAGATTCTGATTGTGGCGATCGCCGACGTGACGGCTTTTGGTATCTACATGGGGGTGTGGTTCCCCGAGGTTCCGCACTGGATTTGGGTGCTGAGCGTGGTGCTGATTATCGGCGCAATCAACCTGATGAGTGTGAAGGTGTTTGGTGAAGTGGAGTTCTGGTTCTCCTTCTTCAAAGTCGCCACCATTATCGTGATGATTCTCGCCGGTTTCGGCATGATCTTCTGGGGCATTGGCAACGGTGGGCAGCCAACCGGTATCCATAATCTGTGGACCAACGGCGGCTTCTTTGCGCATGGCGTGGTGGGGATGTTGCTGTCGTTGCAGATGGTGATGTTTGCCTACGGCGGGATTGAAATCATCGGTATCACTGCCGGTGAAGCGAAGGATCCGGAGAAGTCGATTCCGCGCGCCATCAACTCGGTACCCTGGCGTATTCTGGTGTTCTACGTGGGTACGCTGTTTGTGATTATGTCGATCTACCCGTGGAATCAGGTCGGTACTTCTGGCAGTCCCTTTGTGCTGACCTTCCAGCATCTCGGTATTGCCGCAGCGGCGTCGATCCTCAACTTCGTGGTGCTGACTGCCTCCCTGTCAGCGATCAACAGTGACGTATTTGGTGTCGGACGTATGCTGCACGGCATGGCGCAGCAGGGCCATGCACCGAAGATGTTTATGAAGGTCTCAGAACGCGGCATTCCGTGGGTCACGGTGCTGGTGATGATGCTTGCCATGCTGGTGGCGGTCTATCTCAACTACCTGATGCCGGAGAAAGTCTTTCTGGTGATCGCCTCACTGGCGACCTTTGCTACCGTCTGGGTATGGATCATGATTCTGCTGTCGCAGATTGCCTTCCGCCGCAAGATTAGCCCGCAGGAAGTGGGTAAGCTGAAGTTTGCCTTACCCGGTGGCAGTGCCACGGCGTGGGTTGGGGTGGTGTTCCTTGCCTTTATCATCGCCCTGATTGGTTACTTCCCGGATACACGCGTGTCGCTGTATGTCGGTTTTGCCTGGATAGTGCTGCTGATGCTGGCATGGCCGCTGGCGAAGCGAAATAAATAATAAATTGGGCGGCCTGGGCCGCCCAATTTTATTTAGGGGTTAGCGGCGCGATTATCGCGTTGTTTTTGTTTTGTCCAGTGACGGTGTATACCCGCCCCGGCATTGCGCGATAAATCGCGCCGCTACGTATTTTTGTGGTTTCTCACCAGTTCTTTCCTAACGCAATCTCGCCGCCATAGGGGCTGAGATGGTTGTTGTCGTAATACAACGGCAATCCGCCATTGGCAAACAGGCAACCATGGTCATTACAAAGATTTTCACGCAAAGACAGCACCCGCACGCCCTGCTGTGCATAGCTTTGCAGCAATTTGTCCACCGCCGCTTCCGGGTACTGGAAGAGTTTGGTGCGTGCCGTGCTCAATGGCGGGGTATCCCAGCGTCCCAGCCAGTCGCTCAGTTCACGACGAATCGGGATATTACGGTTGTTGCTGTAGCGCAGGGGATCGATATCCAGCGATGGGGCATCCTCAATGATGGTGACTTTCTTCCCGGCCTGTTGCAGTGCCGCAACCACCTTATCCATACCGAATTTTAACGCCTCCAGATTGCTTTTTTCCGGATGCGCCAGCTCACGAAAACCGGAGCCAGGCAGGATGCTCATACCGGATGCCCAGTAAGCACTGATCACCACTTCATCAATCTTGTCACTCAGCACCATTTTCAGTACTTCGCGATTAAAATCGACGCACTGCTGGGCATGGGCGGGTTCCTGAACCACCACCCGTGTCACATCAATGAAAAACGGACAGGAGGCTTTGGTTAGCTGAAACAGCGGCTTGTGCTGGCGCAACGCATAACCCGCGACCGAGGTGCGCAGCGCGGCGGCATGGCTATCGCCGATTAAGGCAATACCCGGTTGATCGGTGTCCGGATGGCATTGCGCATTCAATGACGGGAAATTAGCGCCGTAGTCCAGCAGACAAGGGTTGCGCTGCGCTGAAATTTTCCACGACTCACCGTTGACCACCTGTTCGCTGACGCGATACTTCAGGCCGCCGGTTTGCCACAGGATCACCATCGCCCCGGCGGCCAGCAGTGAGGAGGCGCAGTAAACCGGGATCACCAGGCGG
The DNA here is from genome assembly GCF_002095535.1 of Pantoea cypripedii. Taxonomy (NCBI): domain Bacteria; kingdom Pseudomonadati; phylum Pseudomonadota; class Gammaproteobacteria; order Enterobacterales; family Erwiniaceae; genus Pantoea; species Pantoea cypripedii. The sequence continues at coordinate 1,021,518 of NZ_MLJI01000001.1, forward strand.
GTGGCGCGCTGCGGATGACGGAAAGGTTGCTCGACAAAGCGCCAGGAGATCCAGGCAATCAGTAATGCCAGGGCGCTAATGGTCAGGCCCTGCCAAACCGTTAACGGATGATCGCTACAAATGCGCGCCAGGCTGAGCAGCGGCCAGTGCCATAAATACCAGGAGTAGGAGACGGTGCCGATAAAGCGCATGACGCGGTTTTCCAGCAGCAGCTGGTTCAGGCGACCGCGCGCGCCGATCATCAGGCAACCTGCCGCCACCGGAATCATCGCCAGCCAGCCGGGGAAGTCACTGTTGTTGGCCAGCAGCATGGCGGAGGCCACAATCAGCAGCCAGCCGAGCAGATTACACAAGTTAGCGGCGCGTCCCTGTATTGGCTGTGGTTGCCACAGCGCCAGCAGCACCCCGGCACCCAGCTCCCAGGCGCGGGTCGGCAGCAGATAGAACGCACGGGTGCTGTTAACCGGGGTCATCCACAGGCAGGCGATTAACGAGGCGATGCTGATCAGCAGAATCACCGCTGGCATGGAGCGTTTGAAGCGTGCGGTCAGCAGCAAAATAAAGGGCAACACCACGTAGAACTGTTCTTCGATGCCGAGTGACCAGGTCATCAGCAGCGGGTTTAAATCGGAATCGGTGCTGAAGTAGTCACCACTTTTCATCAGCAGCATGTTGGGTACGGAAATAAATACCGCTACGCTATATTTTGCCAGCTGGCTGAATTCGAGCGGGGAAAGCAGGAGGTAGCCGAGTAATAGCAGGATCGCCATCATAAAAAACAATGCCGGGGCGATACGTCGGATACGTCGTAAGTAGAATTGATAAAAGGAGAAACGCGCTTCGGTTATTTCCCGGCTGATAATGCCACCAATTAAAAAGCCAGAAATAACAAAGAAGATATCTACGCCAATAAAACCGCCGGGCAGGAAGGTCACACCTGAATGGAACAACACCACTGATAAAATCGCGACGGCGCGCAGGCCGTCAATATCCGCGCGATAACCGAAATTACCCGATTTGGTCATAAGGCCACCCGTTGCTCTTAAATATCCTGACGCCTGAGGCGAAAAAAATAAATCGGCGCATCCTGTCGCCGAAAAACAAGGGTAAAAAAATAATGAATCAAGGGATGATTGACGTTTAAAGGTTAACGCGAGGTAAACGAAATGCGTACCTCTGACGGAAAATATAGATAATTCTCAGACGACCCTGCGAATTACTCACACAAACTTAATGATTGTCTTTTTTATCTGATAAGCCGTGTGAGTATAAATAACGGGTTATTGTGGGTAATTGACGGGGATTATCGCTTGCTTATCCAGTGCCTGGCTGAAGGTACGCAACGTCGATTGATAAGGACACAAGGTACCGACATCGGTAATCCGACAGTTTTTCTCATGCCACTCCTCACGCAGCAACGGATGGCGATCGTCCACCGGGGCTAAGTGCCGCAGATCATCCAGACTTTGGGCCTGGAAGTAGATATGCAAAAAACGCTCGCCGGTTTGCATGTCGCGCCAGCGTTCGAACACCAGGCTACTGCCGGGTGGGACATTGCCACGGGCATAGCCCGGCAACTGCCAGCTGAAGTTCATCAGCGTTCGCACACGAGCGATATTGGTATCGTGCGCCACCAGCAGTAGCCAGCGGGTGTTCGGTGACGCGTTCTGCACCGGGCTGACACCCTGTTCCAGCCCTTTGATAATGGCATCCAGCAAAATCGAACCACGGCGCTGTGCCAGATAAGGGACATCGTTGCTGAGATCATAGCTGGCGGTCAAAATCGGTAACAGCGCGGTGATCTGGCTGGCGGCGGTGATATTGCCCCATGCCAGCTGGTTGAGCGGCAGGTTCTCGCTCCAGCCCAGCCGCAGCGTTTCCACCATACTGGCCAGCACGCTCAGGCCCTGTACGTAAGTATGTCCTTTTTTGGTTTGTTTCAGCTGCCACGGGCGATCAAACTGGGCGCAGTCGTTACCGGGCGCGCAAACCGCCTGTTTAAGCAGCTGCACGGCGGGTTGCAGCTGCTGTTGCAGTGCCGCCAGATCACCGGCTTTGGCCACCATCGCGGCATGTTCCCGGGAGGGATCGAGGTCAGCAAAGGGCAAATCCTCCGACTGGAACAGCGGGTCGGTAGCACCATCAACATGATGTATCGCGACCCCACAGCCAGGAAATGCGCCATCAACCAGTGCCTCTGCGGTGGCGCGAGTGCGCTGTAGCGGGCTGGCCCGCACGTAAATTTCGTCGCCCGTCGGGCAACCCAGGGGCAGCAGACCGAGCTGTCGATAATGCTCGCCTTCCCAGCGACCTTTATTCACCACGGCGGCGTAACCGTGCCCGGTCAGTTCACCGTCGGCAGTGACCCAGCGTGTCCAGGGGCGAGCGGTCACCGCTTCGATCTCTTTGCGATTGCCGGGGGTAGGAGGGCGCACACCGTGTCGGCTGAGCTCCACCACTTTTTCCAGCTGGTAGTGATCGGCAGCCTGACTGCTACCGATCAACAGCCACAGCGCACTGACCAGCAGCAAAGACGATCGCATGGACATCGGTGAATCCTTTTATAAGCGGGCAGAGGAGGCTGGCAGCATCGCTTTCAGCTGTGGATAGAGCGTCGCATTGGTGAGCAGCACCGGATTACCGTTTTTTAGCCCGTCGTGGCGCAGATAATCATTAGTGACGCCGCCTGCTTCACGCATCAGGACGATGCCCGGCAAACCGTCCCACGGGTGCATATGGGCTTCAAAATAGCCGATCAGACGCCCGGCAGCGGCCCAGGCGCTCATCAGTGCACCCGAGCCGGTACGGATAAACATGCCACCCTGTTGCAGCAGGGCAGAAATAAAGTTTGTAAGAGGTTCTGGTGGCTGGCTGTTGGAGCTGCTAATCCCCAGCACCCCCTGATCCAGCTGCCGGGCGCTATGTACCTGGATACGTTTGTCATTAACCCAGGCACCTTTGCCGCGGCAGGCGTGAAACAATTCGTGATGATTGGGATCGCACACCACGCCAATCACCGCTTCATTTTCACATACGATGGCCAGCGACACGCACCAGTTATGCAAACCATTAATAAAACAGCTGGTGCCATCAATCGGATCCACCACCCAGACAAAGCGCGCACCTTCCGTTTCGCCGCCACTCTCTTCGCCCAGCACCGCGTCTTCAGGAAAACGTTCGGCAATCAGGGATTTAATCAGTTGTTCCACATTGCGATCGGCTTCACTGACCACATCCTGAAGGTCCTTTTTATGCTCAATCACCAGTTGGTGGCGCTGCTGATACCAGGAAAGCGCGCGACTGGCGGCAGCTTTAGCGACATCACAGGCATAGTGATAACGCGCGTCAAGTTCAGTAAGTGATGCTGATGACATCTTTCCCTCTTATGATTTGCGACAGGCGAAATAGATTAAACCGCCCGGACAGGCGAATTGGCTGTGTGATCCAGGTAACGAAAGTTAAGAAAGGCTTCATTAAGCCGCAGATAAAAGCGGCTGGCAAGAGGGGCGATGGATTCGGAATGCGTTATAGCTGTTGCGTGCGGGCCAGCGCCATCATGCGCGGATAGAACTGGAAGAACTGTTGCTCCAGCCCGGCATAGTGCTCAACGAAGTCCTGATAAGAATCACGCAGTGCTTTAAGGCGCGGACGGCGCAGAGCCATGCCGTTCAGCACCCGTTCAAGACGCGTGGGTTCTGCATAATGTTCAAACCAGTGCTCGCGCCACATCACGCTGTTTAGCTCGATAAAGCCTTCCGGCGTGCCGTTTAACTGCGGCACAATTTCGCGCTCGGCAGCGGCAGTGAAGGCCACCAGCGATTGTTGCGGATGCATTTTATCCCAGTGCAGGGCGAGGAAATGGTCCCAGATAACGTCCAGCGTAATCGGGGCGACACGTCGGGTTTCGGCACGAAACCACTGACGCGCTTCGCGTACTTCCGGCAGATTATCGGTCATAACGTCGATACGACGGTGCATCCGGATGCCATCGGCAACCGGGGTCGGCCAGTCCTCATGCGGGTTACCGCGCACAAAGTCGGCCATTAAGTTACCGAGCAGTGAGCTGTCAGCCAGATGGGCCAGATGAAGGTGAGCAAGAAAGTTCATGGCGCATTATAGCCAGAATCAACGAGACGCAGCCAGTTGTTCAGAATTAGTCGCTTTTCCGCTAAACTATGCCGCCTGTTTTTAGTCCTGAAGAAGTGAAGTATGCGTGTAGCCGATTTTGCCTTTGAGTTGCCGGAATCTTTGATCGCCCATTATCCCCAGGCGCAGCGTAGCGGTTGCCGTCTGTTGTCGCTGGATGGCCCGAGCGGTGCGCTCAGCCACGGTGTGTTTACCGATGTACTGGATAAACTCAATCCGGGCGATCTGTTGGTCTTCAACAACACCCGTGTCATTCCCGCGCGCGTTTTTGGTCGCAAGGCCAGCGGTGGCAAAATTGAAATGCTGGTGGAGCGCATGCTGGATGATAAGCGCGTGCTGGCGCATGTGCGAGCCTCCAAAGCACCGAAGCCGGGTACCGAATTATTGCTGGGCGATGATGAAAGCGTCAAAGCAACCATGGTGGCGCGCCATGATGCGTTGTTCGAGATCGTATTTGAAGATGACCGTGCAGTGCTGGATATCCTGAATAGCGTCGGCCATATGCCGCTGCCGCCTTATATTGACCGTCCGGATGAAGATGCCGACCGTGAGTTGTACCAGACGGTATACAGCGCGCGTCCGGGGGCGGTAGCCGCGCCGACGGCGGGCCTGCACTTTGACGAGCCTTTACTTGAGGCGCTGAAAGCCAAAGGCGTCGAGATGGCGTTTGTCACGCTGCACGTGGGGGCGGGCACATTCCAGCCGGTGCGGGTGGAAACCATCGAAGATCACACCATGCACGCGGAATACGCCGAAGTGCCGCAGGACGTGGTGGATGCGGTGCTGGCCTGTAAAGCACGGGGTAATAAAGTGGTGGCGGTTGGCACCACCTCGGTGCGGTCGCTGGAAAGTGCAGCGCAGGCAAGCAAGGATGCGCTGATTGCGCCGTTCTTCGATGATACCCAGATCTTTATCTATCCCGGTTATCAGTACCAGGTGATCGATGCGCTTATCACCAATTTCCATCTGCCGGAATCCACCCTGATTATGCTGGTGTCGGCGTTTGCCGGTTATCAGCACACCATGGCGGCCTATCATGCGGCGGTCGCGGAGCAGTACCGTTTCTTTAGCTACGGGGATGCCATGTTCATCACCCGTAATATGAATGCACCTGACGAAAGCGTCGGGATTTAAAAATCAGACTGTCTCTCTGATGAGGTAATTGTGAAATTTGAGTTAGATACTACTGACGGGCGCGCACGCCGTGGCCGTCTGGTTTTTGATCGTGGTGTGGTGGAAACCCCGGCATTTATGCCAGTGGGCACCTATGGCACGGTAAAAGGCATGACGCCGGAAGAAGTCCAGGATACCGGTGCACAAATTATCCTCGGCAACACCTTCCACCTCTGGCTGCGCCCAGGGCAGGAAATCATGAAGCTGCATGGCGATCTACATGATTTCATGCAGTGGAAAGGACCTATCCTCACCGATTCGGGCGGTTTCCAGGTGTTCAGCCTGGGTGATATCCGTAAGATCACCGAAGCCGGTGTGCATTTCCGTAACCCGATCAATGGCGATCCGATTTTCCTCGATCCGGAAAAGTCGATGGAGATTCAGTTCGACCTCGGTTCCGATATCGTCATGATCTTTGATGAATGTACGCCTTACCCGGCGGATTGGGACTACGCGAAGCGCTCAATGGAGATGTCGCTGCGCTGGGCAAAACGCAGCCGTGACCGTTTTGACTCACTTGGCAACAAAAATGCGCTGTTTGGCATTATTCAGGGCAGTGTTTACGAAGATTTACGTGATGTCTCCGTCAAGGGTCTGGTAGAGATTGGCTTTGATGGGTACGCTGTGGGCGGCCTGGCGGTGGGTGAGCCAAAAGAAGACATGCACCGTATCCTGGAACACGTCTGTCCGCAAATTCCGCACGACAAACCGCGTTATTTGATGGGCGTTGGCAAGCCGGAAGATCTGGTGGAAGGCGTTCGTCGCGGTATCGATATGTTTGACTGCGTTATGCCGACGCGTAACGCGCGTAACGGTCATTTGTTCGTCACCGATGGCGTGGTGAAAATCCGTAATGCGAAGCATAAAGATGATACCTCGCCACTCGATGCCGAGTGTGATTGTTACACCTGTCGCAATTACAGCCGTGCATACTTGCATCATCTCGATCGCTGTAACGAAATACTGGGCGCACGTCTGAACACTATCCACAATCTGCGCTATTACCAGCGTCTGATGGCGGGTTTACGCAAGGCTATCGAAGAGGGTAAATTAGAGCACTTTGTTAGCGAGTTCTATCAACGGACGGGCAAAGCGGTTCCACCGTTAAACGTCTGATAATTCATCAATGAGGGAAATTTAATGAGCTTTTTCATTTCTGACGCTGTGGCTGCAGCAGGCGCACCGTCTCAGGGAAGTCCTTATTCTCTGGTGATCATGCTGGTGGTCTTTGGTCTGATCTTTTACTTCATGATTCTGCGTCCGCAGCAGAAGCGTTCGAAAGATCACAAGAAATTGATGGATTCCATCTCCAAGGGGGATGAAGTGCTGACCAGCGGTGGTTTAGTGGGTCGCGTGACCAAAGTAGCAGAAACTGGCTACATCTCTATCGCCCTGAACGACACCACTGAAGTAGTAATCAAACGTGATTTCGTGGCTGCCGTTCTGCCGAAAGGCACCATGAAGGCGCTGTAATTTTTTCTTCCCGAAGGAAACTGCCGTGTTAAACCGTTATCCTTTGTGGAAGTACATCATGCTGGTCGTCGTGATTCTCGTCGGCCTGCTCTATGCGCTTCCCAACCTTTATGGTGAGGATCCGGCCGTTCAAATCACTGGTGCGCGCGGTGGCGCCGCCAGTGAGCAAACGTTGGATCAGATCCAGACTGCATTACAAAAAGATAATATTCAGAGCAAATCCCTCGTTCTGGAAAATGGCGCGATTCTTGCGCGCTTTGCTAATACGGATGTGCAGCTGCGCGCCCGTGAAGCGATTACTAATGTGCTTGGCGAGAACTACGTTGTTGCGCTCAACCTGGCTCCGGCTACCCCGCGCTGGCTGAGCATGCTGTCCGCAGAACCGATGAAACTCGGTCTTGATCTGCGCGGCGGCGTACACTTCCTGATGGAAGTGGATATGGATACCGCCCTGGGCAAACTGCAGGAGCAGAACGCCGACGGCCTGCGCAGTGACCTGCGCGATAAGGGCATCCCCTACGTTACCGTGAATAAAATCGCGAACTATGGCGTGGAAATCCGTTTCCGTGACGGCACCAGCCGTGATGCGGCCATTAGCTATCTGTCGTCGCGTCACCGTGATCTGGTGATCTCAAGCCAGGGTAGCGATACCTTGCGTGCGGTGATGACCGATGCTCGCCTGAGCGAAGCGCGTGAGTATGCGGTTCAGCAGAACATCAACATCCTGCGTAACCGTGTTAACCAACTCGGCGTAGCCGAACCGCTGGTACAGCGTCAGGGTTCTGACCGCATCGTGGTTGAGTTGCCGGGTATTCAGGACACTGCGCGTGCCAAAGAGATTCTGGGTGCGACTGCTACCCTCGAATTCCGTCTGGTTAACACCACCGTTGACCCGAGCGCCGCGGCCAGTGGCCGTGTTCCGGGTGACTCTGAAGTGAAAATGACGCGTGATGGTCAGCCGGTTGTGCTGTACAAACGTGTGATTCTGACCGGTGACCACATCACGGATTCCACATCCAGCATGGATGAGTACAACCAGCCTCAGGTGAACATTTCACTGGATGGCGCGGGCGGTAACATCATGTCTAACTTCACCAAGGACAACATCGGTAAGCCGATGGCGACCCTGTTTGTGGAGTACAAGGACAGTGGTAAGAAAGATGCCAACGGTCGTGCGATTCTGGTGAAACAGGAAGAAGTGATTAACGTGGCGAACATTCAGTCGCGCCTCGGTAACAGCTTCCGTATCACCGGTATCAGCAACCCGAACGAAGCTCGTCAGCTGTCGCTGCTGCTGCGTGCCGGTGCGCTGATTGCGCCGATTCAGATTGTGGAAGAGCGTACCATCGGCCCAACTATGGGTCAGCAGAACATCACACAAGGTCTCGAAGCCTGCCTGTGGGGTCTGATCGCTTCCATCATCTTTATGGTGGTGTTCTATAAGAAATTCGGTCTGATCGCCACCAGTGCTCTGCTGTGTAACCTGGTGCTGATTGTCGGCATCATGTCACTGCTGCCGGGGGCTACGCTCACCATGCCGGGTATTGCCGGTATCGTGCTGACGCTGGCGGTAGCGGTGGATGCGAACGTACTGATTAACGAACGTATTAAAGAAGAGTTGCGTAACGGACGTTCCGTGCAGCAGGCGATTCATGAGGGGTACAAAGGTGCCTTCTCCAGTATCGTCGATGCTAACGTGACCACGCTGATTAAAGTCATCATTCTTTATGCGGTCGGTACCGGTTCAATCAAAGGTTTTGCGATCACCACGGCTATCGGTATCGCTACCTCCATGTTTACCGCTATCGTCGGCACCCGTGCCATCGTTAACCTGGTGTACGGCGGCAAACGCATCAACAAGCTGTCTATCTAAGGAGTGCGTTGTGGCACAGGAATACAGTATTGAACAGCTGAACCATGGGCGTAAGGTCGTTGACTTTATGCGCTGGGACACGCTGGCTTTCATCATCTCTGGTTTGCTGATTCTGGCGTCTATCGCCATTGTCAGCGTGCGAGGCTTCAACTGGGGCCTCGACTTTACCGGCGGGACGGTGATTGAGATCAACCTGGAAAAACCAGCCGAGCTGGATACCCTGCGTGTTGCGCTGGTGAAAGCAGGCTTCCAGGAACCCCTGGTGCAGAACTTTGGCAGCAGCCGTGACGTGATGGTACGCATGGCTCCGGTCCAGGGTCCGGCGGGTCAGGAACTGGGCAACAAAGTGGTGTCGGTGATTAACGAAACCGCACAGCAGAATGCTACCGTGAAGCGTATCGAGTTCGTTGGGCCGAGCGTGGGCAGCGATCTGGCGCAGGCGGGGGCGATGGCGCTGATGTCGGCACTGCTTGCGATTCTGATCTATATCGGTATTCGTTTTGAGTGGCGTCTGGCACTGGGCACCGTACTGGCGCTGGCGCACGACGTGATCATCACCTGCGGCATTTTGTCGCTGGCGCACATCGAGATCGACCTGACTATCGTCGCGTCACTGATGTCGGTGATTGGTTACTCGCTCAACGACAAAATCGTGGTTTCCGACCGTATTCGTGAGAACTTCCGCAAGATCCGTCGCGGTTCTTCTTACGATATCACCAACGTGTCGCTGACCCAGACGCTGAGCCGTACCCTGATCACCTCGCTGACCACGCTGGCGATGATCCTGATCCTGTTCATCTTTGGTGGTGCCCTGCTGAGAGGTTTCTCGCTGACCATGTTGATTGGTGTGACCATTGGTACCATCTCATCAATCTATGTCTCTTCAGCGCTGGCGCTGAAACTGGGCATGAAGCGTGAACATATGCTGGTGCAGAAAGTGGAGAAAGAGGGCGCCGATCAGCCTTCTATCATGCCGTAATTTGCGACAGTAAAAGCGTTGAAGTAAACCGCATCCTGGTTTGGATGCGGTTTTTTTTATCCAATCCATGTGCACTTTTACCATTCTCCTTAGCTTTTCCTCCTCACATCCAGAATTCAGTTATTCAATTGAATGGCGACTTTTCAATTCAATGTGATTTGACTCTGGTTAATGCATCAAAAGAGTATACATTTCCATCACTTTAACCATATTGTAACTGTGGTTTATTACTTGTCGGGTTTGTTCGATTATTTGAAAAGGAACTTTAGTGTATGGCTATACAAGGAAAGTTTGTTATCAACGATGCCGATTTCTGCCCATTAATGTTTTACGGGATAGGCACCTTCATGGCCTATTCCGGTAAAGACCAGTACCGTAACAAGGTTGGTTGTGTAGGTGTGCCAAATCTCGGGCCAATACCTGGGGGGCGCTACCACATTGTTAAGCGTCCGAGTGGGGGGCTAAAAGGTATTATTCGCACTGACCTTCAGGATATGTATTCATGGCCTACATCAACGCCAGTTAATAAACATGAATGGTTTGCACTGTTTCGAGATGATGGAACAATTAACGATGACACTTGGATAAATGGGGTAAAGCGAGGTAATTTCAGATTGCATCCCCCTGGGCCTATGGGGGTTTCTTTGGGGTGTATCACGTTGCAGCATCGTACTGATTTTATTGCAATTCGTCAGGCGTTAATGGCAACGAAACTGATTAAGCTAAGTAATGGCATGATGTCCTATGGAATGATCGAGGTGATTTTGCATGGCAGCCCGACGTGTCCCGATGGGGTTTAAGATAGCGATTGGCGTAACGCTATTCATTATCTCGTTTTTGTTGGTACGTCCGTCGTCTCCCGCCACTACGAGTGAATATGCGTTCTGGAATAAGGCAGCAAATTTGTTTGGTGAAAATGATGTCGAGGGGTTTGTCGGCATTGTTTTACTCATCATTTGCACATTAACGACGATTATTGGTTATCCCATAGCTATCAGACTTATTGAATGCAGGCTTAACAGAAAAAAAGAGTGAGACAGCTGTTCCGCATTTCAGTAGCAGCGCGATTTATCGCGCTGTTTTAATCACAGCGCAGAAAAACAGCGCGATAAATCGCGCCGCTACGAATCACTGCAAACTCACTGGCGATCAGGGTGTCGTTGCGCTGGTCACATCATGAACACGGACATAACCGAGTTGCTCAGGAGACAGTCCGCTGAGGCGCAGCGGTACGGTCACGGAACTGCGTGGCATCAGGCTGGCGGGCACGCTGATGGTCTGGCTCAGGCTGTCTGCATTCAGCGGTTTGCCGCTGGCCGGGTCCATTTCACCCCAGACCACGGTGGCGTTCAGCGCCGGAACCGGTTTGTCGTCCGTTGAGCGAATATTCAGATTGGCACGACTGCCGCTGGCTTCACCCTCTACGCGTGTGAGTGACAGGCGTAATTTGCCCAGTTGGGTTTGCAGCTCCACCGGCGTGTTGGCCTGGGGTAGCAACCATGCACCCTGGCTGGATTGGCTATTCAACTGCCCCTGAATTTCCAGCGCGCTGGCCTGATTGGTTAGCTGACGCATTTGCTGATTAAGCTGACTGACTTCCCGATGCAGTTGTTTGACCTGCGGTGAAACCGGGGTTGAACTACAACCACTCAAAACCAGCAAAGAAAGCGCTGCCGGCACCCATAACATCCTGATCGTCATGCAATGTCCTTTCCATTGTTGGGAAAACCTCATGTTGCGCGATAAATCGCGCCGCGACAACCCGTGCACTGTATCGTAGCGGCGTGATTAATCACGCTGTTTTAACCATTACCGTCCTTTTCATGTCAACGCATTTTGTTGAAATCGAGATCGGCGCTACACTGTATGGCCCAAATTCTCGCGACAGGAAACGTCATGCATTGCCCATTCTGCTCCGCTGTGGACACCAAAGTGATCGATTCGCGCCTGGTCAGTGAAGGCTCCTCAGTGCGTCGTCGTCGCCAGTGTCTGGTGTGTCATGAGCGTTTTACCACCTTTGAAGTGGCTGAGCTGGTGATGCCGCGTGTGGTAAAAAGCAACGATGTGCGTGAACCCTTTAACGAAGATAAGCTCAGCAGCGGCATGATGAAGGCGCTGGAGAAGCGTCCGGTCAGCGCCGATGCGGTGGAAAGCGCGGTTAATCATATTAAAACGCAGCTGCGCGCCACCGGTGAGCGCGAAATTCCCAGTAAACTGATCGGCAATCTGGTGATGGATGAACTGAAGAAGCTCGATAAAGTGGCTTACATCCGTTTCGCGTCGGTTTACCGCAGTTTTGAAGATATTCGTGATTTTGGCGAAGAGATCGCCCGCTTACAGGATTAATTCATGACCGACGAACGCTATATGGCGCGCGCGCTGGAACTGGCACGTCGCGGACGTTTTACTACCACACCGAACCCCAATGTCGGCTGTGTGATTGTGCGTGATGGCGAGATTGTCGGTGAAGGCTGGCATCAGCGTGCCGGAGAACCCCACGCAGAAGTTCATGCGCTGCGCATGGCTGGCGATAAAGCCCGTGGCGCTACCGCCTATGTCACTCTCGAACCCTGTAGCCATCATGGCCGGACCCCGCCTTGTTGTGATGCGTTGATCGCCGCCGGTGTCAGCCGCGTAGTGGCTGCGATGCAGGATCCCAATCCGCAGGTAGCCGGTCGAGGTCTTTACCGTTTGCAGCAGGCAGGCATTGAGGTGAGCCACGGTTTGATGATGAATGAGGCTGAAGCACTCAATCGCGGCTTCCTGAAACGCATGCGTACCGGATTTCCGTGGATCCAGCTCAAACTGGGTGCCTCGCTGGATGGCCGCACCGCGATGTCCAGCGGCGAAAGCCAGTGGATCACTTCTGCTGCGGCAAGGCGCGATGTGCAACGTTTTCGTGCCCAAAGTTCGGCTATTCTTAGCACCAGCAGCACGGTGCTGGCGGATAACCCGTCGCTGACGGTGCGCTGGGGTGAACTGAATGACGAAATCCGCCAGCAACTGGATGAAAACCAGCTGCGCCAGCCGGTGCGGGTGGTGATCGATAGTCAGCAGCGTGTGACGCCGCAACATCAGTTGATTGACCAGCCGGGCGAAACCTGGCTGATGCGCAGCCAGGCGGATCAACAGGCCTGGCCTGCAAGCGTCAGCCAGATTGCCGTGCCGCAGCGTGAAGGCCAGCTGGATTTGGTGGCAATGATGATGTTGCTGGGTCAGCGCCAGATTAACAGCGTCTGGGTTGAAGCCGGGGCATCGCTTGCCGGTGCGTTGTTACAAGCCGGGTTGGTGGATGAGCTGATTATTTATCTGGCACCGAAGTTGCTGGGTAACGCCGCGCGCGGCCTGTGTGAACTGCCGGGTCTGGAGCGTCTTGCCGATGTTCCTGCCCTGAATTTTAGCGATGTGCGCCTGGTGGGCGAAGACCTGCGTCTGACCCTGACCCCGCGCTGAAAAGCCTGAGCGCGTCGCCAAAGAGTATGATAGAATCCGCCCCCTTCTCGGGGCTTAACTCCGAAGGATATGTATGAAAGTTATCGAAGCTCCTGTTGCCACGCCTGATGCCAGCATCGCCATCGTAATTGCGCGTTTTAACAACTTCATCAATGACAGCCTGCTGGACGGTGCGGTTGATGCGCTGAAACGTATCGGCCAGGTGAAAGACGAAAACATCACCATCGTCTGGGTACCGGGCGCTTATGAACTGCCACTGGCGGCGCGTGCGCTGGCCAAAACCGGTAAACATGACGCCATCGTGGCGCTGGGTACCGTGATCCGTGGCGGCACTGCACACTTCGAATATGTGGCCGGTGAAGCCAGCTCAGGTATCGCCAACGTGGCAATGACCAGCGATATCCCGGTGACCTTTGGCGTGCTGACCACAGAAAACATCGAGCAGGCGATTGAACGCGCCGGCACGAAAGCGGGTAACAAAGGTGCCGAAGCGGCCCTGACTGCACTCGAAATGATTAACGTATTGAAAGCCATCAAAGCCTGATTTTTGTAAGGGGAATTTTGTGAAACCTGCTGCTCGTCGTCGCGCCCGTGAGTGCGCTGTCCAGGCGCTTTACTCCTGGCAGTTGTCCAACAACGACATTGCCGATGTGGAATACCAGTTTCTGGCGGAACAAGACGTCAAAGACGTCGATATTAGCTACTTCCGCGAACTGCTGGGCGGTGTGGCGACCAACAGCGCATACCTGGATGGTTTGATGAAACCTTACCTGTCGCGCCAGCTGGAAGAGCTGGGCCAGGTTGAGAAAGCCATCCTGCGTATTTCGCTGTATGAGCTGAGCAAGCGTGCTGATGTGCCGTACAAAGTGGCCATCAACGAGGGTATCGAGCTGGCAAAAGTATTCGGCGCGGAAGACAGCCATAAATTTGTCAACGGCGTGCTGGATAAAGCCGCTCCACAAATCAGACCCAACAGAAAATAGTGCAAGAGGCCGGATTCCCGGCCTTTTTTCATTGAGACCTGACTATGTCCTGTGGTGAATTCGAACTGATCGCACGTTATTTTAACCGCGTCACCAGCTCCCGCCGCGATGTGGAGAAGGGGATTGGTGATGACTGCGCGTTACTGAACGTGCCAGAAAAACAGACGCTGGCCATCAGCACCGACACGCTGGTGGAAGGCGTACATTTCCTGCGTGATATCCATCCTGCCGATTTGGGCTACAAAGCCGTCGCAGTAAACCTCAGCGATCTGGCGGCGATGGGGGCCGATCCGGCATGGCTGACGCTGGCCCTGACGCTGCCGGAAGTCAACGAAAGCTGGCTGGCGGCGTTCAGCGATAGCCTGTTCGAACTGCTTGATTACTACGATATGCAGCTGATCGGCGGTGATACCACCCGTGGCCCGTTAAGCATGACGCTGGGTATTCACGGCCTGGTGCCGGTGGGCCGCGCGCTTAAACGCTCCGGTGCGAAGCCAGGTGACTGGATTTTTGTCACCGGTACGCTGGGCGATAGCGCAGCCGGTCTGGCGCTGTTGCAGCATCGCTACCGTCTGTCTGATCCGGCGGTGCATGAAACCCTGATTAAACGCCATCTGCGCCCGATGCCGCGTGTGTTGCAGGGGCAGGGGCTGCGCAATCTGGCGACCTCGGCCATTGATGTGTCGGACGGCTTGCTCGCCGATCTCGGCCATATCCTGCAAGCCAGCCGCGTTGGCGCACGCCTCAATCTGGATGCATTGCCGCTCTCAGCGGCGCTGCGTGACCATTTCGAGCTGCCGCAGGTGCAGCGCTGGGCGCTCACTGGCGGTGAAGACTACGAACTGTGCTTTACCGTGCCGGAAGTAAATCGTGGCGCGCTGGATGTGGCGCTGGGCCATCTCGGTGTTCCCTATACCTGTATTGGTCAGATAGCGCCGGAAGCGGATGGACTCACGTTGCTGGAACATGGCAAACCGGTGAGCTTCAATCACAAAGGATTTGATCACTTTGACGTTAAATAAAGATGTGGCGAAAGGCCGCCTGCGCATGTCCAATCCGTGGCATCTGCTGGCGACCGGATTTGGCAGTGGCCTCAGCCCGGTGGTGCCGGGCACCATGGGATCGCTGGCGGCGATCCCCTTCTGGTGGCTGATGACTTTTTTACCGCTCCAGATCTACTCCCTGGTGGTGCTGATCGGCATCAGCGTGGGGGTGTATTTGTGCCACCGAACTGCCAAAGATATGGGTGTTCACGACCACGGCAGCATCGTCTGGGACGAGTTTATCGGCATGTGGATCACGCTGATGGCGATACCGATGATGAGCTGGCAGTGGGTGCTGGCGGGCTTTGTCATTTTCCGCATTCTGGATATGTGGAAGCCCTGGCCGATCCGCTGGTTCGATCAGAATGTGCATGGCGGCATGGGGATTATGGTCGATGACATTATCGCCGGGGTAATTTCCGCGGCGATTTTGTACGGGTTAGGGCATGCGATGGCTTAAGCTATTCGAAACCCACCACGGGATGCGGTTGATACACCGTCTCCAGTTCGGCGACATCGGTTGAACTTAGCTCCACATCCACCGCTTTCACCAGCTCATCAAACTGCTCGGCGCGTGAAGCACCGATAATCGGCGCAGTTACTGCCGGTTTATGTAACAGCCACGCCAGTGCGACCTGAGCACGCGTCACGCCTTTATCGGCGGCGATGGTGGCAAGACGCTCTGCGATGGCGGCATCATTCTCTTCGGTGTCGCTGTAGAGTTTTGCCATCACATTATCCGAAACGGAACGTGCGGTGGTTTCTCCCCAGGGGCGTGTCAGTTTGCCGCGCGCCAGCGGGCTCCACGGCAGTACCGCAATCCCTTCACGCAGGCACAGCGGATGCATTTCGTTCTCTTCCTCACGCTGAATCAGGTTGTATTGATCCTGCATGCTGACAAAACGCGCCCAGCCTTCACGCGCCTGCAACTGGAGCGCCTGCTCAAATTGCGCCGCATGCATCGATGACGCGCCGATATAACGCGCCTTACCTGCTTTAACCACGTCGTGCAACGCTTCCAGCGTCTCTTCAATCGGCGTGTCGTAATCCCAGCGGTGAATTTGCAGCAGATCGACATACTCCATGCCGAGGCGTGCCAGGCTGTCATCAATCGATTGCAGGATATTTTTGCGGGATAACCCCTGCGACAAATTACTCAGCGGAAAGTAAACCTTAGTGGCGACAACGATATCTTCGCGGCGGGCAAAATCTTTCAGCGCCCGTCCGACAATCTCTTCACTGCTGCCATCAGAATAGGAATTGGCGGTATCGAAAAAATTAATGCCGGCTTCCAGCGCTTGTTTGATCAGCGGGCGGCTACTCTCCTCCGGCAATGTCCAGGCGTGATTACCACGCATTGGATCGCCAAAGGTCATGCAGCCTAAACACAGGCGTGAAACCTGTAAGTCGGTGTTGCCTAACGGGATGGTTTTCATGAAGGCTCCTGCTGCCATGCTTAAGGGAAAGCGATCCCTAAAGCATAGCAGCAGGCCCGCTCATCGGTCGATGAGCGGGTAGGGGACTATTGTGCCAGCCAGGTGGTGATTTGCTGCTGAATACCGGCAGCATCCAGCTGATAATCATGACGCACTTCTTCCTGGGTACCCTGCGGGATGAACTCATCGGGCAGGCCGAGGTTCAGTACCGGGATGCCGAGGCGCTTCGCCATGACGAACTCGTTCACGCCGCTGCCCGCGCCGCCCATGATCGCCCCTTCTTCCAGGGTGATCAGCGCGTCGTGGCTGTCCGCCAGTTCAGCGATCAACGCTTCATCCAGCGGTTTAACAAAACGCATATCCACCAGGGTGGCATTCAGTGCTTCTGCCGCTGCTGCCGCTTCGGGTAGCAGTGTGCCGAAGTTGAGAATAGCCAGTTTCTCGCCCTGGCGCTTCACCACGCCTTTACCCAGCGGCAGGCTTGCCAGCGGGTCCAGCGTTGCTCCGGTGCCTGTACCGCGCGGATAACGCACTGCACTCGGACCCTCCTGATAATGGTAACCGGTGTACAACATCAGGCGACACTCGTTCTCGTCGCTTGGCGTCATGATCACCATTCCCGGAACGCAACGCAGATACGCCAGATCAAACGCACCCTGGTGGGTTTGTCCATCCGCGCCGACGATACCGCCACGATCGATGGCAAACAGCACCGGCAGCTTCTGGATCGCCACATCGTGGATCACCTGATCGTAGGCACGTTGCAGGAAGGTGGAGTAAATCGCCACAATCGGTTTGTAACCGCCGATAGCCATCCCGGCAGCGAAGGTCACCGCGTGCTGTTCGGCAATCGCCACGTCGAAATATTGCTGCGGATAGTCGCGGGAAAAACCGACCATGCCGGAGCCTTCACGCATCGCCGGGGTGATAGCCATCAGACGGGGGTCATCAGCAGCCATCTCGCACAGCCAGCTGCCGAACACTTTGGAGTAGCTCGGCAAACCGCCCGCGCTTTTTGGCAACGAGCCACTGGCGGGATCGAATTTAGGCACTGCGTGCCAGGTGATCGGATCTTCTTCCGCCGGGGCGTAGCCTTTGCCTTTTTTGGTCATGATGTGCAGGAACTGCGGGCCTTTCAGGTCACGCATGTTCTTCAGCGTACTCACCAGTGCCAGCACGTCGTGACCGTCTACCGGGCCGATGTAGTTAAAACCGAGTTCTTCAAACAGCGTCCCCGGTACCACCATGCCTTTCAGATGTTCTTCGGTCCGTTTGACCAGTTCTTTGATCGGCGGCAGGTTGCCCAGCACCCGTTTGCCGCCTTCACGCAGGCGGGAATAGGTTTTACCGGAAAGAATTTGTGCCAGACGGTTGTTGAGCGCCCCCACGTTTTCAGAGATCGACATCTCGTTGTCGTTGAGGACCACCAGCATATCCGGTTTGATGTCGCCCGCGTGGTTCATGGCCTCAAACGCCATGCCTGCGGTGATCGCACCATCGCCAATGATGGCGGCGGTGCGGCGGCCTTTGCCTTCACGCTCGGCAGCAGCAGCCATCCCCAGGGCGGCACTGATGGAGGTGGATGAGTGACCGACGCTCAGTACGTCATATTCACTCTCTTCGCGCCACGGAAAAGGATGCAGGCCATTTTTCTGCCGAATGGTGCCGATGCGATCGCGGCGACCGGTCAGAATTTTATGCGGATAAGCCTGGTGGCCTACGTCCCACACCAGATGGTCAAACGGGGTGTTGTAAACATAATGCAGCGCCACTGTTAGCTCGACGACGCCCAGACCCGAAGCGAAGTGACCACTGGAGCGGCTGACGCTGTCCAGCAGATACTGACGCAGCTCGTCACACAAAGCCGGAAGCTTCTCTTTTGGCAGTAAACGTAATTCCTGTACCGTGCCTGCCAGCGCCAGTGTCGGGTATTTTGCAATATCAAAACTCATCAGAGACTCATTATGAAAGTTATTTATCGCGTTCAATTATGAAGCTAGCCAGCGCTTGTAATGCTGTGGTGTTGAATGATTGCGCGGCCAGAATATCCAGCGCGCCCAGCGCCTCCTGATAGAGGTCCCAGGCTTTTTGACGGGCATTATCCAGCCCCATCAGCGCCGGATAGGTACTCTTGCCCAGTGCCTCATCGGCACCCTGGGTTTTGCCCAGTACGGCGGTATCACCAACCACATCCAGAATGTCATCCTGAACCTGAAACGCCAGCCCAATGGCATTAGCATACACGTCCAGCACCGGAAGGGCAGCGCGGCCTTGCTCACCTGCCGTCAGCGCGCCAAGGCGGACTGCGGCGCGAATCAGTGCGCCGGTTTTATGGCGATGGATCTGCTCCAGTTTTGCCAGGTCGATGTTTTTACCTTCTGCGGCAAGATCCAGCGCCTGTCCGCCGCACATCCCTGCCACGCCACTGGCCTGCGCCAGTTCCGAGATCATGCTAATACGGGCTTCTGCACTGACGCCAGGCATAGGCTGGTCGGCCAGAATAGAAAACGCCAGAGTTTGCAGGGCATCGCCAGCGAGAATCGCCGTGTCTTCACCATATTTAATATGGCAGGTTGGCTGCCCGCGGCGCAACGCATCGTCATCCATCGCAGGCAGATCGTCATGAATTAAAGAGTAAGCATGGATACATTCAACCGCCGCAGCGGGCGCGTCCAGGCTGGCCGGATCGGCCTTCAGCATCTCACCCGTGGCGTAGACCAGAAAAGGGCGCAGACGTTTACCGCCTAATAGTGCCCCATATTGCATGGCGTTCACCAGAGGAGAACTCTGAAAAGGAAGTGGATCTAACAGGCGCGTCAGCGCAAGGTTCACCCGTTCGTGATAGGCGCTCAGCAGTTCAGGAAAATCCATCAGTTATCTTCCGGGGTAAAAGGGGCGAGCGCAGCGTCTTTATCATCGCTGAGCAGAATCTGCACGCGCTGCTCTGCCTGTTGCAGGGTTTGCTGACCACTACGTGCCAGCTGAACGCCGCGTTCAAATTCTTTCAGCGCCTCTTCCAGCGGCAGCTCACCACTCTCCAGGCGGCTGACGATCTGTTCCAGCTGCTGTATTGCGCTTTCAAAACTGGCGGGCGCTTCGGCTTTTTTCGGCATAATCAGTGTCGACTCACAGGTTGGGACATCATCTTGCAGTCGGTCATGGTAGCCGACGAGGATTAATTAGCAAAATAATGAATGTGA
This sequence comes from Pantoea cypripedii, assembly GCF_002095535.1. NCBI lineage: Bacteria > Pseudomonadati > Pseudomonadota > Gammaproteobacteria > Enterobacterales > Erwiniaceae > Pantoea > Pantoea cypripedii. The sequence goes on from NZ_MLJI01000001.1 coordinate 1,041,277, forward strand.
CTGCGGTTGCAGAAGCAGTCACCTGACAAAGGTGATATACTCTCGCGCCTCGGATGCGGGCGCTCCTGCTTAACCCGCAATTATATGATTTTAACAGCTAAGTGCCGATGCTTTTAGCACTTATTTGCCCAAACGAACCTGTGTCGCCATGAAGTTTATCATCAAGCTCTTCCCCGAAATCACCATCAAGAGTCAGTCGGTGCGACTGCGCTTTATCAAGATTCTGACCGGGAACATTCGTAACATTCTTCGTACTCTGGATGATGACATCGCCGTTGTACGCCACTGGGACCATATCGTGGTACGGGCGAAGAATGAGTCGCTGCGCGAAACGGTGGTTGCCGAGCTGACGCGCATTCCTGGCATTCATCATGTGCTGGCGGTGGAAGATCATGAATACACCGACATGCATAACATCTTCGAACAGACGCTGGCGTTATATCGTGACCGCCTCGAAGGCAAAAGCTTCTGTGTGCGTGTGAAGCGCCGTGGCAAACACGACTTCAGCTCGCAGGATGTGGAGCGTTACGTCGGCGGCGGTCTGAACCAGCATATCGAAACCGCGCGTGTGCAGCTGAATCACCCGGATGAAACGGTCAATCTGGAGATTGATAACGATCGTCTGTTGCTGATCACCGGCCGTTATGAAGGGCTGGGTGGCTTCCCGATAGGTACCCAGGAAGATGTGCTGTCGCTGATTTCCGGTGGCTTTGACTCCGGCGTCTCCAGCTACATGCTGATGCGTCGTGGCTGCCGCGTACATTATTGCTTCTTCAACCTCGGCGGCGCAGCGCATGAAATTGGCGTACGCCAGGTGGCGCATTATCTGTGGCAGCGCTTTGGTCGTTCGCATCGCGTGCGTTTTGTCGCCATCAATTTTGAACCGGTGGTGGGCGAGATTCTGGAGAAGGTCGATGACGGCCAGATGGGCGTGGTGCTGAAACGCATGATGGTGCGTGCCGCGTCAATGGTGGCTGAGCGCTACGGCGTGCAGGCACTGGTCACCGGCGAAGCGCTGGGTCAGGTATCGAGCCAGACGCTGACCAACCTGCGTTTGATCGACAACGCCTCTGATACGCTGATTCTGCGTCCGCTGATTTCGCACGACAAAGAACACATCATCAAACTGGCGCGTGAAATTGGCACCGAAGATTTTGCCCGTACCATGCCGGAATATTGCGGCGTAATTTCGAAAAGCCCGACGGTGAAAGCGGTGAAAGCGAAGATCGAAGCGGAAGAACAGCATTTCGATTTCGCCATTCTCGATCGCGTGGTCCAGGAAGCCAGCAACGTTGATATCCGCGACATCGCCGAGCAGGCTGATGAAGAAGTGGCGGAAGTGGAGACGGTTGCGTCATTCACGGCCAATGACGTGGTGCTGGATATCCGTTCAATTGATGAACAGGATGACACCCCACTGGCGCTGGAAGGGGTGGAAGTGAAATCACTGCCGTTCTACAAACTCAGCACCCAGTTTGGCGATCTTGACCAGAGCAAAACCTGGTTGCTGTATTGCGATCGCGGCGTGATGAGCCGTTTGCAGGCGCTGTATCTGCATGAGCAGGGCTTTACCAATGTGAAGGTTTATCGACCGTAACGTCGATAAACCTCTGTAGCGACGCGATTTATCGCGCGGTTTTTATTGAACCGCGCAATAAATTGCACCGCTACGATTCCTGATAATCATAAATCCCGGCCGCCAGCACCAGCTGTGACGCCACTTCGCGCGCTTTATCCTTATCTACCAGCAAATCAATCAGCTTCAGCGCAAAATCAATCGATGTACCCGGTCCCTGGCTGGTCAGCAGATTGACACGCGGATCCCACACCACCCGACGTTCCATCCATTTCCCTTCCGGGATGGTCTCTTTCAGACCGGGAAAGCCGGTCATATTACCCACCGGAAACAGATCATGCGGTATCAGCACCGTACCGGGCGCGGCGCAAATCGCTGCGACAATCCGCCCGGAAACATGAAACTGGCGCACGGTTTCCACCAGCAATGGACTGTCGCGAAAGGTTTCTGCCCCTTTTAAACCGCCCGGCAGGACGATGGCGGCAAAATCATTATCCGCCACTTCCACTAACGGCGCGTCGGCCAGCAGGCGTACGCCACGCGAGCAGACGATTTCCCGGCTGCCATCGCTTTCGACACTGGCGGTGGTGACCTGCAAACCGCCACGCACCAGCAAATCGATGGTGGTGACCGCTTCGGTCTCTTCACTGCCATGTGCCAGGCAAACCAGAACCGATGCGTTCGTGCTCATATTGGGACTCCTTGCGTTTAATCAGGTCATACATACGGGTGTTCTCCGGCACTGCGATGCCCTGTGCCCGCGCGCGGCGCAGCAGGTAGCCGGTGATGTAATCAATTTCGGTCTGACGTTGTGCGCGCACATCCTGTAGCATCGATGAAACGTTGGCAGCGGTGGTGTCGATCACGTCATAGATGATGTCGCGCAGATTATCGACGGCAATATGATGGCCTTCACGCTCCATCACCCAGGCGATTTCTTCGCACAATGTTGCAATCTGTTCAGGATAAGCGCGTAGCGCGCCGTTCTGGCAATCGTGTTCCACTGTCATGGGATTGATTACGCAATTTACCGCCAGCTTGCGCCAGCAGGCCGCAGCGATGTGGTTATGCCAGGCGACATCCGGCAGCGCCTGATGGAGGATATCGGCAATATCGCTGAGCGCCTCACTCTCGCGGCTGGTCGGGCCGATATGGGTAATGCCCTGCGCCACATGTTTGATCACCGTGCCATCGCGCATCGCCGCATGGGTGGTAATGCCGCGCAGCAGCGGCTGCTGGATATCTTTCAGCTCATCCAGCGTGCCCATGCCGTTGTGCAGCAGCAGAATCGGCGCATGGGCGGGCAGCACGCTTTGCAGGTTTTTCACCGCCGGTGAGACCTGGGGTGCCTTCAACGTCACCAGCAATAACTGGCTCTCCGCCAGAAACAGCGGGTCATTGGCGATAAAAGTGTGGTTACTGACCTGTCCTTCGGGATCGATCACATTGACCGAACAGTAAGGTTGCGGCACCCGCAACCAGCCCTGAACATCATGTCCCTGGCGTGCGAGTGCGGCGAGCCAAATCTGACCCAGGGCGCCGCAACCCAACACGGTAATTTTCATATTGCCTCCCGCTGGCGGGTTATTGTTTTTACACTCACCATCAATTATAGCTTTCGGCGGAGCGTGTTTTATTCGCGTGACAAGACGCGTATTATGCATGTCACTTTAGCGTCAGGAGAAGACAAGATGCCATCTTTCGATATCGTTTCCGAAGTCGAACTGCAGGAAGTCCGTAATGCGGTGGAAAATGCCAGCCGTGAACTGTCTACCCGTTTTGATTTCCGTAACGTCAGCGCCAGCATTGAGCTGAACGAAAAGAATGAGACCATCAAAATCACCACGGAGTCTGATTTTCAGGTCAAACAGCTGGTGGATATTTTAAGAGAAAAACTGCTGAAGCGCGGGATTGAAGGGGCAGCGATTGACGTCCCGGAAGAGATCGAGCACAGCGGCAAAAGCTGGAGCGTCGAAGCCAAACTGAAAAAAGGCATCGAAAGCGACGTGGCGAAGAAACTGGTTAAGCTGATTAAAGACAGCAAACTCAAAGTGCAGACCCAGATTCAGGGTGATGAACTGCGCGTGACCGGTAAGTCGCGTGATGATCTGCAAGGCGCGATGGCACTGGTGCGCGGCGGCAACCTCGGCCAGCCTTTCCAGTTCAAAAACTTCCGCGATTAATCGCGTTTGTCGCGTGCAGCACGACGATACAGCGTGCTGCGCGCGACACCTAACGCCTCGGCGGTTTTGCTGATATTGCCGTTAAAGCGTTGCAGCGTTGCGGCGATCAACCGCTCATCATGACTTTGCCTGTCCTCAGCCACCGGGGCCGCCCTGCGGTATTCGGCGGGCAAATGCACTTCACTGACTTCTTCCCCTTCATCCGCCAGCGCCAGTAACACGCGCAGCAGGCTGCGTAACTGACGCACATTGCCCGGCCAGGGAAGTTGTGCCAGGGAAGCCAGCAACGCGGGTGCCAACTGGATGTCGCGTTCTCCACCCCCCAGCTCAAGCCACAGGCGGTGAATGAACCCGGTGAGATCCGGCCATTCACGCAACGGCGGGATGGTCATGGAGAATTCCTGCAGGCGATAAAGTAAATCTTCCCGGAATTCACCTTCAGCAACGCGTTGCGCCAAATCACGGTGGGTGGCGCAAATCACTGCAAAGTTCACCGGCCAGCTGCGGCTGGACCCCAGCGGTGCCACTTCTTTTTCCTGCAACACCCGCAACAGACGGGTTTGCAGTGCCAGCGGCATATCGCCAATTTCATCGAGGAACAGCACGCCCCCATCGGCTTCACGGATCTTACCGATGTAGCCATTTTTACCCGCACCGGTGAAGGCACCCGGCTGATAGCCAAACAATTCGGACTCAATCAGCGATTCAGGGATGGCGGCACAGTTGATGGCGACAAATTTGCCCTCGCGCCAGCGACTCTGCTGATGCAACGCCCGGCTGACATACTCTTTGCCGCTGCCGGTTTCACCGTGAATACACAATGAAACTCCGGCATTGAGCAGACGCACCATTTTTTCGCCGTCACGACGTAACGAGAAGGGCAGGTCGCTGTGCGGATCGGCCGGGGTAGCAAAATGGGTGCGATGCGGCGCACGCAGACGGAAATACCAGGCTTGAGCGCCATAATGCAGTGGCAGTGGGATGGTGTTGGCAGCCTGCTCCTGCTGCGGGAACAGTTGCTGGAAAGTCAGACAACCGAGCTGCTCCGCACTGAGTGCCAGTTCCCGCATCGCCAGGCGATTAGCTGCCATCAGCACGTTATCGGAAAACACTAGCAGCAGTTCGTCGCAGGTATCAATGCCCTGCGGTTCGCGATGCAGGCTCATCAGCCATTGCTGCGGGTGCAGGCTCTGTTTCACCCACAGATACTCAATTTGTTTCGCGGCAGCTTTTACCCAACCGAAGGTTTGCGGATGAGGGAAGTGGGCCGGGCCGGAGATATCCAGCACGCCCGCAATCTGACCATTGGGCATCTGCAGCGGCATGGCGGCGCAGTATAGCCCCTGATTGCGCGTCAGGAAGTGCTGATGACCATCGATTTCGCAGCCGTCGTCAATCGCCAGCGCGGTACCGATGGCATTGGTGCCGCGTCCGCATTCGCTCCATAAATTGCCGGGCGCCAGCGCATAACGTTGCGCTTTTTCCATCGACTGCATATCGCCAAAGGTATGCAGCACCATGCCACTGGCATCGGAGAGAATCACCACCGATTGCAGTTCTGCCATCTTTTGCGCCAGCTGTTTGATCACCGGCTGGGCAAACTGCTGTAACCCAAGATTACTCGCCAGCAGGTCTGCCAGTTCGCCCTGGCGTACACGGGGAAAATCATCAGCGGTGCGATCAAGACCGTAAAGCTGGCTGCGGAACCAGGAATCGCTCAGAAGCGGAGTGGAATCTACGGCTGGTGCAATCGCGACGGATGAATTTCCCTGCATTGGTAACCTCATGCCTTAGCAAAGTGTTGCGACATTGTAGCTATTTGGTTTTTGTGGTGTTGCGATACGCAACACAGATGGCGATTTTTACCGCACTATCCCCTGCGCTCGTCAGGGGTAATCCATTTATAACCGACTGATTAACAATATCATTTTTTAGATTATCGCCAACTAAAAAAAACTGGCACGCCTGCTGCAATAACCTATCCGGCAGCGGGCTGTTCAACCTGTGACCCTCAGGTTGCCGCTGCCAGCTCCAGAACATCTGACCCTACATTAAGGAGTTTGCGATGCGTTATGCACATCCCGGCACGCCCGGCGCTTTGGTTTCTTTTAAAGCGACTTACGGCAATTACATTGCGGGCAAATTCACAGAGCCGCTTAGCGGCCAGTACTTCACCAACACCTCGCCAGTTGATGGCAGCGATATTGCGCAGTTCCCCCGTTCGGACGCGCGTGATATCGACTTAGCACTGGATGCTGCTCATCAGGCCGCCGACGCCTGGGGAAAAACCAGTGCCCAGCACCGTGCTAACCTGCTGTTAAAGGTGGCCGACCGGATTGAAGCCAATCTGGAAATGCTGGCCGTTGCCGAAAGTTGGGATAACGGTAAGCCCATCCGTGAAACCCTGAATGCGGATCTGCCGCTGGCCGCTGACCACTTCCGTTACTTCGCAGGTTGTCTGCGGGCGCAGGAAGGCAGCACGGCAGAGATTGATGAACATACCGTTGCCTATCATTTCCACGAGCCATTGGGCGTGGTCGGGCAAATTATCCCGTGGAATTTCCCACTGCTGATGGCAGCGTGGAAACTGGCTCCGGCGCTGGCGGCGGGTAACTGCGTGGTGTTGAAACCGGCTGAGCAGACCCCGCTGGGTATTACGCTGCTGCTGGAGTTAATTGGCGATTTGTTCCCGGCGGGCGTGCTTAACGTGGTACAGGGGTTTGGCCGCGAAGCCGGTGAAGCGCTGGCGACCAGTAAACGCATCGCCAAAATCGCCTTTACCGGCTCGACCCCGGTGGGCCGTCATATCATGGCCTGTGCAGCGGAGAACATTATTCCCTGCACCGTGGAGCTGGGGGGTAAGTCACCCAACATCTATTTTGCCGATGTGATGGACGGTGAACCGGAGTTTATTGAGAAAGCAGTGGAAGGACTGGTGCTGGGTTTCTTCAACCAGGGCGAAGTCTGTACCTGCCCGTCACGCGCCCTGATCCATGAATCGATTTATGCCCCTTTTATGGAACGCGTGATGGCGAAGATCGCCACCATTCGCCGCGGCGATCCGCTGGATACCGAAACTATGATCGGTGCCCAGGCTTCCCGTCAGCAGTTCGATAAAATTCTCTCCTATATTGATATAGCGCGTCAGGAAGGCGGCCAGATCCTGACCGGGGGTGAACGCGCCAGCATTACGCCTGCACTTGATAACGGCTTCTACATCCAGCCGACGTTGATCAAAGGTGACAACCAGATGCGTTGCTTCCAGGAGGAGATTTTTGGGCCGGTGATCGGTGTCACCACCTTTAAAGATGAAGCGGAAGCACTGGAAATTGCTAACCAGACGCAATTTGGCCTCGGGGCAGGTGTCTGGACACGAAACACTAATCTGGCTTATCGCATGGGGCGTAGTATTAAAGCCGGTCGCGTCTGGACTAACTGTTACCACATCTACCCGGCGCACGCTGCTTTTGGCGGTTACAAGCAATCCGGGGTGGGACGCGAAACCCATAAGATGGCGCTCAACGCCTATCAGCAAACCAAAAACCTGCTTGTTAGCTATGACATCGCACCACTGGGCCTCTTTTAGGCCCATATCAGACCCTTTTGGAGAGTGAATTGATGACTATGAAGATCAAAAGCACGATGAAAGCGGCAGTTGTGAAATCATTCGGTGAGCCATTGGTGATTGAAGACGTCCCGGTACCGTCCGTTGGACCGGGCCAGGTGCTGGTTAAAATCGCCGCCACCGGGGTTTGCCATACCGACCTGCACGCTGCCGAAGGTGACTGGCCCATCAAACCGAATCCGCCGTTTATTCCTGGCCATGAAGGCGTTGGTCAAATCGTGGCGTTAGGTGAGGGTGTGAAACATCTGAAAATGGGCGATCGTGTCGGTGTGCCCTGGCTTTACTCAGCTTGCGGCCATTGCGAATACTGTCTTGATAGCTGGGAAACCCTGTGCCTGTCGCAGCAAAACGCGGGCTACTCGGTTAATGGCAGCTTTGCTGAATATTGCCTCGCGGATGCAAACTACGTGGGTATCCTGCCTGATAACATCGAATTCAATGAAATCGCACCGATTTTATGTGCCGGTGTGACGGTGTACAAAGGGCTGAAAATCACCGATACCAAGCCGGGTGACTGGGTGGTGATTTCCGGCATTGGCGGGCTGGGGCATATGGCGGTTCAGTACGCGGTAGCCATGGGGCTGAATGTTGCCGCTGTCGATATTGACGACGAGAAGCTGGCGTTTGCGAAACGCCTCGGTGCCAGCGTGGTCGCTAATGCGAAAAATGTCGATCCGGCCAAAGTGTTCCATGAAAGCTTTGGCGGTGCGCATGGGGTGCTGGTGACGGCGGTGTCGCCTAAAGCCTTTGAACAGGCGCTGGGAACTATGCGTCGCGGCGGAACCATGGTGCTGAACGGTCTGCCACCGGGCAAGTTTGATCTGTCGATCTTTGATATGGTGCTGGACGGCATTACGGTGCGCGGTTCGATCGTGGGTACCCGTAAAGATTTGCAGGAAGCGCTCGATTTTGCGGGTCGCCACAAGGTGAAAGCCAATGTCGCCGTGGAGCCGCTGGTCAACATCAACGACATCTTTGCGCGTATGCATGCGGGTAAAATCGAAGGGCGTATCGTGGTGGATATGTCGCTGTAAACAACAAGCCCGACGCAAAGGTCGGGCTTAGTTTTAACTGCTGGCGAGCAGCGCTTCCAGTTCGACGCGGCTCGTCACCTTGCTGTCTATCTTGATATAAGCACTTTTCTCTTCCGGCACGATAAACACCGAGGCGACGCCCGGTTGTGCTTTCAGGCGTTTTTCCAGGTTTGGCACCGCCAGTACCGCATCGCTCAATACCAGACGCAGGCTGCTGACGTAGGGCGGTTCCTGCATTGACATACTGACGAACAACCAGATGGCTGCGACCACCGCGCCGACCAGAAACACCGTTTGCGCGTCAAAATGACCAAACACCCAACCGCCCATGCTGCCGCCAATCGCCACCCCAAGGAACTGGCTGGTGGAGTAGATGCCCATTGCGGTACCTTTGTAACCCGGCGGGGATTCTTTACTGATCAGTGACGGCAGAATCGCTTCCATCAGGTTAAAGGCGAGGAAGAACAACTGCACGCCAATCACCAGTGTCCAGAAGTGATTACCTGCACCCCATAGCACGATTTCAGCGATGACAATTAAGGCGACGCAACTGACGAAGACGCGCTTCATGCGGCGTTTCGCTTCGGCATAAATGATGAACGGTATCACGCTGACGAAGGAGATCAGCATGGTCACCAGATAAACTTTCCAGTGCTCAGAGGCGGGCAAGCCAGCCTGCTCAAACTGACCCGGCAAGGCCACAAAGCTCGACATCAGTAGGATATGCAGACACAGAATGCCGATGTTGAGTTTTACCAGCCTGGTATTGGTCAATACCGCGCGAATGCTGCCTTTCACCATCCCGGATTCACGGTTCAGCACGTGATGTGGCGCATTGGGTACCACCAGCAAAGTAATGACAATGCCAAGGCTGGCAAGAATGGCAATCATCCAGAACAGTGCGTGCAGACCGAGCGCATGGGTCACAATCGGGCCAATCACCATAGCGATGGCAAAGGTGATGCCGAAGCTGATGCCGATAAAGGCCATCGCTTTGGTGCGGTTCTGTTCGCGGGTGAGGTCAGACAGCAGCGCCATCACCGCAGCGGCAATCGCACCAGAACCCTGTAAGGCGCGGCCTAAAATCACCCCCCAGATGGAGGTGGTGGTAGCGGCAATCACGCTGCCCAGCACAAACATCAACAGGCCGCCGACAATCAGCGGTTTACGGCCGATACGGTCGGAGAGTAAACCAAAGGGGATCTGGAAAACCGCCTGCGCCAGGCCATAAATACCAATCGCCAGACCAATCAACGTTTCACTGGCACCCTGCAATGCCATGCCATAAGTGGTGAGCACCGGCAGCACCATAAACATTCCCAGCATGCGCAGGGAAAAAACCGTACCTAAGCCCCAGGTCGCGCGCCGCTCTGTTGGGGTCATTTTGTTATCGTTCATTCCAACCTCTAATAATTTGCTGCACTTATTCTAGGGAGCAGGGCAGGGTGGGTAAAACAATTGTTCTTAAGCAGTGGTAACAAAAAGAAAGGGCGCGAAATTCGCGCCCTTTCATGGTCTTGCGGAGCTGAATTACCAGACGTAAGTCAGCAGGTCTTTTGACGCCGGGGTCATAAAGTCCACCGACATCATCACGCTCAATGCAGTGACAGCAACAATCGAGAACACAAACAGTTTACGTGCCCAAACTTTGTCGTTTGAGGTTTTGTAACCTGAAAGTGCCATCCCGAGCCACCAGACACTCACTGCCGCAGCAACCACCAGATATTTGTAGCCAGCGTAACCGCCCAGCGAAAGCATCAGGGTGGCAATCATAAACGCCAGGATATACAGCGTAATATGATTCTTCGCCACTGAAATGCCTTTCACTACCGGCAGAACCGGAATGTTCGCTGCCTGGTAATCTTTAAAGCGGAAGATAGCAATCGCATAGGAATGCGGCATCTGCCACAGGCTAAAGATCGCCAGCAGAATCAGCGCGCCAGCATCAAACTCGTTGGTCACCGCGCAGTAGCCAATCACCGGCGGCATTGCGCCGGAAAGGCTACCAATCAGCGTACCGTAGACTGAATTACGCTTCATGTAGAGGCTGTAAATGCCGACGTATACCACGAAGCCCAGCACCGCCAGCCACATGGCCAGCGGGTTAGCTCCGAAATAAAGCAACGCAAAGCCAGCAATACCTAATGCGGTTGCATAAACCAGGCTTACTTTCGCCGAGATCAGGCCTTTCACCAGCACTCGATTCCGCGTTCTCTCCATCTTGATATCGATATCGCGGTCAATCACGTTGTTGAAAACACAACCTGATGCAACGACCAGCGATACACCAACCAGTGAGATGAGGAACAGGGTGTAATCAATGCTGCCCTTAGAGGCCAGCAGGAATCCACCGATCACAGAAATTAAATTGCCGAAAATAATTCCTGGTTTTGTTACTTGCAGGTATTGCTTAATCATCATGAGCGACTCTTAGTGGACCATCATGTTGTAGTTGAGGTTCCACATAATCCACAGTGAGCCTACGACGACAATCAGGATAATAACTGCCGCAAAGACAATGGCTACCATGTTCCAGCCACCCTCAGATTTGCTGTCCAGGTGCAGGAAGTAAACCAGATGCACCAGCACCTGAACCACCGCACACACCAGAACCACACCCAGAATGGTGCCGTGAGAGGCGCTGCCATCCATCACCATCCAGAACGGGATTGCCGTCAGGATGATCGACAGGATGAAGCCAATCATGTAGGACTTCACGCTACCGTGAGATGCACCATGGTCAGTTACAGAATGACTCATTACATGGCCCCCATCAGATAAACAATGGTGAATACGCAGATCCACACCACATCGAGGAAGTGCCAGAACAGGCTCAGACACATGATACGAGTGCGGTTAGTCGCCGACAGGCCACGTTTGGAGATCTGGAACATCAGAACGGCCATCCAGATCAGACCAGAGGTGACGTGCAGACCGTGCGTACCAACCAGGGTAAAGAATGCCGACAGGAAGCCGCTGCGGTCTGGACCGAAGCCTTCCATGATCAGGTGATGGAATTCATAGATTTCCATCCCGATAAATCCGGCACCGAACAGGAAGGTCAACGCCAGCCAGCTGATGACCGCGCCCTTGTTCTGGTTGTTCATCGCGATAACTGCCATACCGTAGGTAATGGAGCTCAGCAGCAGCAGCGCGGTTTCTACCAGTACAAACGGCAGTTCGAAGATATCTTTACCTGCCGGGCCACCGGCAGTGTTGTTGACCATGACTGCATAAGTCGCAAACAGGGTTGCGAAGATGATGCAGTCACTCATCAGGTAGATCCAGAAACCAAAGACTTTATTGGCTCCTGCATCGTGATGCCCATGCTCCGCATGGGCGTCGTGGTGGTGTGTCGTCACAGTTTGAGTTGACATTATTTCAGACCTGCTTTGCTGATTTCGTCAAAGTGCTTCTTCTCGATCTGCTCGATTTCCGCAACCGGTACGTAGTAATCCACGTCTTCATCGAAACTCTTCACGATCCAGGAGATGATCATGCCCAGGAAGGCAACAACCACCAGCCACCAGATGTGCCAGATAGCCGCGAAACCGAAAATCGTACCGAAGGCAGCGATAACAATGGCAGCACCACTGTTTTTCGGCATATGAATTTCTTCATATTTAGCCGGCTGCTGATACGCTTCGCCTTTCTCTTTCATTTCCCAGAAAGCATCGCGCTCGTGAACGTGCGGGATTACAGCAAAGTTGTAGAACGGCGGCGGTGAAGAGGTTGCCCACTCCAGCGTACGACCACCCCACGGGTCACCGGTCAGATCACGGTTCTGGTCGCGGTCACGCACAGAAACGTAGAACATGATCAGCTGGCACAGGATGCCACAGGCAATCAGCGCGGCACCACCAGCAGCAACCACCAGCAGTGAGTGGAACTGCGGATCGATGTCCTGGCTGATACGACGGGTCATACCCATGAAGCCCAGCGCGTACAGCGGCATAAACGCCACGAAGAAGCCGATGATCCAGAACCAGAAGGCGCGTTTGCCCCAGGTCTCGTTCAGGGTGAAGCCGAAGGCTTTCGGGAACCAGTAGGTCACGCCAGCCATACAACCGAACACCACACCACCGATGATGACGTTGTGGAAGTGCGCAATCAGGAACAGGCTGTTGTGCAGGACGAAGTCCGCACCCGGTACCGCCAGCAGAACACCTGTCATACCACCGATAGAGAAGGTGACCAGGAAGCCGATAGTCCACAGCATTGCTGAGTGGAACTCGACACGGCCCTGATACATGGTGAACAGCCAGTTAAAGATTTTCACGCCGGTCGGAATCGCGATGATCATCGTCATGATACCGAAGAAGGCGTTAACGTTCGCACCCGCACCCATGGTGAAGAAGTGGTGCAGCCAAACGATGAACGACAGTACGGTAATCGCGATGGTCGCCCACACCAGAGAGGTGTAACCAAACAGACGCTTTTTCGAGAAGGTCGCAGTGACTTCAGCGAAGACACCAAATACCGGCAGAACAAGGATGTAGACTTCCGGGTGACCCCAGACCCAAATCAGGTTGACGTACATCATCATGTTACCGCCCATTTCATTGGTGAAGAAATGGAAGCCGAGGTAACGATCGAGGGTCAACAGTGCCAGCGTAACGGTCAGAACCGGGAACGCAGCGATGATCAGGACGTTAGTACACAGAGAAGCCCAGGTGAATACCGGCATTTTGAACAGGTCCATGCCCGGTGCACGCATCTTCAGAATGGTCACGAAGAAGTTGATACCGGTCAGCGTGGTCCCGATACCGGATAGCTGGAGACTCCAGATCCAGTAATCGACCCCGACGCCTGGACTGTACTCCGCACCCGAAAGCGGCGGATAGGCCAGCCAGCCAGTCTGCGCGAACTCGCCCACACCCAGCGACAGGTTAACCAGGATCACACCGATCGCAGTGAACCAGAAGCTCAGGTTGTTCAGGAACGGGAAGGCAACGTCACGTGCACCGATTTGCAGCGGTACCGCGATGTTCATCAGACCGACCACGAAAGGCATCGCCACGAAGAAGATCATGATCACGCCGTGAGCGGTGAAGATCTGGTCGTAGTGGTGTGGTGGTAGTATGCCTGCTTCCCCGGCGGAAGCCATAACCTGTTGGGTACGCATCATCACCGCATCGGCGAAGCCGCGCAGCAGCATGACAAACGCCATGATGATGTACATGACACCCAGTTTTTTATGGTCGATTGACGTCAGCCATTCAGACCAAAGATATTGCCATTTACCAAAGTAGGTGATGGCCGCAATGACAGCCAGACCACCTATGATGATACCGGCAACCGTGACCATGATAATCGGCTCATGGTACGGCACTGCATCCAGTGTTAATTTTCCGAACATCGTATTATTCCTCGGCTCCGGCGTGACTCATGTCCATGCCTGCAGGCATGTCCATCTTCCCGTGGCTCATCTTGAACTTATCAATAACTTGCTTGAACAGTTCTGGATTGGCTGTTGAGAAATATTCCACCGGGTGATTTTCGCTTGGCGCAGCCAGTTTCTCGAAATCATCCATGGTGGTCAGCGTGTCAGGTGCCGCTTTAACTTTGGCGACCCACTGCTGGAATTCCGCGTCGTCTTTGGTGGCAATGGCTTTGAACTTCATACCAGAGAAACCGCGACCACTGAAGTTAGCAGAGATACCGTCGAAAATTCCCGGCTCGTTGGCGATCAGGTGCAGTTTGGTCTGCATGCCCGCCATCGCGTAGATCTGGCTACCCAGCGTAGGAATAAAGAAGGAGTTCATGACGGAGTTGGAAGTAATTTTGAAGCTGACTGGCGTGTTTGCCGGGAAGGCAATTTGGTTAACGGTTGCAATACCCTGTTCCGGGTAAATAAACAGCCATTTCCAGTCCAGCGCCACGACATCGATTTCAACCGGTTTCACGTCAGAGGCCAGCGGTTTGCTTGGCTCCAGCGCGTGGGTTGATTTCCAGGTCAGAACGCCGAGGAAGAGAATGATCAGGATCGGAATGGTCCAGACCACAGCTTCCACTTTGTTAGAGTGCGACCAGTTGGGGCTATACTTCGCATTGGTATTGGTTGCCCGATATTTCCAGGCAAAAAATACCGCCATAAAGACTGCGGGGATTACGACGATCAACATCAAGCCGAAAGCTGTCAGAATCAACGAACGTTGCTCCAGTGCAATCTGTCCTTTGGGATTTAACAACGCACTATCGCAGCCGCTGAGTAATACAGCGCCTGCAATTAATGACAAAATCCCCAAACTTTTATTGTATTTCCTGAGTCTCATTTAACGACCTCAATGACAAAGGGCTCTATTGTCGTTTAAGTGTGCGCGCATTTTACGGGAAGGTTTATACAGTGTAAACCAGCTTAAGGATGTGTCAGGAGCCTGTTGACACCTTTTGCTAAGGGTGTCACAGATGTTGCGTAGGGTGACAAATTATTAAAAGAGACAAGCAGTTGGCGTTAATATAACAAAAACAAATGATAGTAACCGCAGTAAAAACAGGGAAAGCATAAACCGTACTTTTAATACCCATTTATTTAACAATTTTGCATCATTTGTGAGATAAGAAAGCTACAAAATAATTGCTCACCGGTTTTTAATATTTTCTGCGATTGTTAATTTAATGTTTCTTTTTGTCGTTGCGAAAAAATGCTATCTACTAAAATTAGTCGCAGATATTTTTTCGTCAATTATTTCGCCAGCGACAATATAGTGATTAAGACTGATGCTGTTTTATCCGCGGGTGTTTTCGCAGCGCCAGGTAATCCAGTGTCACCCCAAATGCCACGGCGATTAAGGCCAGCGCCATTCCTGCCTCGAACAGATGCGTGACCAAATCCCCGCTTTGCCAGATTCCTGCGGCACCGAGCGCCAGCGCCAGCAACCACAGAGCCAGCAAAGCACATCCGAAGCTGAACAGGCGCACGGTCCAGCGATACCCCTGCGGGCAATAGCTACGGGTGATAAATTCGCCACTTTCCTGGATCGCCTGGAGTGTGTTACGGCATACCCAGAGCAGCAGCAGGCCCGGCACGCCCGCGAAGACCGTAAAGGCGTAAAACGTTGACCAGCCCCAGAGTTCAACCAGCCAGCCAGCGGCGGGGCCGACATAGACCCGGCCAACGGCAGAAAGCGCCGAGAGCAGGGCGAACTGGGTGGCGGAAAAGGATTTATTGCAGAGCGTCATCAGCAACGCGACAAAGGCTGCCGTGCCCATCCCACCGCACAGGTTCTCGATAAATACCGCGCTGGCCATGCTCCACAAGTGTGGTGGGGTGACCGCCAGCAACCAGTAAGCAAAGTTGGATATGGCCTGTAACACGCCAAAAATCATCAACGCGCGGAACAGGCTCAGGCGTTGCATCAATACGCCGCCATACAGCGCACCCACGATAGTAGCCAGTAAGCCAAGGGTTTTATTGACCAGCCCGACATCGCCTGCATTGAAACCGACGCCTCGAATCAGGAACGTGGTGGTGAGTGAGGCTGCGAATGCATCGCCCAGCTTATAAAGGATGATCAGCGTGATGAGCAACCAGGCATTGTTGCGCAGGAAGAAGTCTTTTAGCGGCAGCGAAACCGCCTGGCGCAGGCTGTGCGGTTCGTTGGCCGGGGCCGCTGGCTCTTTTGCCAGTAACGTGGCGATAAGGCCTGGCACCATCAACCCAGCCATCAGCCAGTAAGTGGCCTGCCAGCCCAGATAACGGTCGGCCAGCCACAGCGCGAGACCGCCGGAAATCAGCATCGCCAGACGATAACCTAATACGGTAATCGCCGCGCCGCTACCACGCTCTTCGGGTGGCAATACGTCAGTTTTCCACGCATCAAACACAATATCCTGTGAGGCGGAGCAGAAGGCGACCAGCACCGCAAGGGCCGCCAGCAGCGTTAAATCGCGTGAGGGCTGCATATAACCCATCGCGATGATGCCAGCGATGAGCGCCAGTTGCGTCACCAGCAGCCAGCCACGGCGACGGCCAAGAAAAGGCGGGGTGTAACGGTCCATCATCGGTGACCACAGGAACTTGAACACATAGGCCTGGCCGACAAGGGAGAAAAAACCAATGGTTTTCAGATCAACGTTCTCAACGGTCATCCATGCCTGCAATGTCCCTGCGGTTAACGCCAGTGGCAGTCCGGAAGCGAAGCCAAGCAGCAACAACACTGCGGCGTTACGTTGGGTAAAAATGCGCAGATAGTGAGAAGTCATAGCCAACCTGAAGTGAAGCCCGGCCAGAGGAGGCCGGGCGAAGAACGGCGAGATTAACGGGCGTTCTGTTTGATGAAGTTATGTACGCTGGTGTCCTGCGCCATATCAGCAATCACGTCGCCAAGCGTGGAGTTAACCGCGTTGGTGATCTTGTCGTTGGTCGCAGTGAATGCGCCTTCTACGCTGTAGGTCTGGCGGTAGTTTTTAATCTGCTTGTTACCATTTTTCGCGGTAGCAATAATAGAAATGTCCGCTTTAGTGGTAATGCTGTAGCGCACGTTGCCCTGTGTCACATCGGCATACAGACCATTGACCACGATTTGCAGATCAACCGCGCCATTCGGGCCAACCATATAGCCACGTGCGGTCATCTGTTTCTCCAGCACTTCCTGTAGCAGGAAACGCAGGTCACGGGAGGGGGTGAGGGTGACCAGCTGACCGTCGCGGTTTACTTTTGCCAGGGCCTGATCGCTACGTTGATCGGCACCATTGATGCTGACGGTCACGCCCATCAGGCTCGGATCCTGCTGTGGCAGCTGAATTTTAGGTTCGATATTCAGCGTCGTATTATTGCTGGCGCAGCCGGCCAAAATAAATGCAGCCAGCAGAGGGAATAACAGTTTTTTCAACATACTCATTCTCGTTAGCGGGTATATAGGTTGGTTTGCAAAACTGCGGTCATCATAGCATTGCATGACAGCGAAAAAAGCCCTGGGCCAGTGGAAATTGATTGTAAAGGCTTTTTTCAGATTGACTGAGATAAACCCCCGTTGACCTGCGTGGCAGGCAGGTTAAGATGCGCGGCGCACATTATTTTTTCCAGCTTCCCTGCGGAAATGGTTAAAAACCTACTAATATTTAAACAGATGAGGCACAGCGCTCGCCGTAGAGGAGTGTTAACAATGATTCGCGAAGAAATAGAAGAAAAGCTGCGTAAGGCATTCGACCCTGCACACCTCGAAGTGCATGATGAAAGCTACCGTCATAACGTGCCTGCTGGTTCTGAAAGTCACTTTAAGGTGGTAATCGTCAGTGATTGCTTTACCGGCCAGCGTTTTTTAGCCCGCCATCGCTCCATTTACAGTGAGCTAACGGCGGAGTTTGCAGGAGGCGTACATGCGCTGGCACTGCATACTTATACACAAAAAGAGTGGGATGGCTTACAGGACACGGTGCTGGCTTCCCCTAATTGTCGTGGTGCTGGTACGCTCGCCTGATTTTTCTGACTTAATCTATATAAAACGGCCTGCGGGCCGTTTTCTCTTCCTTATTTACTCCTAAACGCGATCTGCGGCGCAAAAAAGCAGCAAAACCGTTTAAAAGTGGTGACTTTGCAGCCTCGACTCGCCCCGGTGATGCCGCTATAATGCGGCGTCTATTTTTCCGGAATGTCTTCGGGAGCTTCTGACAACAGGGAACAGGTTCTGTCAGCAGATGCCCTCCCGCTAGTTGGATACGGCGCATTTCATATGTGTGGTGTCTGAAGTTGACCGAGCACGTGATTTTTTGAGGTAGCAAGATGACAGTTTCAGTAGAAACCACTCAGGGTCTGGGCCGTCGCATTACGATTACTGTTGCAGCTGACAGCATCGAAAGCGCAGTGAAGAAAGAACTGGTGGATGTGGCGAAGAAAGTCCGTATCGATGGTTTCCGTAAAGGCAAAGTGCCGATGCAGATCGTAGCTCAGCGCTACGGTGCATCTGTTCGCCAGGACGTGCTGGGCGATCTGATGCAGCGCAACTTTGTTGACGCCATCATTAAAGAAAAAATTAATCCGGCTGGTGCACCGAACTACGTTCCAGGTGAATACAAGCTGGGTGAAGACTTCACCTTTACGGTTGAATTCGAAGTCTATCCGGAAGTTGAGCTGAAAGGCCTCGACACCATCGAAGTTGAAAAGCCGGTTGTTGAAGTGACCGACGCTGACGTCGATACCATGCTGGAAACCCTGCGTAAGCAGCAGGCAACCTGGAAAGAGAGCGATGCAGCCGCTGGTGCTGAAGATCGCGCGACCATCGACTTCACCGGTTCTGTTGACGGCGAAGAGTTCGAAGGTGGTAAAGCCTCTGACTTCGTTCTGGCCATGGGCCAGGGCCGCATGATCCCGGGCTTTGAAGAAGGCGTTGTGGGTCACAAAGCCGGTGAAACCTTCACCATCGACGTGAAATTCCCGGAAGATTACCACGCGGAAAACCTGAAAGGTAAAGACGCGAAGTTCGAAATCGTACTGAAGAAAGTTGAAGTACGCGAACTGCCGGAACTGACCGAAGAATTCATCCAGCGTTTCGGCGTGGAAGATGGTTCAGTGGCGGGTCTGCGTACTGAAGTACGTAAGAACATGGAGCGCGAGCTGAAAGGCGCAATCCGTAACCGCCTGAAGTCTCAGGCGATCGACGGCCTGGTTAACGCCAATGCTATCGACGTGCCAGCTGCCCTGATCGACAGCGAAATCGATGTTCTGCGTCGCCAGGCGGCTCAGCGTTTCGGTGGCAACGAGAAGCAAGCGCTGGAACTGCCGCGTGAGCTGTTCGAAGAGCAGGCGAAACGCCGCGTTGTTGTTGGTCTGCTGCTGGGCGAAGTGATTCGCACCAATGAGTTGCAGGCTGATGAAACCCGCGTTAAAGCGCTGATCGAAGAGATGGCTTCTGCGTACGAAGATCCGCAGGAAGTGATCGAGTTCTACAGCAAGAACAACGAGCTGATGAACAACATGCGCAACGTTGCGCTGGAAGAACAAGCAGTGGAAGCGGTGCTGGAAAAAGCAAAAGTTACCGACAAAGCGACTAACTTCCAGGAACTGATGAACCAGACTGCTTCAGCCTGATTCGTTAGTTAACACGAAGTGCGAAGCCCGCGACCAAAAAGTCGCGGGCTTTTTATTTTTTTCGCTAAAAACCCTGGATTTGTCTTCTATTTGATTAATTAATCGGCAAATTATTCGCTAAGCTCTTTTTCCGTGTTAGCGATTGGGGAAAAGGTTGTTATGCTTGAAATAACTGGGCAGCATCCCCAGATACAGGGAGAATGCATGAAGACAGTGAAACTGACTGATTAACCGTCCTGTTGGTGTCGGAGTGAGGAGGCAGCGCATGGTTTTCGTCGCACGCCTCACGTAAAATCGGTACAGAATGTTGCCAACGAAATTTATCCAGGAGACGGTAATGTCATACAGTGGCGATCGTGAATTTACTGCACCGCAGATGGCGCTGGTGCCAATGGTGGTCGAACAAACCTCGCGCGGCGAGCGTTCTTACGACATCTATTCCCGCCTGCTCAAAGAGCGTGTGATCTTCCTGACCGGCCAGGTTGAAGATCATATGGCTAACCTGATCGTGGCGCAGATGCTGTTTCTGGAAGCGGAGAATCCTGAGAAGGATATCTACCTCTACATTAACTCACCGGGTGGTGTGATTACCGCCGGTATGTCAATTTATGACACAATGAAATTCATCAAGCCTGACGTGAGCACCATTTGTATGGGCCAGGCTTGTTCGATGGGTGCGTTCCTGCTGACCGCAGGCACGAAAGGCAAACGCTTCTGCCTGCCTAACTCGCGTGTCATGATTCACCAGCCGCTGGGTGGTTATCAGGGTCAGGCCACGGATATTGAAATCCATGCGCGTGAGATTCTGAAAGTTAAGCAGCGTATGAATGAGCTGATGGCTGAGCATACCGGTAAATCGCTGGAGCAGATCGAGCGCGACACTGAGCGCGATCGTTTCCTCTCTGCCAGTGAAGCGGTAGAGTATGGCCTGGTCGACTCCATTTTGACGCATCGCCAATAAGACACATCTGCCCGGCTCCTGCGCTATAGTTAACAGGACGAAGGGCAGGTGGGTTGAATGAATATCGGCCGTAAATGCACGGCCAGTGCCGTACGCCAGTATGGCCTGAGAACGAAAAGAGGTTAGCTGATGACAGATAAGCGCAAAGACGGTTCAGGTAAGTTGCTGTACTGCTCTTTTTGCGGCAAAAGCCAGCATGAAGTGCGTAAGCTGATTGCCGGGCCGTCAGTGTATATCTGCGACGAATGTGTCGATTTATGTAACGACATCATTCGCGAAGAGATTAAAGAGGTTGCCCCGCATCGCGAGCGCAGTGCACTGCCGACGCCGCATGAAATCCGCCATCATCTCGATGATTATGTCATCGGTCAGGAAAAGGCGAAAAAGGTGCTGGCTGTGGCGGTGTACAACCACTACAAACGTTTGCGCAATGGCGACACCAGCAATGGTATCGAACTGGGCAAAAGTAACATTCTGCTGATCGGTCCAACCGGTAGCGGGAAAACCCTGTTGGCGGAAACGCTGGCACGTTTGCTGGATGTGCCGTTTACCATGGCCGATGCGACCACGCTGACTGAAGCGGGTTACGTGGGCGAAGATGTGGAAAACATCATCCAGAAACTGCTGCAGAAATGTGATTACGATGTGCAGAAAGCCCAGCGCGGCATTGTCTACATCGACGAAATCGACAAGATTTCACGCAAATCTGACAACCCGTCAATCACCCGTGACGTATCGGGTGAAGGCGTGCAGCAGGCGTTGCTGAAACTGATCGAAGGCACCGTGGCTGCGGTACCGCCGCAGGGTGGTCGTAAGCACCCGCAGCAGGAATTTTTGCAGGTTGATACCTCGAAGATCCTGTTTATCTGTGGTGGTGCATTCGCCGGTCTCGATAAAGTGATTTCCCAGCGCGTAGAAACCGGTTCAGGTATTGGTTTCGGTGCGACGGTGAAAGGTAAGTCACAGAAAGCGAGCGAAGGTGAACTGCTGTCACAGGTGGAGCCAGAGGATCTGATTAAGTTCGGTCTGATTCCTGAGTTCATTGGTCGTCTGCCGGTGGTTGCGACGCTGAATGAGCTGAGTGAAGAAGCGCTGATTCAGATTCTGCGTGAGCCGAAAAATGCGCTGACCAAACAGTACCAGGCGTTGTTTAACCTGGAAGGTGTGGAGCTGGAGTTCCGTGATGAAGCGCTGACAGCGATTGCTAAGAAAGCGATGTCACGTAAAACCGGCGCGCGTGGTCTGCGTTCAATCGTGGAAGGTGCGTTACTCGAAACCATGTACGATCTGCCTTCAATGGACGACGTGGAGAAAGTAGTGATTGATGAGTCGGTTATCGATGGTCAATCAGAGCCGATGTTGATTTATGGTAAGCATGAAGCGCAGGCTTCTGGCGAATAAATAAACAATTAAACCACGTTGTTATCTTAAAAAGGGGAAAATCTTTCCCCTTTTGTTTTTCTCACGCCTGTGACATTGAATGTCGGATAAGCATCCCCATATACTCAATATCCTGTGGGTTTAACTGCAAATTGACTGTGTTCAGGCGGTTCCCATCACCTGGCGGACATTAAACTAAGAGAGAGCTCTATGAATCCTGAGCGTTCTGAACGCATTGAAATCCCCGTGTTGCCGTTGCGCGACGTGGTGGTTTATCCGCACATGGTAATTCCGTTGTTTGTTGGTCGGGAAAAATCGATTCGGTGCCTCGAAGCCGCGATGGATCATGATAAAAAGATCATGCTGGTTGCACAGAAAGAGGCTTCAACGGATGAACCTGGTATTAACGATCTCTTCTCTGTAGGGACCGTCGCTTCGGTATTGCAGATGCTGAAGCTGCCGGACGGCACGGTCAAAGTGCTGGTTGAAGGTTTACAGCGTGCCCACATCACCACGCTGGCAGACAACGGCGACCACTTTGTAGCCCAGGCTGAATATCTGATCTCGCCGGAAATTGAAGAGCGCGAGCAGGAAGTGCTGGTCCGTACCGCCATCAATCAATTTGAAGGCTACATCAAGCTCAACAAAAAAATTCCTCCTGAGGTCCTGACCTCACTGAACAGTATTGACGATGCAGCCCGTCTGGCTGACACCGTTGCGGCGCATATGCCGTTGAAACTGGCAGACAAACAATCCGTGCTGGAGATGTCCGACGTTAACGAGCGTCTGGAATATCTGATGGCAATGATGGAGTCTGAAATCGATCTGCTGCAGGTTGAGAAGCGTATTCGCAACCGTGTGAAAAAGCAGATGGAGAAAAGCCAGCGCGAGTATTACCTGAATGAGCAGATGAAAGCGATTCAGAAAGAATTGGGCGAGATGGACGATGCGCCTGATGAATATGAAGCGCTGAAACGCAAAATCGAAGCGGCAAAAATGCCAGACGAAGCGCGCGAAAAAGCTGAAGCTGAGCTGCAGAAGCTGAAAATGATGTCGCCGATGTCGGCTGAAGCGACCGTGGTACGTGGCTACATCGACTGGATGGTGCAGGTACCGTGGAATGCGCGCAGCAAAGTGAAGAAAGATCTGCGCAAAGCCCAGGAAACGCTGGATACCGATCACTACGGTCTGGAACGCGTGAAAGACCGTATCCTTGAGTATCTTGCGGTGCAAAGTCGCGTCAGCAAAATCAAAGGACCGATCCTGTGTCTGGTCGGACCGCCGGGGGTAGGTAAAACCTCGCTGGGTCAGTCTATCGCCAAAGCAACTGGCCGTAAGTATGTTCGTATGGCGCTGGGTGGTGTGCGTGATGAAGCGGAAATCCGCGGTCATCGTCGTACCTATATCGGTTCTATGCCGGGCAAACTGATCCAGAAAATGGCGAAAGTCGGGGTGAAAAACCCACTGTTCCTGCTGGATGAGATCGACAAAATGTCTTCGGACATGCGTGGCGATCCTGCTTCAGCACTGCTTGAGGTGCTGGATCCGGAGCAGAACATCGCCTTTAACGATCACTATCTGGAAGTGGATTACGATCTGTCAGACGTGATGTTCGTGGCGACCTCAAACTCAATGAACATTCCGGCGCCGCTGCTTGACCGTATGGAAGTGATTCGTCTTTCCGGTTATACCGAAGATGAAAAACTGAACATTGCGAAACAGCACCTGCTGCCGAAACAGATTGAGCGTAACGCGCTGAAAGAGAAAGAAATCAGCGTCGATGACAGCGCGATTATGGGCATCATCCGTTACTACACCCGTGAAGCGGGCGTGCGTAGCCTGGAACGTGAACTCTCCAAATTGTGCCGTAAAGCGGTGAAAGCGCTGCTGATGGACAAAGAGAAAAAGCACATCAGCATCAACGGTGACAACCTCAAAGATTTCCTTGGGGTACAACGCTTTGACTATGGCCGTGCCGACAGCGAAAACCGTGTAGGTCAGGTGACGGGTCTGGCGTGGACCGAAGTGGGTGGTGATCTGCTGACCATCGAAACCGCCTGTGTTCCGGGTAAAGGTAAACTGACCTATACCGGTTCACTGGGTGAAGTGATGCAGGAATCCATCCAGGCTGCTTTGACCGTGGTTCGCGCTCGTGCTGAGAAGCTGGGTATTAACGGCGATTTCTACGAGAAACGTGATATCCACGTTCATGTGCCGGAAGGTGCGACGCCGAAAGATGGTCCGAGCGCAGGTATCGCGATGTGTACTGCGCTGGTGTCCTGTCTGACTGGCAACCCGGTGCGTTCTGATGTGGCGATGACCGGTGAGATTACGCTGCGTGGTCAGGTACTGCCAATTGGTGGCTTGAAAGAGAAACTGCTGGCAGCACACCGTGGTGGCATCAAAACGGTGCTGATCCCGGATGAGAACAAACGCGATCTGGAAGAAATTCCACAGAACGTGATTGCCGATCTGACCATTCATCCGGTGAAACGCATTGAAGAGGTGCTGAACCTGGCACTGGAAAATGCGCCTTACGGGATGCTGGTTGCGACCGCAAAATAGTGATTAGCGGCAAAAACCGCTAAAAAGCGAGGCTGGCAGGCCAAATGGTGCTTGCCAGCCTTTTTTTGTGCCGCTAAGTTAGGGGGCTGCTGGATCAACGATTAAGATGAATACCGTTGTTTCGGCTCGTCAGGCTTGATATAACTGGCTGCGCGTTCGTACCCGGCGGGAAGCTCGGATACGATGTGAATAATAAAAGAGGGGATGAATAGAGTGAATAAGTCACAGTTGATCGACAAAATTGCTGCGGATGCGGATATTTCTAAAGCGGCAGCGGGACGTGTATTAGATGCATTCATGGGCTCCGTTTCTGATGCGCTGAAAGGCGGTGATGAAGTGGCACTGGTTGGTTTCGGTACTTTCTCTGTTCGTGAGCGCGCTGCTCGCACCGGCCGTAACCCGCAAACCGGTAAAGAAATCACCATTCCGGCTGGTAAAGTGCCGGGCTTCCGTGCTGGTAAGGCACTGAAAGACGCTGTCAATTAATGACTGTTGTCACATCCGTTGAAGCATTTTCTTCGATGGATTGAGGACGCAAAAGCCGTTCTCATGTAACATACGGGCACATCATTTTTGATGTGCCTTTTTTATTCTGATGCGCAGCAAAAAGCCTTTGGCTCTTGTCTCCGCAGGGTTGCCAGCTGCCAGCCTGAACTGCAGCTGCACGATGATGACATCGTGTCAGAGCTTTACATTCACACTACAGCGGAGTGTTGTCATACCATGATGGACAATTTACGTGCGGCGGGAAATCACGTCGTGCTCAAAATCATTCTGGGATTGATTATCCTGTCCTTTGTACTGACCGGGGTGGGCAACTACCTGATTGGCGGTAACAGTGATTATGCTGCCAAAGTGAACGGCCACGAAATCAGCCGGGCAGAGCTGGAGCAGGCTTATAACAATGAGCGCAATCGCCAGCAACAGATGCTGGGTGATCAATTCTCGCAGCTGGCCAGCAACGAAGGCTATATGCAGCAGATGCGTCAGCAGGCGCTTTCTCAGTTGATCGATCAGGCACTGCTTGATCAGTACATCAAAGATTTGCACATGGGTATCAGCGATGACCAGGTCAAGCAGGCGATTTTCAGCCAGCAGGCTTTCCAGACCAATGGTAAGTTCGACAACGTCAAATATAACGGCCTGATCACCAGCATGGGCTTCACCGCTGATCAATATGCCGAAGCTCTGCGTAAGCAGCTGGCGACACAGCAGCTGATCAATTCTGTGGCTAATACCGATTTCATGCTGAAAGGCGAAACCAGCAAACTGGTTGACCTGGTGGCACAGCAACGTGAAATTCGTCAGGCGACGATTGATGTCAATGCGCTGGCGGCAAAACAAACCGTTACTGACGATGAAATCAGCCAGTATTACCAGCAGCATCAGAACAGCTTTATGGCGCCTGAGCAGTTCCGCGTGAGCTACATCAAAATGGATGCTGCCAGCCTGCAGGAAACGGCCAGCGAAGCAGATATCCAGAGCTGGTTCGATCAGCATAAAGCCGATTACTCTCAGCCGCAGCGTAACCGTTACAGCGTGATTCAGACCAAAACTGAAGCCGATGCTAACGCCGTGTTGGATGCGCTGAAAAAAGGCGAAGATTTTGCGACGCTGGCGAAGAGTAAATCCATCGACCCGATCTCTGCACGTCAAGGTGGTGACATGGGCTGGCTGGAACCGAACACTACCCCGGATGAACTCAAAAACGCCAACCTGACGGAAAAAGGTCAGCTCTCTGGCGTCATCAAGTCATCTGTGGGCTTCCTGATTGCGCGTCTGGATGACATCCAGCCGGAGCAGGTAAAACCGCTGGCAGAAGTGCATGCTGCCGTTGCTGACAAAGTGAAGCAGGAAAAAGCGGTGGATGCCTTCTATAAAATGCAGCAGAAAGTCAGCGAAGCGGCCAGCAACGATAACGAATCCCTGGCCGGTGCTGCCGAGGCTTCCGGTCTGAAAGTGGTGGAAACTGACTGGTTTAGCCAGGACAGCGTACCGCAGGATCTGGATTTCGACGCGGTTAAACAGGCGATTTTCAACGGTGGTCTCGTGGGCCAGAACGGTGCGCCGGGCAATAACTCGGACATCATTTCAGTCGATGGCGATCGCGCATTTGTACTGCGTATCAGCGAACATAAACCTGAAGCAGTGAAACCGCTGGATCAGGTGAAAGCGCAAATCGCCGATACGCTGAAACATGATAAAGCCACGCAGCAGGCGAAAGAGCAGGCGAACAAGCTGTTGGCCGATCTCAACGCCGGTAAGCAGGATGTGTTGCAGGCCGCCGGTCTGACGCTCAGCGCCAGCAAATCGGTTGATCGCAATGCGCAGGATCCGGTCGCGCAGTCAGCCTTTAATCTGCCACAGCCAGCGGATAACAAACCGTCCTGGGGCGTGAGCGAAGATATGCAGGGCAACGTGGTACTGGTGGCGCTGGATAAAGTCAGCGCGGGTAGCATGCCGCAGCCGCAGATTGACCAGATGGTGAAAGGTGTGACGCAGAATAACGCGCAGATCGCCTTCGAAGCTCTGCTGGAAAACCTGCGTAAAGACGCCAAAATCAAGTACGGCGCAGCCGCACAAATGCAGTAAGCCTCGCAAAAAAATCAGAACTGCTGAAACAACCAAAGGCCGCTTATGCGGCCTTTTCCATTTCTGATTTTCCCCTTTTGAGCCTTTATCCACGCTGTGACACTCTGCATCTGCTGTTAAACACAAGGAGAGACACAGCATGGTCAAACACACTTTTCAGGTTTTATTCTTCTCGCTGGCCCTGGCTGGCACGGTCGCTACCTCCAGCCTGGCTGCGGCGGAAAGCCCCAGTGAAACTCAGGCCACACAGGTTTCGTCACCGGCAGAAGGGCAGATCAGCATCAATGAAGCAACGGCTGAGGAACTCGCCGCCGCCATGAATGGCATCGGCCTGAAGAAAGCCCAATCCATCGTCAGTTATCGGGAACAGTACGGTCCGTTTACCGCGATTGATCAATTAAAGGAGGTGCCAGGCATTGGCAGTGCGTTGGTTGAACGTAATAGCGCCCGGCTGAAATTGTGAGAAAGCTCGCGACTCATGAAGGATGAGGCAGACCTGCATTGACGCTGTGCTATGCTCAACAGGTCCAACCAGTTGTCATTCTCAGCCTAATCAGGAGCAACAATGCAGACCACAATCAAAGTGCGCGGCTACCATCTTGATGTCTATCAGCATGTTAATAATGCGCGTTACCTGGAGTTTCTGGAGGAAGCGCGCTGGCAGTGGCTGGAAGATGTCGATGCGTTTAACTGGCTGGTACAGCAGCAGCTCGCTTTTGTGGTGGTGAATATCAACATTAATTATCGCCGCCCGGCGGTGCTGGGCGACGTACTGACCATTGAGAGTGAGATTGCCCAACTGAACGGCAAGAGTGGTGTCATATCGCAACGTGTGTTGCTCGCCAGCGATGGTTCACCGGTTGCTGATGCGGCATTAACTTTTGTTTGTATTGATTTGCGCACGCAAAAAGCAGTGCCGATGGAAGGGGAATTGCGCGAACGTCTGGCGGCACTGATGGTATAACGGATGGAGCTGGCGTCAGCGACGCCAGCCGATTTCGGCGGTTATCAGGCCAGAGCGCTTTTCTGTTTCATCTGCGCCATAATCGCCGCAGTATTCGCCTGGTAATCCGCCAGACCACGCGCACGTAAATGGCAGGCGGCACATTCGCCACAACCATCGCCTTTTACGCCGTTATAGCAGGTTAGCGTTTCAGCACGCACCAGCGGCAGTTGCTGCCAGTAGTCGGCCAGCGCCCAGGTTTCGGCTTTGTTCAGCCACATCAGCGGTGTTTCGAAACGAATATTGCGCGCCATTCCCAGACTGACGGCGTTATTCAGGGCCTTAACAAACTCATCACGGCAGTCAGGATATCCGGAGAAGTCAGTTTCGCACACGCCGGTGATCACCGCTTCGGCTTCAACCTGATAGGCATAAATTGAGGCCAGCGTTAAAAACAGGATATTGCGACCCGGCACGAAGGTGCTTGGCAAGCCACTGGCTTCAGGATCATAAGCCGGGACCGGAATGTTATCGCGCGTCAGGCTGCTGACGGCTAATTCGTTCAGCAACGTCACATCCAGCACTTTGTGCGCCCGGGCACCGAGCTTGTGCGCCAGTTCGGCTGCCACCTCAATTTCTTCGCGATGGCGCTGACCATAATCAAAGGTGACGCAATGCACTTCATCATATTGTTGCAACGCCTGAATCAGGCAGGTGGTGGAATCTTGTCCGCCACTAAAAACTACAACGGCTCTTTTCATCTTTTCTTCCGTATAAAACTGAGCCGCTATGGTACTGGCTCAGGTGTGTGATGAACAGTATCGACTGCGGCTGGGGGTGGTATCCAGGCACGCGTGAAGTCGAACCAGCCCAGGCTGTTGAGTTGAATGCCTTCCACGCCGGGCGGGGCTGAAATCTGGTAGCGATAATTAAATAATGGCAGCAGATAACCGGCGCGCATCAGTTGCTCAAACAGCTGGTGGCTAAGAATAGCACGCTGCTCCGGATTCTGTTGTTGAGCGATCTCGCGCAAATGTTGACGTAAATGGATGTCACTTTGCGCACCCCTGAGCGGTTGCCATACCGGATCGTTCTCCAGCCAGCTGATCAGAGTAAACAACGGCGCATCGCCAATCAGACGATCACCCATCACTACGTCTGCATCAGCCAGCTCGCGTTCATCGCGCCAGCTTTTCACATCATGGAATATGCAGGTTAGCTGGCAACCATAGCTGGCCAGCAGGGGTTTCAGTGCTTCAGTCATCACATGAAGCTCAACCGGCAGATGATAATGCAGCGTCAGTGTGGCGGGCAGCGGCACATTTTCTTCTGCGGGTGGGGGAACCGGCCAGCCGGGCAGCAGCTCCTGGCTTGGCGTGATGAGCCCCTCATCCAGCGGCAACTGCTGAATCATGCCGCTACGCTGAATCAGGGAAATCAGGGTTTTGGCTTGTGCTGAACTGAGCCGGGATGAGATGCGCGGTGCCAGGTAGCAGAATCCCAGGCTGATGCTGCGATCGACCGGGCGCAGAGCATCCAGCTCGTCAGGATCACCAATAGCAATTTGCACCGGATGGCGACAACTGGTGCCAAGGGTGCGATCAAACAATTGCGGGGTGATCCAGTATTCAACGGCCTGGATCAGCGGCCGTTGCAGATGCCAGCGCGGGTGGCTTTCCAGTCGCACCAGTTCATCGGTGAAGTGCGCCAGTTTCCACGCACCGCTGCCGATGGTAGCAAGCTCCGGGTGTGGCAACAGGCAAAACTGATGCGCCAGTCGTTGTGGCAGCCAATAGTCACTGTGGCGCAGGCGGATACGCAGCGCCAGCGGGTGAGGGGCGGTGATGCTTTCAACTGAAGCCAGCAAGCGTAATCCTGGTGCGCTACGCAGAATCTTGTGTAACTGCGTGACCAGTTGCGTGGCATACAGTGGTTCATCGTTATGCCAGCTGAGCTGCGGCCGCAGCCAGAAAAACCAGTCGCAGCCGCTTTCATCATGCTGCCAGTGATGGGCTAAGTCGCCTTCAACATCATTGTCCCGAAAGCGCGTCAGCCCGGAAAATATCTGACGAGCGAGGTGTTGTTCGGCGCGCCCGGTCAGATGTAGCGGCAGCAGCGCTTCGAGGGATCGATAGTAAGGAATTCGCAGTACCGGGGCCTGATTGAGCCACTGTCCGCCCATCAATGGACGCAGCATCGTTAGCAAATGCTCCGGTTGCACATCCAGCACCTGCAATGCCTGCGTTGCTTCACCTGCCGCGAGCTGCTGCTGCAAAAGTTGCTGGCGTAGCTGATCCGGGGTGGTGAGAAAGGTCAGTGTTCCCTGTTTACCGCGCCCCGCAGTGCCCAGCCAGCGCAGCCAGCCAGCCTCCTGCCATTGGCGTAACAGGGTGCGGATATGGCGTTCACTGCAAAAACAGTGCTGCGCCATCGTCGCGACACTCAGATGCTGCGTTTCACCCTGGCTAAGTTGCCAGAGACGCTGAAATTGATTGACCCGATTAAGCTGGCGCATATCTAAACCCGGAACAGTTTTCTAAAAGTATTCACTATTAGTTCCGTAATTACCAGGCGATAGTAAAGGCCTCTAACCGACAGGAGAATTCGCATGGTCCGCCTCGCGGCATTTGATATGGATGGCACGCTGTTGCTGCCGACACATCGCTTAGGCAAAGAAACGCTCGCCAGTCTGCACGCCTTACACCATCGTGATGTCACGCTGACTTTTGCCACCGGACGTCATTTGCTGGATATGCAACCGGTGGTGAAGGAACTGATTACGCTGCCCGCATGGCTGATTACCGGCAATGGCACGCGCGTGCACGATCTGGATGGCAACCTGTTATTTGGCTGCGATTTGCCGCCAGCGATCGCCGAAGAGGTACTTCATCGCCACTGGCAAACCCCCGCGTCTATCCATGTATTTAATGATGAAGGCTGGTTTACCGACAAACCGTTACCCTTTGTACGCGAAGCGCATGTGATGAGTGGTTTTCAGTATCAGCTGCGTGACCTGAAGCAAATGTCGGCGCATGAAGTGACCAAAATCTGCTTTATTGCCCCGCATGAAACACTGCGTGCGCTGGAAATCGAACTGCGTGAAGCGCTGGGCGAACGTGCGAATATTTGTTTTTCTGCCTGGGATTGTCTGGAAGTACTGCCGCTGGGTTGCCACAAAGGCGCTGCGCTGACATGGCTGTGCCAGCACCTTTCACTGTCGTTAGCGGATTGTATGGCGTTTGGCGATGCCATGAACGATCGCGAAATGCTGGAGCAGGTAGGTAACGGCTTCATTATGGGCAACGCCATGCATCAATTGAAAGCGGTGTTGCCCCATTTACCGGTTATTGGCCATTGCGAGACACAGGCGGTGTCTCACTATTTAAATCACTGGATGACCACACCACACCTCGATTATTCCCCCGAATGCTGAGGTTTGCAGTGAACCGGACAGGATGTCCGGTTTTTTATTGCAGTTCACGCACCCACGGCGTGATATCACCAATGTGCTCCGCCACCCATTGCGCATCGTAATAAGTATCCGGATAACGCTCGCCACTGTCGCATAAAATGGTCACCAGTGACCCTTGCTCACCCTGTTCGCGCATGCGTTTCGCCACCTGCATCATGCCCCAGAAGTTAGTGCCGGTCGACGCACCCGGCCGACGCCCTAAAATCTGCTCCAGTTTCAGCATTGCTGCAATGGTTGCGGCGTCCGGCACTTTCATCATTTCATCAATGACATCCGGCATGAACGAGGGTTCAACGCGTGGGCGGCCAATGCCTTCAACCATGCTGCCACGTTCGCTGCGCAGCTGGTTATCACGGCTATGCCAGTAATCAAAAAAGACGGAATACTGTGGATCGACCACCAGCAGCCGGGTGTCAAAACCCTGATAGCGAATATAACGTCCCAGGGTGGCGGAAGTACCGCCGGTGCCAGCACTCATGATCAAGGTATGCGGCACCGGGAAAGGTTCATGCGCCATCTGGCGGAAAATACTTTCGGCAATATTGTTATTACCCCGCCAGTCCGTAGCGCGTTCGGCGTAGGTGAACTGGTCCATAAAATGGCCATTCAGTTCACGCGCCAGGCGTTCTGATTCGCTGTAAAGCTGGCAGGGATCGCTGACGAAGTGACATTCGCCGCCATAAAAGCGGATCTGCTCAATTTTACGTTTGGCGGTGCTGGCAGGCATCACGGCGATAAACGGCAGCCCCAGCAGACGGGCAAAATAGGCTTCCGATACCGCCGTGCTGCCGGAGGAGGCTTCAATAATTGGCGTTCCTTTGCGGATCCAGCCATTTGCCAGACCATACAGAAATAACGACCGTGCCAGACGGTGCTTCAGGCTGCCGCTGGGATGGGTGCTCTCATCTTTCAGATAGAAACGAATGCCGGGGAAATCATCCAGCGTAAAGCGAATCAGGTGTGTATCGGCAGAACGCTGAAAATCAGCGTTAATTTCGTTGATAGCGTGACGAATCCAGGGCGTTTGCATGCTGTGTTTCCGCAAAATTGAATGGCCACAGTTTAAGGCACTGGCAGGAAAAAGAGGTTGCTTTAATCCGGGTATAATGGCCCGATGAGAGAAAATTTTTCTCCCGGAGAGGCAAATGCTAGATAAAACTGACCGTAAACTGCTGGCATTATTGCAGCAGGACTGCACCCTGTCGCTACAGGCGCTGGCGGATGCGGTCAATCTGACCACCACGCCGTGCTGGAAACGCCTGAAAAAACTGGAAGATGATGGCATTATTCGTGCGCGCGTTGCGTTGCTGGACGGGGAAAAAATCGGCCTGGCACTGACGGCGTTTATGTTTGTCAAAACCCAGCAACACAGCAGTGACTGGTACCAGCAATTTGTCAGCGTCGTCCAGCAGATGCCGGAAGTGATGGCGTTCTACCGTATGGCCGGGGAATACGACTATCTGCTGCGTATTCAGGTGGCGGATATGAAAAGTTATGATGGTTTTTATAAGCGGCTGGTGAATGGCGTACCGGGCCTGATTGATGTGACCTCCAGCTTCGCCATGGAAGAGATTAAATACACAACCGCATTGCCGGTGGCACCCTGAACGGGTAAAGAAAGAGACAGTCTTGTGCGATTATTCAGCCAGTTAAGTTGGTATTTTCTGCGTGAGTGGCGGCGATATCTGGGCGCAGTCACGTTGCTAATCATTATTGCGCTTTTGCAATTACTGCCGCCGCATCTGGTGGGGGTGATTGTCGATGGCGTCACCCAACATACCTTAAGCACCGGACGGCTGATGATGTGGATCGGCGTGATGCTGATTACCGCCGTTATCGTCTATCTGCTGCGCTATGTCTGGCGCGTGTTGCTTTTTGGTGCCTCGTACCAATTGGCGGTGAAACTGCGTGAGGATTTTTATCGTCAGCTGAGTCGCCAGCATCCGGCATTTTATCTGCGCCACCGCACCGGTGATTTGATTGCCCGCGCCACCAACGATGTCGATCGCGTGGTGTTCGCCGCCGGGGAAGGGGTGCTGACATTGGTGGATTCGCTGGTGATGGGCTGCATGGTGCTGGTGGTGATGAGCGTGCAAATCAGCTGGCAGCTTACCTTACTGGCGCTGGTGCCCATGCCGATTATGGCGCTGATTATCCATCGTTACGGTAACCAGCTGCATGATCGCTTCAAACTCGCTCAGGCGGCGTTCTCCAGCCTGAACGATCAAACTCAGGAAAGCCTGACCAGCATTCGCATGATCAAAGCCTTTGGTCTGGAAGATCATCAGTCGCAGCAGTTTGCTGCTATCGCACGCGATACCGGTGAGAAAAACCTGCGCGTGGCGCGGGTGGATGCGCGTTTTGATCCCACCATTTATATCGCTATTGGTTTCTCAAACCTGCTGGCGATTGGTGGCGGTAGCTGGATGGTATGGCACGGCAGCCTGACGCTGGGACAGCTCACCAGCTTTGTTATGTATCTCGGTCTGATGATTTGGCCGATGCTGGCGCTGGCGTGGATGTTCAATATTGTCGAGCGCGGCAGCGCCGCCTGGGGTCGTATCCGCGCGCTGCTGGCAGAAGCACCGGCGGTTGAAGATGGCCAGACCGTCCTGCCGCCGGAAGCGGGGAATTTGCAGGTGGCGATTCGCGAGTTCCGCTATCCGGCTACGGCCGGTGCGGCGCTCAGCCATATCAATTTTCAGCTCAAGCCCGGTCAGATGCTGGGACTATGCGGGCCAACCGGCTGTGGTAAAAGTACGCTATTGAGTCTGATTCAGCGCCACTTTGACCTTGAGCAGGGCGACATTCGCTATCACAACACACCGCTGCCGCAGCTGCGTATTGATAGCTGGCGCAGTCGCCTGGCGGTGGTCAGCCAGACGCCTTTCCTGTTCTCCGACACCGTAGCCAATAACCTCGCGCTGGGGCGACCTAATGCCAGCCAGCAGGAGATTGAACGCGTGGCGAAAATGGCCTGTGTCCACGAGGATATCCTGCGCTTACCGCAGGGTTATGAGACCGAAGTGGGTGAACGTGGTGTCATGTTGTCGGGGGGACAGAAGCAGAGGATTGCCATCGCGCGTGCGCTGTTGCTGAATGCCGAGATCCTGATTCTGGATGATGCGCTGTCCGCCGTGGATGGGCGCACCGAACACGATATCCTGCACAACCTGCGACAGTGGGGCCAGGGGCGAACTCTTATTATCAGCGCCCATCGTCTGTCGGCTCTGACGGAAGCCAGCGAGATTCTGGTGTTGCAGCAGGGCATGGTGGCGCAGCGGGGCGATCACGATGAGCTGGCGGCACAAAACGGCTGGTATCGCGATATGTACCGTTACCAGCAACTGGAAGCGGCGCTGGACGAGGATGAGATCACCGAAGGAGCGAGTCGTGGCTAAATCTGTACGCCTGTGGCCCACGCTAAAACGTTTACTTGCATACGGTAAACCCTGGCGCAAATCATTATGGCTGGCGGTGGGGATGCTGTGGCTGGCAGCGGTGGCCGAAGTGACCGGACCAGTGCTGGTCAGTTATTTTATCGATCATCTGGTGGCGAAACATCAGATGCCGTGGGGAATTGTCGCCGGGCTGGTGGTGGGTTTTATTCTGCTGCAACTGCTGGCTGCGGGGCTGCATTATTTTCAGGCATTGCTGTTTAACCGCGCCGCGATTGGTGTGGTACAGCAATTACGTTCTGATGTGATGAATGCCGCGTTGCGCCAGCCACTCAGCGCCTTTGATACCCAGCCGGTGGGGCAGATTATCTCGCGCGTCACTAACGATACCGAGGTCATCCGCGATCTTTATGTCACGGTCGTGGCAACGGTGTTGCGCAGTGCCGCATTGATTGGTGCCATGCTGGTGGCGATGTTTGCTCTCGACTGGCGTATGGCGCTGGTGGCGATTGCCATTTTCCCGCTGGTTCTGGTGGTGATGCTGATTTACCAGCGTTACAGCACGCCCATTGCGCGTCGGGTACGCAGTTATCTGGCGGATATCAATAATGGCTTCAATGAAGTGATTAACGGCATGAGCGTCATCCAGCAATTTCGCCAGCAGGCGCGTTTTGGCGAACGCATGGGGGAGGCCAGCCGCTACCACTATCTGGCACGCATGGAGACGCTGCGACTTGATGGTTTCCTGCTGCGTCCGCTGCTGAGTTTGTTCTCTGCACTGATTTTGTGCGGCCTGCTGATGCTGTTCAGTTTTGCCACGCCCGGTGTGTTTGAAGTTGGTGTGCTGTATGCGTTTATTACCTATCTCGGGCGTCTGAATGAACCCTTGATTGAACTCACCACGCAGCAATCCATGC
Organism: Pantoea cypripedii; assembly: GCF_002095535.1. Classification (NCBI taxonomy): domain Bacteria; kingdom Pseudomonadati; phylum Pseudomonadota; class Gammaproteobacteria; order Enterobacterales; family Erwiniaceae; genus Pantoea; species Pantoea cypripedii. Next base: position 1,076,952 of record NZ_MLJI01000001.1, read on the forward strand.
TGCAACAGGCAGTGGTCTCTGGCGAACGTATTTTTGAGCTGATGGATGCGGTCCAGCAGAATTATGGCGCGGACAACCGTCCGCTGGCGTCCGGGCGTATTGCGTTGCGTGATGTCAGTTTTGCTTACCGTGCCGATCGTGATGTGCTGAGCCGGATCGATCTGGATGTGCCTGCGCGTGGCTTTGTCGCGCTGGTGGGCCACACCGGCAGCGGCAAAAGCACGCTGGCGAATCTGCTGATGGGCTACTATCCGGTCACGCGCGGCAGTATCGAACTGGATGGTCGGCCGTTGCCACAACTGACGCATCAGGCGTTGCGCCAGGGTGTGGCCATGGTGCAGCAGGACCCGGTGGTGCTGGCCGATACCCTGCTTGCCAATGTCCGCCTTGGCCGCGATATCCCGGAAGACGCGGTATGGCAAGCGCTGGAAACGGTGCAACTTGCGCCACTGGTACGCTCGATGCCGGATGGCATCCATACCCGGCTGGGCGAGCAGGGCAATAATCTGTCAGTCGGGCAGAAGCAGTTGCTGGCACTGGCGCGGGTATTGGTGTCGCTGCCGCAGATTCTGATTCTCGATGAAGCCACCGCCAATATCGATTCCGGCACCGAACAGGCCATCCAGCATGCGCTGCGCGCGTTGCGCCAGCACAGCACACTGGTGGTGATTGCGCATCGCCTTTCGACCATTACCGAAGCGGATCAGATCCTCGTGTTGCACCGTGGTCAGGTTGCCGAGCGAGGCACGCACAGCGAATTGCTGGCGCAGCAGGGCCGTTACTGGCAAATGTATCAGCTGCAACAGGCGGGTGATGAACTCGCGGCGGGCATTCCCTTACCTATTGAAGGGTGACTTGCACCTTTTTTGAGCGCCATTATCGGATTATTCTGTACAAATGCACTTCTTTGAGGCTGTCCGCACCAAAGAAGTGCAAATATTCCACTCCTTTCTTCCTTTCCTTGTTGCATTTGTGTTGTCCATCACAGAACGAAGCGTGCTGCCACGCGGCTAATCCGCTGACTCTGCGGTTTTTTTATTTATGGCACACCCTTTGCTTATATCCCTGCGTGTCCGGTAAGACTTACTCATTAAATACCTGGAGGGGATCGTATGAAGCTGGTTACCGTGGTAATCAAACCATTTAAGCTGGAGGACGTGCGTGAAGCCTTATCCTCTATTGGCATTCAGGGACTGACAGTTACCGAAGTGAAGGGTTTCGGTCGCCAGAAAGGTCACGCAGAGCTTTATCGCGGTGCCGAGTACAGCGTGAACTTCCTGCCAAAAGTAAAAATTGATATCGCCATTGCTGATGATCAGCTGGATGAAGTGGTCGATGTCATCAGTAAAGCCGCTTACACCGGCAAAATTGGCGACGGTAAAATTTTCGTCGCGGAACTGCAGCGCGTTATCCGTATTCGTACTGGCGAGACCGACGAAGCAGCACTGTAACTGGGCCTTGATTGTGATGGGATGGAAAGAAATGAATAAAATGATGACGAAGTTGGGCCTGACCAGCCTGGCGCTGTTACCGTCTCTGGCCATGGCGGCAGCACCTGCCGTTGCGGATAAAGCCGATAACGCGTTTATGATGATCTGCACCGCGCTGGTGCTGTTCATGTCAATTCCTGGTATTGCCCTGTTTTACGGCGGTTTGATTCGCGGTAAAAACGTGTTGTCAATGCTGACTCAGGTAGCGGTAACCTTCTCCCTGGTCTGCGTGTTGTGGATGATTTACGGTTACTCACTGGCCTTCAGCGAAGGTAACGCCTTCTTCGGTAGCTTCCAGTGGGCGATGCTGAAAAACATCGAACTGAAAGCGCTGATGGGTACCTTCTATCAGTACATCCACGTTGCGTTCCAGGCTTCCTTCGCCTGTATCACCGTGGGCCTGATTGTCGGTTCTATCGCTGAGCGTATTCGTTTCTCTGCGGTGCTGATTTTCGTTGCGGTGTGGCTGACTCTGGCTTATCTGCCGATTGCGCACATGGTCTGGGCTGGTGGCTTGCTGGCGACCGATGGCGCGCTGGACTTCGCAGGCGGTACTGTGGTGCATATTAACGCCGCGGTGGCTGGTCTGGTGGGTGCTTACCTGGTGGGCAAACGTGCTGGCTTCGGTAAAGAAGCATTCAAACCGCACAACCTGCCGATGGTCTTCACCGGTACTGCGATCCTGTATGTGGGCTGGTTCGGTTTCAACGCCGGTTCTGCTTCTGCTGCGAACGAAATCGCTGCCCTGGCGTTCCTGAACACCGTGATTGCCACTGCGGGTGCGGTACTGTCATGGACCTTCGGTGAGTGGGCGCTGCGTGGTAAGCCTTCTCTGCTGGGTGCGTCTTCAGGCTTCATCGCGGGTCTGGTTGCTATCACCCCGGCGTGTGGTTATGTCGGTGTCGGCGGTGCGCTGATTATCGGTCTGGTGGGTGGTCTCGCAGGCCTGTGGGGTGTCACTACCCTGAAGAAATGGCTGCGTGTTGATGACCCGTGTGACGTGTTCGGTGTGCACGGCGTGTGTGGCATCGTAGGTTGTATCCTGACGGGTGTGTTCGCTTCCTCTTCACTGGGTGGCGTGGGTTATGCCGAAGGCGTGACTATGGGTCATCAGGTTTGGATTCAGCTGTTCAGCGTTGGCGTGACCATCGTCTGGTCCGGTGTGGTTGCCTTCATTGGCTTCAAACTGGCCGATATGATTGTTGGCCTGCGTGTTCCGGAAGATCAGGAACGCGAAGGTCTGGATGTTAACAGCCATGGCGAAAACGCTTACAACCAGTAAGAGCCAGGCTAAGAAGAGCAGTGCGCTAAAATAATAAAAAGCAGAAGGGGCGAGAAATCGCCCCTTTTTTTATGCGTCTCGCTGGCGCATCACGCCTTCCTGCACCGTGGTTGCCACGAGCCGGCCATCCTGAGTAAAGAATTCTCCGCGTACAAAGCCACGCGCACCCGAAGCCGAGGTGCTGACAACGCTATACAGCAGCCATTCCGACAGATCGAATGGGCGGTGGAACCACATCGAGTGGTCGATAGTCGCTACCTGCATATCCGCTTCGAGAAAACCTTTGCCGTGCGGTTGCAACGCGACGGGCAGGAAATTGAGGTCAGAAGCGTAGCCGAGCAGGTATTGATGAATCCGGCGGTCCTGCGGCAACTGCCCGTTGGCGCGAACCCATACCTGGCGTACCGGCTCATCGACGCGCCCTTTAAGCGGGTTGTGGATTTGTACCGGGCGAATATCCAGTGGCCGTTCGGCAAGGAATTTTTCCCGCAGCTTACCGGGCAGATGTGCTGCCAGCTTATGTGCCAGATCTTGCTCCGATGGCAGGTTATCCGGAGGCGGCACCTGCGGCATCACGTTCTGATGCTCAAAACCGCTTTCCGGAGCCTGAAATGAGGCCGTCATATAGAAGATCGGCTGGCCATTTTGCACCGCACTGACGCGGCGTGCGCTGAAGCTCTTACCATCACGCAGGGTTTCGACATCATAGATGATGGCTTTCTGGCTATCGCCCGGGCGCAGGAAGTAGCTGTGAAACGAATGAATGATACGTGCTTCCGGCACTGTCTGTTTCGCCGCATACAGGGCCTGACCAACGACCTGGCCACCAAACACCTGTCGCAGGCCGAGGTCTTCGCTCTGGCCGCGAAATAATCCCTCTTCCAGTTTTTCCAGATTCAATAAATTAAGCAGGTTGTGCAGGGCCTGGCTCATAACGGATTCCTCAGTGATACCGGTCGGGCAAGTTTGAAAGATCCGACCAGTTGTCGTCAATCTTTTTGCCGTGGTTTCAGCGATCTAAGACCAGTCTCAGGCGCAACGCGGATTTTTGTGCCAGAATTAATGACATTCGGCGGTTGAAAAGCTGCACATTATTTTTACCACCGATAATCATAGTGTTCATAAGGAGACGACATCGATGAAACTCTGGCAAATTATTAGCGGTATGACGCTGGCCGTGGCGGTCGCAGGGTGCGCGGACCACAGCAAGCCGGTAGCAACACCGACCTTAGGTGCAAGCGTCGCAGGACAGCAGGCGGCCATTGCGCAGCCGAATGTGAGTGGGACCATTTATATTCGCCAGCGCATTGCACTGCCACCCGATGCAGTCCTGACGGTAACGCTGTCGGATGCTTCGATATCCGATGCGCCATCCCGAGTGCTGGCACAGCATGTGGTACGCACCGAGGGCAAACAGGCACCGTTCCAGTTTGTTCTGCCGTTTAATCCGGCTGACATCCAGCCGAACGCACGCATTTTGTTAAGCGCGGCAATTGCCATCGATGGCAGACTGGCGTTTATCACCGATACCGTGAAACCTGTGATTAATCAGGGGGGCACGAAGGCGGAACTGCTGCTGGTACCGACCACCAATATGGCGATGCCGACGCAGCCAGGTGCGGCGACCACCGTACCTTCGACCTCACCGACGCAGATCACGCCGTCTTCTTCGGTACCTGCGCCAACCAGTATGTAGCATCGAAAGCGGCTTTAAGGATAAAGCCGCTCATTCAATTCTGATCCCAGCGATAACGCGCCAGTTCGATTTCCCCGGCGTCACTCACTTCAATACCTTCGGCCTCCAGCGCGTCACGCTGGCGAAACAAATCATCACCCTGGAGCGAAATACGACCATGACGGTTAAGGACGCGATGCCAGGGGAGCTGGCTACCCGGCGGCAAACGTTTCAATACGCCGCCCACCTGACGTGCCGCACGCGGCGAACCTGCTAAGCGGGCGACATCGCCATAAGTCATCACTTTACCCGGCGGGATGGCGGCGATAATCTGCCATACGCGCTGTGGAAAGCTATCGTGCTCGCTCATCGAGGCAACCCTGAGTCACTGTAAAGGCCAGACTTTAGCATGAGCGTGGTGAATGAAGCAGCATCCGGAGGCATAGCTGTTCAAGAAACCAACGGTCATCCGGGGTTTGCTTGCAATTGCCGGGGGCTTACCTGATAATGCCAGCGCTCTCGTAATGAGGGCTTGTCAATGGGGGCCCTGTTGGTTCTCCCGCAATGCTAACTTGTGAACTCGGTCAGGTCCGGAAGGAAGCAGCCGCAGCAGGCGACGCGTGTGCCGGGATGTAGCTGGCAGGGCCTCCACCATTTCTGTCTTCCGAAAAATCCCCATAATTCAACCCATAGCGTGATGCTGGCACTCCTTTGCCAGTGGCATGGTCAATCCCTGAAATTCGGTTGCTATGGCAGGCCGTAGATGAGAAGGGGAAAACTTAGCGGACAAACTTCCAGACAGAACCGGGCACTTTATCGTAGAGCTTATTCATCGTCAGCTCTGCAAGGCGGTGATCGGCAGCAGAATAGAATACCGCTAACTCGTCATCGGACAATTCATACTTGTTTTTCTCAATCACCCGCTCAAGGGTGTCGATTGAGCGACAGCGGCGCAGTCGCATCAAATAATCGGTTTTGGTTAAGGCTTGGTTGCTCATAAATAAGTCGTTCTCACTCTGATGCTAAAAGGAATGGCTGGGTTGCTGTAGAAAAGCGCACTCTTCGGCAAACAGGTTAAATAGGCGTCGGGCTGAACGTTGCCAACGTTGAAGATCCTGAGTATTGATTCCGTAGCTGCTAAACAACATAAAGGTATCGTCAAGATATTCATCGATTTGCGTTATCAGTGCTTCATCTTCAACATGCTTAATTTTGTAATTCATCGTGAAAGACGCGATATGCTCAATCAAATCGTTGAGCTGTAAATTGCTTTCCGAAGTTGGATCATTAACCCAGCCATGATGACTGTCAGTTAATGTTGCCATACTTTCGTCAAACAGGTTCTCACACAGGAATTTAAGCTGGGCAATATCATGCCGTTTCGGTGAGTATTCGTCCATCTTTTTCCCCTCCATAGCTAGCACAGTTACCGCAGCGCGGCGAGATTAGGAAAAGCTACCTGGAAGCGATCACGAATAAAATGAATTCAGCGACTCCTTAAATATAATCCACAATCATTAGTTTTGCTCACCTCCATTACCAAATATTACAATTCATCGGCAGGAGAAGGGCGTGTATTGTCGATCACTTCAAACACCAGCGCACCGGGGACGATATGAAACAGAACATCTTCCTGGCGTGTAAAGGTTTCATTTAAATCCTGACAGGGACTAAATAAATTCCACATGAAATCGTAAAGCATTTTAAATCGATTATTAGGACCAGGACTAATGGATATAATGCGAAAACTCTCGGGAACTAATCGCGCATTTTGTGAATACCATTGCAAATCACCTGCAAGTGCTTCCGCTATTTTGAGAATATTCCCCTGAATTATTGCCTGCAACTTAGTGCAGTCATCCTCACCTTCAGCAATATCACAATGAATAATGGCCTGCATCGTTAATCCGGTAAAAAAGATGATGTTTATATCATTGGGGTTTCATGCAGATATTGCAAGCACGCCTTAAGCAGAAATAGCTATTGTTGTGATGGATTCCAGCACCTGTTGGTGACGAAAAGGATGTAAGCCGCGCAGCGACTCCTTCGGTTGGCGGTGCTGGTTAACTTTTGAAACACTTTCCTGCGCGGCAGCCTGAGGCATAATCTGATAGTGTATTTGTTATGTTATAACATTTTGGTTGTGTCGTATGAATCATAGTGGATTACTTCTGTCTCTGGGCGGACGCTTGCTGGTGGCCCTGTTGCTGGTGGCCCTGCTGGGGATGGCGATTGTTTGGGGTATGCAGAAATGATGCAGTTTCACCATCTGCAAGCCGGTTATCAGGGACAAACCGTTACGCCGACTATTAATGGCGAGTTGCCTGCTGGCAGTATGACGGCGCTGATTGGCGCAAACGGCAGCGGCAAATCCACCTTATTAAAAACTATCGCCGGTTTGCTGGCCCCGATAGCAGGCCGTTGCGATCTTGCGGTTTCCCGTAAAGAACTCGGCTGGCTACCACAACGTACCGAGCTGGAGACGCGTTTTCCGATCACCGCTTATGAACTGGTGGCGATGGGATGCTGGCCACGCTGTGGTTGGTTCGGTGCGATTAACCGTGCTTTACGCAAAGAAATTGATGCGGCGCTGGATGCGGTACAGATGCGAGATTTCGCCGATGCCCAGCCTGCCACCTTGTCCGGCGGCCAGTTGCAGCGGGTACTGTTTGCGCGCCTGATGCTGCAACGCAGCAAGCTGTGGCTGCTGGATGAACCTTTTAATGGTATCGACAGCCAGACGGTAACCTTGCTGATGTCGATCCTCGAACAGCAGCAGCAGGCGGGCACCACGTTGCTGGTGGTGTTGCACGATCGCCCGCTGGTGGCACGTTATTTTCAGGATGTGCTGTCGCTCGATGAACCCGAATCCGCCCATGCGCCGTTGTTGCGGAGGGTGGCATCGTGACCCTGCTGCAACCTTTTATTGAGTTCGGCTTTATGCGTCGTGCGCTGGTGGCCTGTGTGGCGCTGGCGCTGAGTGCCACGCCGCTGGGCGTTTTCCTGTCGCTGCGCCGTATGAGCCTGATTGGTGACGCGCTTTCTCACGCCGTGCTGCCAGGTGCGGCTATCGGTTATCTCATTTCCGGGCTATCGCTGGTGGCGATGGGGATCGGCGGTTTGATCGCCGGTCTGGCGGTGGCATTGCTCTCCGGCGCGGTCAGTCGCTACACCCCGTTGAAAGAAGATGCCAGCTTTGCCGGTTTCTATCTTGGTTCTCTGGCGCTGGGTGTCACCCTGGTTTCCCTGCGCGGTTCCAGCGTCGATCTGCTGCATGTGCTGTTTGGATCGCTGCTGGCAGTGGACAACGCCGCCATCATGCTGGTGGGGGGCATCGCTGCATTTACCCTGCTGATGCTGGCCCTGATCTATCGCCCTTTAGTCATCGATGCTTTTGACCCCGATTTCCTGCGTGCACAGGGCAAGTGGAGTGCGCCGTTAGTACACGGCATTTTTCTCACCCTGGTGGTACTCAATCTGGTGGCGGGATTCCAGGTGCTGGGCACGCTGATGTCCGTGGGATTAATGATGCTGCCTGCCGCCAGCGCCCGTTTCTGGAGCCGTCATCTCGCCTGCATGCTGGCCATCGCCATGTTGCTGGCAGTCATTGCCGCTCTGATCGGCCTGATTTTATCGTGGCACTACTCGCTGCCAGCCGGACCGGCAGTGGTGCTGAGTGCCGCCGGACTCTTTTTACTTTCTATTTTGACAGGACCATGTGGCGGTTTACTGCGCCGCCGATAACGAAACCAATAAGGGGATATGTATGAAGAAGTTACCGATTAGCCTGGCGTTGGGTGCCATGTTGATCAGCCCGCTGGCGCTGGCGAAAACCGTGGATGCGGTGGCGAGTTTTACCGTGCTGGCGGACATCGTTAAACAGGTTGGTGGCGATCACGTTAACGTGAAGTCGCTGGTCGGGCCGAATGGTGACCCACACACCTTCGAACCGACGCCGCAGGACAGCCAGGCACTGGCGCAGGCGGATGTGGTGTTTGTCAGCGGTCTGGGCCTGGAAGGCTGGATGGATCGTCTGGTCAGCGCCTCGGGCTATAAAGGTTCGCTGGTGGTGGCATCACAAGGCATCAATACGCGTGAAATGGTTGATGATGGTAAAACCATCACCGATCCGCACGCGTGGAACAGCATGGCAAATGGCGTAATTTATGCCACCAACGTCATGAATGCCTTGATCAAAGCGGATCCGGAAGATGCCGCAGCGATTCGCAAGCAGGGTGAGAACTATATCCAGCAATTACAAAAACTGGATAGCTGGGCGAAGACGTCTTTTGCTGCCGTGCCGCAGAGCAAACGTAAGGTACTGACCAGCCATGATGCGTTTGGCTATTTTGGCCAGCGCTATGGCGTGTCCTTCCTGGCTCCCGTGGGCTTCTCCACCGAAGCGGAAGCCAGCGCCAGTGATGTGGCATCGATTATCAAACAGCTCAAAGCCGAGCACATCAATACTTACTTTATGGAGAACCAGACTGACCCACGTCTGGTGAAACAGATTGCCAGCGCGACGGGTGCGAAACCGGGGGGCGAGCTGTATCCGGAAGCCCTGTCGGAAGCCAATGGTCCGGCTGCCAGCTATGAAGCGGCGTTCAAACATAACGTCAATGTCATGCTGAAAAGTATGAAGTAATAAAAAAGGCCGGGGATTACCCCGGCCAATTATCACGACACATCCTAACGTTTCTTCTTCCTTCCCTGTACCGCTTTAAAGCGCGGATTGGTTTTGCAGATCACATAGATGCGACCTTTACGACGCACGACTTTGCAATCTTTGTGACGGGTCTTCGCTGACCGCAATGAACTCAATACCTGCATGATATTCTCCGTTATGCCTTACTGCGGCCCAGGAAGCGGCCAAAACGCTGGTTGAAGCGTGCAGCGCTGCCTTCTTTGGCAAAGTCTTTCTGTTTACCGGTGTAATACACGTGTGATTTCGAAGAGACATCAAGCGTGACGTAGGGCAGCACTTCACCTTCGAACTCGATGGTGCGTTCGGTTTTGATGGTGGAACCCACTTTGAAATATTCGTTCGCCGTGGTGTCGTGGAACACCACCGGACGGTAATGAGGATGGATATCAGGTTTCATAATTTCTCGCCTTGTGTAATGTTATAATATAACAATAGTATGAACCTGAGCACGTGACAATGCAACTCGTAGCGGCGCGATTTATCGCGCGGGTTTTATCTGAGGACATAAAAAAAGGCCGCATCAGCGGCCTTTTAAGGAAGAGAAAATCTTAGTGGTTGACCGGATGGCCCTGTTCCAGCTCGCTCTTATTCTTGCTGAAACGACGGCGTACCACGACGAAGAACACCGGTACGAAGAAGATCGCCAGCGCGGTAGCGGTAACCATCCCGCCCATTACGCCGGTACCTACTGCGTTCTGTGCACCCGAACCGGCACCGGTACTGATTGCCAGTGGCAGTACGCCGAGGATGAAGGCCAGTGAGGTCATCAGAATCGGACGCAGACGCATACGGGATGCCTCCAGCGTTGATTCCACCAACCCTTTACCTTCTTTCTCCATCAGATCCTTGGCGAACTCAACGATCAGGATGGCGTTCTTCGCCGACAAACCTATGGTGGTCAACAGACCTACCACGAAGTAGACGTCATTGCTCAGACCGCGCAGGGTGGTGAACAGCAATGCGCCAACCACACCAAGCGGAACCACCAGCATGACGGAGAACGGAATTGACCAGCTCTCATACAAGGCTGCCAGACACAGGAACACCACGATCAGCGAGATAGCGTAGAGGGCCGGAGCCTGGTTACCGGACAGACGTTCCTGGTAGGACATACCGGTCCAGTCGTAGCCGATACCGGCTGGCAGTTTCGACGCCAGCTGCTCCATCAGGTTCATCGCATCACCTGAGCTTTTTCCTGGTGCTGCCTGGCCGAGGATTTCCATCGATGGCAGACCGTTGTAACGCTCCAGACGCGGCGAACCATATTGCCACTTCGCACTGGAGAAGGCTCCGAACGACACCATCTCACCGGCGCTGTTGCGCACATACCATTTGCTGACGTCATCCGGCAGCATACGGGCATTCGCCTGTCCCATCACGTACACCTTCTTCACACGACCACGGTCGATGAAGTCGTTGACGTAAGAACCACCCCAGGCGGCACCCAGTGAGGTGTTGATGTCAGACAGCGACACACCCAGTGCTGAGGCTTTTTCCTGATCAATAATCAGTTTGAACTGTGGCGTATCTTCCAGACCGTTAGGACGCACACCCACCAGGGTATCCGGGTGCTGTGCAATCATGCCGAACAACTGGTTACGCGCTTCAGTCAGTTTTTCATGACCCAGGTTCCCCTGGTCGATCAGCTCAAAGTCAAAACCGGTGGCGTTACCCAGTTCGATAATCGCTGGCAGGTTGAACGGAATAACCATCGCATCTTTGATGGCACCGAGCGCACGCATGGCACGGCCTGCCAACGCGGGTACTTTCAGGTCTGCGCTGCCACGCTCATCCCACGGCTTGAGGCTGACGAAGGCGATACCGGTGTTCTGTCCACGTCCGGCAAAACCGAAGCCGTTAACGGTGAATACCGAGTTCACACTGTCTTTCTCTTTGGTCAGGAAGTAATCCGTCACCTGATCCAACACTTTCTGGGTGCGTTCCTGCGTCGCACCGGCTGGCAATTGCGCCTGAGCCAGCAGCAGCCCCTGGTCCTCTTCCGGCAGGAACGAGGTGGGTAAGCGCAGGAACAGGTAGGCCATACCGATCACGATGAGCAGGTAAAGCACCAGATAACGGCCGGTGCTGCGCACGATATGGCCGACGCTATCAACGTAGTGATGGGTGCTCTTATCAAACATACGGTTAAACCAGCCAAAGAAGCCGGTGGTTTTGCCGTGGCTGCCTTTCTCAACCGGTTTCAGCATGGTGGAGCACAGTGCTGGCGTCAGAATCAACGCCACCAGCACCGACAACGCCATAGCGGAAACGATGGTGATGGAGAACTGGCGATAGATAACCCCGGTCGATCCGCCGAAGAAGGCCATCGGGATAAATACCGCCGAGAGCACCAGCGCGATACCGACCAGTGCGCCCTGAATCTGCTCCATCGAACGTTTGGTGGCCTCTTTCGGCGGCAGACCTTCTTCTGCCATCACACGCTCAACGTTCTCTACCACCACGATGGCGTCATCCACCAACAGGCCGATGGCGAGCACCATCCCGAACATGGTGAGCGTGTTTATCGAGTAGCCACAAGCGGCAATGATTGCAAAAGTCCCCAGCAGCACCACCGGTACGGCAATGGTCGGGATCAGCGTGGCACGGAAGTTCTGCAGGAACAGATACATCACCAGGAACACCAGCACGATCGCTTCGAACAGGGTTTTCACCACTTCGAAGATGGAGATTTTAACGAACGGTGTGGTGTCATACGGATACACCACTTTCATTCCCGATGGGAAGAAAGGTTGCAGTTTCGCTAATTCGGCTTTTACCGCAGCGGCGGTGTCCAGGGCGTTGGCACCGGTTGCCAGCTTGATACCGATACCGGAGGCCGGTTTGCCGTTATAACGTGCGATGATGTCGTAGTTTTCACCACCCAATTCGATCTTCGCGACGTCACGCAGGCGCACCTGGGAACCGTCGGTGTTCACCTTCAGCAGGATATTGCCGAACTCTTCGGTCGAGGTCAGACGGGTCTGCGCAATGATCGAAGCGTTTAATTGCTGGCCCGGAACCGGTGGCGTACCACCTAACTGACCGGCTGCCACCTGGGTGTTCTGCGTGCCAAGCGCGCTGATCACATCCACTGGCGTCAGCTGGAAGTTGTTGAGTTTGTGTGGGTCCAGCCAGATACGCATTGCATACTGCGCACCAAACACCTGAGTATCACCAACACCCGGGGTACGGCTGATCGGGTCTTTGATATTCGAGGCGACGTAGTCCGAGATATCGTTCTGCGTCATGTTCGGATCGTCACTGACGAAACCGGCCACCATCAGGAAGCTGCTGGAGGATTTTTTAACCTGAATCCCCTGTTGCTGTACTTCCTGTGGCAGCAGCGGCATTGCCAGCTGCAATTTATTCTGTACCTGAACCTGCGCGATATCCGCATCGGTCCCGGACTGGAAGGTAATGGTCAGGGTGAGGGTACCGGACGAGTCACTGCTCGAGGACATATACATCAGCCCGTCGATACCGTTCATATTTTGCTCGATGACCTGGGTCACCGAATCCTGCAGCGTTTTCGCATCAGCACCCGGGTAGGTAGCCTGGATCTCAATCGCTGGCGGAGCAACATTGGGGTATTGCTCGATCGGCAGACTGATAATCGATAGCGCACCTGCCAGCATGATGATGATGGCGATTACCCACGCAAAAATGGGGCGATCGATAAAAAACTTAGCCATGTATTAACGGCTCCTGTTTATGAAGACGATTTCTGAGACTGCGCCTGAGATTCGGGTGCTGCTTTGGTATCGTCTGACACTTCTTGTGGTGTTACCTGCGCACCCGGTTTGGCACGTTGCAGGCCGACGGTGATCACACGATCGCCCGCTTTCAGCCCTTCAGTGACCAGCCACTTATCGCCAATGGCCTGGCTGGCTGTCAGGTTACGCATTTCAACTTTATTGTCGGCACCGACCACCATGGCTGTGGCCTGACCGGTTGGTGTACGCGTTACCGCCTGCTGAGGTACCAGCAGTGCTGACGGGTTGGTACCTTCATCCAGACGCGCACGGACAAACATACCTGGCAGCAGGCGGTGGTCCGGGTTCGGGAAGACGGCACGCAGAGTGATAGAGCCAGTGGTTTCATCAACCGTCACATCCGAGAATTCCAGGGTGCCGGTCTGCGCGTAGGTGCTGCCGTTTTGCATCAGCAGGGCGACATTGGCTTTGCCATCGTTCTGCTTCAGCTGACCGGATTCCAGCTCTGCGCGCAAACGCAGGAAGTCTTCACTGGATTGAGTCACGTCGACATACATCGGATCGAGCTGCTGCACGGTGGCGAGTGCGGTGGTTTGCGCATTGGAGACCAATGCCCCTTCCGTCACGGAAGATTTACCAATGCGGCCGCTGATAGGCGAGGTCACTTTGGTATAGGCGAGGTTAATACGCGCGCTTTCCACATTTGCCTGTGCGGCCTGAACGGCGGCGGCATTCTGTGCAGCGGTGGCGACGGCGGTGTCATAATCCTGCTGGCTGATGTACTTCGTTCCCAGCAGCGGTTTGTAACGTTTTACCGTCAAATCGGCGATACGGGCATTGGCCTGGGCCTCAGCCAGCGCGCCTTTGGCGTTATCGTAGGTGGCCTGATAGGTTGCCGGATCGATCTGATACAGGGAAACCCCGGCCTTCACGTCACTGCCTTCGACAAAATTACGCTTCAGAATGATTCCCGAGACCTGAGGACGAACTTCCGCTACCCGGAAAGCCGAGGTACGACCTGGCAGTTCTGTAGAGATGGTCAGTGGCTCGTTTTTTAACGTCACAACACCCACTTCTGGGGGCTGCTGCTGGGCGGCTTGTTGGGATTTATTATCATCACATCCTGTTAACACAAAGCTGCCTGAAAGCATCAGGACGGCCGCCAGAGGGGCTAATCCTCTGTTTTTATTCATAAATAAACCTCGAATGTCCGATATCAAATGATCAATGGATCACAAACCGATAAACCCATTGCTGCGTTAAAACACGGGTCGTGCTATGGTACATACATTCACAAATGTATGTAAACTTGCCAGTTTGTAAAAAAAGTCCTCTATGGCACGAAAAACCAAAGCGCAAGCGCTTGAAACACGTAATCAAATTCTCGATGCCGCGTTAGCACACTTCTCTGAACACGGTGTTGCTGCTACTTCACTGACGGATATCGCAACGGCTGCCGGCGTCACGCGGGGAGCCATCTACTGGCATTTCAAGAATAAAGCCGATCTGTTACATGAAATCTGGCTACAGTGTGACGCTGGGCTTGACGATGTGGAACTTGAGTATCAAACAAAATACCCCGGCGATCCACTCTCTGTTGTACGTTCGATGTTGATCTATATCCTTGACGCCACTGCAAAGGATCCACAAAGACGCGCATTGATGGAGATCATTTTTCATAAATGCGAATTTGTCGGCGAAATGGCGACCCTGCAGAAGATGCAGCAAAGCTTATTGTTGGAATGTTACGACAGAATAGAAGATGTACTGCGTTTATGCATTGATGCGGGCCAGTTACCCGCCAGCCTTAATACACGCCAGGCGGCATTAATTATGCGCGCCAATATTAATGGGCTGATGGAAAGCTGGTTATTTAACCCGGAAAGCTTCGACCTGGCGGCGGAAGCGCCGTGTCTGGTGGATGCATTGCTTGATATGCTGAAATTTAGCCCTACGCTGGCCATGTCACGTTAATTTTCAATGCGTTGAGTGGATTCGTAGCGGCGCGATTTATCGCGCAACAGCAGCATCGTGCTAACGGATGCGCGATAAATCGCGCCGCTACAGATGTTGCTGGTCGGGGTTCTCAGCCGCGTTTTTCTGTTCATAATCGCGCTGGACAATCGCCAGCGCCGCCAGCACCGTGGCGGCAGGGATGCGGTTCTCCTCCAGCAGCTGAATTAAATCCACCGCCAGTTTGATCTCGTCTGATGCAGTTTCCAGGGACATCTTTGCTCCTAAATACGTAATTTCGCCACCACCAGCAACATCAGCAAGGCACCTGCCAGTGCCATGCCGACGGTGGGCAGGCTCAGGGTCACCATATCACCGGCGTTAAAATAACTCGCGATATAACCGCCGATCAGCGCACCGATCACCGTCAGTACCAGCGTAACGAAAAATCCGCCGGGCCGTCCGGGAAAAATCACCCGCTTTAACCAGCCGACAGCAATACCTGTCAGAATCCAGGTGATAAAGGCCATGCGTAACTCCTTCTGTCAGAAGAGAAGAGTATAGAAGAAAGGGCGATGGGCTCACCGTGCGGAAAATTGCAGTTCCAGCTTGTGTATCGCCTGACGGCAGCGGCCAAGGCGAACTTTTAGCTGCTCCACTTCGCGAATCAACTGCTGTTGGATACTCAGCGTCTCGGCGCGTTGCAGATGCTGCTCGCGTTCGGCAATCATTGCCAGCAAACGGGTTTCATAGCCGCGATACTCTTCGCGTTTTTGCTGTCTGCTATCACCCCGCGGGCGTTCGCGCGCCACGCGCAGCTGCTGGCTCTGGCACTCGCGTTGCAGGGCGGCAATCTGATCCAAGACCTTATCGGCCAGCCACTGGCGACGTGCCACATCGGTATCCGCGGCGGTGAGCTGCGCGATATTGTGTTCCAGCTCCCGTAAATAATCGGCCAGTCGCGTTCCCTTGCAGTGAAATAACTGGGCGTCAAAGCGTGGCTGACGGCAGCTGCCATCCGGCTGCTGAGCAATTTGCTGACGGAGCAGATCGAGGGTGGATTGCAGGCGTTGCTGGGGTTGCGGTAGGGGCATCACTCTTTTCCCGACTGTGTTAACGTAGCGCGGTATCGATTTTATCAGGCATCGGGCATGCAACGCATATTATTACTGACGCTTGGCTGGCTGGCGATTGTGCTGGGTACGCTGGGGATTGTATTACCTTTATTACCAACAACGCCATTCGTGTTGCTGGCGGCCTGGTGTTTTGCCCGTTCGTCACCGCGCTTTCATCACTGGCTGCTGTGGCGCTCACCTTTTGGCCGTTACCTGCGGCACTGGCAGCAGCATCGTGCCATGCCACCCGGCGCAAAAGGGCGAGCCATGTTGCTGATTATCCTTACCTTTGCCGTGTCCATCTGGCTGGTTCACCTGCTATGGGTGCGTATCATGCTGGGCGTGATGCTGTGCATTTTGCTGCTGTTTATGTGGCGCATTCCGGTGGTGGCAGAAAGTACAGACGAACGCGAAACGGATTGACAGGGTTGCATTTAGGCGGCCATTTGCTTAGATTTGGGCCTCTTCGTGCGTGGCTTCCCTCTGTGAACTGACTTCGCTTAACCCGGTCCCCGGGTAATGGCGCTATGGGAGCTGCGCGAAATAGAGATTTCATCAGGCGTAACACTATGACCGCAACTGCCCAGCAGCTTGAACTCATCAAAAACAGCATCAAAAGCATTCCTGACTACCCTAAGCCGGGCATTCTGTTCCGTGATGTCACCAGTTTAATGGAAGATCCGCAGGCGTATGCCGCGTCGATCGCCATCCTGGTTGAGCGTTATCGCGACAAAGGCATCACCAAGGTGGTAGGGACGGAAGCGCGTGGTTTCCTGTTTGGTGCGCCAGTCGCACTGGGTTTGGGTGTGGGTTTTGTCCCGGTACGTAAGCCGGGCAAACTGCCGCGTGCCACCTTCAGCGAAAGCTATGAGCTGGAGTACGGCACTGACACGCTGGAGCTGCATCAGGATGCTATCCAGCCGGGTGACGTGGTGCTGGTGGTGGATGATCTGCTGGCAACCGGCGGCACCATCGAAGCTACCGTGAAACTGATTCGCCGCGCGGGCGGTGAAGTCAAAGACGCCGCCTTCATTATTAACCTGTTTGATCTGAGTGGCGAAGCACGTCTGCAAGCCATGGGCCTCGACTGCTTCAGCCTGGTCAATTTCCCCGGCCACTAAGGCCAGTGCGCTCCGCCTTAGCGCGGGGCGCGACTTCCGCAAAGTAATAGGCATATCCTGTTGTGGCTGTTAGACTACTGCCAAAATAAACAGGGTTTGCAAAGCAGCATTTTTCCCCTTTTGACTTACGGCGGACTGCGGTTCTTCAGCCGTGCCGCTGTGCCAACTCAACCAAATCCAGTGATCGAATCCACATGAGCTATCAGGTACTTGCGCGAAAATGGCGTCCCCAGGCTTTTGCTGACGTAGTCGGTCAGGAACATGTGCTGACTGCGCTGGCCAACGGGTTGTCACTGGGACGAATCCATCATGCTTATCTCTTTTCCGGCACTCGTGGCGTGGGTAAAACCTCGATTGCGCGTTTGCTGGCCAAGGGCCTCAACTGCGAAACCGGTATCACCTCGACGCCCTGCGGCGTATGTGATAACTGCCGGGAAATTGAGCAGGGACGTTTTGTCGATCTGATTGAGATCGATGCCGCCTCGCGGACCAAAGTCGAAGACACGCGTGACCTGCTGGATAACGTGCAGTACGCACCTGCGCGCGGACGCTTCAAAGTCTATCTGATTGATGAAGTGCATATGCTGTCGCGTCACAGCTTCAACGCGTTGTTAAAAACGCTGGAGGAGCCACCGGCGCACGTTAAATTCCTGCTGGCCACCACTGACCCACAAAAACTGCCGGTCACCATTTTGTCGCGCTGTTTGCAGTTCCATCTCAAGGCGCTGGATGTGGAACAAATTCGTCAGCAGCTGGAGCATATTCTGCAACAGGAGCAGATCGCCGCAGAGCCGCGCGCACTGCAACTGCTGGCGCGTGCAGCCGAGGGGAGCATGCGTGATGCCCTCAGTCTGACCGACCAGGCGATTGCCATGGGGCAGGGCAGCGTGACGCGCGATAGCGTGGCGCAGATGCTCGGTACGCTGGATGATGAGCAGCCGCTGGCGTTAATTGAAGCGCTGAGCGACGGTAACGGCGAACAGGTGATGGCGCTGCTGAATCAGGCGGCGTCGCGCGGTGTTGAATGGGAAGCGCTGCTGGTGGAGATGTTACGCCTGCTGCATCGTATTGCGATGGTGCAGTTACTTCCCAGCTCCCTCAGTGATGATGAGTTCAGCCAGGCACAGCGCCTGCGTGAACTGGCGCGCGTGCTGCCACCTGCGGATGTGCAGCTGTATTACCAGACGCTGCTGATGGGGCGTAAAGATCTGCCGCTGGCACCGGATCGGCGTCTGGGCGTGGAGATGACTTTGCTGCGTGCGCTGGCGTTCCATCCACAGGCGGCGATTGCCGAACCTGTGGCGCGCCCGGTATTAACCCCCCAGGCGGTTCCGGCTCAGACCCCGGTCCCGACCCAGGTTGTGGCGGCTCAACCACAAATGGCACCGCCACAGACTGAAGCGCCGCCGATTCCTGCCGATTATCCTGATATGCCCCCTGCGCCGGAAAATCTGCCGGATGCGACCAGCCAGTTATTGCAGGCGCGTACCCAGCTGTTGCGTCAGGGAGCCAGCAAAGCAAAAAAGAGTGAGCCGGCAGCGCGTTCCGCGCGGCCGGCTAATGCGGCGCTGGAACGTCTGGCTAACGTCACGGAACGGGTACAGCAACGCAGCGAGCCGGCGGTAAAGGCGACGGCGAAGCCGGAAGCGTATCGCTGGAAGGCGCAAACGCCGACTGAGGAAGTGATCGCTGCCCCGGTTGCGACGCCAAAAGCCTTGCGTTCGGCACTGGAGCATGAGAAAACGCCTGAGCTGGCGTTGTGTCTGGCGGAAGAAGCGCAGCAGCGCGATGCCTGGGCAGCTGAAATCGCAGCACTGACGCTGCCGAAGCTGGTGCAGCAACTGGCGCTGAATGCGTGGAAAGAGCAGGGTGACAACAGCGTCTGCCTGCATCTGCGCAGCAGTCAGCGCCATTTGAATTCAGGTTCTGCGCGCCAGGTGTTAGCGGAAGCACTCAGCGCGGCCGCCGGTCAGACAGTTGAACTGACCATTGTTGAAGACGATAATTCCACGGTAATGACGCCACTGGAATGGCGTCAGGCCATTTATGAAGAGAAGCTGGCGCAGGCGCGTCAGTCGATCATTAGCGATACCCACATTCAGACGTTGCGTCGCTTTTTTGATGCCGACCTGGATGAAGAGAGTATTCGACCCGTATGAACACGCTGCCGCGCGATGAGCGCGCAACGCAGCCCCAGCAGAGAGAGAAAACTATGTTTGGAAAAGGCGGATTGGGCAACCTGATGAAACAGGCCCAGCAGATGCAGGACAAAATGGCCAAAGTTCAGGAAGAGATCGCCGCGCTGGAAGTGACCGGCGAATCAGGTGCTGGCCTGGTCAAAGTTACCATCAACGGCGCGCATAACTGCCGTCGCGTAGAAGTCGATCCCAGCCTGCTGGAAGATGACAAGGATATGCTGGAAGATCTGATCGCTGCGGCATTCAACGACGCAGCACGCCGCATCGATGAAACCCAGAAAGAGAAAATGGCTTCCGTATCTGCCGGTATGCAGCTGCCGCCAGGCTTCAAGATGCCGTTCTGATGCAAACCAGTCCACTGCTTGAATCTTTGATGGAGTCGCTGCGTTGCCTGCCGGGCGTGGGTCCGAAGTCGGCGCAGCGTATGGCGTTTCATTTGTTGCAGCGCGATCGCAGCGGTGGCATGCGTCTGGCGCAGGCATTGACCCGCGCCATGTCGGAAATCGGCCACTGTGCCGATTGCCGTACCTTCACCGAGCAGGAAATCTGCACCATCTGCGCTAATCCGCGTCGTCAGCAAAACGGTCAGATTTGCGTGGTGGAAAGTCCGGCGGATATCCACGCCATTGAGCAAACCGGCCAGTTTGCCGGACGCTACTTTGTGCTGATGGGCCACCTGTCGCCGCTGGATGGCATTGGTCCGCACGATATCGGGTTGGATCGCCTTGAGCAGCGTCTGGAGCAGGAAAGTTTGCAGGAAGTGATCCTCGCCACCAATCCAACGGTGGAAGGGGAGGCGACGGCAAACTATATCGCCGAGCTGTGCAACCAGTATGGCGTTGATGCCAGCCGCATTGCGCACGGTGTGCCGGTGGGGGGCGAGCTGGAGATGGTCGATGGTACCACCCTGTCGCACTCGTTAGCCGGACGTCATAAGATTAAATTCTGAACACTTGCTGGTGTCGTCACTGACACCGGCTTGAAATTCTCCGCACCATCCCCATCTCTTCCTCAACGTTCGATCAACCCGATTCAGTTGAGGTAGCAATGACCATGAAAGGACAAGAGACGCGTGGCTTCCAGTCAGAGGTAAAACAACTTCTGCACCTGATGATCCATTCCCTCTATTCAAACAAAGAGATTTTCCTGCGTGAACTGATCTCCAACGCCTCTGATGCGGCTGACAAACTGCGCTTCCGCGCGCTGTCGGCACCGGATCTGTATGAAGGCGACGGCGAGCTGCGTGTGCGGATCTCGGTCGACAAGGAAAATCGTACGCTGACGTTGAGCGACAACGGCATCGGCATGCGTCGTGATGAGGTGATTGAGAACCTCGGTACCATCGCGAAATCAGGCACCAAAGCGTTCCTGGAATCGATGGGTTCTGACTCGGCAAAAGACAGCCAGCTGATTGGCCAGTTTGGTGTCGGTTTCTACTCTGCTTTTATCGTGGCCGATAAAGTCACGGTGCGCACGCGTGCCGCCGGTGCCAGCGCTGATGAAGGCGTGTTCTGGGAATCGGCTGGCGAAGGTGAATATACCCTCGCAGAAATCGAAAAAGCCGATCGCGGCACCGAAATCACCCTGCATATGCGTGAAGGCGAGGATGAGTTCCTTGATGCCTGGCGCGTGCGCAGCATCATCAGCAAATATTCCGATCACATCGCGCTGCCGGTAGAAATCGAAAGCAAAGATGAAGAAAGCGACGCCACCAGCTGGGAAAAGATCAACAAAGCCCAGGCGCTGTGGACGCGTAACAAAGCGGAAATCAGCGACGAAGAATACAACGAATTCTACAAACATATCGCCCATGACTTCAGCGATCCGGCGATCTGGAGCCACAACCGGGTGGAAGGTAAGCAGGAGTACACCAGCCTGCTGTATATCCCGGCACGCGCCCCGTTCGACATGTGGAACCGCGACCACAAACACGGCCTGAAACTTTATGTTCAGCGCGTGTTTATCATGGATGACGCCGAGCAGTTTATGCCGAACTATCTACGTTTCGTGCGTGGTCTGATCGACTCCAATGACCTGCCGCTTAACGTGTCGCGTGAGATCCTGCAAGACAGCCGCGTAACCCAAAGCCTGCGTGGCGCGCTGACCAAGCGCAGCCTGCAAATGCTGGAAAAACTGGCGAAAGATGACGCGGAAAAATATCAGCAGTTCTGGAAAGAGTTCGGTCTGGTACTGAAAGAAGGTCCGGCGGAAGATAATGCCAACCAGCAGCAGATCGCTAAGCTGCTGCGTTTTGCCACCACACAAAGCGAAGGGGCGGAACAAACCATTTCGCTGGAAGATTACCTGAGCCGTATGGTGGAAGGTCAGGATAAGATTTACTACATCACCGCCGATAGCTACGCTGCGGCGAAGAGCAGCCCGCATCTGGAGCTGTTCCGCAAAAAAGGTATCGAGGTGCTGCTGCTGTCCGATCGTATCGACGAATGGATGATGAGCTACCTGACCGAGTTCGACGGTAAATCCTTCCAGTCCGTGAGCAAAGCGGATGAATCGCTGAGCAAGCTGGCTGACGAAGAAACCGAAGAACAGAAGGAAGCGGAAAAAGCGCTGGAGCCGTTCGTTGACCGCGTGAAAACCCTGCTGGGCGAGCGTGTCAAAGAAGTGCGTTTAACCCATCGTCTGACCGATACTCCGGCGATTGTCACCACTGACGCCAACGAAATGAGCACCCAGATGGCGAAACTGTTCGCTGCTGCGGGCCAGGAAGTGCCGGATGTGAAGTACATCTTCGAACTGAACCCGGATCATACGCTGGTGAAACGCGTGGCAGATACCCAGGATGAAAGCCGCTTTGGTGAATGGGTGGAGCTGCTGCTGGATCAGGCGCTGCTGGCTGAGCGCGGTACGCTGGACGATCCTAACCAGTTTATCCGCCGTATGAACCAGCTGCTGACGGCTTAACATAAAAAGGGCGGCTTCGGTCGCCCTGATACATCAGATCCATGTAGCGGCGCGATTTATCGCGCTTTTTTTTTGAACAAAGGTCAAAAGAGCGCGATAAATCGCGCCGCTACGTTAATGCAGTGCCTCATCCCGTAACCAATCGCGAAACAAGGTAATTTCCGCATCATGCTGCCGCGAGGCTTTGGTCATCATCCAGGTGGCACGATCTACGCGCACAAAGCCGAGCGGAGCGATCAGCGTGCCGTCGTTTAACTCCTGACGCACCAGCAGGCGCGGTGCCATGATCACCCCCAGCCCATTTCTTGCCGCCTGGATACCCAGCGTGAGATTGTCGAAATGTTTACCCACCCAAAAATTACCCCGGGTGCCACTGGTTTTCGACCATTCGGCCCAGGCGTGCAGTCGCGTGTCGGCATGCAATAGCGGAAGCGTGGCCAGGTCCTGTTCATTCTGGAAACGCGCAGCAAATTGCGGGGCGCAGAGCGGGCCGATGTAATCATCGCTGATCAGCGTGGCATCAATATCGTCATCAGGTGACTGTTCATAGCTGAGAATCAGTACATCGGTGTGTTCGCTGCGCAGCAGATCGATCTCCACCAATTGCTGGAACTGGATCTCAATGTCGGGATAACGCAGATAAAAGCTGCTGATACGCGGAATCAACCATTGGGAAAGAAAACTGGGGGCGCAGGAGACGCTGAGGTGATGGCGCATACCGGTACGAATACTTTCGCAGGTGGTGGACAGTTCGCTAAAGGCTTTCTGGCAACTGACCAGCAAGCGCTCACCATGTGAGGTTAATTTGACGCGTCCATTGGTGCGAACAAACAGAGGCTTGCCCATCCAGCTTTCCAGCTGACGAACCTGATGGCTGATGGCGCTGTGAGTCACATGCAGGCGTTCAGCGGCAACGCTAAAACTGCTGTGGAGGGCCGCCTGGTGAAAATAATGCAGTGCGCGTAACGAAGGTAGCCCGGTCATACTCATCCCCTGTGTAAAAACCTAACAGGGATTGTCAGTTTATATCATTTCAAAGTCCAGCCGCATTGGCCTAACCTTTCCCCCTGATTATGGCGGGTTGACTGGCAGGCGTCTCTGTGTTTACGCCGGTGATTTTCGCCATGGACCTGAGCATCACCCGCCATCCCACACAGCAAAAAATAAGAGAATAATCACGCGATGGCTCGACAGAATGCTTCTGCCAGGGCGGCGGCGCGCGATCGGCTTCGCGGCTTGCTTTCCCGCCACTACCGGCTTGAACAGTATGACCTGTTCTTTGCACCTTCATTACATATTGCGCGGGTGTTGCTCTCGCAGCTGTTCTTACGTCAGGAGCAGGCGCGCAATCAGTCTCGTTTTGCCTCGCAATATCGCGCCAGTGAATTAAGCGTATTACCGGCGGTTCCGGTCATGGCGGGGAATATCGCGCTGATTGAACATGTTGATCTGTTCTATGGCCGCGTGCGTCCGCTGGATGAGTGTCAAAGCCAGAGCGTAACGGATGCGTCTGAGTCTTTTGCCTCGCAATTGCACCGTCGTCTGATCAGCGATGCCCGGCTATTTGTGGCGCGTCTGGATCGCCACGCAGAATTAAGCGCAGATCTGGTGTTGATCGCTTTGCGTACCCAGGATTTCAGTACGCTGGTGCGCAGCGAGTTGCGGTTGTTTGAACAGGGGCTGGCCCTCGGCGATACGCCGGAGCAGGCGCTGGCGCAGATGGCGGCAACGGGGTGGCGACCTTACAATATCGCCAGTGTCGACACCATCACGCTGGAAGCGCCATTTTCACTGCAATCTCTCCAGCAGCCCGGCCTGCCGTTTGCAATTTTGCCGACACTGCCCGGCAAGCCGCCACCGGAGCCGAATCCCGATTTGCAGCTGTGGCCAGTACAAAGGCGCATGTTGTTACGTGCCAATGTGCGCGGTAGCGCAACCAAAAGTCAGAATATGACCAGCACACTGGCGAAGCGTCTGCGCGAGCTGCTGAATAGCGGTCGCGATTCTGAAAAAGTGGAAAAATCCCGCATCGGGCTGGTATCCGCAACAAAAGGCAGTAAAGTAGGACATTAGGCGTAACCGCGCCCCCTTTCCTTGTGGTGCGCGGGTCATAATGGTATGGTCTTCGCCTTCTCAGATTGATCAATGCGATTCGCAAGGGGAATTACGCAATGCGTATTATTCTGCTCGGGGCACCGGGCGCAGGTAAGGGCACTCAGGCTCAATTCATCATGGAGAAATACGGTATTCCGCAAATCTCCACGGGCGACATGCTGCGTGCGGCAGTGAAAGCAGGCACCGAGCTGGGCCAGCAGGCGAAAGCCATTATGGATGCCGGTAAACTGGTGACCGACGAGCTGGTAATTGCGCTGGTTAAAGAGCGTATTACCCAGGAAGACTGCAAAAACGGTTTCCTGCTTGATGGCTTCCCGCGCACCATTCCGCAGGCTGATGCGATGAAAGAGGCGGGTATCAACGTCGATTTCGTGCTGGAATTTGCCGTGCCGGATGAACTGATTGTGGATCGCATTGTTGGCCGTCGCGTGCATGCGCCGTCTGGTCGTGTTTATCACATCCAATACAACCCACCGAAGGTGGAAGGTAAAGATGATGTGACCGGCGAAGAGCTGACCACACGTAAAGATGACCAGGAAGAAACCGTGCGTAAACGTCTGGTGGAATACCATCAGCTGACCGCGCCGCTGATTGCTTACTACAGCAAAGAAGCAGAAGCCGGTAACACGCAGTACCACAAAATCGACGGCACCCGCCAGGTTGCTGAAGTGAGTGCACAGCTGGCAACCATCCTCGGTTAAGCCATCTCAGGGCCGGTTTACCGGCCCTTTTGCAGCAATTGCTTTCCCCTCCGGCTTTTTCCGCTACAATTTCTCCCGATTTTGACCCATTCGTTTTGACAGCAAGGAAATACAATGAGGCAAGAAAAGCCCGGGGTTTTACTGGTCAATTTAGGCACACCAGAGGCACCCACTACACCCGCAGTTAAACGTTATCTGAAACAATTCCTTGGTGACCCGCGAGTGGTTGATACACCGCGCTGGCTGTGGTGGCCGATTCTTAACTTCATCATTTTGCCATTTCGATCGCCGCGCGTGTCCAAACTGTATGCGTCGGTATGGATGGATGAAGGTTCACCGTTGATGGTGTTCAGCCAGCGGCAACGCGCTGCGCTGGCGCAGCAGCTGGATATGCCGGTAGAGCTGGGAATGAGCTACGGTCAACCGAGTCTCGATGGTGCGGTGCAGCGCCTGCTGGCGCAGGGCGTGACCAAATTGATCGTACTGCCACTCTATCCGCAATTCTCCTGCTCAACGGTGGCTGCCGTGTGGGATGGCCTGGCGACCAGCTTCAAACCGCTGCGTTCACTGCCAGAAGTGGCATTTATCCGTGATTATGCCGAGCATCCGGCGTATATCGCCGCCCTGAAAGCGTCAGTCGAGCGTTCGTTTGCACAGCATGGCGAGCCGGATCTGCTGGTCCTTTCTTATCATGGCATCCCGCAGCGCTTTGCTGACGAAGGCGATGATTATCCGCAGCGCTGTAAAGACACCACCGCTGCACTGGCGGCTGCGCTGGGTATCGCCCCGCATAAAATTATGATGACCTTCCAGTCGCGCTTTGGCCGCGAGCCGTGGCTGACGCCTTACACCGATGAAACCATGCAGGGTTTACCTGCGAAAGGTATCAAACATGTACAGGTGATGAGTCCGGGTTTTTCCGCCGACTGTCTCGAAACGCTGGAGGAGATTAGCGAGCAGAATCGCGAATTTTTCCTGCACGCTGGCGGTGAAAAATTTGAGTATATTCCTGCACTCAACGCGGACGATGAACACATCGAAATGATGGTTCAGCTGGTCAACGCACGTCGTTAAGGGAGCGGCAGAGAATGTGCTATCATTCTCTGCCTGATTTTCCACACGGCATCCCCCATGAAATTTCCCGGCAAACGTAAATCCAAACACTACTTCCCCGTTAGCGCGCGCGATCCGCTGCTGCAGGTTTCGCAACAGATTCAGGAGGAGGGGAGCTGGGTGGTCGGTATTGACCAGACGCTGGTGGATATCGAAGCGAAAGTTGATGATGACTTCCTGCAACGCTACGGCCTCAGCGCCGGTCATTCGCTGGTAATTGATGATGCGACCGCTGAAGCGCTCTACAACGAGTTGGTGCGTGACCAGTTGATTAGCCATCAGTTTGCCGGTGGCACCATTGGCAATACGCTGCATAACTACTCGGTGCTGGCCGATGATCGTTCGGTGCTGCTGGGGGTGATGTGCAGCAACATCCAGATTGGCAGCTATGCCTATCGCTACCTGTGCAACACTTCCAGCCGTATGGACCTCAACTATTTGCAGGGCGTTGATGGCGCGATTGGCCGCTGCTTTACCCTGATTGGCGAGCAGGGCGAGCGTACGTTTGCCATCAGCCCAGGGCTGATGAATCAGTTGCAGGTCGCCAGCATCCCGGAAGAAGTCATCGCGGGTGCGTCCGCGCTGGTGCTCACCTCCTATCTGGTGCGTTGCCAGCCGGGCGAACCGATGCCTGAAGCGACGTTGCGCGCGATTGAGTATGCCAAACAACATAATGTGCCGGTGGTCCTGACGCTGGGCACCAAATACGTCATTCAGGATGATCCGCAGTTCTGGCGTGATTTTCTGCGCGACCACGTCTCCATTGTGGCGATGAATGAAGAAGAAGCCCTGGCGCTGACCGGTGAAACGGATCCGCTGCTGGCAGCCAATATGGCGCTGGACTGGGTCGATCTGGTGTTATGTACGGCGGGGCCGACCGGGCTTTATATGGCGGGCTTTACCGAACAGGAATACAAACGTAAAACCAACCATCCATTGCTGCCGGGGGCGATTGCGGAATTTAACCAGTTTGAGTTCAGCCGCGCGATGCGTCAGCAGGATTGTCAGCAGCCATTGCGTATCTTCTCGCATATCGCCCCGTATATGGGCGGGCCGGAGAAGATTATGAACACCAACGGCGCAGGCGATGCGGCTCTTGCGGCGCTGCTGCATGACATCACCGCCAACAACTTCCATCGTCAGAAAGTGCCGAACTCCAGCAAGCATGCACGGGAATATCTGACCTATTCGTCACTGGCGCAGGTGTGTAAATATGCTAACCGCGTGAGTTATCAGGTGCTGAACCAGCATTCACCGCGTCTGACGCGTGGCCTGCCGGAGCGCGAGGATAGCCTGGAAGAGTCGTACTGGGACAGATAAGCATCAGGCCCGTAGCGGCGGGATTTATCGCGCGTTTTTTCAAACCAGCGCGATAAATCGCGCCGCTACAGTATTTGCGATAGCCCGCTTAAATCGGGCACTCACGCACAATCGGGTTTTGCGCGATCGCTTCTTCCAGCATATGCAGCATGCTGTTGGCAATCTCGCGTTCACCCATCACCACGCGATTGGCACCACGCTCAAGGATATATTCCACCTCGTCGTCATAATGGGCGCGGGCGATAATCTCAATATTGTCACGCTTCTCACGGGCGGCAGTGACAATCTCACCGGCTTCATAGCCATTGGGAATGGTCAGCAACAGCCAGCGGGCGCAATCAAGCCGGGCCAGTTCCATGGTATCGCTGCGGGCGGCATTGCCCAGCACCGCTTTGATCCCTTGATCGCGCAGGGCTTCCACGCGCGCTCGTGAGTTTTCCACGACTACCAGCGGGACATCGGCTTCCATCAGTTTCTGCCCCAGCAGGCTGCCGACACGGCCATAACCGACAATCACCGCGTGATCGCAGATATCCACCGGAATTTGTTTTTCTTCTTCAATAGCTTCCTCCAGAGTCTGCTCTGCCATGGTCTCGGTTTTTTCGAGATAGCGCTCCAGCAGGGTGAACAGAATCGGGTTGAGCATAATCGAGAGAATAGCGGCGGCCAGCACCAGATTGCGTCCCTCCTGGCTCAGCAATCCCAGCGAAATGCCCAGACCGGCCAGAATAAAGGCGAATTCGCCAATCTGCGCCAGGCTGACGGAAATCGTCATGGCAGTACGGCGTGAGTGGCCCAGCAGCGTCACCAGCAGCCAGGCGGCCACGGATTTACCCACCACGATGATCACCAGCGCACCCAGCACCGCCAGCGGCTGTTCGATCAGGATCATCGGGTCGAACAGCATACCCACGGAGACGAAGAACAGCACCGCAAAGGCATCGCGCAACGGCAATGTATCGTGCGCCGCGCGATGGCTCAGTTCCGATTCATTCAGTACCATTCCGGCGAAGAACGCGCCGAGGGCAAAGGAGACATCAAAAAACTCAACCGCACCAAACGCGATGCCCAGCGCCAGTGCCAGCACCGCAAGGGTGAACAACTCGCGTGAACCGGTGGCCGCGCTTTTTGCCAGAATCCACGGCACCGCACGACGGCCTACCACCATCATCAGTACCATAAAGGCGACCACTTTACCGATGGTCAGTAACAAATCCCACGCCAGTAGCGTCGGGCTGGCATTGCCTTGTTCCAGCATACCAGCGATGGCCGGGAGCAGTACCAGCGTCAGCACCATCACCAGGTCTTCCACAATCAGCCAGCCGATCGCGATTTGCCCGCGCTGGCTGTCAATCAGCTGACGCTCCTCCAGCGCACGCAGCAACACCACGGTGCTGGCGGTGGAGAGACACAGGCCAAACACCAGTCCGGTCATCACTGACCAGCCCAGCGCCCACGACAACCCCATTCCCAGCAGCGTTGCCACGGCGATTTGCGCCACAGCGCCAGGAATGGCGACGGACTTTACCGACATCAAATCCTTCAGCGAAAAGTGCAGCCCCACACCAAACATCAGCAGAATGACACCTAACTCAGCCAGTTCGGGTGCCAGATTGGTATCGGCGACGAAGCCGGGCGTGAAGGGACCCGCGAGGACGCCAGCCAGTAAATAACCGACCAGCGGTGAAATGCGCAGGCGATTAGCCAGCATACCAAGGAGAAAGGCGAGGACCAGTGCCCCGACAATGGTGGTGATCAACGGTGTGGTGTGATGCATGCCTGTCTCCTTGTGTGCAAATGTATCCGCTTGTAACAACCTAGTCTACTGCACAATGGCTAACGGCGTTTATACATTTGCGCAGAATATGTAGAAAACTGAGAAAAAAGCCGCCGAAGCGTCATTTTCATCAGTTATCCCCCTCTATCGGCAGGATTTATGCTGAATAGAGGGGGAAGGGAAAAATAATTCCCCCCGGAAACTGGCTTAGGCGTGACGATTATCAGGCAGGAAAGCAGTCAAAAGGCCAATAAGTGGCAGCCAGGCACAGATTTGGTATACCCATTCGATGCTGGTGTGGTCTGCAACCACGCCCAGTACCGCGGCACCCAATCCACCCATACCGAAGGCAAAACCGAAAAACAGCCCGGAAACCATACCGATACGTCCCGGCAACAGCTCCTGCGCATAGACCAGAATGGCGGAAAACGCCGAGGCGAGAATCAGGCCAATAATCACGCTCAATACGCTGGTCCACATTAATGAGGCATGTGGCAAAAGTAGTGTGAAGGGGGCCACGCCCAGAATTGAACCCCAGATAACATATTTACGGCCAATCTTATCGCCAATCGGTCCGCCAATAATGGTGCCAGCCGCCACTGCGCCCAAA
This sequence comes from Pantoea cypripedii, assembly GCF_002095535.1. Classification (NCBI taxonomy): domain Bacteria; kingdom Pseudomonadati; phylum Pseudomonadota; class Gammaproteobacteria; order Enterobacterales; family Erwiniaceae; genus Pantoea; species Pantoea cypripedii. The sequence continues at coordinate 1,106,762 of NZ_MLJI01000001.1, forward strand.
AAGGCAAACAGATGAAACTGCGATGCCTGCACCGAAAGGCCAAATTTCTGCATTAAATAGAAGGTGTAGTAGCTACTCAGGCTGGTGAGATAGAAATACTTGGAAAAAATCAGCAGCAACAAAATGCTGATCGCCAGCGCCACTTTTTTGCGTGGCAGCGGGTTCGCTGGCGTGATGGTGGTTTTGGCTTTAGCGGCGCGCTGCTGGTGGCTATACCAGCGGCTGACCTGCAACAGCACGATAATCCCCAGCAGTGCTGCCAGCACAAACCAGCCGAGGTGGCCTTTGCCATAGGGGGCGACAATCATCGCCGCCAGCAGTGGGCCGAGGGCGCTGCCAAAGTTACCTCCCACCTGGAACAGCGATTGCGCCAGACCGTGACGTCCGCCAGACGCCATACGCGCCACGCGTGATGATTCGGGATGAAACACCGATGATCCGCTACCCACCAGCGCGGCCGCCAGCAGAACCTGGACATAATCGCTGGCAAAGGTCAGCAGCACCAGACCACACAGCGTAAAGCCCATCCCGACCGGGAGTGACCAGGGTTTGGGGTATTTGTCGGTGTAATAACCCACCAGCGGTTGCAACAGAGAGGCGGTAACCTGAAAAGTCAGGGTGATCAGGCCAATCTGCACAAAGTTAAGGCTGAAATCTTTTTGCAACAGTGGGTAAATCGCCAGCAGCAGTGACTGCAACATATCATTCAGCAGATGGGCGAGGCTGATAGCCCCTAAAATGCCAAATGCAGTACGCGCCGGAGCGCGTGTCGGGGAAGTGAGGGTATGATCGCTTGCCATAAAATTCCTGAAATGTGCCAATTTTCGTTATCAAGTTGTTACTTCTCACATGACTCTATAAGCCTTTCATCTTGAGTTAAAGTGCGATCTGTGCGACACAGAAGGGCGATAAAGCACATAAAGTCCACTGGTTAGTGGAAACACGCAGAATAAGGAGATCGGCTTTGTTGTTACTTCCACGCAGAACGCATTGGCTGGCGTTGATCATCTTACTGTTGCCAATGCTGGCACAGGCCTGGCAAACCGATCGCACCTATCGTCTGACTATCCTGCATACCAACGACCAGCACGGCCATTACTGGCCTAACGCGCAGGGTGAGTATGGCCTTGCGGCGCAGAAAACCCTGATGGATTATCAGCGCTACGATGCACAGTCCAAAGGAAACGGCGTGTTGATTCTGTCGGGTGGCGACGTGAATACCGGTGTGCCGGAGTCTGATTTGCTGGATGCGGAACCCGATATCCGCGGCATGAATCTGGTGGGCTATGATGCAATGGCGTTGGGGAATCATGAGTTTGATAAGCCGCTCAGCGTGTTACAAAAGCAGCAAAAGTGGGCCAAATTCCCTTTCCTTTCCGCCAATATCTACGACAAAAGCACCGGTAAGCGGCTATTCAAGCCGTGGGCGGTCTTCAACCGCATGGGTCTGAAGGTGGCGGTGATCGGCCTGACGACTACTGATACGCTGCGCATTGCCAATCCCGCCAGCGTGGCTAACCTGGATATTCGCGATCCGGTCACGGAAACCGAAAAGGCGGTGGCGGAACTGCGTGCCAGCGTAAAACCGGATGTGATCATTGCGCTGACCCATATGGGCCATTATGACGATGGCAGGCACGGCAGCAATGCGCCGGGGGACGTGGAACTGGCACGTAGCCTGCCGCCTGGCACCATCAACCTGATTGTCGGTGGTCACTCGCATGATGCGGTCTGTATGGAAAAAGAGAATGTCAGCGTCAAAAATTATCAGCCAGGCCAGCCCTGTCAGCCGGATCGCCAGAATGGCGTGTGGATTGTGCAGGCGAAAGAGTGGGGGAAATATGTCGGGCGCGGCGATTTTACTTTCCGCAACGGCGAGCTGTCGCTGGAAAACTACCAGCTGATCCCGGTTAACCTGAAGCACAAGGTGAAGAATTTCGACGGCAGCGAGTCGTGGCTGACCTGGCAGGAAGAGATTCCGCAGAACCCGGCAATGATGAAATTGCTGACCCCGTTCCAGAAACGTGCTGAAGCCAAACTGGATGTGAAGGTTGGCAGCAGTGATGGTGTTTTTGTCGGCGATCGTGATCAGGTGCGTTTTGTACAAACCAATCTGGGGCAGCTGATTTTACGCGCTCAGATGGCGGCGACCAAAGCGGACTTTGCGGTGATGAGCGGTGGCGGCATTCGCACCTCGCTGGCGCAGGGGGAGATCAGCTGGCGCGATTTATTGCAGGTGCAGCCGTTCAGCAACCAGGTGGTTTCCGTGACGCTGACTGGCCGGGAATTGCTGGCGTATCTGGCAAAGGTCGCCAACATCACCACCGATGCGGGCGGCTTTGCGCAGTTTGCCCATATCAGCCTGGTGGCTGATGGCAGCAGCGTCAGTGAGGTAAAAATCAACGGTGTCCCGCTGGATATGGATAAAACCTATCGCATGGCGACCAACAGTTTTAACGCCACCGGCGGTGATGGTTATCCGCGTATCGACAACCATGCGGGCTATAGCAACACCGGGTTGCGTGATGCCGATGTGTTGCGTGACTGGGTCAGCCATCATTCACCGCTGAAGGTGAGTGATTACGCGCCAGGTGATGGCATCGTTCACCTGACGGAAGCACAGAAGCAGCAACGGGATAAAGCGCAGGAGCCACCGCAGGAGAAACCAAAGAAACGCAGCTATCCGCAAACGGTGCTGGCGTGGATTCTGCCCCATGCGGTGGAGAAATAAATCTCAGGCCTGACATGACTTACGCGTCAGCCAGCGCTGGCGCAACTTATCCCATAACCAGTTATACGCCACGGTATAAGGCAGGAAGAACAGGAAAAACGCCACTTCCAGCATAAAGGCTTCCAGCAGGGAAATACTCAGCATCCAGGCGGCGATCGGCAAGCCAATCACGATAAAGCCGCCTTCAAAGCCCAGCGCGTGCAGAATACGCAGCAGCGGACCCCGATGCACTTTACCTGGCGGGCAAAGGCGGTCGAAACCGGTGTTGTAAATCATGTTCCACAGCATGGCGACGGTCGACAGCATAATCGCCAGCGATCCCATCTGAAACAGCGGCTTTTCCATTGCCCAGGCTGCCAGGGGTGCCACAGTCAAAATCGCCAGAATTTCAAAGCATGCGGCGTGATAAAAACGCTCTTTTAATGAACGGGTACGCATAAAAACCTCCTGATTTGTTACGCGGCGCATTTTCTCACTCGCTGATGCTAAGATAAAATGAACACCTATCGATAAAAGCGATGGATAACGATGAAATACTCCCCGGAATCCCTTGAGGCTTTTGTGCAGACCGTGGCCAGCGGCTCCTTTTCTGCGGCCGCGCGTGCGCTGGGCAAAAGCCAGTCCACCATCAGCAGTGCGGTGGCGAATCTGGAAGATGATTTAGGTTTTATGCTGTTTGATCGCCAGGGGCGTCAGCCGGTCATAACCGAGCAGGGCCAGCGTGCGCTGGCGCAGGTGCAGCAAATTCTGGCGGCTAGCCAGCGGCTGGATGAACTGGCGGTGCGTCTGGCACAAGGCGTGGAGCCACGCCTCAGCCTGGCGATTTCTGATTTCTGGCAGGCGGATCATCATGAAAATCTGCTGACCCGTTTTGAGGCGCGTTATCCGGATATCGAATTTGAATGCATGATTGCGGAAGACGCCGATGTGCTGGATCTGCTACAGGCCGGGCGGGTACATCTGGGCGTGGTGCGCGCCCAGCCTGCGCTGCCTGCAGATATTGCGGTGACACGGTTGCAGGTGGGGGCGCAGATGGCGATTTATCTGCATCAGGATCACCCGCTGGCGCAACAGGCACAGGTCAGTGAGGGGCAATTGGGCGATCTGCGCCAGTTACGGCTCAATACCTGGGTGGAAACGCGCGAACCGATGCCTGCTGGCCGGGTGTGGTCAGCGCCTTCCTATCTGTTATTGCTGGAGATGGCTGAACAGGGGTTTGGCTGGAGCGTGCTGCCGCGCTGGCTGGTGCAGCAGTTTGGTCATCAGGTATTGCAGGAGTTGCCGGTGCCGGGATGGCCGCAGCATATTGCGGTGGAAGCGGTCTGGTCGCGGCGCAATCCGCCCGGACCTGCCGGGCGTTGGATGATCGATCAGCTCTGCGCTCAGCAGCCCGCTTAATCGCGACGGGCGACATCCGCCAGCGGCGCATCCAGCAGACGCGACAGATCCTGCGCCGCCAGTTCAATATCCAGCCCACGTTTCCCACCGGAAATAAAAATGGTGGCGAACTCTGCGGCCTGTTGATCTATCACCGTAGGCAGACGTTTTTTCTGCCCCAGCGGGCTAATCCCACCCACCAGATAACCGGTTACGCGCTGCGCCAGCAGCGGATCGGCCATATCGGCTTTTTTCGCCCCCAGTGCTTTGGCAACTTTCTTTAAATCCAGCTGGGTGGAAACCGGGGTGACGGCCACTGCCAGCTGTTTGGCATCAACGTTTAGCGCTACCAGCAGCGTTTTGAATACCTGACGTGCATCCAGATTCAGCTTACGCACCGCCTCGTCACCAAAATTGGTTTCATGGCTGTCATGTTCGTAAGGATGCAAAGTAAAGCTGACTTTTTGTTTTTCCAGCAGTTTTACGGCGGGAGTCATTTTTTTAATCCTTGCTAAGAAAAATCTTAAACTTATTGTGGCGAATAATGCTGGCGAAATTCTGAACTTTGCGCGAGAATTGGCCCGCGCCAGCCAGTAATGGCTGTGTGATAACCAAAATCATAAACAAATTCTTCTTTGACGGGCCAATAATAATATTGGCCTTCTTTTTTTAGCGCGTCTTTAACAGGCCCGGTAAATTATCATCCCCGTAAAGATGGAGCGCACCGACCGCCACCACATAACGCCCCGGCGGCAGTGCCAGCAGCAATTCCCGCCAGTGCTGGTTGCGATTACGCATCAAAGTGTCATTCAGTTCATTGCTAAAAGTGGTGGGTAACGCCACCGGTTGCCGTTTCGGTGGGGCATCAAGCCACCAGCTGATCATGGTTTGCAGCAAACGGGCGTTGGTGTGCCAGTGCTCCAGCGTATCCAGCAGCAGCGGCAGGCCATCGTCTGGCAACGATTTCAACAGGGCGATTTGCGTGTCAGGGCCTTCCAGCTCAATCACTGGCTTATTGACGTTTTTGGCCGCCTGCAACAACTGATAATCGATACCATATTGTGGTCGCAGGCCGAGGCGCTGCGCCTGTTGCGCCTGCAACATCAGGGCAATCTGCCACATGGGCAGATGATCAAACATCGCTATCGACAACGTCAGCTCATCACACAAGCTGCTGAGCCTGCTGAGGGTGGCGCTATCCAGACGCTCCGCCAGCGACGGCAGCTCGTCACCGTCGGTGAACGGTGATCCACCTTGGGTGATATCGGCTTCGACGATCAGTGCATCGGCCTTGGCTAACAGGCGGAGCAGACGAGCCGGCAGCGGCTGCATATCGCGTGTGCCCATATGAATGCTGCCGACCAGATGTAACCGGCGATCGCCCAGCTGAATATCCATCGCGGGCCAGGGGTAGCTGGCCGGAAACAGTCGCGCTATCAGCTGTGTTACGCATTGCCACAGGCTGCGTCTCATTCCCTGTCCTTTTTAAGTCAAAAATCCATGCTAGCGATTTCGACGCGCAAAAAACAGCGCAGGGCTTGCTATTAGCGCACCGGCGGCTTAAAGCGCAGCAGACGATTCGCGTTACTCACCACGGTAATGGAGGAGAGTGCCATTGCTGCACCGGCCACAATCGGGCTAAGTAGCATCCCGGTAAACGGATAAAGTACACCCGCAGCAATCGGTATACCTAAGCTGTTGTAAACAAATGCACCCAGCAGGTTTTGTCGCATATTACGCAGTGTGGCGCGGGAAATGGCCAGCGCATCAGCGACACAATGCAGGTCGTTGCGCATCAGCGCCATGGTGGCGGTTTCAACAGCGACATCGCTGCCGCCACCCATGGCAATCCCCACGTCTGCCTGCGCCAGTGCCGGAGCGTCGTTAATCCCATCGCCCACCATCACCACTTTGCGCCCCTGCTGTTGTAACTGCGCAATGGCCTGCGCTTTGCCTTCAGGCAGTACGCCCGCAATAACCTGGTCAATGCCAGCTTCGTCAGCGATGGCCCGCGCGGTTTTTTCATGATCGCCGGTCAGCATGATCAACTGATATCCCTGTTGATGCAGGCGTTGCAGCGCGTCACGGCTCTCCGGACGCAGGCTGTCACGCAAGGCGATCAACCCCAGCAGTCGGTGCTCATCCGCCAGCAGTACCGGGGTGGCACCCTGCGCTGCCAGCCGCTCGATATCGCCACCAGCGACCGCACAATCCACCTGCTGCGCTTCCATTAACGCAAGATTGCCCAGCAACAACGTTCTGCCTGCGACTTTAGCGCTGACGCCCTTGCCACGTATTGTACGAAATTGCTCAATGTCAGCGGCAGGCAGCTCTGGTGTAGCCGCAATGATCGCTTTTGCCAGTGGATGGCTGGAGCCTTGCTCCAGCTGTGCCGCCGCATGCAGCACCTGTTGACGATCCCAGTCGGCATACAACAGCACATCGCTGACCTGAGGCGAGCCCTGCGTCAGGGTGCCGGTTTTATCAAACACCAGCGTGTCTACTTCGCTGGCGCGCTGTAGCGCATCAGCATCGCGCACCAGCACGCCCAGCTCTGCGGCGCGTCCCACCCCGGCAATCACCGACATCGGCGTTGCCAGCCCGAGGGCGCAAGGGCAGGCGATAATCAATACGGTGGTGACAATTACCAGTGTGTAAGCCAGCTGCGGTTGCGGGCCTGCCATGTACCAAATCAATCCACTAAGCAGGGCAATCACCACCACCACGGGCACAAATACCGCGGAGATACGGTCTGCAAGGCGTCCGATGTCGGGTTTGCTGCTCTGTGCCTGGCGCACCAGATTGATGATGCGCGCCAGGGTGGTGTGGCTGCCGGTAGCTCGCGCGGTAAATCGCAGCGTGCCATCCTGTACCAGCGTACCGGCGTAAACTTTGTCTCCGGGCTGTTTGCTTTGCGGTACGGCTTCGCCCGTCAGCATGGCTTCATCGCACCAGGCTTCGCCACTGGCTACTTCGCCATCGACCGGCACGCGGTCACCGGTGACCAGTTTAATCAGCATGCCGGGCTGAACTTCACTCAGCGGCAGCAGGGTTTCACCCTGATCGCTGATAACGCGGGCCTGGGCCGGGGTTAAATCCAGCAAACGTTCCAGTGCCTGGGAAGCCCGTTGCCGTGCTCGCTGCTCCAGCGCATGGCCCAGATTGATCAGACCAATGATCATCACGCTGGCTTCAAAATAGAGATGACGCGCCTGCATCGGGAAAAATTCGGGCCACAGCGCCACGCTCATGGAATAGAGCCAGGCTGCGCCGGTGCCGAGGGCAACCAAGGTATCCATGGTTGCGGTGCCGTGACGCAGGCTGCGCCAGGCGCTGCGGTAGAAGTGGCCGCCTGCGATCACCATCACCAATAGCGTTATGACCCCCAGCGTGCGCCATAACGTGATGTTGCTGGCGCTGAGCATCATATTGTCGCCCAGCATGCCCCAGATCATCATCGGTACGCCGAGCAACAACGCCAGTGCCGATTGCCAGCCAAAACGGCGCATTGCCTGACGGGCGCTGACCTGCTGGCGTTCACGGCGGGTTTGTTCATCTTCGATAATTTCTGCGGAATAACCGGCCTGATCGACCGCACCTATCAGGTCTGCGGGCTGCGCATCACCGAGCACCAGCGCGCTGCGCTCGCCAAGGTTAACGCGTGCCTGACTGACGCCAGGCACCTTTTGTAGTGCCTGCTCAACACGGCTGACACAACTGGCACAGCTCATACCACCAATCAGTAAGTGATGGACGGGCTGGGTTTCATCTGCCGGGGGCGAATAGGACTCCGTTGCCAGTGCCTCCGGCTGCGGCTCTGATGCTGCCAACGGTTCAGACTTTGGGCTGTCTTTCAACGCTGCGTGATATCCCGCCTGTTCTACGGTGGCGATCAGATCGCTGGCGCTGGCGGCACCGGTGACACGCGCTTCCTGCTGAGTCACTTCAGCCTGTTCAACATCGCTGCGCTGTTCCAGCGCCTCTTTGACCCGTTTGACGCAGTGGCCGCAGGATAAGCCATCCAGCGCCAGTAACTGTGTATGTGACATGTTTAACTCCTTATGCGTTCAGGTTTGACTGCATGCAGACTTTGCATTAGTTATAAAGCCTAAACCTTCCATTCAGGGGAAGGTCAACACCCTTTCACACTGATGGGAAGGGAGGATAATGTTAACAAGGACGATACCTATGATTAGTGCTAAAAAATTGGCAGATGAAATGGCTGAGGCTATGCACATGGACAGCAATTTCTTCCGCGGTTTCTTACATGGTTTTGTAAATCTTCCTGTGGATTTTTATTATCTCGGGCGTGATTACATTGATACGGATAGCAGAACGGTCAATTCGTATGACAAGGAACGCATAATCAGAATGGTTAAACACGGAATGGCTTCAAGGCCGAACCTTGAAAAGGTGATTCGCCTTTTCCTGGATGATTTTATGAGGCACGTTGATTTTCAAAAGGTTAAAGAATTATCTGCAAAGGGTGGGGGGAGTTTTCTGGGGAGGATGACATTTAACCAGTTAGCCTCTGCAAATATGGGTTACATCCTTTCATCAAAATTGATCCCACGTCTTGCATCGGGTTTGACCATCGGCAGTATTCTTTCAATCGGCGCAGCGATGTCCCGCTCAGTCTACGTTGCCAGAGACCTGCAGGGCCGTAATCCTGTTGCATACAATCTACTCAGGCGTATGGGTGATTTGGATTTGCTCTACTTTATGGTTGCCGATAAAACCCGACCTTTTGAGGATGCAGCGGCGTTATGGTCAACAGACCGCGACAAGTTTCATCAGACATGCTGCTACTTTTTTGAAAAAGTTGATCTATGAAAAGAATATTACTGGCTGCTATCTCTCGTATTGTTCAGGGCATTGGGATTGGTGTGTGTGGGTTGGCACTGATTCTAATGGGGTGGTTCATTTTTTTCTCTTACAGCGAATATAGATACTATCTCGCGGTTATTAGTCTCATTGGTTTGCTGCCGGGTTACTACATCTTTAAGTTTGCTGTACGTAAAATATACGATGAAAGCCCCGGTGACTGGTGATCGTTGCGGCATTCACGCAGGTGGCTGTGAGGTATAAAATCCTTCCATTCAGGGGAAGGTCAAGGGGAGCAAATGAACATTAGCGATGTCGCCAAAAAAACCGGGCTGACCAGCAAAGCGATTCGTTTCTACGAAGAGAAGGGCGTTGTGACGCCGCCGCTGCGTAGCGAAAATGGTTATCGCAGTTACAATCCACACCATATTGATGAACTCAACCTGCTACGCCAGGCGCGGCAGGTGGGTTTCACCCTTGAAGAGTGCCGCGAACTGGTGACGCTGTTCAATGATCCTGCGCGGCATAGTGCTGATGTGAAGGCGCGAACGTTGCAAAAAGCGGATGAGATTGCGGCCCATATCGAGGAATTACATGCGATGCGCGCTCGTTTGCTGGCGCTGGCCGAGGCTTGTCCGGGGGATGATGGCGCAGAGTGCCCCATCATCAATCACCTGGCGGGTTGCTGCCATCAGGGTGCCGGGAAACGCGGCTGAATCCGCAGCGTGATGCCAACCACACCCGTGACCACCACCTGGGTTCCGGCGGGCAGATCGTTTTCTGCCTGCACGCGCCAGCTGCTGTCGCCAATGCGTATATGGCCGGTACCATCTTTCAGGGCGCTTTCCAGCGTGAAATGCTGCCCGATCAGTTGCGTACCGCGCTGATTGAGCACGTTAGGCTGCTGCGAGGATTCGCGGTAGCGCAACCAGCGATACCAGAAAAATGCACACAGCAGCGTCAATACCGCAAACAGCACGCCCTGGCTGGTCCACGAGAAGGGAAAAAACCACTCAATGATGCCGACCAGCACCGCCGCCAGTCCGCTCCATAGCAGATAGCCACTGGTGCCGAGCATCTCAGCGGCCAGCAGCAGGCCGCCAAGTGTCAGCCAGAACCAGTGCGGATGCGCAATCAGCTCCATCAGGATCACGGTTTGCGCTCCCGACCACTGTCTTTCAGCAGCTCGCTAATCCCGGCCACCGAGCCGAGCAGGCTGCTGGCATCCAACGGCATCATCACGACCTTGCTGTTGTTGGCTTCACCGATTTTTTGCAGCGCATCGGTATATTTTTGTGCCACAAAGTAGTTCACCGCCTGGATATCCCCGGCAGCGATCGCTTCAGAAACCATGCGTGTCGCATTGGCTTCCGCCTGTGCCTGGCGTTCGCGCGCTTCGGCGTGCAGGAAGGCTGATGTCCGTTCACCTTCAGCTTTCAGAATCTGAGATTGCTTTTCACCCTCGGCGCGTAAAATGGCGGCCTGACGCACCCCTTCGGCGGTCAGAATATCAGCACGTTTGGTTCGTTCGGCTTTCATCTGCGCGTTCATGGCAGCAATCAGTTCCTGCGGCGGACGCACATCACGAATTTCGATGCGGGTGATTTTCACGCCCCAGGGGTTGGTCGCTTCATCGACAATGTGCAGCAGACGGGTATTGATGTTATCGCGCTGCGACAGCATCTCATCCAGCTCCATGCCGCCGAGAACGGTACGGATGTTAGTCATGGTGAGATTGATGATCGCCAGCTCAAGGTTGCTGACTTCATACGCTGCGCGTGCCGGATCGACCGCCTGAATAAAGCACACGGCATCGATAGTGACGTTGGCGTTGTCTTTGGAAATGATTTCCTGAGAGGGGATATCAAGGACCCGCTCCATCATATTGACCTTGCGGCCAATGCGGTCCATGAAGGGAACAACTAAACTCAGACCGGGTTGCAGGGTGCGGGTATAACGCCCAAAGCGTTCCACCGTCCACTGATACCCCTGTGGCACAATTTTCACACCGGCCCATACAGTAACCAGCGCGAGTACGATGATTACCGGCATCACAGTCAACATATAACCTCCTGGTTGTCAGATGAGGGAGCTGAGTCTCTTCGGCTCCCTTTTAACGCTAGTACAGCAGCGAATAAAGCTGGCGGCGATAGCGGGCTGCCAGTGCATCCCCCGTTCCCAGCGCGGCAAGAATTTCCTGCAACATCTTACGTGCCTGGCCGTCAGCGGCGTTGAGATCGCTTTTCAGGAAGCCGAACAGCAGCTCAAGCGCTTCTTCATTTCGACCCACCTGATGTAGCTGTAACGACAGTTTAGCAGCCAGCTCGGCGTTCGCCGGGTCGTTTGCCAGCTGTTCCTGCAAATGCTGGATTTCCGGAGTGTCGGCGGCCTGTTTCAGCAATTCGATTTGTGCCACCAGGCTCTGATAGCGGGTGTCCTGATCCTGCAACGGCACCACGTTCAGCACCGCTTCTGCTTCATCGCTGCGGTTCAGGGTGATCAACACTTCTGCCAGCAGAAAACCGATTTCACTGGCCTGATGGCTTAACTGCCAGGCGTCTTTCAGCAGCGGCAGCGCTTCCAGCGGTTTGCCTTCATCCAGCAGGGCCATCGCCTGCTGCGCTTTCAACTCTTCTTCACGCGGCAGAACTTTTTGCAGCAGGGCGCGAATGGCTTCTTCGGGCTGAGGTCCCTGGAAACCATCAACGGGCTGACCATTCTGGAACAGATAAACCGTGGGCAGAGAGCGCAGACCAAACTGTGAAGCCACCATCTGCTCTTTATCGCAATCCAGTTTCGCCAGAATAAACTGCCCGGCATACTCCTGAGCCAGATGCTCCAGCACTGGCGTCAGTTGCTGACAGTGCTGGCTTCGGTCGGACCAGAAATAAAATAGCACCGGCAGCTGCGTGGATTGTTCCAGCGTCTGATGCAGGTTGGATTCGTTGATGTCGATAATTAAAGCGTGTGACATGAATGCGTCTCTTTGCTGAAAGTGTGTTGAGGATATGGGGGCAAGCTGCCCGGCTTCAAGTTCAAATCAGGGTTGCAGGCTATTTGCTGCGCAAAATGCGATCCAGCATCCAGCCTGGCAAGATGCGTTTTAACAGACTCATACTCCAGGCCACCAGCGTCACCGGGTAGCGCAGGCGCGGATGCTGACTTTCCAGCGCATGGCGGAGCTTCGGTAAAATCGCTTCGGGCGGCAGGGTGAAGCGCGCGGCAATACCGGGATTACGCACCGGTTTATCGCTCTCGCCCTGATGAACGTTATCGGTGAAGCGGGTACGAATCGGCCCTGGCTCAATCAGGCTGACACGGACGCCGGACTGACGCAACTCCATCCGCAGCGCATCACTCCAGGCTTCCAGCGCATATTTACTGGCGGCATAAGCGCCGCGTCCGGGAGTGGAGATCAACCCGAGGACGGAGCTGGTGTTGATGATACGGCCATTGCCGCTGGCTTTCAGCGCAGGCAACAGACGCATCGTCAGCTGATGCGTGCCAAAAAAGTTGGTGGAGAATTGCTGTTCCAGTTGCTGACGCGACAGGCTTTCGAGTGGCCCGTAAATGCCAAAGCCACCGTTGTTGAATAAACCGTGCAGGCGATTTTCCGTCAGCGCAATCACCTGGTCAGCGGCGGCATCGACGCTGGCCGGATCGTCAAGATCCAGTGCAATCCCGATAAATCCCAGCGCATGCATACGTTCAACGTCTTCCGCCCGACGGCAGGCAGCAATCACGCGATACCCGCGAGACAGCAGATCATTTGCCGCCACCAGGCCAATCCCACTGGAACAGCCGGTAATAAGAATCGATTTTTGCATATCTTTACCTGTTAAAAATCACGCGCCTGCGTTAATCATGCTTTACTAGCGGGGCCAGTTCTTTTGCCATCACCCCAGCGATAAAGGGCTGCGCATCCGGATTCGGATGTATGCCATCCTGCTGCATCCACTCCGGTTTCAGGTAGACCTGCTCCATAAAGAAGGGCACCAGAGGAATGTCGTACTGCTGTGCCAGCTGCGGATAAATCGCGCTAAACGCCTCCGTATAACGACGTCCGTAATTTGCCGGTAAACGAATCTGCATCAGCAGCGGCTGGGCATTTGCCGCTTTAACGTCGTTGATGATTTTGCTCAGATCCTGGGCGATATTTTGTGGTGGGAAGCCGCGCAGACCATCGTTACCGCCCAATTCGATTAACACCCAGTGTGGTTGGTGCTGTTTTAATAACGCCGGTAAACGCGCCAGTCCTTGTCCGGCGGTATCGCCGCTGATACTGGCGTTGATAATTCTGGGCTGCTGCTGCCATTGTTTATCCAGCAGGCTCGGCCAGGCGACGGCGGCGGACATCCGGTAACCGGCGCTGAGGCTATCGCCCAGCACCAGCAGGGTATCAGCCGCGGCAAGACGTGACACCAGCAGAAGCAATAACAACAGGAAGGGATAATGCCAGCGGAAAACATTGTTGAAGTTCATCATCTTACTAAGTCCGTCGGTCAGGGAGAGCATCAGCTGACCATCCTTACCGGAGTTGAGCTGGTTGTCAAACCAGCCGAGACCATCGCGCTGATTGGGGAGTCTGGCTCGGGCAAATCGACCCTGCTGGGCATCCTCGCCGGGCTGGATGATGGCAGTAGCGGCGAAGTCCATCTGCTCGGTGAACCCCTGCATTCCATGGATGAGGAGCAGCGGGCTGCGCTGCGTGCCCGTGAGGTCGGCTTTGTTTTTCAATCCTTTATGCTGGTACCAACGTTAAATGCGCTGGAAAACGTGCAGCTACCTGCGCTGTTGCGCGGCGTGAGCGATCGGGAAAGCCGCGCTCAGGCGGTGGATTTGCTGACCCAGCTTGGGCTGAAAGGGCGTTTGCATCATCTTCCCGCACAACTTTCCGGCGGTGAACAACAGCGAGTGGCGCTGGCGCGTGCCTTTAACGGGCGGCCCGGTTTACTGTTTGCTGATGAGCCGACCGGCAATCTCGATCGTCAGACCGGTGACCGCATTGCCGATCTGTTGTTCTCTCTCAACCGGGATCTGGCCACTACCCTGATCCTGGTGACACACGATGAGCAACTGGCGGCGCGCTGCGATCGTCGCCTGCGGCTGCGTGACGGCAAATTGTGGGAGGAGTCATGATCTGGCGCTGGTTCTGGCGCGAGTGGCGTTCGCCCTCGCTGTTGATCGTCTGGCTGGCGCTGACGCTGGCGGTGGCCTGTGTGCTGGCGCTGGGATCGATCAGCGACCGCATGGAAAAAGGGTTAAGCCAGCAAAGCCGTGATTTTATGGCAGGCGATCGCACGTTGCGCAGCAGTTCTCCGGCACCGGACGCCTGGCTGGCAAAAGCGCGTGAGGAGGGCTTGTCAGTCAGTCGACAGCTGAGTTTTATGACCATGACCTTTGCGCAGCAAACACCGCAGCTGGCGGATGTGAAGGCGGTCGATGATGCGTATCCGATGTTTGGCACCCTGCAAACGGATCCCCCTGGCCTGCGCCCGGTTGCCGGAACGGTGCTGGTGGCCCCGCGCTTGCTGGCGCTGCTCAACCTGAAAACCGGCGACCAGATTGATGTGGGTGACACCACGCTGCGTATTGCCGGGGAGGTGATTCAGGAGCCGGATGCCGGTTTCAATCCGTTCCAGACCGCCCCGCGCCTGCTGATGAACCTGGCCGATGTGGAGAAAACCGGTGCCATTCAGCCAGGCAGCCGTCTCAGCTGGCGTTACAAATTCTCGGGCGATCCGGCCCCGCTGGCGCGTTATGACAGCTGGATTCAGCCGCAACTGAAAGCCGATCAGCGCTGGATCAGCGTCGAAAACTCAGAAGATGCATTAGGACGATCGATGCAGCGGGCGCAGCAATTTTTGCTGCTTTCGGCGTTACTGACGCTGCTGCTGGCGATCGCCGCCGTCGCGGTGGCGATGAGCCACTATTGTCGCAGCCGCTATGATTTGGTGGCGGTGCTGAAAACCCTTGGTGCGACGCGGCGGGTGCTGCAACGCTTAATCATCGGCCAGTGGCTGGCAGTGTTGTTGCTGGCAGCGCTGGCGGGGAGCGTATTGGGGCAGGGGATTGAGGTCATCCTGCTGGTGATGCTGAAACCGGTCCTGCCTGGCGCGCTTCCGGCCGCCAGTTTCTGGCCCTGGCTGTGGGCGCTGGGGGCGATGTTTGTGATTTCGCTGCTGGTGGGGCTGCGACCTTATCGTTTATTAATGGCAACCTTGCCGCTGCGCGTATTGCGACGGGATGCGGTGGCGAATGTCTGGCCGCTGCGCGTCTATCTGCCGGTGATGGCGCTGGTGGTGATTGGTTTGCTGGCGCTGCTGATGGGCGGCAGCAAAATGTTGTGGGCGCTGCTGGTGGGCGTGGTGATGCTGGCAATCTTGCTGGCGGTGCTTGGCTGGGGGGCGCTGCTGCTGTTGCGGCGTCTGGTGGTGCGCAATCTGGCGATGCGGCTGGCGATCAATCGTCTGCTGCGCCAGCCTGCCATGACCCTCAGCCAGTTGGCGGCTTTTTCGCTCTCCTTTATGTTGCTGGCGCTATTGCTGGTGATGCGCGGTGACCTGCTGGATCGTTGGCAACAACAATTGCCACCGGATAGCCCCAACTATTTTCTGCTGAATATGACGCAGGAACAGGTGCCGCAGGTACGTGATTTCCTCAATTCGCATCACATCAAAGCAGAAACCTTCTATCCGATTATTCGCGCGCGTCTGACGCAGCTGAACGGGAAGGATGCCGATCCGAATATGGATAACGCGCTGAATCGCGAGCTGAATCTGACGTGGCAGGCGGATCGACCGGACCACAACCCGCTGGTGGCGGGCACATGGCCGCCGCGTGCCGGGGAGGTTTCAGTAGAAACTGAGCTGGCAGATCGGCTGGGAGTGAAACTGGGCGATACCTTAACCTTCAGCGGCGATACCCAGCAGTTCAGCGCCAAAATTACCAGCCTGCGTAAAGTTGACTGGGAAAGCATGCGACCAAACTTCTTCTTCATTTTCCCGCCGGGGGCGCTGGATGATCAGCCGCAGACGTGGCTGACCAGCTTCCGTATGGACAGCAATCCGACCTTACTGGCGCAACTGAATCGCAGCTTCCCCACCCTAAGCCTGCTGGATATTGGCAGCATACTGCGCCAGATCGGTCAGGTGCTGGCGCAGGTCAGCCAGGCGCTGGAAATTATGGTAGTGCTGGTGACGATTTGCGGCGTGTTGCTGTTGCTGGCGCAGATTCAGGTCGGTATGCGTCAGCGGCGTCAGGAGCTGGTGGTTTATCGCACGCTGGGGGCGAGCAAGCGGCTGCTGCGTGGGACGTTATGGTGCGAGTTCGCGCTGCTTGGTGTGGTGTCGGGTGTGGCGGCGGCGCTGGGTGCGGAAGCGGCCCTGTGGGGATTACAGCGTAAAATCTTTGATTTTCCGTGGGAACCAGACTGGAGCCTGTGGCTGGCGTTACCGATCTGCGGAGCAGTTTTGCTGTCGTTGTGCGGCGGCTGGCTGGGTGTGCGCTTGCTGAAAGGGAAAGCATTGTTCAGAAGGTTTGAGGCGGCGTGATTTTATTACGGCCAATAACCGCACGGAGCCGGTAAACCCCGCGTGATAAATCACGCCGCTACAATCCGGTGCGAGATTTCACTGCGGGGTCGTTTTCGTTACAGCTTCTCCACCGCCCAGGCAATGCCACTGGCGTACTCAGGCGGCAGCATGGGCACCAGCGCGTTCAGAGCCGCAGCCAGGCGGGTCTGGTCGCTGTCAGTGAGATTCAGGTGGCCCACTTTACGTCCCGGACGCACTTCTTTTTCGTACCAATGCAGATGTACCAGCGGCTGATGCAGCCACGCCAGATTCACATCAGTACCGATCAGGTTGACCATCACGGAAGGTGCAAATACCACCGGCTGTGGCAGCGGTAAGCCCAGTACGGCACGTAAATGCAGCTCGAACTGGCTGATGGACGCGCCATTCTGTGTCCAGTGCCCGCTGTTGTGCACGCGTGGAGCCAATTCGTTGATCAGCAGACCTTGTGGTGTGACGAAACATTCCATCGCCATCACGCCCACGTAGTTCAGCTCATGCATGATGGCGCTGAGCATGGCTTCGGCCTGCTGCTGCTGCGCGGCATCCGCCTGCGGAAAGGCCACGCTGGTACGCAGAATGCCATCCTGATGCAGGTTATGGGTCAGCGGATAGAAAACGGTGCTGCCGTCCTGACCGCGCGCGCCCACCAGTGAAACTTCACCGCTGAAGTTGATACCCTGCTCAACGATACATTCACCGTAGCATTCATCCGGCAGGCTATCGGTTTCATTGGCGCGCAGACGCCACTGACCACGCCCGTCATAACCACCGGTACGGCGTTTGACAATGGCAAGTTCGCCCAGTGAACTGAACACCTGCGGCCACTCGCCTTTATCCGCCAGCAACTGCCACGGCGCGGTGGCGAGGTTGAGCTGATCGAGCAGCTGTTTTTGCGTCAGGCGATCGGCCAGACGCGGGAAAATATCGCGATTCACAAACGCCGGATGGCTTGCCAGCTCACGCGTCAGCGCGGTTTCCGGCCAGCGTTCAATTTCGGCGGTGATAACGCTTTGTGCAATCGGCAGGGCAGAGGGTTCCGCATCCAACCCTACCGGGTAGACAGCGATCCCCAGCGGTTCACCGGCCTGACGCAGCATGCGGCCTAACTGACCATTTCCCAGTACGCAAACCGGCTTCATGCATCCCCCCGCGGGTCCGGGTTGTTCAGCACTTCATCAGTCTGGGTCTGACGCCAGGTTGCCAGGCGAGTTGCCAGCGTGCTGTCGTGAATCGCCAGAATCTGTGCGGCCAGCAGTGCGGCGTTCGCGGCACCGGCTTTACCGATTGCCAGCGTACCTACCGGGATACCACGCGGCATTTGCACGATGGAGTAAAGGCTATCGACCCCACTCAGCGCGGCGCTTTGTACCGGGACACCCAGCACCGGCACCAGGGTTTTGGCTGCCAGCATGCCCGGCAGATGTGCGGCACCGCCAGCACCGGCGATAATCACCTGAAAACCATTCTGGGCGGCGTTTTCGGCAAAGCTGAACAGTTTGTCCGGCGTACGGTGAGCAGAGACCACTTCAACGTGGAAGGGGACATCCAGGCTGTTAAGAATTTCCTCGGCGAACTGCATGGTAGCCCAGTCACTTTTGGAACCCATGACGATGGCGATACGAGCCGGGGCGGCGTTGGATGACATGCGGTCAACTCCTGTGAATATACAAACGAACCTGGCCGGGCGGGCAGGTGAAGAAGGGCACAGAGAATAGCATGAGATGGCAGCAAGGAAAACGGTTGCGTGGCCGGAAAACGGGCAAGATTGCCCGTTTGTCAGAACGGAAATTCGATAAGGCTGACGCCACTGGCATCGACCTGAACCATCGATCCCTGCTGATGCCAGGCACCGAGCACCACGCGTTGCGCGTTTTCCGCCTGTAAAACAAACTCATGGATAGCCGGGCGATGGGTATGGCCGTGAATCAATAGCCGCACCTGCTGGCGTGTCATGGCCTCGATAACTGCCTGTTGATTGACATCCATGATGCTCAGCGACTTATGCTGATTGGCCTGTTTGCTGTTGGCGCGCATTCTGGCGGCAATTCGCATCCGCAGACGCAGCGGTAAGGCGAGAAACAACTTTTGCAGCCAGCGCTGATGCACTTTGGCGCGAAAACGCTGGTAACCTTCATCATCGGTGCAGAGGGTGTCGCCGTGCATAATCAGCAGGCGCTGACCATACAAAGTTAACACCTGTTCTTCCGGTAGCAACGTCATGCCGCAGGCAGCAGCAAAGCGCTGGCCGAGCAGGAAATCGCGATTGCCGTGAATAAAATACTTCGGCACCGGCAACGCCTTGAGTGCAGCGGCGATTTGCTGATGCAGCGGATTAGGATCGTCATCGCCGATCCAGGCTTCAAACAGGTCACCGAGGATGTAAAGTGCATCGCACTGATGCGCTTCACGCTGCAAAAAATGCAGAAAACCGGCAGTAATTGCCGGTTCGTCCTGACACAGATGAAGATCTGCGATAAACAGCGTGCGCGACATTACTCGCTAACGGTCACTTTCTGGATGATCACGTCATCTTTCGGCACATCCTGGTGCATGCCGCTGCGGCCGGTAGCGACCGCTTTGATTTTTTCGACTACGTCCATACCTTCAACCACTTCAGCAAACACGCAGTAACCCCAGCCCTGCAGGCTTTCGTCACGGAAGTTCAGGAAGTCGTTGTCGGCTACGTTGATGAAGAACTGCGCAGTGGCAGAGTGCGGGGCCTGAGTACGAGCCATCGCCAGGGTGCCACGGGTGTTTTTCAGACCGTTGTTGGCTTCGTTACGGATTTCTTCTTTGGTGGCTTTCTGTTTCATGCCAGGCTCAAAACCGCCGCCCTGGATCATAAAGCCATTGATGACACGGTGGAAAATGGTGTTGTCGTAGAAACCATCACGGCAGTAATCCAGGAAGTTCTTTACGGTTGCCGGCGCTTTATCATCGAAAGTTTTAATTACGATATCGCCATGGTTCGTCTGGAAAGTGACCATCATTCTCGTCCTGTAAAGGTTGTCGTCGGTGCCAATAGCCGCGCATGCAAAGCAGCGGGCCTTTTTGTAGACGCTCCTTATATCACAAATTGTGATGACGCGTCAGCAAGGTGGCGGCTGTTGCTATGCTGGCGTCGCGCTGGCGTAAAAAATACGGCACAATACGCAGCTAGCCTGAACAGGCCTTCTTCGCACACGTTTATACGGAACCTTTCAATGTTAAAGATTTATAACACCCTGAGTCGACAGAAAGAGGAATTCAAACCCATCCATGCTGGCGAAATCGGCATGTACGTGTGCGGCATCACGGTGTACGACCTCTGTCATATCGGCCACGGGCGTACCTTCGTTGCGTTTGATGTGGTGGCGCGCTACCTGCGCTATGTCGGTTATACGCTGAAGTATGTGCGTAACATCACCGATATTGACGACAAAATTATCAAACGTGCCAACGAAAACGGCGAAAGTATCGAAACTCTGACCAATCGTATGATCGGTGAAATGCATAAAGATTTCGCCGCGCTGGGTATCCTGCCGCCAAATCTGGAGCCGCGCGCCACGCGTCATATCGACGAGATTATCGAGCTGGTTGGCCTGCTGATTGAGCGTGGTCACGCCTATGTGGCTGACAACGGCGACGTGATGTTTGATGTCCTCAGCGACAAAGATTACGGTGCGCTGTCACGCCAGGATCTGGAGCAATTGCAGGCCGGTGCGCGCGTGGAAGTGGCTGAAGTGAAACGCAATCCGATGGATTTTGTGCTGTGGAAGATGTCCAAAGCGGACGAACCGGCATGGAGTTCACCGTGGGGCAATGGTCGCCCGGGCTGGCATATTGAATGTTCGGCGATGAACTGCAAACAACTCGGCACCCATTTCGATATTCACGGCGGCGGTTCCGATCTGATGTTCCCGCATCATGAAAATGAAGTGGCACAGTCCACCTGTGCGCATGACGGCCCGTACGTTAATTACTGGATGCACTCCGGTATGGTGATGGTTGACCGCGAGAAGATGTCAAAATCCCTCGGCAACTTCTTTACCGTGCGCGATGTGCTGCAACATTACGATGCGGAAACCGTGCGTTATTTCCTGATGTCGGGCCACTATCGCAGCCAACTTAACTATGGCGAAGATAACCTCAATCAGGCGCGTGCGGCGCTGGAACGCCTTTACACCGCGCTGCGTCATACCGATGCTGCTGCGGTGGCGGCGGGTGGTGAAGAGTTCGAAACGCGTTTCCGTACCGCAATGGATGATGACTTCAACACGCCGGAAGCTTACTCGGTGCTGTTTGATATGGCGCGTGAAGTGAACCGTCTGAAAACAGAAGAAAAAGCGGCTGCCGATGCGCTGGCGGCGAAACTGCGTCAGCTGGCGGATGTGCTGGGCATCCTGCAACAGGATCCGGAGCAGTTCCTGCAAAGCGGTGCGCAGGCGAACGATGATGAAGTGGCGGAGATTGAAGCGCTGATTCAGATGCGTAACGATGCGCGTAAAGCGAAGGACTGGGCGCAGGCCGATGTGGCGCGCGATAAGCTGAATGCGTTGGGGATCGTGCTGGAAGATGGTCCGCAGGGCACGACATGGCGTCGTAAATAAGAACAAGGGCGAACTTCGGTTCGCCCTTGTTGTTTATGCCACAACGGTAATGCGTTGACCGGCAAATTCCACCGTCTGACCGGCGAAAATCTTACAGCGTTTACGGGTTTCCACTGCGCCATCAACGAGCACTTCACCTTCGCCGATGACCGCTTTAGCCTGAGCGCCACTCTCTACCCAGCCTTCGAGTTTCAGCAGATCGCACAGATCAACATGCGGGTGTTTACCCAGAGAAAAACTTGCCATTATACGTTCTCCTCATCGTGATATTCTTCGCACGCCTGCAGCGTGTTTTGGATCAGGGTGGCGACCGTCATCGGGCCAACACCGCCCGGCACCGGCGTGATATAAGAAGCGCGTTCGGCAGCGGCAGCATAATCCACATCACCCACAACTTTACCGCTTTCCAGACGGTTGATACCCACATCGATCACAATCGCGCCAGGTTTAATCCAGTCACCTGGGATAAAGTTTGGTTTACCCACCGCGACGATTAACAGGTCAGCATGTTCAATATGGTGACGCAGATCTTTAGTGAAGCGATGGGTGACGGTGGTGGTGCAACCCGCCAGCAGCAGCTCCATGCTCATCGGACGCCCAACAATATTCGATGCGCCAACCACCACGGCATTCAGGCCGTAGGTATCGATGTTATAGCGCTCCAGCAACGTCACGATACCGCGCGGGGTGCAGGGGCGCAGTTTCGGTGCGCGCTGACACAGGCGACCGACGTTGTACGGATGGAAGCCATCGACGTCTTTATCCGGCACGATGCGTTCCAGCACTTTGACGTTATCGATGCCTGCCGGCAGCGGCAACTGCACCAGAATGCCATCGATCTCGTGATCGTTGTTCAGGGCATCGATTAAATCCAGCAGCTCGGCTTCGCTGGTAGTGGCAGGCAAATCGTATGAACGGGATATGAAGCCCACTTCTTCACAGGCGCGACGTTTGCTGGCGACATAGATCTGTGAAGCAGGGTTTTCACCCACCAGAACGACTGCCAGTCCCGGGGCGCGTTTTCCGGCTGCCAGACGCTGCTGTACTTTTTCCGCAACCTCAAGGCGCACCTGCTGCGCAATCGTTTTACCGTCAATAATTTTTGCTGCCATCAGAGAGGAAATCCACTGTGTTATGTTGAATCGGGGAAAGGCGCCTATTCTGTCAGAAGCGCGCCGCGCTGTCAGGCACAGATTGATCCTGAGGTCTGCTTTTGTCACTTCAGATCGTCAGCGTTAACCCGTATCATGCCTGGCGATTAATTTAGTGGAATGCATATGATCTGGCTAATTCTTGCGACTTTAGTGGTGGTATTTGTAGTGGGTTTCCGCCTGCTGACTGCCGGTTCACGCCATGCGGCGCAGGCGCTGAGCAAGCGACTGCAACTGCCCCCGGTGCATGTGGAATCGATGTTGTCGCTGATGGGCAAAGAGGCGGCGAAGGAGTTTACCGACTACATCACCGGCGACAATGAAAGCCATTTACAAAATGCCGCGGCGGTGCTGCTGATCTGGCAGGTGTTTATCGTCGATAGCGGGGAGGCGAATATGCAGCGCTGGCACCAGATTCTGACGCGCGCGCATTTTTCTCCGGTTATCACGCAACAACAACTGTTGCTGGCGATGGGTTTTCTGCGCGAACTGGAACCCGACAGGCAGGAGATGAACGCGCTGCGCGAACGATTTAATGGCGGTTTTGCCCAGGGAATCGAGCTGGAAGGCGAGGCGAAAGAAGAGACGAATCTGATCTCAATGAGCGAATATCGCAATCGCCACTGAGCGGCGATTGGCTGGCGGGCGCAAGCGCACTCATACCGCAAAAAAATGCCCCCGTCTGTTACCAGCCGGGGGCATTTTTATTGCTGACACCGATGATTATTTGCGGTTTTTACGCATGAAATCATCCATGAAGTTGGTCAGTTTTTCAGCCGCAGGCAGGGACAGTGCATTATAGATAGAGGCACGGATACCGCCGATGGCGCGATGGCCTGCCAGGCCTGAGAAGCCTGCTTCATGGCTTTCAGCCAGGAATTTTTTCACCAGCATTTCATCAGGAAGTTTAAACGCCACGTTCATTTGTGAGCGGTCTTCGACGCTGCTCCAGCCATTGTAGAAACCATCACTGTTATCCAGCATGGCGTACAGCAACTCAGCTTTATGGCGGTTGGTTCGCGCCATATTTTCCAGACCACCAACATCATTAAGTAACCAGCGGGTAACCAGCAGTACAACGTAAATGGCAAACACCGGCGGCGTGTTGAGATTGGAATGGGATTCCACCTGACGGCGGTAGTTCAGGAAAGAGGGCAACTCCTCAGAAGAGGCTTTTACCACGGTGTCATGTACCAGCACGATGGTGACGCCTGCCGGGCCGATGTTTTTCTGGGCATGAGCGTAAATCACCGAGAATTTATTGGCATCGCAAGGTTTTGACAGGAAATCAGAAGACATATCGCACACACGCGGAACATCATCGCGGCCCAGGATGCGCTGGAATTGCAGCCCTTCAACCGTTTCGTTCGAGACGTAATGCAGATAAGGCGCGTCCGGTGAAAAATCGAGTTCATCATCAGCAGGCAGGCGGTTAAATCCGCAAGATTCACCGCTCCAGAGCACTTTAACCGGGCCTTCGCGGCGAGCTTCAGTGACAACTTTACTGCTCCAGTAACCGGTATCAAGATATTCAGCGGCGTGTTTCTGACCGCGAAGCAGTGTCATCGGTACCATAGAGAACTGCTGCGTGGCACCGCCTTGCAGGAACAGAATGTGGAAATCTTTCGACAGCCCCAGCAGGGTGCGAATGTTGTTTTCTGTTTCTTCAACAACGGCAGCAAACCAATCAGAACGATGGCTGATACCGAGGATGGACAGGCCAACTTCTGGCACTTCTTTAATTGCAGCTTCAACCTGTGCGAGAACCGTTTCCGGTAATGCCCCAGGGCCACCGGAGAAATTCAGGGCGTTACGTGAAATCATGTTTATTTTTGTCCTTTTAACGCATCATCAGATGTGTCGGTGTGCGCAAAGGCACGGGATAACAGCAAATTGCGGCATGCTGTTTTAACTTTGTTCATGTGGATTTGTTTATGCGGGAACATCTCTTCCAGATCCATTGCATGGACGACCATTGCCGGGTCAATTTCAAACACCAGCAGGGTGCCTTCCGGTGTTTCACTGCAATCAATTCCCAGATAATCGAGCTGCGTGGTGTCGTAAATAGCCTTCAGCGCCTGCTGGTGACGGTTTGCAAAATCCTGGAAGTGATCCAGAAAAGCCGCTTCTTCTTCACGTTTTTTCGGATCTTCGTACATGGACGCGTTGACGTAATGCACCATCCAGTGTGATGAAATCGCCATATGGCAGGCATAAGGCACACCGTCGATCAACGAAATACGGTACTTGCGGAACTGACCATCTTCATTGCTGTAATCAATAAAACGAGACAGGAAATAGTCTTCAACCTTAACGCGTGTCAAATATCCGGCCAGTTCGTCCTGGCTGGTGATTTTCTCCAGACCATGACCGCCATGTGACCCTGCCGGGCGCAGGATCACCGGGAAGTCACTGTCGGGCAGGGCATCGCGCAGTGTCATTTGTCCGGCAGCGACTGCGGCCAGTGTCGAAAATGTCACCGGATGTGCCTGCGCGATGGTTAAACCGGGTTTGTTCTGCAACACCCTGCTGGCGGTATGGCGCTCAGAACCCGGAATATGTTGCGGTGCATTGATCACCGGTACCGGCCACTGATTCGTGATGCTTTCAAGCTGTTGCAGCAGGAACAGATTTTCGGTGGTGGCACTGATGCCGATCATCAGGAGATCATGTTCAGGGATCGGAGATTCAAACGGGGCTTCTGGCGTAATGTAGTAATAAATCAGCTCGATATCGCTGTTTTCCAGCAGGCAATCGAGGGGCACATTGGCGGAAAGCGTACCGGGAACCATCAGCATCAGTAAACGCAGCCTGGCTGGTTGTTGTGCAGCCCTGAGGGTGTAAACCTGTTGCATCGCCAGGGCCTGATTCTGAATCGTCAGCCCCAGGTCAGTGCATTGCAGGCACTGCATGACGGTGGAAAGATTCATCCACAATACCGCGTCATCAGGATTTTGCTCAGCGCGCTTGATCAGTTCCTGTGCGATCTGAGTACATTCATCGCCCGCAATACTCATGCGTAAAAACGGTGCCAGTCCAAGGAAATGTGTCGCGTCAAAAGCCCTGGGCGTTGAGTTCTGGTCCGGAGAGAGGGGGGATAGTGTTTGCAAAGAAGTCGTCTCTTTTGGCCGTATGGTGCATCGAATACTGCATCGGTTTCTGTCCGTAGGATAACGAATCAGAGGGGGTGCCAATCGCCAGAAAATCGCTAAATTATTCGTCGACTAATACTGATTAAGGGCTTTTGATCTGGCTTAAACAGGCTGGATGTATCTAAACGTAAAAATTAATGTGGGTGTGCTTCTGCCAGTTATCATCGCATTCGGCATTGTTATCGCGATGCGGCACAGACGCTCAGCAAATGGCTGCAACTGCTTTCAATTCCTGTGGAATCGAGCTGGAAGGTGAGGCGAAAGAAGAGACGAATCTGATCTCACTGAGCGAATATCGCAATCGTCATTGAGGGGGATTGGTTATATGATCATCACTCTGCACTTAGCGGGTGCAAAAACGTTGACGCGACAACGTGCCAACGTATAATTCGACGCAACCGCATATGCGCCCTTAGCTCAGCTGGATAGAGCACCGGCCTTCTAAGCCGTAGGTCACAGGTTCGAATCCTGTAGGGCGTGCCATCTCCTCTTCTTCCTATATCCTTTTTAGTCTGCGAATCCCCTCGCAACCCTTATCACTGCTGCATTCCCGCTCTTTTAACTTCTATTCAGTTCCGCTAAAAACTTTACTTTTGTGGGGGCATCATTGGGGGCACTGGCCTGTTCAATGGAGTGAGATGCCCCCAAATGAAGCTCAATGCCCGTCAAATCGAGACTGCCAAGCCGAAAGACAAAGCCTACAAACTGGCTGACGGCGGCGGTCTGTACCTCGAAATCTTCCCCACTGGTGGTAAAAGCTGGCGGCTGAAATACCGCTTTGCAGGAAAAGAAAAGCGCGTGGTGTTTGGTTTGTATCCTGCGGTGTCACTTGCTCAGGCGCGGGGCAAGCGCGAAGACGCGAAAAGGATACTGGCCGCCGGTGGCGACCCCGGCGCGCTGAAGCAGGAAGCGAAACAGGCCAAAATCCTTGCGTTGAACAACAACTTTGAAGCGATGGCGCGGGAATGGCACGAGTACAAGAGCGTGGGCTGGTCGAAGGGCTATGCTAACGACATCCTTGAGTACCTGCGCAAAGATATCTTTCCCCACGTCGGCAAAATGCCCGTCACTGAAATCAAATCGACCAGAATGCTCGAAGTGCTGAGGAAAATGGAGCAGCGCGGCGTGCTGGATAAACTAAAGAAAACCCGCCAGGCGTGTAGTCAGATCTATGCCTACGCCATCATAACCGGCAGGGCGGAGTACAACCCCGTCACTGATCTGGCCGGTGCGTTGAAAAGCCCGAAGCAAAAACATTTCCCTCATCTGCTGAATAATGAGTTAGGCGCGTTTATGCGCGCGCTCTGTGGTTATAGCGGCAGCCTGATGACTCAGTACGCCACGCGCTTGCTGATGCTGACAGGGACGCGAACGATTGAGTTACGCGCTGCTGAGTGGCGTGAATTTGATTTAAGTAAAGGACTCTGGGAGGTCCCCGCAGAACGCATGAAGATGCGGCGTAAGCATTCTGTGCCGCTGTCTCGGCAGGCTGTTGAGTTGCTGGAGGAGATCCAGCAACTGACCGGGCGTGGGAAGTATGTGTTTCCGGGTAGGAGCAATGCCGGAAAGCCGATGAGTGAAGCCACGATTAATCAGGTGATCAAACGGGTTGGCTACGATGGGAAGGCTACAGGGCATGGGTTCAGGCATACCATGAGTACCGTTTTGCATGAGCAGGGGTATAACACCGCGTGGATTGAGTTGCAGTTGGCGCATGTGGACAGGAATACCATTCGCGGCACGTACAACCATGCGCAGTATATGGATGGGCGGAGGGAGATGTTGCAGTGGTATGCGGATTATTTGGATGGGTTGAGGGATGGGGGTTGAGTTTAAGGAATGGGGTAAGTCGGTTTTGTGTCAGAGATGGGCGTTGCAGGAAATTGTTATTACTCTCATTTCATTGTTCAACCCCATGTAAAGCGGGCAGTTCAGCTTATTAGCTACCAGCAGCCGAGGGTATAAACCTGTGTACCGTATGGGATGTGGAATAAAGCGCAAGTAAAGCCGGGTATCAGGCAGCAGCGCGTTTTGAGTCTTAGTTATCGTCCACTTGAAGTAATGTAAATATCACACAATTTTATTGCATGTTACTCATTGACCCTCTTTTGGCGGTTTGAATTGCCAGGATAATTAAGGCATTAATAACACTTCTGCGCGACCCGGAGGGATAACAATGGAGATGGATGACTGGTGGTTTGGCTGGAAGGGGTTCACGCCCGAACGGCCTTGTCCAGGCAAGGTTGTGTTGATGGTTGGGGCGGGGATTTCCATAGAGAGCCCCACGCAGCTACCCGGCGGATACGCACTAACGGAGGCACTGCTCGACCATTTGCTTGACGGCCATGCGGCCTCCGAAATAAAAACGGTGTTTAGCAAATGTGAGCAGTGGATGGGGCGAAGACTGCCGCGTCTGGAACACGTTCTTGATAAAGCGTTTGAACCGTCAACTATTGAAGGAGTCGAGCGTAGCGGTGCCGCGCGGGAACTGCTGCGCATCTTTTCCCAGCGTCCTCCGAATGCGAATCACCACCTGATTGCTGATTACCTGATTAAGCAACGTAGCTGGTGTATTACCACCAATTTTGATGACTGTATCGAACAGGCTGGGCGTCATCAGATCCCTGTGCACGTTATTGATCCTGATACCAAAACCTTTGACATCCTGCATCGGGTATACGGCGAAGATTGGGGTATCATCAAAGTGCACGGCACCATAGAACACGGCTGTGCTGGGCTTGGCGCAACGCTTGCGGATCTGGAGCACGGGCTGCCAGAAGCGTTCAAAATGCTGCTCGAACAGGTTACAGTTCAGGCCGAATTGATGATTGTCGCGGGCTACAGTGGTACCGACCATTTCGACATTAATCACTGGATCCGCGAGCGCTGGAACGGGGATCGCGCTACCCGATTGGTATGGATCGACCATCAACCGGAAGAGGTGGAAGAATTCTGGCGGCTAAGCAAACAAGAGAATCGTGAGCCGAGAGTCTACTGGCAAGGAGCCTTTGGCGGTATGAAGGTTCAGTACGGGCCAACGTCAGAGCTGCTGACCGCCCTACTGGGAATTTCCCGCAGGACGTTGGCCGATGCAGGAGACGGTAGCGATTGGTGGCGGACTGCCCTGACTGAATATTATACCCCAACGGAGAAAGAAAAGTATCTTACCGGTACCCGGCTGGCCAGTTCGATCGGGCTTGGCCAACTGGCCGAAGAGCAGCTTCGCTATTTGAAGCGCCTGTTGGAGAACGACGATTTATTGGCGCCTTTTGAAGCTGAGATTTACTACTCCCGTGGGTTTATTGCCGGGGCGCTATTGATTCAAAACTATCTAAAACCCCCACACGAAAAAATCAGAAAAGTGAACCGTACAGGTCTAATTCGCGCTAAAGGCAAACCTGCAAAAGCACTTTTATTTTATCTTGCGCAGTGGTTAAGGAGTCCACGTAAACTCTCACTTGATGAGCAAATTGACGCGTTTGCCTGTCTGCTCGATATCGCTGAACGGAGGCAAAAATGGCGACTCTGGCAAAGTAAACCTTTACGGCGCTTGAGCGAAAAGATATGTAGCATTTTCTGTCATAATTTCATGAAAATTGAGAATGAAAATCTGCCTCTTTATCTGCACGGGAGGATGCAAATGCAGTCCATTCGCATGGGCACCCTGTTTTACGATGAAGATGTCTTTTCCTTCGGCGAGGTTTGGAATTTACTATACCGCGAGAGCAGTCCGCCGAGTTTTTATACCCCGCATGGCCCGGCAATCCGAGGTTTTTATCTTATTGAACGCAGCACAGCCCGTGAGGAAGACCGCATCGCAGACCTGGTGCTGGCAAATATTGATTACGTCAATATCCTGCTTTCCGCGCTGCGGCGTCGCTGGCCTAAGGGCAGCCAAAGCGTGCTGAAAGAAAGGCAGTGGCGTGAGGGATATCAGGATTCGGGAGACCATGTTGTGACGTATATCGTGCAGTTGTTAAACGAAAGCTCACAGATCGTCAGCGCTCTCAACGCCCCACATTTGCAGATTCTGATTGCCAGAGCGTGGCTTAGGGCGGACAGCATTTTGGGCGGCATCGAATACTGGAAGCAGCAGCGACTGTATCTCGCTTAACGATGGCAGGCTATGGGTCGATATAGCACAGCACTGTTTTCACCACCATTTCACGGACGTGTCTGATGCGCTCCATCGGAGCACATCGTCCCAGAAGAGCCTGGAGAAGGTGTAACTGTTGGCAACGTGGTAGAAGAAGTTGTTTATCAGAAGGTGAACGTCTTTGATTCTGGCCGTGCGGCAGAATAGCAGCTTCATTTCAGTTAATTGGAATAGATAGGTTCTTTCTTCTCCCTGCTACTCCGTGTTTGACTGCTTTGTGCCAGGAGCGGAACTTGCTTACATCGTACTATGTTAGTTTGCAGGGAACAGGTCACAGACAGTTCAAATGACGTTATCGACTGAGGACGGAATAATGATTACTTATCAAGATGCGATGGACAAGGCTTTGGATTACCTTAAAGGCGATGACATTCCAGTCGTAATTACACTCCATGGCCGATTCTCAGAAGGCTGGTTCTATTGTTATGAATCGAGAGAGTATCTGGAAACGGGTGAGTTTTCTGCTCAGTTGGCAGGGAATGCACCATTCATAATTGATAAAGATAATGGAGAAATTCACTCATTTGGAACTGCTTATCCGTTAGATAAATATCTGCAGGATTACGAACAACTAAAAAACAAATAACGTCTGCATCTCGCTCATGTCGGACTAAGGTCGACAAGGCGAAAGCTTCAGAATATCAAACGTTAATTTATGGGCAGCAGTTCGTGGGGGCAAAATTATGAAGCATGAGCTATGGACAAATGAAGATGGTTTAGATTTGTTTTGTCTTGCCGGTCCACAGGGAGAATCCGCTCGTAAATTGCTGGATCCGGACTACAGATTAGTGTGGACATGTGATGCAGATTCCCACCTTGAAGCAATGAAAAGATATTACACGTTCCGTAACTGGGGAGAATATCAAACTGATTTTCCTGAACAGGATAGTAAGACCTACAAAGAAATGGGATGGGAGTAAAAAGCACAACACTCATACATAACATAGCCGCCGGTGTTCTAATGTCTCCGCGACGTCCGCACTTCGCTCATAGCTGCCAGTTAGATTTTTCCGGGCTTTTATTTTGAAAAATGCGAGGTTCAGTGGTGGGCAACCCATACATCATCTTCCCCCACTTCCCCCCCACTTTGGAGTCGTCCCACCTTTCCCCACTTCATTTTTTCATATCACCATAACTCATTGTTTATAAGTGTTTTTCATGACTTCCCCCACTTAACGTATATATGCAAATGGGAAGTGGGGAAAATCAGCCTAAAAAGCGATTGTTGATACTGCTTCCCCCACATGTTCCCCACTTAATCCCCCACTTTAAGATCATGGCAAAGTGGCCTGACATGCTCACCATCGCAAATAATCAGGCCTTCTTTTTTCAGTTTTTCCAGCCAGCGGTTAAATTTCTTGGAAACATCGAACCCCATTTTTCTCATATCATCACGAAGCAAAGTACGAGTACATGGTTCACCGTAGGCAGTGCGCAAACGAATAGCTTTCCAGAGCGCCAGATGGTTTTCAGTCAAACGTGAAATCCCGGCCAATTCAGCATTGCCTTCATCATCCGACTCATTGACTGGCCTTCCTTCATCCTTTGGTGCCAAAAACGATACTCAATCGCTCAGCCCCCTGGCTCAGTTGCTTCTGCCAGGTTTTGAGGGAGGCGCAACACTGAACGGATTCCTGTGACCGCAACCCCAGCAAACAAGAGAGTTGCAGGGCCGCAGCCAGCCCCTCATCGAGCTGCTCGGCTTTTTGCATAATTTGCCGATATTTCTCTGAAGGAATCGCTAACTTCGTTCCTGCCCGACTACAACCACCGAGGCCTAATGCCCGGTTCGTCAGTCTTTCAGAGGACATCAGTTTTTCTCGTCCAGCCTGATCCAATACGGAACGCAATGCAGCCATCTCGTTTTGCAGGGTACGCGGAGCAATCCCCTGCGAACGCCGTGCCGCGATATAGCTTTCGATATGCCTGGCTTTCAGATACTTGACGCTACGTACCTGAATATTGAGTGCCAGCAAATGGCGGCTAAATCTGTCGGCGATCCGCATACGATCATGCACCGTTTTATGGCTGCCCCCGGCCTGCTTCGCCAGTTGCTTCATTTCTTTACCTGTCTGACTCATCCGTTTTTCCTTTTTAAAATTCAATACCGATTTGCTTCCCTGGCGCATGGCAAATAACGGATACAGCGATGCTGTATCCGTGCTGAACGTTGCCTGTGCGCCAGGGCGGTGCAGTTGAGGTATTGCGGGGTGTCAGTGGTGCACTCGGTGCAACTGCCTGCTATTGCAGGTCATCCCCAGGCTTAAGCCTGCCTCGGCAACAATTCAGTTCTCCTGTGAAATGGATAGTTAGCGCGTAAAGCGCGGTGTCAGAGTTCATGGCCCGGATGTAATGGGCGAAAGTAGAAGGTTTATGGCGGTGTTTGCTGTGGCGTCACTTTCATGCGTTAACACGCAAAAAGTGACGCCACGTATTAACACGCAGCAGGGCAGGCGCATGCAGATGCCTGACGGCATAGCAAGGCGCAGCCAGCAGCGTTTAATACGTGCCAGATAGCGATATGCAAATAGCAGGATGTAAGGAACAATCCTGAGGAGTATGTGAATACAACTTCGTCCGTGACCTACGGCTTAGAAGGCCGTTGGTCATGAATAGTAGATATGATTATAAGAGCTCAAACAAACACACAATGTGGTGCTTGCTCATAGTCGAAACGCTCGTTATAAGCCGTTTGACGTGGTGTATTAGCTCCAGACCTTCATCACAATTGTGATCCCTATTCTCAAAGGTTAAAAAGGGGTTTAGCCACAAGGGTATCCTCTTTCAGGCTGCAAGGATATTTGACCGCCCGAAGGCGTTTCTCTCAGGTCATACGAAACATTGACTAGCACTCACCCGAAGGCGCTTCTCTCAGAGTGCAGAAGCATTGGATGGCTGTCGTAGACAGCGGGTCTTCGTGGCCGAATCTACGATAACTAATGATAGGGTTCAAGGGGGATTATGGGAGGGAAATTGTGAGAGATTAGATATCTCCTGTTTAAGCTGTGGAGTTAAAAAATGAATTGTATATATCGAAACCTCTTTCGATCTCTTCATTTTAGAGGTCCTTTCATTATTTTTAGTGTTCAATTAGTTATTCGTTTTTAAGTGGTTATAATTATGAGGTGCTTTAGCTGTGTGAGGTGGGTGCTGTTTTATTACGAGATCTTTTAAATAGTGTTCCTAAATTATGGTTGGTTCGTAAATTTCAGTTTTCCCTGGGTGCTTAAAGTATTAATTAACATTCTTTCGGCTCTACTATATGATTCACCCCAATACGTTAAGATTAAATGTCAATAGGAAATATTATGATCAGAGAAAGTAAAAAATTCGGTTCCACTAAAGCGATGGCTGCTGCGAAACGCTCCATTGAATTCTGGGCCACTATCGACGGTAAGAAGCTTGCCAAAGTCGGTCAAAACGAAAAATATATGGATTTAGTCGGACCGGAAAAAAGAAAAAGTTGACCAGATTTGCATAATCAGATTAATTAAAATAAATGACTAAGGCTCCTGAGAGGGGCGCCACGATTGAGTAATTTATTTCCTATTTCCGATTTTTTTTGGTGTTATAAGGAATGTTCCTGCATCTCGAAATGTGAGAGTTGAAGTTTATTTATTCAGTTATTCGTCCGTTTTTTTTTGCGAGATGGCTTTTTGACATCCAGGAGATGCTTGTCGATTATAAGATAATAAAAGATTAATAATAAGGTGATGTGTTGTTTTTAAATTTCAGGAGAAGGCCGTTGGTTTAAGGGGGGATGTATTAAAAGAGCACAGGCTTTCATAAGGTGATATTTTATTTTCTTCATAAGATAGTTGTTGATAGACATTTGATTGATTTTAAAGAACTTCCTCACGGGCTGGTGTTCCGATTTTTCAAAGACTTAAATGGGAGCACCATAAGAGCATTTTCTATCTTGGTTGCAAGGAAATTTGAACATCCTGAGGGGTCACTCAGGCCAGATGAAACATTAGCTGGCACTAACCCGAAAGTACTTCTCGCTGGATGCCTGTCATAGGTCACGGGTTTTATGGCAATGAGTTGCAAGGTGAAAAATATTTAACTTCGGTAAAAAACTATAAAATTGATATATACAGGATTTAATATCTATATTATGTCAATATTTTGGTTTTTTGTTTTGTTATTTGTATTAATTTAGTGATTATGTGGCTAATGAATGACATAAAAAATCATTAATAGAGTTTCTTTTCTTATCAATTCCTGAGAAAAAAATTTACAAAAACAAATCAATATAATAGTGTTATGTATATGGGATGAATCTCAATTTAAAATATATTTTTTGTTTTATATCAGTATGTTAATTGGTGTATTAGCCGATTGTGGTTAAGTTTTCTTGACGACAGTCCTCTAGGAAAGAGGTTGATATGTTGGTTAAAAATATAAGAAAAACAGTATGTTCTGAATGGGTGATGAGAAACAGTCTTTACTGGATGAGTACTCTTAGTCGATGGAGACTTGAAGAAAACGACTTTGAGTGGGTAGTGTCTTTTGATACTTACAGTAGGGAGGTCGAGTTCGAGTTTGAACGACTCCTGAATGACTACAAGTTGAGGGAATGCCTTCATAGTCAAACCGGAGATGTAAGAGCTTCAATCATAGGTAATGTTCTCAAGAGCATTGATTCGAGACTGTCTCAATGAATACCATGCCGTTTAACTTTGATAGGTTGAATGATGGCAAAGTTTTCATCAGCAACCTTGCTGGTTTTCACTACTTCGTTGAAGACGAAGAACTTAAACTTCTTGCTCTAAATCATTTCACTCAGGATCACCCTTCTTCAGCAAAGCTAGAAACTAGACTGTTCGTTACAGATGAATCTAATCAGCTTTTAGCTAAAGCATCCTTAAGTTCTGGCTTTGCAAAACGACTAATGAATGAATTAGCCGTTAGACCCATTTTTATGATCGTACCGACATTACGATGTGATCATACTTGCAAATATTGCCAGGTTAGTAGGGCAGCTATTGGAGCTGATGGATACGACTTGGATCCGGCTCTGATTCCTCAAATAATCTCTGCGATAAAGAAACTTGGAACTGCACCGTATAAAATTGAAGTGCAGGGTGGTGAGCCATTGCTGAGATTTGATCTGGTACAGATGATATATGAAGAATGCCAGCACATACTTGGTCATGATACTTTTGAGATGGTTATTGCAACCAGTTTATCATTGCTTGATTATTCAATAATCGATTGGGTAAAGGATAGAAATATCACCTTCTCAGTTTCACTTGATGGAAATGAAAATGTTCACAACAAAAATCGTATTCTTAATGGAGGGGAAGCCCACTCCAAAGCTGTTGTTGGCATAAAAAATCTCCATGAGAAACTTGGCGAAAATCGTGTTGCGACAGTTACCACTGTTACTAAGGAACTTACCACAGAACCTGCTTCGATAATTCAAGCACACCTGTCGTTAGGCTTGAAAGATATGTTTATCAGACCGGTAAGCCCTTATGGATTTGCTCACAAGCAAACTTTTACTTTTTCCATGTCTGAGTATTTTGATTTTTATGATCAATTAATGCGGGAAGTCCTCTGGCATAATCAGAGAGGAAATTCTGTGGTAGAGCATTCCGCTGCAATACATCTGAAACGCATCTTTAATCCGGGTTTTAGTGGTTATGCAGATTTGAAGTCACCAAGTGGTGTTGTACTCAATTGTATTCTTTTCAATTACGATGGACGAGTATATGGAAGCGACGAAAGTCGTATGCTTCAGAAAGTAAATCAAGATGCTGATTTCAGTGCCGGGAAGTTTGATTCGCTGTCTTTTCGCAGTAATGAATACTATCGTTCTGTTTTGGCATCCTCATTCAACTTTGCTATTCCAGGCTGCGACACTTGTGCCTATCAGCCTTTTTGTGGGGCTGATCCCTGTCAGAACATCAGTGTTCATGGTGAACCTATTGGAGACAAGAGTCGGTCAACCTTCTGTCAGTATCACAAAGGTATGTTCCGTTACCTCTTGAATGAAATTTCCCAGAAAGGAGCAATGGCGGAGATGCTCAAAGGCTGGGCCTATGTCTGAGGTATTGAGGAACGATATCTTTCACTTTGCATCTGAATCCCCTGTACCGCAGGGATTCTATCGGTTGTGTAAACAAAAGCCCGAAGATCCACAATTCTATCTTCCAAATTTATTGGTTACGGGGGCTATCCCTGTTTCACCGTTACCTGCATATTTCTCTGATTCGGTGTCCGGTAAATACTTATACGATTCGATAGAAGATGGTGATATCGGAATAGTTAATAATGGCAATATGCTCAGGGTAATTTTGTCCCGGAGAGCCAATCACAATACTGTTTTGGTAACTGAGAGATGCAACAACAGTTGTTTGTTTTGTTCTCAACCACCTAAGACAGGAAATGATGACTGGTTACTCAGTCAGTCAGCATTGGCTATAGCCTCCTTTGCTATTGATGGAGTCGTTGGTGTAAGTGGGGGAGAGCCTCTCCTGTATGGGGAGGATTTCTTGCACTTCCTGGATTTCATTATTGAGAACTCTCCAGAAACTGCACTACATGTTCTATCAAACGGGCGTAAATTTTCTGATGTGGCCTTTACTCAGCAGATTAAAGAGCGAAGTGAAAAAATCAAAATCACTTTTGGCATTCCGCTTTATTCTTCAAGGCCGTCTGTGCATGACTATCTGGTTGGAAGTGAGGGTGCATTTAATGAGACGGTCAGAGGGTTAATCAATGCTGGTAACTCAGGCATTAACATCGAACTGAGAGTCATCCCGACTCAGGGTAATTATACAGAGCTTGATGACATCGTAGAGTTTGCTGGCCGAGTGTTCTCCAACATTAACCAGATTTCCCTAATGGGGCTGGAATCAATTGGTTGGGCTCGTAAAAATTGGTCATCAATCTTCATTGAGCACGATAGCTATAGCGATAAGATTCTTTCGGTTGTAGATACTGCACTCAGGTCAGGAATCCCTCTGACCATCTTCAATTACCCATTGTGCCACCTTCCTGAGAGAGCACGCGGTTTTTCTACACAGTCCATCTCTGACTGGAAAAATTACTATCCCAAAGAGTGTGATCAATGCACTCAGAAGTCTTCTTGTGCTGGTTATTTCAGTTCATCAAAAGGCCGTTTTCATCAACCTCCGAGACCAATAATATGAAAAAGTTTAACCTCGCAGCTCTGCTTCCGGGTTTTTTGGCTCTTAATAACTCTGTATGGGCAAGTGATTCATCAACTGGTGCAAGTGATTTACCGGGCATGACCTTAAATGAACATGATCTGGTTATAGCTCCTCTTAACACTGAAGTACCGTTTTATATTGCAGGACATCGTAGCCATAGCTCTCACCGGAGTCATAGCTCACACCGGTCTTCATCAGGTGGTGGCTACTATGGTGGTGGTTCTCCTTATTATCCAAAGACATACAGCACACCCAGCACTTCTGACTCTTCAGGTTCAGGAACTAGCTCATCATCGTCTTCTTCATCGACCCGTTCGCTTCGTTCTAACAATACCGATAGCTCTACGAGCACGACCTCTGCCGGAACGACCGGAGCCAATCGTGCAACGAATGGTCTTACTTCTGATGTTGAAAAACGTAAGCGCCTGATCATGAGGGTTCAGTTTGCACTGCTTGATAAGGGCTATTACAACGGAAATATTGATGGGAATATGGGGCCAGCAACACGGACCGCTATCAAAAATTATAGAGTAGCAAATGGTTTACCTACTCCTGCAAGAGAAACTCTTGATACTCAGTTATTAAATTCATTGAATATATTAGCCCGATAGCTGATATGAAATTAATAAGTGGAGGTTTCTTAATTATAAAATCCTTCTCAAGAATGATTAAATATAAGAGGTTGTGAAATGTCAGTAAGTTATAATATTTACAGGATGCCACATAAATCACTGCCAGAATTGACGAAAAAAATCCTGCGAGAAGGCCTTATTGAGCAGAAGTCTATTCTTCATCAGGGGTATCAGATGAAATTTTATTTTTCTGATAAATTAAAAGGAAATGAGGTATGGTGGTGGGAGGTTTTCAGTCATTTCTTTAATGAAGATATTGAAAAACCTTATAATATCTTTTATTTCGGTCTGTTAATAGGATATAAGGAGAAAGAACCTGAAAATTGCTATCTGATCAGTCTGGGTAAATCACATTTCTATCTTAGTAAGTTTATAGAAATAGATTTTGGGCTAAATGTGGCAATGCGTATAGCGAACGATGAGAATATCTTGCTCAAAAAAAGTAGATTCTTTTGCGGTGGTAAAAATCAAGAGGCTTCATCATATTTACAGTTTGTAAAAGGTTCGTATCTACCAGGTGAATCAATTGAGCATTTGAAAACAAAAGCAAAAGAAACTGAGAGGTGGGGTGGAAATAATATAACATTTTCAGACTCAATTCAATTAAGTCTGGATGGAGCACCAACAGAATTGGTTGAAGTTTTCAACGATATAGATTCTTCGTTAAAGACAAAAGAAAATATCGAATTTCCAAAATCTGAAAAGATTACGGATGAATTTAAGATTAAAGAGCTTGACGATTATCTCCTTGGTTCAATTATCAAAGGGAATGCAAATGTTATTATAGATGAGATTCAATCATTCGGTTCGTCAATAATAATCGCTAATTCCTTATTAAGATTTAAGTTGCATACAAAAGTTGAAGGCAGTAGTAAGTATCAATACTCGACCGATTATATCACTGATGTAAAAATAGAGGATGTAAAAGAATTTATAACTGAACATGAAGTGGATAATATCAATAGAATATTTGTTAAGATAACAAATGAAACAAATGGCAGCCACACAAGCACTTTGAAAGAAATACTTAGCATTACGCATACTGAAGGAAGTGAGCATTATTTTCTTAAAAGAGGGCTTTGGAATAGATTCAACTCTGCTTTCATGAAGTATCTATCTGTTTCTTTATGTTCAATTGATTTTGAACTTAAAGATGATCTGAAGGAGGCTGATTTCAACGCATGGAAACTTGTTAAAGCTAAGGAAATTGCAGATGGTAAAGCCAAAGATAAATTAGAATATAGAGAGTATTATTTCAATGAGAAAATGTCTCTTGATAAAGGATATGCTCTTTTAGATCGTCAGCTTAAGAAAATACCTTCACTCAGGGATGACGGAAAGGATTACAATGTTGAAATTGCAGATCTTTACAAAGGCGGAGAGCTTATAGCTGTCAAGATATCGGATAAGCCGCATGATCTGATTTATAATGTCGAGCAGTCTAAAACAACTGTTCAGGCTATAAAAAGAGGCGTTTTAGAGTTCGACGATCCTTTGACGGATGTAGTTTTATGGGTCTCCACAACTAATAAAGCAAAAAAAATAATTGATATCAATTCGATTCAATTTCTCTTGGCGGTACAATCGTGGAAGGAGGTAGTTGAAGGATTTGGTTTGACACCTAAAATATATTATTCTTATCATGAAAAACAGAAGGAAAAGAAGGGTGCTGAAAGTAATCCTTAAAAAAAAGCAGAAGTTATGGCGAAAGGAAGAGCATGTTGGATATATATTTTCCAAGCAGTCAATCAGGACATGGCGAACATTGATACTCAGGAACTATCTGGGTTTCGTGAACTGGCAAAGCATTACGCTGCTCTCTCAGATCAGAACATTACAGCACTCATGAAGATTAAAGAACTGGTGGAGATTTGCCATGACTGCAAAAACTAAATTCAAAAGCCCTGCTTTCGAAGCTATCCATAGCGCAGCTTCCGGGATGTTTAAAGCTGGTGTGATCCCACAGAAAACTATGCGCATCTTTGATGCAACCTGCATCGAAGATGTGGCAGAATTACAACCATCTGAAATAAAAAGGCTACGTGAAAAACTAAAAGTGAGTCAGCCAGTTTTCGCCCGTTATCTGAATACCAGCGTTTCGACCATTCAGAAATGGGAAACAGGGATGAAACGCCCCAGCGGGATGTCCTTGAAGCTGCTGTCTGTGGTGCAAAAGCATGGGCTGGAAGTGCTAATTTAAGTAGCCACTTGCGGCAATATTATCAATGGGCACGACCAAAACCTCTGGCGAGATAAAAATAATCAGTAAACGTATTTGGGATACTGCTCAGGTTTTAAGGGGGCAGTCCAGGAGTAAGTCCTAACTTACATCAGTAATTAAGTTTATTATACGATACGAATACAACACTCTAACAGATAAAAGTGAAATTAATTTCAAAACAATCCATGATCGCAAAGTTGATATGATGAAACGTTTTATGGCTGCTAATACTGAAGCAGAGCGAAAAGGTGAAGTGATCTACAAGCTACTTTAATCTCTCGAAATGCGTCATAAGAGAAAAAGCTCAGTTGGAATTTTTATATCCAAATAGTCATAGGAGTGTGTTCATCATCGTTAGAAAAATGCCGATAGGTGGTGATGTATTTATTAGCTCTAACTTTATCAGTTAGTGATCTTTTGAAGAACGTTAGACTTTTATTCATCCTCCGAACGGCTTTACCAGTGTGTAGCATCCATTAGTTGAACCCACAGCGAAAAGTGAACGATTCAGCTTAATAGTAAGCAATGATGAACTGGCAGGTTTGCAAGAAACAGCTCACCAAATGTTATAAGAAAATGATATCAGTAATATACTAAACAGCTTGAATGCGTCTGGATTACATGTGGCGATCAAGTTTAAAC
The DNA here is from genome assembly GCF_002095535.1 of Pantoea cypripedii. NCBI lineage: Bacteria > Pseudomonadati > Pseudomonadota > Gammaproteobacteria > Enterobacterales > Erwiniaceae > Pantoea > Pantoea cypripedii. Next base: position 1,146,995 of record NZ_MLJI01000001.1, read on the forward strand.
TCTGCTAATGAGTAGGACAGATTGCAACAGTATGGATTTTTTCTAAAAATGCTCTGCGCTGAGTAAAGGAGATACTGATGATTTACCAATGTTATTCATGTAATAAAATATCCTTCGAAGTTAGCTGTCCATGGTGTTCCGGAGTGATACCAACAACATCGACTCAATGGGGTATCAAAGCTCCATCTGCATCTGAGATGCAACGAATGACACCTCTAAATCCGTCTTTTTATCCAGAGTTTCAATACCGTTCAAAAGGTATGTTTAAAGATTTATTTGGAAAAAAGAAGGAATTGTCACAGCTTAACCAACTGCTAGAGAATGTTCTGGAGAAATACTCTAGTTTTAAGGACCCATACTTTACAAACTTCATTTATACATCCAGGTTTTCTCATGAAGGAGAAATAGATAATAACTATTCGGAAGATAATGGTGTTTACTCAGAATTACGATTGTTTCGGGAGGTTCTTGTCCGAAAAGGATTTAATGAGCTTGAACAACTACCATTGTTATTGGGTAAACTACTACTGACAACATCCTTCAATGCTTTATATAATGGCTTTTCAAAAGAAGTTCAAAGGCATATTAAGCCAACTCTGACTGAATCCTTAAAATCGTGGATAGAAGAGGCTGGTACAACTTTTCGAGCAGACCTCTCATTGTTCTTGTTTTATGTTTGGAAAAATAGAGTGCAGTTTTCAACGCTAGAATTCAATGATAATGCGGAAACTACACCTGGTGTACCGTTAGTTTCATTTGATAATGTTAAAAACTATCTCGCTATATGCGAAAGTATTTATTTCGATATTTTAGTTGAAAGATTAGCGACTCGGCTTGAGTATTTCAATCCAAATAAATTTGTCACAATGTATCTGGTTGATGCAATGGATGGATTTCAGTTCGAAGACTTTTTGGTCGAGATATTTCAGACTATGGGATATGACGTTAAGGAAACAAAGAGGACTCAAGATCAAGGTGCTGACTTATTCGTCACTCGTTTTGGTAAAAATATGGTTATTCAGGCGAAAAACTACTCCGGGTCTGTGGGTAACTCAGCCGTGCAACAGGTTATCTCTGCAAAAACATTTTATGGTTGTGATGAAGCAATGGTAGTTACAAACTCTTATTTTACTAAATCCGCAAAAGAATTGGCTGATTCTGCCACGGTTCGTTTGATAGACAGAGATGAGCTACAGAATTATCTGGATGATTATAACCAGAAAATCATTGAAGATTTCCAATCACATTCATAGTGAATGTTTTTTCATCATTTATCAGCAAGCTGTAAAGTTTTAATGTCTGCTTTTAGCTCCATCTCTCTTTAAAGAGTAGACTCTTGGACAGGCATGAGCCAAAGGCAGACCGTAACTCTTTAGTTATCGTTATGAACTGTATTTTTTTGAACGATAACCCCTACCACCAAAAAAAACGGGGGCACTTCCGGGGGCATGACAGAAAACCAAAACACGATTTACCCCCCCATAAATCATCCAATTACGTCTTATTTTTCAATCCTGTAGGGGCTAATAATAAACTTCCTTTGTCAGCACAATTTTACTCTCATCCCCACTAACCCAAAGTAAAAAGACATCATTACTCCTTTCATTTTCCCAACGCTCACCGTATCCCTCATCGTTTCCCATATACTTATAGCCGAGCGATTCAATGTATTTTTTTAACGGCATGACATCTGTAGCACCATTAAAAATAATACTACTCATCAATGGCACCATACCGTCTTGAGCGCGATACCTAAAACTATAGTCATTGCTGACTCTCGGGGTATTCTGTATCTGATTGTCAGTGAAATAATGATATCTAAAAAAATCGCTCTGCCGGTATTCAGGGCGAGAATCAATTGTTTTCCCCATTCCCCATATCAGAGTTGAAATAAGTAGAACAACTAAAATCAAAACGACAGACAGTTTGCGCAAAATTTTCATCATTGACCCTTTACATGTTTGGGTTCAAGAAGGCTAAAGATAATACCATTCTTACTAACAGGATAGGCAATGCCTGATTGAACTTCAGTGAAGGGTTTTATGCGTTGCATCCATACCGGCAATTGACCACGGTAAGGATGATGTTTGATTCCAGGGATTTGAGGATCAGGAAAAAACATTGGGCAAAATGAGGTATTCTTATACTTACCTAAAGGGCCATAGTAATCCCAGCGTCGAAGCGCGGCTTCCTGAGAAACTGGTTTGAGTTGATGGAGGTAATTCTGAGGTGATACAGCGTAATAGAAACCCAGAAGATTTGATACTAAATCCTCAGCGCTGAAACCACTATCAGTCGTCCAGCTAAAATAGGTTTGCCAGCGTTCGAATGCATGAGCCGTATGCATCATCATTGCTAGCGCAATACTATATATCTCAGCTGTGGTCCTGCCACGTTGGATTTCCCACTCAACAAAACGCCCTGTGCCAATAAAACGAGAACCAATAAACATCATCTGTTGGTACTTGATTCTGTAGAATGCCTTATTGCTGTTTTCGCCAATGCGAAAATGTTGCAATAGCGTTTTAATATCCGAGCCTCGTGCATGTCCCAAATCTATCCAACCCAAAACCTCTGAATAGATGAGACCATATGAATGTGGGGATTGCTCTGCTTTAGACGGTTCAGCAAGAATATCACTTCTCTTACTCATAACAACTCCTTGTTAACCTGTAAGGGGATAACAGGTTAGCTTTTCCTGGAGAGGTTGTCATGATTAATTTTGTCGAAAATTTCAATGTCAGAATTGGATTAACGAAATAACTAAATATAATTACAAGGTTCAATGTAACTACAAGTGATTAACTTGTCTGGTTAGCATGACCGATAAATAGTTGGTGAAAAAGAGTGATTATTAATTTAAGGAGGGGATATTTAATTAACGCCAACATCCCCCGACCAGATAACCCCTTATCTCCCCGCCGAAACACTTCTCCCCGCATCCGGTGCCAATCTCACCATATCCAGCACCCCAATCAGCGTTATAACCGCAATCACCACAAACCCGACCTTAAACCCCATTCCGGGCACCGATCCATAGCCTAAATCATCTCCCAGCACCGTTCCCAACCGAATACACAGCGCCCCCAGTGTTACGCCCAGCCCATTCGCCAGTTGCAGTGAGGTACTGAATAACGTATTCGCCGAACTCATTTCCTGGGCGGGTACTTCAGCAAATGCCAGAGAACTGATCCCGGTAAATTGCATCGAGCGGCTTAGTCCCCCTAAGAAAAGCAGAACCAGCGTAATGACATGTGGCGATGTCGGCGTGAGGAACGCACACAACAACAGCGTCAACACACAAGCCACCCCATTGCCAATCAGCAATTTACGGAAGCCAAAGTAACGAATCAGCGGTGTAGTGGCGGGTTTCATTGCCAGGTTGCCTGCAAATACCGCCAGCACCAGCGAGCCTGCCTGAAATGCGTTCATGCCAAAACCCACCTGGAACATCAGCGGCAGCATAAACGGGGCGGAGCTGATGGTGGCGCGCAACAGAAATCCTCCACGCATGGTGATGCGGAAAGAGGGGACAGCCAGTGATGACAGTCCAATCAGCGGCGCTTTGCTACGACGCAAATGCCGGATGCTCCAAACCAGCGTCCCCAGCCCGATGGCAATTGTCACCGCCGCACTCGCCAGGTTTGCGCTTTGCTGGCTCAGCATCTCCAGCCCGGCAACCAGGCACAGCATCGTGATGCCAGTGGCAACAAATCCGGTGAAATCGAATGAGCGTCGTTCATGCGCCGACTGGTTCGGCATCATGCGCAGAGACAGCACGATGGCGATAATTCCCAGCGGCACGTTGAGGAAAAAGATCCAGTGCCAGCTGGCGTAAGTGGTGATAAATCCCCCCAGCGGCGGTCCGATGATCGGGGCCACCAGCGCGGGCCATGTCAGGGTCGCAATGGCTTTTATCAGCTGATTTTTAGGTGTGGTACGCAGCACCACCAGACGTCCGACAGGCACCATCATGGCACCGCCAACACCTTGCAGAATGCGCATCAATATGAATTCTGTGACGTTATGCGTCAGGCCGCAGAACAGTGATGACAGGGTAAAAATACTCAGCGCGAGGGTGAAGACATTCCGTGCACCAAAGCGTTCCGCCACCCAGCCATTGGCCGGAATTAACACCGCCAGCGTCAGCAAATAAGCACTGATACCAATATTCAGATCGACGGCTGAGACACCAAACGCTTTCGCCATATCCGGCAACGCGGTAGCGATCACCGTGCCATCAAGGAATTCCATAAAGAATGCGCTCGCCACCAGCAGCGCCAGCCCTGAAATGCGGCCCGAACCAGAACGGGAAATATCGTCCCCGGTTGAATCAGATAAAGCCATGAGGCGTCCTTAGCATGCAACTTTTCAAAGCAGAGGTTGATGTCTGACAGGTTTGAAAAGTTGTTATACCAAAAAAACAATTGGCATAAGAACCCTCTCTTCATACTTGTTAGCTAAATATTGATATTTGACAATCATTTCCCTCTCTGATGACGCACGCAATTTCCATCACAAGCCGTTCTGCAACCGGTGCTCAGGATGGTAAGATACGGCAATAATCAGCCCGGGAAGAGGTCAGAATGAGTCAGGTCGCCACCGCGAAACAGCGAGAAGTGCAGCGTATTGTTGATGCGTTGTCGCTGGCCATCGCGCAGCATCGTCTAAAGCCCGGTCGGCGCTTAGTCGAAGCGCAGATTGTTGAGGCGCTGAAAGCCAATCGAAACCATGTTCAGGCCGCTTTGCAGCGCCTGGCGTTGCAGCATATTGTCACCATTGAACCGAATATCGGGGCGATGGTGGCACATCCCGAAGCGACCGAAGCGCGCGAGATTTTTATCGCGCGTCGGGCAATTGAGAGCGCCATTGTTGCCTCCATCACCCCCGAGCAAATGGCGCAGTTTGCTGATGAGATCGAGGCACAGCAAACGGCGGAACATGCTGCCACCGGGCAACAGGACCGTCGCCATATTGTGCGTGAATTAAGTGCGTTTCATCTGTTGCTGGCAAAGGTCAGTGGTAACAAGGTGCTGAGCGAGATCCTGTCCAACCTGATGGTGCGCAGTTCTCTGATTGTGGCGCTCTACCAACGCAATGATGTGCCGTCCTGTCAGTGTGCTGAACATGGAGCCATTCTGGCGGCATTAAAAGCGGGCAATATTGCAGAAGCGCAGCAAACCATGCTGGCGCATCTGGATGAGCTGGAAGCCGAGCTGGATTTAACCGAAGTGGTTTCTGAGGATTTGTCGCTTAGCCAGGCATTGATTTAGCGGCGCATTTCGTGCGCCGCTTCAGGCTTTCAGGGGCGATAGAGCGTTGCCTGCGGACGGGAAAAGGTTTGCCGCCCGCGCTTAAATCCGGCGATCGGCGGCGCTATCTGCGCCACAATCTGGTCGGCGCGTGCCACATCAAACACCACCATATCAGCCAGACATCCCGGTGCTAACCCATAGTCGGTTAAGCGCAACAGCTTTGCTGACTGGCTGGAGATCCAGCTCAGGCAGCGCAGCAAATCCGCCTGCGTTCCCAACTGGCGCACGTTGGCGAACAAATTGGCCTGACGCACCAGCGAAGCATCGCCAAAGGGCGTAAAGGGATTGGCGATATTGTTGGTGGAGAGCGAACACACCACGCCGCAGCGATCCAGTTCATCCAGCGGGGCTACGCCACGCGGTTGCAGTGCAAAGCGATCGCGCGCGGTGAGAAACAGGTCGGTGGCGGGCAGGGCAGTGACCTGCACACCGGCCCCGGCCAGTTTGCGGCCTAACTCATGCAGCTTATCCCTCGCCAGAATCGACAGCTTAGTGACGTGCCCGACAGTGACGCGGCCACCCCAGTTGGCAGCTTGCGTCTCATCGATCACGCAGTCAATCAGCCGATTCTCTGGCGCGAGATCGAAATCGAGGTGGAAATCGATATCGACATCGTAGCGTTGAGCCAGGGCGAATAGCCTGCGGATCTGTCCAGCCGGATCGCTGTCGGTATACGGACAGCCCCCCAGCAGATCCGCGCCCGATGCCAGCGCTTCACACAACAGTTCTTCGGTGCCGGGATTATTCAGCATCCCTTCCTGCGGAAACACGCAAAGTTGCAGATCCATCGCCCAGGCATATTCCGCCTGTAAACGGCGGATGGCACGAAAACCTTTCAGACCGATCACCGGATCGATTTCGATATGGGTACGCATACGCGTGGTGCCCTGCGCAATGGCTTGCTCCAGCACGCGGGCACCGCGTTGATAAACATCCTCTTCACTGAAATCGGCTTTGGCGCGTGCCGTTTCACGAATCGCCTCAGCCAGCGTACCTTCCTGCTGATGGCAACGATCAATGATGCAGGCTTTGTCGAGGTGGATATGGGTTTCCAGCAGACCGGGCAGCACCAGCGCACCGGCAAAATCCAGCGTCTCTGCCGGTCCACTCTGCGTAGCAACAAAATGCTCCCCGGCGATATGCAGGGTCTGCAATGCATCTTCACCCGGCACGCGGGCGTTGATGATGGTGAGTCGCTTCATGCGTTTCCTGCTCCCAGCCAGGCTTCTGCCAGATCCGCCTGCGCCAGCAAATCCTGCGCACGTCCGGCTTTCACCACTTCACCCGATTCCAGCACCAGCGCCCGGTCAGCAATGGTCAGGGCGAGGTTCGCCATCTGATCGACCAGCAGCAACGTGACACCTTCATTGCGCAATCCTGCCAGTGCGTCATATAACTCGCCGATCATCGCTGGCGACAAGCCCAGGCTGGGTTCATCCAGCAACAGGATCGAGGGGCGGGACATCAGCCCGCGACCGATGGCCACCATTTGCTGCTCACCGCCAGAAAGCAGCCCCGCCTGGCTGTGCAGACGATCGCGCAGACGGGGGAAGCGGCGCAGAATCGACTCCACTTCTGCCTGCGGATCGAGGCGTTGGCTACAGGCATATTGGCCGATCAACAGGTTTTCCAGCACGGTCATTTGCGGGAACAGTTGTCGGCCCTCCGGTACCAGCGCCAGGCCGCGCGCAGCGATCTGAGCGGCATTGAGTTCCTTGATCGAGTGATCGTGCAGATAGATCGCGCCGCTGCGTGCCGGATGCAGGCCCGCCAGCGTTTGCAGAATGGTTGATTTCCCGGCACCGTTTGCTCCGAGGATGGCGACGGTTTCGCCTGGATTCACGGTAAAGCTGACATTACGCACCACCGGCGCGGCACCATAATCCAGCGTCAGTTTATCCACCACCAGACCCGGTTCTCCGTTGGATCGCAGCGGCATCACGCGTGGCTTGCCGCGATATTCTGTACCGCCGAGATAGGCAGCGATCACCGCCGGATTGCGCTGCACTTCAGCCGGGTTGCCCTGTGCCAGCGGCTTACCGGCATCCAGCACCTGCAAACGATCACTCACTGCCATCACCAGCGCCATGTCGTGTTCAACAACGATCACCGCCAGACCAAAGCCAGCCAGACGACGCAGCAGCGGGATCAGCGCATCGGTTTCTTCCCGGCTCAGTCCGGCGGCGGGTTCATCCAGCAACAACAGGGCGGGATCCAGCGCCAGCGCACGGGCAATCTCCACCAGACGACGATCAACATGGGGCAGATCTTCTGCCGGGGTGTGCACCGAACCGCGATATCCCACCAGCGCCAGCAGTGCCATCGCCACCGCCTGTGCCTCCCGGCCCGGATGACGCCACGGCAAGCCCTGGCGGCCACGTTGCTGCGCCACCAGCAGGTTTTCCAGTACGCTCATGCCGCTGAACAGCTGGGTGGTTTGATAGGTGCGGGCGATTCCGGCACGCGCCACCCGCCACGCAGGCAGACCACGCAGTTCCTGTTGCAGACGGATGCTGCCGCTGTCGGCGCGATAGAACCCGCTGATCATATTCAGCACCGTGGTTTTACCGGCCCCGTTCGGTCCCATCAGTCCCAGGATTTCTCCGGCGCGCACGTTGAAGCTCACGTCTTTTGCCGCCTGCACGCCACCAAAACGGATGCCGATGCCTTCAACTTTCAGCACATCCTGGCCAGCACGCTGGAAGTGGCGTTGCAGCAGCGTTTCATCCGGAGTTTCCGGGGCGAATTGCGGGACGGGTTTGACCAGCCAGCGCGCCAGTGTGCCCAGCAGGCCACGCGGTGCCAGCCACAGTACGCTGAGCAGCAGCACGGCGAAAATCAGCAGACGATATTCGGCAAAGGATGACAGCAGCTCCGGCAGCACCACAATCAACAGCGCACCGAGCACCGGGCCGAACAGCGTGCCGCTGCCGCCCACCACCACGGCCAGTACAAACAGGATCGATTGAGAAAAAGGGAATGAATCCGGGTTGATAAACATCATCAGAGGCGCAACCAGGGTTCCGGCAGCACTGGCCAGCATGGCGGAGAGGGTAAACGCCAGCGTTTTGCTCACCACCGGATTAAAACCCAGCGAGCGCGCGGCAATGTCGCTGGCCTTGACGGCACGCATCGCCAGTCCCCACTGGCTGCGTTGCAGACGGGCAAACAGCGCCAGCGCCACAATCATCAGCAGGGCACAGCACAGCGCCAAACCCACGGTGGGGTCCAGCGGGCCAAAGTCCGGCATTGGGATGCCCATCAGGCCGTTCGAGCCGCCCGTCACCTCGCGCCACTCAATCAGGACATGGCGCACCACCAGTGCGAAGGCTATGGTGATCATCGCCAGGAACGGACCGCTGACGCGCAACGCCGGAATCGCCAGCAGCCCGCCAATCACACCACATACCAGCATGGCTGCCAGCATCGCGACGCCCAGTGGCACGCCGTTCATGGTCAGCCCTGCCGAAATATAGGCTCCGACGGCATAAAAAGCGATGTGGCCGAAGGAGATTTGCCCGCTCAGTCCCAGCAAAATATTCAGCCCAACCACCGTGGTGACAGCGAGGGCAAATAACGAAAACACCAGCAGGGCATAGCTGCCGAGCACGAAGGGCAGCAGCAGGCTCAGCAGCGCGACGGCTGCCAGCGCGAGTGCATTGAAGGGGAGGGTTTTGATCATACTTTTACCCTTAATTTTTGCCCAAACAGACCGTTCGGGCGCAGCGCCAGCGCCAGAATCACCAGTGAGAAAGTGAAGATTTGCGTGAAGGCGGAACCAAACCACAGCGTGACCAGCGCTTCGCTGAGGCCAAACAATAAACCGGCGACCCAGATACCGCTGCTACTGGCGAGGCCGCCAAGGATCGCTACCGCAAAGGCTTTCAACCCGAACAGCGTGCCCATATCGCTTTGGATGCTAAACAAGGGGGCGATCAACAAACCCGCCAGCGCAGCAAATACGGTGGAGAGGGCGAAGGCCACGGCGATCACCCGGTTGACGCGGATGCCCATTAATTGTGCCGCACGCGGATTTTGCACCGTGGCTTCCAGCACTTTGCCGATACGGCTGTAACGCCGCACCAGCGTCAGGGCCACGACGATCACCACGCCGGTCAGGGGGATCAGCAGGTTGATCAGTGACCATGAGGTACCGAACAGGGTAAAGGTGACGTCGGTCACCGGGAACTGGCGCGGTTCTTTGCCAAAGGTGAACATCGCGAGGTTATCGACCAGGATCCCGCCTGCCACCGTTGCCATCAGCCAGGCTTCGGAATTACGCGCCACAAACGGCCGCACCAGCAGGCGCTCAATCACGACGCCATACAGCGCGCAGCACAACAGTGTGGCGGGTAAGGCCAGCCACAAGGGCCAGCCAAATGTCACGTACAAACTGTAGCCAAGGGTAGCACCGACCATCATCGCGCTACCCTGAGCGAAATTCAGGGTGCGCGACACAATCCAGGTGATGTGAAAACCCAGCGCCAGCAGGGCATACATGCTGCCGAGGCTCAGTCCGGTGGACAGGGCAGTGCTCCACATAATCCGTCTCCTTACTCAGTGACTGGCAGGATCTGCTCGCCTTTGAACTGGGCGAAAACGTAATCTTTCGGCCCCAGCGCATCGTGCTGCTGCACGGTGAATGGTTGCTGGTAGTGCTTAATCAGTCCGTCATAGTCTTTGATGGCGTAGAAACCGTCGCGAATGGCGGTGCCATCGAGGCTGCTGGCGTTGTTAAGTGCCATCGCTGTCAGGTGCATCGCATCGTAAGCGTTGGCGATACCCACAGCCGGAGTGACATCCGCCAGCCCTTTGATTTGCGGATACTGTTTTTTCAGTTCATCCATCACCTGGTTGCCTTTGGCCGAATTGTGGTCGGTGAAGACAAAAGTCTGGATAAAGGTCACCTGATCGGCTCCCGGCCCTGCCAGCTCGCTGAAGCGTCCACCAGCCGGTCCCCAGTGCGAAACCACCGGCACCTGCCAGTTCATCTTATGCAGCGATTTAACCACCTGAGCAGAAGGGCCGACGTTGCCGACCATCAGCAGGGTGTTGGCACCGTCGTTTTTCAGGCGGGTCAGCTGCGGCACCAAATCAACATCGCTGTCTTCAATACGCTCGACGCCCGCTACCGGGATGTTGTTTTTCTGCAACGCGGCACGGAAGCCTTTCTCGTTTGATTCACCCCACGGGTTGTTGACCAGAATCATGCCGGCTTTTTTCATGCCTTTCTTTTCGCTGGCGTATTCCACCAGCGCTTCATCCACCAGTTCATCCACGGCGGAGACACGGAACACATAGTTTTGTTTCGCACCGTTATGGGTAATGCCAGTACCGGCGGCCCACAGTCCGACAAATGGCGTTTTCAGTTGATTAGCCAGCGGGACGATCGCCAGAGATACCGGGGTATCGAGGCCACCAAACAGCACGGCGACTTTTTCCCGTTGGATCAACTCACGCGCCGCCAGCATCCCTTTGCCGGGGTTACTTTCGTCATCGCGGCGTACCAGTTCCAGTGGATGGCCTTTTACGCCACCGGCAGCATTGATCTCGTTGATGGCGATGGTCAGCCCGCGCGTCAGGGCTTCACCTGATTTTGCTGATTGACCCGATAACGCCGTGACCAGGCCGACTTTGATCGGATCCGCTGCGATAGCGGCTGCCGACATCATGGTCATCACGGTCACGACAGCGCATTTACGCCAGTTTTTCAGTAACGATTTTCCGGACATCTCTCACCTCGGGTAGATTGCTAGCAATAATATTTTTATTTCTAGCAATTACGATGCCAGTTTGATATTGCTTAGAAACAGGCGCTTTTTAACGCAAGTTAGCGACAAAACTGCGCCATTTTGGTGCTGATGCGCCAGCGTTGTGCAAATTACCTTCAGGAGGCGTTATGTCTGGCATTGAGCAGGCAGTAGAAGTGGTGAAGAAGTTTCTGGCGGCATCGATGGCACCCGATGCGGTGTTAGCGGCAACCTATATGCATCCGCAGGTGAGCATTACCTTTACCGGTAAACGTGAGTTTCCCACCACCAAAGGGATCACCGATTTCAATGGGGCACGTTATAAATGGGTGAAGAAGTCACTCGGGCAGTTTGACTGGATGGATCGCGGCGATCATGTGGTGGTGTACTCCAACGGCACGCTGTATGGGGAATGGCCGGATGGTCAGCCTTTTGCTGGCAACCGTTATCTGGATCGTTATGAAGTCCGCGACGGATTGATCGTGAAAATGGATGTGTGGAACGACAGCGCCGAATGGATACTGGCGCCGGAAATTGGCCGGGTGGCGTAGTTCTTCGCCATGGCGGCGTGATGAATTGCGCGATAAATCGCGCCGCTACAACCTGGCGCTGGCTAGCTGCTGGCGTTTTGCGCATCGAAACTGATATACAGATTTTCCGGCATGCTGAAAATCCTCTCCAGCGACAACATGTTTTTCGCGCCGGTATCAATATTGGTCGGAGCCAGGCGCGGGCCTTCAGCATTATTTTTTGATTCAGTGGATTTAATAACGTGCGGCACTATCATTCCCGTTATTTTCTTATTATCACAACCAATAAGAACCAGACAGCACAGCAGTGCGGTGAGTATCGGCCAGTTATTCATTTTTCTCGTCCCTGTAAGTAACAGTGGGGGGAATATAATGGCATATCCCGGACGAAATACTGATTACCCGCAAAGTTTGCTATGAAAATTAAATTTCCCCGTCTCCGTTTAACTCCGGTTAAATGTTGTTTGTGCTACACAGCCAGCCATGACACGATATTAAAGGTCAGCAGGCCAACCAGTGTGGTAGCGATCATAGCACCTAAAACAAAGAAAATAACTAATTTAACTGATTGTTTTTGAATTGGTTTCATTGGATGCCTCGTCGCTGAATAAAAACAAAATAGATAGCCAGTAACCTCTTATTATTTGTGGGTTAGAATCTTCTTACCCTGATAATAATTTACCCTGGTTACTAGCCCGCACTGAATTATCGTGGCAGCTTTTAACTGAGGAAAACATGATGTCGGTCATCACGCTAGCGGGAAATATTATTAAAGTATCATTTTTATTTTGCTTTTCATTAATTGAGTAAATCGCGCGGGGTAATTATGAACATCATTCCTTTTGAGGCGAGGCGAACGGAAGCATCCGATCGGCCTTTATATCAGCAAGATAGTACGGCGGCATTTACGGCATTAAATAGCTCTCCGTCAGGATTAAGTGGTGAAGAGGCGCAGACGCGGCTGCGCGATCATGGTCCTAATGTTCTGCCGCAGAAGCAGGGCAAATCTGCTTTCATGCGTTTTATTGCCCACTTTAAAGATGTGCTGATTTATATCCTGCTGGCCGCTGCGGTGATCACCGCGCAGATGGGCCACTGGGTCGATACCTTTGTCATTCTCGGCGTTGCTGTCATCAACGCACTGATTGGATATATCCAGGAAAGTAACGCCGAGAAGTCATTGAAAAGCATTCAGAATATGCTGTCGAACGATGCCATCGTGTTGCGTGAAGGGTTGCAGGCGACCGTGGCAACGCAAAATATCGTGCCAGGGGATGTGGTGATGTTGCGTCCAGGCGACAAAATCCCGGCCGACTTGCGTCTGTTCGAAGTCCATAACCTGCGCGTCGAAGAAGCGATTCTCACCGGTGAATCCACCGTGGTGTCGAAAAACACCGCTGCGCTGGAGGGGGAAAAATCCCTCGGTGACCGCGTCAATCTGGCTTATTCCGGCACCACCGTCAGCGCGGGTACTGCTGCGGGGGTGGTGATTGCCACCGGTGGCGATACGGAACTGGGCCATATCAATGCAATGATCTCCTCGATTGAGGAGGCAAAAACCCCGTTGCTGGTGCAGATCGATAAACTCGGTAAAGCCATTTTCGCCATCATTCTGCTGATGATGGCGGGTCTGTTCGTGTTTGGTTTTCTGCTACGCGACATCCCGCTGGGGGAGTTGTTGCTGTCGGTGATCAGTCTGGCGGTGGCGGCGGTGCCGGAAGGGTTGCCGGCCATTATCTCCATCATTTTGTCTCTTGGTGTGCAGTCGATGGCGCGCAATCAAGCCATTATTCGCAAATTGCCGACGGTGGAGACCCTCGGGGCAATGTCGGTCATTTGCTCCGACAAAACCGGCACCCTGACCATGAACGAGATGACGGTGAAGGCGGTGGTGCTGGCCGACAGCCAGTGGCGTATCAGCGGCGATAGCTATGAACCCAAAGGTGAGTTTCACGCTGAGGTCAGTGCCAGCGGCGTGTCCGCGGCACAGGATGAGGTGTTGCAGGGCTTTTTACAGATTGTCGATATCTGCAATGAAAGCCAGCTGCATCAGGACACCCACGGTCATTGGGGCATCGTCGGCGGCCCCACCGAAGGGGCGTTAAAGGTGCTGGCGGCAAAAGCGGGTATCAGGTCCGACAGAGTCGACGTGGTCAGTAAGCTGCCGTTTGATTCGCTATACAAATATCAGGCGGTCAGTGCGGTCATTGATGGCAAACCCGGCATTATGCTGACCGGTGCGCCGGATGTGCTGCTGTCCCTGTGCCAGCAGCAGCAGGGTGATCAGGGCGTCGCGCCGCTCGATCGTGCGTATTGGGAACAGGCCATCAGCACCTACGCCAGTGAAGGTTTACGCACCGTGGCCGCCGCATGGCGCTGGTTACCGGTGGCTAAACAGACGCTGGACCATGACGATTTGCGTGACGGCATGGTGTTGCTCGGCCTGGCCTGCATGATGGATCCGCCGCGTCCGGAAGCCATTACCGCCATTCGGGACTGCCAGCAGGCCGGTATCCGCGTGAAGATGATCACCGGCGATCATCAGGAAACGGCGATGGCAATTGGTCAGATGTTGGGTATCGGCAACAGCCAGTCGGCGGTGACCGGTTATCAGCTGGAGCATATGGATGATGCCGAGCTGAGCGTGGCGGCGCAGAAGTATGACATTTTTGCCCGCACCAGCCCGGAGCATAAACTGCGCCTGGTGAAGGCGCTGGCGTCGGTGGGCGAAATAGTTGGTATGACCGGCGATGGCGTGAATGATGCGCCTGCGCTGAAGCAGGCCAATGTCGGTATCGCGATGGGGATCAAAGGCACGGAAGTGACCAAAGAAGCCGCAGATATGATCCTCGCCGATGACAACTTCGCTACCATCGCTGCGGCGGTGAAAGAGGGGCGTCGTGTCTATGACAACCTGAAGAAAACCATCCTGTTTGTAATGCCGACCTGTTTTGCCCAGGGGTTATTGATCATCATTGCGATTCTGATGGGCAACCTGTTGCCGTTAACCCCGGTGCAGATTCTGTGGATGAACATGGCAACCTCGGCCACGCTTTCCTTTGGCCTCGCCTTTGAACCGGCGGAAAACAACATCATGCGCCGTCCACCGCGTAACGTGCGCAGCAATGTGATGGATGGGTTCGCCATCTGGCGTGTGGTGTTTGTCGGCCTGCTGATCTCGGTCAGCGCCTTTATGCTGGAAGCCTGGTTGCAGCCGCGCGGCTACAGCCCGGAGTTTATCCGTACCGTGCTGTTGCAGATGCTGGTCACGGCGCAGTGGGTGTATATGCTCAACTGTCGTAACAGCGACGGCTTCTCACTGGATGCCGGTCTGCTGAAGAATCGGGGGATCTGGCTGGTGACCGTGGTGCTGATTCTGCTCCAGGCATTGATCATCTATGTGCCGTTGATGAACACCTTGTTCGGTACGCAACCGCTGCCGCTGAAATACTGGTTGATCGCCTTAGTGGTCAGCGCCGGTATCTTTGTGCTGGTGGAGATAGAAAAACGCCTGACGCGCGGCTGGCGTGCATCAGGCGAGCAGGAGATGGTGCGATAATTCTCGTGGCGGGTGCCGTTCGGCACTCGCCCTTAATCGCGTTTTTTACCCTCTTCGATAAATTCTTCGTCAATTTCCTCAACGTTATCGCGATTGTCGCGCCCGGAGAGCAGATTCCAGCAGGCGATAAACAGCGCGGCGATCAGTGGTCCGATAACGAAGCCGTTGATGCCGTACACTTCCATGCCGCCGAGGGTGGCGATCAGAATCATATAGTCCGGCATTTTGGTGTCTTTCCCCACCAGCAATGGGCGCAGAATATTATCCACCAGACCCACCACCACCACGAAAAAGCCGATCAGGAAGAACCCTTTCCACAGCGCGCCAGTGGCGAAGAAGAAAATGGTTGCCGGTACCCACACGATAGCGGAACCAATTGCCGGAACCAGCGACAGGAACGCCATCAGCGCGCCCCACAGCAGGCTGCCGTCAATGCCGGTGAACCAGAAGGCCAGTCCGCCCAGTACCCCCTGAACCACCGCGACCACCACCGTGCCTTTAACCGTGGCGCGGGATACAGCGGCAAATTTCAGCAGCAGGTGATGCTTCACATGAGTGGAGAGCGGCAGTGATTCCAGGATCAGGTTGACCAGCCAGGCTCCGTCTTTCAGCAGGAAAAACAGCAGGTACAACATCACGCCAAAACCCACGGTAAAGGTGAAAGTGCCTTTGCCAATGATGAACACGCTGCCTGCCATGTACTGGCCACCCTTGAGGGCAAAACCGGAGAGTTTTTCCTGAATTTGCGCGGCATTATTCAGGTGATGCTCGGACAGGTAATTGCGCGCCCACTCGGGCAGATGCTGAAACAGATCGGCAAACACCGCGGGAAACTGCGAGGAGTTGTTTTGCAGTTTGTTGTAGACGGTATTGATCTCCACTACCAGCGACGACGTGACGATCGCCAGTGGTGTGAAGACGATCAGGCAGATAATCAGCAGCGTAATCAGCGAAGCCAGTCCATTACGATCCCCCAGTTTCTGCCGCAGCAGTGATTTCAATGGATGGAAAATCACTGCCAGAATCGCCGCCCACAAAATGGCGGAGAAGTAAGGTGCGAGCACATCAAAAAACGCCACCGTGACAATCGCCAGGATGACAATGAAAAAACCGATATTCAATCCTTTAACTTGCATTAACACGTCTCTTAGATAATGGGGACGAATGAACTATAGAAGGTCTGATGGGGAATGTAACAAATTCGGATGACAGGAAACCGGCCAACTGATGTCCTGATTTGTCCCTGCTTCGTCCGGTCCGGGGCTGGTCAGGCACCGTCACCAGCAGCGATGATGGCATTTCACCAACAGGAGAAAACCATGCTGGAATTACGTCCCAACTGTGAATGCTGCGATAAAGATTTACCGCCGGAAGCGCCTGATGCGCATATCTGTTCGTTCGAATGTACCTTCTGCGCCCGCTGTGCCAGCGAGGTTCTGCATGAACGTTGCCCCAACTGTGGTGGGGAGCTGGTGCGACGCCCCATCCGTCCGGCTGCTGAGCTGCTACTGCATCCGGCTTCGACCACGCGCCATAAATCGACGTTGCGCTGACTGACATTTTTTCCACCGGCAGTTTCTGCCAAAGCAAATACCTGAACATGAGTATTACACAGGGTATTATTCGCTTCATCTTTAGGGTGGAAAAAGAAAAGAATCTCCAGAAGGCTGGTTCAGGCAGAATTAACGCATCTGATAAACTTCGTTAATAATGCTAATATTGAGCTCTGTATTAATCACGGTTGTGTATTAAATCTTCCTGGCAGGAATTTATACCAATTGGTGAAAAATAAAATTTGTCTTAGCGGAAGTGAGACGTAAAGTTTTGCCAGTGATGGATGGGTTTTTGTATTGATTTTAATGATTTTTTTATGATTTCAGGGTGACGTCCTCCTGAAGTTAGTTGAACGGGTAAAATAACGTATGATTTGTGCTGGTCGGAGCACAGACCTTATTCCCTGTAAAATGATACTGCGCAATACATTATTTCTTTAACCCGCTAACTCTTTACGTATTTTTCCGAAAAATAGTCATTTTTAAAAGTTTTTTTCATTTTTAAATGGTATTGTTTATCGGCAATGCTAGTGATGTGGCGTTGTGTGCTTCAGTTTTACCCTCACTTTTTGCAGGGTTCTCCCTCTTTATGCAATAAATGGAAATTGATTCCTCCCGATCCCTGCGATCGGGCTTTCTTTTCTCTTCCGCTGGTTTCCGCATGGCAAATATTGCTGCTTTTTCGGTCCATTCAATGTCAGTACAGACACAAGTGTTAAGAAAGCGATAAACCGAGGTAATTTATTGTAAGACGGCGGTTTTTTAGGAATTTTGGAAATGCGCTTTTGCCTCCATATCATCAATAGTATTGCTTAACGGCGCTACCATTGCCGTTATCATTGGAGGCAACACCATGAAAAAAACAACATTAACGCTAGTCGCTTCGCTTATTGCATGCAGCTCACTGATTTCCAGCGTTTCCTGGGCCGATGGTCCGGGCGATCAACACTGGCAGCCACACGGTGGCAACCAGCATCAGGATCACGGTAATGGCCCCGATCATGGTGGCAATCGTGGTCCCGACCATGGCTATGACCGTGGCCCGGATCGGGGTAACGATCATAACGATCATTATGCTGGCCGTCCGATGCCGCAAGATCATCATGGCGGCGATCGTTTCGCCTGGAATGGTCATGACTTCCGTCGTGGCTACCCGGCACCGCCGGAGTACCGTGGTCCGCATTATCGCGTTGATGACTGGCGTGGACACGGTCTGTACGAACCGCCACGCGGCGAGCACTGGGCGTATATCGACGGTAACTATGTTCTGGTCGCGGCAGCCACCGGTATCATCACCGCCATTCTGCTGAATAACGCGTTCAACTAATCTCCCGCAGACGGATGGCACTCGCCATCCGTCTTTTCGCTGTTTTCTCCTCCCTGCCAGGCTATCCTGTAAAGCGTCTGTTTTCCTTTCAAAGCGCTAAGGAGTGATGATGGCCGTGGTAAAAATGGTGGCGGTGGATATGGACGGCACCTTTCTCGACGATAAAAAACAGTACAATCGCGCACGTTTTCAAGCCTGTTACCACCAGATGCAACAGCGTGGCATCAAATTCGTGGTCGCCAGCGGCAACCAGTATTATCAACTCAAATCTTTCTTCCCCGACATTGCCAGTGACATCGCTTTTGTGGCGGAGAATGGCGCGTGGATTATCGACCGTGATGAAGAGTTGTTCTGCGGCTCTTTCTCACGTGATGACATCCATGCGGTGATGGATACGCTGCAACGCGGCCACTATCCCGACCTGAAATACCTGATCGCCGGTCGTAACAGCGCTTACTACTTCTCGGGTGTCGATGAACAATGGCTGACGAAGATGCGCCATTACTGCCATCGGCTAACCGCCATCGACAGCCTGAGTGACACCGGTGATGACAAACTGTTCAAGTTTGCCCTTAACCTCTACGACGACTATGTGGCGATTCTGATGGCCGATATCGAGCGTTTGCATCATGGGGCTGCGGCAGCGACGTCCAGCGGCCATGGTTCGGTGGATTTGATTGTGCCGGGCCTGCATAAAGCCAATGGCCTGCGCTTGCTGCAAACCCGCTGGGGCATCAACAATGATGAAGTGCTGGCTTTCGGCGATGGTGGCAACGATCTTGAAATGCTGGCGCAGTCTGGCTTCAGCTTTGCCATGCAAAATGCCCCGCAACGCGTGAAACAGGCGGCGCGCTATCAGGCGCCGTCCAACAATGACGAGGGCGTGTTGCAGGTGATTGAGCAGATGCTGGCAGGGCAGGGGCCGTTCCAGGTTTGAGACATGATGGTAACGGCGCAATACACTGCGCCGTTACCGGGTTGTGTGTCTGACAGGATTAAACAATCGGCCAGGCGGCGGCGATCATGTCGCGCAGGATTTCCGGGTCGTAGCTGACCCAGCCGTTTTTACTGTTCGCGCGGGCCACTATCCACTCCACCTCGGTGGTGGATAAGGCTGGGCCATCCAGCCAGAACGGCATGATGGCATGCTGTTGCAGCCAGGCTTTTAATGCAAGCGCCGGTGGTGCCGGATCCTCTGGCAACAGTTGCTGCGCCAGTTGTGCCATCAGGCGCTGCTGTTCGGGATGTTCACTTTCGGCCAGTACCTCAAGGAACGGAAACAGCAAACGTCCGCAGACTTCCCCATGATGGAAAGGTTTAATCGCCCCCAGCTCACCGGCGATGCCGTGGATCACACCTAATCCGGCGCTGCTCAGACATACGCCGCCCAGCCAGGAAGCCATCATCATCGCTTCGCGTGCGTCATCACCAGCCTGGTCGTTGCGATTGAGCGCAGGCCAGGCTTTAAAGAACAGTTGCAAACCATTCAGCGCCATTTGCTGGCTGAACAGATTGCCTTTGCGTGACAGATACGCCTCAAACAGATGGGTGAAGGCGTCAATGGCGCAGGTCGCCAGCACCGAATCCGGCGTTCCTCTCAGTAAATCCGGGTCGAGAATTGCCACCTGTGGCACAAATACCGGATGACGTAGCGAGGCTTTCACCTGGATATTTTGCTGATCGGTCACGACGGCATTCTGCGTCGCTTCGCTGCCGGTACCGGCGGTAGTGGGAATGGCGATCAGCGGCAATGTTACGGGCTGCACCGGCGTATCACCGACCTTTTCCAGATAACGCGCGGTCGGCAGCGGGTGTTGCATCATGGCGCTAAAGGCTTTGGCTGCGTCCAGCACGCTGCCACCACCAATCGCCACCACGCGATCCACATGACCCCGCCAGCGCGTGACCCAGGCATCGATCTCAGCGGGCGATGCTTCATGGCTGACGATCTCATAACCAAGAATGTGATCGTTGAGTGCCGTACCCAGGCGCGCCCAGGCCGGACCGTTGAGAAACGAGCGACCACAGAACAGCAACGTGGGCTGTGGATTCGCGGCAAGCAACGGCACCAGCCGGTCAATACTGCCACGGGCAAACAGGGTTTGTTGATTACTGTACAGCTCAATCAGATTCTCACTCACCTGCAGATCCTTTTTCATAGGCGGAAAACCCCTAGTGTAACCAAACCCCCCTGGCTGTCGGGACAAACATTCTGATAACTGACCGGCAAAAATTTGATCACCTTCTCAATTCAGAAATTCACCTGGCGTAGCAGGTGATTTCTTCATCTTGTTACCCTTAACATGATACCGGTAACAAGATGCATCGCGATGTAACAACATCTCAAATGCTGCTGTATCCATCGTCCTCAGGACTTATCACAACAAACCGCTGCCGGTGAAAGACCGTGCAAAAAGGTGGAGAAAAATTATGCCATTACTCTACGTGGCAATTGGCGTGGCGTTACTGCTACTGCTGATGATTCGCTTCAAACTGAACGGATTTATCGCGCTGATTCTGGTGGCGCTGGCGGTCGGCATGATGCAGGGCATGCCCGTCAATAAAGTGATTGGCTCGATCAAAACCGGTGTCGGCGGCACGCTGGGCAGCCTGGCGCTGATCATGGGGTTCGGTGCCATGCTGGGCAAACTGCTGGCCGATTGTGGTGGCGCACAACGCATTGCCACCACGCTGATTGAAAAGTTCGGGCAAAAGCATATCCAGTGGGCGCTGGTGCTGACGGGCTTCACCGTGGGCTTTGCGCTGTTTTATGAAGTGGGCTTTGTGCTGATGCTGCCGCTGGTGTTCAGCGTTGCCGCGTCTGCGCGGGTGCCATTGCTGTTCGTGGGCGTGCCAATGGCGGCTGCGCTGTCGGTCACGCACGGCTTTTTACCACCACATCCGGGTCCAACCGCGATTGCCACGCTGTTCAATGCGGATATGGGCAAAACCCTGCTGTTCGGTACCCTGCTGGGCATTCCTACCGTTATTCTGGCGGGACCGGTCTACGCACGTTTTCTGAAAGGTATCGATAAACCGATCCCGCAAGGACTGTGGAACCCGAAAACCTTCAGCGAAGCGGAAATGCCGGGCTTTGGCGTCAGTGTTGGCACCGCGCTGGTGCCGGTGATTCTGATGGCGCTGCGTGCGGTGGCCGAAATGGTCCTGCCAAAAGGACATGTGATCCTGCCTTACGCTGAGTTCTTTGGCGATCCGATCATGGCGACGCTGATTGCGGTGCTGATTGCGATCTTCACCTTCGGTCTGAATCGCGGACGCAGCATGGATGAAGTGATGGGCACATTAAGTGACTCGATCAAAATCATCGCCATGATGCTGCTGATTATCGGTGGTGGCGGGGCGTTTAAGCAGGTGCTGGTGGATAGCGGTGTCGATAAATATATCGCCAGCATGATGCATGAAACCAATGTTTCCCCGATCTTTATGGCCTGGTCAATTGCGGCGGTGCTGCGTATCGCCCTGGGTTCCGCTACCGTGGCGGCGATTACGGCGGGGGGCATTGTGGCGCCGCTGATTGTCACCTCTGGTGCCAGCCCGGAACTGATGGTGATTGCCGTTGGCTCAGGCAGCGTGATTTTCTCTCACGTCAACGATCCGGGATTCTGGCTGTTTAAGGAATATTTCAACCTGACGATCGGTGAAACCATTCGCTCCTGGTCAGTGCTGGAGACCATCATCTCAGTCTGCGGTTTAGTGGGTTGTCTGCTGCTGTCGATGGTGATTTGATGTGAAGATGCTGAGGCATGTCGCCTCAGCATTCGCGGTCTACTGCGCCAGTGCGCGGAAGGCCGCCAGTTCTTCTTCTGGCATCCCCGCCTGTAAAGCCGCCTGGCAAATTTTGTCCCAGCTATTGGTATCCAGCGGAATGCCTTCGCGTTCACGCTCCAGACGATTGTTCTCTTCCCATTCGCCCGGTATCTGAATCGGCGCATCGCCGCTTTGTGGCGAACGTTTTACCCAACTGAGGAAGGCTTCCGCTTCCTGCTGCATTGCGGGCGCATCAAAAGCTTCCGGATTCACGATGATGGTGGTCATGCAGTTGAAGATGGCATCGTGGCAGCTCACCAGGGTTTCGTCATGTGTGGTGCGTCCACCTGACAGCGCACCGCCGAGAATTTCACACATGGTAGCCAGTGCATAACCCTTATGCAGCCCAAACGGCAGCAGCGAGCCATAAGGTTCCTGATGCATCACGCCAGGTTCGGTGGTGCCTTTGCCCTGATGATCGATCAGATACCCCGGTGCAACCTGCTGTTCTTTGTTCCATGCCACACGGGTTTTGCCGAAGGCAATGCCGCTGGTGGCGAAATCAAGCAGCAGCGGTTTGGCGTTGGTGCGCGGGAAAATGGCACAGAAGGGGTTAGTACCAAAACGCCGGTCGCTGCCGTTGAACGGTGCAACCATCGGGTCACCCGCGACGTTGACGAAGTGAAAAGAGACAAACCCGGCAGCCGCACATTGTTCAGCCCAGTGACCGATGCGCCCGATATGATGCGAATCGTGCAGGCCAACGGCGGCGATACCAAATTTTGCCGCGCGCTCGATCCCCATCTTCATGGCTTCCCATGCGGCG
Organism: Pantoea cypripedii; assembly: GCF_002095535.1. Classification (NCBI taxonomy): domain Bacteria; kingdom Pseudomonadati; phylum Pseudomonadota; class Gammaproteobacteria; order Enterobacterales; family Erwiniaceae; genus Pantoea; species Pantoea cypripedii. The sequence continues at coordinate 1,169,623 of NZ_MLJI01000001.1, forward strand.
ACCTGGCCAAAACCATTATGGCCGCTCAGAGTCAGCACCGCGCCGACATCTTTTTCAACCGTGGTGTGCTGATTCAGCTGCAAAAAACCCTGAGAGAGAGAAACCATGTAACTCGGGATCATGCCTACGCCATGCGAATCATGACCCGCCAGATTCGCTGCCACCAGGTGGTCGGCGACCAGCCGTGCTTCGTCGGCACTACTGCCTGCATGTAACCAGATAGCTTGTACAAATTGATGGAGCCGGGAAGAAGGGATACGAAGAAGGGCACTCACGCGGTTGATCTCCTTTCAAAATAGGTACTCCATCCTGCGACGAATGCTTAATAACGGCAAGTGAGAATTGTCGAAAGCAAAGGGCCACAAGATGTGGCCCAAAAACTCAGTGCGGTTGTTCAAAACCCGCTTTAACCATTTGGTCGCGCAACGCGCGGGTAATCTCACGGTTCCCACCCGTGACAGGGTAAATAACATTGTTGACGACATCGTCAAGATAATGTTCTTCAAACTCCTGCATGGTGAGCTGGGTGCCACCTTCGTCATTGATGGCAATGCTTCCTCTGATGTGATTGCCATAGTCCTTTGCCTTCAGGCTATAACGCCCCATGCTGGTATTTATCGTGCTCATATAATCTCCTTGTTACTTAGGCAGTGATAACAATTGAGGCCTGCTACAGGCGCTGTAAGTTTAGACAGTAGGCGGCGGGAGAACGAAGCGGCAAAGTTAAGAAAAATCTGTAGCTGCGACCGGCCTCGCAGAAATAATCATCAGCTAAACGAAACCACAGCATGATGGCGTGATGGCTATCGCACCTGACAGCAGAAGCAGGATCTTCGTCTATACTTGAGTGAACTGGCGCTATTAATGATGTAAAAAGGAGCGGAAAATGAAAATAATCCTGTGGATCATCGCTATCATCTTCATTGTTGGGCTGTTAACCATTACCGGCGTGTTTAAATTGATTTTCTGACGCTTACAGGCACCCGTAGGTGCCTGTTGACGTTCATTCGGCTTTGGTAAAGGCAGGTGAGTGGGGACGCGAGACTGGCAAAATCACATCCCGCAGATTGAGCGGCTTTTGACACTCAGCACAACAGGCGCCGTGGTGGCTTTGCTGCCTGGTTTGTCTGGTTCCGGGCAGCGTATAAAAAAACCGGACACACCCACAGCGGCTACAACGAATAGTCATCAGCATTCCTCTTTATCTCCCTCCTGGAATGCTGAGATTTATCTCATTCATCTGATTAGTTCAATCGATAAATTTCATTAATTTATTTACGTTATCAACAATGAAGCACAGATTGCTGAAAATTAAGTCATTTCCGCCAGGCATTGTTAAGAGAACACTGCACATTTTATCAATTATGCCAATAGCCCCTTCGTTTATCCCCGGTTCCGGTAGCATTTGGTCATTATGGTAAAATGCGCCCATCGCGTGTCGGAAATTCCAGACAATACCTGGAGTGTTTCAGGAAACTTTTCACTAAACTTTTCAGACAGTAGCGTTAATTTTTGGGCAGACGCCGGGCAGGATATCCGTGGCTCTGTCGTCTTAAGGATTGTTTTACAGGAACCTTCGTTGTGAATCGGTACATTTCGGCAGCCTGTGTTGGCTGTATTTTGACCCTCGGAAGCGCTTTTTCTGCCTCGGCAGCTACTGCCACTCAGACCATCAAATCAGGCTGGAATACCTTTACTGACAATGTGGCCGAGACCTGGTCGCAGCCGCAAAATTATGATTTTTACCTGCCCGCCATTACCTGGCATAACCGCTGGACTTACGATCAGGAGCATATCGACAGGTACAACGAACGCCCATGGGGCGCGGGGGGCGGTGTTTCGCGCTGGGATGACAAAGGTAACTGGCATGGCCTGTACCTGATGGCGTTTAAGGATTCGTTCAACAAGTGGGAACCGATTGGCGGTTACGGCTGGGAAGCCACCTGGCGTCCGCTGAGTGATGACAATTTTCACATCGGTGCTGGCTATACGGCGGGTGTCACTGCCAGAGATAACTGGAAATATATCCCGATTCCGGTTTTATTGCCGATGGCTTCTATCGGATATGGCCCTGTTACCTTCCAAATGACTTATATTCCAGGTACTTATAACAATGGTAATGTCTATTTTGCCTGGTTACGATTTCAGTTTTAACTGATGAAGACGGATGGAAAGTGTGAAGGTTGGCGAAAAACACGATATTTATCACTTTTTCATCAATTCGCACTGGACAAATGTCACCGCAATTGCTGTACTAGACGCCGACACAGTTTAGTGTCCATTTTTCATGTAAAGGTAATATAGATGTCCAAGATCAAAGGTAACGTTAAGTGGTTTAATGAATCTAAAGGATTCGGTTTCATTACTCCTGAAGATGGCAGCAAAGATGTATTCGTACACTTCTCTGCAATCATGAGCAATGGCTTCAAAACTCTGGCTGAAGGTCAGCGTGTAGAGTTTGAAATCACTGACGGCGCTAAAGGCCCATCTGCTGCTAACGTTATCGCTCTGTAAGTTAACACGCAGAATTCTAAAAACCCGCCTTCTGGCGGGTTTTTTTATGCCTGCCACCAAATGATGGCCCAGGCGACCAGGGCGAAAGTGCTGATGGATAATGCCAGCATTTCATCCAGGGTTCGTGGGATCATACTCTTCATTGCGTTGCCTCCTGTCGCATTCAGGCCAGCATGGCAAAGCAATATTAAGTCTGCCTTAAGCGCTGATGACAGGCGCATGACAGGGCACAAACTGCGGCGTCTCTCACAGATAATCTCTGTAACATCCCCATAACAATCCTTACTTGCAGCTTTTTGGCTGACAACGCTATATAACAGCAGGAAATGGATTACTGAGGAGGCAGGATGAAGATACGTCAGGCACAGGCGAAAGACAGTTTTGCTCTGAGTGCACTGCTAACCGAACTGGGTTATGACGGCACTGAAGGGTTTATTGAGACACGATTAGCACAGCTTTGTAGCCATCCCGATGAAGTGCTGCTGGTGGCCGAGCATGGAACTCAGGTGCTGGGTTTTCTGTCGCTCCACTTTATCCCGCAACTGGCACTGGCGGGCGATTTTGCCCGTATCAGCTATTTCTGCATAGCCGAAGGCGAGCGCAGCAAGGGGAGCGGGCAGCAGTTGCTCAGCTATGCCGAGCAACTGGCACGCGAGCGTGGCTGTGATCGCATGGAAGTGCATTGCCATGCCTCACGCCTGAAAGCCAACCAGTTCTACGCGCGCGAAGGCTATGTGGAATCGCCGCGTTATCACATCAAAGATTTGGGCTGAGGTTAATTTCGCGACCAGAAGCAATCACCAGCGCGTCAGCAATACTGTCAAGTTGCTGCAATGGCAGCATGGCAGTGCTGACGCGAATGAATTGTTCGGCGTTGATGCTGTAGCGTTCACCCGGCACGGCGGCGATACCTCGGGCAGCCAGCGTAATCATGGCATATTGTTCTGACGCCACCGGAATATACAGACTGAGGCCGTCACGTTCGGCCAGCACCAGCCCGCGAGCTTGCAGGGCATGCAGCAGCTGCTGGCGACGTTCCCGATAGGTGGTTTTTGCCTGTTCTACCTGCTGCTGCGTGGTGGCGTCTGTCAGCATCCAGGCAACGGCATCCTGCAAAATTCGGCTGGTCCAGCTGACACCAAAATTACGCCATGCCTGAATGCGTTTCACCAGTTCACAGGGGGCGGAAAGCACAGCAAGCCGCAGATCCGGGCCGTAGGCTTTCGAAAACGAATGGACATGCACCACGCGTTCGGGAAAGTGGTATCCGAGGCTCCACACCGGCCAGCGTGATAAGTCGCCAATCCCGTCATCTTCCACAATCAGCGTTTTGCTATTGGCCAACACGCGCGCCAGCTCAGCGCTACGTTGCTGTGTCACGGTATGTCCGGTGGTTGAATGGGTACGCGGCTGGTAGATAAACATCGCCGGTGATTTGTGCAGATGCGCGGCCAAGGCGGAGGGAATCGGTCCCTGTTCATCGCAGGGCAGCGGCAGAATCTCCGCGCCGATATTGTCCAGCATATCCAGCAAACGTGTTGCGGTGGGATCTTCGAGTACCACCCGATCACCAGGAGACAGCAGCGTTTGCACGATTAAATTCATCGCATCAAAGCCACCATCGGTCGCCAGCCATGCCTCTGCCGGATAGGGCCAGCGTGGCGTAATTGCCGCCAGTAGCTGAGGTGAAATGGCTTCACGATGATAGCTATTCAACTGGGGCGACTGAAGGCCAGCCAGCATCGCTGGCTGCAAATCGGGTAACAGCGCCGGATCCGGGGAGGCCATTGCCAGATCGGCCTGGATGTTATCGCCGTAGTTGCCGATTTTTTCAAAACGAATCGGCCGCGGCATCACCGTATTGCCACACACCCACACGCCACTGCGGCCTTTACCGGCCAGCACTTTTTGTTTTTTCAGCTGCGACCAGGCCGCCGATACCGTTGCAGGACTCACGCCCAATAGCTCCGCCAGCTCGCGTACGGCGGGCATCTGCGTACCGACAGCAATCTGACCATCGCGAATTAATGTGGAAGCGGTAAGCGTAATGCCCTTCACCGACGCATCGGTAATTTGCGCGCTGAACCAGTCGATATCTACCGTTTGCGTCATAAGAAAAACCTTTGTTCAGTAACAAAGAATTTATTGTTCAGGTTAGTATTCCCGATTTAGTATCAAATTCAAGCACAATTTGCTGAATAACTAAACGCAGCCTGACTGCAATCGGAACGAACGGGGAAACAACAACTATGGTAACCATCAGACTGGCGGTTCGTGACTGGGATTACTTTACACCGCTGGCACTCGGCGACCTCAAGCCGGAAGGATTTCAGCTGGAAATTGACCGCGTCGGCACGCTGGTTGATAACCTGGGCAGCAGCGACAAATACGATGCCGGCGAGGTGTCCTTTAGCCGTTATGCCCAGTCACGCGCCAAAGGCGACACCTCGCTGCTCGGTCTGCCACACTTTCTGATGCGTGGCTTTCGTCAGCGTTGCATCATCACCACGGCGGACAGCCCGATTACCACCCCGGCTCAGCTGAAAGGAAAAAAAATCGGTGTCACGGGTTGGCAGGATTCCGGCAATACCTGGACGCGCACCGTGCTGCGTGAAGCCGGGGTCGGTATTGATGATGCGTACTGGTTTGCGGGCCGCCTGACTGCAGAACACCCGATTGTTGACCGTCTCGCGGGCTTTGGCCGTCCGGGACGTATTGAAGTCGCTCCCGGCGAACGCCCGTTGATTGAGCTGTTGAAAGCCGGTGAGCTGGATGCGGTTTTCACTCCGTTTATGCCAGAAGGCTTCTTCCTGCCGGAATCCGGGCTGCGCCAGCTGCAAACGGATTTCGCCAGTGCCGAGCGCGATTACTTCAATCGTGTTGGTTATGTGCCGGGGATTCATATTCTGGCGCTGAAACCCGCACTGGCGGAACAACATCCGTGGCTGCCGCAGGCGTTGAGTGAGATCATCGATCGTTCGTACCAGCTATGGATGAAGAAACGCGAAAAATACGCCGACACCACGCCGTGGTTGCTGGACGATTTGCGACGTACCGCGCAGGAATTACCGGCCGACTGGAATCAAAACGGATTTGCCGCTAACAAAAAGATGATTGCGGATTTTGCCAGTGAGTTGTTTGAACAGGGCTTAACCAAAACATTGCTGACGCCGGAAGCGATCTTCCCGGCGGTGGCGCAGGGGGAATGATGATGAAAGTAGCGATGGGGCAATTTGCGGTCAGCCGCGAATGGCAGGAAAACGCCGATATCTGCATCGGCCTGATGAATAAGGCACTGGCGGGCGGAGCCGATTTGCTGGTGCTGCCGGAAGGCGTGCTGGCGCGTGATATTGCCGATCCAGACCTGGTGCTGAAAGCGGCACAGCCGCTGGATGGTCCTTTCCTGACGCAGATCCTCGCGGCCAGCAAAGGTAACACGCTGACCACCATGATGAGCGTGCATGTGCCAACCGAAGGGCAGAAGGCGCTTAACGTGCTGATCGCCATTCGTAATGGCGAAATCATCGCGGAATACGAAAAATTGCACCTGTACGACGCCTTTGCCATGCAGGAATCACAGCGTGTTAACCCCGGCCATGTCATTCCGCCGTTGGTTGAAGTGGCGGGAATGAAGGTGGGTCTGATGACCTGTTATGACGTCCGTTTCCCTGAGCTGGCGCGCCGTCTGGTGCTGGATGGTGCCGATGTGCTGGTGCTGCCTGCGGCCTGGGTGAAAGGGCCGCTGAAAGAGATGCATTGGGAGCTACTGACCACGGCACGTGCGCTGGAGAACACCTGCTATATGGTGGCGGTGGGAGAATGTGGCCCGCGCAACATCGGCAACAGTCTGGTGATCGATCCGCTTGGTGTGGCGATTGCCAAAGCACCGGAGTCGGCGGCACTGGTGTTTGCTGACCTCGACCCACAGCGTATTGCTTATGCACGCAGCGTGTTGCCGGTGCTTGAGAACCGCCGCTTTGCTCGCCCTGAACTGAAAACACACTGACAGCACTGGGAAATTGAAGAATGAAAAAAATGACTCTCGCTATCGCGCTGGCTCTGGGCCTGTCGGCATCATTCGCTCAGGCGGCTGATGCGATTCCCAGCCAGAAAGTTGACCAGGCGCTGCACGATCGTCTGCCTGCGGATATCAAAAGCGCTGGCAAAATGATCGCCGTGAACAACGGTTCTTTCCCTCCGTATGAGATCGTCAATGGTACGCACTCGATGGATGGCGCTTCTGCCGATCTGGCGGTGGCGCTGGGACAATTGCTGGGGGTGAAAATCGAACATGCCACCGTCAGCGGCTTGTCCGGGGTGCTGGCAGGGATTAATTCCGGCCGTTATCAGCTGGCGATTGGGCCGATTGGTGATTACCCGGATCGTCAGGAGAAGGTCGATTTCATCGATTTTGTGCAGGAGTTCGTGGTATTTGGCGTACCCAAAGGCAATCCGGCCAAAATTAATGGCCTTGATGACACCTGCGGCAAGCGTATCGCGGTGATGGCGGCGGGTTCTGCGGAGCAGGTGATCCGCAAGCAATCTGATGCTTGTGTGGCTGCCGGTAAACCTGCGGTGGTGGTGCAGTCCTTCACTGATCAGCCTTCTTCGATTCTCGCGGTGCGTTCAAAACGTTCTGACGCCTTCTTCTCGTCACAGGCTCCGCTGACGTACTTTGTCGAGCAGGCCAATGGTCAGCTGGAATTGTCCGGCAAGGGCCAGAAAAACGGCTTTGGTGATATCTTCCAGGGCACCGTGGTGCCGAAAGGTTCTGAGCTGGGTAACGTGGTGCTGGACGGGTATAAAGAACTGTTCAGCAACGGGACTTACGCTGCCATCATGAAAAAGTGGAAGCTGGACGGTAACATGTTGCAGGCACCGGGCCGTAACCTGGCGAAAGGGGCAGCAAAATGAGTTTACACACCAACGATTCGCGAGCCAGGGACAAGGCCGACGTGCAGCAGCGCGACGTGGCTTTTGCCCGCAACGCGCCCACTTATGGACGCTGGGTCTCATGGATTGTGGTGCTGGTGATCGCCTCCAACTTCCTTTGGCTGGTGGCGACCAACCCAAACTTTGAGTGGACGGTGGTGCTGAAATGGTTCACTGAAGGTTCGGTGCTGAAAGGGTTGCAGGTAACCCTCGGGCTGACGGTGGTGTCGATGATCCTCGGCACCCTGCTGGGCCTGCTGCTGGCGGTGTGGCGTCTGTCGGAGAACAAGCTGCTGAGTGGCATCTCGTCGCTCTACATCTGGTTCTTTCGCGGCACCCCGCTGCTGGTGCAATTGATCTTCTGGTATAACCTGTCAACGCTGTTCCCGACGTTGTCGATTACCATTCCCTGGACCGGCATCACCTTTGCCAGCTGGAATACCAATGATCTGATCACGCCGTTAACTGCCGCGATCGCTGGTCTGGCCCTGAATGAAGCCGCGTATATGGCGGAAATCATTCGTGCGGGTTTACTCTCGGTCGATAACGGCCAGGTAGAAACCACACAGGCTTTCGGCATGAGCCGCACGCGTGCACTGCGCCGCATCATCATTCCGCAGGCCATGCGTTCCATCATTCCTCCCACGGGTAATCAGTTGATCAGCATGATCAAAGCCACCTCGCTGGTGAGTGTGATAGCCATGGGCGATCTGCTGTATTCGGTGCAGGCGGTCTATAACCGAACCTTTGAAATCATTCCCATGCTGATGGTAGCGGTGATCTGGTATCTGCTCATCACCTCAATTCTCAACGTGGGTCAGTCGGCTATTGAACGTTACTACGCCCGCGGTACCCGACGCACGGTGGTTGTCACCAAACGCCGCAATCAGAGTGACGATATCAGCCAGCGGGCCCTGGTGCAGAAGGAGGATGTATGAGTGATGTTCAGCCGCTGGTGCGCGCCCGCAATGTGCAGAAAAGCTACGGTGATAATGAGGTGCTGAAAGGTATCGATCTGGATGTGTTTCCGGGCGAAGTGGTGGTGATCCTCGGGCCGTCCGGCTCGGGCAAGTCAACCTTTCTGCGCTGTATTAACCATCTGGAAGATATGAACGCCGGTTCGATCATGGTGGGTGATGAGCAAATTGGTTATGAATTAAAAAAAGGCATTTTGCATCGCCTGTCGCCACGCCGGATTGCCCATCAGCGCCAGAAGATTGGCATGGTGTTTCAGCAGTTCAACCTCTATCCGCATATGACGGTGCTGCAAAACATCATTGAAGCGCCGATTGGCGTGCATAAGTTCCCGCGCCAGGACGCGTTAAAACATGCCCATGAGCTGCTCTCGACGGTGGGGCTGAGTGATAAAGCGGATGCCTGGCCGCGTCATTTGTCCGGTGGTCAGCAGCAGCGGGTAGCGATAGCGCGAGCGCTGGCGATTAAGCCATCACTGATGTTGTTTGATGAACCGACCTCGGCGCTCGATCCTGAGCTGGTGGGGGAAGTGCTGGCGACCATGCGCACGCTGGCGGATCAGGGATTAACCATGATTGTGGTCACCCATGAAATTGGTTTTGCCCGTGAAGCCGCTGACCGTGTGGTATTTATGGATGGTGGCGTGGTGGTGGAGCAGGGCAGCCCGGAGCAGGTGATTGGCAATCCGCAGCACCCGCGTACTCAGGCGTTTTTGAGCCGTTTTATCTGAAATTTGCCCGGTGGCCGATCTTACTCTGTTACAGATTGCAGTTGAGCTGGCAAGCGATCTGCGCGTAAATATCAGTCACCGTTTTTCGCTAAGGTTGAAAGGTTAATTATGGAAGGTATCAGTATTGCCAAACTGCTGATCATCGGTGCTCTCATCGTTCTGCTTTTTGGCACCAACAAGTTACGTTCACTGGGTGGCGATCTGGGTTCCGCAATCAAAGGCTTCAAAAAAGCCATGAAAGATGATGAATCCACCGCAACCAAAAGCACTGCTGAAGAAGCACCGGCAGAACGTGTCAGCCACAAAGAGTAATCTCTGCGGCTAACGTCAATAAGTGTAAAAATTTATTACGTTGTAAAAAACCAGACTGATGCCAGTCTGGTTTTTTGTTTTCTGTAGCGGCGCGATTTATCGCGCGCCTTTGGTTTTGATGCAGCGACCGAACAGTGTCGCTGCGAATGGGCGCAGGGATTACTTAACTTCCAGACCTTTGGCCTGCATGTCGGCATGGTAAGAGGAGCGCACGAACGGGCCACAGGCCGCGTGGGTGAAGCCCATTGCCATTGCTTCAGCTTTCATCTCATCAAACTCAGCAGGGCTGACATAACGCTGCACCGGCAGATGATGACGGCTCGGTTGCAGATACTGGCCCAGTGTCAGCATGGTGACGCCATGACGACGCAGATCGCGCATCACCTCAACAATTTCCGCATTGGTTTCACCCAGACCCACCATCAGGCCGGATTTCGTCGGCACGTCCGGATGCGCTTCTTTAAAACGCTCCAGCAGCTTGAGTGACCACTCGTAGTTGGCGCCCGGTCGTACCTGACGGTAAACGCGTGGGACGTTTTCCAGGTTGTGGTTGAACACATCTGGCGGCGTCGCGGTAAGGATTTCCAGCGCACGATCCATACGGCCACGGAAATCAGGTACCAGGGTTTCAATCTTGATCGACGGGCTTTTTTCGCGGATAGCGCTGATGCAGTCGGCAAAGTGCTGAGCACCGCCGTCGCGCAGGTCATCGCGGTCAACCGAGGTGATAACCACATAACGCAGCGCCATATCGGCGATGGTTTGGGCCAGTTTCACCGGCTCGTTAGCATCGGGGGCAGTCGGGCGACCGTGTGCCACATCGCAGAACGGACAACGACGGGTACAGATCGCGCCAAGAATCATAAAGGTGGCGGTGCCGTGGTTAAAACATTCTGCCAGGTTGGGGCAGGAGGCCTCTTCACACACCGAATGCAGGCCGTTTTTGCGCATGGCGGCCTTGATGCCCTGGATACGGCTGGAGTCGGCAGGAAGTTTGATCTTCATCCACTCCGGCTTGCGCAGAATTTCCTCGCGCTCAGTGACCACGGTTTTCACCGGAATCAGCGCCATTTTGTCGGCATCGCGATATTTGACGCCACGTTCCATCTGAATTGGTTTACTCATAAATCTGCAGGTTCCGGTCGGGATTGCGATTTGAAAGCTTCCTCACTCAAACTGAGAACCAGGCTTTCAACTTTATTTGAAAAAACTTGCAAAAACTTATATCATCTCGCAGCGCGGGAAGCAGCCGCTGTGAATGTCATCAGGTTACAAAATTGTAAATACGCACTGACAGACATCACAGCGTGGGTTCATCCTGTCGCCACTCGCTGGTGGTAAAGCCGGTCAACTGGGCAAAATGCTGCACCAGACGTGGCTGGACATCAGCGGTGGTAACGCCGGGCTGGAACTGCCCCAGCTGTGTCATACGCATACCGGCATAACCACAGGGATTGATGCGCAGGAAAGGGGCGAGGTCCATCGCCACATTCAATGCCAGGCCGTGAAACGAACACCCTTTGCGGATGCGCAGACCGAGCGAGCAAATCTTCTCTTCACCCACGTACACACCTGGGGCATCTGGTCGCGCATGGGCGCTGACACCGTAATCCGCCAGGGTGGCAACCACCGTTTCTTCCAGTGCCGTCACCAGTTGGCGCACACCAAGCTTACGGCGTTTAACATCGATCAGCACATACATAACCTGCTGGCCGGGACCGTGGTAGGTGACCTGGCCGCCGCGATCGCTCTGTACCACAGGAATGTCGCCGGGCATCAGCAGATGCTCAGCTTTGCCAGCCTGGCCCTGGGTAAACACCGGGTTATGCTCCACCAGCCAGACTTCATCCGGGGTGTCGCTGTCGCGTTGATCGGTAAAGCGGTGCATGGCGTCAGAAATCGGCTGCCAGTCGCGCTGGCCGAGTTGACGAACAAGAAGCGTATTAGCTGACAAAACGGGCATCCGGTAAAGAGTGAGAGGCAAAGTATAACGCTGGCAAAGATCCCTTTGCCAGCGTCAGCATTACAGCACCATGCGCACGATATCGATATTGCCTAACTCTTCATACAGGGTTTCAACCTGTTCGATGTGTGTGGCCATGATGGTGATGGAAACAGAATGATAATTGCCTTTGCTGCTCGGCTTCACATCTGGCTTGTAGTCGCCGGGCGCATGACGCTGCACCACAGCAACCACTTGATCAACCAGCTCCGGTTGCGCCAGACCCATCACTTTATAGGTAAAGGAGGTAGGGAATTCGAGCAGTTCATTCAGTTTGGTTTTCATATTGACTCCGGTGCATAAAAAACAGGCTCCCGCCTGAGCGGGAGCAATAATCCCCGTCATATTTCAGTCTGCAGGTGCGTTGGCTACGTTCGTTCACCCCAGTCACTTACTATTGTAAGCTCCCGGGGATGAACTCGCTTGCCGCCTTCCTGCACCCTGAACTATTTAGGGGATAGTAAATATATGATGGTATATGGCGGGTTTTTCAACCATACGGCCTTAGCCGAACCAGTGGTGGAACATCAGTTTGATGTAATCAATGATACGACTGATGAAACCGCCTTCCTGCACTTCGTTCAGCACCACCAGCGGACGCTGTTCAATGGTTTTGCCATCCAGCTGGAAGTTGATGCTGCCCACCACCTGGTTTTTCTGTAGCGGCGCATGCAGTTCGGTGTTGTTCAGCACGTAGCTGGCTTTCAGATCTTTCATGCGGCCACGCGGGATGGTCAGATAAGCATCTTTCTCCACGCCGAGCTGCACGCGGTCGCTGTTACCAAACCACACCGGCTCAGAAGCAAATTCTTTACCGGCCTTCAGCGGTGCCACGGTTTCAAAGAAACGGAAGCCCCAGGTCAGCAGTTTTTTGCTCTCGGTTTCACGACCTTTGTAGGTATGGCCGCCCATCACCGCCGAAATCAGACGCATTTGGCCTTCGGTTGCTGACGCCACCAGGTTGTAACCTGCGGCATCGGTATGGCCGGTTTTGATGCCATCGACATTGAGGCTGGTATCCCACAGCAGGCCGTTACGGTTCAGCTGGCGGATGTTGTTAAAGGTGAACTCTTTCTCGTGATAAACCGCGTACTCGTCCGGAACGTCACGAATCAGTGCCTGGCCGATCAGCGCCATATCGCGGGCTGAGCTGTACTGGCCGTCTGCATCCAGACCGTGTACCGTCTGGAAATGGGTGTTTTTCAGACCCAACGCCTGCACATAATTGTTCATCAGGTTGACGAAGGCATCCTGGCTGCCTGCCACATAATCGGCCATGGCAACACAGGCATCGTTACCGGATTGCAGCACGATACCGCGCGTCAGCTGCGAAACGGGAACGCGATCGCCTGGTTTGAGGAACATCAGCGAGGAGCCTTTAAATACCGGGTTACCGGTCGCCCAGGCATCTTTACCCACGGTGACAATATCATCCTGATGGATTTTACCCGCTTTGACCGCCTGGCCGATGACGTAGCTGGTCATCATTTTGGTCAGACTGGCTGGGTCGCGACGTGCATCGGCGTTCTTTTCCGCCAGCACCTTGCCCGAGTTATAGTCGATCAGAACGTAAGCTTCAGCATCAATGTCCGGGACACCCGGAATCATGGTTTTGAGGTTTACATCGTCCGCCAGGGCGGCATGGCTGAGTGAAAGGGCGACCAGTGATCCCACTGTCAGGCGTTTCAGAAAACGAGAAGGTTTCAGCGTATTCATGTTCAGGACTACAACATCCGTGAGGTTGAGAGTAAAAAAAAGTGCCTTGACTCAAGCAAACGCCTGATTGGGCGACATCTTGCTTTGCAAAACTGTAGTAACCAGGCAGCACTATGCCTGGTTGTTATTATCACATGCCGTTATGCGACGTGGTAATAAATGAACTCATCTGCGCTTCGTTGTTCAGGCGCTGCTGCAATGCAGCGGCTTCCGCGCGGGATTTATAGCCACCCAGCTGCACGCGATAAACGTTGCCATTGGCTTCAACCGAACCCGGTACGCCGAAACGTTTGCCGAGGCTGGTTGCCAGCTCGCGTGCGCGGGCGGCATCGTTAAGTGCGCCCACCTGCACCACATAACCGCCAGCGCTCTGGCTGGTGGCTGGCGCTGCAGCTGCGGCTACCGGAGCGGCTACCGCAGCAGTCGCCGCGGGTGCAGACGCAGCGGCGGCCGGTTGCGGTTCGCTGCCTTCCAGTACGCCATTGGCTAACGGTTGCGGTGCGCCAAGAAAACCATTGCTGCGCACCGGTGCGCCCATGCCATCGCTGCTTTGCAGCGTGCTGTTATCCACCGCGCGGACATCCTGCGCCGGAGGTGTGGCGCTTTGGGTGCTGGCACTGCCGCCCATCATCACCATGCCGCCGCCCAGGTCAGGACGTGCTGGCAGTGCGTAACTTTGTTTAGCGACCGTGGTACCAATGGTGCCGGGACCCGACAGCGTGCCGTCCGGTGCGACATTGATATAGTCAACGCGTACACGGGTATTATTCGAGATATTCAGACGGTCGGCTGCGGCGCTCGACAGATCGATAATTCGGCCCGGTGTGTAGGGACCGCGATCATTGACGCGTACCACGATCTGACGACCATTCGCCAGGTTAGTGACGCGCACATAGCTGGGTAAGGGCAGGGTCGGATGAGCCGCGCTCATGGCGTTAGGATCGAAGGTCTCACCAATCGCGGTACGATTGCCCTGGGCTTCAGTACCATAGGAAGTGGCTAAACCCACTTCACTGAAGTTAGAAGGATCTTTAACGATACGGTAGGTTTTACCGTTGACGCTATAGTCCTGGCTGGTTGACGGATTGATCGGTTCATAGCGCGGTTCCACCCCCGGAATTTCAACCACCGGGCCGTTGTAAGCCGGTTGTGGTGGGGCGGTATTCTGCGGTTCCTGAGAGGAACAGGCAGCCAGTACCAATGATGCCAGAGCAACCCCAAGCCAGTCCTTACGCATGTGCAGCCTCTTAAACGCTTTTAGATAACATTTTTCGATGAGTATGGATCGACATGACGATGCCAAATCCAGCCATTAGTACAATCAATGCCGATCCGCCGTAGCTGACCAGCGGCAGCGGTACGCCAACCACCGGTAAGATACCACTAACCATGCCAATGTTAACGAAAACATAAACGAATAAAATCAGCATCAAACCTCCCGCCATCACGCGACCAAAGGTGGTTTGTGCACGGGCTGCGATAATCAAACCACGCATAATCAGCAGCAGATACAGCACCAATAGCAGCAGCACGCCGACCAGCCCCAGTTCTTCCGCCAGTACGGCAAAGATAAAGTCAGTATGGCGCTCAGGCAAAAACTCCAGCTGCGACTGGGTGCCATGCAGCCACCCTTTACCGCGCAGGCCACCTGAGCCGATGGCAATTTTGGACTGAATGATGTGATAACCGGCACCCAGTGGATCGCTCTCGGGATTGAGCAGCATCATCACGCGGTCGCGCTGATAATCGTGCATCAGGAAGAACCACAGCACCGGGATAAACGCCGCAATCAGCAGCACCGCAACGCCAATCAGTTTCCAGCTCATGCCTGACAGGAACAGCACGAACAAACCTGATGCAGCGATCAGGATTGAGGTCCCGAGGTCAGGCTGCGCCGCAACCAGCAGGGTCGGGGCGAAGATCAGGATCAGTGCGATGCCGGTGTTCTTCAGCGTTGGCGGACACACATCGCGGTTGATAAAGCGCGCCACCATCAGTGGCACGGCTATTTTGGCGATCTCCGACGGCTGGAAGCGCACGATACCTAAATCCAGCCAGCGCTGCGCCCCTTTACTGATATGGCCGAAGGCATCAACGGCAATCAGTAATATCACGCAGATGATGTAGAGATAGGGTGCCCAGCTTTCGTAAACGCGCGGTGGCACCTGCGCCAGCACGATCATGATTACCAGACCCATCACAATCTGGCCGATTTTACGTTCCATCATGCCGGGATCCTGGCCACTGGCGCTCCAGATAACGAAAGCGCTATAGACCAGCAGGCCGATGATCACCAGCATAAAGAGGGGGTCAATATGGATGCGCGTCCAGATCGTTCTTTTCTGCGGACTATCGTTCATGGACATGCTTATTCACCTTCGTAACCGGGTGGCGTCGGTGCGGCTTCTGGCAGCACCGTGTTGTTATCGCCTAACATAATGTGGTCGAGAATCTGACGCATCACCGAGCCAACAGCCGGACCCGCACCGCCGTTCTCCAGAATCATGGTGACGGCGACACGCGGTTTATCGAACGGCGCGAAGGCGGTCATCAGCTTGTGGTCGCGCAGATGCTCAGCAATTTTGTGTGCGTTATAGGTTTCGTTCTCTTTCAGACCGAATACCTGGGCCGTACCGGATTTGGCGGCGATTTTATAGGGTGCGTCGGCAAAGCTCTTATGCGCAGTGCCGTTAGGGCGGTTGGCAACGCCATACATCCCGTCTTTGGCGATCTCCCAGAAGCCGGAGTGGATATCGCCAATCGGTTCATCTGCTGGTTGGCGATACGGCACCATGGTGTGGCCTTCACGGGTGGCGTGCAACAGATGCGGCACTTTTATTACCCCATCGTTTATTAAAATCATCATCGCTTTGTTCATCTGCACCGGTGTGGCAGTCCAGTAGCCCTGGCCGATCCCCACCGGGATGGTATCGCCCTGATACCAGGGTTTCTTAAAGCGTTTCAGCTTCCAGTCACGCGTCGGCATATTGCCGGGGCTTTCCTGCGGCAGGTCAATGCCGGTGCGATGGCCGTAGCCAAATTTGGTCATCCATTCAGACAGGCGATCAATCCCCATGTCATAGGCAACTTGATAGAAGAAGGTATCGGCGGATTCTTCCAGCGCTTTGGTGACGTTGAGACGACCATGGCCCCATTTTTTCCAGTCACGATAACGCTTTTCAGAACCCGGTAACTGCCACCAGCCGGGGTCAAACAGGCTGGTGTTGCGGTTAATCACTCCGGCACTGAGCGCTGATACCGCGACATAAGGCTTCACCGTGGATGCCGGAGGGTAGGCGGCCTGCAAGGCGCGATTATAAAGTGGACGGTTTTCATCGCTGAGCAGCGCTTTGTAATCTTTGCTGGAGATACCATCGACGAACAGATTCGGGTCGTAGCTTGGTGTTGAAACCAGCGCGAGGATTTCCCCGGTGCGTGGGTCGCTCACCACCACCGCCGCACGGCTGCCCGCCAGCAGCGTTTCGATGTACTGCTGCAATTTGAGATCGATGGTGAGATAGATATCGCGCCCGGCCTGCGGTGATTGTTCATGCAACTGACGGATCACCCGGCCACGGTTATTCACCTCGACTTCTTCATAACCGGTGGTGCCGTGCAGCACATCCTCGTAATAGTTTTCGATACCCAGCTTGCCGATGTCATGCGTTGCCGCATAGTTCGGCCATTTGCCTTCCTGATCGAGACGCGTGACATCACGATCGTTAATTTTCGACACGTAGCCCACCACATGGGTCAGCGTTTGTCCGTAGGGATAGTAGCGGCGCTGGTAGCCTTTCACTTCCACGCCAGGGAAGCGGTACTGATTGACAGCAAAACGTGCCACCTGCACATCGCTCAGGGCGGTTTTGACCGGAATGGAGGTGAAGCGGCGAGAACGCTTGCGTTCTTTTTCGAACGCGTCCAAATCGTCATCAGTGAGATCGAGGATCGGGCGCAGGTCCTGTAGCGTTTGCTTCAGGTCATCGACTTTTTCCGGCACCAGCTCGGCCTGATAAATGGTGCGGTTCAGCGCCAGCGGCACGCCGTTGCGATCAAAAATGATACCGCGGCTCGGTGCCACCGGCACCAGCTTGATACGGTTGTCATTGGAGCGGGTGCTGTAATCAGCAAAACGCAGAATTTGCAGGTGGTACAGGTTGACCACCAGAATACCGGAAAGCAGCAGGATGCCGAAAAAGGCCACCAAAGCCCGACGGACAAACAGCTTTTGTTCGGCAGTGTAATCGCGAAAAGCGTTGCTTTGTAATTTCATCCGCTGCGTTTAATGTCCGGGGTTGGCCTGGCGTTTATTCACGGTGATAAGGATGATTGGCGGTGATGCTCCAGGCACGGTACAGGCTCTCGGCCACCAGCACACGTACCAGCGGATGTGGCAGCGTCAGGGCCGACAGCGACCAGCTCTGTTCTGCCGCCGCCTTACAGGCAGGCGACAGGCCTTCAGGCCCGCCGATCAACAGGCTGACATCGCGGCCATCCTGCTTCCAGCGTTCCAGCTGCTGTGCCAGCTGCGGGGTTTCCCACGGTTGCCCGGGAATATCCAGCGTCACAATGCGGTTACCTTTGCCCACGGCCGCCAGCATCGCTTCACCTTCTTTTTCAAGAATGCGTTTGATGTCAGCGTTTTTGCCGCGTTTACCTGCTGGCACTTCGGTCAGTTCCAGCGGCATATCTTTAGGGAAACGGCGCAGATACTCGGTGAAACCGGTCTGAACCCAATCCGGCATTTTGGTGCCGACGGCCACAAGCTGCAATTTCACCGCTTAGCTCCAGAGCTTTTCCAGCTCATACAGCTGACGGCTGTCTTCCTGCATGACGTGCACAATCACGTCACCCAGATCGACCACCACCCAATCGGCTGCCGCTTTACCTTCAACGCCTAATGGCTTCAGGCCCGCAGCGCGTGACTCCTGCATGACATGGTCAGCAATTGAGGTCACATGACGGGTTGAGGTGCCGGTGCAGATAATCATGCAATCGGTGATGCTGGATTTGCCCTGAACGTCAAGCGCGACGATATCCTGGCCTTTGAGATCATCAATCTTATCAATAACGAACTCTTGGAGTGCTTTACCTTGCAAAAGGTTCCCCTTAAATCAGGTGATTACGGGCAGGCTGAATGCCCTGGAAACGCAGCCAAAAATGAAGCGGCGCAGTATAGCATGCCGCGATTGGTCGCGATATATACCCGTTATACATCAAATTGCAGGAGCGTTAACTGTCAGCGAGCCTGCAAGCCGAATTATTTAAGGTATAAGCCTGCGCGATCG
The DNA here is from genome assembly GCF_002095535.1 of Pantoea cypripedii. Lineage (NCBI taxonomy): Bacteria > Pseudomonadati > Pseudomonadota > Gammaproteobacteria > Enterobacterales > Erwiniaceae > Pantoea > Pantoea cypripedii. The sequence goes on from NZ_MLJI01000001.1 coordinate 1,188,092, forward strand.
ATATAGTCGATGACCGCCGCAGGCAGTAAATCCGCGCAGGACTCGCCCTGTAAGCGACGCTGGCGGATCTCGGTGGCTGAAATATCAAAAAGCGGCGTATCGGCCAGCCAGATAAGGCCAGCCGGAAGGCGATGCAGTTGTTGCACATCGCGCGCGAGATGCTGATCCAGCCACTGCTGCATCTCAGGGGTGTCCATTTGCGCCGGATAAGCCGGGCGTTTGCACACCAGCAAATGACACAGCGACAACAAATCCTGCCAGCGGTGCCATTTGGCTAACGTTAGCAGAGAATCCTGGCCAATGATAAACCCCAGGGGCTGCTGATCACCACGTTGCGCACGCAATGCTTCCAGCGTTGCCACCGTCCATGACGGCGTTTCCCGCTCCAGCTCGCGCGTATCGATATCAAACAACGGGCGGTCTGCAATGGCACAGTGCAGCATGGCGACGCGCTGTTGCGCACTGGCCTGGGGTTGCGGGCGATGCGGTGGCACATTGTTCGGCAGCAGCGTCACCTTTTTCAGGCCGATCTGTTGCGCCAGTGCTTCGACCGGACGCAAATGTCCATAATGGATGGGATCAAAGGTGCCGCCGAACAGGGCGTCAAGTTCAGACATCAGCAAAGCTCATCGGGAAATCACGGTGGCAGAGCAGCAGGGACAGGGTCTCCAGCTGCGGCCACAGGTTTTGACCGTAGTCCTGTTTCAGCGACAGCTCCAGCTCCGCCAGCAAATGAACCGCACGTTGTAAACGACGGGCATCCAGCCGTTGCAATGCCTCCATAAACAGCGCACGGCGGTTCTGCCAGATACGTTGTTGATCCATCAGCGTGCGCAGCGGTTGCCGGGCCTGATGGCGTTGCAGATGCAGTAACGTCAGCAGATCGCGTTGCAGGCTGCGCAGCAGGATCACCACTTCGCTGTCTTCCTTCTCCAGCTGATGCAGGATATGCAGGGCGCGCTTACTTTTGCCCGCCAGCAGGGCATCAACCCAGTGGAAAGGCGTAAAGTGGGCGGCATCATTGACCGCTTCTTCGACCCGAGGCAGGGTGAGTTTGCCATCCGGCCATAACAACGAAAGGCGTTCCAGCGCCTGAGCCAGCGCCAGCAGGTTGCCTTCATAACAGTAGCAAAGCAGCTGGATGGCGGCATCATCGACGCTCAACTTCATAGCTTTGGCGCGATTTGCCACCCAGCGTGGCAACTGGGCCTGTTCCGGGGTCTGGCAGGGTACCAGCACGGCCTGCGCACTCAGCGCTTTAAACCAGGCGCTGTTTTCCTGCGCTTTGGTCAGCTTCGCCATGCGCAGCACCAGCAGGATATCGCTGTGCAGCAGGCTGGCAAGTTTGACCAGCTGCTCGGCCATGGCGGCGTTCGGGCCATTTTCCGGGAATTGCAGCGTCAGTGTCTGACGTTGGGTAAACAGGCTGAGTGACTGGCAGCTGGCAAACAGGTCGTCCCAGCTGGTTTGTGCATCCAGTGTGACGCTGAAATGCTCTTCGAAGCCCTGAGCCGTTGACGCGGTGCGAATGGCGTCAGCGCTTTCCTGAATCAGCAGCGGTTCATTGCCGGTGAGAAAATAACAGGCGCGCAGCCCCTCACGGAGTTGCGCGCTGAGTTGTTCAGGATAGATCCTGATCATTGCAGGCTGGTAGCTGACGAGGAAGGTGCTTCCGGTGCGCTTTCACCGGGTAAGATCGTCTCAGGCTGCGGCAGTGTATCTTTGTTGCTTTCCTGCGCCGCATGCACCACCAGTAGCTTACGCACCAACTGTTCGGCGGCACGCTGACGCATCTCCTGCATGATCTTGTCCTGCTCGGCATCCTTCGCCAGGGCGGCGTTCGGGTTGTCGAAGAAAGAACGATACACAGTGGTGCTGATCGGGTAGATACCTTTACCTGGCAGCAGTACCTGCGCCGATACTGACATCACCAGTGAGTATTCAGCGGTGGTGCCGCTGATAAACACCGAAGCAGTATCGCGGCTAAAGCCTTCGCCGCCGAGACGCAACGTCGGAATGTTGTTACGCGTCTCTTTGGTGTCATCAACAATGCGCACGTTATTGAGGCGCAGCTGCTGACGAACGGTGCGCGCCAGTGGACCATAAGGGTCGCCAGTGGAGACGATCAGCGTTTTCATTTCGGCGGGCACCTGAGTGGTGCCGCGCGGATGAAAACCACAGCCAGCGGTGATCATCACCGCCAGCAGGACAAACAGCCTGATTATCAGTTGTCGCACAGTTCCTCCTGAACTTAACCTACGACCAGGTTAAGCAGTTTGCCGGGGACATAAATCACTTTACGAATGGTGACGCCTTCCAGATATTTCGCCACCAGATGCTCCTGCGCGGCACGCGCCTGCACCTGCTCCTGGGTTGCATCGGGCGCAACGGTGATTTTGCCGCGCACTTTGCCATTAACCTGAACCACTACCAGCAGTGAATCTTCAACCATAGCGGCTTCGTCTGCAAGCGGCCAGCTGGCGTCATCAACACTGCCTTCACCGCCCAGCGCTTCCCACAGTACGTAGCAGGTATGCGGAGTGAACGGATACAGCAGACGGGTGACGGCAATCAACGCTTCCTGCAGCAGCGCGCGATCCTGGTCGCTGTCCTGCGGGGCGCGGATCAGTTTGTTCATCAGCTCCATAATCGCGGCAATCGCGGTATTGAAGGTCTGACGACGGCCAATATCATCCGCCACTTTGGCGATGGTTTTGTGCAGATCGCGACGCAGCGCTTTCTGATCATCGTTCAGCGCGTTGACATCCAGCGCGGTGGTCGCGCCTTTTGCAACGTGCTCGTAAGCCAGTTTCCACACACGTTTCAGGAAGCGGTTTGCCCCTTCCACGCCTGATTCCTGCCACTCCAGCGTCATTTCCGCCGGGGAAGCAAACATCATGAACAGACGAACGGTATCGGCACCGTAACGTTCTACCATCAACTGCGGGTCGATGCCGTTGTTTTTTGACTTCGACATTTTGCTCATGCCCGCGTACACCACTTCGCGGCCCTGATTATCAATGGCTTTGACGATACGACCTTTTTCGTCACGCTCTACGCTGACGTCTACCGGAGACACCCAGTTACGCTCGCCGTTAGCGCCGACGTAGTAGAAGGCATCCGCCAGTACCATGCCCTGACACAGCAGACGTTTGGCTGGCTCATCAGAATTTACCAGGCCTGCATCACGCAGCAGCTTATGATAGAAGCGGAAATACATCAGGTGCATGATGGCGTGTTCGATACCACCCACATACTGATCAACCGGCAGCCAGTAGTTTGCTGCAGCCGGATCCAGCATGCCTTCATTGTAGTTAGCGCAGGTATAGCGCGCGTAGTACCAGGAGGACTCCATAAAGGTGTCAAAGGTATCGGTTTCACGCAGCGCAGGCTGGCCGTTCACGGTGGTTTTTGCCCACTCCGGGTCAGCTTTGATCGGGCTGGTAATACCGTCCATCACCACGTCTTCTGGCAGGATCACCGGCAGTTGATCTTCCGGCGTTGGCATCACGGTGCCATCTTCCAGCGTCACCATCGGGATCGGTGCGCCCCAGTAACGCTGACGGGAGACACCCCAGTCGCGCAGACGGTAGTTCACTTTACGCACGCCAACGCCTTTGGCAGCCAGTGCGTCAGCGATCGCGTTAAAGCCAGCTTCGTGGCTGAGACCGTTGTAGTCGCCGGAGTTGAACAGCGCGCCTTTTTCGGTCATCGCTGCGGCGCTGATATCTGGCTCGGTGCCGTCGAGGTTCAGGATCACTGGTTTGATCGGCAGAGAGTATTTAGTGGCAAATTCCCAGTCGCGCTGGTCATGGCCCGGAACCGCCATCACCGCACCGGTGCCGTATTCCATCAACACAAAGTTGGCGACCCATACCGGGATCTCTTCGCCGGTCAGCGGATGGATAACGTGCAGGCCGGTGGCCATGCCTTTTTTCTCCATCGTCGCCATATCGGCTTCGGCTACTTTGGTGTTGCGGCATTCGTCGATGAAGTCAGACAGCGCCGGATTGGTCGCTGCGGCCTGCTGTGCCAGCGGGTGACCTGCGGCGACGGCAACATAGGTGGCACCCAGGAAGGTATCCGGACGGGTGGTGTAGACCGTGACTTTTTCTGCGCTGAAGGCCACGTCAAAGGTGATTTCCACGCCTTCTGAGCGACCAATCCAGTTGCGCTGCATGGTTTTAACCTGCTCAGGCCAGTCTTCCAGCTTGTCGAGGTCGTTCAGCAGTTCTTCGGCGTAATCGGTGATTTTTACGAACCACTGCGGGATCTCTTTGCGCTCAACTTTGGTGTCGCAACGCCAGCAGCAGCCGTCGATAACCTGCTCGTTCGCCAGCACTGTCAGGTCATTCGGGCACCAGTTAACCGCAGAGGTCTTCTTGTAAACCAGACCTTTTTCATACAGTTTGGTGAAGAACCATTGTTCCCAGCGATAGTATTCAGGCTGGCAGGTCGCCAGTTCACGGCTCCAGTCATAGCCAAAACCCAGCAGTTTAAGCTGGTTTTTCATGTACTGAATGTTGTCGTAAGTCCAGGGAGCTGGAGCGGTATTGTTTTTTACCGCTGCGCCTTCAGCAGGCAGACCAAACGCATCCCAGCCGATCGGCTGCAGCACGTTTTTACCCAGCATACGCTGGTAGCGGGCAATCACATCACCGATGGTGTAGTTACGCACATGGCCCATGTGCAGGCGGCCGGAAGGATAGGGTAGCATAGAGAGGCAGTAGTATTTCTCTTTGCCTTCCTGCTCGGTCACTTTAAAGGTTTCATTTTCGTCCCAGTGCTGCTGGACGCGGGATTCTATCTCTTCCGGGCGGTATTGCTCTTGCATGGCTGCCTGTGGTCCTTAATGAATATCGCACTTAGCGTACTTTTAGATCCGCATAGCATACCCATAAGGTAGCCCCTCAACAACACTTCACGCCTTTGCCTGGGCGATTTCTGCCGAATGCGCCGCCGTATTCACCCTTTTGCGATTTCCCCCGCGACCTGACTCGCAAGTGACTAAACTTAATCAGAGCATTCGCAGCAGAAAGGAGAACAAAATGAATAACGTGGCGCAGGTATATCGTGCAACGGTAGCGGCATTAACCCAGCGGCTGGAACGCGGTGAACGTGATATTGATGCGCTGGTCGCCAGTGCGCGTTTGCGGCTGCTGGCACAGCAGGATTTAACCTCGGACCAGGTCGACGAAGTGTTACATGCCGTCAGGCGAGATTTGCAGGAATTTGCCCTTAGCTATGAAGAGTCTTCCAGCGTGCTGGGCGATTCGGTGTTTATGCGGGTGATTCGCGAGAGTATCTGGAAGGAGCTGGCGGATATCACCGATAAGAGTCAGCTGGAATGGCGCGAGGTGTTTCAGGATCTGCGTCATCACGGTGTCTATCAAAGCGGCGAAGTCGTGGGGCTGGGAAACCTGGTGTGTGAGAAGTGTCAGTTTACCCGCGCTATTTATACCCCGGAAACCTTAACCCGTTGCCCGGAATGTGGGCACGATCATTTCCAGCGCCAGCCGTTTGAACCCTAAAAAACATCGGGCAGCATTGCTGCCCGATACCATGTTTTGCGCTCATGATTGCGCGATAAATCGCGCCGCTACAGGTTATTTAATGCAAGATCTTCGCGAGGAAGTCTTTGGCGCGATCCGACTGCGGATTGTTGAAGAAATCGTCCTTATTGGTGTCTTCAACAATTTTGCCTTCATCCATAAAGATCACGCGGTTAGCCACTTTGCGCGCAAAGCCCATTTCATGGGTCACCACCATCATGGTCATGCCTTCCTGTGCCAGTTCCACCATCACATCCAGCACTTCGTTGATCATTTCCGGGTCAAGCGCGGAGGTCGGTTCATCGAACAGCATCGCCACCGGGTCCATGCACAGCGCACGGGCAATCGCCACACGCTGCTGCTGACCACCAGAGAGCTGGCCAGGGAATTTATCCGCATGGGCAGATAAGCCCACGCGCGCCAGCAGTTTCAGGCCTTTTTCCCGCGCCAGCTTTTTGTCACGCTTCAGCACTTTCACCTGCGCCAGGGTCAGGTTGTCAACGATGCTCAGATGCGGGAACAGTTCGAAATGCTGGAACACCATCCCGACCTTGCTGCGTAACTGTGCGAGGTTGGTTTTTTTGTCGTTAACTTCGATGCCCGTAACCTGAATGCTACCCTGCTGAATCGGCTCCAGGCCATTTACCGTTTTGATCAGCGTTGATTTACCGGAACCCGATGGACCGCACACCACCACCACTTCACCGGTTTTGACTTCGGTGGAGCAATCGGTCAGCACCTGAAAGTGCCCGTACCACTTAGAAACATTTTTCAGGCTAATCATTTAAACCGTCCTTTTTCTTTTCAGATAGCTAACCAACAGCGAGGCGCTCAGGCTGATGACAAAGTAAACCAGGCCCGCAAACAAAACCATTTCGACCTGGGTACCGTCACGCTCACCAATGGTTGAAGCGGTACGGAAGAAATCAGCCAGGCTGAGGACATAAACCAGCGAGGTATCCTGAAACAGGACAATCCCCTGAGTGAGCAACAGCGGCACCATGGCACGAAACGCCTGCGGCAGGATCACCAGTTGCATCGATTGCCAGTGGGTCATACCCAGTGCCAGCGCGGCATTGGACTGACCGCGCGCGATACTGATGATGCCGGCGCGGATAATCTCCGAATAGTACGCGGCTTCAAACAGCGAAAAGGCCACCATCGCCGAGATCAGACGGATATCGGTTTTCGGCGACAATCCCAGCACCTGCTGCAGAAAGCTCGGTACCACCAGGTAGAACCACAGCAGCACCATGACCAGCGGCACGGAACGGAACAGGTTCACGTACAGTTTGGCAAACCAGCGGATTGGGGCGAAGGAGGACAGGCGCATTACCGCCAGAATGGTGCCCCAGATGATGCCGAACACCACGGCAGTGACGGTGATTTTGAGCGTAATCACCATACCTTCCAGCAGGAAGGGCAGGCTGGGAGGAATTGAACTCCAGTCAAAATCGTACATTATTTCCCTCCCACATTGCCGGGCAGACGCACTTTACGTTCTACCAGACTCATGAGCAGCATGATCACCACGTTGATACCAATGTAGGCCAGGGTGATGGCGGTGAAAGATTCATAGGCGTGTGCCGAGTAATCCAGCAGCTTACCGGCCTGTGCAGCCATATCCACCAGGCCGATGGTGGAGGCGATGGCCGAGTTTTTCACCAGGTTAAGCATCTCCGACGTCATCGGCGGCACAATCACGCGATAGGCGTTCGGCAACAACACATAGCGGTACGTTTGCGGCAGGGTCAGGCCCATCGCCAGACCAGCATTTTTCTGCCCGCGCGGCAATGACTGAATTGCGGCACGTACCTGTTCAGACACGCGTGCGCCGGTGAATAGCCCAAGGCAAATCACCGACGAAGAGAAGAATTGGATGTTGGGATCCAGCTCCGATTTAAACCACATACCGAGGCTCTGCCCCACCAGTTCTGGCGCCACCAGATACCAGAAGAAGAACTGCACAATCAGTGGGATATTACGAAATAACTCCACGTAGCAGGTGCCGAGGGTGGAAAGCCAGCGATTAGGCGCGGTACGCAGAATGCCAAAGAAGGAACCTACGAAGAAAGCGATAATCCAGGCGCAGCAGGAGACGGCAATAGTCACCTGAAAACCGGACCACAGCCAGCCGAGATAGGTCGTATTGCCGAACGGGGCCTGTTGTAAAAAGATGCCCCAGTTCCAGTCGATACCCATAATAGCTCCGGTAAAAAAAGGGTAGCTGAGCTTCAGCTACCCAGAAGATTGATGAACGGTGTCTTGTTTACTCTTTACAGGGGAACGACCTGAGAGAGTCTGTCTGTCCGCACCGCGTTTTCAGCAATCGAGAGGGCAGCGGGGCTGCCCTTGTTGTCGTTGTTAGTTAGAGTGCTTTATCGTTCGGTGATTTGAACAGCGCTTTCATATCGTCTGACAGTTCAAAGTTCATGTTCAGATTTTTCGGCGGGATCGGCTGTTTAAACCAGGTATCAAACCATTTAGCGGCTTCACCTGAGGTCTGGGCTTTTACGATGGTGTCGTCAACCAGCGTTTTGAACTGCGGGTCTTCTTTACGCATCATACAGCCGTAAGCTTCTTTGGATTGCGGCGTGCCAAGGATTTCCCAGTCACCCGGTTTCTTCGCTTTGGCTCGTTCGCCCGCCAGCAGCGCGTCATCCATCATAAAGGCAACAGCGCGACCAGTTTCCAGGGTACGGAAGGAATCACCGTGGTCCTTGGCGCTGATGATGCGCATATCCATTTTTTTCTCGTCATTCAGCTTATGCAGCAGAACTTCAGAGGTGGTACCTGAAGTCACAACCACGGTTTTGCCTTTCAGATCGGGAAAATCATGGATCGGGCCGCCTTTTTTCACCATCAGACGGGTGCCGATGACAAAGATGGTGTCAGAGAAAGCCGCCTGTTGCTGACGCTCCAGGTTATTGGTGGTAGAACCACACTCAAAGTCGTATGTGCCGTTTTGCAGCAACGGAATACGGTTTTGCGAGGTGATCGGCAGCATTTTTACCTGCAGATCAGGTTTGTTCAGTTTGGCTTTAATCGCAGCAACAATCGCATTGGAGTAGTCCTGTGAATAGCCCACAACTTTTTGCTGATTATCGTAATAAGAAAAGGGAACTGATGATTCACGGTGCCCAACGACAATCACGCCGCTGTCGTTAATCTTTTTCAGGGTGCCAGCGAGATCTTCCGCCTGGGCCGTTCCCACTGCTGCACCTAACAGCAGAAGAGATAGTGCCACTTTGCGCATCTGCATGTTCCAACTCCTTCGTATGGATATCGCGCAGCACATTTACTACGCATATTTGTGATGTTGTGTGTATTTCCTGCTGCTTTTCTGGTTATCCCCGCACACAATGGCGCGCAGTTCAGGATTAACATAGCGAATTGTTAACACAATGAAACAGACAAGTTTCTTTTTTGCGAGCCGCGCCGCACCAATAAGAGGCAAAATTTTCCCTATGCGCAAAAATAGTGCGCATTGGCGCTTTTTTATGGTGCGTAACCCTTTGCAATGTGCTGACAAAAGCTGATGTTTACGAAAAACACTGAAATAAATAGCAATGATCGTGCCAAAGCAGTTAAAGAGTGTAAGAAACCAGCAGAGAATGCGGCAAAGCAGGGGGAAAGGGAGCGGAAAAATGCGATAAAAAAAGGCGAAGGGTGAGCTTCGCCTCAGGAAGAGAATGGCGAATCAGCGACGACGGCGGATCAGACCCAGCACCACACCCAGCAGGGTCAGCACCCACACTGGCCACACGCCGGCTTTGGCGTAAGGTGTCTCACCCGTGGTGGGGGTTACTTTCGCTGACAACACATCACGGGTGAACTGCGGCAGCATCTTCTCGACATCGCCGTTGGCATTGACCACCGCGGTAACGCCATTGTTGGTATCACGCAGTAGCGGGCGGCCCAGCTCCAGCGCGCGCATTCTTGCCATCTGGAAATGCTGCCACGGGCCGATGGAGTGACCAAACCAGGCATCGTTCGACACGGTGAGCAGGAAATTGGTGTCCGGCCGGAAATTGGCGCGTACCTGTTCTCCCAGCACGATCTCATAGCAGATGGCGCTGGTCAGGTTGTAGCCCGCCACTTTCAATTGCGGCTGAATATAGGATCCGCGGCTGAATGACGACATCGGCAAATCAAAGAACGGAGCCAGTGGCCGTAACAACTCTTCCAGCGGTACAAACTCACCAAAGGGCACCAGGTGATTCTTCTGATAACGGTTCTGGCTCTGGTAGCTGTAGGGCTGCTCGCCGCCCAGCACAATCACGGAGTTGTAATCGTGGTAGCGGTTGTCACCTTCCAGACGAGAATCGACGATACCGGTGATCAGTGAGCTGCCACGCGCGCGCAGTTCTTCATCCAGCGCATGCAGGAAGGGTTGCTGGTTGCTTTCCAAATCGGTAATGGCTGATTCCGGCCAGATAATGATCGGTGCTTTACCCATCCACGGCTGGCTGTACGAGGTGTAGATGCGCAGCGTGTTGAGCAATTGCTGCGGATCCCATTTCATCGATTGCGGAATATTGCCCTGCACCATGGCGACATCGACGCTGCGCTCCGGCAGTGGCTGATACCACTGCAACATGCGTAACGGCCACGGCAGCAGTAACAACAGAACGGCGGCAATCAGGCTTTTCACGCTGCGGTGATACAGCGCATATACCAGCAGACCGGTAATCACCATCAACAGGAAGGTGATGGTTTCCACGCCCGCCAGCGGGGCCAGTCCTTTCAGCGGACCGTCAATCTGGCTGTAGCCGAACTGCAACCACGGGAACCCCGTCAGGATCCAGCCACGCAGGAACTCGGTGATTTGCCACAACGCCGGGGCTGCCACTGCCAGACGCCACAGCGTAGCACGTGGCCACAGGCGATTAAGCAAAATGGCGAACAGCATCGGATAGAGGGACAAATATGCCGCCAGCAGCACCACCAGGAAGATGTTAACCGGTCCGGGCATCCCACCAAAGGTGGCGATGCTGACATAGACCCAGTTAATGCCGCTGCCGAACAGGCCAAAACCCCAGGCAAAACCGATGGCTGACGCCTGCGCAGTGCGACGATCCAGCAGCAGCAGTTGCAGGCCGAACAGCGAAATCAGGGCGGCGGGCCAGAAATCATAAGGGGAAAAGGAAAGGGTGCCAATGGCACCCGTTATTAACGCCAGCAACAGGCGAACCCGCTGCCGCGAGTAAAGAGAGGCTAAAGCCATAAAGTTATTCGTCATCCAGTTGGGGGAGCGGCGAGTCTTCCGGAATTTTTACATGCACCTGGATGATACGGCGGCTGTCAGACATGGCGACCTTGAATTGGTAACCATCAATTTCAATGCTTTCACCGCGCGCGGGAAGGTGGCCGAATCCCTGCATCACCAGACCGCCAATGGTATCCACTTCGTCATCGCTGAAACCGGTGCCGAACACCTCGTTGAAGTCTTCAATCGGCGTCAGCGCACGCACCGTATAGGTGTGGCGGTTTAACTGACGGATATCGCGATCTTCTTCATCGTCATATTCGTCTTCAATTTCTCCGACGATCAGTTCGAGGATGTCTTCAATGGTCACCAGACCGGACACGCCGCCAAACTCATCAATCACAATCGCCATATGGTAGCGCTGTGAACGGAACTCTTTCAGCATGCGATCGACACGCTTACTTTCTGGCACCACCACGGCGGTACGCAGTACTTTCTCCATGCTGAACGGTTCTGAGGCACTGCTCATAAAGGGCAGTAAATCCTTAGCCATCAGAATGCCTTCAACATGATCTTTATCTTCGCTGATCACCGGGAAGCGTGAATGGGCCGATTCAATGATCACCGCCAGACACTCTTCAAGGCTCTGGTTACGTTTCAGGGTGATCATTTGGGAGCGCGGGATCATGATGTCGCGCACGCGTTGTTCGGCAATATCCAGCACCCCTTCCAGCATGTCGCGGGTGTCCTGGTCGATCAGTTCTTTTTGCTCAGAATCGCGGATTAGCCCCAGCAGTTCGTCACGGTTTTTAGGTTCGCCGTGGAACAGTTGGTTGATTAACAGGGAAAAAAATCCCTTTTTACTACTGGGTGCATCGCTGTTTTGAGAATGGTCGTCGCTCATGGCGTTTTTATTAAGTTCTCTCTGGTGAGGGAAGGAAACTGCCGGCATCCGCGCCAGCAGCGTAAATACCTGAGCCAGTGGCTCAGGCGTCTTCTTTCTCCGAAATGTACGGGTCCGGATAACCAAGGGCAAGCATTATCTCGGTCTCCAGTGCTTCCATTTCTTCGGCTTCGTCATCTTCGATATGGTCATAGCCCAGCAGATGCAGCGTACCGTGGACCACCATGTGCGCCCAGTGGGCTTCTACAGTTTTCCCTTGCTCTGCGGCTTCCGCTTCCACCACCTGACGGCAAATAATCAGGTCGCCAAGCAGCGGCAGTTCGATGCCCGGTGGGGCTTCGAAAGGAAAAGACAGCACGTTAGTGGGCTTGTCTTTACCGCGATATGTCAGGTTCAGTTCATGGCTTTCCGCTTCATCAACCAGACGAATGGTGACTTCGCTCTCCGGCTGAAAAGGGGTGACTGCCGCTTCCAGCCAGCGCTGAAAAGCGGCTTCTTCGGGCAATCCCAGGCTTTCGGCACAGGCCAGTTGTAAATCAAGAATTACCGCGCTCATGAAGGCTCCTGCGGGCTGGGTTGGGTGGCGGCGAGCGCTTCACGTTTGCGCTCCTCTGCCTGTTTATCACGGCGTTTCTGGTCTGCTTCTTCCCAGGCTTCATAGGCGATAACAATGCGGGCCACAACCGGATGGCGTACCACGTCTTCGCTGTGGAAGAAGTTAAAGCTTAACTCATCCACTTCCGACAACACTTCAATCGCATGGCGCAGGCCAGACTTGGTGTGACGCGGCAGGTCAATCTGTGTAACGTCACCGGTTATCACCGCTTTTGAGTTGAAACCAATACGCGTCAGGAACATCTTCATCTGTTCAATGGTGGTGTTCTGGCTTTCATCAAGGATGATGAACGCATCATTCAGTGTACGACCACGCATATAGGCCAGAGGGGCAACTTCAATCACGTTGCGCTCCATCAGCTTTTCAACCCGTTCAAATCCGAGCATCTCGAACAGCGCGTCGTACAATGGACGCAGATAAGGATCGACTTTCTGGCTGAGATCACCTGGCAGGAAGCCGAGTTTCTCCCCGGCTTCAACCGCCGGACGCGTCAGCAGAATACGGCGAATTTCCTGGCGTTCCAGCGCATCAACTGCCGCGGCCACCGCCAGATAAGTTTTACCGGTACCCGCCGGGCCGATACCGAAGGTGATGTCGTGATCGAGAATATTGGCGATGTACTGTGCCTGGTTCGGCGTGCGGGGTTTAATCACACCACGCTTGGTCTTGATATTCACCGCTTTACCGAACTCCGGTACGCTTTCGGCGGTTTGTTCCAGTACGCGGCTTTCTTTAATCGCTAAATGGATTTGCTCTGGCTCGATATCCTGAATCTGGCCACGCACCGGTGCCGTATCGACATACAGCGTGCGCAGAATATCTGCCGCTGCGTTGACGCACAGGGTGCGGCCAACCAGTTTAAACTGGTTATCACGGCGGTTGATTTCGATCCCCAGACGCCGTTCCAGCTGTTTCACATTGTCATCAAACGGACCGCACAGGCTAAGCAGGCGGCGGTTGTCTACCGGTTCAAGGGCGATTTCACGAGTTTCGATATTCAAATGAATCCTTTGGGTCACTCAGGGCCAGTTGAAAAAATGTATCCGGCGCGCAGCAGCAGGCCATGCGCATCATTACGGAATTATTTATGGGGTAACGCCTGGGCGCAAGCATCAGGGGAGATATTTGGGCAGCACCGTCAGAATGCAAGTGCTGCCTGGGGAAACAGGCGACAGCGTTTTGTGCGCTGTCGCTCAAAGGTCGGGGTTTCAAGGCTGGAAAAGACCCACGCCGATTTCGTTTTCTTTACGCGTGCGCGCAATGACCGAAGCCGGGCTTTCCACCACACGCAGACCCATCTCGTCTTCGGTACGGACCACTTTGCCACGCAGCGAGTTGGTGTAGACATCCACGATTTCGACGTCAACAAACTTACCAATCATCGCGACAGAACCTTCGAAGTTCACCACGCGGTTGTTGGCGGTACGGCCAGACAGCTCCATCACGTTTTTACGTGAGGTGCCTTCCACCAGGATGCGCTGTACGCTACCGAGCATGCGGCGGCTGATCGCCATTGCCTGCTGGTTAATACGGTCCTGCAGGATATAGAGGCGCTGTTTCTTCTCGTCTTCCGACACGTCGTCTGGCAGGTCAGCCGCTGGCGTGCCAGGGCGAGCAGAGTAGATAAAGCTGAAGCTCATGTCGAAATTGACATCGCCAATCAGTTTCATGGTCTGCTCGAAATCCTGCTGGGTTTCCCCCGGGAATCCGATGATGAAGTCAGAACTGATCTCAATATCCGGACGCGCAACGCGCAGCTTACGGATGATCGCCTTGTATTCCAGCGCGGTGTGCGCACGCTTCATCAGCGTCAGGATGCGGTCAGCGCCGCTCTGTACCGGCAGATGCAGGAAGCTGACCAGCTCCGGCGTATCACGGTAAACCTCAATGATGTCATCCGTGAATTCAATCGGGTGGCTGGTGGTAAAACGGATGCGGTCGATGCCATCGATGGCCGCTACCAGACGCAGCAGCTCGGCAAAGGTGCAGATATCGCCGTCAAAGGTAGCGCCGCGATAGGCGTTCACGTTCTGGCCCAGCAGGTTAACTTCGCGTACGCCTTGCGCCGCTAACTGTGCAATCTCCAGCAGGATATCGTCACTCGGACGGCTGACTTCTTCGCCACGGGTGTAAGGTACCACGCAGAAGGTGCAGTATTTGTTGCAGCCTTCCATGATGGAAACGAACGCGGTTGGGCCTTCTGCGCGGGGTTCCGGCAGACGGTCAAATTTCTCGATTTCCGGGAAGCTGATGTCAACGATCGGGCTTTTGCTGCCTCGCACCGTGTTAATCATTTCTGGCAGGCGGTGCAGCGTTTGCGGACCAAACACGATATCAACGCAAGGCGCACGCTGGCGAATATGATCGCCTTCCTGTGAAGCGACGCAGCCACCGACGCCAATGATCAGGTCGGGATTATGATCTTTCAGCTTTTTCCAGCGTCCTAACTGATGGAAAACCTTCTCCTGCGCCTTCTCACGGATCGAGCAGGTGTTGAGCAGCAGAATATCTGCCTCTTCGGCTTCCTCAGTCAGGGTGTAGCCGTGGGTGCTGTTCAGCAGGTCAGCCATCTTCGATGAATCATACTCATTCATCTGACAGCCCCAGGTTTTGATATGCAGTTTTTTGGTCATCGGACTAGCCATTCAATTCAGTGCAGGTAAGTGCTGGGCGCGTATTGTAATGCTTTGCTGCTGTTGTGACCAGTATAAGGGTAAGGGCTTTTCTGTTTGTGACGTGAATTTCCGGTACACTTCGCAGAATGAAGGCTGCGGTAAGAAGAGGGATAACAGACAATGCAGGATTCACATTTTGATGTGGTGGTGATCGGTGGCGGTATGGTCGGCGCGGCGCTAGCCTGCGGCCTGGCGCAGCAAAAGTTTCGGGTGGCGGTTGTCGAACGTGCCGAACCCGCGCCTTTTGATGCTGCGCGTGCACCTGATGTGCGTGTTTCGGCCATCGGCGCGTCCTCGGTGGCGTTGCTTAAGCAACTGAATGTCTGGCCACGCGTACAGGCAATGCGTTGTGCGCCTTACCGCAAGCTGGAAACCTGGGAGTGGCAAACAGCACACGTCACCTTCGATGCGGCCTCACTCGGGTTGCCCGAGCTGGGTTATATGGTGGAAAACAGCGTGCTGCAACGCGCGTTGTGGGAAAAAATGCAGGAAGATGGGGGGACGTTGTGCTCCCCGGCCACGCTGGAAAATTTGTTGCCGCACAGCGGCGGTTGGCATGTCCAACTGGATAACGGCACCACGCTGGATGCCCGCCTGGTGGTGGGCGCTGATGGTGCCAATTCGCGTGTACGCCAGCTGGCCGGTATTGGTGTGCATGGCTGGAATTACGCGCAATCCTGCATGCTCATCAGCGTGGAATGCGAGCATGAAGCGGGAGACGCCACCTGGCAGCAGTTCACGCCAGAGGGGCCGCGTGCATTTCTGCCGTTGTTTGACCGCCATGCCTCGCTGGTGTGGTATGACGCTCCCTCACGCATTCGTCAGTTGCAGAGCATGCCGTTGCCCCAGCTGGAGAAAGAAATTCATGCTCACTTCCCGGCGCGCGTCGGGCGATTTCAGGTAACAGCGGCCGCATCGTTTCCGCTGGTGCGTCGCCACGCCACGCGCTATGTCACCGCTGGATTGGCGCTGGTGGGGGATGCGGCGCATACCATCAATCCGCTGGCCGGGCAGGGCGTTAATCTTGGCTATCGTGATGTCGAAGCGTTGCTGGATACACTGGTGGAGGCGCGGAGTCAGGCTGAATTGTGGTCATCTCTGGCGGTGTTGCAGCGCTATCAGCGCCAGCGCCGTAAAGACAATTTGCTGATGCAGGGCGGGATGGATTTGTTCTACTTCGCCTTCAGCAATAAATTACCGCCACTGCGTTTTGCCCGTAATTTGGGGCTGATCGCGGCGGAGCATGCGGGTGTGCTGAAGCGACAGGTGCTGAGATACGCACTGGGGCTGTGATTACCTGAACTCGTAACGGCGCGATTCATCGCGCTGTTTTTTTGGCTATGTAGCAGACACACAAAAACAACAAAGCCCGCAAAAGCGGGCTTTGTTGTGCAATTTGGCTGGGGTGCAGGGATTCGAACCCCGGAATGCCGGAATCAGAATCCGGTGCCTTACCGCTTGGCGACACCCCAATAGGTGTTAATTCAAATTGTCTTTTGTATGGCTGGGGTGCAGGGATTCGAACCCCGGAATGGTGGAATCAGAATCCACTGCCTTACCGCTTGGCGACACCCCAATAATATGGTGGCTACGACGGGAATCGAACCTGTGACCCCAGCATTATGAGTGCTGTGCTCTAACCAGCTGAGCTACGTAGCCAAATTGTACTGCTTTACATCACATCCGACGATGGCTGGGATACCTGGATTCGAACCAGGGAATGCCGGTATCAAAAACCGGTGCCTTACCGCTTGGCGATATCCCAATATTCGACTCGTATCCACGAGAGTGCATCGGATTGGCTGGGGTACCTGGATTCGAACCAGGGAATGCCGGTATCAAAAACCGGTGCCTTACCGCTTGGCGATACCCCATCCGGCTGCCGAAGACTGAAATGGTGCGGGAGGCGAGACTTGAACTCGCACACCTTGCGGCGCCAGAACCTAAATCTGGTGCGTCTACCAATTTCGCCACTCCCGCAAAAAAGATGGTGGCTACGACGGGAATCGAACCTGTGACCCCAGCATTATGAGTGCTGTGCTCTAACCAGCTGAGCTACGTAGCCATCTTTTTTTCGCGTTACCTTCATCGGCGTTGCGGGGCGCATTATGCGTATTGAGCTTTGTAGCGTCAACAAATTTTTTACCGATTTTTGCCTTAACGCGCCTGTTTGTCTGGCTTATAACCAGGCTGATGATTTATTCGGCAATTTTCGATCGCTTACAACGCAATTACAAAAAAAGGGGCCTTTTCAGACCCCTTTTGCACTCAGGTAAAAACCTTATTTATAGGCTGACTGATGCACGCCTACCGCACGACCTGATGGATCGTCCATTGATTTGAACGCTTCATCCCATTCAATCGCTTTCGCGGAAGAACAGGCCACTGACGGGCCACCCGGTACGCATTCGGCCGCGCTCGGCAGCGGGAATAACTCTTCAAAGATCTCGCGATACAAATACGCTTCTTTCGAGTTCGGCGTGTTGTAAGGGAAGCGGAAGTGCGCCGTTGCCAGTTGCTGCTCGCTAACCTGTTTTGCCGCCACTTCTTTCAGCGTATCGATCCAGCTGTAACCCACGCCGTCAGAGAACTGCTCTTTCTGACGCCAGGCGACGCTTTCCGGCAGATAAGAGGAGAAGCATTCACGCAGGATGTGTTTTTCCATCTTGCCGTTGCTGCCGCACATTTTATCTTCCGGGTTGATGCGCATGGCGACATCAAGGAATTTCTTGTCGAGGAACGGCACACGCGCTTCCACACCCCAGGCAGACATCGCTTTGTTGGCACGGGCGCAGTCATACATATGCAGGGCCAGCAGCTTACGCACGTTTTCTTCGTGGAACTCTTTGGCGTTCGGCGCTTTATGGAAGTAGAGATAGCCACCAAACACTTCATCAGCACCTTCGCCAGACAGCACCATCTTGATGCCCATCGCTTTGATTTTACGCGACATCAAATACATCGGCGTTGAAGCGCGGATGGTGGTCACATCATAGGTTTCGATGTGGTAAATCACGTCACGGATGGCATCCAGACCTTCCTGCACGGTGAAATGAATTTCGTGGTGCACTGTGCCGAGATGATCAGCAACAGATTTGGCGGCTTTCAGATCCGGCGATCCTTCCAGGCCGACGGCAAATGAGTGCAGCTGCGGCCACCAGGCGTCGCTCTTGTCGTGATCTTCAACGCGTTTTGCTGCAAAGCGTTTGGTCACAGCAGAAATGATGGAGGAATCAAGGCCGCCAGACAGCAGCACGCCATAAGGCACGTCTGACATCAGGTGGCTTTTTACGGATTCTTCCAGCGCGGCTTTCAGGCCAGCGGCATCCGTCTCGTTGTGCTCAACGCTTTTGTAGTCCATCCAGTCACGCTGCCAGTAACGACGGATTTCACCATCAGTGCTGGAGAGGTAGCTTCCCGGCGGGAATTCTTTGATGGAACGGCACACTGGCACCAGCGCTTTCATTTCTGAAGCAACGTAAAGGTTGCCGTGTTCATCATTGCCCATATACAACGGGATGATGCCGATATGGTCGCGGCCAATCAGATATTGCTGCTTCACGCTGTCCCACAGAATGAAGGCGAACATGCCTTCAAGATCGTCAAGGAAATCAACGCCTTTTTCCTGATACAGCGCCAGGATCACTTCACAGTCAGAACCGGTCTGGAACTGGTAGCGGTCGCTCAGTTCAGCACGCAGTGCCTGATGGTTGTAGATTTCACCGTTAACGGCCAGTACGTGGGTGTGGTCGGCGTTGTACAGCGGCTGTGCACCGTTGTTAACGTCAACAATCGACAGGCGCTCATGCGCCAGAATGGCTTTATCATCGGCGTAAACGCCTGACCAGTCCGGGCCGCGATGGCGCATCAGACGGGAACATTCCAGCGCTTTCTTGCGCAATTCAATTGGATCGCTTTTCAGATCCAGCACACCAAAAATCGAACACATAACTGACTCCTGATCTCACCCTGTGGGGATGTTATTGCACCGTTTGTCCGGCAGCATCGCTGCGTGATGTATAAGAAAATGCGCTATTTGATGGTGGTAATGCAAGCAAATTCACGATTAGCTGATAAAAAGAATGTTGCTATGGCAATAAAATTGAATTTCATTCAATGAAATGGTGATTTTATTAGATGGCATCTAATGATTTTGTGTTTTTGCTGGTTTTGTGAGCGTATGGAGAGGGCTGGTTCGGGGAGAAAAGAGAGACCCGGCGGCGATGATGAGTCAGCCGGGTCATAAGCGAAGATGATGGTGAAAATCAGAACAGATCGATATCTGCGACGGAAGGGTAGATCCAGTCCGGACGGAACGGCATGGCATCAATATCGCTGAGCGTCGAGACCCCAGACAACACCAGCACGGTTTCCAGACCCGCCTGGAAACCGGCGAGAATATCGGTACGCAGATTATCGCCGACAATCACGGTTTCTTCGGAGTGCGCCTGCATCTTGTTCAGCGCGGCACGCATGATGTAGGGGCTGGGTTTTCCGACATAAAACGGTTTGCGACCGGAGATTTTTTCGATACCGGCACAAAGCGCGCCACAGGCCGGGACAAAATTGCGCGCGTGGGTATCCGGGTTGGTCGCGATAAAGCGCGCACCATTGGCGACAAAAAACGCCGCCTTATGCATCATGTCCCAGTTAAAGGAACGGGTTTCACCAACGATAACGAAATCAGGATTGATATCGGTGATGGTGAAACCAGCTTTATAAAGCTCATGAATCAGCGCGCCTTCACCAATCACATAGGCTTTCTTGCCTTCCTGACGGCGCAGGAAGTCGGCGGTGGCCATCGCCGAGGTGTAAAAAACCGAATCCGGCACTTCGATACCGGAGGAGGCGAAACGGTTCGCCAGATCTTTTGCCGTTTGCGATGGGTAGTTAGTCAGCACCACCAGCGGCATCTTTTTTTCAAGGATGCGCTGCAGGAATTCCTGGGCGCCGGGAACGGCAGTGTTGTCGTGCATCAACACGCCGTCGATGTCACAGATTACGCTTTTAATTGTCATAGATTGCATCCGGTGTGGCCTGCTCCTGGCAGGCGTCGGTTACTCTTCCAGCAGATGTTGCAGCAGAATGCCATTCAGCATAGCGCGTTTTGCCAGAGCAAAAGCGCCAATGGCCGAGCGATGATCGAGTTCTGAGCGTACCACAGGCAAATTTTTACGAAACGCATTCAGTGCCTGGGTGTTGATGCAGCCCTCAATTGCCGGAAACAATACCTTGTCTGCGTCGGTGATTTCACCCGCCAGCACCACTTTTTGTGGATTAAACAGGTTAATAGCGATGGCTATCGCTTTACCGAGATAGCGGCCAACGTATTCAATCACCTCACACGCCAGTGCATCGCCCTGATTGGCGG
This sequence comes from Pantoea cypripedii, assembly GCF_002095535.1. NCBI lineage: Bacteria > Pseudomonadati > Pseudomonadota > Gammaproteobacteria > Enterobacterales > Erwiniaceae > Pantoea > Pantoea cypripedii. Next base: position 1,208,419 of record NZ_MLJI01000001.1, read on the forward strand.
CCCGGCAGATTTGCGGCATCTGGCAATCATTCAGGGTCAGCGAACTGGGGTAGCCTTGATTGAGCAGGTGGCGTACCCGGTTTTCAATCGCGCCATTGGCGGCGATGGTCTCCAGACAACCGAAGTTACCGCAGTGGCAGCGCTCACCGAGCGGATCGACCTGAATATGGCCGATTTCACCTACGTTGCCATTGCTGCCGAGAAAAATGTGGCCGTTGGCGATGATGCCCGCCCCGGTGCCGCGATGCAGGCGCACCAGAATGGAGTCTGCACAGTCACGACTTGCACCGAAGTAGTGCTCGGCAAGGGCCAGACTGCGGATGTCATGGCCAACAAAACTGGTGACGTTGAAACGTTTTTGCAGGCTGGAAACCAGCGGCCAGTGGCTGACGGCAATATGCGGCATATAGCGAATAATGCCGTTTATCGGATCCACCAGGCCGGGCAAAATCACCGCAATAGCAATCAGTTCATGAATTTTGCGCTGATGCGCCGCCATAAAGGCGCTGATGGCGTTAAATAGCGCATTCTCCAGCGTTTCCTGGGTACGTTCCGGTAGCGGGTAATCTTCCTGCGCCAGTGATTTACCACTGAGATCAAACAATGTCAGCGTGGCATCGTTACGTCCGAGGCGCACGCCGATAGTATGAAAATGACGGGTTTCGGTAATGATGGAGATGGCGCGGCGTCCGCCGGTGGACGCTTGCTGGTCCACCTCTTTAATCAGGCCGCGCTCAATCAACTGGCGGGTAATTTTGGTGACACTGGCTGGCGCAAGCTGGCTGACTTCGGCGATTTGAATGCGCGAAATAGGCCCCTGTTGATCAATCAACCGGTAAACGGCTGCGCTGTTGAGTTGTTTGACAAGATCGACATTTCCTATTTGAGTCTGGCCGCCAGTGGTCATTCAATGCTTACTCGCTGAGGACGTTGTCTCCATTGACGAACGTCTTAATGATTTGATAATCGCGGGTAAAGACAGTCAGGTTGGCGACTTTTCCGGCTTCGACCGTACCCAACTGTTTCTCCACTCCCATCGCCTTTGCCGGATAAAGTGTTGCCATGCGCAGCGCCTCATCCAGCGCAATGCCACAATGTTCCACGCAGTTCCGTACCGTTTCAATCATGGTGATCGCGGAACCACTTAAGGTGCCGTTTTCATCAACGCAAAGGCCATTGCGATAGTATATTGTTTTGCCTGCAAAAATAAATTTATCAATCGATGCACCTGCCGGGGCAGTGGCATCCGTGACCAGCACCAGCTTGTCACCTTTGATACGTTTTGCATTGCGCACATTAGCGTAGTGGACATGTAAACCATCTGCAATGATGCCGCAGTATACATCAGGCGAATCGAACAGCGCACCGATCAGGCCCGGCTCGCGACCGGCGAAAGTGGGCATCGCATTGTAAAGATGCGTCGCAAAACTGACGCCTGCGGCGAAACCGGTTTTCGCTTCTTCATAGGTGGCGTTGGAGTGACCAGCAGAAACGATAATGCCCGCATCACGTAATTTGCGGATCACGGTACTGCCCGCATTTTCCGGGGCCAGCGTCACCTTAGTAATGAAATCGGCGTTAGCGCAAAGAAAATCCACCAGCTCAGGATCCGGCAGGCGAATCAGCTCTGGATTGTGCGTGCCTTTCTTCACTTTATTCAGCCACGGGCCTTCCAGGTGCAGGCCGAGAGCCTGATGCTGATACTTTGCTTTATACGCGCGCATGGTTTCAATGGCGCGTTTCATCAATTCATCTGTGCTGGTGATAAGCGTCGGCAGGAAGCTGGTGCAGCCCGATTTCTCATTGGCGCGCTGCATAATTTCCAGCGTTTCAACGGTCAGTGCGTCGATATCATCGTTAAATTGCACGCCGCCGCAGCCGTTCAGCTGCAAATCAATAAAACCGGGAGCGATAAACGCACCAGCAACATCCTGTTGTGGCAGGGTGGCATCCAGCGCATCGCGTGGACAGACACGTTCAATCAGGCCATCGGCAATCACTACCGCATGGTTGTCCAGAATTTCATGACCGGTGAAAATCCGGCCGTTTACTAATGCGTACATCGTTTCTCTCTCCCGGCTATACCCGCTGCGTGATAGCAGCAGGTTTTTTACAACGTGCTCTTACACACCTTTCATATTTTCCGCTTCCATTTCGCGGAAATATTTCACGGTTTTCACTTTCAGTTCCATGGTGGCGGGTTCGTCGCAGACCACCACGGATTTGGCATGCAGTTGCAGACAACTGATGGTCCACATATGGTTAACGTTGCCTTCTACGGCAGCCTGCAATGCCTGCGCTTTGACATGACCGGTAACCAGAATCATCACTTCTTCTGCATCCAGCAGCGTACCCACGCCAACGGTCAGGGCATATTTTGGCACCTGATCCACATCACCGTTAAAGAAACGGGAATTGGCGAGACGGGTTTCGTGTGTCAACGTTTTGATACGGGTTCGGGATGCGAGCGAGGAGGCAGGTTCGTTAAAAGCAATGTGACCATCATTGCCCACGCCACCCATAAACAGATGGATTTTGCCCAGGGCGCGGATCTTCTCTTCGTACTGACGACATTCTGCGTCAATATCTTCCGCATTGCCATTCAGAAGATTGATATTTTCCGGTTGAATATCAATGTGATCGAAAAAGTTACGATACATAAAACTGTGATAACTTTCCGGGTGTTCTTTTGGCAGACCAACGTATTCATCCATGTTGAAGGTGACAACATGTTTGAAGCTAACCTGGCCCGCTTTATGCATCTCAATCAGGTGCTTGTAAGCTTCCAGCGGTGTACCACCGGTTGGAAGACCTAGCACAAAGGGACGATCTGGGCCAGGATTAAACGCGTTAATGCGGTTAACGATATGGCGCGCGGCCCATTTACCCACCTGGGTAGGTGTGGCTAAAGGGATCAGTCTCATGTCTTCACCTCAGTTAAAGATTGGAAAGTGGCGTCGCGGTTCTCTCTACAGATTGTTCTTAAGCGTAATCCGTTTAAGCTCAACCATGCAGGGAAAAGTGCGTCTTGATATTTTTCATAATAAAATAAGTTCGGGGTGAAGGCTAGCGATACGGGTACTAAAACGTCATTTTTGGTGATAAAAATCACAGTTATCGTGGTTTTAATTTGCGAGGCGAATTAATTTATCTTTACACTGCGCCTCGTGGTCATCGTGTCATCAAGGTACCGGATGCCGGGATAATAAAATCAACCCGCACCGGGTAAAAAGCCAGTCTCAAAGGGGGAGAATAAGGTGAGTGTTCTAGGATATCTGCAAAAGGTCGGCCGAGCGCTTATGGTGCCGGTAGCGACCCTGCCGGCAGCGGCAATCTTAATGGGGGTAGGGTATTGGATCGATCCAGACAGCTGGGGGGCGGGTAACGCTCTGGCGGCGCTGTTGATCAAATCCGGTGCCGCTATCATTGAACATATGTCTGTGCTGTTTGCCATCGGTGTGGCTTATGGCATGTCCAAAGATAAAGATGGTGCTGCGGCACTGACTGGCTTCGTGGGTTTCCTTGTGGTCACCACGCTGTGTTCGCCAGCCGCGGTCGCGATGATTCAAAAAATACCCGTGGATCAAGTGCCTGCTGCATTCGGCAAAATCGAAAACCAGTTTGTCGGTATTCTGGTGGGGATTATCTCGGCGGAAGTGTACAACCGCTTCAGTCATGTCGAGCTACCCAAAGCGCTGTCGTTCTTCAGCGGCCGCCGTCTGGTACCGATCCTTGTCTCCTTCCTGATGATCCTGGTTGCTTTCATCCTGATGTACATCTGGCCACTGGTGTTTAATGGCCTGGTGAGCTTTGGTGAAGAGATTCAAAAGCTGGGTTCCGTCGGCGCAGGTGTCTATGCCTTCTTTAACCGTCTGCTGATTCCGGTTGGTCTGCATCATGCGCTGAACTCGGTATTCTGGTTCGACGTTGCCGGTATCAACGATATTCCGAAATTCCTTGGTGGCGCGCAGTCCATCGCCAATGGTACCGGTATCCCGGGTATCACCGGTCGTTACCAGGCAGGTTTCTTCCCGATCATGATGTTTGGCTTACCGGGAGCTGCGCTGGCAATTTATCACTGTGCTCGTCCGGAAAACCGCGCCAAAGTCGGTGGTATCATGCTGGCAGCGGCTTTCGCTGCTTTCTTCACCGGTATTACCGAACCGCTGGAATTCTCCTTTATGTTCGTGGCACCGGTGCTGTATGTCATCCATGCGGTGCTGACCGGTCTCTCAGTGTTTATCGCGGCCAGTATGCACTGGATTGCCGGTTTCGGCTTCAGCGCCGGGTTAGTGGATATGGTGCTGTCAACGCGTAACCCGCTGGCGGTGCATTGGTGGATGCTGATCCCGCAAGGGCTGGTGTTCTTCGTCATCTACTACGTGGTGTTCCGCTTCACCATCCAGAAATTCAACCTGATGACGCCGGGTCGTGAACTGTCTGCTGATGATGAAACTGATGGCTATGATGTCAACGTTGATCACAGTGGCAGCAACGAAAGCCAGACCGAATCCCTCGCACGTCGCTATATCGGTGCGGTAGGCGGTTCGGACAACCTGACCAATATCGATGCCTGTATCACCCGTCTGCGTCTGAACGTGAAAGATTCCTCGCAGGTGAATGACAGCGTGGCGAAACGTCTTGGCGCTTCTGGCGTGATTCGTCTGAACAAACAAAGCGTGCAGATCATCGTCGGTACTCAGGCTGAAAGCATTGCCACAGCAATGAAAACGGTGCTGACCAAAGGCCCGGTGGCCGCGGCAGCGACGGCCTCAGTAGCGGCGGCTCAGCCAGCTGCTGCTGCACAACCGCAGGCGGTGCTGAACAGCGATAAAGGCGTGATCGCCACGCTGCTGGCCCCGGTCAGTGGTGAGGTGGTGGCACTGGATGCGGTGCCGGACGAAGCCTTCGCCAGCAAAGCAGTCGGCGATGGTCTGGCGATCAAACCCACCGGTAAAACCGTGGTGGCACCGATTGCCGGTACTATCGTGAAAATCTTCAACACCAACCATGCGTTCTGTCTCGAAACTGACAACGGCGTCGAGATTGTGGTGCACATGGGCCTCGATACCGTGGCGCTGGAAGGCAAAGGCTTTACCCGGCTGGTGGAAGAGGGGGCGACCGTTGCGGCGGGTCAGCCAGTGCTGGAGATGGACCTGGATTTCCTCAACGCTAATGCGCGTTCGATGATAAGTCCAGTGGTGGTCAGCAATAGCGATGATTTCGCGGGCCTCAATCTGCTGGCGAGTGGTTCTGTCGTGGCAGGTGAAACCCGTCTGTACGAGGTTAAAGGCTAAGTCCTTGTGATGAACCCGGAAGGCAGGAAGCGATTCCTGCCTTTTTTGTTTTAAAACGGCCAACAAACGGTTGTTTCCCTCCTGCGCTTTGTGGATCATACTCCGTTACTTCGTAGTACAAATCACCCGTATTGTATTTGAGGATTTTGAGATGAGTGAGGCTGAAGCCCGCCCAACGAACTTTATTCGTCAGATTATCGACGAAGATTTGGCGAGCGGTAAGCACAACAGCGTGCATACCCGTTTCCCGCCTGAGCCCAATGGTTACCTGCATATTGGCCATGCGAAATCGATCTGTCTGAACTTTGGTATCGCGCAAGATTACCAGGGTCAGTGCAATCTGCGCTTCGACGACACCAACCCGGTGAAAGAAGATATGGAGTTCGTTGAATCCATCAAGCGTGACGTGCAATGGCTGGGCTTTGAATGGAGCGGAGACGTTTGTTACTCCTCAGACTATTTCGACCAGCTGTATAACTACGCCGTGGAGCTGATCAATAAAGGCCTCGCCTATGTTGATGAGCTGACGCCAGAAGAGATCCGCGAATACCGTGGCTCCCTGACCGCACCGGGCAAAAACAGCCCATATCGCGATCGTACCCCGGCTGAAAACCTCGCGTTGTTTGAAAAAATGCGTGATGGTGGTTTCGAGGAAGGTAAAGCCTGCCTGCGCGCCAAAATCGACATGGCATCCAACTTTATCGTGATGCGCGATCCGGTGCTGTACCGTATTAAGTTTGCGGAACATCATCAGACTGGCAAAAAATGGTGCATCTACCCGATGTACGATTTCACCCACTGCATTTCCGATGCGCTGGAAGGTATCACTCATTCGCTCTGCACCCTGGAATTCCAGGATAACCGTCGTCTGTATGACTGGGTGCTGGATAACATCTCCATTCCGGTACATCCGCGTCAGTATGAATTCTCGCGCCTGAATCTGGAATATGCCGTGATGTCGAAGCGTAAGCTGACACAGCTGGTGAGCGAGAAGGTCGTTGAAGGCTGGGATGACCCGCGTATGCTGACCGTTTCTGGTTTGCGCCGCCGTGGTTACAGTGCCGCCTCGATTCGTGAGTTCTGCCGCCGCATTGGCGTGACCAAGCAGGACAATATCGTGGAGATGGCGTCGCTGGAGTCATGCATTCGTGATGATCTCAACGAGAACGCACCGCGCGCGATGGCGGTACTCGATCCGCTGAAAGTGGTGATTGAGAACCTGCCTGCGGGTCATGAAGAAATCATCACCATGCCAAACCATCCCAACAAACCGGAGATGGGCACGCGTGATGTGCCGTTCAGCCGCGAAGTGTGGATCGATCGCGCGGATTTCCGTGAAGAAGCCAATAAACAGTACAAACGTCTGGTGCTGGGCAAAGAAGTCCGTCTGCGTAATGCTTACGTGATCCGTGCAGAGCGCGTGGCAAAAGACGAAGAAGGCAATATCACCTGCATCTACTGTAGCTGTGACGTTGATACCCTGAGCAAAGATCCGGCTGATGGCCGCAAGGTGAAGGGTGTGATCCACTGGGTTTCAGCGATCCACGCGCTGCCAGCGGAATTCCGTCTCTACGATCGTCTGTTCAGCGTGCCAAATCCGGGAGCGGCTGAGGATTTCCTCACCACCATTAACCCGAATTCGCTGGAAATCAAACAGGGCTTTGTCGAGCCGGGACTGCGTGATGCCGATGCACTGGCGCCGTATCAGTTTGAACGTGAAGGTTATTTCTGCGCAGACAGCGTTTACTCACAGCCCTCTAAGCTGGTGTTTAACCGCACTGTCGGTTTACGTGATACCTGGGCGAAAATCGGCGATTAATCCTTTTTGTCGTTATCACCATATCATCACGAAAGGGCGAGCAATCGCCCTTTTTTATTGGCTGTAATTTCGGGCTGGCAACCTTTTATGCTGTAGGCTGTGAAAGGCGTTTGTTACCGGGATTTGCAACTAATCTGACTTTAGTAAAATTAATCCATTTGCGAGTGTGAAAAACTGTATTTCAGGTAGGCTATGCGCTCCCAGACGTTGCTCCGCGGGTTATAAAAGGAAAAAAAATGACGAGTCTCGCTCAGGAAGCCAAACACAGCGTAGTGGTTTTACATCAGCTTATCGAACGTATTTTTAATCAGTCAGAGGGCACTGACGACAGCATTGAGTTGTTTCTCTCGCATTTTCACCCGGATTTCAAAATGGTGACCCCGCAGGGAAAACAGCTGGATTTGAATGCGACGGAGGTGTTGTTCCGCCAGTTGCGTGGTCAGCGGGAAGGGATGCGCATCGCGACCAGCGAACATGCCATCATTTCACAGCAAAGCCAGGAAGTGACCATTCAATATCGTGAATTGCAAATGATGAACGGCAACAACCAGAGCCGCATTTCTCTGGCGGTGCTGGATTGCACCACCTCCATTCCGCGCTGGCGTTACCTGCAGGAAACGCTGGTTCTGTAATTTCAGGCATAAAAAAACCGGTGCCAGGCACCGGTTTTTTCATACTGCATAGCACACTTTATTGCTTATCGTGGAGCGTCTCGTCTTCGCGGCAGTCTCCCAGCGCACAGTGGCCGTACAGGTACAGGCTGTGGTTGGTGAGTTTGATACCGTGACGTGTTGCGATTTCACGTTGACGCGTCTCAATAGACTCATCACTGAACTCGATCACTTTGCCACAATCCAGGCAGATCAAGTGGTCATGATGATGCTGTTGCGTCAGTTCAAAGACGGATTTGCCACCTTCAAAGTTATGACGAGTCACGATACCCGCGTCATCAAACTGGTTAAGAACGCGATATACCGTTGCCAGACCAATCTCTTCGCCCATGTCGATCAGGCGTTTGTACAAATCTTCCGCACTGACGTGATGGCACTCGGGTTCCTGAAGCACTTCCAGAATTTTCAGTCTGGGTAGAGTGACTTTCAGGCCAGCCTTCTTCAATGCGGAGTTGTTGTCAGTCATGCGGATATTGTCCTGTTACTTTGCTAGTCACTTGCGGCGCAGGGCCTTGAATGTCGATCACGCGCATTCTCATTTGCGTCTCATTATAGAACTCAAGCAGTGAAATGAAAACCAAGGGCACGTCCTGAAATCACCAATGGCTGTAGGGATAAATGTCGCTAACGCCGGCGGGGATCGTACAGGTCTTTGTTTCCATTTCACTCAGCCTCATTCTGATGCCAGAGGAATAAGCGGATGACCGTTACGGGTATTCTACAGATTTGCAGGTAAAAGTTAAAAAAACGTGGCTATTATTTTTATAGGAATTTCCGATTCTCAATGTGAGCCAGCGCCCACATTGAGTAGGAAAGGGGATCAGGCTTCGATAATGTCTTTCAACTGCAGCTCATCGAAAATCTGTTTCACCCACTTATCAACACGTTCGTTGGTCAGTTCCGGCTGACGATCTTCATCGATAGCCAGACCAAGGAAGTGTTTGTCATCGGCCAGACCTTTGGATGCTTCGAAGTGGTAACCTTCAGTCGGCCAGTGACCGACAATCACCGCACCATTTGGCTCGATAATGTCACGGATGGTGCCCATCGCATCACAGAAGTATTCTGCATAATCTTCCTGGTCGCCACAGCCGAACAGCGCAACCAGTTTGCCATTGAAGTCGATCTCTTCCAGTGTCGGGAAGAAATCATCCCAGTCACACTGCGCTTCGCCGTAGTACCAGGTCGGAATGCCCAGCAACAGAATATCGAATGCTTCGAGATCTTCTTTAGTGCTCTTGGCAATGTCATGCACTTCGGCCACGTCTTTACCCAGTTGTTTCTGGATCATTTTTGCAATGTTTTCAGTGTTGCCGGTATCGCTGCCGAAGAAAATGCCTACGATTGCCATGGGTTAAGTGACCTCTTAAATCCTGATATTGAATACGTAATTACAGCGAATGATAGCAGACCGGGCAAAGTGGCGGAACTTGTAAAGCCGTGACTTTTGTTCCTGCGTGCGGTCTGCGCCTGTTACGACAGTTTGAGCTGCGCCAGCAGCATTTGTTCAATCAATTCGCTACGGCTGATGTTTTGTTGCTCAGCCAGGGTGTTGAGTGCATCAACGGCCTCGCTGCTCATTTTCAGCTCAACACGACGCAATCCTCGCACTTTATCGCGTTTCAGCTGATTGCGTTTGTTAATCCGCAACTGTTCGTCACGCGTCAGCGGACTGGTTTTGGGGCGACCGGGACGCCGCTCATCAGCGAAGAGATCGAGCGTGGTACGGTCAGTCTGTTCTTTTGCCATGATTTGTAAAACTGAGTGGGCGCGAACGGCGGAAAGGCGCTGCGCGATTTATACATTATCGGCCCGGCCACGGTGAAAAAATCATCCGTGGCAAATTTTTAGCGCGACATCATACTCCAGCGCCCCTTACTACGCCAACCTTAAACGGTTCGCGGCAAGCTTTTGCTTTTACAGTACAAAAAATCGGCGCACTGCGCGTAAAACGGCTTCGGGTTTTTCGGCATGGACCCAGTGCCCGGCTCCGCTGATGACATGCGCATGTGCCTGGGGGAACTGGCGCAACAACGCATCACGGTGCTGATTATCCAGATAGGGAGAATCACCGCCGCGGATAAACAGCGCCGGATGCGGCCATGCAGGCACCTCTTCCCAGCCGGAGATGGTGGTGTAGTTGTCCCACAACACCGGCACATTGAAGCGCCATTCACCGTCCTGGAACGATTTCAGAATGAACTGAATCACGCCTTCTTCATCCAGCAGGGTGCGCATCACCTCAGCGGCTTCGCTGCGGCGCGTGACCCCAGCCGCACTTACGGCACGGATAGCGGCGAATATTTCATCATGGCGACGCGTCTGATAATCGACCGGGGCGATATCGATCATCACCAGTTTTTCAATACGGTGCGGCGCGATGGTGCTTAACGCCATGGCAATTTTGCCGCCCATCGAATGACCGACGACGCTGACACGATCGATGCCCTGGGCATCCAGCGTTTCAACCATATCCTGCGCCATCGCCGGATAGTTCATGATTTCGCTGCGGCTGGAAAGGCCGTGATTGCGGACATCAACCTGCAGGGTAGGGCAGGCATCGCGCAGGCCACGCGCCAGTACACCGAGGTTATCCAGGCTGCCAAACAGGCCATGAATTAACAGAATAGGGGTAGCATCGGGAGCAGATTGTTCAGTTTGCAGACGGGCATTCAAAATCATGGCAAAGTTCTTACGGTTGTGAGCTTCGCTTAGGTTATCATGGATCCACCTGTCCAGGAGCCAGCCAGGTGGGTATTAGGGCATTATCTGACTTTTGCCCTGAAACGATGCCAGCGCTATCGGCAGCCTGGGATTTAACTTTATAATCCTCATGTTAGAACCCGCTCACATTTTGCACGGCAGGATTTTGCTAAGGCCTTTGCAGAAATGCGTGGTTCTGTCATTTGCCAGAATCGTACGGAAAAAGATGAAAACGATTGAAGTTGACGAAGAACTCTACCGTTATATTGCCAGCCACACCCAGCACATTGGCGAAAGCGCCTCCGAAATTTTGCGCCGCATGCTGAAGTTCACTGCCGGTCAGAGTGCCCCTGCAACCCCTGTTGTGGCTCAGGCTGCAGCAAAAGAATCACAGCCAGTGCGCAGCGAACCGCGCCCGCAGGATCGCGTTCGCGCGGTACGTGAACTGCTACTTTCCGATGAGTATGCGGAGCAAAAAAAGGCGGTTAACCGCTTCATGCTGGTCTTGTCAACGCTCTATCGTCTTGATCCCGCAGCCTTTGCTGAGGCCACTGCTTCACTGCAGGGGCGTACCCGTGTTTATTTTGCGGGTGACGAGCATACGCTGTTGCAAAATGGCACCCATACTAAGCCGAAGCACGTGCCCGGCACGCCGTATTGGGTGATCACCAATACCAATACTGGTCGCAAATGCAGCATGGTGGAGCACATCATGTTAGCCATGCAGTTCCCTGCGGAACTGACAGAGAAAGTTTGCGGCACCATTTAAACTGAAGCGTCAGGGAGAAGCGCCAATGGCCAATCACCCCCGTGCCGGGCAACCTGCCCAGCAGAGCGATTTGATTAACGTTGCACAATTAACCTCTCAGTACTACGTTTTGCAGCCTGATGTGGCTAATCCGGAACATGCGGTGAAATTTGGCACCTCCGGCCATCGTGGTAGCGCAGGACGTCAGAGCTTCAACGAAATGCACATTCTGGCGATTGCTCAGGCGATTGCGGAAGAGCGTAAAAAGAACGGCATCACTGGCCCGTGCTATGTCGGTAAAGACACGCATGCGCTGTCTGAACCGGCAATTCTGTCTGTACTGGAAGTGCTGGCGGCTAACGGCGTGGATGTGATTGTGCAGCAGGACAACGGTTATACACCGACGCCAGCGATTTCTAACGCCATCCTGGAGCACAATAAACGTGGTGGTGCTCAGGCTGATGGCATCGTCATCACGCCGTCGCACAACCCACCGGAAGACGGTGGCATCAAATACAACCCGCCGAATGGTGGTCCGGCCGATACTAACGTCACTAAAGTGGTGGAAGATCGTGCTAACCAGCTGATGAAAGGTGGATTGAAAGAGGTGAAGCGTCTGCCACTGGATCAGGCGTGGGCCAGCGGTCATATCGTTGAACAGGATCTGATTCAGCCTTACGTGGAAGGTCTGGCGCAGGTGATTGACTTCCCGGCGATTCAGAAAGCGGGCCTGAAAATTGGTGTGGATCCGCTTGGCGGTTCCGGCATGGCTTACTGGCAGCGTATTGCCGAGCACTACAAGCTGGACATCACCATCGTTAACGATGCCATCGACCAGACGTTCCGCTTTATGCATCTGGATAAAGATGGCGTAGTGCGTATGGACTGCTCGTCAGAATGCGCCATGGCTGGCCTGCTGGCTTACCGCGACAAATTCGACCTGGCATTCGGTAACGACCCGGATTATGACCGTCACGGTATCGTGACTCCGGCTGGTCTGATGAATCCCAACCACTATCTGGCGGTGGCGATCAACTACCTGTTCCAGCATCGTCCGCAATGGGGCAAAGATGTCGCCGTGGGTAAAACCCTGGTGTCCAGTGCAATGATTGATCGGGTGGTAAACGATATTGGCCGCAAACTGGTGGAAGTACCGGTTGGCTTTAAGTGGTTTGTTGATGGCCTGTTTGATGGCAGCTTTGGTTTCGGCGGTGAAGAGAGCGCCGGGGCATCGTTCCTGCGTTTCGATGGTACAGCCTGGTCCACAGATAAAGACGGCATCATCATGTGCTTGCTGGCCGCAGAAATTACGGCGGTAACCGGTAAGAACCCGCAGCAGCATTACGATGAGCTGGCTGCGCGTTTTGGTGCGCCGAGCTATAACCGTCTGCAAGCTTCAGCTACGTCGGCACAGAAAGCGGCGCTGTCGAAACTGTCTCCGGAAATGGTCAGTGCTGATACCCTGGCAGGTGACCCGATCACCGCGCGCCTGACGGCGGCCCCTGGTAACGGTGCGGCGATTGGTGGCCTGAAAGTGATGACGGAAAATGGCTGGTTCGCTGCTCGTCCGTCAGGCACTGAAGATGCCTACAAAATCTACTGTGAAAGCTTCCTCGGTGCTGAACATCGTCAGCTGATCGAGAAAGAAGCAGTAGAGATTGTCAGTGAAGTGCTGAAGAACGCGTAAGCGATACAGGATCAGGCATACAATATATTGCCGACCTTGCCGATTTTATTGACCAGCTAATGGTTGATGCAGAAGGGTTCATGTCCATCATGAACCCTTTTTTATTGGTAATTTAACAGGGATAGGGACAGTTCAATTCCCCAATTCGACACGCTAAGGTGAGGGCCACATTTCAGGTTGCAGGATAGGACATCATGCTTGAACCAGAGGAAGGATTGCTGACATTTCGCGCCGAAGGTAACAATGTTAAATCAAGTAGGGATTATTCAAGGAAGATTCATTGGCCTGGAATATCATCTTCATGTAGGGGAAATTCATCTGGAGTAACAATTGGCCGAGGTTTTGATTTGGGAGATAGAACGAAAATAAATGTATTGATAGTGCTTAAGAAGTCTGGGGTAAATAAAGAGCAGGCAGAGCTTATCTCTGATGGAGCAGGTCTAAAAGGATGTGCTGCGCATGAATTTGTTATCAGGAATAGAGATAAGATAGGTGAAATATCGGAATCTCAGCAATTGTCTTTATTTAAAATTATTTATGAGTGGTTAAAAAAAGATGTGGAGAGGATTTGTAAGAATAGAGTAACGATAATGAAACATCATCCAGACCCTGAGGTGCAAGCTGATGAGGCATGGAGAGTAATACCGTTGAAAATTAAAGATGTCTTAATAGACTTACGTTACAGAGGTGACTATACACCACACAGTAGAGAACTGATACAGCGTTTTGCATATTTAGGTGACATGGAAGGATTTGGTAAAGTGATATCTAATCGGGCACTTTGGCCAGATGTGTCCACTGACAGGTTCATAAGAAGAGTTGATTATTATGAAAAAAATTAATGCGCTTTTTATTTTTTTATTTTTCTATTCCGTTTTGTGCCATTCGGCAGGAACGCAAATAGAAATAGAACAACTTCAGGAGATTAATGATAGATCATTTGAAAAAATGGAAGCAGCCCGAAAAGAGGTAAATAAGTCTATTGAAAATCAGATAAAGAATACTCCGGAGAGAAAAAAATCCATTCTTGATCTAAAAAAATCATGGGAATCAACTATTCAAAAAAAATGCACGGTAGAAATATATGAATCGCTAAATACTGATGCTGAAATCGCTACAAGGAATAGATGCTTATCGTTAGAGTATCTAAAAGAGAAAATTTTTTTTGATAATGTTTATCCTTAATATGATAAAAGTTTTTATTTGACAGTTGCCGAATTTAAGTAAGCAACTGTCAAAGTACATATACTAATGAATCAGAAATACGATGCCGATTCTTTTATATTCCACCCCATACGGGTCTCCGCACCTTTCACTCCTGAAGCACATTGCTCCCAGTACTGGAATTTGACCCTGTCAGCCTGGAATTCATATTCAACGTCTGTCATTGAGCCACTTTCATTCAAAAGTACCTCGATGATGATGACGCTCTCCAGCGTAATTCGATAATATTCCATCTGACTTCCGCCAGCCTTGCATGTTGATATTTCTACTTTCTTTACCTTATTACCATTTGAAGCATACATAAGCGCGCCAGCGGTGGCTTTGTCTGCCTGGCAATGTATGGTGAGATGATGATAATTTGTTGCACCTGATCCCGGTGTATCACCTTTCCTTCTTACACCCCATGAGTAAGTGCCAACATCAATCCAGCCCTGATGTGCTGAATCCTTCGATTCTCCCATTAATCCATCTATTTTAAGAAAAACATTATTCATTTAAATCTCCCTATTTATTTAATAATGCTTGTAACGTAGCGGCGCGATTTATCGCGCTGTTTTTATGCGGTGTTGTAAAACGCGCGATAAATCGCGCCGCTACGACTGACTGAGGAAACTCAAATATCGCAGTGAAAATTAGGCGGGTCATCCTTAACGATCAACATTTGCGGATTAACACACATTTTTACGGCATAAATCGATACCCAATACCGGTCTCGGTCAGCAAATGGTTTGGCTGAGTGGGATTGGCTTCCAGCTTCTGGCGCAAATGTCCCATATAAATACGCAGATAATGGCTATGTTCCACCGCATTCGGCCCCCACACCTGATTCAGCAACTGGCGTTGCGTCAAAACCTTACCGGCATTATTCAGCAGCAGAGTAAGCAGACGAAATTCTGTCGGCGTCAGATGGACTTCTTCACCACCACGCAATACGCGGCGTGCTGCGATATCGACACTGACATCACCAAAATTCAACACTGGCTCGGGTTGGTTGTTCTGATGACGGCGCAATGCCACGCGGACGCGTGCCAGCAATTCACCGATACCAAAAGGTTTGGTGAGATAGTCATCGGCACCGGCATCCAGCGCATCGATCTTATCCTGTTCATCGGTGCGGGCTGACAACACAATCACCGGCATGCTGCTCCACTGACGCACTTCGCGGATAAAATCATTGCCATCACCATCAGGCAGCCCTAAATCCAGGATCACCAGGTCAGGCTTGCGTGTTGCGGCTTCGATTAACCCACGCTGCAACTGCTCAGCTTCCACAATCTTTAACCCTTCGCCTTCCAGCGCCAGGCGCACGAAACGGCGGATTTCCTTTTCATCTTCGACGATCAAGATGGTGGTCACACGAACTCCTGCGGCAAAAAAAATGGATAACAGCTCACTGTAGCAATAAATCGTTCTGGCGTCCGCGTTGGAGTTTGTTACCCAATGAGAACTTTAAATTTACACTTATGTAACTTAATTTCATCCGGGTGAAAAAATGGACAAAAAAGATCAAAAAAGTGGTCGGATGAGTAGTAAAATTACACAACCAGGCGTAATATTCGTGTCAGATCACATTTTCTACGACTCACCAGGAGGCATTCATGTATCAGGCATATCCGCTCTACAAAGTTGTGCTGCGCCGTGCGCTGGTGGTGTCACTGGGCGTGCTGGCGCTCCCCGTGATGCTGTTCCGTGCCGATCGCGCACGTTTTTACAGCTATCTGCATCGTATGTGGTGCAAAACCAGTGCTAAGCCGGTGTGGCTGGCACAATCTGAAGCGGCAGGCGGCATTTTCTGGTAACGCTTTTCCGCGACAGAGCAACCCGGTGTCTTCCCTGAAGCACCGGGTTTTTTTGTCTCAATTTTCCCTTCAGCGCAGCGTTGACGCTGTGATCAACACGCATTTCAGCTACACTTAAAACCTCTACAAGATTTCAGAGGTTGTACAACTATGCGCGAGAAAATTCCTGTCGGTATCAGTGCCTGCCTGCTCGGGGATAGCGTTCGTTTCGATGGCGGCCACAAGCGTTTTGCCTTTGCGACTGACGAACTCGCCCCATTTGTCCATTTTGAACCGGTCTGCCCTGAAATGGCGATTGGCCTCCCCACACCACGCCCGGCGTTGCGCCTGGTAAAAGAAGAAGATGCACGTGTGCATCTTTGTTTCAGTAAAGAAGGCGGGGATGAGGTCACTGATGAAATGGCGCAATGGTCAGCGCAGCGGGTGAAATCGTTGCATCACCTTTGTGGCTATATTCTGTGTGCCAAATCACCCAGTTGTGGCCTGGAACGGGTGCGAGTGTATGAGCCGGAAACCAACAACAATCGCAAGGCGGGTACCGGCATTTTTGCCGCGTTTCTGCAGCGTGAATTACCCTGGTTACCGCTGGAAGAAGATGGACGGCTCCATGATCCCGATATCCGCGAAAACTTCATCGGGCGTGTCTACGCCCTGCATGAATTTAATCAAATGTGGCGCAATGGTCTGACGCGCCATCAGTTGATGGCGTTCCACAGCCGTTACAAATTGCTGCTGCTGTCCCATTCTCAGGATGAATACCGTGAACTGGGGCGTTTTGTGGCGAAGATGGATCAGTGGGATTCGCTGGATGATTACGCCTTTGAATACCGTCATCGTCTGATGCAACTGCTGGCGCATAAATCGACCCGAAGCAACCACACCAATGTGTTGATGCATGTGC
Source organism: Pantoea cypripedii (assembly GCF_002095535.1). Taxonomy (NCBI): domain Bacteria; kingdom Pseudomonadati; phylum Pseudomonadota; class Gammaproteobacteria; order Enterobacterales; family Erwiniaceae; genus Pantoea; species Pantoea cypripedii. The sequence continues at coordinate 1,225,268 of NZ_MLJI01000001.1, forward strand.
AGGGCTATTTCCGTCGCCAGCTGACCTCACCGCAGCGTCAGGAACTGGCGCAATTGATTGACCGCTACCGCCGCGGGGTGCAGCCGTTACTGGCTCCTATCACCATACTTAAACACTATATGGCGGAGTTCCCGCATCCGTGGCTGACTCAGCAGCGCTACTTCGATCCCTATCCGGAAGCGCTGCGACTGCGCTACGGCCAATAATGTCAGGAGTATTATGACCACCCATCTCGTCTGGCTGCGTAACGATTTACGCATCAATGACAACAGCGCCCTATACGCCGCCTGCCGTGACACTAACGCGCAGGTGATAGCGCTGTTTATCGCGACGCCGGGCCAGTGGCAACAGCATCATATGGCCCCCAAACAGGCGATGTTTATTTATCAAAACCTGTGTTTGTTGCAGACATCGCTGGCGGAGCGAGGCATCAGGCTGCATTACCATCAGTGTGACGACTTTGCCGCATCGGTGGATTATCTGGCGGAGTTTTGCCAGCAGCACAAGGTTGATCAGCTGTTTTATAACTACCAATACGAAATCAACGAACGCCAGCGTGACGCAGTGGCAGAAAAACGTCTCGACGATCAGGGGGTGATTTGTCAGGGTTTTGATGACAGCCTGCTGTTGCCGCCAGGCAGCGTGCAGACCGGCAACAACACCATGTTCAAAGTGTTTACCCCGTTCAGCAAAGCTTTTGTGCGTCGCCTGCATCAGGGGTTGCCCGAGTGCCATATCGCCCCCCGCGCCCGTGAAGGCGCACCAGTCAACGCCGGAAAAAAAATCCCTGCGTTCGATTATCCGATGGATGCGATCGATGAAACGTTATTCCCGCCGGGTGAGGACGCTGCCCTCAAGCAGTTGCGTCATTTTGCGCAGCAGTCAGTGGTGGACTATGCAACCGAGCGTGATAAACCGGCGGTAGATGGCACCAGCAGGTTGTCGGTGTATCTGGCGACAGGCGTGTTGTCGCCGCGTCAGTGCCTGCATCGCATCCTGAAACAGCACCCGGATGCTCTTGATGGCGGGAAAGCCTTCGTCTGGCTGAATGAATTAATCTGGCGTGAATTTTACCGCCATCTGATGGTGGCGTTTCCGGCGTTGTGTAAGCATCAGCCGTTTGTTGGCTGGACGCGAAACGTACGCTGGCAGGAGAATCAGGCCCATTTTTCCGCCTGGCAGCAGGGTAACACCGGCTACCCGATTGTCGATGCCGCCATGCGTCAGCTCAATGCGCTGGGCTGGATGCATAACCGGTTACGCATGATCGTTGCCAGCTTCCTGGTAAAGGATCTGTTGATCGACTGGCATGAAGGTGAACGTTACTTTATGCAGCAGTTGATTGATGGCGATCTGGCCGCCAATAACGGTGGCTGGCAGTGGGCGGCGTCTACCGGCACCGATGCGGCACCTTATTTCCGCATTTTTAATCCCACTACCCAGGGTGAGCGTTTCGATAAGCAGGGAGAATTTATTCGTCAGTGGCTCCCCGAGCTGGCAAGTGTGCCTGACGCGCATATCCATCAGCCACACCTCTGGGCGCAGAAAAATAACAAGACACTCGATTATCCCGAGCCGATCGTGGAACATAAGGACGCACGTAAAAAGACACTGGACGCCTTCGAGCGCGCGCGCAGCGCGGCCTGATGGGTCAGGGAGCCATTATGAATCATGTCGAATTAGAACACATCGTTAACCAGCAGCTGAACACCAGCGCCTTCAGCGACTACGCGCCAAACGGGTTGCAGGTGGAAGGGCGGCCGGAAGTGAAAACCATTATTACCGGTGTCACCGCCTGTCAGGCCTTGCTGGACGAAGCGGTACAACGTAATGCCGATGCAGTGTTGGTGCATCACGGTTACTTCTGGAAAAGCGAAGCCCCGGTGATTAAAGGGATGAAGCGCCAGCGCCTGCGCACGTTACTGGCCAATGATATCAATCTTTATGGCTGGCATCTGCCGCTTGATGCGCACCCCCATCTCGGCAACAACGCGCAGCTGGCGCGGCTGTTCGGTATTGAAGTGAAGGGTGAAATCATGCCGCTGGTGCCCTGGGGAGAGCTGGCAGAACCGCTGAGCGGTGAGGCATTGGCGCAGCGCATCACTCAGGCGCTGGGGCGCACGCCGCTGCACTGCGGTGATAATGCGCCAGAGAAAATCAAACGCATCGCCTGGTGTAGCGGTGGCGGCCAGGGTTTTATAGACAGTGCGGCGGCTTTTGGCGTTGATGCCTTTATCACTGGCGAAGTGTCGGAGCAAACCATTCACAGCGCGCGTGAGCAGGGATTGCACTTCTTTGCCGCCGGTCATCACGCCACCGAACGTGGCGGTATCAAGGCGCTGGGTGAGTGGCTGGCGCAAAGCTATGGCCTCGACGTGACCTTTATCGATATCGATAATCCTGCCTGATTTTTCATCTGTTACGCCCTTAGCTGCCGCTGAGGGCGCAAATCGGTTGACACATCTCTGACACTTTCGCATAACTGATGGCCTTTAAATCATGAGCATCATGGGCTGGCTGCCCGTGAGAAAGTGAATCAGGAGGTGGGTTTTGCAACGAGCACGTTGTTATCTGCTGGGTGAACGCGCGGTGGTACTGGAGCTGGAACCCCCGGTTTCCTTAGCCAGCCAGCAACGCATCTGGGGATTGTGCCAGCGGTTACAGGGTAATGACACGGTGTCGGAAGTGATCCCTGGCATGAATAATCTGACGCTGCTGCTGCGCGATCCGCAACGCAATGCACTGGATGCGATCGAGAATCTGCAACGCTGGTGGGAAGAGAGTGAAGCGCAACTGCCGGAATCGCGTCTGGTGGAGATCCCGGTAATTTATGGTGGCGACGTGGGGCCGGATCTCCAGGTGGTCGCCGATCATGCCGGTATGACGCCGCGTCAGGTGGTTGAGCTGCACAGCAGCAGCGCATACGTGGTTTATTTTATTGGCTTTCAGCCAGGATTCCCCTATCTCGGCGGTCTCGATAGCCGCTTACACACGCCGCGTCGGGCGGAGCCTCGTGTCATCGTGCCTGCGGGGTCGGTGGGTATCGGCGGCAGTCAAACCGGCGTTTATCCACTGGCAACCCCCGGTGGCTGGCAGTTGCTGGGACAAACGTCCATCAGCCTGTTCGATCCTCAGCTGCAACCCCCCACGCTGCTACGCCCCGGTGATAGCGTGCGCTTCGTGCCGCAAAAGGAGGGCGTATGTTAAAAATTCTGCGCGCCGGATTGATGACCTCATTGCAGGACCAGGGCCGCAACGGCTGGCGACAGTTTGGCGTTAGCGTCAGTGGTGCCCTGGATCAACCGGCGATGCGCACCGCCAACATGCTGGTGGGTAACGATGAAAACAGCGCGGTGCTGGAGATTGTGCTGGGGCAGTTTAAAGCGCAGTTTCAGCGTGATGGCTGGTTTGCCCTGACGGGCGCGGGCTGCAACGCGGAACTGGATGGCAAAGCGGTCTGGACCGGCTGGCGTCTGCCGGTGAAAAAAGGGCAGGTGCTCAGCCTGTCGATGCCGGTTCATGGCATGCGCAGCTATCTGGCGGTTAACGGTGGCTTTGCTGTGCCGGAGATGCTGGGTTCCGCCAGTACCGATCTGAAAGCCGGGTTTGGCGGTTTTGCCGGACGCAGGTTACAGGACGGCGATCAGCTGCCGCTGGGTAAGGCCACGCGCAGCTTCAACCGTAGGGCCGGGGTGCGCCAGTTGCTGTGGGGTAATCGCCTGCGTGCCTTGCCTGGCCCTGAATACAATGAATTCACTCGTGAAGCGCAGGAAGGATTCTGGCGCAGTGCGTGGAAGCTCAGCCCGCAAAGTAACCGTATGGGTTACCGTTTGCAGGGGCGCACATTACATCGTAAAGCCACGCGAGATTTGCTGTCGCACGGACTGGTGCCGGGTGTGGTGCAGGTGCCGCCTAATGGGCAACCCATCGTCTTGATGGCCGATGCGCAGACGACCGGAGGCTATCCGCGTATTGCCTGCATTATCGAAGCCGATCTCTACCATCTGGCGCAAATTCGTCTCGGCGAACCGATCCATTTTGTCCACTGTACGCTGGAAGAAGCCATGCAGGCGAAGCAGCAGCAACAACGTGTATTCGATCAAATGACCTGGGGACTCTCACATGAAGATTGATCTTAATGCCGACCTCGGTGAAGGCAGCGGCAGCGATCAGGAACTGCTGCAACTGGTCAGCTCCGCCAACATCGCCTGTGGTTTCCATGCGGGTGATGCCGTCACCATGCTGCAATCGGTACGCTGGGCGAAAGCGGCAGGTGTTGCTATTGGCGCGCATCCCAGCTTTCCTGACCGGGAAAACTTTGGCCGCACTGCCATGCAATTGCCCGCGGAGACGGTCTATGCCCAGATGATTTATCAGGTTGGCGCATTGAAAAGCCTGGCGGAGAGCGAAGGCGAGCGGCTGGTTCACGTCAAGCCGCATGGCATGCTGTATAACCAGGCGGCGGCCGATCCGCTGCTGGCGGATACCATTGCGCGGGCGGTAAAAGCGGTGGATGCGCGACTGATTCTGGTGGGGCTGGCGGGCAGCGAGTCGATTCGTGCGGCGGCACATTATGGCCTGCAAACCCGTGAAGAAGTGTTTGCCGACCGGGGCTATCAGGCCAGCGGGGCGCTGGTGCCTCGCAGCCAGCCGGGAGCACTGATCGAGGACAGCGCTCAGGCGATCGCCCAGACGCTCACCATGGTGCAACAACGTAAAGTACAAAGCATCAGTGGCGACTGGGTAGCGGTGAACGCGCAAACCGTTTGCCTGCATGGTGACGGTGCGCATGCGCTGCAATTTGCCCACGCGTTGCGCGCGGCGTTTGCCACCCAGCAAATCACCGTGACCAGTGCATAAGTTTTGACTGATTGCCCGGCTTTGTGCCGGGCTTTTTATTTTCTGACAAGGGGGGAAAATATGGAAAGCGTGGTGAATCTCTGGCCGCTGCTCGGTATTGCGACCATCGTGCTCGGCTTTGTGCTGCGGTTCAATCCGGTGCTGGTGGTGATTGTTGCCGGTTTTGTTACCGGGCTAGCGGCGCATATGCCGCTGGCGGACATCTTAGACAAGCTGGGATCCGGGTTCCTCAATACCCGTAACCTGCCACTGATTCTGCTGTTGCCGCTGGCCGTTATCGGTCTGCTGGAGCGGCACGGTCTGAAAGAGCGGGCGCAAACCTGGATCGCTCAGATCAAAACGGCCACCGCAGGACGTTTGCTGATCGTCTACCTGTTTGTCCGTGAAATCACGGCCGCGCTGGGACTGACCAGCCTCGGTGGTCATCCACAAATGGTCCGTCCGTTGCTGGCACCGATGGCAGAAGGGGCGACAGAAAATCGTTATGGTGAAGTTTCGCCGGAGGTGCGCCATCGTCTGCGTGCCATGTCGGCAGCCACTGACAACGTCGGTTTATTCTTTGGCGAGGATATCTTCGTCGCCTTTGGTGCCATCATCTTTATGCACAACTTTATGCAGCAGTCGGCGGGCATCCAGACCGAACCGCTGCATATCGCGGTATGGGGCATTCCGACCGCGATTTGCGCCTTCCTGATTCACTCTGCCCGCCTGATCCGTCTCGATCGCCAGCTGGCGCGTGAACTGGGCACACTGAATCATCAGGCGTTGCAGGCGAAAGGAGAGCAATGATGTTCCAGCAACAATATCTGATGTGGCTGGCAGGCATTATTCTGCTGGTTGTTGCCGTCTTCTCGTGGCGGGATCGCACTAATCCGCGTCGTCTCACCACCGGGCTGTTCTGGGCGCTGTATGGTCTGATTTTCCTGATTGGTGACGGCGCTTATCAACTGATGGGGCAGCTGGCAGGGAACGCTGAACAGGGCCAGCGCTGGCTGCATATCGGCGTGGGTATCGCCGTGGTGCTGATGGCGCTGATCGCCGGATTTGGCGGGGTGCGCCTCGGCAGTTATCACCAGCGCAGCGACGCAGAAAAACAGGCCAGTGCCAAACGTCTCGGTAACAAGCTGTTCCTGCCCGCACTGGCAATTCCGGTGGTGACCGTGATTGGCGTGCTGGCGTTCAACAATCTTCCTGGTCTGCAACAAGCGGTGTTTGGTGCCGGTAATCATTCAACGCTGATTACCCTGTTCTCGATGATGCTGGGCTGCCTGATTGGCTGGTTAGTGGCATTGAAAATGACCCATGAAAAACCGGCGCAGTCGATGCAGGAGACGCGTCGCTTACTGGATGCAGTGGGCTGGGCCTTTATCCTGCCACAGATCCTCGCCACCCTCGGCCTGTTGTTTACCAGCGCCGGTGTGGGTAACGCGATATCGCATCTGACCGAAACCTATCTGGCGGTGGATAACCGTTTTGTCGCGGTGGCGGTGTATGCCATCGGCATGGCGCTGCTGACCATGGTGATGGGCAACGCCTTTGCCGCGTTTCCGATTGTCACCGCCGGGATCGGTATCCCAATTCTGGTGTTGCAACATCACGGTAATCCGGCGGTGATGGCGGCGATTGGCATGTTCTCTGGTTATTGCGGCACGCTGATGACGCCGATGGCGGCCAACTTTAACCTCGTCCCGGCACGTCTGCTGGAGCTGCCGGACCGCAATGCGGTGATCAAGGCTCAGGTGCCGACCGGTGTGCTACTGTTGGTGGTCAATATTTTCCTGCTGTGGTTCATGATGTTTTTGTGAGGATGCAATGAAAACGGTATTAATGACCGCGTTTGAGCCTTTTGAAGGCGAAAGCATCAATCCCTCATGGGAAGCGGTAAGTTCCTTCGAGGGTAGGGTGATCAATGGCGCACGCGTGGTGGTGCGCCAGTTGCCGGTGGTGTTCAGCCGCTGTGGTGTTGTGCTGGCCGAGGCGCTGGATGAACTGCAGCCGGACCGCATTCTGTGCATCGGCCAGGCAGGTGGACGCAGCGATATCACCGTGGAACGGGTGGCGATCAATGTGGATGATGCGCGCATTCCCGATAACGACGGGCAGCAACCGATTGATCAGCCGATTGTTGCCGAAGGGCCGGTCGCGTACTTCTCCCGCCTGCCAATCAAAGCCATTGTGGCTGCGGTACGCGAGGCGGGCATCCCGGCTTCGGTATCGCAGACCGCAGGCACCTTCACCTGTAATCATGTGATGTACCGCCTGTTGCACTGGCTGGAAACCAACCAGAGCCAGGCACGCGGCGGTTTTATCCATATTCCTTATTTGCCTGAGCAGGCGGTAAGCCATCCCGGTGCACCGAGTATGTCGTCTGCCAGCGTGATTCAGGCGCTGGAGATTGCGTTGCAGGTGACACTCAGCGTTGATCAGGATCTGCGCATCGCCGGTGGCGCGACGCATTAAACAGGAGAGGTCATGCCTGAAGGACCGGAGATCCGCCGAGCGGCGGATCAACTGGCAGCGGCGATGACGGGCAAACCGCTCACCGATGTGTGGTTTGCCTTTCCGCAGTTGAAAACCTACGAACCCGCCTTGCTGGGGGAGACCGTCACCACCATTGAAACGCGTGGTAAGGCGCTACTCACCCATTTTTCAAATGGTCTGACGCTGTATAGCCATAACCAGTTGTACGGCGTCTGGCGTGTGGTGCCCACCGGTACCGAACCGCAAACCACACGGCAGTTACGGGTGCGGCTGGCGAATGCCGACCAGACCATCTTGCTCTACAGCGCCTCGGATATTGAGCTGCTCAATGCCGAAACACTGGCAGTGCATCCTTTCCTGCAACGCGTTGGGCCAGATGTACTGGATGCCAGCCTGACTGTCGATGAAGTACAACAGCGGCTGCTGTCACCACGTTTTCGGCGGCGGCAATTCAGCGGTCTGCTGCTCGACCAGGCCTTTCTCGCCGGGTTGGGAAATTATCTGCGGGTAGAGATTTTGTGGCACGCCCGGCTGCTGGCGCAGCATCGTGCCGAGGATCTGGATGCCGCACAGCTACGCGCGCTGAGTGAAGCGATGCTGGCGGTGCCGCGTCTCTCGTATCAGATGCGTGGCAGCATGAAGAAATATCATGAAGAAGCGTCGTTTCGCTTTGAGGTTTTTCATCGGCAGGGGAAACTTTGTCGGCGCTGTGGTGCGGTGATTGAGAAGGGCGTGCTGTCATCACGGCCATTTTACTGGTGTCCGGGATGCCAGAAATAACAAGGGCGGGATAACCCGCCCTGACACTTATTTTTTCAGCGCAGAGGTGAAAGGACGCTCGGTATAACCGGTGTACAGCTGACGCGGACGGGCAATCTTCATGCCTTCGTCGTGCATCTCTTTCCAGTGGGCAATCCAGCCAACGGTACGCGCCATGGCGAAGATCACCGTGAACATTGAAGATGGAATACCCATCGCTTTCAGAATAATGCCTGAGTAGAAATCAACGTTCGGGTAGAGTTTGCGCTCGATGAAGTACGGGTCGTTCAGCGCGATATGTTCCAGCTCCATCGCCACTTCCAGCAGGTCATCTTTCATGCCCAGCTCGTTCAGCACTTCGTGGCAGGTTTCACGCATCACGGTGGCACGCGGGTCATAGTTCTTATACACGCGGTGACCGAAGCCCATCAGACGGAACGAATCGTTCTTGTCTTTTGCACGGCGGACGAATTCCGGGATATGTTCCACGGTGCTGATCTCTTCCAGCATACGCAGCGTGGCTTCGTTAGCACCACCGTGCGCCGGTCCCCACAGGGAGGCGATACCGGCTGCGATACAGGCAAACGGGTTAGCGCCTGATGAACCCGCGGTACGCACAGTAGAAGTAGAGGCGTTTTGCTCATGGTCGGCGTGCAGAATCAGAATACGGTCCATTGCGCGTTCCAGCACCGGGTTCACTTTGTACTCTTCGCACGGCGTGGCGAACATCATGTGCAGGAAGTTACCGGCGTAGGAGAGGTCATTGCGCGGATAAACGAACGGCTGACCGATGGAGTATTTGTAGCACATCGCCGCCATGGTCGGCATTTTAGACAGCAGACGGAACGCAGCGATTTCACGGTGACGTTCAATATTCACGTCCAGCGAGTCATGATAAAACGCCGCCAGCGCACCGGTCACACCACACATCACCGCCATCGGATGGGAGTCACGACGGAAACCGTGGAACAGGCGGGTGATTTGCTCGTGGATCATGGTGTGGCGGGTAACGGTGGTGCGGAATTCTTCGTACTGATCCTGGGTTGGCGCTTCGCCATTGAGCAGGATGTAACACACTTCCAGGTAGTTTGAGTTTGTTGCCAGTTGATCAATCGGGAAACCGCGATGTAACAAAATACCTTCATCACCATCTATAAAGGTGATTTTTGATTCGCATGACGCTGTAGACGTGAAACCGGGGTCGAAGGTAAACAGGCCTTTAGATCCGAGAGCGCGGACATCAACGACATCCTGTCCCAGCGTGCCTTTCATCACATCCAGTTCAACAGGCGTATTGTCTTGTAGGGTTAGCGTCACTTTTTTATCTGTCATTTTTCGTCTCCATAGCGCCTTGGTAGGTAAGGATCTTAGACACCTAAACCGCCATCATGTTGCATAAAACCACAATCTTCACAGTATCACTCTGCGGTCATGTTTGTCGTGCAGGGTAGAGTACAGAGCGAACGATGTGTATGGGCCAGTGGCGTCCGGGCATGACATGCTGCAAATCGCGGATGTTAAAGATCCTGTCACGACATAACTTCTTGGTAACCAATAACCTGATGCTTTGTAATGCTCACAGTGGCAATGTTACATAACTTCAGCTTAGGGGAAAGTGTATCCCCATAACTTTTGTGCATCATAGGGCTTTAATGCGTTTGTTTGTAACCGAATTGTTGAACTTTTGTCAAATCAGATAATTAAAAATGTATGAAATGTGAAATTCGTGAGGGGGATCACTGTTCAGCTTAAATGTGACCAAAGAGATTGTAGGGGAATTGTAATCAGAATGTGATCCTCCTATACTGCCGCCAGGTCTCCGGAATACCCTGACACCAGGAGCCACCCAGCGTTTTCCCCGCGTCATTGAACACTGGATGTTGCTTCTTTGGTGACGGTTGCTGTCTGAACACGTCCTGTGTCTCTGATGTAACCCAGGACCGGAGGAAGCAAAATAAAAAAGAGCTGTGTGGGCAAAACCGTGAAAAAACAAAGACCTGTTAACTTGGATCTCTCGACGATCCGGTTTCCCGTTACTGCAATATCGTCCATTCTCCACCGCGTCTCCGGCGTGATCACCTTTGTCGCTCTCGGAATTCTGCTCTGGTTACTGGGTCTCTCGCTCTCTTCTCCCGAAGGTTTCCTGCAAGCCGCGTCCATTATGGATGGCTTCTTCGCTAAGTTCATCATGTGGGGCATTCTTACCGCGCTGGCATATCATGCCGTGGGCGGCATTCGCCATATGTTAATGGACTTCGGCTATCTGCCGGAAACACTGGAAATGGGCACCCGTTCCGCTCAGGCGGCTTTTGGTATCACTGTCGTGCTTTCAATTTTGGCTGGAGTCCTCGTATGGTAAGCAATGCTTCTGCATTAGGACGCAACGGTATTCATGACTGGCTGTTACTGCGTGCTGCTGCAATCTTAATTACGCTCTACATTCTCTACATTCTCGGTTTTGTAGTGATGACAGGCACGCTGACGTATGACGTCTGGCGCGGCTTCTTCGCTTCCTCCTTCACGAAAGTGTTCACGTTGCTGACGCTGTTCTCCATTCTGATTCATGGCTGGATCGGGATGTGGCAGGTGCTGACTGACTACGTGAAACCGCTGGCGACCCGTCTGGTGTTGCAGCTGGTGATTGTGGTCGCGCTGTTGTCCTATGCAATTTATGGAACCGTTGTCGTGTGGGGTGTGTAAATGAGTTTGCCAGTCAGAGAGTTTGATGCCGTGGTGATCGGCGCAGGTGGTGCAGGTATGCGCGCTGCTTTGCAAATCTCCCAATCGGGCCAGACCTGCGCCCTGTTGTCGAAAGTTTTCCCTACCCGTTCCCATACCGTTTCCGCCCAGGGCGGCATTACCGTGGCGCTTGGCAACACCCACGAAGATAACTGGGAATGGCATATGTACGATACCGTGAAAGGTTCCGACTATATCGGTGACCAGGACGCGATCGAATATATGTGTCATGTCGGCCCGGAAGCGATTCTGGAGCTGGAGCATATGGGTTTGCCTTTCTCCCGTCTTGATGATGGCCGCGTGTATCAGCGTCCGTTTGGTGGTCAGTCGAAAAACTTCGGTGGTGAGCAGGCGGCGCGTACCGCTGCGGCTGCCGACCGTACCGGCCACGCCCTGCTGCATACCCTGTATCAGCAGAACCTGAAAAACAAAACCACCATCTTCTCCGAATGGTATGCGCTAGACCTGGTGAAAAACGCCGACGGTGCCATCGTCGGTTGTACTGCCATCTGCATCGAAACCGGTGAGACGGTCTACTTCAAAGCCAAAGCCACCATTCTGGCAACCGGCGGTGCAGGCCGTATTTACCAGTCCACCACCAACGCCCACATCAACACCGGTGACGGTGTCGGTATGGCCCTGCGTGCAGGCGTACCGGTGCAGGACATGGAAATGTGGCAGTTCCACCCAACCGGTATCGCCGGTGCGGGTGTGCTGGTGACCGAAGGTTGCCGTGGTGAAGGTGGTTATCTGCTGAATAAACACGGCGAACGTTTTATGGAACGCTACGCACCTAACGCCAAAGACCTGGCGGGCCGTGATGTGGTGGCGCGTTCGATGATGATCGAAATCCGTGAAGGTCGCGGCTGTGACGGCCCATGGGGTCCGCACATTAAGCTGAAGCTCGACCATCTGGGCAAAGACGTGCTGGAATCCCGTCTGCCGGGCATTCTGGAGCTGTCGCGTACCTTCGCCCATGCCGATCCGATAAAAGAACCGATTCCGGTGATCCCAACCTGTCACTACATGATGGGCGGTATTCCGACCAAAGTGACCGGCCAGGCGCTGTGCGTGAATGAGCAGGGCGAAGATGTTGTCATTCCGGGTCTGTTCGCGGTAGGTGAAATCGCCTGCGTATCGGTACATGGTGCTAACCGCCTCGGCGGTAACTCATTGCTCGACCTGGTAGTGTTTGGTCGTGCGGCGGGTCTGCATCTGCTGGAGTGTATCGAGGAGCAGGGCGAACTGCGTGAGGCCACCCAGGACGAGATCGATGCGGCGATGGCACGCTTCAATCGCTGGGAAAATAACACCACTGGTGAAGATCCGGTTGAGATTCGCAAGGCGCTGCAACGCTGCATGCAGAACAACTTCTCGGTCTTCCGTGAAGGTGATGCGATGGCGCAGGGTCTGGAAGAGTTGAAAGTGATCCGCGAACGCCTGAAATCAGCGCGTCTCGATGACCGTTCACCGGACTTCAATACCCAGCGTATCGAGTGTCTGGAGCTGGATAATCTGATGGAAACCGCTTATGCCACAGCCGTGGCGGCGAACTATCGTACCGAAAGCCGTGGCGCGCATAGCCGCTTCGACTATCCGGAGCGCGATGATGCCAACTGGCTGTGCCATAGCCTCTATGTTCCGCAAACGGAAAGCATGACGCGCCGTGAGGTGAACATGCAACCGAAACTGCGCGCGGCCTTCCCGCCGAAAGTGCGTACTTATTAATTGCGGAGATCATCATGAGACTCGAATTTTCAATCTATCGTTACAACCCGGAAGTTGATGACGCGCCGCGTATGCAGGAGTACAGCCTGGAAGCGGAAGATGGTCGCGACATGATGCTGCTGGACGCGTTGATCAAGCTGAAAGAGAAAGATCCGACGCTGGCGTTTCGTCGCTCCTGCCGTGAAGGCGTGTGCGGGTCTGATGGCCTGAACATGAACGGTAAAAACGGTCTGGCCTGTATCACCCCGGTGTCCGCGCTGGGCAATGGTACGAAGAAAATTGTTATCCGTCCGCTGCCTGGTTTGCCGGTAATTCGCGATCTGGTTGTGGATATGGGGCAATTCTACGCACAGTATGAGAAGATTAAGCCTTACCTGTTGAATAACGGGGAAAATCCACCGGCGCGTGAGCATCTGCAAAGCCCGGCTGAGCGTGAGCATCTGGATGGTCTGTACGAGTGTATTCTCTGCGCCTGCTGCTCAACCTCGTGCCCGTCGTTCTGGTGGAACCCGGACAAATTCATCGGTCCGGCCGGTTTGCTGGCGGCGTACCGCTTCCTGATTGACAGCCGTGATACCGAAACCGATGCACGTCTGGACAATCTGAACGATGCTTTCAGTGTATTCCGCTGTCACAGCATCATGAACTGTGTGAGCGTGTGCCCAAAAGGACTAAACCCGACGCGCGCCATCGGCCATATTAAGTCGATGCTGCTGCAACGCGGAGCATAGCAAGACCCACTGTCCGGGAACCTCAGGTTCCCGGCAGTTTACGGAAGCCTCTATAAGCGCGGTCTGAACCACGCTTATAAAGGTTCCCTTACGAGTCGGGCGCCGATAGCGCAAGGGCTCGTATCGCTGAACTCACTACGGCAAGCCGCGAAAGCGGCAACAATGAAACCTCAAAAAAAGCATACTAATGCTTAAGGGATCACAATGCAGAACAGCGCGATGAAGCCCTGGCTGGACTCCTCCTGGCTGGCCGGCGCGAACCAATCTTACATAGAGCAACTCTATGAGGATTTCCTGACCGATCCTGACTCTGTTGATGCCATGTGGCGCGACATGTTCCAGCAGCTGCCCGGCACTGGCGTGAAACCTGAGCAGTTTCACTCCACCACGCGTGATTACTTCCGCCGCCTGGCCAAAGATGCGACGCGTTACACCTCCACAGTCACTGATCCGGCCACCAATTCCAAACAGGTTAAGGTGCTGCAGCTGATCAACGCCTTCCGCTTTCGCGGACACCAGCACGCTAACCTTGATCCACTCGGCCTGTGGAAACAGGACGCCGTCCCGGATCTCGACCCGACCTATCACGACCTGACCGACGCGGATTTTCAGGAAAGCTTTAACGTTGGTTCTTTTGCTATCGGCAAAGAGACCATGAAGCTGGCCGATCTCTTCGAAGCGCTGAAGCAGACCTACTGTGGCTCCATTGGTGCTGAGTACATGCACATCAATAACACCGATGAAAAACGCTGGATTCAGCAGCGTCTCGAATCGATCGTGGGCCACGCCAGTTTCAGTGCTGACGAGAAAAAAGGTTTCCTGAAAGAGCTGACGGCGGCAGAAGGCCTGGAAAAATACCTTGGTGCTAAATTCCCCGGCGCGAAACGCTTCTCACTGGAAGGCGGCGATGCGCTGATTCCGATGCTGCGCGAAATGATTCGTCACGCCGGTAAAAGCGGTACGCGTGAAGTGGTGCTGGGTATGGCGCACCGCGGCCGTCTGAACGTGCTGATCAACGTACTGGGCAAAAAGCCGCAGGATCTGTTCGACGAGTTTTCCGGTAAGCACAAAGAACACCTCGGCACCGGTGACGTGAAGTACCACATGGGCTTCTCGTCAGATGTGGAAACCGAAGGTGGACTGGTGCATCTGGCGCTGGCATTTAACCCGTCGCACCTTGAAATTGTCAGCCCGGTGGTAATGGGTTCGGTGCGTGCGCGTCTGGATCGTCTGGCCGAGCCGAGCAGCAATAAAGTGCTGCCAATCACCATTCACGGTGATGCTGCGGTGACCGGGCAGGGCGTGGTGCAGGAAACCCTGAACATGTCGCAGGCGCGTGGTTACGAAGTGGGCGGTACGGTTCGCATCGTGATCAACAACCAGGTGGGCTTCACCACCTCAAACCCGCAGGATGCACGTTCAACGCCATATTGTACTGACATCGGTAAAATGGTGCTGGCACCGATTTTCCACGTTAACGCGGACGATCCGGAAGCCGTTGCCTTTGTCACCCGTCTGGCGCTCGACTATCGCAACACCTTCAAACGTGATGTGTTTATCGACCTGGTGTGCTATCGCCGTCATGGCCACAACGAAGCCGACGAGCCAAGTGCAACCCAGCCGTTGATGTACCAGAAAATCAAAAAGCATCCGACGCCGCGTAAAATCTACGCTGACCGCCTGGAAGCAGATGGCATCGCCAAACTGGAAGATGCTACCGAAATGGTCAATGTGTATCGCGATGCGCTGGATGCCGGTGAATGCGTGGTGCCGGAATGGCGTCCGATGAGCCTGCACTCCTTCACCTGGTCGCCGTACCTGAATCACGACTGGGATGAAAGCTACCCGGCGACCGTTGAGATGAAACGTTTGCAAGAGCTGGCGCGCCGTATCAGCCAGGTGCCGGAAGCGGTTGAAGTCCAGGGCCGTGTTGCCAAGATTTATAACGACCGTAAAGAGATGGCCGAAGGTAATAAAGCCTTTGACTGGGGCGGCGCGGAAAACCTGGCTTATGCCACGCTGGTTGATGAAGGCATCCCGGTGCGTCTGTCAGGTGAAGACTCGGGCCGTGGCACTTTCTTCCATCGTCATGCGGTGGTACACAACCAGGCGAACGGTTCCACCTATACGCCGCTGCACCATATCCATCATGGTCAGGGACAGTTTAAGGTCTGGGACTCGGTGCTGTCGGAAGAAGCGGTGCTGGCGTTCGAATACGGTTATGCCACCGCAGAACCGCGTGTGCTGACCATCTGGGAAGCGCAGTTTGGTGACTTTGCCAATGGTGCGCAGGTGGTTATCGACCAGTTCATCAGTTCCGGCGAGCAGAAATGGGGCCGTATGTGTGGCCTGGTGATGCTGCTGCCGCATGGTTATGAAGGTCAGGGTCCGGAGCACTCCTCTGCGCGTCTGGAGCGCTATCTGCAACTCTGCGCCGAGCAGAATATGCAGGTGTGCGTGCCTTCTACGCCAGCACAGGTTTACCATATGCTGCGTCGTCAGGCGCTGCGCGGTATGCGCCGTCCTCTGATCGTGATGTCACCGAAATCGCTGCTGCGTCATCCGCTGGCGATCTCGACTCTCGATGAACTGGCGAACGGCAGCTTCCAGCCCGCCATCGGTGAAGTCGACGATCTCGATGCGAAACAGGTGAAACGCGTGGTGATGTGTGCTGGTAAGGTTTACTACGACCTGCTGGAACAGCGCCGCAAGAGCGAGAAGAACGACGTCGCGATTATTCGTATTGAGCAGCTGTATCCGTTTCCGCATAAAGCGGTACAGGAAGCACTGAAACCCTATTCTCATGTCCAGGATTTTGTCTGGTGTCAGGAAGAACCACTGAATCAGGGTGCATGGTACTGCAGTCAGCATCATTTCCGCGAAGTGGTTCCGTTTGGTGCTTCACTGAGCTATGCAGGCCGCCCGGCTTCTGCTTCACCGGCCGTGGGCTACATGTCCGTACATCAAAAACAGCAGCAAGACCTGGTTAATGACGCGCTGAACCTTGGTTAATAAAAAGGAAAGATAATGAGTAGCGTAGATATTCTCGTTCCCGATTTGCCTGAATCCGTAGCGGACGCAACGGTAGCAACCTGGCATAAAAAACCCGGCGACGCGGTCAGTCGCGATGAAGTAATTGTCGAGATCGAAACCGACAAAGTAGTGCTGGAAGTGCCGGCATCGGCCGACGGCGTACTGGATGCGGTGCTGGAAGATGAAGGTTCAACCGTAATTTCTCGCCAGATCCTGGGCCGTCTGAAAGAAGGCAACAGCAGCGGGAAAGAGACCACCGCGAAAGTGGATAGCAAGGAATCAACGCCTGCACAGCGTCAGACGGCTTCTCTGGAAGAAGAGAGCAATGACGCACTCAGCCCGGCGATCCGTCGCCTGATCGCTGAGCATGACCTCGATGCCAGCCAGATTAAAGGCAGCGGCGTTGGCGGTCGTATCACGCGTGAAGATGTCGAAAAACATCTGGCGAAGAAACCGGAAGCCAAAGCGGCACCGGCTGCAGCACAACCTGCAGCTGCACCGCAGACCGCGATTGCCAACCGTAGCGAGAAGCGTGTGCCAATGACGCGTCTGCGTAAGCGTGTTGCTGAGCGTCTGCTGGAAGCGAAAAACAGCACCGCCATGCTGACCACCTTCAATGAAATCAACATGAAGCCGATCATGGATCTGCGTAAGCAGTACGGCGATGCCTTCGAGAAGCGTCATGGCGTGCGTCTGGGCTTTATGTCTTTCTATATCAAAGCCGTGGTTGAAGCGCTGAAACGCTACCCGGAAGTGAATGCTTCCATCGACGGTGAAGACGTGGTGTACCACAACTATTTCGACGTCAGCATCGCGGTATCCACCCCGCGTGGTCTGGTGACGCCGGTGCTGAGAGATGTTGATGCGCTGAGCATGGCTGACATCGAGAAGAAAATTAAAGAACTGGCGGTGAAAGGCCGTGACGGCAAACTGACCGTTGACGAACTGACTGGCGGTAACTTCACCATCACTAACGGCGGTGTCTTCGGTTCGCTGATGTCCACCCCGATCATCAACCCACCGCAGAGCGCGATTCTGGGCATGCACGCCATCAAAGATCGTCCGATGGCGGTGAATGGTCAGGTTGTGGTGCTGCCGATGATGTATCTGGCGCTCTCTTATGATCACCGTCTGATTGATGGCCGCGAGTCTGTCGGTTATCTGGTGGCGGTGAAAGAGATGCTGGAAGATCCGGCGCGTCTGCTGCTGGATGTCTGATTTTCATAGGGCGCGCCAGGTTCAGGGCGCGTCCAAAACTCATTAGTCTTTACTAGACCTAAATGGATAGAACATCATGAACTTACACGAATACCAGGCTAAACAGCTGTTTGCACGGTATGGTATGCCGGCACCGACTGGCTACGCCTGTACTACACCACGTGAAGCAGAAGAAGCCGCATCAAAAATTGGCGCAGGCCCGTGGGTAGTGAAATGTCAGGTTCATGCCGGTGGCCGCGGTAAAGCGGGCGGTGTGAAAGTGGTGAAGAGCAAAGAAGAGATCCGTGCCTTTGCTGAACACTGGCTGGGTAAACGCCTGGTAACCTATCAAACAGACGCCGAAGGTCAGCCGGTAAACCAGATTCTGGTTGAAGCAGCGACTGACATCGATCAGGAACTCTATCTGGGTGCGGTTGTTGACCGTGCCAGCCGCCGTGTGGTCTTTATGGCCTCTACCGAAGGCGGTGTGGAGATTGAGAAAGTCGCGGAAGAAACCCCGCATCTGATCCACAAAATGGCGCTGGATCCGTTAGCCGGTCCGCAGCCGTATCAGGGCCGCGAGCTGGCATTCAAACTGGGCCTGACAGGTAAACAAGTCAGCCAGTTCACCAAAATCTTCATGGGTCTGGCGACCATGTTCCTGGAACGTGACCTGGCGCTGGTTGAGATCAACCCGCTGGTGGTGACCAAGCAGGGCGATCTGGTGTGCCTCGATGGCAAACTGGGTGCCGATGGCAACGCCCTGTTCCGTCAGCCGGAACTGCGTGAAATGCGTGACCCAAGCCAGGAAGATCCGCGTGAAGCGCATGCGACGCAGTGGGAACTGAACTATGTCGCGCTGGAAGGCAACATTGGCTGTATGGTCAACGGTGCGGGTCTGGCGATGGGTACCATGGACATCGTGAAACACCACGGTGGCCAGCCTGCTAACTTCCTTGATGTCGGCGGCGGCGCAACCAAAGAGCGCGTAACCGAAGCCTTCAAAATCATCCTGTCTGACGATGCAGTTAAAGCTGTATTCGTTAACATTTTCGGCGGCATCGTGCGTTGCGACCTGATCGCAGACGGCATCATCGGTGCAGTAGCGGAAGTGGGTGTGAACGTACCGGTAGTGGTACGTCTGGAAGGTAACAACGCCGAGCTGGGCGCTAAGAAACTGGCGGACAGCGGTCTGAACATCATTGCAGCAACCAGCCTGACAGACGCGGCACAGCGTGTTGTTGCTGCTGCGGAGGGTAAATAATGTCCATTTTGATCGACAAAAACACCAAAGTCATTTGCCAGGGTTTCACCGGTGGCCAGGGGACTTTCCACTCTGAGCAGGCACTGGCCTATGGTACGCAGCTGGTTGGCGGTGTGACCCCAGGTAAAGGCGGCACCACCCATCTCGGTCTGCCGGTGTTTAACACCGTGCGTGAAGCGGTAGAAGCCACGGGTGCAACCGCCACCGTGATCTACGTTCCGGCTCCGTTCTGCAAAGACGGTATCCTGGAAGCTATCGACGCGGGTATCAAACTGATCATCACCATCACTGAAGGTATCCCGACGCTGGATATGCTGACCGTGAAAGTGAAGCTGGATGAAGCTGGCGTGCGGATGATCGGCCCGAACTGTCCGGGTGTGATCACCCCAGGCGAATGTAAGATCGGGATTATGCCGGGCCACATTCACCTGCCAGGCCGCGTCGGTATCGTGTCACGTTCAGGCACCCTGACTTATGAAGCAGTTAAGCAGACCACTGACATCGGCTACGGCCAGTCAACCTGCGTCGGTATCGGCGGTGACCCGATCCCAGGTTCTAACTTCATCGACATCCTGAAAATGTTCCAGGAAGACCCGCAGACCGAAGCGATCGTGATGATCGGTGAGATCGGCGGTAGCGCTGAAGAAGAAGCGGCTGCTTACATCAAAGAGCATGTGACCAAGCCGGTTGTGGGTTACATCGCGGGTGTGACTGCGCCGAAAGGTAAGCGTATGGGTCACGCAGGCGCGATCATCGCCGGTGGTAAAGGCACAGCAGATGAGAAATTTGCTGCGCTGGAAGCGGCCGGTGTGAAAACCGTGCGCAGCCTGGCTGATATCGGCGACGCCGTGAAAGAAGTACTGCCAGCTAAATAAGTTTTAGTTGTTGCACGTATTGAGCCGCTGTCCTTTGAGGGGAGCGGCTTTTTTGTTGCTTCTGTAGACTGCGAGTAGATTTAAAGACGTGGTTGTTAGTTAGTATTGGTGTGTATAAACGACGGACACCAATACATCCTTATTTTGTGCGATCGTGCCAACTGTCACTGTGACCTCCGGATTTTTACCTCTCCAGCAATCGCCACTCACTACGCAATCGTTGTGTTTACTGTAGCCAAGAGACGCCAGGTATGCGCTAATCTTGCTGGTATCCGTAGTATCGTGAAATGTGACGGTATAGCCCTGTGATTCCGGGCCCGAGACATTGTAAAAGGCGAATTCATAGCGATCAGATATACGTGGCATTTTTTTCAGGATGTCAGGGGTAAAATGTTCATACAGCCTTGTTTCCTGTTCGGTGTAATGTGCACTACCGTCAAATCCTGGTTCTATTATCGGCCAGTAATAAGCAATCACACCTGTAAGAACGACCACCAGAATGGCGATGATGCTGGTTGCGATTTTAAAAGGCCTTTTCATTCCGTCATATCCGTCTGATTCCCACCCTGCATATAAGTACCATCAGCGGTTGCTATGCCTACATTGCCAGACTTCCAGTCATTGTAGGGGCGGATGGTTTGCATAAAACCGGGAAGCTGGCCTAAGTGAGGTTGAGCTCTGGGAAATCGCTCCGGGTCAGGGAACAACAGCGGCTGAAAAGTCTCATTTTTCCAGGAACCGATTTTGCCATAATAATCCCAACGTTTGAGTGCCTCCTCTTTGCTGACGGGCGCAATAATGGGAATGGATTGCGAATCGACATGACGCGGTAAAAACCCAGCAGGTCTGAGCAGAGATCTTCGCCACTGAATCCACTATCGGTTACCAGATTGATGGGGAATGTATTTTGCATAGCTTCAAAACGCCTGGCTAACGTCATCATCATTGCCAGCGCAATACTCTGACGCTCCTGATAAGGGCGGCCTGTGCGGATACGCCATTTAATAAATTTGCCCATCCGAAGGGTTTTCCAGGGATCAACCATCGACTGGGAATACGTAATGTCGTAGCGAGCCACACCCATCGCTTCTATTCATCAGTTTTCGGATGTCCTCTCCCTGGGCATGACCGAGGTCCACCCAACCCAGCACTTCCGTGTAAACCAACCCGTAATTGGTGTGCGCCGCATCTGCACCCTCAAAAATCTCACTCCGTTTACTCATCCTTAAACCCTCATCATCCTTTCAGCACACCCTATGCGGTTTTCACTTTACTCAAAACATTGGCAAAGTTGAGGTGTTAAGGACCGGATTGTGATGCTTGTCGTATCCTGTTAAAAATAAAAGAAAATTTTAATCAATAAGGGTTAGGGCAATCACTAACAATTCCTTACCGCTGGGGCTACTGTCGGCCAGGTTGCCGGGGCAGGGGCAGTTTTTGCTGCCTTTACACGCGCAAAAAGTGGGAAAAGTCCGACGAGGTCAAAATTGGCAGCTATGATTATTTTGTCAGAGGGTAAAGAAGGGCAAATTCGATGGTGTCTGATTGAAAATTAAGAAAGTCTTGCCAGCCGCTTCGTTAAAAAATTATGGCAAAGGTAATTATTTTCTTAATTACGTCATCATCTCATGACATCTAATTAACAATAAGCTCCACAATACATATCTGGAAATTTTATGCGTTAATCCAGATCAACAAATGCGGAGTTATAACAAACTTTACCACTGGCAAAGCGCAACTTAACCGGTATAAATTGCGCTACATCAATTCAATCTTTTTCACGCATTTTCAGGAGTTTGTGCCAGGCGTTGTTATATCAATTCTGTCGCCTCCTCTCTCACTCCTGTCCGAAACGGATTGTTGCGATACGTTTTCAGGGAATTTTCGTCACTGTTACTCGCTCACTTCGGGCAGCAGATTTCTCTGTTCTGTCGGTAACAAAACTGGAATCAATAATCAGTCGTTCCTGACTCTTCTTCTGCACGTCAATGTCTGTTGTTTGCCGTTGTCGCCCGCAGGGAGAGTTCATGCGAGGAGCAAGGAGTCATCATGTTAGATATTGTCGAGCTGTCGCGTTTGCAGTTTGCCCTGACGGCGATGTATCACTTCCTGTTCGTGCCATTAACGCTGGGTATGGCGTTTTTGCTGGCGATCATGGAGACCGTATACGTCCTGACGGGAAAACAGATTTACAAAGATATGACCAAGTTCTGGGGCAAGTTGTTTGGCATCAACTTCGCACTCGGTGTAGCAACCGGTCTGACCATGGAATTTCAGTTCGGGACTAACTGGTCCTATTACTCACACTACGTCGGCGATATCTTCGGTGCGCCGCTGGCCATTGAAGGCCTGATGGCGTTCTTCCTCGAATCCACCTTTGTTGGCCTGTTCTTCTTCGGCTGGGATCGTCTCGGTAAGGTACAACACCTCGCGGTGACCTGGCTGGTGGCACTCGGTTCAAACATGTCAGCACTGTGGATCCTGGTGGCGAACGGCTGGATGCAAAATCCGATTGCCTCTGAGTTCAATTTTGAAACCATGCGTATGGAGATGGTGAGCTTCTCCGAGCTGGTACTGAACCCGGTGGCGCAGGTGAAATTCGTGCACACCGTAGCAGCGGGCTATACAGCCGGTGCGATGTTCATTCTCGGCATCAGCGCCTGGTATTTGCTGAAAGGCCGTGACATCGCCTTTGCTAAGCGTTCTTTCGCGATTGCAGCCAGCTTCGGTATGGCAGCGGTGCTGTCGGTGATCGTGCTGGGTGACGAATCTGGCTACGAAATGGGCGATGTGCAGAAAACCAAGCTGGCGGCTATCGAAGCCGAATGGGAAACCCAACCGGCTCCGGCGTCGTTTACGCTGTTTGGCCTGCCGGATCAGGACGCGCAGCAAAACAGATACGCAATCCAGATACCTTATCTGCTTGGATTGATTGCTACCCGCTCTGTCGATACCCCGGTCACGGGTCTGAAAGAACTGCTGGCCCAGCATGAAGTTCGTATCCGTAACGGTATGAAAGCCTATGCGCTGCTGAACGAGTTACGCGGTGGCAGCCAGGATCCGGCGGTGCGTAAAGCGTTTGAACAGAGCAAACAGGATCTTGGTTATGGTCTGCTGCTGAAACGTTATACACCAGATGTGGCGAACGCCACCGAAGCGCAGATCCAGAAAGCGACAGCGGATTCAATCCCGCGTGTAGCACCGCTTTACTTTGCCTTCCGTATCATGGTGTTGTGTGGAATCCTGCTGCTGGCGGTGATTGCACTGTCGTTCTGGAGCGTGATTCGCAATCGTATCGGCAAGTGCCGCTGGCTGCTTAAAGCTGCGTTGTACGGCATTCCGCTGCCGTGGATTGCCATCGAATCGGGTTGGTTTGTCGCGGAGTATGGCCGTCAACCGTGGGCAGTGGGTGAGGTGTTGCCAACGGCGGTCGCGAACTCATCACTGACCGTCGGCGACGTCCTGTTCTCAATGATTCTGATTTGCGGTCTGTACACCCTGTTCCTGGTGGCGGAAATGTATTTGATGTTCAAATTTGCCCGCCTTGGTCCAAGCAGCCTGAAAACCGGCCGCTATCACCATGAGCAGATTGCGGCATCAGCCCAACCGGCGCGTGGATAAGGAGAGCTACCATGTTTGACTATGAAGTATTGCGATTTGTCTGGTGGCTATTGATCGGCATTCTGCTGGTTGGGTTTGCCGTCACCGAAGGCTTCGACATGGGTGTGGGGATGCTGGTCCGTATTATGGGCCGCTCCGATACGGAACGCCGTGTCATGATTAACACCATCGCCCCGCACTGGGACGGTAACCAGGTGTGGCTGATCACCGCGGGTGGCGCGCTGTTTGCTGCCTGGCCGATGGTCTACGCCGCCGCGTTTTCCGGCTTCTATGTGGCGATGATTCTGGTACTGGCCTCTTTGTTCTTCCGTCCGGTGGGTTTTGATTACCGCTCCAAGATTGAAGATGTGCGCTGGCGTGGTATGTGGGACTGGGGCATTTTCATCGGCAGCTTTGTCCCGCCGCTGGTGATTGGCGTAGCGTTTGGCAACCTGTTGCAGGGTGTGCCGTTCCACGCTGACGAGTATCTGCGTCTGTTCTACACCGGCAACTTCTTCCAGCTGCTGAATCCGTTTGGACTGCTGGCGGGTGTGATCAGCGTGGCGATGTTCCTGACCCAGGGCGCAACCTATCTGCAAATGCGTACCACCGGTGAACTGCATGTCCGCGCACGTTCTCTCGCGCAGATTACTGCGTTAGTGATGATGGTGTGCTTCATTCTGGCCGGGGTGTGGGTGAAATACGGTATCGACGGTTACGTGGTGAAAAGCGTTATCGATCACCATGCTGCGTCTAACCCGCTGGGTAAAGATGTGGTGCGTGAAGCCGGTGCCTGGCTGGTGAACTTTGAGCAGACCCCGATTCTGTGGATCTTCCCGATATTGGGTGTGGTCATGCCGCTGCTGACTACTCTGTGCTCACGCATGGAGAAAGGGGCCTGGGCATTTATCTTCTCTTCACTGACGCTGGCAGGTGTGATCATGACCGTGGGCATTGCGATGTTCCCGTTCATCATGCCATCAAGCACCGTGCCGGGTACCAGCCTGACCATGTGGGATGCGACATCAAGTATGCTGACGCTGAAGATTATGACCTTTGCCGCCATCATTTTTGTCCCACTCATTCTGCTGTACACCACCTGGTGTTACTGGAAAATGTTTGGTCGCATCACCAAAGAACACGTTGAGAGCAATACGCACTCCCTGTACTGATTAAGGAGCTAGAACATGTGGTATTTTGCCTGGATTCTTGGCACCCTGCTGGCCTGTTCGTTCGGTGTGATCGCGGCACTGGCGCTGGAGCGTGCTGAAGAGAGCGCAGCGAAAGGCGATAAAGCCTGATGCGCCAATTGTTTCAGACCCTGTATCGTCTGATGGATAAAGGCCCGTTACGGGCCTTTTCACTGTTACTGGCCTTATGGCTGGCGGGTTGTGTGTTCTGGGATCCGTCGCGCTTTGCGGCAAAAACCAGCGCACTTTCGGTCTGGCATGGTGCGGTACTGATTTGGGCGGTGTGTACCGGCGTGATTCACGGCACGGGGTTCCGTCCACGTCGGTTACGCTGGCAGGCGTTCTTCACGCCATTACCGGCGATGATTATCCTGCTGGCGGGGATTTTCTGGTTTTATCGTTAAGTCCCCGATCAGGACAAATTCAATCCATTTATTGCTGCAATTTCAGGCGCTGATGTGAGTATTTGTCAGCGTCTGGTCAAGAAATCTGCCGAAAATCCTTCCGGTTGTTACCGTCTGATAATTATTTTCTCGGGGCGTCAGCGGGCCATTCCCAAGCCGATCTCACTTGCGTATAGTAGCAACGTTTAAAATGATACCGGGATGTAGAGTGAGTACAACGCTGTTTCGCTGGCCGGTTCGGGTCTATTACGAAGATACCGACGCCGGTGGTGTGGTTTATCACGCCAGCTATATCGCTTTCTATGAACGAGCACGTACCGAAATGTTGCGCCAGCACCATTTCAATCAACAGACCCTGCTGGAACAGCAGATCTGTTTTGTGGTGCGGCGTATGACGGTGGACTATCTTGCGGCAGCACGTCTTGATGACCTTCTGGAGATCCAGAGTGAGGTAAGTTCAATGACGCGAGCCACCATGACGTTCTCTCAGCGTATCGTGAATGCAGAAGGCAAAGTGCTCAATGAGGCAGAAGTCCTGATTGCCTGCATCAACCCACATCTAATGAAGCCGATTGCGCTTCCCAAGTCTATTGTCGCGGAGTTCAAGCAGTGACTGACATGAATATTCTTGATTTGTTCCTGAAGGCGAGCCTTCTGGTCAAACTTATCATGTTGATTTTGATCGGCTTTTCCATTGCCTCATGGGCAATCATTATCCAGCGCACCCGCATTCTGAATGCTGCCGGGCGTGAAGCCGAAGCGTTTGAAGATAAATTCTGGT
This sequence comes from Pantoea cypripedii, assembly GCF_002095535.1. Lineage (NCBI taxonomy): Bacteria > Pseudomonadati > Pseudomonadota > Gammaproteobacteria > Enterobacterales > Erwiniaceae > Pantoea > Pantoea cypripedii. Next base: position 1,250,910 of record NZ_MLJI01000001.1, read on the forward strand.
CAGGTATCGAACTGTCTCGTCTTTATCAGGAGAGCCAGGGGCGTCGTGACGAGCTGAACGGTTCTGAGCAGATTTTCTATTCCGGGTTTAAAGAATTTGCCCGTCTGCACCGTGCCAACAGCCATGCGCCAGAAGCGGTGGTCGAGGGTGCCAGCCGTGCGATGCGTATTTCGATGAACCGTGAACTGGAAGCACTGGAAAACCATATTCCTTTCCTTGGCACCGTCGGTTCCATCAGCCCGTATATCGGTCTGTTTGGTACGGTGTGGGGGATCATGCACGCCTTTATCGCCCTGGGTGCCGTGAAGCAGGCCACGTTGCAAATGGTCGCGCCGGGTATCGCCGAAGCGCTGATCGCCACGGCGATCGGTCTGTTTGCCGCGATTCCAGCGGTGATGGCGTACAACCGTCTGAACCAGCGCGTCAATAAGCTGGAGCAGGGCTACGACAACTTTATGGAAGAGTTCACGGCTATCCTGCATCGTCAGGCTTTCTCCACCGACAACACGAAGTAAGTCGAGGTAAACGATGGCCAGAACCCGTGGTCGCGGACGCCGCGATCTTAAGTCTGAAATCAACATCGTTCCGCTGCTGGACGTGCTGCTGGTGCTGTTGCTGATCTTTATGGCAACCGCGCCGATCATTACCCAAAGCGTGGAAGTGGATCTGCCGGATGCAACCGACTCGAAGACGGTCTCCAGCGATGATAATCCGCCGGTGATTGTTGAAGTTGCGGGGGTAGGGCAGTACAGCCTGGTGGTGGATCACGATCGTATGAATCAGCTCCCGCCTGAGCAGGTGGTGAGCGAAGCACAGCGCCGACTGGAAGCCAATCCGAAGACGGTCTTCCTGATCGGTGGCGCAAAAGACGTGCCTTACGACGAAATCATCAAGGCGCTTAACCTGCTGCATCAGGCTGGCGTGAAATCTGTCGGTTTGATGACGCAGCCGATTTAAAGCGAACCGTTTTTGGGAACCGAGAGTGTCGAAGGCAACCGAGCAAAACGAGAAGTTAAAGCGCGCGATAATCATATCGGTGATTCTGCACATCGTGTTGATCGCCTTGCTGGTCTGGAGCTCGTTTAACGAAAAAGTTGAATCCAGCGGTGGTGGTGGCGGTAGCGATATCGACGCAGTGATGGTGGACCCGGGTGCCGTGGTCGATCAGTACAACCGTCAGCAGAATCAGCAGAGCGATAGCCAGCGTGCCGAGCAGCAGCGTCAGAAGCAGTCGCAGCAGCAGGCCGAAGAGTTGCAGCAGAAGCAGGCCGCCGAACAACAGCGTCTGAAAGAGCTGGAAAAAGAACGTCTGCAGGCGCAACAGGATGCCAAAGAGCAGGCGAAGCAGCAGGCTGAACAGCAAAAAGCGGCTGAAGCGGCGGCGAAGCAGGCGCAGGAAGAACAGAAAGCAGCGGAAGCCGCGGCAGCCAAAGCCAAAGCCGATGCCAAAGCGGAGGCGGATGCCCAGGCGAAAGCCGCAGCGGATGCTAAGCAGAAGGCGGAAGAACAGGCGAAACAGGCTGCGGCCGAAGCGAAGAAACAGGCTGAACAGGAAGCGAAAGCGGCAGCCGCCGAGGCAGCGAAAGAAAAAGCTGCTCAGGAAGCAAAAGCGGCCGCCCAGGCGAAGGCCAAAGCGGATGCGGAAGCCAAAGCGCAGGCAGCGGCAGATGCGAAGGCGAAAGCTGCGCAGGAAGCGAAAGCTGCTGCCGCCGAAGCAGCGAAAGAGAAAGCGGCTGCAGAAGCAAAAGCCGAGGCAGCGGCCAAAGCCAAAGCGGATGCCGCAGCGAAAGCCAAAGCCGCAGCGGATGCGAAGAAGAAAGCCGCAGCCGAAGCCGCGAAGAATGAAAACGCCGTTGACGATCTGCTGGGTGGCCTCTCATCCGGTAAGAATGCACCGAAAAGTGGTAACGCTGCCGCTTCCGGTGGTGGCGCGGCGGGACAAGGTAATCAGAAGAAAGCCGGAGCCTCGGGAGCCGAAATTAACTCCTATATGGGCCAGGTGGTTGCGGCGATTCAGAGCCGTTTCTATGATGCCGATTCATACAAAGGAAAAGAGTGTAACCTGCGCATCAAGCTGGCTCCGGATGGTCTGCTGATTGATGTGAAAGCGGAGGGCGGCGATCCGGCATTGTGCCAGGCGGCGGTCTCAGCAGCCAAACAGGCACGTATACCGAAGCCACCTTCACAGGCGGTGTATGAAGTGTTCAAAAACGCACCAATGGATTTCAAACCACAGTAATGCAGTAACAAACGGCAGGTTGAACTAAGGTTAGCTTGCCGTAATCTATGAGTACCCGTTTTTTTCAGGAACAGTGCGAATTATCGTGAACTGAGGTTCAGATAAGGGAGAAAAGATGAAGCAGGCACTTCGTGTAACCTTAGGTTTTTTTGTACTGCTGTGGGCGGCGATGCTGCACGCGGAAGTACGCATTGAAATTACGCAGGGCGTGAATACTGCGCGTCCTATTGGTGTGGTTCCTTTCCAGTGGGCCGGTCCGGGCGCTGCACCAGAAGATATTGGTGGCATCGTCGCAGCAGACTTGCGCAACAGCGGTAAATTCAATCCGCTGGATCGCTCGCGTCTGCCGCAGCAGCCGACCAGCGCGCAGCAGGTTCAGCCTGCCGCGTGGAGCGCACTGGGTATTGATGCCGTGGTGGTGGGTCAGGTTACCCCGAACCCGGATGGCAGCTACCAGATCGCCTATCAGCTGGTTGATACCGGTGGTGCGCCTGGTACGGTGCTGGCACAGAACTCTTACAAAGTGACGAAGCAGTGGTTGCGCTATGCCGCACACACCGCCAGTGACGAAGTGTTTGAGAAGCTGACCGGTATCAAAGGTGCCTTCCGTACACGTATCGCCTATGTGGTGCAGACCAACGGCGGTCAGTTCCCGTATGAGCTGCGCGTATCGGATTACGATGGCTACAACCAGTTTGTGGTTCACCGTTCACCAGAGCCGCTGATGTCGCCGACCTGGTCACCAGACGGCAGCAAACTGGCTTACGTAACCTTTGAAAGTGGCAAATCGGCGCTGGTTATCCAGACGCTGGCCAACGGTGCTATTCGTCAGGTTGCCTCGTTCCCACGTCATAACGGCGCACCGGCCTTCTCGCCGGATGGTTCTAAACTGGCTTTCGCTCTGTCGAAAACCGGTAGCCTGAACCTGTATGTGATGGACCTGGCATCAGGTCAGATTCGTCAGATCACGGATGGCCGTTACAACAGCACTGAGCCGACCTGGTTCCCGGATAGCCAGACTCTGGCCTATACCTCAGACCAGGCGGGTGCACCTCAGATTTACAAAATTGGCATTAACGGCGGTGCGGCACAGCGTATTACCTGGGAAGGTTCACAGAACCAGGATGCGGATGTGTCAGCCGACGGTAAAACGATGGTGATGATTAGCAGCGCCGGTGGCGCTCAGCACGTCGCCAAACAGGATCTGGAAACGGGAGCCGTTCAAACGTTAACGGACACGTTCCTGGATGAGACGCCAAGTCTGGCTCCTAACGGCACGATGGTAATCTATAGCTCTACTCAGGGGATGGGTTCCGTGTTGCAGTTGGTTTCAACCGATGGGCGTTTCAAAGCGCGTCTTCCGGCAACTGATGGACAGGTAAAATCACCTGCCTGGTCGCCGTATCTGTGATGCATCTATCCCCTGCTGAGGTGGGGGATAAATATGTATGGCAAACAATATAATAGGATAAAGAAATGCAACTGAACAAAGTGCTGAAGGGTTTGATGCTGGCTCTGCCGGTTATCGCAGTGGCTGCATGTAGCTCTCACAAAAACAACAACAATGACCAGACTGGTATGGGTGCTGATGGCGCTAACGGTTCTGGCATGAACAGCGGCAACATGTCTTCTGACGAGCAAGCGCGTCTGCAAATGCAGCAGCTGCAGCAGAACAACATCGTTTACTTCGGTCTGGACAAGTATGACGTGCAGTCTGAGTACGCTCAGATGCTGGATCAGCACGCTGCTTTCCTGCGTAGCAACCCGTCATACAAAGTGACCATCGAAGGTCACGCGGATGAGCGCGGTACGCCGGAATACAACATCGCCCTGGGCGAGCGTCGTGCTACCGCAGTTAAAATGTACCTGCAGGGTAAAGGCGTGTCAGCTGATCAGATGTCTATCGTTTCTTACGGTAAAGAGAAGCCGGCAGTTCTGGGTCACGACGAAGCGGCTTACGCTAAAAACCGTCGTGCCGTTCTGGTTTACTAAGATAAGCACATGATGAGTAACTTCAGACTTCATCTCTTGAGTCTGTCGTTACTGGTTGGTGTAGCGGCCCCCTGGGCCGCTACTGCCCAGGCGTCAATCAGTAGCGTTGGCTCAGGCTCGGTCGAAGACCGTGTCACCACTCTTGAACGTATCTCCAATGCCCAGGCTCAGCTAATGCAGCAGTTGCAGCAGCAGATGAGTGATAACCAAAGCGATATCGATTCGCTGCGCGGGCAAATTCAGCAGAATACCTATCAGCTTAATCAGGTGATTGAGCGCCAGAAGCAGATCTACCAGCAGATCGACAGTTTGAGCAGCGGTAATAACGGTGCCCAGGCCAGCGGTGGCGGTGGTGATGCGACGGCAGCCGCCGCCGGTGCTGGTGCTGGAGCAGCAGCCGCTGATGCGGGCAGCAGTGCAGCTGCAGCCCCAGCCGCAGCACCGACGCAAAGCGGTGATGCCAACAGCGACTACAACGCTGCCGTGGCGCTGATTCTGGAGAAGAAGCAGTATGATCAGGCCATTACTGCGCTGCAGGCATGGGTGAAGCGTTATCCTGATTCTACCTATCAGCCGAATGCGAATTACTGGCTGGGTCAGTTGTTTTACAACAAGGGCAAAAAGGACGATGCGGCCTATTATTTTGCCACTGTGGTAAAAAACTACCCGAAATCGCCTAAGGCTGCAGAAGCGTTGTTTAAGGTTGGGGTGATCATGCAGGAGAAGAACGATACGGCGAAAGCCAAAGCGGTCTACCAGCAAGTGATCAAACAATTCCCAAACAGCGAATCTGCCAAACTGGCTCAGAAGCGTCTCGCCGGGTTGTAATTTGTGCAGCACAGACCGGATTTCGTGTGATTTCTGGTCTTGCCGCATGAAAGGTAAGCAATTGAGTCAGTTGGTGGAAAATAAGGGTTGCGCTACCCCGCTAAATCAGTAATATATGCCGCCGTTGCCGGGACATATCTTAACAAGTATCGGCAGCGCTGAAGATGGGTCGTTAGCTCAGTTGGTAGAGCAGTTGACTTTTAATCAATTGGTCGCAGGTTCGAATCCTGCACGACCCACCATCTCAACCCCAGCCGGTTCAGTGTTTTCTTCAGTTCGCTTCACAACCACGATGGGTCGTTAGCTCAGTTGGTAGAGCAGTTGACTTTTAATCAATTGGTCGCAGGTTCGAATCCTGCACGACCCACCATCTGGTAGTTCTGGTTGTAAGCCCTCATCGAGCGGGTCGTTAGCTCAGTTGGTAGAGCAGTTGACTTTTAATCAATTGGTCGCAGGTTCGAATCCTGCACGACCCACCAATGTAGAAAGGCGCCCTAAAGGCGCCTTTTTGCTATGCGCGCAAAGTGCAGGATGAGAACCTGCAGCAGGTTCGACTGAATCGCCGGGAGCGATTCAGGCTGATGCGTCAGCATCACCCGCAGGGCGAGGCCCCGGATGGGCCGAGGCATATCCTGCACGACCCACCAATGTAGAAAGGCGCCCTAAAGGCGCCTTTTTGCTTTTCGGCGTTGTAGCGGCGCGATTTATCGCGCTGTTTTCAGCCGACGTGCCACATCATAAAACCTGCGCGATAAATCGCGCCGCTACGTATCAATGCCAATCACGCGAGCTGATACGACTTCTTAACTGGCAGGCATTGTGCGATTAATCCCGCCGCTACGCCAGATATGCAACACCGCATAGCTACGCCACGGTCGCCACACCTGAGATAACAGCTCTGCTTCCTTCGCACTGACGCCGCCGAGATTATTACGAATGGCGATATCTTCTTTGGGAAACGCATCCGGCCAGCGCAGGGCACGCATCGCAATATAGCTGGCAGTCCACGGCCCGACGCCTTTCAGTGCCAGCAGCTGTTGTACCACCACATCGGGATGTACCGCGCCATTAAAGCGTAACGCGCCTGAGGCACAAGCCTGCGCCAGCGCCATGATCGCCTGGGCTCGTGCGCTGACGATGCCAAGACTGGCGATATCATCCTGCGTCGCCGTTGCCAGCGATTCAGCACTGGGGGACAAACGGGATAACTCAGGCCATGGCGTCTCCAGCGGCTCGCCAAAACGCTGCGCCACCCGGCTGCTTAAGGTGGTGGCGGCTTTGACGGTGACCTGCTGGCCGAGAATCGCCCGCACGCCCAGTTCAAAACCGTCAAATGCTCCCGGTACGCGCAGACCAGGAGAATTTGCCAGGCTCGGGGCCAGCAGAGGGTCCTGAGACAGTTGATCGGCGATACGCTGGGGTTGGGCATCCAAATCAAATAAATCGCGCAGACGGCGCAGCAGGGCGGGTAGCACCGGGGTCAGGCTGGTAGTGAATTGCACCTTCAGCGCCTGTTTCTCAGGATAATGGCTGACACGCACCCAGCCGCGACAGCCACCCAGCGCCACGGTGCGGTGATAAACGCCATCCGCCACCCATTCCACTTCCTTCATTACGCGCTGTTGCAGAAAATCGAGTATCGCGTCCCAGTCATAGGGGGGACGATAGCTGAGGCGCAGCTCGGCGCTTTCCTGCAACTGTGTGCCGGTGGCGGGGGCGCTTTCCTTACGGAGGCGGGACGGGGTCATGCGATAGCGCGCCTGAAACACATCATTAAAGCGGCGCAGGCTGCGGAAACCGCTGGCGAAGGCAATTTCCGTCACCGGCAGCGTGGTTTCGGTCAACAGCTGCTTCGCCAGCAGCATGCGGCGTGTCTGGCGCAGTTCGAGCGGAGAAACGCCCAGTTCCTGCTGCACCACGCGTCTTAGCTGGCGCTCGCTCAAACCAAACTCGGTGGCAATCTCGGCCAGCGTCTCCTGCTCTTCAAGCAGCCCCTCCTCAATACGCCGAATCAGCCGATCGGCGATGCGATGATGGCTATCAACCGGTGCGAAGCCTGGAGCCAGTTCAGGACGACAGCGCAGGCAGGGGCGGAAATGTGCTTTTTCCGCGGCTTCGGCGCTGGAAAAAAACAGGCAATTCTTCTGCATTGGCGCTTTGACCGGGCAAATTGGCCGGCAATAAATACCGGTCGATGTCACGCCGACAAAAAACAAGCCGTCGAAGCGGCTATCGCGTGAAGTCAGCGCCTGGTAGGCAATGTCGGGATCAAACATCTTCGTCTCCAGCAAATAAGCCGCATCCTCGCGCAACCCTGATGAGAAAACTGGCTGCTTTCGGACAGCTAACCAGTTTATCTGCATGACCGAAAACAGCCAGTTTATCGCGTCAAAAGTGCGATAATGCTCCCCTGATATCAAGCCGGAGGCGCACCATGTATCATGCAAAAATTATCCCGACGCCAGTCGGAGAACTCACGTTAATTGCCAGCAATAAGGGACTGTCAGCGATTCTGTGGGAAAATGAAGGTTCACAACGCATCCCGCTGAAGCCCATCAGCCGGGACGATCAACATCCGATCCTGTGTGAAACCGAACGCCAGCTTCGCGAATACTTCGCCGGGGAACGCCAGCATTTTGATCTGCCGTATGACACCGTCGGTACGGAGTTCCAGAAAAAAGTCTGGCAGGCGTTAATCACCATCCCGTTTGGTGAAACCCGTAGCTATCGCCAGATTGCCGAGCAAATTGGTAATCCGAAAGCGGTACGTGCGGTGGGAGCCGCGAACGGTAAAAACCCGCTGTCGATTGTGGCACCCTGCCATCGAGTCATCGGTAGCAATGGCAAACTGACCGGCTTTGCGGGCGGGCTGGCGGTCAAAGCCTTCCTGCTGGATCTGGAAGCCACGCCAAAAAGCTAAGCGGGTCACAGCCCGTATTTTCTGCATAAAAAAAGCACGACACTCCCGGTCAGATCCGCTATCTTGTTTAGCATATAAAACAAGATGGCGGTTATGATGCTGTCTTAATGGTCATAAAAGGCCGTTTTGTTAAATTAAGAAAACCGAGAGCCGTGTCATGAGCCTGATGTTCGATCCAGAAAGCGCGATCTATCCCTTCCCGCCGAAACCGGCGCGTCTCAGCCAGGATGAAAAAGCCTTTTATATCGCCGAAATCAAGCGGTTGCTGCAAGAACGCGATGCGGTGATGGTGGCCCATTACTACACCGATCCGGAAATTCAGGCGCTGGCGGAAGCCACCGGTGGCTGCGTGGCAGATTCGCTGGAGATGGCGCGCTTTGGCAGTACTCACCCGGCGTCGACGTTGCTGGTGGCTGGCGTGCGTTTTATGGGGGAAACCGCGAAAATCCTCAGCCCGGAAAAAACCGTGTTGATGCCCACGCTACAGGCGGAATGTTCGCTCGATTTGGGCTGCCCGATTGAGGAGTTCAACCGTTTTTGCGATGCGCACCCGGATCGTACCGTGGTGGTGTATGCCAATACCTCGGCAGCGGTGAAAGCGCGTGCTGACTGGGTGGTGACCTCAAGTATCGCAGTTGAACTGATTGAACATCTCGACAGCCTCGGTGAGAAGATTATCTGGGCACCGGACCGCCATCTGGGTCGTTACGTGACGCAGAAAACCGGGGCCGATGTGTTGTGCTGGCAGGGAGCCTGTATCGTCCATGACGAATTTAAGACCCAGGCGCTGCAACGTATGAAGGCCCTGTATCCCGAGGCGGCAGTGCTGGTGCACCCTGAATCGCCGCAGGCGATTGTCGATCTGGCTGATGCGGTGGGTTCCACCAGCCAGCTGATTCAGGCGGCGAAAAGCCTGCCGCATCCGCAAATGATTGTCGCCACCGACCGTGGCATCTTCTACAAAATGCAGCAGGCGGTGCCGGAAAAAGAGTTGCTCGAAGCCCCCACCGCCGGAGAAGGGGCCACCTGTCGTAGCTGCGCCCATTGTCCGTGGATGGCGATGAACGGCTTGCAGGCGATTGCCGAGGGCTTAGCGCACGGTGGCAGCGAGCACGAAATCCATGTGGATGATGGATTGCGTGAAGCGGCATTGCTGCCGCTCAACCGCATGCTATCCTTTGCAGCGGAACTCAAACTCAAGGTGAAAGGGAACGCCTGATGCGCCGCACCTTTCAGACAGGTGCCCGTTATGGATTTCTTTAGCACACAAAACATTCTGGTTCATATTCCTCTTGGTGTCGGCGGCTACGATCTCTCCTGGATCGAAGCGGTCGGCACCGTGGCTGGCCTGCTGTGCATCTGGCTGGCCAGCCTGGAAAAAATCATCAATTATTTCTTCGGCCTGATTAACGTCACCCTGTTCGCGGTGATTTTCTTTCAGATCCAGCTGTATGCCAGCCTGCTGTTGCAGCTGTTTTTCTTTGTTGCCAATGTCTATGGCTGGTATGCGTGGAGTCGGCAAAATGCTGCCCAGGAAGCCGAGTTGAAAATTCGCTGGCTGCCGCTGCCGAAAGCGCTGGGCTGGGGAGCCGCCTGTGTGCTGGGTATCGGCCTGATGACGTTGTATATCGACCCGGTGTTTGCCTTCCTCACCCGCATCGCGGTGAACATAATGCAGGGCATGGGTCTGCATGTGGTGATGCCACAATTGCAGCCGGATGCCTTCCCGTTCTGGGATTCCTGCATGATGGTGCTGTCGATCGTGGCGATGATTCTGATGACGCGCAAATACGTGGAGAACTGGCTGCTGTGGGTGGTGATTAATGTGATAAGCGTGATGATCTTTGCCCGCCAGGGAGTGTATGCCATGTCACTGGAATACGTCATCCTGACGTTGATTGCCCTGAACGGCTCGCGGTTGTGGATACAAAGCGCACGCGAACATGGCTCACGCGCGCTTTCTTCTTAATGACGATGTACGTGGCCTTCCAGCGCCTCATGATGATGATTGTGCTGGTCGTTGCCATCATCAAAGCACAGTTCACAATCCGGCCCGTTACAGGGCTGGTATTCCATCTGTACCGTGGCATGAGCGATTTGATAATGCGTATGCAGGTAACGATGAATGCGCAGCAATAGCGCATCATGATCGTAAGGCGGGATCACCTGCACATGCAGCGTCAGCACCGGTTTCTCGCCCACCTGCCACAGATGCACATGATGAACATTGCGCACTTCCGCGATATTCAGCGTCAGATCGCGCTTCAGCTTATCCACATTGATATTACCCGGCGCGCCTTCCAGTAACTCATGCAGGCTTTCACGCAGCAGTGACCAGGCGCTGCGCACCACCAGCAGCGACACCAGCAATGACAGAATCGGATCGATCGGCGTCCAGCCGGTCCACATGATGATCAGCGCAGCGACAATCGCCCCCACCGAACCCAGCAGATCACCCAGCACATGCAGGGCGGCGGCACGTACGTTGAGATTCTTCTCTTCGCTGCCATGATGCAGCAGCCAGAAGGAGAGCAGATTCGCCAGCAGCCCGGCCACGCCAATCGCCAGCATCAGACCACCCGCCACTGGCTGTGGCTGGTAAAAGCGCCGCAGCGCCTCCCAGACGATCAGCACGGTAATCACCAGCAGGGCGATGGCGTTAACAAAGGCGGCGAGGGTTGTCAGCCGCAGCAAGCCAAAAGTATGACGGGCATTGGGTTTACGCGCAGAGAATTGCACAGCCAGCAATGCCATCAGCAGCGCGGCGGTATCAGTGAGCATATGACCGGCATCAGCGAGCAGTGCCAGCGAGCCGGAGATCCAGCCTCCGATGGCTTCCACCAGCATAAAAAGGGCGGTAATACCAAACGCCGCCGCCAGTCGCGTACGGTTGCCGTCAGGCCCGCTGTGAGAATGGGTGTGTGCCATAACTTTCCAGTTGTTTCAGTAACCTGTTGGTTAATGATATCAGTAAATCGAACGATTCAGGTTCCAGCCGTTGCTGTTTTGCCGCATCCGTCAGTTGCTGGCAATGGGTGGCGATATCATCGATACCCAGCAACAGCCAGCTGCCTTTCATGCGATGGGCAGCCCGCGCCAGTTCTGGCCAGTTCTGGTCCTCGTGCGCCGCCAACAGGGCATCACGATCCTGCATCAGGGTGCGCTGTAACGTCTGGCAGATGCGCGGAATAAAGCTTTCGTTATGCTGAGCCAGGATGCGCAGGCTCTCTGGTAGATGGCTTAACGGGTCATGTGCCGTACGCGCCAGCAGGGGGGCGATAGCCGCCAGAGTGATGGGTTTAATCAGCAAAGCTTCATCAGGTTGTAGCGGCTGCTTCGCCAGCTGCGCATCAGCGGAACAAAGAATACGTAATGCTGCGCTGCCACGCTGACGCTGGCGGCGGCGCAGGATGCGCAGCAGAGTGAAGCCATCGGGGCGTGGCATCATCTGGTCGATAAACAGCACGTCAAATGGCTGCCTGGCATCAGCGCGCAGCAGCGCACGGCCGTCATCAAACACCTCCGCATGGATGGCAAACGTTGCCAGCTGCTGCTGCATCACCAGTAAATTGGTGGGATGGTCGTCAACGATGGCCACGCGAAGCTGTGGATAATGCGGCCAGCTGCTGGCGGCTGCTGCTGGCTCGCCATCGGCTAATTGCAGAGGCAACGTCACCTGAACAGTGGTGCCCACACCGGGTGCGGAAGTCAGGGTTAGCGTGCCGCCCATCCGCTGCACGATCTCGCGACAAATAAATAAACCGAGACCGCTGCCCTGCACCGCATGGGTTTTGCCGGAGGGAGCCTGATACCAGGGTTCGAACAGCTGCGCTTGTTCTTCCAGCGGAATGCCGCTGCCACAGTCGGCAACCATCAGCACGATGTCATCGTTTACCGCCAGCGTCAGGCGGATATCCCCGGCACGGGTAAACTTCAGCGCATTCGCCACCAGATTATTCACCACCTGTTGCAGGCGGTCGCCATCCAGCAGCACCGCCGCAGGCAGGGGGGTTAGCGCTTCCACCACCAGCTGTGGGCCAGCATCACGCATCAGGGGATGATAAAACTGCTGTTGCTGCTGCAACCAGTGCGCCAGTTCGATGGGGCGGGGCGACAGCCGGAAGCTGTGGCTTTCGATGCGAGCGTGATCCTGCAAATCATTCAGCAGCGCCATCAGCGAACGTGCACTGCTGTGCATCAGCTCCAGCCGCGCGCTGGGATGCTGCTCCTGTTCCAGCTCCAGCAGGCCGAGGATCGCCTGCATCGGCGTGCGCAGCTCATGGCTGGCAGTGGCCAGAAACTGGCTTTTCGCCGCATTGGCGCGTTCGGCTTGCTCACGTTGCAGCCGTTCACGCCGCTGTTGCAGGTAACGACGTACCAGCAATATCAGCAGCACCAGAATGGCGATGCCTGCGGCGATCAGCACCAGCAGCGGCACATTGCGCATCGTCATGGTGGTACCGGGCTGCGGTGGCATCGACCAGTTATCGCGCATCTGGCTCAGGGTTTCCGGGGGGATTTGTTGCAGCGCCCGGTCGAGTAACGCGCGCAGCACCGGTTGCTGTGCACTGATCTCCGGGGCCAGCGGCCAGGCAATATCACTGGCGGCAAACGCCAGATGGATACGATCGCCATAGTGACTGGCGATGCGCCAGCGGGCCGACAGCACATTATCCACCAGCGCATCGATCTGGCCGCTGTTCAGGGCCTGCCACAGCTGGGCACGATCGTCAAAAATCTGCGGCGTGATGCCAGCGGGCAGCATACGCTGCGCCAGGTCAGCGCGCAGTATTCCCACCCGCTGTCCCTGTAGTCCCTGCCAGTTCATCGGCTGATGCGAGGTCAGGGTATAAATGCCCCAGATGGCGCGCCACACCGGCAGCGTGGTGGCACCATCCTGCGGGGGCAGTACGCTCAGCATCACCTGTTGCTGTTGCAGCAGGGTTGCGGCTTGCTGCGGATTAGCGACCCAGCGTGGGGTAAAACGCAGCCCGGTGCTCTGGCTGAGGGCATTGAGTAAATCGATGGCGAAACCACGCGCATTGCCGCTGGCGTCACGGTAGCTCCAGGGGGCGTTATCAGTTTCGGCAGCGTAGGGGATTTCCCGATGCTGTGCCAGCCACTGCTGCTCGACGGGAGACAGCATCAGGGTTTGCGTGTCCTGATAGCGCAACAGCGGAGGGCTCCAGCGCTGCCGCACCCGGTTACTGAATTCGGCAGGCAGCAGGCGCAGCTGTTGATTCAGCCACTGGATCAACGCCGGATCGCGCGCCATCGCCCGCAAAGTAATGTCTCCAGCACCAGGATCGGCGGTGATTTGGTAAATCTGCCCCTGTTGCAACTGGCTGAGCAGAAACCCGGCGCTGGCCTCGTCGGCCACCAGATAATCACTTTGCTGATTGAACAGCGCATACAGCGCCTGGAGATCCCCCGGCAGGCTGTGCCAGCGGTGGGCACGGACAAAATTGTCCGGTAACTGGTCCAGCGTGGATTGCGCCACGGTAAGCTGTGCATTGTGACTGTTGAACATCACCGCACGCTGATTGTCCCGGTTGCGATAAATACGCACCGGACTGCTGTACCAACTGTCGCTCAGCCCGATACCGGGCGGCAGCGCAGCATGCTCGGTACTCAGCACCAGATCCACTTCGCCACGTGTCAGCGCGGCCAGTTGCTGGCTGAGGTCGGGATAGCTTTCCAGCACGAAATGGCTCCCGGTGAGCTGGCTGAGGGCGCTGAGATAATCTGCGTCGATACCCCAGATTTGATCGCCGATGCGCATCGCCCAGGGCGCGCTGTTTTGTGCTGGTAGCGCCACGCGTAGCGGTGAGGTGGGCCAGGGCGTGCTGTGCGGCGCTGGCATCATCGCGGGCAACATCACGCTGCTGGCCGGTTGTAAGTCCGCCTGTGTCAGCGTGCTGCACAGCAAGGTCAGCAGCAGGAGCCAGCGTCTCACTGTTGGGCTTTCCACAGCTCGGCCAGTTCAACCACCGATTGCACCCCGGTTTTCTCCAGAATGTTCTTTTTATGGGTGCTGACGGTTTTGTTGCTGATATGCAATTGCTCGGCAATCTGCAAATTGGACAGGCCGCGCGCCAGCAGAGCCACAATTTGCTGCTCTTTCTCCGTCAGCGGCAAATCAATGCGCTCGGGCAGGGCGGGAAAAGCCTGTTGTCCACCCAGCACCGCGAGGATGGCACTCAGTAATTGCGCCATGCTCTGGCTTTTCACCACATAACCGGCGGCACCGAGCGAAGCGGCGCGTAATAAGGTATGGCGACTCTGTTCCGCCGAGTAGATCAACACCGGGCGCTGCGGATGGTGGACCCGCAGGCGGCGCAGCAGCTCCAGCCCATCGCTATCCGGCAAGCCAATGTCGAGAATGACGAGATCAATCTCCTGCTGTTGCAGCAACTGACGCGCTCCGGCTTCATCGCTGGCAGCGAACAGCTGTAAAGGAATCGGGGATTTAGCGCAGGCCGCTTCCAGCGCGACCTCAACTAACGGGTGATCATCAATAAGCAGCAGCGCAGCCATAACCATATCCTGTCTTTTTCATTGCTTCAGCATAACGGAAAAGGGGGAGGCTGTTGATTATCTCATCCTTTCCCTGCCATATGAGTGTTAACATCGTGCGGTGTCCCTTTATTAATAACGACGAAACGCCATGAATCTTCGGGAAAATATTGTCAGCCAGTTCAGCCTGCTCTCACCAGAGTTACAGCGTGCCGCCGAGTTTTCACTGCAACATGCCAATAAACTGGTGGTGCTGTCGATGCGTGCCTTTGCCGCAGAAGGTGGCGTGAAGCCTGCCACACTGCTGCGCCTGGCCCAGCGTCTGGGCTTTAACGGCTGGGGTGAATTGAAAAACGCCATGATTGACGATCTTGGCTTACGTAATGATACATATGTATCCAAAGCGGAAAAACTGATCGCTAAAGGGACGCAGCCTGCGTTGTACGAAGAGGTGTTTCTGGCGCATCAGGCCAATCTGGCTTTCACTCAGACAGAAAATCAGCAGGCGATGCAGCAGGCCGTCACCCTGCTGGATGAGGCGGAAAACGTCTATATCTGTGGTTTTCGCGCCAGCTTCCCCATCGCCTGGTCGCTGTTTTATGTTTACCGGCTCTTCAATCGCCAGGTGTCGTTGATTGACGGGCTGGCGAGCAATATCGAAGTCTTTACCCGCGAGCTGACGGAGAAAGATTGCGTGCTGCTGACCAGCTTCGCCCCCTATTCGCGTGAATCACTGGATGTGTTGCATGCGGCAACCGAGGCCGGTACGCGTATTATCACCATTACTGACTCTCCGGTGTCCCCGTTGGCGCAGGCGGCAGATTGCACTTTGCTGTTTTCCATTGATAGCCCGTCATTCTTCCCTTCGGTGGTTTCCGGTATGGGTTTGGCGGAGTGTTTACTGGCGATGCTGGTGGCGCGACATGGCCGCGAAGCGGTCAGCAAAATCGAGAGTGCGGAACGTTATCTGATAGATTCCGGTGCCTACGTGATCCCCGGTAAATCCTGAGCAATGATTCATTTGTTTCCATCATAAGAAAATACAATGCATTTGGATCATATTTGCGTTGACGTGATTCAAATGGATCATGCAAGATGCTTCCAATCTATCGCGCAAGCGTTTTCAGGAGCAGGAAAAGAGCATGAGTCAGATCATTCACCGCAGCCTTCGTACCACGCCAGCCGTGGCGGTGAGCGCCCAGGGGGCTTATATCACGGATGCCAATGGTAAGCGTTTTCTTGATGCCTGCGGCGGCGCGGCTGTCTCCTGCCTCGGGCACAGCCACCCCGAGGTTCTGGCAGCGATGCACCGCCAGATTGATCAACTGGCCTATGCCCATACCAGCTTTTTCACCAGCGAAACCGTTGAGCAGCTTGCTGAGCAACTGACGCGCACTGCGCCCGGTGACCTGAACTATGCCTATTTTGTTTCCGGTGGTTCTGAGGCGGTGGAAACCGCACTGAAACTGGCGCGCCAGTATTTTGTTGAGATCGGTCAGCCGGAGCGCACCACCTTTATTGCCCGCAAGCAGAGCTATCACGGCAATACGCTTGGTGCGCTGGCGGTCGGCGGCAACGAATGGCGTCGTCGTCAGTTTGCCCCGTTGCTGATGGATGTGGTGCGTGTCTCAGCATGCAATGAGTACCGCGATCGCCGCGACGATGAAAGCCAGCAGCAATATACCCAGCGTCTGCTGAATGAACTGGAAGAGGCGATTCTGACTACCGGGCCGGAGAAAATCATCGGCTTTTGCGCGGAAACCGTGGTGGGTGCCACCACCGGAGCTACCCCGCCGACGCCGGGTTACTTCCAGGGCGTACGCCGCCTGTGTGACAAATACGGCATCCTGTATATCGCCGATGAAGTGATGTGCGGCATGGGACGCACCGGCACCCTGCATGCCTTTGAACAGGATGGCGTGGTACCGGATATCGTCACCATCGCCAAAGGTTTAGGTGGTGGTTATCAGCCGATTGGCGCGGTGCTGGCGAGTGAAAAGATTGTCGCTGCGTTACAGGCGGGGAGCGGCCTGTTCCAGCACGGCCATACTTATATCTGTCATGCCACGGCTGCCGCTGCTGCCCTGGCTGTGCAGCAAATTATTGAGCGCGATAATCTGCTGGAGCAGGTGCAGGTGCAGGGGGCGTATCTGCAACAGGCACTGCGCGAGGTGCTGGGAGAGCTGCCGCACGTCGGCGATACCCGTGGGCGCGGTTTGTTCGCCGGTGTGGAACTGGTGCAGGACAAGGGCAGCAAAACCCCGTTTGATCCGGCGCTGAAGTTACATGCCGCGATTAAAGCGCAATGTATGGAACGTGGCCTGATGGTCTATCCGATGGGCGGCACCCTTGATGGGCAATATGGCGACCATATCCTGATCGCACCGCCGTTTATCGTCACCCGTCCGCAGCTGGATTTTGTGGTGGAGACGTTACAGCAGGTGATCAGCGCAGAAACGCGCAAGCTGGCAGGGCGTTGATCATGAATCGTTTACCTCCGCTCGCCGAACATCAATGGAGCGATGAGCAGCGTCAGCTGGCCGAAGAGATCATTAACGGACCGCGTGGCGCGTTGCTGCCACCGTTTGAACCGCTGCTGCGTAGCCCGGAGCTAATGGCCCATGCGCAGCGGATGGGTGAGTATCTGCGCTATCGCAGTGCGCTGGGTCAGCGTCTGTCGGAGCTGGCGATTCTGCTCACCGCCCGTCATTGGTCGCAACCGGTGGAGTGGGCCATTCATGCCTCAATCGCCCGCGACAAGGGGATTTCCGCCCGCGCGGTGCAGGCGATTAATGAACAACGTCTGCCTGATGATTTGCAGGCTGACGAGTGGGTGGTGTATCACTTCTGTCAGCAATTGCATCAGCAGAAAAAGGTGCAGGACGACACCTGGCAACAAGCCATCGCCTTGTGGGGCGAAAAAGGTGTGGTCGATCTGATCGGTATTAACGGCTATTACAGTCTTCTTTCCATGATTATGAACGGTGCACAGACGCCGGTACCCGACACCCGGGATTTTATTATCCCCGCATAAGTGGTTCACTCGAAAATAAGAGCCGGCAGATAATGCATGTGTTGTGCTCTTATTCCCCGTGCTGAATAACATTGACTTTAAATGGTGGCGCAATGATTTATTGCGCTGCGCGAAGGCTACTGCCTGCAGTTTCACTGACGCCGAGGGTTATTATGTCTGCATTTTTTAATAAATTAAAAGTCACACTGGCACTGGTTGCCTGTTCCGCGAGTTTTGCTGCGATGGCGCAGGATAAATTAGTGGTGGGTGTTGATACCGCATTTGTTCCTTTTGAATTTAAACAAGGCGATAAATATGTCGGTTTTGATATCGACTTATGGAATGCCATCGCACAGAAAATGCATGTCAGCTATGAATTGCGTCCGATGGATTTCAGCGGATTAATTCCGGGCCTGCAATCACGCAATCTGGATGTGGCGATGGCAGGGATTACCATCACCGATGCGAGAAAACAGGTGGTTGATTTCAGCGAGGGGTATTACAACGCTGATCTGTTAATCGCGGTAAAAAGCGGTGATAACAGCATCACCAAATTCAGCGATCTGGCCGGTAAAAAAGTGGGGCTGAAGCAAGGTACCGCTGCTGCCAGCTTTATGAAGAGCAAATATAAAGCCGATTACGTTGAGTTCCCGAATATCGACAACGCCTACCTCGATTTGCAGGCAGGTAATCTGGATGCCGTGGTACACGATTCCCCCAACGTGCTGTACTACGTGAAAACCGCCGGAGATGGCAAAGTGAAATCTGCCGGTGAAAACGATAGCAGCCTGCCGCAGCAGTATGGCTTTGCCATGCAGAAAAACAGCAGCTGGACACCGAAAGTCAATGCCGCGTTGCAGGCACTGCGCACCGACGGCACCTACACCAAGATCTACGTGAAGTGGTTTGATAAGAAACCTAAATAATCCCATCAGGCCGGTATCAACCGGCCTGAATTGAGACAATCTGGTCGATATATGAATTTCGAAACAAAATATATATGGGAATCCCTGCCGCTATTATTACAGGGATTACAACTGACGCTTATCATCTCACTGACGGGGTTGTTAGGTGGCTTTATTATTGGTCTGCTGGCGGGCACCTGTCGTGCACTCGGTGGCCGGGTAACGAAGACGATATCGTTAATTTTCGTCGAGTTGATTCGTGGTACCCCAATTATGGTGCAGGTGATGTTTATTTACTTTGCCTTGCCGATGGTACTGCCCGTTCGTATTGACCCGGTGACTGCCGCGATTGTTACCATTATTATCAACTCTGGCGCTTATATTGCGGAAATTACCCGCGGTGCCATTTTATCGATTAATAAAGGTTTTAAAGAAGCGAGCCTGGCAATGGGATTATCCCAGCGCAGCACGCTGTGGTTCGTCATTATGCCGCTGGCGCTGCGTCGTATGATTCCGGCATTGGGTAACCAATGGATCATCAGCATTAAAGACACGTCACTGTTTATTGTGATTGGTGTGGCTGAGTTAACGCGGCAGGGGCAGGAAATTATCGCCGGAAACTTCCGTGCGCTGGAAGTGTGGACCGCAGTGGCGCTGATTTACCTGCTGGTGACGCTGTGCCTGAGCTTCCTGCTGAAGCAACTGGAGAAAAGGATCCATATTTTATGAGCATGGTTGAATTCAATGCGGTGTCGAAGCATTTCGGTGCGACCCAGGTGCTGCACGATATCAATTTAAAAATTGAAGCTGGCGAAGTGGTGGTGATTATCGGCCCGTCGGGATCGGGGAAATCGACGCTGCTGCGTTGCATCAATAAGCTGGAAGAGATTTCATCCGGCACCCTGCTGGTGGCGGGCATGCATATCACCGACCCACACGCCAATGAATGTGATATCCGGCGCGAGGCGGGGATGGTGTTCCAGCAGTTTCATCTGTTCCCGCACCTGACGGCGCTGGAGAATGTGATGTTCGGCCCGATTCGCGTGCGTAAGCAGAGCAAAGCGGCGGCGCGTGAACAGGCGCTGGCACTGCTGGATCGGGTTGGTTTACGTGAGCGTGCCAACCATTATCCTTCGGAATTATCGGGTGGCCAGCAGCAGCGTGTTGCCATTGCCCGCGCGCTGGCGGTAAAGCCGAAAATGATGTTGTTTGATGAGCCAACCTCGGCACTGGATCCGGAGCTGCGTCATGAAGTATTGAAGGTGATGCGCTCGCTGGCGGATGAAGGGATGACGATGGTGATCGTGACCCATGAGATCGGTTTTGCCCGTGATGTGGCA
Source organism: Pantoea cypripedii (assembly GCF_002095535.1). NCBI lineage: Bacteria > Pseudomonadati > Pseudomonadota > Gammaproteobacteria > Enterobacterales > Erwiniaceae > Pantoea > Pantoea cypripedii. The sequence continues at coordinate 1,270,663 of NZ_MLJI01000001.1, forward strand.
TCGAGACTGATTTTTATTGATGGCGGTACCATTGCTGAAGATGGTCCACCTGATATCCTGCTGAATGCCAGCCGCAATCCGCGCCTGAAAGAGTTTTTGCAGCACGTTTCCTGAATATAAGTGAATGATAACACCATGAAAAACATCGCAATCAGTGGTTCCGCCTTTGCCATCGGCCAGCAGTTGGGTGAGTTTGGCCGTGATGCCTGGCATCGCGAGCTGACGCAAACCCGGCTATGGCAAACCGTGGTCGCCATGCAGGGTTCTGAACAGTTGCAGGCGATGCGCGCGATGGTGATCGCGCAATATCCGCTGATTTGGCAGGAATTGCAGGGCATGGCGCAGGGGCTGACAGCCTCCATCGATGAAGTCTTTGCCTGGAACTGTCGTGGCGATTTAGTTCGTTCCACCTCGGATGGTTGCACCACGGTAGCGGGTTGTAGCCCAAACGGAGAGGTGCTTATCGCCCATAACGAGGATGGTTTCCCGCAGTTGCGTGATGATTGTGCGCTGGTGAGCGTCACCCCGGATGAAGGGTTGAGTTTTACCAGCTTCGCCTATCCCGGTTCCATTCCCGGCCATACCTTTGCGGTTAATGAAAAGGGTATCGTTAACACGGTGAATAACATCCGGGCGCAGCATCGCCCGCTGGGTTTACCGCGCCAGGTACTGGCCCGTGCGGCGCTCAATGCCAGCACGCTGGACGAGGCTGTCCTTCAACTGACCACCCATACGCGCGCGGGTGCTTTTCACCATACGCTGGGTCAGATGGGGGATAGCCGCGTGTTTAGCGTTGAAGCCACCGGTTCAGGTTGCTCGGTGGTACAACTGACGTCGGTCATGGGCCATGCCAATCATCTGATTCATCCGGTGATGGCCGATGTGCAGCAGGTGATCACTGCCAGCTCCGCCTCACGCCAGAGCCGGTTGATCGCCTGGCAGGCCAGCCAGCCGCAGCTGGATACCGATGCCGCCAGAGCGATTTTATCGGATCAGCATGATGCTGAGCTGCCGATCTATCGGCTCGCACCGCAGGACCCGGACGAAGAAAACACCCTGGCGACGGCGGTGTTCACCCTCGGCGCACAGCATGTTGATTGGCAGGTGTTTGGTCTGAATCGTGCAGTCGCAACATGTCAGGGAAGGGTAGTCTAGCGGCAATGCCGTCATCCGCCAGGATGACGGCCTGATAAAAAAGTCATTTACTGGCTGGTGCCGTCAGTTTTGCTATTGACGTCATCACTACCGGTTTTGGTTTTGACTTTCTTATTTATGTCCGGACATTTACCGTCTTTACACTGACTATTTTTATTCACTTCGCTGGCAGACATATTACTGCTGCTCCCACCTGAAGTGGCTGCGCTATTGGTGTTGCTATCAGTGTTATTAATTTTGCTGTTATCGACTTTATTGGGCGGCAGATTCTGTTTTGCGCCACCGGCAGCCGCACCAGCATCAGCCGCCTGATTGGTGGTACCGTTATTTTCAGCCGCCGCCATTGCAGCGCCACTGCCCAGAGTCATTGCTGCTGTCAGAAAGATCATTGCAAACTTATTCATCATTTTGCTCCTGTAATTTATGACAGTCGCCGTCTTAAACCCGATGGTGCGGTTTGACGAAAACAAAGCACCCCAACGGAATATAATTCCATCGAAGATGTGTTGTCTGAATATAAATAATGAAAGCGATTCATTCCGTAGTGCTTACTATTAAAAGTCTAGCGTAAAACCGCATAAACGCAAATTTCGCTTATACCCGTTCCCGGCGTGGGCAATTTACAGCTGTTGCCTGACGGGCTACATTGGACGGGTTGCGTCCGGCGCGCGCCGGGCCAGAAATTGAATGGAATAAGCATGAATTACCAGAACGACGATTTACGTATTCGAGAAATCAAAGAGTTATTGCCTCCTGTTGCGCTGCTTGAGAAATTTCCTGCGACCGATAACGCGGCACAAACCGTTGCTAAAGCCCGTCAGGCTATCCACCGTATTCTGCATGGTGCAGATGATCGTCTGCTGGTGATCATCGGACCCTGTTCGATCCACGACACCACCGCAGCAAAAGAATATGCAGAGCGTTTGCTCAAGTTGCGCGATGAGCTGAGCGGCGAGCTGGAAGTGGTGATGCGCGTCTATTTTGAGAAGCCGCGTACCACGGTGGGCTGGAAAGGGCTGATTAACGATCCTTACATGGACGGCAGCTTCCAGATCAATGATGGTCTGCGTCTGGCGCGTAAACTGCTGGTGGATATTAATGACACCGGTCTGCCCGCTGCTGGCGAGTTCCTTGATATGATCACCCCGCAATACGTGGCTGATCTGATGAGCTGGGGCGCAATTGGTGCGCGTACCACCGAATCACAGGTGCACCGTGAGCTGTCCTCCGGTCTGTCCTGCCCGGTTGGCTTCAAAAACGGCACTGATGGCACCATCAAAGTGGCGATTGACGCTATCAACGCTGCCAGCGCGCCGCATTGTTTCCTGTCAGTCACCAAATATGGTCATTCGGCGATTGTCGAAACCAGCGGTAATGAAGATTGCCATATCATCCTGCGTGGCGGTAAAGAGCCGAACTACAGCGCTCATCATGTGGCTGCGGTAAAAACCGGGCTGGAAAAAGCGGGCCTGACGCCGCAGGTGATGATCGACTTCAGCCACGCCAACAGCAGCAAACAATTCCAGCGCCAGATGGTGGTTGCGGAAGATGTTGCGCAGCAGATTGCGGGTGGCGAGCAGGGGATTACCGGTGTGATGCTGGAGAGTAACCTGGTGGAAGGTAATCAGAGTCTGGAGAGCGGTGAACCGCTGGTGTACGGCAAAAGCGTGACGGATGCCTGCATTGGTTGGGACGATACAGATAAGGTGTTGCGCCAGTTGGCCCAGGCGGTTAAACAGCGCCGCGGTTGATTCTACCTGCGGGGTGGTACCGAGTAGTTTTCGTTCGCTATGGGCTGAGGTAGTTTCAGCTCGCTGGTGCGGCGACCGAGCAAAGGGGACCTGGCCGTCCCCTTTGCATTCCCCGGCCCTGCGCCGCCTTCCTCGCCGCTTCGCGGCTTTTTCGCGCGATAAATCGCGCCGCTACACGCCGCCTTTCGCCGCATCCTTGCGGCTCATCCTGGAATCGCTCCCGCGCTCAGCGAGTCCGGATGGCGCTCACCCCCCCGCTGCCACAGCGATGACTTTCTGGGATTTTTCTGTTGTTGTTTGTTTTTTCTTTTTTCTTTTTTCTTTTTTCTTGCGGGTTTTCAGGCGGGGTGTGGATGGAACCTTCTCAGAGCCAAACAGCCTCAAAAAAAAGCCAGACTTGCGTCTGGCCTTATTTTTTTATTTCGCTTTACCCTGGTTCGCGACGGCTGCGGCTTTCGCAGCGATCTCGTCAGCATCACCCAGATAATAACGTTTGATCGGCTTGAAGTTCTCGTCGAACTCATACACCAGCGGTACGCCGGTCGGAATGTTCAGTTCGAGGATTTCATCTTCGCTCAGGTTGTCGAGGTATTTCACCAGCGCACGCAGGGAGTTACCGTGTGCTGCAATGATCACTTTCTCACCGCTCTTGATGCGCGGCAGAATGCTGTCGTTCCAGTAAGGAATAACACGCTCGATGGTCAGCGCCAGGCTCTCGGTGGTCGGCAGCTGGGCATCAGTCAGTGACGCATAACGCGGGTCGTGGCCCGGGAAACGCTCATCGCTACGATCCAGTTCCGGCGGAGTCACGGCAAAACCACGACGCCACTGTTTCACCTGATCGTCACCGTATTTAGCGGCGGTTTCAGCTTTGTCCAGACCCTGCAGCGCACCGTAGTGACGCTCGTTCAGACGCCAGCATTTTTCTACCGGCAGCCAAGCCTGATCCAGCTCATCCAGCACATTCCACAGGGTGTGGATGGCACGTTTCAGCACGGAAGTGTAGGCAAAATCGAATACGAAACCTTCTTTCTTCAGCAGCTGACCGGCTGCTTTGGCTTCGGTGCGACCCTTATCGGACAGATCCACATCGTACCATCCGGTGAAGCGGTTTTCCTGATTCCACTGGCTTTCGCCGTGGCGCACCAGAACCAGCTTAGTTACGGCCATAGCTTAACTCCTTAATGCTTGATGATTATAGAAACCGGCGGCGGCCACCTGATTGAGCGGCTCACTAATAGCGCCATACCATAGCGGAAAACATCGCACTGCGTAAGCCTGTCCACGACGCAGTGCGCGTTTTTCAGCCTGCTGTCAGTGCGGGGTGAGGCGATAACGCGTCACAGACTGCCAGCTGTCGCCAGGTTGCAGCCAGCAATCCGGCTGTGGCCACTCAGTATGGTTGGGCGAATCCGGTAAAAATTCACTCTCTAAGGCGATGCCCTGGAAAGCAGTATAGCTTCCCTGCTCACGGGCGCGTGTTCCGTCCAGATAGTTGCCGGAGTAGAACTGCAGCGCCGGGGCAGCGGTAAATACGCTCAGCTCCAGTTTGCCGTCAGCCGACCACAGTCGGGCTGCGGGCTGGCTGCTGTCACCGGCGGTATTCAGCAGAAACGCATGGTCATAACCTTTTACCGCTTTCTGATCGTCATCGGCGAGGAAGTCATCGGCAACGGTTTTCGGCTGACGAAAATCGAAGCTGGTTCCCTCCACCGCTTTAAGCGGCGCATTGGGGATGCCTTCACTGTCGACCGGCAGATAACGGTCCGCCAGCAGTTGTAAGCGATGCTGGCGTGCATCGCCATGATGCGCGTCAAGGTTGAAGTAAGCATGATTGGTCAGGTTAACCGGGCAGGGCTTATCGGTGCGCGCCTCGTAATGGATCGACAGACAATTGTCGTCATCGAGGTGATAGCGCAGATCAGCAATCAGATTGCCGGGGAAACCCTGATCGCCATCGGGCGAGTCGATGCGATAATGCACCTCGGTTTCACTCTGGCTGAGAATTTGCCAGCGGCGCTTATCAAATCCTTCCGGCCCGCCGTGCAGCTGATGTTGACCCTGATTGGCGACCAGCGCCAGATTCAGCGGTTGCAGCGTGGCGTTGGCAATACGGTTGGCATAGCGGCCCACCGTCGCCCCAAGATAGGCATCCTGATGCAGATAATCGGACGGCGTAGCGCAACCAAGCAGCGCTTCGCGCACGCTGCCATCCTGCATCGGCACACGCGCCGAGAGCCAGGTGGCGCCCCAGTCCATAAAAGTCACTACCATGCCGTTGCGATTACGTAATACGGTAATCCGCCACGGTTGTCCGTCCGGTGCATGTGATTGCACATCATTTACCATTGGCCCGCTCCTTCAGAAGCTTTGCACACGTAAAAGGTTTCTTTGATACCGGTTTTGGCTTCGTATTGTTCGGCCACAGCGGCCTTCACCTGATCCACCAGATCGGTTGGCATCAGCGCCACGATGCAGCCACCAAAACCGCCACCGGTCATACGCGCACCACCGCGCGTACCGATCTCAGCTTTGACGATCTCGACCAATTGATCAATCGGCGGCACGGTGATTTCGAAATCATCACGCATCGAAGCGTGCGATGCGGCCATCAGCTCACCCATACGGGTCAGATCGCCCGCGCTCAGTGCATCGGCGGCTTCCAGCGTGCGGGCGTTTTCAGTGATCACATGACGTACGCGTTTGGCCACCAGCGGATCGAGCTGGCTTGCTGCGGCTGTGAATTCTTCCAGCGTGACATCGCGCAGTGCCGGTTTATTGAAAAAGCGTGCACCGCTTTCACACTGTTCGCGGCGGGTGTTGTACTCGCTGCCTACCAGCGTGCGGCGGAAGTTGGAGTTGATGATCACCACCGCCACATCGGCAGGCATCGACACGGCGCGGGTGCCAAGGGTGCGGCAATCCAGCAGCATGGCGTGATCCTGTTTACCGAGCGCGGAAATCAGCTGATCCATGATGCCGCAGTTACAGCCGACGAACTGGTTTTCCGCTTCCTGGCCGTTTACCGCAATGGCAGCGCCGTCGAGCGGCAGTTGCCACAGTTGCTGGAATACGGTGCCGACCGCCACTTCCAGCGATGCCGATGAACTCAGGCCCGCACCCTGCGGAACGTTGCCGCTGATCACCATATCCACGCCACCGAAGCTGGCATCACGTTTTTGCAGATGTTTCACTACACCACGCACATAGTTGGCCCACATCGGCTCGGTTACCGGCTCAATCGGCGCATCCAGTGAGAAGCTATCCTGCTGATTGTCATAATCCACCGCGACCACGCGTACCTGGCGGTCATCACGTTTGGCGCAGGCAATGACGGTTTGATAATCAATGGCGCAGGGCAACACGAAACCATCGTTATAGTCGGTGTGTTCGCCAATCAGGTTTACGCGGCCCGGTGCCTGAATGCTGTGGCTCGGCTGATAACCAAATGTCTCAACGAAGGTCTGTTGTGTAATGGATTTTAATGACATTTATTGCGCCTCGCGGAAATGGACATCGCTGACAGAACGCAGGCGTTCTGCCGCCTGTTCTGCCGTTAAATCACGTTGGGTTTCGGCCAGCATTTCATAGCCAACCATAAATTTGCGTACCGTTGCTGAACGCAGCAGCGGCGGATAGAAGTGAGCATGCAGCTGCCAGTGTTCGTTAGCTTCGCCATTAAAAGGCGCACCGTGCCAGCCCATTGAGTAGGGGAAGGAGCACTGGAACAGGTTGTCGTAACGGCTGGTCAGCAGTTTGATCGCCAGCGCCAGATCTTTACGCTGAGCGTCCGAAAGATCGGTGATGCGTTTTACATGCGCTTTGGGCAGCAGCAGGGTTTCGAACGGCCACGCCGCCCACCAGGGTACCACTGCCAGCCAGTGATCGGTTTCTACCACCGTGCGGCTGCCATCTTTCAGTTCACGCGCCACGTAATCCACCAGCATCGGCGTGCCTTTTTCGGCAAAGTAGCGACGCTGATGCTCGTCTTCACGCTGTGCTTCGTTAGGTAAGAAACTGTTGGCCCAAATCTGACCGTGCGGATGGGGGTTGGAGCAACCCATCGCCGCGCCTTTGTTTTCGAATACCTGCACCCAGGGGTAGTGCTGGCCGAGGTCGGCGGTTTGTTCCTGCCAGGTTCGGACGATATCTTCCAGCGCGTTGAGTGGCAGCTCCGGCAGGGTTTTGCTGTGATCCGGCGAGAAACAGATTACCCGGCTGGTGCCGCGAGCGCTTTCGCAACGCATCAGGACGTCGTCGCTCTCGGGGGCGTCCGGTGTGTCGGTCATCAGGGCGGCAAAGTCATTAGTAAAGACGTAGGTGCTTTTATAATCAGGGTTTTTATCACCGGTGATACGGGTGTTACCGGCGCAGAGGAAGCAATCGGGATCGTGTGCGGGCAGCTTTTCCAGTGCCGGTGTTTCCTGTGCGCCCTGCCACGGGCGTTTAGCACGATGTGGCGAGACCAATACCCACTGATCGCTCAACGGGTTGTAACGGCGATGCGGGTGATCGACCGGGTTAAATTTTTCCATGTGTGATCCTGGTAAAATACAAACAGATAAAAATGACTTCGATCAAAGTAGCACAAAGGTCAGACTGAAAGCGTGATCCAGTCTGTATAAATGGTATCGTTTACACAAGGTGACGATTCTCATTTTGTGGGTTTAATCGCAGAGTTTGCTGAATATATGGGCAATGAAGTGGTAGCGATTACACTAGAGGGGGGCGCGATAAATTGCGCCGCTACTTATGATCGCACCAGGCGTAGCGGCGCGATTTATCGCGCATGTGTTTGGGTGTTGACCTTAATGTAGCTTTTCCTGTTGGTAGCCGTAACCACCGCCTTCCTGCGCCACAAAACTCAAACGATGGGTGATGCACTGCGGTGCATCCTCAGCATGGTGCGAAACAAACAGCAATTGCGTCCGCCCCTCACCAATCAACACATCAACAAAACGGCGCACCAGTTGACGGTTGATCGGATCCAGCCCCTGCAACGGCTCATCAAGGATCAGCAGCGCGGGATGTTTGACCAGCGCGCGGGCGATCAGCACCAGCCGCTGCTGGCCCCATGACAGGCTATGGAAGGGCGCATCGGCCAGCGCGTTATCCATCCCCAGCAAGGCCAGCCACTGGCGTGCGAGCGCTTTCTGTCGATCGGACACCGCCTGATACAAGCCAATGGAATCGAAGAAACCCGACAGAACCACGGTGCGCACATTCACGCTGACGCGATAATCGAGATGCAGGCTGCTGCTGACATAACCAATATGTTGTTTGATATCCCAGATAGTTTCCCCGCTGCCGCGCCGGATGCCGAACAGCGTTAAATCGTTGCTGTAGCCCTGCGGGTGATCGCCGGTTACCAGGCTGAGCAGGGTGGATTTGCCTGCGCCGTTCGGTCCGACAATCTGCCAGTGCTCGCCAGGATTAACCTGCCAGCTCAGGCCGTTAATCACCGGTTTGTCGTTATAGGACACCACACCGTTGCGCAGAATCACGCGCGGCGCATCATCCGCCAGCGGGGGGAGCTGGTCGGGCGCATCGGCCTCCGGCAGCGCCATTCCCTCCAGCTTCTCGCTGTGCGCCAGCTGGGCCACCAGCGCTTCCGCCAGGATCGCGCGACGCTCGCCGACATGTGTCAGGGTGCATTCCGCCAGTACGCCCACCTGCTGAACAAAATCAGGAATATCATCAAAGCGGTTCAGCACCAGCACCACGGTGTAACCCTGCTGATGCAGGTCGCTCAGGGTTTGCGCCAGGCTGGCACGGGACGCTACATCCAGGCCATCAAAGGGTTCATCGAGGATCAGCAGGTCCGGCTGCGCCATCAACGCCTGGCATAACAGGGTTTTACGGGTTTCGCCGGTGGAAAGATATTTGAAGCGACGATCGAGCAGATAACTGATGCCAAACTGCTGCGCCAGTGCCTGGCAGCGCGCTTCGTCTTTCACTTCATCCTGAATGATCTGTGCGGCGGTACGACCGGTGTCATCTTCGCCTTCGCTGAGCATGTCGGTGTTATTGCGTTCCCACTCTTCGGTTACCAGCTTTTGCAATTGCTCCAGCGATAAACGCGTCGGACGCTGAAAGTCATGGCTGACGCTGCCTTTGCCCGCGGGCAGTTCGCCTGATAACGCGCGCGCCAGTGATGACTTGCCGCTGCCGTTGGCACCGACAAAGGCCCAGCTTTCACCGCTGTTAAGGGTTAAATCGTTGAGGGACAGCACTCGGGTGTCGCTAAGACGAAACGTGCCTTGCGAAATTTGCAATGAAGTCATGATTTATTCCATTTTATGCATCGTGTCACTCAGTTGTAGCGACCGCTGCCAATGAAGTCAAATCATGGCCGGGATTTCAGAGCAGTGTGGCGATGATGGCGTGTTCCGCATTAAAACTGGCGGTGACGTTATCGCCAGCCTGCAGATTCTGCTGCGTCACTTCGCTGTTGGGAACGGTGGCGCACAGGATTTCTCCTCCTGGCAATGCCATCAGCACTTCGCTTACCTGTTCGCCGGGTTCGATGGCGGTGATCTGCACAGCCAGCTGATTATCACTCTGGCTGGCCGCGCGGCTGACCTGAATCCACGGCGCTTTGATCAACACCAGCACTTCTTTGCCGTTTTCCAGCTGCAAACGCTCGGCGCTGCGCTGGGTCAGTGCCACCTGCAGGCGGGTCACGCCATCGCTCAGCAGTACATCAATATGTTGCACCACCTGCTGGTGATCACGCGTCAGCACCGTACCAAAAAGCTGGTTACGCGCGCTGGTCTGCAATGAGAAACGAGCAATCGCCGCCAGCAGGCTATCGAGGGGCAGGCTGTCATTTTTCAGCACATCAAAGGCTTTCTGCTGAATCTGCTCCATCAGCTGAAACAGCTGAATCAGACGCTCGCCGTAACGCGTCAGCTGCGCGCCGCCGCCGCCTTTGCCACCGGTGGCGCGTTCCACCAGCGTTTGATCGGCCAGTTGGTTCATTTCGTTGATGGCATCCCAGGCGCTTTTGTAGCTGATACCCGCCAGTTTTGCCCCCTGGCTAATGGAGCCGGTTTCCTGGATACGCTTCAGCAGCTCAATACGACGTGGATCGGCAAACAACTTTTGTTGCAGACGAATATGAAGAGAGAGTTCAGCTTGCATGTCAGCTCCTTAGGTTGGTTTGTCGATTCTAATCAGCTGTTAAGGTAAAAGCACGAAAAGGGCATGGCACTTTATTCCCAGGACGTTACAATCACTTTTTTATTTTCTGCGTGAGGTTTCCATGCTGGAACTGCTAAAAAGCCTGGCCGTCGCCGTGATTATGGTGCCGATTGTTATGGCCATCATGCTGGGCCTGATTTACGGCCTTGGCGAAGTGTTTAACGTCATCTCTAAATTTGGCCGTCGCGAAGATCGTTCCGCCAACAACTCACATTGATTTTCCAGCGCCCGCATCTTGCGGGCGTTTTGTCCTTAACTTCCATCAAATCCTGCCGATATAAAGCTCATGACAGCATCAAACCTTGCGTTGTAGTATTCAGTATATAACGTAACAAGGAGATAAAAATGCTATCAAAACATTACCGCTGGGGTGCCGTTGCCGTTCTGTCTTTCTCACTGACCGGACCGGCACTGGCCGCAGAGAAAATCACCGTGTTTGCTGCGGCTTCACTGACCAATGCGTTGCAGGAAATTGGCACGCAATATCAGAAGCAAACCGGCGTTGAAGTGGTGTCATCTTTTGCATCTTCGTCCACGCTGGCTCGCCAGATTGAACAGGGCGCGCCAGCGGATCTGTTTATATCTGCCGATCAGCAGTGGATGGATGATGCGGTGCAGAAAAAGAGCGTGATCGACAATACGCGCTATACCCTGCTGGGTAATGATCTGGTGCTGGTGGCCCCGCGCAGCAACAGCGCGAAAGAAGTCACCATCAATGAAAAAACCGACTGGAAAAGCCTGCTGAAAGGCGAGCGTCTGGCGGTGGGCGATCCGGATCATGTACCAGCCGGGATTTACGCCAAAGAAGCATTACAGAAGCTGGGCGCGTGGGACACCTTAGCGCCAGTATTGGCACCGGGCAATAGCGTGCGTGCTGCGCTGGCGCTGGTCGAACGTAATGAAACGCCTTACGGCATTGTTTACGGTTCTGATGCGGTCGCCAGTGATAAAGTCCAGGTTGTCGGTCGTTTCCCGGAAGATAGTCACAAACCGGTGGAATATCCGATGGCGATTGTCAAAGAACATCAACGTGCGCCGGTTGAGGCCTTCTACAAATATTTGCAGGGGCCGGAAGCCGCCGCAGTGTTTAAACAGTATGGATTTACGCCGAAGAAATGATACTGAGTGATCCTGAATGGCAGGCGGTGTTTCTCAGCCTGAGAGTCTCCTGCGTGGCGGTGCTGTGCAGCCTGCCGTTTGGCATCCTGATGGCCTGGATTCTGGCACGCTGCCAGTTTCCAGGCAAAACCCTGCTGGATAGCCTGATCCATCTGCCGCTGGTGTTGCCACCCGTGGTAGTGGGCTATCTGCTGCTGATTTCCCTCGGACGCCGTGGCTTTATCGGCCAATGGTTATATGACTGGTTCGGCATCAGTTTTGCCTTTAGCTGGCGCGGTGCGGTGATTGCCGCGGCGGTGATCGCGTTTCCGCTGATGGTGCGGGCGATTCGCCTGGCGTTGGAAGGCGTCGATACCCGGCTGGAACAGGCGGCGCGCACCCTGGGTGCGGGGCGCTGGCGCGTATTCTTCACCATCACCTTACCCCTGACGTTTCCCGGCATTATTGTTGGCACGGTACTGGCTTTTGCCCGCTCGCTGGGCGAATTTGGTGCCACCATCACCTTTGTCTCCAATATTCCCGGCGAAACGCGCACCATTCCCTCCGCGATGTTTACCCTGATTGAAACGCCAGGGGCGGAAAATGCGGCGGCACGGCTGTGTGCGGTGGCGATTTTGCTGGCGCTGTTGTCGCTGGTGGCTTCGGAACTGCTGGCTCGCTGGGGCCGCAAGCGGCTGGGGGTTTAATGCTGACACTTAATTTCTCCCAGCAGCTGGGTAATCACCAGCTGGATGTGGATGTGGACATTCCCGGCAAAGGTATCACCGCTATTTTTGGCGTGTCCGGTGCCGGTAAAACCTCGCTGATCAACGCCATCGGTGGCTTAACGCAGCCGCAGCGTGGGCACATCAAACTGAACGAGCGGTTGTTGTTTGATGCCGAATCCAGCCTGAATCTGCCACCTGAGAAGCGCCGCATCGGTTATGTGTTCCAGGATGCTCGCCTGTTCCCGCATTACAGTGTGCGCGGCAATCTGCAATATGGTATGGCCGCCGCGATGAAGCCTCAGTTTGATGACCTGGTGGCGCTGCTCGGTCTGGAACCGCTGCTGCGGCGTGCGCCGTCTTCTTTGTCGGGCGGTGAGAAACAACGCGTGGCGATTGGCCGTGCATTGCTGACCGCGCCAGATATCCTGCTGATGGATGAGCCACTGGCTTCGCTCGATCTGCCGCGCAAGCGCGAGTTGATGCCTTATCTGCAAAAGCTGGCGAAGCAGGTGGATATTCCCCTGTTATATGTGTCGCACAGCCTCGACGAAATCCTGCAACTGGCGGATAACGTGCTGGTGCTGGATAGCGGCAAAGTGAAAGCCTTTGGTTCGCTGGAGAAGGTATGGAGCAGCGCGGCCATGCGCCCATGGCTGCCGGTGAGCGAACGCACCAGCGTGCTGCGGGTGCAGGTGCTGGAGCAGCATCCTGATTACCCGATGACCGCACTGTCGCTCGGCGACCAACATATTTGGGTCAGCCGGGTTAATCAGCCACTGAAAACCGTGTTGCGCATTCGTATTGCGTCTGCCGATGTCTCACTGGCGTTACAACCGCCGCAAAACACCTCGATTCGCAATATCCTGCCCGCGCGGGTGGTGGAGTTGCTGGAGATTGATGATCAGGTGGAAGTGAAGCTGCGCATCGGCATCAGCGAGTTGTGGGCGCGGATCTCGCCGTGGGCGCGGGATGAGCTGGGCATCCGGCCAGATCAGTGGCTGTATGCCCAGATTAAAAGTGTCTCAATTACCGCCTGATTACAGGATTTCCTGGTAAATCACTTCGGCAATGCCGGGTTCCAGATTGGTGCCAATCACCTTGCCGGCACGCGCTTTAATCGCGTCGTCGGCATTGCCCATCGCCACACCCAGACCCACTTCTTCCAGCATGCTGAGGTCGTTGTAGTTATCACCGAACGCCAGCACATCTTTCATGCTCAGCCCCTGGCTTTCTACCCACTGTGCGAGGCGTTTGCCTTTGCTGTTGCCGCGCTGGGCGATATCCACCTGATCGTGCCACGACCATTCACAGGCCAGCCCCAGTTCGGCTTCGGTCTGCTCAGCGAATTGTTGTAACGCGCGGGTGTCAGAATGGGACAGGGCGAACTTCCAGATCGACTGCGCATCATGCGCCGCCTGCACCAGGCTCGGTACGTGCAGGAAGGTCGGACGTTGCTGCGGTGGCAATGATTCGGCCCAGTTAAGCGTGCGCGTGACATGGCCTGTCGGCTGCTGGTAAAGCATTGCGTCATCGACATACAGCAGGCCGTGGATGTCCTGCTGATCGAGCATTTCAATCACGCGTACTGCCTGTGATTTCTCCAGCGGATCGGACGCCAGCACCTTTTTTGCCTGATAATCATACAAATAGGTGCCGTTGCAACAGATTGCGGGTGTATCCAGTTGCAGTGCCTGATAAAAAGGATGGATGGCACAATGGTGACGACCGGTGACGATCAGCACTTTGACACCAGCCTGCTGAGCGCGGGCCAGCGCTTCAAGGGATTCAGGCAGAATAGTTTTACGCGGGGTCAGCAGGGTGCCGTCGAGGTCAAGGGCGATTACGCGGTAGCTCATTACTCTTTCCGTCTGGGGTTACAAAGCAAACAGTCTACACCGGGCAGCCGCTCTGAGACAAAAAACAGGGCACAAATGATTCCAGCGCGTCCAAATGAAACGCGCTACAGTGATACCCTTTCAGCAAGCCGAACAAGGAGAACGCATGAAACAAGTCGTGTATACCGCCAGCCCCGAGAGCCAGCAAATCCATGCCTGGCAGCTACAGGAAGATGGCGCGCTGACGTTACTGCAGGTGACGGATGTTGCGGGTCAGGTGCAGCCGATGGTGGTCAGCCCGAAGAAAGATTTCCTCTATGTCGGCGTGCGTCCGAATTTCCGTGTGCTGGCCTACCGCATCGCTGCTGATGGCACGCTGAGCGAAGCGGGTGAAGCCCCACTGCCGGGCAGCCCGACACATATCTCCACCGACCGTCTCGGTAACTACCTGTTCTGCGGTTCCTACAACGATGCCTGTGTCAGCGTCAGCCCGATTGGCAGCGATGGTGTGCCGCAGGCCCCGAGCCAGGTGATTGGTGAGCTGGAGGGTTGCCACTCCGCCAATATTGATGTGAAAAATCAGACTTTGTTTGTTCCGGCATTGAAGCAGGACCGTATCTGCCTGTTCCAGCTGAACAGCGACGGTACGCTGACGCCGCGCCCGCAAGCGCAGGTGACCACGGTGGAAGGGGCAGGGCCGCGTCATATGGCGTTCCACCCGAACGGCAGCTACAGCTATTGCGTGAACGAACTGGACAGCACCGTAGATGTCTGGGCCTTGAGCAATGCGCATGGCGAAGTTGAACGCGTGCAGAGCCTGAATATGATGCCTGCCGATTTCACCGGCACCCGCTGGGCGGCAGATATCCACCTGACGCCAGATGGCCGTTTCCTGTATGCCTGCGATCGTACCAGCAGCATCATCACGGTGTTCAGCGTCAGTGAAGACGGTGGCCTGCTGACCCTCGAAGGTTTCCAGCCGACGGAAACGCAGCCGCGTGGTTTTAACATCGACCACAGCGGCAAGTACCTGGTCGCGGCGGGACAGAAATCTCACCATATCGAAGTGTACAAAATCAGCGACGATCGTGGTCTGCTGACACCGCTGGCGCGCTATGCGGTTGGACAAGGCCCGATGTGGGTGGTGATTCACTCGCTGGATTAAATCCTTGCGCGATAAATCGTACCGCCCTGTAGCGGCGCGATTTATCGCGCTGTTTTTATCTCACTGAAAATGATGCGAAAAATCCAGCGCATCACGCACCGCGTCGGTGAGTTTCGTCAGCTCAGCGGCGGAAATTACATACGGCGGCATCAGATAAATTAAGCGTCCGAACGGACGGATCCACACCCCACGCTCGACAAAGAACTGCTGTAACGCCGCCATATCCACCGCCTGATGGGTCTCAATCACACCAATCGCCCCCAGCACGCGCGCATCTGCGACGGCGGGATGGTTGCGCAGCGGCAACAACGCGGCCCGCAATTGCTGCTCAATGGCGGGCACCTGAGTGGACCAGTGGCCTTCATTAATCATGGTCAGACTTTCCACGGCCACCGCGCAGGCCAGCGGATTACCCATAAAGGTCGGGCCATGCATAAAGCAGCCTGCCGCGCTACGGCTGATGGTGTCCGCCACTTCGCGGGTGGTCAGCGTGGCGGAGAGCGTCATGGTGCCGCCGGTCAGCGCTTTCCCCAGACACAAAATATCCGGTGTGATCCCGGCATGTTCACAGGCGAACAATTTACCGCTGCGACCAAATCCGGTGGCGATCTCATCAGCAATCAGCAGCAAACCGTAGCGGTCGCACAGTTCACGCACCTGTTGCAGATAACGCGGATGATAAAAACGCATGCCGCCTGCACCCTGCACAATCGGCTCCAGAATCACCGCCGCAATCTGCTGATGATGCTGCTCTGCCAGACGGGCAAAATCGGCGAAATCGTCCTCCTGCCACGCCTCATCAAACCCCAGCTGTGGTGCGGCTGCGAACAGATGTTCCGGCAGATAACCGCGCCACAGGCTGTGCATCGAGTTGTGAGGATCGCACACCGACATGGCGGCAAAGGTATCGCCGTGATAACCGCGTTTCAGGGTGAGGAATTTTTGTCGGGTTTCGCCACGTCCCAGCCAGTATTGCAACGCCATTTTCATCGCCACTTCGACGGCGATCGAACCTGAATCGGCGAGGAATACGCATTCAAGCGACTCAGGCGTCATCGCCACCAACTGGCGACACAGCGCCACTGCGGCCGGATGGGTGATGCCGCCAAACATCACGTGTGACATTTGGCTGATTTGCGCCTGCATCGCCTGATTGAGGCGGGGATGGTTATAACCGTGAATCGCGGCCCACCAGGACGACATCCCATCCACCAGTTCGCGTCCATCGGCCAGCTGTAACTGGCATCCGTGTGCTGCCACCACCGGGTAGCAGGGCAGTGGATTCTGCATCGAGGTATAGGGGTGCCAGATATGCTGGCGGTCAAAATCGAGGTCATCCTGATTGAACATGGGTATTGTAAACCAAAATTAAAAGATTTAGTTTACAAGTATAACCACGTTAATCGTCAGGATGAACCCTTTTCTGGAGCGAAGCAATGGCACACCGCTGGACACTGGCACAAGCCCAGGCACTATTCGATAAACCTTTCCTTGAGCTAATGTTTGAGGCGCAACAGGTACATCGCCAACATTTCGACCCGCGTCAGGTGCAGGTCAGTACGCTGCTGTCGATCAAAACCGGCGCCTGCCCGGAAGACTGTAAATATTGCCCGCAGAGCGCACGCTACAAAACCGGGCTGGAATCAGAGCGGCTGATGGAAGTGGAAGCGGTACTGGAATCGGCGCGCAAAGCCAAAGCGGCTGGTTCCAGTCGCTTCTGCATGGGCGCTGCGTGGAAAAACCCGCACGAGCGCGACATGCCGTATCTGGAGCAGATGGTGCAGGGCGTGAAAGCGATGGGCATGGAAACCTGTATGACCCTCGGCACGCTCGACAACAGCCAGGCGCAGCGTCTGGCGCACGCCGGGCTGGATTTCTACAACCACAACCTCGATACCTCGCCGGAATTTTACGGCAACATCATCACCACCCGTAGCTACCAGGAACGTCTGGATACGCTGGACAAAGTGCGCGGTGCCGGTATCAAAGTCTGCTCAGGCGGTATCGTCGGCCTGGGAGAAACGGTGAAAGATCGCGCCGGTTTACTGGTGCAGCTGGCGAACCTGCCGACGCCGCCGGAAAGTGTGCCGATCAACATGCTGGTGAAGGTGAAAGGTACGCCGCTGGCCGATAACGACGACGTAGAGCCATTCGATTTTATCCGCACCATCGCCGTGGCGCGCATCATGATGCCATCTTCGCACGTACGCCTGTCAGCGGGCCGTGAGCAGATGAGTGAACAGACCCAGGCGATGTGCTTTATGGCCGGGGCGAACTCGATTTTCTACGGCTGCAAACTGCTTACCACGCCGAACCCGGAAGAAGATAAGGATCTGATTCTGTTCCGTAAACTGGGGCTGAACCCGGAACATACCGCCACCACTGCCGGTGATAACGAGCAGCAGCATCAGCTGAGTGAGCAGCTGCTGCACGCCGATACCGCACAGTTTTACAACGCGGCGGTGTAATGAGCTGGTCGCAACGCATCGAACAGGCGCTGGCCGAGCGGCGCGCCGCTGATGGCTGGCGTCAGCGCGTGCGCGTTGAGCACAACAGCGTGCGCGAACTGACGGTCGCCGGACAGCGCTATTGTCACTTTTCCAGTAACGATTATCTCGGCCTGAGCCAGCATCCGGCGGTGATTGCCGCCTGGCAGCAGGGGGCGGCGGAGTCGGGTGCAGGGGCAGGGGCATCAGGCCATGTGACCGGTTACAGCCGCCATCATGCGCAGCTGGAAGAGGAGCTGGCCGACTGGCTGGGCTATCGGCGTGCGTTGCTGTTTATCTCCGGTTTTGCCGCGAATCAGGCCGTGATCCATCTGCTGGCGGAAAAACCGGATCGCATCCTTGCCGACAAGCTGGCACACGCGTCATTGCTGGATGCTGCCAGCCACAGCCCGGCGCTGCTGCGTCGTTTCGCCCATAACCAGCCGCAAAGCCTGGCAAAACTGCTGGCAACGCCGGTAGAGGGCAACACGCTGGTGGTGACGGAAGGGGTGTTCAGCATGGATGGTGACAGCGCGCCGCTGGCAGAGATTGCAGCGGAAACGCGGCGTGGCAACGGCTGGTTGCTGGTGGATGATGCGCATGGTATCGGCGTCACCGGCGAACAGGGGCGCGGCAGCTGCTGGCAGCAGCAGGTGCGACCGGAACTGCTGATCGTCACCTTCGGCAAAGGCTTCGGCGTCAGCGGCGCGGCGTTGTTGTGCGATGACGCCACTGCCGATTATGTCGAACAGTTTGCCCGCCATCTGATCTATTCCACGGCGATGCCTCCGGCGCAATGTTGCGCGTTGCAGGCCGCATTGCAGCAAATTCAGCAGGGTGATGAACTGCGCGCGCGTCTGCACGCCAACATCGCTCGCTTCCGCGCCGGTGCAGCCGATTTGCCGTGGCAGCTGATGCCTTCGGCCAGCGCCATTCAGCCGCTGGTAGTGGGGGAGAACAGCGAGGCACTGGCGTTATCACAACGGTTGAAGGCAGCGGGGTGCTGGGTTAGCGCCATTCGTCCGCCCACCGTACCACCGGGCACCGCACGGCTGCGTATCACGTTAACCGCCGCGCATCGCCCGGAAGATGTCGACCGTCTGCTGGAGGCGCTGTATGACGCTACAGGTCAATAAACAGGCGGTTGCGCAGGCGTTTGGTCGCGCAGCACAGCATTACGAACAGCATGCCGAGCTGCAACGCCAGAGCGGCGATGCGTTGCTGGCGCTAGCCCCGGCCGGGTTTGGTCCGCATCTGCTGGATGCCGGATGCGGCACCGGCTGGTACAGCCGGTACTGGCGCGACCGTGGGCGCGAAGTGACCGCGCTTGATTTGTCGCAAGCCATGCTGGATAGCGCGGCACAGCAGCATTCGGCACAGCATTATGTGCAGGGTGACATTGATGTGTTACCGCTGCCGGATGCCTGCGTTGATGGCGTGTGGAGCAATCTTGCGGTGCAGTGGAGCAGCGATCTGCGCACTGCTTTGCAGCAGTTTTTACGCGTCACCCGACCGGGCGGCACGGTGCTGTTTTCCACGCTGTTGTCAGGTTCGCTGCACGAGGTGCATCAGGCGTGGTCGCAGCTGGATGGGCGTCAGCATGCCAACCGTTTCCTCAGCGCAGCGCAAATTGCCGCAGCCACTCACGATCTCTCGCTTTCTCACCAGCAGCAGACCATCACGCTGCATTTTCCCAGCGCGCTCAGCGCGATGCGTTCACTGAAGGGCATCGGCGCAACCCATTTGCATGACGGGCGGTCGGGAGGTTTGCTGACGCGCACGCAACTGGCCCGGCTGGAACAGGGCTGGCCGCAGGATGAGGCGGGGTATCGCCTCAGCTATCACCTGATGTTTGGAGTATTAACACCATGAAACGCTGGTTTATTACGGGCACCGATACCGAAGTAGGAAAAACGGTGGCCAGTGGGGCGCTGTTGCAGGCGGCCAGTGCAGCCGGATTGACCACCGCAGGCTACAAGCCAGTGGCTTCCGGTTGCGAGATCACCGCCGAGGGGATTCGCAACAGCGATGCGCTGGCTTTGCAGCGTTACAGTTCGCTGACATTGCCTTATGAGCAGGTCAATCCGCTGGCGTTTATCGAGCCAACGTCGCCGCATATCGTCAGTGCGGAAGAGGGGCGACCCATCGAATTCGCTCAGCTGTCAGCGGGACTGCGCCAGCTGGAACAGCAGGCTGAATGGGTGCTGGTGGAGGGGGCGGGCGGCTGGTTTACCCCGTTGTCCGCCACCCAGACCTATGCCGACTGGGTGATCGCTGAACAACTGCCGGTGATTCTGGTGGTGGGAATCAAACTGGGCTGCATCAACCATGCGATGCTGACAGCCGCAGCCGTGCGCGCCAGTGGTTTACCGTTGGCTGGCTGGATCGCCAATGATATTCAGCCACCGGGCAAACGTCACCAGGAGTATCTGGCAACTCTGCGTCAGCGTATTGAGGCACCCTGCCTGGGCGAGATTCCGTACCTGACGGATGACGCTCAGCAGGCAGAGTGCGGACGTTTCCTGACACTGCCGTAGCGGCGCGATTTATCGCGCGGCTGTCATGGCGCAATAAATTGCGCCGCTATGGTTTGTGCCAAACATAACCGGCATTATCAGGTCACCGTCAGCCATTTGTTGATGGTGACATCATCCAGCTGTGCCACTTTGCCCTGCGCCACATTGCGACCCCGATGCAGCAACAGAAAGTAGTCAGCGACGCGGCGAATAAAGGAGACGTGTTGCTCCAGCAGCAGGATGGTCAGACCGTAATCACGGTTGAGACGGCGGATTAGGTTACCCATCTCCTCTTCGAGCCAGGGTGACATCCCTTCGGTCGGTTCGTCGAGGATTAACAGCTTTGGTTGCAGCACCAGCGCACGCGCCAAAGCCAGTTGCTGTTGCTGATCCATTGGCAGCTCGCCGCTGCGCTGGTGACGCAGTGAATAGAGCGCCGGGAACAAATCAAACACCATTTCCGGGATAGCGCGGCTGCGTTCATCCTGTGCCGCCATCAGCGCAATCAGCAGGTTATCTTCCACGCTCATCTGCGAGAAAATATGACGTCCCTGCGGCACATAGCCAATGCCCATGCGTGCGCGCTGTTCTGCCGGTTGCAGCAATAAATTTTCGGGGGGCGAGCCATCTTCCTGCCATGTCATCGAGCCGCTGTTGATTGGCAGCCGTCCCATGATGCAGTTAACCAGCGTGGTTTTTCCCATCCCCGGACTCCCCAGCACGCCAGTGCAGGTGCCGGGCGGCAGATCCAGATCCACATCCCACAGAATATGGTTTTGACCGTAAAACTGATTCACCGAACGTAAACTCAGCATCTGACATTCTCCTTCCAGATAATTAGCCTGAATGCTTCCGCTCTGTGTCGTCTGGCAAACAGTCAAACACGATTCATCATTGCCACTCTCACCATCAGTGAGTTGTTACAAATGCTCTATCGATAAACTTGCAATTCCCAGGCCAGGTTGCCGATGCGATGAAAAATGCATCAATGGCGGGCAAGAATCAGGCTTAAAAGTTGAGTAACGCTTAATAATTCCACGGAGTGATAAAAAGGCTGCACTTTAGCGGTGCTGAATGCTTAACGATTCTGGTGCAGCCGATCTGGCATAAGGCAGAACCGGCAGGAATAAGTGGCCTTATTTACTGGAAATTTCATCCAGCAGACCCCCTCAGCACGGAAAAAGAATAGTTAATGCCGCGCGGGTTGTGAGAAAAATAAACGCAAAAAAAADTTTTTTTCGCACGTCAGGACAAGTCGGAGAAAATTATGCACAGGCGATGGCGGCGGGGCTGCCATCAGTTATCCACTATTCCTGTGGATAACCTTGTGTATTAGAGACTGAAAACAGAGCGCAAGCGAGGAAATACGCGGCCTGCATACATTATGATGAGAAACTGGACTTTTTAGTGATTTTCTAACAAATCAACATGTTAGTTAAAAGCAAGCCTGAGAATTATCTTGCTCGTCATCAGACTGCAATTTTATGACGCTCTATTGACAAATGTTAAAAGCATCTCCTTTCTGGGGATAACCTTGTACCACAAGGTGTTACCTGTCGTTGTTAAAATTGCACTGCGGCGAGTCGCCACGCCTCCCCGTAATCGTGCAGAATATATGTAAATATATCCAGTATTTTTTACTGGCAAATTCGCGCTGGCAGAGTAGAATTAGCAGCCTGCCCGCCGACTTCTCCAGCAGGAACCGCAAAACCATGAGTAAAGCCTTTAAACTCAACTCCGCTTTTAAACCATCAGGGGACCAGCCTGAGGCGATTCGTCGTCTGGAAGAGGGGCTGGAGGATGGCCTGGCGCATCAGACGCTGCTGGGGGTGACCGGTTCGGGAAAAACCTTTACCGTGGCCAATGTGATTGCCGATCTTAACCGGCCGACCATGGTACTGGCCCCCAACAAGACGCTGGCGGCTCAGCTTTACGGCGAGATGAAGGAGTTTTTTCCGGATAACGCGGTGGAGTTTTTCGTCTCCTACTACGACTACTATCAGCCAGAAGCTTATGTGCCCAGCTCCGACACCTTTATAGAAAAAGATGCGTCGGTGAATGAGCATATCGAGCAGATGCGTCTGTCGGCCACCAAGGCGCTGCTGGAGCGGCGTGACGTGATTGTGGTGGCGTCGGTTTCGGCGATCTACGGCCTGGGCGATCCCGATCTCTACCTGAAAATGATGCTGCACCTGACGCGCGGCATGATCATTGATCAACGCAGTATTCTGCGCCGTCTGGCGGAGTTGCAATATAGCCGCAACGACCAGGTGTTCCAGCGCGGCACTTTCCGCGTGCGCGGCGAGGTGATTGATGTCTTCCCGGCTGAATCTGACGATATCGCGCTGCGCGTGGAGCTGTTCGATGAAGAAGTGGAGCGGCTGTCGCTGTTTGACCCGCTCACCGGCCAGGTGGTTTCGGTGGTGCCGCGTTTTACCGTTTATCCAAAAACCCACTACGTCACACCGCGCGAACGCATCCTGCAATCGATGGAAGAGATCAAAAAGGAGCTGGTGGTACGCCGTCAGGTGCTGCTGGAAAACCACAAACTGCTGGAAGAACAGCGTATTACCCAGCGTACCCAGTTTGACCTCGAAATGATGAATGAGTTGGGTTACTGCTCCGGTATCGAAAACTATTCGCGCTATCTTTCCGGGCGTGGGCCGGGCGAGCCGCCGCCGACGCTGTTTGACTATCTCCCGGCCGATGGCCTGCTGGTGGTGGATGAATCCCACGTCACCATTCCTCAGATTGGCGGCATGTATCGCGGTGACCGCGCGCGTAAAGAGACGCTGGTGGAGTATGGTTTCCGCCTGCCGTCAGCGCTGGATAACCGTCCGCTACGCTTTGAAGAATTTGAAGCGCTGGCCCCGCAAACCATCTATGTTTCGGCCACGCCGGGTAACTACGAACTGGAGAAATCCGGTAATGAAGTGATTGATCAGGTGGTGCGTCCGACCGGCCTGCTCGATCCGATCCTCGAAGTGCGTCCGGTGACCACCCAGGTGGATGATCTGCTGTCGGAAATTCGTAAGCGCGTAGAGATCAATGAACGTGTGCTGGTCACCACCCTAACTAAGCGCATGGCGGAAGATTTGACCGAGTACCTGGAAGAACACGGTGAGAAGGTGCGTTATCTGCACTCGGATATCGACACCGTGGAGCGTATGGAGATCATTCGCGACCTGCGCCTGGGTGAGTTTGACGTGCTGGTGGGGATCAACCTGCTGCGTGAAGGGCTGGATATGCCGGAAGTGTCGCTGGTGGCGATTCTGGATGCCGATAAAGAAGGCTTCCTGCGCTCCGAACGTTCACTGATTCAAACCATTGGCCGTGCCGCGCGTAACATCAATGGTAAAGCAATTCTGTACGCCGATAAGATCACACCGTCGATGGCGCGCGCCATTGGGGAGACTGAACGCCGTCGCGAGAAACAGCAGCGCTACAACGAAGAAAACGGCATCGTGCCACAGGGACTGAACAAAAAGATCACCGATATTCTCGAACTGGGTAAAAACGTGGTCAAAACCCGTGGCAAGGGCAAAACGGCATCGCGCACCGCCGCTGAAGCCGAGGCCAGCTATCTGGCGCTCACGCCGCAGGCGATGCAGAAGAAAATTCATGAGCTGGAAGGGCAGATGCAGCAGCACGCGCAGAATCTGGAGTTTGAAGAGGCCGCGCGGGTACGCGACCAGTTGCATGAACTGCGCGAGCTGTTTATCGCCGCCTCCTGATAACCGGAGCACCCTTTTGCAGCGGCGCGATTTATCGCGCTTTTTTCCGATGCTGCGACCGAAATTGCGCGATAAATCGCGCCGCTACGGGATGTAGCGCAATTTTCAGGTCAAAATGCCTGGATGGCATGTTCCAGCGCCACGCGCAGCAGCTGGCGGTCGTGTCGATATTTAATATCGGCGGCTTCCAGCGGTTCGCGCACGATTAAACGCTCCTCCACACCGCGAATATCCGCCGCCGGGCTGACGATCACCGCATCAATCACCCGCTTACCAATTGCTTGTTCCATGATCACCAGTTTGTCCGCCACGGTCAGGCTGGCTGCCGCCGGGCTGAGTTCCCGGCCCAGGTTGCCGATAAACACCATGGTTGCCGGGGTGCGACGCAATGCGCGCGCCATCTCTTCCATCAGCAGAATCGGCATCAGGCTGGTGTAGAAACTGCCGGGACCGATCAGGATCAGATCCGCTTCGCCAATCGCATCCAGCGCTTCACGCGTGGGGATGACGTTGGGATGCAGCATCAA
This sequence comes from Pantoea cypripedii, assembly GCF_002095535.1. NCBI lineage: Bacteria > Pseudomonadati > Pseudomonadota > Gammaproteobacteria > Enterobacterales > Erwiniaceae > Pantoea > Pantoea cypripedii. The sequence goes on from NZ_MLJI01000001.1 coordinate 1,294,861, forward strand.
CTCCTGCGGAGCCTGCTTCATCTCATCAACTGCGGTTTCGCCGTACACCATATTGCCTTCGTTATCCTGGGCCACCAGATCGACGGGTTGCTCGGACATCGGAATCAAAAAGGCATCCACTTTCAGCAGGTTGCGGATGATGTTGATGGCTTCCAGCGGCCGCACGCTGAGATGGTCAAGCGCTTTCAGGATCAGGTTGCCGAGGTTGTGGCCGGCCAGTTCGCCATTGCCGGTGAAGCGATATTCAAACATCGCCGAGGCGACGCTCGGTTCGGTGATCAACTGGTTGATGCAGTTACGCATATCGCCCCAGGCAATGCCGCCTTCTGAGCGGCGGATGCGTCCGGTCGAACCGCCGTTGTCGGTGGTGGTAACAATACCGGTCAGACGCGAGCCAAGCGGTGCCAGCGCCGACATCACACGACCCAGACCGTGGCCGCCGCCCAGCGCCACCACACGATCCAAATCTGCCAGGGTACGATTCATGTTGCTCCTTATGACTGACGCTCAACCGTTGAGCAGCAGTTAAACTGATATGTATCAAAATCTGTCGGCTATTTTAACGTATCCTGTCGCGAAAATGCGGTGAAAAAACGTTATGTATCAGTATATATAGCGAAAATCCCTGATGGAAGCGAACAACAAATCGCGCTAACATTCAGGCAACCGTGTTGCCTTGAGTCGCAACATACACTCTAGCCTGTGTACCTAAGTCTTCGGATACGGTGCCCAGGCCGCAGCCTTGAGCTGCCAGGGTGCAGAAAGAAATGACTGCATCTCCCGTATTTGGAAAGGTGTTCAGGTGTCACAACTTACAGATAGCTACGCGCGCAGCTTTTATTATCTGCGCTTGTCGGTCACGGACGTGTGTAACTTCCGTTGTACCTATTGCCTGCCCGAGGGCTACAAACCCCAGGGAACGCGCAATAAAAGTTTTCTCTCGCTTGATGAAATCCGTCGCGTGACGCGTGCCTTTGCGGCCGCGGGCACTGAAAAAGTGCGCCTGACGGGTGGCGAGCCTTCCTTACGTCGTGATTTCACCGACATCATTGCTGCGGTGCGCGAAAATGACGCCATTCGTCAAATAGCCGTTACTACTAACGGCTATCGTCTGGCGCGTGATGTTGGCGAATGGCGTGCCGCCGGGCTGACGGCCCTCAATGTCAGCGTCGATAGCCTTGATGCCCGCCAGTTTCACGCCATCACCGGGCAGGACAAGTTTCATCAGGTCATGGCGGGCATTGATGCCGCTTTTGAGGCCGGTTTTGCGCAGGTGAAAGTCAACAGTGTGCTGATGCGCGATGTTAACAGCCACAGCCTCGACACCTTTCTGCAGTGGATTCGTACCCGACCGATCCAGCTACGTTTTATCGAGCTGATGGAAACCGGGGAGGGCGGCGAGTTGTTCCGTCGTCACCATATCTCGGGCGAGGTGATCCGCGACCAGCTGATTATGCAGGGCTGGCAGCGCCAGCCGCGCGGTCGGAGCGATGGCCCGGCGCAGGTGTTTCGCCATCCCGATTATCAGGGCGAGATCGGTCTGATCATGCCGTATGCCAAAGATTTTTGTGCCAGCTGCAATCGCCTGCGTGTGTCGGCGATCGGTAACCTGCATCTGTGCCTGTTTGGTGATGGCGGAGTTCCGCTGCGCGATCTGCTGGCATCCGACGATCAGCAGGACGAGCTACAGGCACGCATCGCCTGGAGCCTTGGGCAGAAAAAGCAGACGCATTTTCTGCATCAGGGCAACACCGGTATTACGCAAAATCTTTCCTTCATTGGTGGCTAACAAAGGAGTTATGGCCATGGGTAAATCTTCCGGCGACTTTGTTGCCATCAACGCTGCGGTGCTGACCGTTTCTGACAGCCGTGATGCCAGTAACGACACCTCAGGTGATTATTTGCGTGAAGCACTGACCGAAGCCGGACATCAGGTGGTCGATCACGCGATCGTCCCGGATAACCGCTATCGCATTCGCGCCACGGTGTCGCGCTGGATCGCCAGCGAAGATGTCCAGTTGGTGATCGTTAACGGCGGCACCGGTTTTAACAGCAAAAACAGCACGCCAGAAGCGCTGCTGCCGCTGTTTGATCGCGAGATTGAAGGATTTGGCGAGCTGTTCCGCATGATCTCATACGAAGAGATCGGCAGCGCCACTTTGCAGTCACGCGCAGTGGCGGGTATGGCGAACCAAACGCTGATTTTTGCCGTACCCGGTTCCAGCAACGCCTGCCGCAGTGCCTGGGAACGCATCATTATCGATCAACTGGATGCGCGTACCCGTCCCTGTAATTTTGTCTCTCATTTGAAGAAGTTGTAAGCATGTCCTCGTTAACTCATATCAATGCCGCTGGCGAAGCCCATATGGTGGATGTCTCCGGCAAAACCGAAACGGTGCGTGAAGCCCAGGCGGAAGCGCTGGTGCTGATGAAGCCGGAAACGCTGCAAATGATCATCGATGGCAGCCACCACAAAGGCGATGTGTTCGCGACTGCGCGTATCGCAGGTATTCAGGCCGCCAAGCGCACCTGGGAACTGATCCCGCTGTGCCATCCGCTGATGCTAAGCAAAGTGGAGGTGACGCTGATGGCTGAGCCGGAACACAGCCGGGTGCGCGTCACCTCGCGCTGCCGTCTCACCGGTAAAACCGGTGTCGAAATGGAAGCGCTGACGGCTGCGTCGGTCGCGGCCCTGACCATCTATGACATGTGCAAAGCGGTGCAAAAAGATATCGTCATCGATCAGTTACGTTTGCTGAGCAAAAGCGGCGGCAAATCCGGTGATTTTCAGGCGGTGCAGCATGATTAAGGTGCTGTTTTTTGCTCAGGTCCGTGAGCTGACCGGCACCAGCGCGCTGGAACTGACACCTGAATATGCTGATGTGGCGGCATTACGCCATGCGCTGGCGGCGAAAAATGATCGCTGGGCGCTGGCGCTGGAATCCGGCAAATTGCTGGCGGCGGTCAATCAAACCCTGGTGCCGATGAGCCACCCGCTGCGCACCGGTGATGAAGTGGCCTTTTTCCCGCCGGTAACCGGAGGTTAATGATGGAAACCCGCATTCGTGTCGGCCACGAGGCCTTTAGCGTGGCAGAGGAGTATGCCTGGTTGTCGGCGCATGACAGCGACGGCGCAGTGGTGACCTTCACCGGTAAAGTCCGCAATCATAATCTTGGTGACAGCGTGGCAGCACTGACGCTGGAGCATTATCCGGGCATGACGGAAAAAGCGCTGAAGGAAATCGTCGATGAGGCCCGTCAGCGCTGGGCGCTGCAACAGGTATCGGTGATTCACCGCGTCGGCGCGCTTTTCCCAGGCGACGAAATCGTGTTTGTCGGTGTCAGCAGTGCGCATCGCAGCACCGCCTTTGCCGCAGCAGAATTCATCATGGATTACCTGAAAACCCGCGCCCCCTTCTGGAAGCGTGAAGCGACCACCGAAGGCGAACGCTGGGTGGATGCGCGCGATAGCGACCATCAGGCAGCAGAACGCTGGAAGTAACGCGCAAAACCGTCCGGCTCTGATGGCGGCAGGCCACTGAAAACGTTAAGGTAAGGTTTTTGTTTGCGTCAGGGAACGAGATGAAAACCACTGTAGGGAACGAGATGAAAACCACTGTGATCCTCAAACGCGCCGCGTTACTGGCCTTGCTGGTGCTGGCGGGTTGTAGCACCAAAAAGCCACCGCAGGCACCGGTGCGCCAGCCAACCGACGTCAAGGCGCAAATCCGCCAGCTTCTGCCCAGCCATGTCACGCAGAAAGCCGACTGGGCTGACGATATCTACACCGCCTTTCGCACCCAGCAACTGGATCCCAGCGTCAGTAACCTGTGTGCGGTGATCGCCATCGCCGATCAGGAATCCAACTTTAGCGCGGACGCCAACGTTCCGGGGCTGCCGAAAATTGCCTGGGGCGAAATCGATCGCCGCGCGGCGAAGCTGCATATTCCCGCCTTTGTGGTGCGGACTGCGTTATTGATTAAATCCCCCAGCGGCGAAAGCTATGCCGCGCGTCTCGACAAAGTCCGTAGCGAGAAAGAGTTGAGCGCCATCTTTGATGACTTTATCGATATGGTGCCGATGGGCCAGAAATTGTTCGGCAACCTCAACCCGATTCACACCGGAGGGCCGATGCAGGTCAGCATCGAGTTTGCTGAGGCGCACGCCAGGGGTTATCCGTGGCCGGTGGATGGCTCAATTCGTCGCGAAGTCTTTACCCGGCACGGCGGCATGTATTTTGGCATCATGCATCTGCTGGGCTATCCGGCGGATTACTCCGCGCCACTGTACCGCTTTGCCGATTTCAATGCCGGTTGGTACGCCAGCCGCAACGCGGCTTTCCAGGCGGCAGTGGCACGCGCCAGCGGCATCAAACTGGCGCTGGACGGTGATTTGATTCAATACGGTAGTGATGCCGCCGGATCAACCGAGCTGGCGGTGCGCACGCTGAGTAAGCAACTGGATATGAGCAACCGGGAAATTCGCCGCGACCTGGAGAAGGGGGAACAACCCGACTTCAGCAACAGCGTGCTGTGGAAACAGCTCTTCACCCTGGCGGATAAAATGGCGGGAAAACGTCTGCCGCGTGAAATGCTGCCGGGCATTAAGCTGGAAAGCCCGAAAATCACCCGTAATCTCACCACCGCCTGGTTTGCCCAGCGTGTAGACAGCCGTTATCAACAGTGTTTGACGCGCCGTTGACGCGGCAGGGCGTAAGCTCCACACTTACAGAGTTTGTCTAACTACTAAGAGGTGCATCATGGACCGATATCCACGTAACGATTCAATCGTGCAGCAGGCCTCGGCCGGGCTGCAAACCTATATGGCGCAGGTGTATGGCTGGATGACCTGTGGTTTGCTGCTGACGGCGTTTGTATCCTGGTTCGCCGCCCGCACACCCGCAGTGATGGAGCTGGTGTTTGCTAACCGCATCACCTTCTTTGGCCTGATCATTGTGCAGCTGGCAGTGGTGTTTGTGCTGTCCGGGATGGTGCATCGTCTGAGCGGCGCGGTAGCAACCGCGTTGTTTATGCTGTATTCGGCGCTTACCGGCCTGACCATCGCCAGCATTTTCCTTGTTTATACTTATTCGTCTATCGCCAGCACCTTCTTTGTGACTGCCGGGATGTTTGGTGCCATGAGTTTTTATGGCTACACCACCAAACGTGACCTCAGCCGTTTTGGCAGCCTGCTGTTTATGGCGCTGATTGGTATTGTGCTGGCGTCGCTGGTTAACTTCTGGCTGAAAAGCCCGGCGTTGATGTGGGCCATCACCTATATCGGCGTGGTGGTGTTTGTTGGCCTGACCGCCTACGACACCCAGAAGCTGAAAGCGATTGGTGAGACGGTCAACGTGGATGATAAAGAGAACCTGCGTCGTTTCTCAATTATGGGCGCGCTGACGTTATATCTCGACTTCATCAACCTGTTCCTGATGCTGCTGCGGATTTTCGGTAACCGCCGCTAAGTAAAACCGGCACCTGGTGTTCAGGTGCCGTTCTCCGAGGGTGTCGATTCCGCCATCCGCCGTTCATTCAGCTGGCGTAAATGCCGGGCGCGACTCTCCAGCCACAGATACAACACCAGCGCCAGCAGCAGCGGCAAAATAAAATACAACACCCGATAAGCCAGCAGCGCCGCGATAATGGTGCCGTGCGACACATGTTGTCCGCTAAGCAGCGCGAGGAAGACCGCTTCCAGCACGCCAATCCCGGCCGGAATATGGATAATCACCCCCGCGATACTGCTAATCAGCAGCACACCCAGCACCACCGGATAGTCAACCCGTTGCGCCAGCAGCAGCCAGATAATCGCCCCCATCACCATCCAGTTGGCGCAGGATACCGCGAACTGAAACAGCGCCATACGCAGTGAAGGCAGTTGCAGGTGCTGACCTTTTACCGTCCAGCGACGTCGTTTGGCAAAGGCACAGGCCCACAGATACAGCGCGACGCCAGTCAGCAGACAACCGCCAATGATGCGCAGCGTCTGGCCGCCAATAAACCAGCCCTGGGGAATCGGCACCATCCCTGCGACAAACACCACCCCCGCCAGCAGGATATACCCCAGCCAGTTGGTGGCGATGCTCAGCGAGAAAATCCGCGTGATGGTGCCGCCGGGTAAACCCAGCCGCGAGTAAAGGCGATAGCGCATCGCTACGCCACCGACCCAGGTACTGAGCGTCAGATTGAAGGCATAACAGATAAACGACACCAGCATCACCTGGCGTTTGGCCAGCTTGTGCCCGCAGTAAGCGCGACCAATCAAATCATAAACGCCGTAGGTCAGGTAACTGACCACCACCAGCCCGACGGCAGTGAGGATCACCGTGCGGTTGTAATTGACGATCACATCAATAACGTCGTCCCAGTTCACTTTGCGCGCGTACACCACCAGCAGCACGATCACGGCGATGAAAAATAGCCAGGTGAAAATTTTCTTCACCTGCTGCCAGCGAGAATGCTTTTTACTCATCAGGGCTTGGCTCCTTCGTTATCGGTTGCTACCCGATCCTGGGTTTCCAGCTCGGGTTGTACCGGGGGAGCAACCTGCGCCAGACGCGGCGTATGGGCGGGTAACCAACCGGCAATTGCCGGGAAGTGGCGCAAGAAGTGGAACACCACCACGCTTTTGGTCAGTTGCCACCAGGTCCGTGGCGGCAGTTTATCGTCGCGCACCCGCTCGCAATCCTGTTGCAGCATCAGCTCCAGATTGTCGCGTAGCGTCTGATTGAAACGGCGATCGTGGATCATCAGGTTGGCTTCCAGATTCAGCGACAGGCTGAGCGGATCGAGATTGCTGGACCCCACCGTTGACCATTGGCTGTCCTGTACCGCAATTTTGGCATGCAGCGGGCGGCGGCAATATTCGTACACCTCCACCCCGGCATCGACCAGATAGTTGTAAAGCAGCTCGGCGCCGACTTTCACAATCGGCATATCCGGCTCTCCCTGCACCACCAGCCGCACGCGCACGCCACGTTGTGCTGCGTGACGCATCTCGCGCAGCAGGCGATAACCCGGGAAGAAGTAGGCGTTGGCGATGATCACGTCTTGATTCGCTTTGCGCAGCATATCGAGGTAATGCTGTTCGATATCATCGCGGTGGTCATCGTTGTCGCGAAACACAAACAACACCTGCGCATCGCCGGGCAGGGCATTCAGCGCCGGACGATGCGAGCGCGTTCCCCACCAGCGCCGGGTCACCTGCTTGCTGCCGATAGCCTGTTGCACATAGCGGGCAATATCCAGCACCACCGGTCCTTTCACTTCGACGGCGTAATCCTGTTTGGCTTCCGGTCCATAGTCACTATTGTGCTCGGCGGAGAAATTGATCCCGCCGACGAAGGCGATGGTTTCATCAATCACCACGGTTTTACGGTGCAGACGGCGAAACACGTTGGTGCGCATCCCCAGCACCAGCGGGCGGGGATCATAAAAGATAAAACGCACACCGGCGGCGGTCAGGCTATTGATGTAGCTGGCGGAAAGCGCGTGCGAACCATAACCGTCCACCATCACCTCGACCCTGACCCCACGCTGGGCTGCCGCCAGCAGTGCGCGATGGAGCGCTTCACCCACCTGATCTTCAAACAGGATAAACGTCTCCAGCAGCAAGCTGCGTTCAGCGCGCTGAATCGCCCCCATCACGCGGGGAAAGAAGGCATCACCGTTCTCCAGCAGACGCAGCTGATTGCCATCACGCCAGTTAAAATTCACAGGGAAATCTCCACGGCCAGCGGTGCATGATCGGAAAGATGCGACCAGGGCCGCACCGGCAGCGCCCACGGCTGGCTGACTGAAGCATTGCGCACATAAATACGATCCAGACGCAGCAGCGGGAAACGCGCCGGGAAAGTCCGCGCCGGGTGGCCATGTTTAATGCTGAACACCTCGTCCAGCCCGGCATGGCGCTTAAGGAATTTATTGGCACGAACCTGCCAATCATTAAAATCACCCGCCACGACCAGCGGGGCATCGGGTGGCAGCGAGGCGATGACTTCGCACATCATGCGCATCTGCGCCCGGCGATGCGGTTCACGCAGGCCGAGATGCACGCAGATGACATGCAGTGGTTGTGGCTGCCCCGGCAGGCCGATTTGGCAGTGCAACATGCCGCGATTTTCACCACCGGCAACGGAAATATCGCGATTTTCATACTCAATGATGGGAAAACGTGACAATATCGCGTTCCCGTGATGTCCTTCGGGATAGACGGCGTTGCGACCATAGGCATAATCGTGCCACATGGTGTCGGCGATAAACTCGTAATGTGAGGTTTCCGGCCAGTTTTCAATATGTAATGAATGAATGGCATGGGTGCCCATCACCTCCTGCATAAAGACAATATCCGCTGAGGTGGCACGCACTGCGTCGCGCAATTCCGGCAGGATAAAGCGGCGGTTGAAGCTGGTGAACCCCTTGTGGGTATTGATCGTCAGGACTTTAAATGAAAATCCTTGCGCATTTTGTGGCATACTCGGACGCGCTCCTTTTCATCAACAACAGAATAAAGTGTAGTCTTTGTCACAAATGGGTGGCGAAAAGAGCAGAAAATTAGGGCGTTATCCGAAATTTGCTTTACATTGAGGAAATCCGTCTGGCTAGCGCCAGATACACTTGGGCGACCTGTTGGGTCTGCCAGGAGAAGAGAATGAAATGGTCTAATCGTGTTCAGATTGTTACCGGACAAACCTGTGTTCATATAGCCATGCATCTGCTGGTCATTGCTGCGCTGGTTTGGGGCTGGAAACATAAGGCGCTGGTTGAAGTGAGCAGTACCCTGGTGGCGGCTTATGTTGTGGTGTTTATCACCATGCTGGTCACGCAGCGTAGTGCCCGTTTGCGTATGCTTGGCGATTCTCTGGAAGAGGTGACCACCACCTACTACTTCGGCGCAGCCATGCTGACGTTGTTCCTGGTTTCACGCATCATCCATAACAACCTGTTGCTGGGTTGCCTTGGTGTGGTAATGCTGGTGGGACCGGCGGTGGTATCGCTGCTGGCCAAAGAGCCAGCCCAGCGCGTGGAGAAGAAGCGCAGTTAACTGCGCACTTCTGACGAAAAGGAGCCTGATGGCTCCTTTTTTTATGCCGATGATGCGCGATAAATCGCGCCGCTACGGGCTGGTGCAACGTTGATGCCCTGATTCACATCACGCAAGGATTGTAGCGGCGCGATTTATCGCGCAATGCCATGTCGTGCGGTTATTTGCGGGTCGCGCTGCTGGCGCAAAGCTGCTACACTCGCGCCCTTACGCATGGTAGTTTGTGCCCTTTTCACACGTGAGCCTCAGGCTTGCGTCATATCCCCCCTGAAAACTACATCGCCTACGGCGATCAGGGCGGTTCGGAGTAATACACCTGCATGTCTTTTGACTCTCTCGGCCTGAGTGCCGATATTTTGCGTGCGGTAGCAGAACAGGGCTATCGCGAACCGACGCCAATTCAGCGTCAGGCAATTCCCGTGGTGCTGGCTGGTCGTGACCTGCTGGCGAGCGCCCAAACCGGCACCGGTAAGACCGCTGGTTTTACGCTGCCATTGTTGCAGCGCCTGTCCGCGAAAGCGACCCCGGCACGCGGACGTCGTCCGGTACGCGCCCTGATCCTGACACCTACCCGTGAGCTGGCTGCTCAGGTTGGTGAGAACGTGCGTGATTACAGCCAGTACCTTGACCTGCGTTCGCTGGTGGTATTTGGTGGCGTCAGCATTAACCCACAAATGATGAAACTGCGCGGCGGCGTAGATGTGCTGGTGGCGACACCGGGCCGTCTGCTCGACCTGGCGCACCAGAATGCGGTTGACCTGTCCCAGGTGGAAATCCTGGTACTGGATGAAGCGGACCGTATGCTGGATATGGGCTTTATCCACGATATCCGTCGTGTGCTGGCAAAACTGCCGGCCAAACGTCAGAACCTGCTGTTCTCCGCGACCTTCTCGGACGAGATCAAAGCACTGGCAGAAAAACTGCTGAACAACCCGGAGCAGGTGGAAGTGGCACGCCGCAACACCGCCTCCGAGCAGGTTTCTCAGCAGGTTCATTTTGTTGATAAGAAACGCAAGCGCGAGCTGCTGTCGCTGATGATCGGTCGCGATAACTGGCAGCAGGTGCTGGTGTTCACCCGTACCAAACACGGTGCTAACCATCTGGCAGAACAGCTGAATAAAGACGGCATCACCGCTGCGGCGATCCACGGCAACAAAAGCCAGGGTGCACGTACCCGCGCGCTGGCCGATTTTAAAACCGGCGGCATCCGTGTGCTGGTGGCGACCGATATCGCGGCGCGTGGTCTTGATATCGAAGAACTGCCGCACGTGGTGAACTACGAGCTGCCTAACGTGGCGGAAGATTATGTGCACCGTATTGGCCGTACCGGCCGTGCGGCGGCAACTGGCGCGGCGTTGTCGCTGGTCTGCGTTGACGAGCACAAACTGCTGCGTGACATCGAACGTTTGTTGAAGCGCGAAATTCCGCGCATTGCGCTGCCGGGTTTTGAACCGGATCCGAACATTAAAGCGGAGCCGATCCAGAATGGTCGTCAGCAGCAACAGCAGCGCGGTCGTGGCCGTGGTCCGGGGCAGGGTGGAAACCCACGTCCGCAGGGTGAAGGCCGTCCGCCGCGTCCGCAGGGTGAAAACCGTGGGCCGCGTCGTCAGGGACAGAGTGCGGGCCAGGGTCAGGGACCGGCTCGTCCTCGTCGTCCGGCTGCGAAGAAAACCGGAAACGCCTAAGACCATGAGGGTGTTACTGGCGCCGATGGAGGGCGTGCTCGATTCGCTGGTGCGTGAGCTGCTCTCGGAAGTGAATGATTATGACCTGTGCATCACCGAGTTTTTGCGCGTGGTCGATCAACTGCTGCCAGTAAAATCCTTCTATCGTCTTTGCCCGGAACTGCAACACCACAGCCGCACGCCGTCTGGTACGCGCGTGCGGCTGCAATTGCTGGGACAATATCCCGAGTGGCTGGCAGAAAACGCCGCGCGCGCGGTGGAGCTGGGCTCCTGGGGTGTTGATCTCAACTGTGGTTGCCCGTCAAAGCTGGTTAACGGCAGCGGCGGTGGCGCTACGCTGCTGAAAGATCCGGAACTGATTTACCGCGGAGCCAAAGCGATGCGGGAAGCGGTGCCGGACCATTTGCCGGTGACGGTCAAAGTGCGTCTTGGCTGGGATTCCAGTGAACGTCGTTTTGAAATTGCCGATGCGGTGCAGCAGGCGGGTGCCAGCGAACTGGTGGTGCACGGTCGTACCAAAGAAGAAGGCTACCGGGCCGAAAGCATCAACTGGCAGGCGATTGGCGAAATTCGTCAGCGTCTGCGCATTCCGGTGATCGCCAATGGTGAAATCTGGAACTGGCAGGATGCGCAGGATTGTCTGCGTATCACCGGTTGCGATGCAGTGATGCTGGGACGCGGCGCGCTCAACGTGCCGAATCTGAGCCGGGTGGTGAAATATAACGAAGCCCCAATGGCGTGGCCGGATGTGGTGACGCTGTTACAGAAATACACTCAGCTGGAAAAGCAGGGCGATACTGGTTTGTATCATGTGGCACGAATTAAGCAGTGGCTGGGCTATCTGCGTAAGGCGTACCACGAGGCCGATGGGCTGTTCAGCGAAATCCGTACTTTGAAAGTCTCAGCAGAGATTGCTATGGCGATTGATCGTCATGCCGAATGCTGCATAAACCAGACATAAAAAAATCCGCGACCCATTAGCAGGCTAAGGGTATAGTAGTGCTTCAACTTCACCCAGTTACGCTACGCCACCGCTCATGTCTGACGCCGCTGTACTGAGTAATGCTCAGTTAAATAAACGTATTGTCTCCGTCCTGATTTTCACCTTTTTTTGCTATCTCTCCGTAGGCTTGCCGCTGGCGGTGCTGCCGGGATTTGTGCATAACCAGCTCGGTTTCAGCTCCTTTATGGCGGGGTTGATCATTAGCGTGCAGTATTTCGCCACCCTGATGAGTCGTCCGCATTCTGGTCGCCTGGCAGATCGCTTTGGTCCGAAACGCGTGGTGATGCTCGGTTTGATCTGCTGTGGCATGAGTGGCGTGCTGTCGATTGTCGCCGCGTTATGCCGTGACCTGCCGGTGCTCAGCCTGCTGCTGCTGGCGCTGGGACGGGTGTTTCTCGGTGTCGGGGAGAGCTTCAGCAGCACCGGATCGACGCTGTGGGGAATGAATATTGTCGGGCCGTTGCAGACGGCGCGCGTGATTTCCTGGAACGGAGTCGCCACTTACTTTGCTATGGCGATTGGTGCACCGCTCGGGGTGTTGCTGAATCAATGGTTTGGTATCAGCGGTTTTGCCGGTCTGGTGGTGCTGATGGGCATCGTGGGTTTTGTGCTGGCGTATCAAAAACCTCCGGTCAGCGTGACGGCGGGCGTGCGTATTCCGTTCCATCGCGTGGTCAGCCGCGTATGGTTGTTCGGCCTGGCGCTCGGTTTCGGCACCATTGGCTTTGGGGTAATCTCCACCTTTATCACCCTTTATTTTGCCAGCCGTGACTGGAGTGGGGCAGCCTTTGCGCTGACGGTGTTCAGCCTCGGCTTTGTCATTGTGCGTCTTGGTTTTGGTCGTTACATCACACGCTTCGGTGGCCTGAAAGTGTCGCTGGTCTCCTTTGTGCTGGAGTGCGCGGGCTTGCTGTTGATCTGGCAGGCTGACAGTGCCTGGCTAGTGGACTTGGGGGCGTTTCTCACCGGGGCGGGATTCTCGCTGATCTTCCCGGCACTGGGGGTGGAGGCGGTAAAACAGGTGCAGCAGCAGGATCAGGGGTCGGCGCTCGGCACCTATTCCGCCTTTCTGGATTTGGGACTGGGGCTGACCGGCCCGGTGGCGGGGTTACTGATTAGCCACTGGGGGATGCAATCGGTCTACCTGGCGGCAGCGCTGATGGTGCTCGGCGCATTTCTGATTACGCTGCGCCTGCAACAGCAGCACGGTCGCCGCACGACCGTGCCAACTGCGGGTTAATACTTTTCCGGTACGATCATATGATCCGGTACCGGTGCGCGACGATAGTCTTCATGACGCTCGCGCACCGGTAACACAATCGCCTTTTGCTCGCTTTCTTCGTAAGGCACCTGTTGCAGCAGATGGCTGATGCAATTGAGACGAGCACGCTTCTTATCCACGCCCTGTACCACCCACCACGGCGCTTCGTCGATGTGGGTACGCGCCAGCATCTCCTCCTTCGCCTCGGTATACTCTTCCCAGCGGCGGCGGCTTTCCAGATCCATCGGGCTGAGTTTCCACTGCTTCAGCGGATCATGAATACGGCTGAGGAAGCGTAGCTCCTGCTCCTCATCGGTGATAGAAAACCAGTATTTGACGATCTGAATCCCGCTGCGTGTCAGCATTTTTTCGAACTCCGGCACGCTGCGATAAAACTCTTCTACCTCGTCATCGTTGCAAAATCCCATCACGCGTTCCACCCCGGCACGGTTGTACCAACTGCGGTCGAACAGCACCATTTCACCCGCGGCAGGCAAATGGGCGATGTAGCGCTGAAAATACCATTGGGTTTTCTCACGATCGTTTGGCGCGGGCAACGCCGCAACCCGGCAGGTGCGCGGGTTAAGGCGCTGGGTGATGCGTTTGATCACGCCGCCTTTACCAGCAGCATCGCGTCCTTCAAACAGAATCACCATGCGATGCCCGGTGCGCATCACCCAATCCTGCATCTTCACCAGTTCGCCCTGCAAATGCAGCAGTTCGCGGAAATACTGGCGTCGCCAGGTCTTTTCGTCCTCGGCCTGTGGCTGGCCGTCGCCAAAACGCAGGTCGTCCAGTTCCATTTCGAGTTCTTCGTCGTAGCTATCGTAGAACTCCTGGAGCAGGCGTTGGTGGAAGGTCTCGCTTTGAAACGTATTGTCGTGTGTGGCCATATCCAGTCACCGTTAAAGATGGATAAACAGGGCGTAAAGCAAGCCCGAAAGAAGAATAGAAACCGGTAGCGTCAGCACCCAGGCGACGGCCAGGTTACGCAGGGTCGCAAGCTGTAAACCCGAACGGTTGGCCGCCATGGTGCCCGCTACGCCGGACGAGAGCACATGGGTGGTGGAAACCGGCAGACCAAAGCCGTCGGCAGCCCCGATGGTGGCCATCGCCACCAGTTCAGCGCTGGCTCCCTGGGCATAATTGAGGTGGGTTTTACCAATACGTTCGCCCACCGTCACCACAATGCGCCGCCAGCCCACCATGGTGCCGAGACCCAGCGCGATGGCGACCACCACTTTCACCCACATCGGGATAAAGCGGGTGGCGCTGTCCAGTTCACGTTTCACCGCCGTCAGATTGCGCTCGGTCTCTTCCGGCAGCGCGACTTTGGCGGTTTGCAGATGTTTGATGGACTCGGATGCCAGATACATGTCATTACGCGTGTTGGTGACTGACTGCGCCGGGATGTTCTCCATCGAGCCGTAGCGGCGGATCTGATCGCCAATATCCCCCAGCATCATGCCCAGTGCCGGTAACACCTGCGGGCGCGATTGCCCGGTACGCACGAACTCGGTCAGCACCTCGCGCGGTGCAGGCATGGTGGCGGGGGTGGGTTGCAGTGACAGAAGTTGTTGCTCGGTCACCTGAGTTAAAGCAGCGACGCGTGGGATCTGATCCGGCGGCAGCGATCGGTTCAGGGCGTAGGCGATGGGCATGGTGCCGACCAGAATCAGCATAATCAGCCCCATCCCTTTCTGCCCATCATTCGAGCCGTGGGCGAAGGACACACCGGTGCAGGTGAGGATCAGCAAGCCACGAATCCAGACCGGCGGCGGCTGGTCATTCTTCGGCGCTTCATACAGCTGACGGTTGCGAATTAACGCCTTCATCGCCAGCAGCAGCAGGGCGGCGCAGAGAAAACCGACAATCGGTGACAGCAGCAGCGAGTAACCGACTTTCAGCGCCTGATCCCAGTCCACACCGCTGGTGCCGCTGCGGCCATGCAGCAAGGCATTGGCCACACCGACGCCGATAATCGAACCAATCAGCGTATGGGAAGAGGAGGAGGGCAGACCAAAATACCAGGTGCCGAGGTTCCAGATAATCGCCGAGAACAACAGCGCGTATACCATGGCAAAGCCGTTGCCGCTCCCGGCCTGCAAAATCAGTTCCACCGGCAGCAGCGAGATAATGCCGAACGCCACCACGCCGCTGGAGAGCAGCACACCGAGAAAGTTACATAAACCAGACCACACCACCGCCACGCCGGGCGTGAGCGAATGGGTATAAATCACCGTGGCCACTGCGTTGGCAGTATCGTGAAAGCCATTGACGAACTCAAAGCCGAGGGCGATCAGCAGCGCCAGCCCCAGTAACAGAAAAGGGGTATAGCTTGTGATCGGTGCGCCGGTATCGGAGACATCGTTAAACAGGTTGATAGCGGTGAAAGCCAGACCGGCGAGCACCAGCAGCAGAAACAGCGAGCGGGAAAAACGACCGCCGCGCTGATGCAGATTTGGGCGTCCAGCGCCTGATGACGCTGATGCAGGTAAACTGTTATCACTCATAACACACCCCGATGGTGGATGACGGTGCCGAATGGCAACCGTTACCCGCAGTGTGATACCTGCTTTGTATGACAGAATGATGATGTCGCGGGCTTGCTGTCATCGTTCTGTCATATTGCTGACGCAGGCTGTGGGTCTGTCCGCAGCCGGATTTCCTGATCGCTATGCTCCAGCCTGTTCTGCCGCTCACTACGCTGCCCGACTTCAATAATGAAGTGGCCGGGTTGATTCATGGTTATCTGTTCACCCCTGACCTGCCACCCCAGCGACTCAGCGCACGCGAAGCGGCGCAGCTGGCACGTCAGACCCTGCCGGAAGCCCATTTTCTCTGGCTGCATATCAACCTTAACCATGCTCGTGCTGAGCGCTGGGTCCAGGTCCATTTTGAAGTTGACAGTGATTTCTTCGATGAGATCCATTCCGCCTCGCCCCGCACCCGGTTGGCGCAGCAAAATGATGCGCTGCTGGCGGTCCTCAATGATGTGACTTTTAGCCAGGAAGAGCGCAGCGCGCAGAACGCTACCCTGTGGATGTGGTGTCGTGAACAGATCATCGTCAGCGCGCGCTACCGGCCGGTGGGCATGATTGAACGTATGCACCAGCAACTGGATCGCTTGCAGTTTCGCCAGCCGGATGCGGTGCTGCTGTGGTTGCTGGGCGAACAGGAAGCACAACTGGAGCAGGTGGTGCGCCGTTCCAGCGCGGCGGTGGATGCGATTGAAGAACGCCTGCTCAGCCCGGCGATCAAAGCCAACCGCAGCGAGCTGGGACGTCTGCGGCGTATGTTGCTGCGTATTCAGCGCTTGCTGGCACCGGAACCGGCGGCGTTATTCCGTTTGCTCAACCGGCCACCGGGTTGGCTGAAGCGCGAACAGTTGGGTGAGCTGCGAATTTTTACCGAAGAGTTTAGCGTGGCGTTAAACGATCTCGCCAGCCTGATGGAGCGTATTCGCCTGTTGCAGGAGGAGATTGCCGCCCGTTTGATGGAGCAGAGCAACCGCACGCTGTTTTTGCTGACGGTGATTACCGTACTGGCGCTGCCGATCAATATCGTGGCGGGATTCTTTGGTATGAACGTGGGGGGCATCCCGCTGGCGAGCAATCCACACGGCTTTTTGCTGCTGGTGTTGGTGGTGCTGGCGTTTACCCTGGTGGCGGGCTGGCTGGCACTGCGACGACCACACGAATAAATCCTGCCTGAATTGCGCGATAAATCGCGCCGCTACAGGAACGTGCCATCCTGGGCTATAGATTTTAAACGCCGCAATGGCGCGTAGCGGCGCGATTTATCGCGCAGGTTTTTGCGGGCAAAAAAAAGCCAGCCCGCAGGCTGGCCTGATCTTATCCGTCAGGATTAAGAATTATTATTGGCAGTGGCGGTATTGGCCGCAGCCGGAGTCGGGATCACCGCGCCCTGCGGCGTCAGCGGTTCCTCTTTCGGCATTGCGTCAGGCGTTTCCTGTACCGGGATCGGTGCAGGCTGCGCTTCACCTGCCGGACCATTGATTTTGGTCGGCATGCCGCTACGTGCCTGGATCGCGTTGTTCACCGCATCCTGATTGGTGCTGGCATCGGCAATCACTTTGGTCACCGCAGCAGTCAGGGTGATCGGCACGATTTCGCGCGAGTTGAACTGTTCTTCGGTGGTTGACAGCGGGTTGTGAACCTCGATGTAGCGCGAACCGTCTGGCTCGACGGAGGCTTTCACTGGCTGGTCAACAAACTGGACGCGCGTACCGACTGGCACGTTGTCGAACAGCCATTTGATGTCATCCGCACGCAGACGCACGCAACCGTGGCTGACGCGCAGGCCGATACCAAAGTTGGCGTTGGTGCCGTGCACGGCATACAGGCGACCGATGTACAGCGCGTAGAGGCCCATCGGGTTATCCGGGCCTGCCGGGAACACTTCCGGGATAATTTCACCGCGTGACGCGTATTCGGCGTGCATCGCTTTAGTCGGGGTCCAGGTCGGGCCGGCTTTTTTGCGCTGTACGCTGGTGGTCCAGTTGATCGGGGTATCTTTACCCAGCTCACCGATACCGATCGGCAGCACTACCACGGTTTTGGTGCCTTTCGGGTAGTAATAAAGACGCATTTCAGCACTGTTGATCACAATACCTTCGCGCGGAGCGTCAGGCAAAATCAGCTGCTGCGGGATCACCATGTTAGTACCGGCTTTCGGCAGATAGACGTCAACACCCGGATTGGCTTCCAGCATGTTGCTGAGGCCCATCTGGTATTGCGCCGCAAAGGCTTCCAGCGGAAGTCTGCTGTCCTGAGGCACAGTGATTTGGATGTTTTCGCCGATCAGACGGCTGTTAGCAGGCGGTAGCGGATAAACCACCGCAAAGGCCGACTGGCTGAACGCCGCCAGTACGAGGGCGAGTGAAGCGAACGCGCGAATGCTCTTTTTCATGTTTTTCAAGTCGTTATAGCCGTGTTTCAGGCATGTCAGTGTGTCGAACCCATCTTGGTCTTATTGACCCGCTGCGCATTATATGTGCATAGAAGCGGTGATGGGAATCACGATTTTAACAGGTTGATGATACTTTACGTAAAAACCTGTAATAACCCTTCTGTGTTATTTTTCGCTGGTCTGCATTCAGGGCTGCCAGAGTGTCACTTCCCCGCTGAGTTTGCGGTTGAGAAAGAACGCCGCGCTGATCAGCGCCAGATGGGTCAGCGCCTGTGGCATATTGCCCAGCGCCATGCCGTGCGGGGTGAATTCCTCGGCATACAACCCCAGCGGATTGGCATAGCTCAGCAACTTTTCAAACTCGAAATGCGCTTCGTGCACCCGTCCCGCGCGCGCCAGACACTCCACATACCAGAACGAACAAGCGGCAAAAGAACCTTCGCCACCCTTCAATGCATCGGCGGGCGTTTCGCTGATGTTGTAGCGCCGTACCAGTCCGTCGCTCACCAGCTGGACTTTGATGGCATCCAGAGTAGCGATCCAGTCGGGATCGGTGGCACCGACAAAGCGTACCAGCGGCATCAGCAGCATCGACGCATCAAGAAAGCGGCCACCCCGCGTGGCGGTAAAGTGGCCCAGCTCCGGGTTCCAGAAGTTCTGCCAGATATCGGCACGGATGGCGCTGCGTTCCCGATCCCAGCGCTCGTAGGGCATCGGCAGTGAACGTTTCAGGCCGAGCCGTAAAGCGCGATCCAGCGCCACCCAGCACATCAGACGCGAATGGAGAAAATGCTCCGGCTCACCACGCATCTCCCAGATCCCGGCGTCGGGTTGCTGCCAGTGATCGCACACGTAATTGATCATGTTGACCACGTGCTGCCAGCCGCGCTGGGAAATCGCCTCGCCATATTTGTTGGCGAGATAGATGGTGTCCATCAGTTCGCCATAAATGTCCAGCTGCGTCTGCCGCCAGGCATCGTTACCGATGCGCACCGGGCGCGAGTTGGCGTAGCCGGAGAGATTCAGCAGCTCGGTTTCGTGCAGCTCGGTGCTGCTGTCGAGACGATACATCACCTGCAAATGCGGCCTGTCGTCATGGCTATGTTCAACACAGCGGCCAACCCAGTGGGTAAAGTGTTTCGCTTCTTCGACATAACCGAGGCGCATCAGGGCATACATGCTGAATGACGCATCACGGATCCAGGAGGCGCGATAATCCCAGTTGCGCTCACCGCCCAGTTCTTCCGGCAGACCAAAGGTGGCGGCAGCGGCAATCGAACCGTGCTGGTGGGAAGTCAGCATTTTCAGCGCCAGCGCGGAACGCGTCACCATTTCCTGCCAGCGGCCGCGATAGGAACTGTGGCGGCTCCAGCGCCGCCAGTAGTGCAGGGTGTCACGGAAGCAGTGCTCGGTGGCAATCTTGTCCAGATGCGGATCTTCATCGCTGCCAAACACAAATTCGGCGTATTCGCCTGCCTGTAAGGTGAAATCGGCGGTGGCCGCGTGGGTTTCCCGCGTCATCACTACGCTGGCGCTGAGGCGCAGCGAAGGCTGGCTTTCGGCATGGAAGGCGATACCACCGGGGCGTACTTCGGTCCGGGTTTCTGCACGGGCGTAATCGTGGCGCGGTGAGCACAGCAGTTTGAAACGCGCGGAACCGCGTACCATTTTCACCCGGCGCACCACGCGCGGCAGCTTGCTGCTGTCGTCGCAGATCGGCATGTAATCGGTGATCTCCGCCACGCCCTCATCGCCGAGCCAGCGGGTTTGCAGGATATTGGTATCAGGCAGATAGAGTTGCTGCTGGCGCGCATTTTTCCACTGCGGTGCCAGCGAAAACAGACCCGCTTCGTCGCTGTCGAGCAAGGCGCTAAACACGGACGGGCTATCGAGTTCCGGCCAGCACAGATAATCAATGGTGCCATCGCTGGCGACCATGGCGCAGGTACGTAGATCGCCGATTACGCCATGGTCGTCAATTTTGCGTTTGATTTCGCTCATCCTGCCTCCTTTACGCTATTCCATTGTTAACTATAGCCGAAGCGGTTTTTACGGCTGTGGCGGGGCACAGAAGGATAACTTCTATACTGAGGAGACACCTGACAGAAAGGAGAACGTGATGGCGCTGGTAAAACAGAAAGTGGCGGTGGTGACCGCTTCCGATTCAGGCATTGGGCGCAGCTGTGCACTGATGCTGGCCGAGGCGGGCTACACCCTCGGTATCACCTGGCGTTCGGACGAAGAGGGGGCGCATGAGACTGCGCGCCAGGTTGAAAGCCGTGGTCAGCAGGCGCAGGTACGGCAGCTGGATCTTTCCGATCCACAGGCCGGTGGGCAGCAGCTGGTGCAGCTGATTGCGTCGCTCGGGCGGATTGATGTGCTGGTCAACAACGCCGGAGTGATGACCAAAGCGGATTTTCTCGATGTCACCTTTGAAGACTGGCGCAAAGTATTCAGCGTCGACGTCGATGGGGCGTTTGTCTGTGGTCAGATTGCCGCCCGCTATATGGTGGATCAGGGCAACGGCGGACGCATTATCAACATCACCTCGGTGCATGAACACACGCCATTACCTGATGCGGCGGCATACACCGCAGCAAAACACGCCCTCGGCGGCCTGACCAAATCGATGGCCCTCAGCCTGCTTCCGCATCATATCCTGGTGAATGCGGTGGCCCCCGGCGCGATAGCGACGCCGATGAATCATCTGCGTAACGAGGAGGCACGCAGTACGCGCATGCCGGAAATCCCCATCGGGCGACCGGGTGACACGCGCGAAGTGGCAAGTTTAGTGGCCTGGCTATGCTCGGAGTGGGCCACCTACACCACCGGACAATCGTTTGTTGTCGACGGTGGCTTTATGCTGGCGAACCCGCAGTTTAAGGGATATCACAATTAATCGACGCGGCGGCGGTTCCAGCGACGGATAACGTAGCGCAGCAGGATGGCAAATCCCACCGCCGCCACCAGCCACAGCAGATGTTTGAAGTGCTGATCGAGTTTATGCAGCCACGGGGTGATGATCTCCCCGGCAAAATAGCCGAGGGTGACAAAGATCAGCGCCCAGAGTGCGGCCCCAAGCACATTCAGCAGGAAAAAGCGCAGGGGTTTCAGGCGGCTGGTGCCGATGATAATCGGCCCGACAATGCGGAAGCCGTACATAAAGCGCACGCCTATCACAAACAGGCTGGGGTGACGCTGAATCAGGTGGCTGGCTTTGTGGATGGTGTCCTGATGTTTTTTAAAACGGCGCAGGATACGGGTGCCAAAACGACGGCCGAGCCAGAACAGCAACTGATCGCCAATAATGCCGCCCCCCATCGCGGCCAATACCACGCCGCCGAAGTGCAACAAGCCTTCATGTGCTGCCACCCCTCCCAGCAGGGTAAAGGTTTCCCCCTCGGCGATACAACCAATCAGCAGCGCCAGATAGCCGTACTGGCTAATTAATCCGTTGATATCAAGATGCAAATCGTCCTCCCTGTTGTTATCAACCCTTGTAACAGTCTACACCCGCAGGCGATTTTTTGTGCCGCTTGCCGCAAAAACGACAGCGCCGATTATACTTGAAGTGAAGCTGCCTGCGCTGGTCAGCCTGAGCGTTGGGGGCAGCCCGTCGCATCAGAGGAGTGATTTTATGAATCATGTCTGGGGACTTATCGCGCATCCTAATCAGGAAATGCGCGACATCAAGCAGGAAAACGAGAGCGTCTCGCACCATTACACCCACCATGTTCTGCTAATGGCGGCGATCCCGGTGATCTGTGCCTTTATTGGCACCACACAGTTGGGCTGGAATCTGGGCGAGGGGCAATTTGTACAACTCAACATGCTGACCGGTATTGGTCTCGGCATTCTGTTTTATCTCGTCATCCTCGGTGGGGTGGCGGTGATGGGACGTGTTATCCACTGGATGGCGCGTAATTATCCGCAACGACCCAGCATTCAGCGTTGTACCGTGTTTGCGGGCTATGTAGCGACGCCGCTGTTTATGAGCGGCCTGGTAGCGCTTTATCCGCTGGTCTGGCTCTGCCTGCTGGTGGGGACGCTGGCGCTGGTGTACACCGGTTATCTGTTATTCGTCGGTATCCCGGTATTCCTCAATATCGATAAAGAAGAGAGCCTGCGTTTCTCCGGTTCGACGTTGGCGATTGGGGTGCTGGTGTTTGAAGTGCTGCTGGCGTTAACCGTGATTCTGTGGGGCTATGGACCGAAGCTGTTCTGACTTGCCTGGCTGGGCGGCCTTGTGCCGCCCTTTTTGATCCCCTCCTGATTTTTAACGCCCGGAAACAATCTCTCCAGGAAATTTCGCAGAGAACCACGTATTATGCTGTCGCCAGCCCGCATCCCATCTGGCCTGATGCGCGCGGCCTGTGCGATAGCACAGCACAAAACTCCTCACCGGATTTTTTTGACACGATGTCTGCAAAAATGCGTATTTCTTTACTGTCGCTGGCGCTGATGATCGGCGCACCGGCAGTGACTACACCTGTTCTGGCCGCGCCTGCTGCGCTGTCAAATCTGGCACCTGTCGCACAACCGCAAATTGCCTCAGGCAGTGCGATGATTGTCGATCTGGATAGCGGCAAAGTGCTGTATTCCAGCCATCCCGATCGCGTCCGTCCGATCGCCTCACTCACCAAGCTGATGACGGCGATGGTGGTGCTGGATGCCAAACAGCCGCTGGATGAAATGTTGTCGGTGGATATCAGCCATACCCCGGAGATGCGCGGCGTGTTTTCCCGCGTCAAGCTGAACAGCGAAATCAGCCGTCGTAATATGCTGCTGCTGGCGCTGATGTCATCGGAAAACCGTGCTGCTGCCAGCCTGGCGCACCACTATCCGGGTGGCTACGATGCCTTTATCCGCGCGATGAATGCCAAAGCACGCTCCCTTGGCATGACCCATACCCGCTATGTGGAACCGACCGGGCTCTCGATTCAAAACGTCTCCAGCGCGGAAGATTTGATCAAGCTGGTGAAAGCGACGCGTCAGTATCCGTTGATTGGTGAACTGAGTACCACCAAAGAAGACACTGCGGTGTTTAAACACCCGAACTATGCGCTGCCGTTCCGTAACACCAACCACCTGGTGTACAAAAATGACTGGCGCATCCAGCTTACTAAAACCGGGTATACCGACGAAGCGGGCCACTGCCTGGTGATGCGCACCTTTATTAACAATCGCCCGGTTGCGCTGGTGGTGCTGGATGCCTTTGGCAAATACACCCACTTCGCGGATGCCAATCGTCTGCGCGACTGGCTGGAAACCGGCAAAGCCGCCCCGGTACCGGCGGCGGCGCTGGCGTATAAAAAACAGAAAGCCTCACAAACTGCGAGCAACGGCGCTCAGGGACAGAACGTCGAATAATCTGTCGCAGATGCCATCCGGCCGGGTGGCATCTGCAAAAAGTCTTATCGTCATGACCCATGTTTTACGCATTCATTCCTATAGTTTCACGATTGCCAAAGGCCTACACTAGCCGCCACAGACACACAATAAGATGCGTCTGCAGACTGTTATTGCGCTGGAATCTCACTCTTATGTTTACGTTTCGATCTCTTTTTGCTCCTTTCCTGCTGTTAATGGCCCTGGCCGCACCGGCGATGGCACTGGCTGATGACAGTGCTGCCGCGCCTGCGCAAGAGGATACGACGCCGAAGGTTAACGCTTCGGTCGAGCTGCCTAAAATGCAGAAAATTCTCGACAAGATAAAAGGTCAGGTGTCGGGAAATACCAATGAAAACCAGCTCAACCAACTCAACGAGATGGCGCTGGAACTCTCCGGCAACGCCGATACGCTTGGGCAGGCGTTGATCCCTCAGCGTCAGCAGTTAGATGCCCAGCTGGCGGTCCTTGGCCCGGCACCCAAGCCTGATAGCGGCATGAAAGAAACGCCGGAAGTGACGCGTAAGCGCAGCACGCTTGAGAGCCAGAAAAGTAAGCTGGACGATCAAATCAAGCAGGCGGAAGGCATCAAAAACGGTGCGCTGGTACTGTCGTCGCAAATCGTTAACCTGCGTCGTGACCAGTTGAAAAGCCAGCTGGCGCTGAATTCCGGCAGTATTTTCGGCCCGCGTTTCTGGTCACCGCTGGTCAGCACTCAGGATCTTGATGGCGAGAAAATCAGCGACTTCCTGAGTGAATTGCAGGATACCGCTGCACTGTCATGGGAACCGGGCTGGCGCTTTGGCACCATTGGCTGGCTGATCGCCGCCATGCTGGTGATGACGCTCGGACGTCGTTATGGCGAAGAGTTTCTCGCGTGGGTCAGTATCCACAAAATGCCGGAAGGGCGTCTGCGCCGCAGTTTCCTGGCTACCGCCATCGCGCTGACCACCCTGGCGGCAGTGGTGCTGACCTTCAACTTCTTTGCGCTGGCGTTTGCTCGCCGTGATGAAGTGTCGACCGATGTGCAGGATTTCATCGTGCGTCTGGTACAGCTCAGCGTCTATTGCGGCCTGATCGCGGGCTTAGGGCGGGCTTTCCTGTCGACCCGTCGCCCCAGCTGGCGTTTACCCAGCATCTCGAATGAAGTGGCGCAGGCGCTGAAACCCTTCCCACCCATTACCGCTGCGCTGGTGTTTATTTTCCAGACCGCCGAATCATTCAACTACAGCGTCGGCACCAGCCTCAACACCACCATTTTTGCCAACGGCCTGACGGCGCTGCTGATTGGTGGTACCGGGCTGGCGATCAGCATGCGTACCAACCGGGTACGTCGCCGTATGGTGCAGGCGGGTAACCCGCCGGAAGCGCGTTCCACCCTGGTGGGCCTGATTCAGATGGGGCTGACGCTGACGGCGCTCGCCATCCTGGTGTTCCTGGTTATTGGCTACGTCGCACTGGCGCGTTTCCTCAGCTATGAATTGATCTGGTGCGGTATTCTGTTTGGTTCGTTCTATTTCCTTAGCCAGCTGATTACCGACGGTTGTGACACGCTGTTTTCGACGCAAAACAGCAGCGGCAAACGTATTCAGAGTTCACTCAATATTGATGAACGCCACCTGCAACAGGCGGCTACGCTGCTCGGCGCGCTGGGTAAAACTGCGCTGATTGGCTTCGTTGCGCTGGCGCTGCTCAACGGGACGTTTGCCTCGTCGACACCGATTGAACTGATCCAGAAGGTGATTGAATTCTGGGGCGGTAAAGGGCTGGAGTCGCTGAACATTGTTCCGGCACACCTGGTCAACGCTATCCTGTGCCTGGTGGTGGGCATTTACGTGCTGCGCGCAGTACGCCGCTGGCTGGATAAAGAGTTCCTGCCAAAAACCACCATGGATGCCGGCATGCGCGTGTCGCTGGTGACGCTGTTCAGCAATGTCGGTTATGTCCTGATTATCCTGCTGACGCTGTCGATCATGGGCCTGCAATGGAACAAGCTGGCGTGGATCGTCAGCGCCCTGTCGGTAGGTATCGGTTTCGGTTTACAGGAGATTGTGAAGAACTTTATCTCCGGCCTGATTCTGCTGACTGAGCGCCCGGTAAAAGTGGGGGATTTGGTGAGCATCAGCGGCATTGAAGGGGATATCCGCCGTATCAATGTTCGTGCCACCGAGATTCAGCTCAGCGACAAATCCACCGTGATTGTGCCGAACTCGCAGTTTATCTCGCAAAACGTGCGTAACGCGACTATGGGTAACGCGCAGGGCGTGGTCACCATCCCGCTGACCTTCCCGCTCGATATCGATCCGGTGCGGGTGCGGGAACTGCTGCTGGAAGTTTACGAGGAGAATGAACGCATCCTGGAAACGCCCGCGCCGTCGGTGTCGTTTAAGGAGCTGTCACCCGCGGGTATCGTGCTGAGCGTAACCGGCAACGTTGCCAGCCAGCGTCAGATCTCCGGAGCCAAAAGTGATTTGCTGTTCGATATTCTCACGCGGCTGCGTAAAGAGGGCATCGTGCTGTCAACGCCGCAGACGATGATCATCGAACGCCGCGCGCAGCAGGCCGCCGCAGGTGACAGCGAGCCGTTAGCCTAAACGATGGCAACCCCCCGTAGCGGCGCGATAAATCGCGCCGCTACGGGCAGACTATGCTTTGACTGCCCAGCCTTTCTGCTTACTGGTTTTGCCAATCCCCGGATTAAAACTGTTGGTGGGGTCCAGGCGGCGATAGAACGCCTGGAGCTGCGGCTGCGCGGCATACAAATGCCCGACGTTATGCTCCGCCGGATATTCCGCGCCACGCTGGCTGAGAATCGTCAGCATCTTCTCTTTCAGCGCATGGGCATCCACGCCTTTCTTCACGATGTAATCCTGGTGGAATACGTGACAGAAAAAGTGCCCGTAGTAGAGACGATGGCTCAGATCGTTATCGAATTCTGGTGGCAGGCGCTCAAACCAGTCGTGGTCATTACGGCGCAGCGCAATATCCAGCGCCAGAATATCTTCCACTTCCTCCGCATGGACCGCGTGATAACGCACAGCGGCACCGGCGGCGGCAAAACGATGCAGAAACGCATGCGCGCCTTCTTTGGCATCACAGGCAAAAAACTCCCCGCCACCCTCACGGAAAAAGTCGTGCAGATATTCCTGCGCCTCTGCCACGCCATCGCCGGACATTTTCAGCATCAGATGATGTTCATACCTGTCGCGATACTGCTTCAGACGTTTTGGCAGATGGGCCGGGAAGAGGGTACTCAGGCGCTGCAACAGGCGATCGGTGAAGTGCGGCTTGATCCAGTTACGCTTCGCCAGCCAGGCATCAAGGCGTCCCTTGAGGGTGAAAAACAGCGGCATTTTGTCGGTGCCAAGCCGGTCGATCATCAGGAAGGTATCTTTGCCATACACTTCGGCGATATCAAAAATATCGCGATGCATATATTCCCCGGCCACCGGTAAGTGGTGGAAATTTTCGAGGATATGACGGCGGATTTCCCCCAGCTCTGCCGGGTCGTTACTGCCGATATAGAACACCTGCTGTTTTGGTTCGCTGGCGAAGGTATCGAGACGCACGGCAAACACCGCCAGCTTGCCGGCACAGCCAGAGGCTTCAAACAGGCGGCGTGCATCGGCATTGAAACGTGCCGGGGTATCGGCGTGGATATCGCGCACGCGATCGGCATATTCATGATCCGATGCGTGGCGATCGTCCCAGATAACATCACTTTGCTGCCAGCGATCATCGTCCAGTCGTCCCAGTATCTCTTCCGGCGAATGACCCAGCTCGATACCGAGATGATTCACCAGACGCAGCTTTCCTTCGGCATCAATCTGCGCATACAGCGCCATCTCGCTGTACGCCGGGCCGCGTTTAATCAGGGAGCCACCGGAATTGTTGCAGATCCCTCCCATCACCGACGCGCCAATGCAGGAGGAACCAATGACCGAGTGAGGCTCACGTCCCAGCGGTTTAAGCGCTTTTTCCAGCTGATACAGGGTACTGCCGGGGAACGCCAGGATCTGTTTGCCGCTCTCAATCAATTGCAGCTTATCCAGGCGTAGCGTGCTGATGATCACCACCGGGCGGTCATAATCGTTACCGTTTGGCGTCGAACCTTCCGTCAGCCCGGTATTGGCGGCTTGCATCAGAATGACCGCATCGGCCGCCACCAGCGCCTGAAGTACCCGCCACAACTCCAGTAGCGTACCAGGGAACACCACCGCCAGCGCTTCACCCTCGCCAGAGCGAAAGCCTTTGCGGTAGCGCGCCGTTTGTTCGGCGTCGGTCAGCAGGTGTGCAGAACCGACCAGGCGTCGCAGCTCACCCAGCAGGTTCGAATCAGAGAGGGTTGTCATTGGCTTATCCTTGTCATTAACGTTGCGAAAAATACTGTAGCACGCCTGGGGCGAAGCGGTGGCGATGTGACATCGGTGGCTACCTGCTATCCTCATCTTATGGCACACTTCCCTGGCTATTTTTATATTGCGCAGTCACTTAAGAGAACCTGACCTGATGAAATGGATTTGCTCTATTAGCCTCGCTGTATCCCTCGCCATTCAACCCGCGCTGGCGGACGACATGTTTGGTAACCATCCGATGACGGAACAGGCGCGTGACGCCTTTGTTAACCAACTGCTCAGCAAGATGACGCTGGATGAAAAAATTGGTCAGCTGCGTTTAATCAGCGTGGGGCCGGATAACCCAAAGGAAGCCATCCGTGACATGATTCAGCACGGGCAGGTCGGGGCGATTTTCAATACCGTGACGCGTCCGGATATTCGCGCCATGCAGGATCAGGTGATGCAGCTCAGCCGCCTGAAAATTCCCTTATTCTTTGCTTACGATGTGGTGCACGGTCAGCGTACCGTGTTCCCAATCCCGCTGGGTCTGGCGTCAAGCTGGGATCTGGATGCGGTGGCGGAAGTCGGGCGGGTTTCTGCCTATGAAGCGGCCGATGATGGCCTGAACATGACCTGGGCACCGATGGTGGATGTCAGTCGTGAACCGCGCTGGGGACGCGTCTCCGAAGGCTTTGGTGAAGACACTTTCCTGACCTCACAAATGGGCAGCACCCTGGTGAAAGCGATGCAGGGCAAAAGCCCGGCGGACCGCTACTCGATCATGACCAGCGTAAAACATTTCGCCCTGTACGGCGCGGTGGAAGGGGGACGTGATTACAACACCGTGGATATGAGCCCGCAGCGTATGTTCCAGGATTATATGCCGCCGTATAAAGCCTCGCTGGATGCGGGCAGCGGTGGCGTGATGGTGGCGCTCAACTCAATTAACGGCACGCCAGCGACGGCAGATAGCTGGCTGTTAAAAGATTTGCTGCGTGGCGAATGGAAATTCAAAGGCATCACCATCAGCGATCATGGCGCGATCAAAGAGCTGATCAAACATGGTGTTGCCAGCGATCCGCAGGACGCGGTGCGCATTGCGCTGAAATCCGGCATCGATATGAGTATGAGTGATGAGTACTACAGCAAATATCTGCCGGGACTGGTGAAACGCGGCGTTGTGAGCATGGCGGAAATTGATGATGCGGTGCGCCATGTGCTGAACGTTAAATACGATATGGGGCTGTTTAACGATCCCTACAGCCATCTGGGACCGAAAGGCAGCGATCCGCAGGATACCAACGCCGAAAGCCGGTTACACCGTGCTGAAGCGCGTGACGTGGCGCGCAAGAGTATCGTCCTGCTGAAGAACTGGCATGAGACGCTGCCACTGAAACGCAATGCCACGGTAGCGCTGGTCGGCCCGCTGGCCGACAGCCAGCGTGACATTATGGGCAGCTGGTCCGCAGCTGGGGTGGCCAGTCAATCCATCACCCTGTTGCAGGGTATGCGCAACGCGATGGCAGGCAAAGGCACGCTGCTGTACACCAAAGGCGCGAATATCACCGATAACAAAGGCATTCAGAACTTCCTGAATTTGTATGAAAAAGCGGTGACCGTCGATCCACGTAGTCCACAGCAGATGATCGAAGAAGCCGTCGCTATCGCGAAGAAGGCTGATGTGGTGGTAGCGGCGGTTGGCGAGGCGCAGGGTATGGCGCACGAAGCCTCCAGCCGGAGCGATCTGGTGATACCGGAAAGCCAGCAGAAATTACTGGCGGCGCTGAAAGCCACCGGCAAACCGCTGGTGATTGTGCTGATGAATGGTCGTCCGCTCAATGTGGTGAATGAAGATCGCCAGGCTGATGCGATGCTCGAAACCTGGTTTAGTGGTACGGAAGGCGGTAACGCGATTTCCGATGTGCTGTTTGGCGACTACAACCCATCCGGTAAGCTGCCGGTTTCCTTCCCCCGTTCGGTGGGGCAGATCCCGATTTATTACAACCATCTGCCGACAGGTCGCCCGTATAACTTCGAGAAGCCAAACAAATACACCTCGCATTACTACGACGCCATCAATGGACCGCTTTATCCGTTTGGTTATGGTCAGAGCTACACCACCTTTAACGTATCTCCGGTGAAAATGTCCGCAAAATTCATGCCACGTAATGGCACGATTGAAGCCCGCGTGACGGTAACCAACACCGGCAAGCGTGACGGTGCCACCGTGGTGCAGATGTATCTTAACGATCCGGTTGCCAGCATCAGCCGCCCGGTAGCGGAGCTGCGTGGTTTCAAACGCATCATGCTGAAGGCGGGTGAATCGCAGACGGTGAGCTTTAAGATTGATGTGGATGCGCTGAAGTTCTGGAATCAAAAAATGCAGCAGGTGGCCGAGCCAGGTAAGTTCAATGTGATGATTGGGCTGGATTCGGTGCGCACCCAGGACGCCAGTTTCGATTATCTTTAAAGCAGGTCATCGTGGTGGCGCGATAAATCGTGCCACCATTTTGGCACCTGCATTCACAGGCCGCAGAAAGTGTAGCGGCGCGATTTATCGCGCAGTAATATTTGCAGCAAATTCCTTCAATCCAACACCATGAATATCCGCAACCGCATCGAACAACAAGTCTTCCGCCTGAATGGCCTCTCGCTCAATGAATTCGACATCTCGCAACCACCAGGCGATCCGGGCCTGTTCGGGCCGGACAGCGTTATCTGGCGTGTGCACGGTGATTTTGCTGCCATGATGTGCGGCGGCATCAGTGCCTTGCTGTTGCAGATGCTGCATCCGGCGGCGCTGGCCGGTGTATGGGATCACTCCAACTTCCGCGAAGACATGATGGGGCGGCTGCGACGCACCAGTCAGTTTATCGCC
This sequence comes from Pantoea cypripedii, assembly GCF_002095535.1. NCBI lineage: Bacteria > Pseudomonadati > Pseudomonadota > Gammaproteobacteria > Enterobacterales > Erwiniaceae > Pantoea > Pantoea cypripedii. Next base: position 1,325,390 of record NZ_MLJI01000001.1, read on the forward strand.
GTCACCACCTTTGGTAACCGGCAGGATGCCCATACGCTGATTGAACGCGTCAAACGGATTCATCTGCGCGTCACCGGCGTTGATAATGCCGGACATCCGTATGCCGCCAGCGACCCGCAGTTGCTGACCTGGGTGCATGTGGCGGAAACCAGCCGCTTCCTTGCCGCCCACCTGCGCTATAAAAATCCCCATCTCAGCCTGGCTGAGCAGGATCGTTATTATCAGGAAGCGGCGCTGATTGCCGAATCGCTCGGTGCTGAGCAGGTGCCGCAAAGCGTGGCGGCGGTTGAAGACTATTTACAGGCGATGCGTCCGCAGCTGATCTGTGATGAGCGCACGCGTGAAGTGACGCAATTGCTAATGAACGCGCCAGCGCCCAGCTGGCAGGCGAAACCGGTGATGAAGGTGATGCTGAAAGCGGGGACGGGCCTGCTGCCCGACTGGGCGCAGCAGCAGGCAGGCTTAACCATCAATCCTGTGCAGCAACGGCTGGTGGATGGACAAATTCATCTGATTGCCGGGTTGTTGCGCTGGTCGATCCAGCGCGGGGCCTATGCGCGTGCCATGAAGCGTATGGGACGCTGACCCATTACGGATGAAAATCATCCCCGGTTTTGGTGTAGGTGCGTGGCGTTCTGGCTTCGCGACGCAGGGTTAACTGCCGCAATTGATAGTGGTGGATTAACATGCCCAGCCCGAAGCCGATCAGCGCCAGCGGTAACAGGCTGTAGTAAAGATCGGCAGGCAGGATCACCAGTAAGGCAATGCCGCTAACGATCAACGTCAGCGCTGACATCACCCAGGTGTAGCGGATAAACAGCCAGACCAGCAGGGCAAAAATCACCACATCACGCAGGTTCAAATCCAGACTTTGCAGCACCATGATGGCGACTCCTTTGATGCGAATGGCGCGACAATAGCATGTGCCGTGGCAAATGAATCGCGAATTAATTTGATGTCTGAACGCGGATTGCATAGCGAAACATCAATAATCCTCAACCTTTCCCGACATCACTTTGAGAGTTTTACCCTTGTGTCACATGGCGCGAGTGCCGATCCTGCTCTATTCTCGGGGGAAATGGATCCCTCCAGGCATTGTTGAGGCGTTATGACACACCAACCTCTGATTGCTGAGGTGCCTAATCAGCAACACACATTAACGGCCATCGTCGAGCAGGACGCGCGCACGGCCTATTTTTATATCTGGCCGAGCGACCTGTTCCGCAGCCAATATGCGGTGCGCGGGTGCTGGCTACGCAACCTGCTACCCGCGCCAGCCACTGAAGATCGTGCTGCGATGGAGCAGGGTATTGCGCCGCTGCTCAGCGCTGAGTATTGCCGCACGCTGGAAGCTGAGCCGATGCTCGATCCGGCGGGTTTACAGGTGATATGGGAGCCGGGCGATGAGGGCGCGGCGCTGTGGTATTACGGCCAGCTGCTGGCGGTGATCCCCGGCTGGAGCCTGTATCAGGACAAACAGGTCAGCTTCTCGGCAGGTTGCATCAAAGCCAATCGCCTGACGGCACCGCTCGGTTCTGCATCAACCAATGATTACTACGCGCGCGCAGAACAACAGCGTCATTTCTGGCGAGACTGGCACGACGGCCATCAGTGGGATGCGGTGCAACGTGAGCTGATGCAGTGCTATCAGGCGCAATTTGGCGAGTCGGTGAAGTATTACGCCATCGATCAGGGCAACTGGCCACCGATGGCGATTTCGCAGCACTGGCATCAGGGCGTCTGGTATTTTCTCACCCTGGGGATGTGCATCCGTCCGATGCCACAGGTGGATTACTTGTTTGATGAGCTGGCCCCGCAGTATCGGCGGATCGAACTGGCGATGGCGGTGGACGGCGAAGTGATGGACGAAGCCAATGCGGTGCAGATGGCTAGCGCGCTGGCGGAGTTTGCCCATCTGCCGTGGGCGCGCCTGACCTGGCTGGGAGAGGGCCATACGCTGGCGTCGGAGGTGGCCCCGGTAGGGTTTGAAAGTTTCCTGCTGGCAAATGGACTGGCCCCGGAAGCCGCGCAGTTCCGTCTGCCGAAGCGCGAAGGCGACCGGGTGAATTTGCTGTGGTCCACGCCGATTACCGAGGCTGAGCGCCAGTTTGCCCAGGCCGACGAGCGCGGCGGTCAGCAACTGGTGCAACGCCTGCTGGCTGAAGGGAATGACCACGTTTTTCGCCCTCGTCAGGAAGTGGTAGAACCTTCCCCGCGTGCCAGGTAGCCACCGTCTGGGGGGCGAGAGCCCCCATCAGGCACAGATAACTCACGTAGCCAGAGCAGATGGAAAGGGTTTAAAACTGATGGTTTTATCACGTTATTCTGAATAACTTAAATCCTCCTGATAATTTCATCCCTTAGATATCAGTAATATAGCCTCTATGGTAGCGTCTGGGCACTCCCATTACCTGGCAGGTAGTCTTCATGAGCGCTACAGTGACACCGCACGATGCCCTGTTCAAAAAATTTATGAGTCAGCTCCCTCTTGCCAGGCAGTTCCTGGAAATTCACCTGCCGTCAACAATACGCTGCCACTGCGACCTGGATACATTGCAACTGGTACCAACCACGTTTATTGAACGGGATCTCAGCGCTTTTTATTCCGATGTTTTGCTTTCAATGAAAACTGACTGTGGTGATGGGTATATCTATACGCTGATTGAGCACCAAAGTTCCCCAGATAAACATATGACCTTACGCATGATGCGCTACGCCATTGCCGCCATGCAGCGACACCTTGATGAAGGCCATAACGAATTACCGATTGTGGTGCCAATGCTGTTCTATCAGGGAAAAACCAGTCCCTATCCTTATTCCATGAACTGGCTGTCTTCATTCCGCAACCAGCAGCTGGCTGAGCAGATTTATTGCCATCCCTTCCCACTGATTGATATCACGGTGATTCCGGATGAGGAGATCATGACACACCGTGCTGTGGCGCGGCTGGAAATGGCGCATAAGGTCATACGCCTGCGCGACATGCTGGAAAAAATCGACCCGATGGCAACGTTACTGTCGGTGGATTATGATGATGATCTTTCTATCGACGTGATCTTCTATCTGATGCAACATGGGGATACGGATGACCGGGAAAAACTTGTTGAGACACTGATACAAACCAAACCTCAACTAAAGGAACAGATTATGACTGTTGAACAGCAGTGGCGGCAGGAAGGGCGTCAGGAAGGACTGCAGGAGGCTAAATTGCTGGTGGCGCAGCGCATGCTTCTGGACAAAATAGACGTTGCAACCATCATGAAATTCACGGGCCTGAGTGAGAGTGACGTTCAGCAGCTGAATGCCTGAATACCACCAGTTTTGCCCCTTCATCCAGGATGGCGTGAGCAGTCGCGCCGCTGGATCATCACCCGCATCAACTATTTTATTGCTTTGTGATCGTGCGCACCTCAAGTTCCTTCTTAACACGCCGTTAACCCGGATCAGGCATCTCGCCACTCCAGGGTAAGGGCACTCCAATGTTAAAAACCACACAATCACGTTTCACCGCGACCCTCATCGCGTTTTTCGTTGTCCTGATGCTGGTCACCTTGCTGGTGATCAACCAGTTTATTGCGCCGCAACTCACGCAAAATGAGAGCCGCCTGGTACGTTACGAAGTGGACGGCCTGGCTGGACGCATCGTTGAGCAGATGAACCGCGTACAGGCGCAGCAACGCGCCATTACCGAAGCCGCCGGCGTGATGGACAGCGCCAGCATTGATACGCTGCTGCCCGCGCTGGTGAACCAATATCAGGATAGCAACGTGTTCGGTGGCGGCATCTGGCCGTTACCCAATCGCCGCGATCCCGCCAAAGAAAAAGACAGCTCGTTCTTTGCGCGCAACGCCAGTAATCAGCTGCAGGTGAATACCTACTGGAACTCCGATGCTGCCGATAAATACTGGGAGCAGCCGTGGTACAAAGATGGCATGGCTGCGGCCAAAGGGCAGTGCGCCTGGGCGAAAGCCTATCAGGATGCTGCCAGCCCGCAGCCGCGTACCAACTGTGCGATGGCGATTTATCGCAATGGCACGGTCTGGGGCGTCGCGACCATTGACGTTACTCTTGGCTTTTTCAATCAACTGGCGAAGCAAATGGGTGAGGCGATCAAGGGCCGCGTGCTGATTGTCGAGGCCGATGGCAAAGTGGTGGGTAACGCCACGCTGGTGGAGGGGACGCCAAAACTGGAAAACCTGGCGGATACCCAGTTGCCGCTGGCAGCAACCCTGAAAACCTTGCTGGCGCAGGCGGGTGCGCAGCCAACCCAGGCTAGCTACAAAGGTGATGACGGCGAACATACCCTGTTCCTGCAAGCGATCCCCGGCAGCCCCTGGTATCTTGCCAGCGATGTTCCGTCGAGCCTGCTGGATGCCCAAACCCATAGCATGTTGACGCGCCTCGGTCTGGTACAAATCCCGCTGGCGGTGATTCTGCTGCTGGTGCTGCTGGGTTTTGTGCGCGCCATGATGCAACGCCTCAGCCTGCTGAACCGCAATATCGAAGCGTTATCAACCGGTGGTGCCGATCTGACACAACGTTTGCCGGCCAGCAACAGCCCGGAATTCAATGCGGTAGCGCAGAGTTTCAACCAGTTCATCGCCTATTTGCAGGGACTGATGCGCCAGGTGGGCGACAGTGCGCTGGCCATTACCGCGGCTTCGCGCGAGATTGCCAGTGGCAATGCGGACCTCTCCGCGCGTACCGAATCGCAGGCCAGCTCGATTGTTGAAACGGCTGCCTCGATGGAAGAGTTAACCGGCACGGTACGTCAGAACGCCGATAACGCCACCCACGCCAACCAGCTGGCGGATGGTGCTTCGCAGGTGGCGGCTCGTGGTACCGAGGTGGTGCGTCAGGTGGTAAGTACCATGGGCGAGATTCACCACTCTTCGCGCAAAGTGGTGGATATCATCAGCGTCATCGACAGCATCGCTTTCCAGACCAATATCCTGGCACTGAACGCCGCGGTGGAAGCTGCGCGTGCTGGTGAGCAGGGGCGTGGTTTTGCCGTGGTGGCATCGGAAGTGCGCAATCTGGCGCAACGCTCGGCGAACTCGGCGCGTGAGATTAAAAAGCTGATTGAGGAATCCGTTGCCAATATCGACACCGGCAGCCAGCTGGTGGAGCAAGCCGGGCAGACCATGGATGAACTGATGCAGGGCGTCAGCAGCGTGACCACGCTGATGGGGGAAATCATGTCTGCCAGCCGCGAGCAGAGTCTGGGCATCGATCAGGTTAACGTCGCTATTACCCAGCTTGATGGCAGCACCCAGCAAAATGCCGCGTTGGTTGAACAGGTTTCCGCTGCGGCGCGTGCGATGGAAGAACAGAGCGTGCAACTGGAGCAGGTGGTGCATAGCTTTAAACTCTAACCTTACCTGGCACGGCAGCTCGCTCCGGGCTGCCGATTCTCCTTCCTAAGCAGAAATTCCCCATTTTTTATGCTGGCTGCTAAGATTAACGTTCCGTTACGGAAACGCACGGAATGTACGCAATTTCTCCCGTCCTCTGCGTGGTGATTGTGTACAATGGTTGAGATTTTTCTGAAGGAGTTGTCATGTCCGCCATAGAAGTTATTCTCGTCGACCACCTCGATCGTCCCACCGGCAAGATGGAAAAGCTGGAAGTTCATGAAAAAGGATTACTGCATCGCGCGGTAACGGTTTACGTATTTAACTCGCGGCATGAACTGCTACTGCAACGACGTGCCAGTGGTAAATATCACTGCGGTGGATTATGGAGCAATACCTGTTGCGGTCATCCCTATCCACAGGAATCGACGCGTGCTGCTGCGGAGCGCCGTTTGCGCGAAGAGATGGGGCTGACGCTGACGCTGACCCCGGTATTTGAACTGAGCTATAACCTGCCGCTCAGTAATGGCCTGACCGAACATGAATATGGTCACGTGTTTTTTGCCATCAGCGACGAGCAGCCCGAGTTAAACCCGGAAGAAGCCGACGCCTGGTGCTACCGTTCTGTGGCGCAAATCCAGCAGGAAATCGCCCAGCAACCGGCGCAGTTCACTCCGTGGTTTCTCTACACCTTCGCGCGTATTCCCGCCACGCTGGACGCTTTTCAGATCACGGCCTGATCGGCTTCGGTCAGGTAAGGCGCGATAAATCGCGCCCTTATGGTTACTGGCCGGTAAAATCCTCGGCATCCACATCGTAACCCGACGGCTCCCAGCGAATCGCCAGCAGTGCCAGCAATCCGATCAGCGGTGCCAGGAAGATCACCCAGAACACGCCAGTGCCAAACGCCGCGACCAGCAGCGGGAACACAAACAGCGACACGGTGGAGCTGCCACGCATCAGTGTCTGGTTAAAGCCAACGCCCACGCCACGCAGTGATGCCGGATAGCTCAGGGAAGCAAAGGTCATGGTGTGTGATCCTGGACCAAAACCCTGACCAAACAGGAACAGTGCCAGCATGGCAATCGCCAGGGCCGCCTGTTCGCCACCTTCCGGACGCCCAATCAATGCCAGCCCCAGTAGCGCCACGCACTGCAAGCTATATCCCGTCACCGACATCTTCCACGCGCCGAGACGCGGTACCAGACGCACCGCCAGCAAACCACCGACAAAGGCAAACAACAGGTTCAGCGCCAGCGACACCAGGATGGTGGTCAGCATCGACTGGGCAAAGAAGCTGGAGATAATCACCGGCAGACCAAACGCCACCGCGTTGTAGGCGAAGGAGGAGGCGATGGAGGTCACGGTCGCGAGGATGGTGCGACGACGATATACCCCCTGCAACAATGCCCCGTAGTTGCGCCAGCTGGCTTTGCGAACGGTCGGTTGCTGGCTTAGGTCAGCATCTTCCGCCACACGGGCATTGATGTTGTAGGAGCGGCGTAAAATTTCCGCAGCCCCGTTCAGGTTGCCCTGATTGGCAGCCCAGATTGGAGATTCGCTCATATAGCGGCTGCGGATGGCAATGATCAGCAGTGCAGGCACAGCACCGAAGCCGAGAATCAGACGCCACAGCCAGCCGGTATGGCTTTCCGGCAGTACCGCGTACAGCAGCAACACCAACAGATAGGAGATGCTGATCGCCGCATACCAGGTGGGACACCACATCGCCACGCTGGCGGCTTTATTGCCTAGCTAGCTAGGCATCGCCTCCATACTCATGCCTTCAATCAGCCGTAATGAAGCCAATGATTTCCGCGAGTTAGCGATTTTTAAAAGCGGCGTCACATTGTAAAGGCCGTAGCGGCGCGATTTATCGCGCGGGTTTTAACACCCGTTCAGGTTGCCCTGATTGGCAGCCCAGATTGGAGATTCGCTCATATAGCGGCTGCGGATGGCAATGATCAGCAGTGCAGGCACAGCACCGAAGCCGAGAATCAGACGCCACAGCCAGCCGGTATGGCTTTCCGGCAGTACCGCGTACAGCAGCAACACCAACAGATAGGAGATGCTGATCGCCGCATACCAGGTGGGACACCACATCGCCACGCTGGCGGCTTTATTGCCCTGGCCGCGCAGTTTCGAGAACTCAGCAAGAAACGCCATCGCTACCGGCAAATCGATACCCACACCGAGACCCATGACGAAGCGCGCACCGCCCAGCACATATTCGTTGGGCGCAAAGGCACAGGCCAGCGCCGCCACCACAAAGAAGAACATATCCGCCATAAACACGCGGTAACGGCCAATTTTATCGGTGAGATAGCCGCCAATCAGCGCACCGACGATGGCACCGAAGGTAATAGCTGCCGCCACCATCCCGGTTCCGGCCGGTGTCAGCTGAAATTCGCGTGCGACATCTTTGATGCCGAACGCCAGCGCCCCAAGGTCGTAGGCGTCGAGAAACACCCCGCCTAGCGCGATGGCGATGACGATGCGTGCGTTGCTACGAGACTGCTCGCTGTTATTCACCAGGCTGGTGACATCGGCCGCACTGCGGATCCACTGCGTCTCACCCTGAGGTTGATTCCCTGCCAGCGCCACATGGGCGGGAGAAGTTAAGTCGGACATGATGTTGTTGTCTGTATTTTTGTTGGTATGGGGGATATGAGAATAATCCTCAGTTCGCTACTGAAAAATTCCATTTGGTTATAAGTGCAACGAATTGGTTATAACTGATTTGAAATGGCTAGCAGAAATTGAGCGAAGTGAAAGCCCCTGGCGCACTTGACCGCGCCCATCCCGGTTCGCCAGGCTACGCTTGTAACTCAACATACGATAACAATACCGAGGGTGAACGGCATGATTAAGCAGGGTTTACTGGGACTGATAGCATTGGCAATGAGTGTTGGCGCAGCGCAAGCGGCGGATCCGGTGCGGGTGGGATCGAAGATTGATACCGAAGGTTCGCTGCTCGGGAATATTATTTTGCAGGTGCTGAACAAGCATGGGGTGCCGACAGTTAACAAAATTCAGCTCGGCACCACCCAGGTGGTACGCGGTGCGATTACCGCCGGGGCGCTGGATATCTATCCTGAATACACCGGTAACGGGGCGTTTTTCTTTAATGATGAGAAAGATCCGGCGTGGAAGAATGCGCAGCAGGGCTATGAGAAGGTCAAAACCCTGGATGCAGAAAAAAACCATCTGATCTGGCTGACTCCCGCACCTGCCAACAACACCTGGACCATCGCGGTACGCAGCGATGTCGCTGAGAAAAACCAACTCACCTCGCTGGCGGATTTGAGCCAGTATCTGAGAAAAGGGGGCACCTTCAAACTGGCGGCCTCGGCAGAATTTATTGAGCGCAGCGATGCGTTACCGGCGTTTGAAAAAGCCTATGATTTCAAACTTGATCAGTCACAGCTACTGTCGCTGGCGGGCGGCGATACCGCAGTGACCATCAAAGCGGCAGCGCAGCAAACCTCCGGGGTCAATGCGGCGATGGCCTACGGCACTGACGGCCCGGTTGCGGCGTTGGGGCTACAAACGTTGACCGATCCAAAAGGGGTACAGCCGATTTACGCGCCTACCCCGGTGATCCGTGATGTGGTGCTGAAACAGTATCCTGAGATTGCCAACTGGTTGCAGCCGGTGTTCAGCAAACTTGATGAAAAGACACTGCAACAGCTTAACGCGCAGATCGCGGTGGATGGACAGGATGCCAGCCAGGTGGCTAAAGCGTGGCTACAGCAGAATAAGTTGCTGTAACGCGTGGTATTTTTCACCGAACGACCGCGCCAGCAACCGGTGATCCTACTGCTGGTGGTGCTGTTAAGCCTGGCGTTTGCCACATTGCCGCTACTCAGTTATGCCGCGAATCGGCTGGTGTCAGGCCAGCCGCTGTTGCTGTGGCAGATCCCGCTGGGAGGAGGGTTACTGCTCCCGTTGCTGGCGCTGTGGCTATTGTTATGGTGTCCGCCCGGTCGCCGCACCGCGTTGCTGCTGCTGGTGAGTGCTGAATGCCTGTTTACGCTGCTGATCTGGCTGGGCGGGCATCAGGCGACGCTCCTGGCGCAGACTGGTAGCCGATTGGCGCGCACCGCTTTTGGCAGCGGATTATGGAGCGCGGCGGCCCTGTCTCTGCTGCTGGCGGCCGAAGCGGTGCGTCAGCTCAGTCAACAGACCATCGGGCGCATCCTGCTTAACCTGCAAATGTGGTTGTTACCGCTTGGTCTGTTGCTGAGCGGCCATCTCAACCAGCTTTCCCTGCTAAAAGAGTATGCCAACCGCAGTGCCACCTTTGACGCCGCCTTCAGCCAGCATTTGACCTTGCTTGGCGGCACGCTGCTGCCGACGCTGTTGATTGGCCTGCCGCTCGGTATCCTCATTGCCCGACGCACGCGCTGGCAGCAGGCGGCTTTTAGCGTGCTGAACCTGATTCAAACCATCCCCTCGGTAGCGCTGTTTGGCCTGTTGATTGCGCCGCTGGCCGGGCTGGCCGCCCATTTCCCGGTTCTCGGGCGCTGGGGCATCGCCGGTATTGGCATGGCACCGGCGCTGATTGCGCTGGTGCTGTATGCGTTGCTGCCGCTGGTGCGCAGCGTGGTGGCGGGTCTGCAACAGGTGCCGCCAGAGGTACGGGAAACGGCGCGCGGTATGGGGATGAGTCGCTGGCAACAGTTCTGGCATGCGGAACTGCCGCTGGCACTGCCGGTGTGGCTGTCCGGGTTGCGGGTGGTGGTGGTACAGACGCTGGGGCTGGCGGTGGTTGCGGCGCTGATTGGTGCGGGGGGTTTTGGCGCCATTCTGTTTCAGGGGTTGCTGAGTAGCGCCCTGGATTTGGTGCTGCTGGGGGTGATCCCGGTGGTGGCGCTGGCGGTGATCGCCGATGCGCTGCTGCGTTTAGTGGCGGTACTGCTGGAGAAACAACATGATTGAATTTCATCAGGTAAATAAAATCTTCGACGGCAAAGCGGCGGTACGTGATCTGTCGCTGCATATCGCCAAAGGGAGCTTTACGGTGCTGATTGGCACCTCCGGTTCCGGTAAATCCACCACGCTGAAAATGATCAACCGGCTGGTCGAGCACGACAGCGGGGAAATTCGCTTTGCCGGTGAGGCGATTGAACGCATGGATGCGCGTGCGTTGCGGCGGCGCATCGGCTATGCCATTCAGTCCATCGGCTTGTTTCCGCACTGGAGCGTGGCGAAAAACATCGCTACCGTGCCGTCGTTGCTGGGCTGGCCGCAGGCGCGCATTCGCGAGCGCGTGGCGGAACTACTGGCGCTGCTGAATCTGGACCCGCATCTGTCCACCCGCTATCCGCATCAGCTATCTGGCGGGCAGCAGCAGCGTGTCGGGGTGGCGCGTGCGCTGGCGGCGGACCCCGAGTTATTGCTGATGGATGAGCCGTTCGGTGCGCTCGACCCGGTGAACCGGCAGGCTCTGCAACAGGAGATGCTGCGCATTCATCGGCTGTCCGGCCGCACTATCGTGCTGGTGACGCACGATATCGACGAGGCGCTGACGCTGGCAGATCATCTGGTGCTGATGGATGGCGGAGAGATTGTGCAGCAGGGCAAACCGATCGAACTGCTGACTCAGCCCGCCAGCGATTTTGCGCGCGAATTTTTCGGTCACAGCGAACTCGGTGTGCGGTTGCTGGCACTGGGACGGGCCGGGAACGCGGTACGGCGCGGGGAATGGCTGGAGGCGGAGCCGATCGCCGCGGCGCTCACGCTGCGCGAGGCGCTGTCGCAGTTCATTGCCCGACGTACCGACAAGCTGCCGGTGGTCGATCAGCATCAGCAACCGCTTGGGGTACTGCATTTTAGCGATCTGCTGCACCAGCGCGAGGCGGGCTGATGAGCTGGCTCAAAGATCCGCTGAGCTGGCTGCTGGCGCTATTTCTGTTGCTACTGTGGGGATTGCCGCACAGCGCGCCGCTGTTTAGCGCCTGGTTTCCGCAGCTGGAGCGGCCTTTATATCAGCAGGACAGTTTCTGGCGACTGGCACTGGCGCATTTGTGGCTGGTGGTCAGCGCCAGCGTGCTGGCGATTGTGGTCGGGGTGAGCTGCGCGGTGTTTGCTACACGCCAGAGCGGACGGGCCTTTCGCCCACTGCTGGAAACGCTGGCCGCCGCCGGGCAGACTTTTCCGCCGGTGGCGGTGCTGGCCATCGCGGTGCCGGTGATGGGGTTTGGCGCGCTGCCTGCGGTGATCGCGTTGTTTCTGTATGGATTGTTGCCGATTTTGCAGGGCACCCTCGCCGGGTTGGATAGCGTACCCGCCAGCAATCGCGAAATCGCCACCGGTCTTGGCATGGGGCCATGGCGGCGTTTATGGCAAATTGAGCTGGCACTGGCTGCGCCGGTGATCATGGCCGGGATACGGACTTCGGTGATGATCAACATTGGTACGGCGGCGATTGCGTCAACAGTTGGCGCGGAAAGCCTGGGATCGCCGGTGATCATCGGACTGAGCGGTTTCAACACCGCCTATATCATTCAGGGGGCGGTGCTGGTGGCGTTACTGGCGCTGGTGTGCGATCGCGCGCTGGAGCGGTTGCAGCGCTGGCTTAGTTGGCGTGAAGGATAAGACTGTAGCCAACCAGCATCAGGCCGCCCATACCACCGAGCGCCATTACGGCAAACAGGGTGGAGATGAAGATTTTTTGCCAGTTCATGTCGAAACCTGAAAAAAGTCATGGAGGGCGGCATGATAACGCGCACATCCGCCGAGGCAAAGGCCGATGTGTGCGTTTTTACTGCGTTGGGTCGTGCAGATGGATATTAAAGCCCTGCGCCTGCCAGTGTTCCAGCTGTTCATGCTGACGGCGGGTCAGTTTTTTTCCCGTCCAGACAAACAGATTCTGGCCGGGAAACAACTCCGGGCGCGGCAGTTCCAGCGGTTCTGCCAGCACATCCATCCGCCATCCCAGCTGCGACAGCCGCCAGGCTTCCAGCCAGATGCGCGTGCGATCCTCCACGCCCCAGCCGATCATCAGCGCATCTTTCCCGGCTTTTTTACGTGAACCGGTGAGGCAAAACGCCACGTAGTCAATTAACGCGCCATCCAGCAGGCTACACATGGTGCGTGCGGTGTTCTGATCCAGCCCAAGTCGCTGGCGCACCGGCACAATGACGTGATCGATCAGCGCATCCACCGGGTGTTCACGCCCGATGGTGGCGATTTTGGCCCGCAGCTTGGAGGGTCTGACATGGCGCAACACGCTCATCAGCTCTTCCTGCAACGTGTTCCAGCCGTCATGCACATTGACGCTTTCCCCTTCGAGCAGGGCTTTCACCTTACCCACGGGCACGCCGCTTTCTATCCAGCGCTTGATCTCTTCAATGCGCTGAACATCTTCATCATCAAACTGTCGGTGACCGCCTTCGGTGCGCTGGGGCTTTAACAGACCGTAACGTCGCTGCCATGCGCGAAGTGTTACCGGATTGATTCCACAGCGTTCGGCAACGTCACCGATACTGTATAAGGCCATATCTTCCTCAATATACTGACCTGCGATGCCACACCATAACTGTGGTTGCAAACTTGTACAATGATTTTTTCTTTGTACAAGTTGACGCGGGTCATGTTTTCAGGCTTTATCTCACATATGAGAAATTTAATCCATATGTGAGAGGTTATCATGTCTGAACCGGATACCGAAGACCGTCTGGCCGCACGTCTGGCGGAATTACGCCTGCAACGCGGCTGGTCGCTGGATGAACTGGCGATGGCCACCGGCATCAGTCGGGCGACATTGTCGCGCATTGAGCGCGCGGAGACCAGCCCAACGGCAGCGTTGCTTAACCGGCTCTGCGTTGCCTACGGTCTCACCATGTCGCGTTTACTGAGTGAGGTCGAGGAGGACGCGCTGCTGCTGCTGACAGCCGAACAGCAGCCGGTGTGGATTGATGAGCAGAGCGGCTTTCAGCGCCGCAACGTTTCGCCACCTGCTTCTCATTTTAGAGCAGAAATGGTGGAAGCGGTGCTGCAACCTGGTGCGCAAATCGATTATGACGCCCCGCCGGTGCAGGGGCTGGAGCAGCATATCTGGTTACAATCCGGTGAACTGACCATCACCATGGAATCGCAAAGCTGGACCTTACAGGCCGGCGACTGCCTGCGCTTTCATCTGACCGGCAAATCTTCCTTTACTGCGCATCCGCAGGGCGGGGCACGTTACATTCTGGTGGTATGCAAACCATGATTGAGATCGAACAGCTCAGCGCCAGCCAGGCGCAACCCCTGATTGGCGCGTTGTGTGATGTTTTACAGGGCTGCGTGGCAGATGGGGCCAGCGTGGGTTTTATCGACGCCAGCGATCGGGCGGTGATTGAACGTTTCTGGCAGGACAAAATTTTCAGCCTGGCCAGTGGCGATAATCAGCTGCTGGTGGCGCGTCTGCACGGTGCGATCGTGGCAACGGTGATGGTGGGCTATAGCGCGATGCCCAATGGTCGTCACCGTGCCGAGATCAGCAAATTGCTGGTGCATCCGCGCGCCCGTCGTCAGGGTATTGCCCGACGCCTGATGCAGCAGGCAGAACAACTGGCGGCAGATAAAGGGAAAACCTTGCTGGTGCTGGATACGCGTAGCGGTGATGTGGCGACGGCTCTCTATCTGTCGCTTGACTGGCAGATTGCCGGTTCCATTCCGTACTATGCCGAATCGACGGAAGGCGTACTGGATGCCACCACTGTGATGTTTAAGACGCTGCGGGCACCCGCATGATTGTAGTGGCGCAGGAGTCGATTCAACAGCCGGATGCCGACTGGCTGCTGGATCGCTTATCCACTACGCTGGGGCAACTCACCGGCTGCAGCGGGCGCGCCAGTTTTGATCCGCACGCGATGCAGCAACCCGGCAGTTGCTTTGCCATGGCGCGCGATGCTCAGCGCAGGCCGGTGGGCTGTGGCGCGTTTCGTCCGCTGCAACCGGGTATTGCCGAACTGAAACGCATGTATGCGTTAAGCGGCGGGCAGGGCATCGGTGCGGCGGTTTTGCAGTTTCTGGAACAGCAGGCGCGGGCGCAGGGTTATCAGGCAATGTGGCTGGAAACGCGCAAAGTGAATCAGCGTGCGCTGGCGTTTTATGCCCGTCAGGGTTATCAGCCGATTGCCCCCTTCGGGCATTATATTGGCAATGCAACGGCGCAGTGTCTCGGCAAGATTTTTGCGCAGTCATAAAGGGCTGCACATATCGTAGCTGCGCGATTTATCGCGCAATTCTGAGCACGGTGCCAGTCAACCCTGCGCAATAAATTGCGCCGCTACAACTCAGTGCGATATTGGGTCACGAGGCGATTTATCGCGCGCTTTTGCCCCCTTTTAGTGCGTCGCTTCCGCCTCCGGGATCGCCAGTGCCTGCATAAACAGCCGGATAATCGGGTTTATTTTGCGGCCTTTCTTCATTAGCAGGCAGAACGGATTTTCCATGCGTATCGATTCATCACCCAATTCGCACAGCTGGCCGCGCGCAATAAACGCAGCCGCGTAGTGTTCGGGTAAATAACCAATAAAGTGTCCGGTCAGAATCAGCATGGCAACGGATTCAACCTGAACAGCCTGTACCCCGCTGTCGTGTATTGGAATCAGGCGGCGCGCATCACGTGGTGTGACATATAAATGATTTATGACTTTTTGTTCACGTAATAATTCCAGTGATATTTTATTGTCATGACTGCCAGAATAAAGCGGGTGACCGGCGGAACAATATAATTTCGAATATTCTTTATATAACGGGAAGTAATCGAAATCACTTTTCATTTCATAAACTGGCGCGATGCCGCAATGAAATCGTCCTTCGCTAATACCGCGTTCAATATCATCTAATTGCGCCGTTTGCAGACGGATTTGTACCTTTGGTGCATTCTGGTGCAACTGCTGCACCGCGCTGGTGACCGGGGATTGCGGATCGGAAATGGTGTTATCCACCACACAAATGGCGATGTCGCCCAGCAGTTCGTTGCGGCTGTTGTGCAGGCGTTCGCGGAACAGGTTGAGGGAGACGAACAGCTCCAGCGTCGCCTGATATACATTGATGCCGTACTGCGTCAGTTCAAAGCCTTCGCGCCCACGGCTGCACAGTGTCATACCCAGACGAATTTCCAAATCGGAAACCTGTTTACTGATCGCCGCCAGCCCAATATTCAGCTCATGACTCGCCGCGGTTAATCCACCGGCTTCCACCACGCATTTAAATACGCGCAGCAATTTTAAATCGATATTACTTAATGCCAGCACCGCATTATCGCTGCGATTGATCGCATTGTTTCCAGACTGGGAAACTTTACTTTCCATCTTTGCTATTCAACTCCGGAATTATTGCGGTGAAAGTGTAGTGAACCTGAAATGTGCCGTGTTTACCAGTACGCAAATAAAATAAGTTTTTATTATCGCTGGCATTCCATTCATCTCGCTATTGATTATCTGTAAGGGGAAATTGCATGTCTGATAAAGCCGAACTGTTATGGGGTGCGCGTTTTAAAGCGGCGCCTGCCGCCAGTTTAACTGCGCTGTCTCGTAGCCCGGATTACTACTTTGCCCTGGCTCCTTACGATTTAGCGGGCTGCCGTGCCCATGCCCGTGAACTGATGCGTGGTGGCCTGCTGAGCGACGCAGAACTGAGCACCATGCTGGCTGCGATTGATCAACTGGATGCTGATTTCCGCGCCGGTCAGCTGCATCCCATTGCCGCTGACGAAGATGTACATACCTTTATCGAACGTGCCCTGACGGAGCGCTTAGGGCCGCTGGGTGGCAAGCTGCGCGCCGGTCGTTCACGTAACGATCAAACCGTCAACGATTTGCGCCTCTATCTGCGCGACAACGGACGTAAGGTGGTGACCGCATTGCTGGGTCTGCAACAGGCGCTGGTTGAGCAGGCGGCACAGCATACCGAAAGCGTGGCACCGGGCTTTACCCATCTGCAACAGGCGCAGCCGATTGTGTTTGGTCATCAGCTGCTGGCCCACGCGCAATCCTTTGCCCGCGATATCGAACGTATGCAGGACTGGGATCGTCGCAGCGCGCGCTGCCCGCTCGGCGCAGCCGCGATGGCCGGTTCGGCGATTGCGCGTCAGCCGGAATTGGCGGCGGTGGATCTGGCCTACCTCGCACCGTGCGAGAACTCGATTGATGCCGTTGCCAGCCGTGACTACGCCGCAGAATTCCTGTTTGTCACCAGCATGATTGGCATCAACCTGTCGCGCCTGTGCGAAGAAGTGTGCATGTGGGCCTCACGCCAGTTTCGCTGGGTGGAGCTGCACGACAGCTACGCCACCGGCAGCTCGATCATGCCGCAGAAAAAGAACCCGGATATTGCCGAGCTGACGCGTGGTCGTTCCGGTCGACTGGTCGGTAACCTGATGGCGCTGCTCACCACCATGAAAGCCATGCCGCTTTCCTACAACCGTGACCTGAGCGATGACAAACGCAACGTGATCGATGCGGTTGATACCCTGCTGCTGGTGCTGCCCGCGATGGCGGGCATGATGGCGACGCTGAAATTCAATACCGACGTGATGCGCGAGCAGGCACCGGATGGCTTTACGCTGGCGACCGAAGTGGCCGACTGGCTGGCGATGCGCGGCGTACCGTTTCGTGAAGCCCACGAAATCACCGGCCAGCTGGTGCAGTTGTGCGAGCACGAAGGCTGTGGCCTGTCGGATCTCAGCGACGCACAACTTCAGGCGGTGGATAGCCGTCTTACCGCCGAAGTCCGCGGCGCGTTAACGCTGGAATCGGCGCTGGCGGTGCGTAACGGTTACGGTGGCACCGCCCCGGAACGCGTGCGCGAGCAGCTGGCGCGTCTGCAAACCCTGATGCAGGCCCAGCAGCTATGGGCTGATGATTACGCTGGCCCGCGTGCCTGAGGAGACGCTTATGTCGCAATCGACACCGACTGAACTCAACAACGCCAGCCGCCAGCCGCATTACGATCTGGATCGCTATCAGGTGGTGCCGCGCCGTTATTACGGCCGTATCACCGCTTCGGTGGTGATCCTGATCCTGCTGGCGCTGCTGGTGAATGCGTTCGCCCACGGCAAGATTGAATGGTCGTTCGTTGGTCAGTTCTTTACCGCCAAAGCGATTCTCGACGGGGTGGTCAACACCCTGATCATGTCTGTGCTGGCGATGGGCTTTGGCATCCTGTTCGGGGTGATCACCGCCATCATGTATATGTCGCCCAACCCGGTGCTGCATTACATCGCGGTCGGTTACGCCTGGATCTTCCGTGGCACGCCGCTGATTCTGCAATTGCTGCTGTGGTTTAACCTCGCGCTGGTCTTCCCCACCATCAGCATTCCCGGTGTCTTTAGCGTGCAGACCGTCACCATTATGACGCCATTCCTCGCGGCGTTGCTGGGCCTGAGTATCAACCAGGGAGCTTACACCTCCGAAGTGGTGCGTGCCGGATTGCTGTCGGTGGATACCGGCCAGTACGAAGCGGCAAAAGCCATCGGCATGCCGCGCTTGCAGGCGCTGCAACGCATCATTCTGCCGCAGGCGATGCGCGTCATCCTGCCGCCGGTCGGCAATGAATTTATCAGCATGATCAAAACCACCAGTCTGGCGAGCATGATTCAGTACTCCGAACTGCTCTACAACACCCAGAACATCTATTTCGCCAATGCACGCGTCATGGAACTGCTGTTCGTGGCGGGTATCTGGTACCTGATCGTGGTGACGGTGCTGTCGTTCGGCCAGAGCCAGCTGGAACGCTACTTCTCACGCGGCCACCGCCGTCATCACTAAGGGAGTCCGAGATGAGAAACATCGTGCGCGCCGTCAAGGTGAACAAATATTTCGATCAGTTCCATGCGCTGAAGGATGTCAGCCTCGAAGTGAATTACGGCGAGGTGATGTGCATCCTCGGCCCATCCGGCTCTGGTAAAAGCACCTTTTTGCGCTGCATTAACCAGCTGGAGAAGGTCGATCAGGGCGGTATCTGGGTCGATAACGAACTGGCGGGTTATCGCATCAATGGCAACAAACTCTATCCGCTGAGCGACAAACAGATTGCCCGTCAGCGCCTGCAAACCGGCATGGTGTTCCAGCGATTCAACCTGTTTCCGCATAAAACCGCGCTGGAAAACATCATCGAAGGACCCTGCCGGGTGCTGCTGCGTCCGAAGCGTGAAGCCAGCGAAGAAGCCATGGCGCTGCTGGATCGCGTCGGCCTGGCACACAAGGCCCATGACTATCCGCAGTCGTTATCCGGTGGGCAGCAGCAGCGCGTGGCGATTGCCCGCGCGCTGGCGATGAAACCGAAATTAATGCTGTTTGATGAACCCACTTCGGCGCTCGACCCGGAAATGGTCGGTGAAGTGCTGGCGGTGATGCGTCAACTGGCAAAAGAAGGCACCACCATGCTGGTGGTCACCCATGAGATGGGCTTTGCCCGTGAGGTGGCGAACCAGGTGGTGTTTATGGATGAGGGACGCATTATCGAGCAGGGCGCGCCAGAAGACATTCTGCTGAACCCGCAAAACCCACGGATGAAAAACTTTATCAACGCGATTCTTCTTTAACTACCGGGGTGAAATAAATGAAAAAGTTGTTACTGAGCGCCATCAGCGCCGCGCTGTTGCTGCAATCGACGGCCTGGGCTGCCGACATCGCCGTGCCAGCGGCAATTAAAGAGAAAGGTTTGACCGTGGCGATTATGCCGAACTATCCGCCGATGGATTTCAAAGATCCGGCCAGCAACCAGCTGACTGGCGTTGATTACGACCTCGGCATGGCGATTGGCCAGAAGCTGGGCGTGAAGATCAACTGGCAGGAAATTGCCTTTGAACAGATGGTCAACGCAGTCGTCACCAAACGCGTTGATATGGTGATGTCCGGCATGACCGACACCAAAGAACGCCAGAAGGTGGTCAACTTTATCGATTACTTCAAAACCGGCCCGCAGTTCTACACCTTATCCGCGCGGAGCGACATCAACAGCGCGATGGATCTGTGTGGTAAGCGCGTGGGCACCAGCCGTCGTACTACCTTCCCGCAGGAGATCGCCAACTGGAGCAAGGCGCACTGCGAAGCCGCTGGTAAGCCTGCCATCATCGTGGTCGGTGCAGAAGGGACGGCGGATGCACGTACCCAGCTGCGTCAGCGCCGTCTGGATGGCGCTGTGCAAGGCAGCGAAACCCTGCCGTACATCATGAACCTGGAAAAAGGCACCTTTAAGCCACTCGATAAAGCCTTCTCCTTCCAGTACACCGGCATGGCAATCGGCCAGGATGCCGGGGATCTGACCAAAGCGGTACAGGCTGCGCTGGATGCGATGATCGCCGATGGCAGCTACCAGAAGATCCTCAACAAATGGGGTCTGAGCGACAATGGCGTGGCGCAGGCCACGGTGAACCAGGGCTAACAGGAGGCCTCTGATGCAACAACCGGGCGCAGTGCGCTGGCCGCAGGGTAAGCGCGGCTGTATGGCGCTGGCATTTGACCTTGACGGTCCCACCGGTGATGCCATGTTGAATGGCAGCCTGTGGTCCACGCCAGAGTATTTCACTTTTGGCGCTTACGGTCCGTACCGTGCGCTCGGGCGTTTGCTCGATCTGCTGCGGGCGTTTCAGCTGCCCGCCACCTTTTTTGTTCCCGCATGGGTGGTGGAGCAGTGGCCCCAGCAGTGTCAGGCGATTGTTGAGCAGGGACATGAAGTGGCCTATCACGGCTACCGCCACGAATCTTTCTGGGCGATTTCCCCCGAAGAACAGCGGGCGGTGATGGCGAAGTCGGCGGCGATTTTTAAACAATACCTCGGCATCACCGCCTGCGGTTTCCGCACGCCATCAGGCGACTGGCATGCAGAAACCCCGCAGATCCTGCGTGAAGCCGGGGTGATTTACTCCAGCAGTATGCGTGGCGACGATCGTCCCTACAGCATTCCGGTGGCAGGGCACACGCCGCTGGTGGAGATCCCGGGCAAATGGGAGATGGATGATTACGCCTCGCTGGCCTACACGCGCCAGCCAGACTTCCCGAAAGGTGGCGATCGCATCAGCAGCTATGCCCACACGCGTGATAACTGGCAGCGGGAATTTGATGGGGCGATGGATGAGGGGCTGTGCCTGACCACCTTGTTCCATCCAAAAATTTCCGGTCAGCCGGGACGTCTGCTGCTGCTGGAGCAGCTGTTTGAACATATGACGGCGCGTGATGATGTGTGGTTTGCGCGTTGTGATGCGGTGGCGCAGTGGTATTTGCAGGAGCAGCAACATGACTGAATCTTCCCGCTGGCCGCTGGGCTTCCAGTCGGCAGCGATCCTCACCATCGATTTTAACGATATTCACGGCATTCTCACCCAGGCACCGGCGGTGGCCGGACGGGATAAAACCCTGTCGGTGTGGCGCTATGGCACGCTGCGCGGGGTCGATCGTCTGCTGAATCTGCTGGCGGAAAAACAGCTGAAAGCCAGCTGGTGCTTACCGGCGATTGTGGCGGAAGAACAGCCGGAACTGGTGCAACGTATGGTCGCCGACGGCCATGAAATCGCCTGTAGCGGCGACCGCCATGAAGATTTCTCCAGCCTGACGCTGGAACAGCAAATAGCCAGCGTTACGCGCGGCTGCGACAAACTGGCGCAGGTCACCGGTCAACCGGTTACCGGCTTCCGCACCCCGGCGGGGCAATGGAAACCCGGCCTGGCACAGGCGTTGATCGAACTGGGCATCCGCTGGTCATCGAGCTGGCGTGGAGACGATCTGCCGTATTTCCACCCCGGCACCCGGTTGGTAGAACTGCCGATGCACTACACGCTGGAAGATGAACCTTACTTTGCCTTTAACCTCAGCCCGGCCATTCCGCCGGGGCAATCCCGTATCGCCCCTTATGCTGAAACCCTGGCGAATCTGACGCAGGATTTCCACGGTTTTCATCGCTTTGGCCTGTGCTACCTGCTGCGGCTGCACCCGGAAATCATCGGTACTGCCGGACGTATCGGCCTGCTGCGAACGCTGCTGGAGACGCTGCAACAACACAACGTCTGGATCGCCACCGCGCAACAGGTGGCCGCGCACTGGCAAAGCCAGCCGGACAATGGACCGGATCATCCGGCGGAGGTGTTCACCCGTGTTACCGGAGAGATCAATGCTTAATCAGCTGGCGAGTTTTATCGCCGATACCCGCTTTGAGCAACTGCCGGAGGCGCTGGTGGATCAGGCCAGACGTCACTTTCTGGATACGCTCGGTGCGGCACTGGCGGGGAGCGACAGCCCGATCTGGCGCGAGTGTCTGGCGCTGGTAAAGGAAGAGGGCGGTTACGCGCAGGCGCAGGTGTGGGGCAGTGCCGAACAGGTCAATGCGCGTCAGGCGGCATGGCTGAACGGTGTGGCGGCGCATATGTATGAACTGGATGATACCGGCGGTTGCGATCACTCCGGTGCGGTGGTGATCCCGGCGCTGCTGGCGGCGCTACCGCTGGCAGCAACGCCGGTGAGTGGCAAAGCGCTACTCACCGCGATGGTGATCGGCTATGACATTGGCCGCCGCGTGCTGGAAGCCTGTGGCGGCTACTCAGCACATAACGGTGCGGGCTGGCACTCGACAGCCAGCTGCGGGGTATTCGGTGCGGCGGCAGCAGTGTGCGCGTTGTTGCAACTTAGCCCGGCGCAGTGTGCGTCGGCGCTGGGTATCGCGGCCAGTTTCAGCGGCGGGTTGTGGGGCTTTATTCACGACGGTTCCCACACCAAGAAACTGCATGCGGCGCGTGCGGCAGAAGGCGGTGTGCAGGCGGCGCTGCTGGCGCAACGCGGTATCAGCGGCCCTTCGGCGGTGTTTGAAGCGCGCTGGGGTGGTTTCCTGCAAACCCTGGCGGCTGAGACGCAGCAACCAGAAGCGCTGGTGGCCGATCTTGGCGTGGTGTGGAAACTGGCTCGCTGTTCGATTAAACCTTATGCCGCCTGCCGGGGTACTCACGCGGCGGTTGATGCGCTGGGTATCATGCTGCAACAGCAGGAGGTGGCGACGGCGGATATCGCCCGCATTGTGGTGGGACTGAATCCGTTCCTGCTGGAAATGTGCGGCACCCGTGACGTTGCCAGCCTCGCTGCCGCGCAGATGAGTTTGCCTTATGCGCTGACCGCCCGGGCGCTGTATGGCGCAGCGGATCTGGACAGTTATGATGACGCGAAACGCCTGCATCCGGATGCCGAAGCGCTGATGGCGCGCATCGAACTGGTGATCGATCCTGAACAGAGCCGGGATGCCGAACCCTGGGTACGGCTGGAGACGGTGCAGGGTGCGCAATGGCAACAGCATGTGCCAGTGCCGTCCGGTGCCCCCGCCAATCCGCTGAGCCTGGAAGCACTGGTCGCGAAGTACCGCAGCCTGGCCGTGCGCGTATTGCCGCCAGAGCAGGTGGTACTGCTGGAGGCATTGTGTCTGGGGCTGGATGAGGTTATTGACGTGAGTGAGATGACGGCGTTATTAGCGACCAAAGCCTGATAATCAAATCCACGCGCCGCTATGGATGATCGCACATATCGTTGCGGCGCGATTTATCGCGCGGTTCCGTGCAGGATGCCGGAAAAACCGCGCAATAAATTGCGCCGCTACAGGGCTATCAAACCCGCCCGGCCAGCGCCTCAACCCGTGCGATTGCCGCCAGCAAACGTGCTTCGGTGACCGCCTCTGCCATATTCTCCATATCCGGCGCATGTACCGATTCGCGCACAATCAGCGCCAGTTCGGCCGCATCCAGTTCGGCAATTTCTGACAACCGTAGCGGTACGCCGCAATCGCGTGCCAGACGCATCTCTTCCAGCACTTCTTCATCACTGCGATGCTCCAGCGCCAGCAGGCACAGGTTACCAAAACCCACCAGCAGACCATGACCAAACTCGCGGGTTTTATCGCAGAAGGTAAAACCTTCATAGATGGCATGGGAGGCTGCGGCATGCGCACCGTTGCTCATCAGCGAGGTTAGCCCAGCCCAGGTGAAAATCGCATCCAGCACCTGATCCAGTGAGGCGCTGCTCTCGCCACGCAGCACGGCAGCATAGGCAGCCGGGCCATGTTCAGCAATCACGTCATAACAAATCTTGCTGTGCGCCAGTGACGACAGCGCATTGCCTTCCCGTGCCGGGTGACGCGTGCTGACGGCGCGGAACTCATACCATTTCGCCAGGGTATCGCCCAGCCCGGCAGCCAGCCAGCGCGGCGGTGCTTTTGCCTGCAGGGCACTGTCGATCACCACTGCTGCCGGAGCCTGCGGCAGCGGGAAAATGTCAAAGAAATTGCCGTTATCATCGTAACGGATACTCAGCGGCGTCACCGCTGAACAAGTGGCGGCGATGGTTGGAATGGTGACGATCGGCAGGCCCAGCTGTGCGGCAACCGCTTTACAGGTATCCAGCGATTTACCACCGCCAACCCCGATAATCACATCCGCCTGCAACCCGGTCGCCAGCGTTGCCAGCCGGTTGATATGGTTGATTGAGGTCTCTCCACCAAACCACTCCTGCGCCAGCAACGTCACTTCGGCCGCCAGCAATTGGGCGCGGACCTGGCTTTCTACCGCATGCAGCGCCTGATGACCACCGATCAACAACGCGCGTTTACCAAGACTGGCGCACACCTCACCCAGCTGATTGATTACGCCCGCGCCGCGCAGCACGCGCGCCGGAAACACCAGATTCATTTGTGTCATTGCTTCTTCTCTGTATAACGGACGCCAGGCAACACGCACAGCATCTCATAAAGGATATTGGCCGCCAGCTGCGAGGTCATGCCACTGTGATCATAGGGCGGCGACACTTCCACCAAATCACCGCCCACCAGGTTCAAACCGCGACAGCCACGCACGATCTCCAGCCCCTGCATCGATGTCAGGCCACCCACTTCCGGGGTGCCGGTACCGGGTGCCCAGGCGGGATCGAAGCTGTCGATATCGTAGGAAAGATAGACCGGGCCGCTGCCGATACGCTGGCGTACCTCGGCCATTAACGGCGTCAGCGATCGGTGCCAGCACTGCTCGGCGGGGATTAGATGGAACCCCTGATCGACGCCCCACTGAAAGTCATCGGCGGCGTAGCCCTGCGCGCGCTGTCCGATCTGTACCACGCGCTGACAATCCAGCAAACCTTCTTCCACCGCACGGCGGAAGGTGGTGCCGTGGGCGATCTTCTCGCCAAACATGTCGTCGTTGGTATCGGTATGGGCATCGACGTGGATCAGCCCCATCGGGCCATGTTTCTTCGCCAGCGCCCGCAAAATTGGCAGCGTCAGGGTGTGGTCGCCACCGAGCGTCAACGGGATCAGCGGCCAGCGATTCAGCTCGCTGTAGTAATCCTCGATAATCTCTACCGATTTCAGCAGGCTGTAAGTATTGATCGGTACATCGCCGAGATCGCCCACGCGCAGGGAATCGAACGGGGCGGCACCGGTTGCCATGTTGTAAGGGCGAATCATCACTGAATCGGCGCGAATCGCTCGCGGCCCGTAGCGGGTGCCGCTGCGCTGCGAAGTGCCGATATCCAGCGGGATACCGACAAAGGCAACATCCAGATCGGCGGGGGACTCGACAGCCGGTAAACGCATCATGGTGCCACGTCCGGCGAAACGCGGCATCTCATTGCCGCCCTGCGGTTGGGGAAATTGGGTCATTACCGGCTCCTTAAACTGAACAGACTGACATCATTACCCGCCTCGCCTGCGGGAAAAATCCTTGACAGCAGATAATCACTTCAGGGATTACTTAACTTTAGCCAGCAATCTCTGAAGGAAAACGGTGCAACCTTTACCCAATCTCAAACTGCTACAGGTATTTGTCAGCGTGGTGGAAAATCAGGGCTATTCACGCGCCCAGCAGGCGCTGAACATGACCACACCCGCCATCAGCGCCTATATGAGCGAGCTGGAAACCCAGCTCGGGTTTATCCTGTGCCAGCGTGGGCGCGGCGGGTTTAGCCTCACCAGCAAAGGGGAACAGTTTTATCGCTACAGCCAGCAGATGCTGGCGACGCTGGCGGGCTGGCAGGAGCAGGTGGAGACGCTGAAAAGCGCGCAGGGCGGCACTTTCTCGCTGGGGGTGGTGGACGCGACCGTCACCGATAACACGCTGGATTTGCCCGCTGCCATCGCACGTTTTAATCAGCGCTTTCCGGCGGTGTTTTTTAACCTCAGCGTGCGCGATCCCAACGAATTACAACAGCAGCTGCTGGAGGATCGGCTCGACCTGGCGATTGGTCACTTTCCGCTGCGCGCCAGCAATCTGGTCACCATCCCGCTGTACGAGGAGCAACACTGGCTGTATTGCAGCCCGCAGCATCCGCTGGCGCAGGGCGCGCCTGATATGCGCACCGTGCAGCAAACCGGCATGGTCACCCGCGGCTACTGGAATCAGCAGGAACTCAACAAACGGGGCTTCCGCCAGAGCAACGCCTCGGTGGAGAGTATCGAAGCGCAGTTGACGTTGATCCTCAGCGGACGCTTTATCGGTTATCTGCCGGAACATTACGCGCGCAGCTGGGAACAGCAGGGGGGGCTGTGCCGTCTGCTGCCGCAACATTTTCAGTTCCGCGCGCCGTTTTCCTTTGCCTTCCGGCGAGGACGCGCCCGTGAAACGCTGATCCGTGCGATGCGTGAAATCCTGAATCCAGCGCGAAAAAATAGCAGCGAAAGCTGACGCTGTAGCGATACTGTGTAAAAATACAGGCCATTTTCCCGGAAACAGTAACGATAATGGCCCTGACAGCAGCGATAAAAAGCCAGATTGCGCAATGGTATAAGGCGCTGCAACAGCAGGTTCCTGACTTTATCCCACGCGCGCCGCAGCGGCAGATGATTGCCGAAGTGGCGAAAAGCCTTGCCGGTGATGAAGGCCGCCATCTGGCGATTGAAGCCCCCACCGGCGTGGGGAAAACCCTGTCCTATCTGATCCCTGGCATTGCCGTCAGCCGCGCGGAAGAGAAGCGGCTGGTGATCAGCACCGCCAACGTGGCGTTACAGGATCAAATATTCAGCAAAGATCTGCCGTTGCTGAAGAAAATCATTCCCGACCTCACCTTTACTGCCGCCTTTGGACGTGGACGCTATGTTTGCCCGCGTAACCTCGCGGCACTGGCGGCGAGCGAAGATCAGCAGGGCGATCTGCTGCTGTATCTCGATGATGAGGCGGTAACCGGCTCCAAAGAGGAGCAAAAGTTGTGTGCCGGGCTGGAGAAGCAGCTCAGCCGCTACCAGTGGGATGGGCTGCGCGACCACACCGATGTCGCCATCAATGACAGCCTGTGGCAGCGTCTTTCCACCGACAAAGCCAATTGCCTGGGTCATCACTGCCGCTGGTATCGCGAATGCCCGTTCTTTGTGGCGCGGCGTGAGATTGAACAGGCCGATGTGGTGGTGGCTAACCATGCGCTGGTGATGGCGGCGATGGAGAACGAATCGGTATTGCCGCCCGCCAAACACCTGATGCTGGTGCTGGATGAAGGCCATCATCTGCCGGAAGTGGCGCGCGACGCACTGGAGATGAGTGCCGAGATCACCCCAGGCTGGAGCAGTCTGCAACTCGATCTGTTTGTGCGGCTGGTGGAAACCATCATGGCGCAGTTCCGCCCGAAATCACCGCCGCCGCTCACTAATCCCGAACGGCTGAAAGGCCACTGCGACGAGATGCGTGAACTGTTGCAGATACTGTGCGATGCACTTAATCCGCTGCTGCCTGCCAATAACCAGCCGGGCGAGTTTCGCTTTGTGCTGGGGGAGCTGCCGGAAGAGTTGCTGACGATGTGCGCACGGCTGTTCAAACTCAGCGATGCGCTGCGAGGCCTGGCGGAAGGGTTACTGAATGAACTCGGCGATCAGACCGGCAAGGCCGATATCATGCGGCTGCATAAAGCGATTTTGCAGCTGAATCGCCACTTCGGCTGGTTCGAATCCATCAGTAAATTGTGGCGGCTGGCAGCGCTGGAAAAAGCCTCCAACGCCCCGGTATCCAAATGGATAACGCGCGAACTGCGCGATGGTCAGGCGCATTTGCTGTTTCACTGCGCGGGCATTCGCGTCAGCGATCAGCTGGAAAAATTGCTGTGGCGTAAAGTCCCCCATGTGGTGGTGACCTCCGCTACGCTGCGCTCGCTCAACAGCTTTAACCGCTTGCAGGAAATGTCAGGGCTGAATGAAAAAGCCGGTGACCGCTTTGTGGCGCTCGACTCGCCGTTCCAGCATGTCGATCAGGGCAAGCTGGTGATCCCGCAGATGCGTTATGAACCGCTGATGAACAGTGAGACGGAGCATATCGCCGAGATGGCGCGTTTCTTCCGCGCGAAAATGGCGCAGGAAAAACACAAAGGCGTGCTGGTGCTGTTTGCCAGCGGGCGTGCCATGCAGCAGTTTCTGACCCATGTCACCGACCTGCGTTTGTCGATGCTGGTGCAGGGCGACCAGCCGCGTTACCGGCTGGTGGAGCTGCATCGTCAGCGCGTCGAACAGGGTAAAACCAGCATCCTGGTGGGGCTGCAATCCTTTGCCGAAGGGCTGGATCTGAAAGGGGATTTGCTGTCGCAGGTACATATCCACAAAATTGCTTTTCCCCCGGTGGACAGTCCGGTAATTTTGACCGAAGGGGAGTGGCTGAAGAGCCTCAGACGCTACCCGTTTGAAGTGCAAAGTTTACCCAGTGCCTCTTTTACCCTGATCCAGCAGGTAGGGCGTCTGATTCGCAGCCATCAATGCTTCGGTGAAATCGTCATTTACGATCGACGCTTAATCAGCAAGCCGTATGGCAGTCGCCTGCTGGCGGCATTACCGGTGTTCCCGATTGAACAACCGCCCATGCCCGAGGCCACCACTGAACCGGCCACGCCGCGTAAACGGCGTGTCAGCAAAAGGAGTTGAGCATGTTGTACAGGCCCTGGGCGTTTAATCAGCCGACAGAATTAACAGCAGATGGCGGAAAGTTTGCCGCAATCACAGAACACCCCTTTGGCCGCCGAGATGCGGCGCACACTGGAAGCGGAAACTCCCGATGGAACTGAATAAAATCATCAAAGAGATCGGGCGTGGTAAAAATCACGCGCGTGATATCGATTTCGACACCGCCGTGGCGCTGTACAGCGCCATACTGGCGGGTGACGTGCCGGACCTGGAACTGGGCGGCGTGCTGATTGCGCTGCGCATCAAAGGGGAAGGGGAAGCGGAGATGCTCGGCTTCTATCAGGCGATGCAGCAGCAAATGATGCGTCTGCAACCCCCGGCCGGGCGTCCGATGCCGATGGTAATCCCCAGCTACAACGGCGCACGTCGTCAGGGCAACCTGACGCCGTTGCTGGCGCTGTTGCTGGTAAAACTCGGCTTTCCGGTACTGATGCACGGCGTCAGTGACGACCCGACGCGCATCACCAGCGAAGAGGTGCTGGCGGCGCTGGGTATCCAACCGGTCACCAACGCGCAGCAGGCGCAGGCCGCGCTGGACAGCGGTGGGCTGGCGTTTATCACCATCGATAATTTGTGCCCGCCGATGGCGAAACAGCTGTCGCTGCGCTGGCGGATGGGGGTGCGAAATAGCGCCCACACGCTGGCAAAACTGGCGACACCCTTTGCCGAACGTGCGGCGCTGCGCCTTGCCAGCGTTTCCCATCCCGAATATGTCGCGCGGGTGGGTAAATTCTTCCAGGATATTGATGCCCCGGCGATTTTGCTCAACGGCACTGAGGGTGAGGTGTATGCCAGTCCACAGCGCTGCCCGGCGATCAACTATATTCAGGGCGCGGGTGGTGAGGCGGAGGTGTGGATTGATCGCCAGCCGGAGTGCGACGTTGAGCTTCCCGCGTCAAAAAGCGCCAGTGATACGGCGGACTGGACGCGCGCAGTGCTGGCAGGAGAACGCGCGGTGCCGCAGGCGCTGCGCCTGCAACTGGCCTGTTGCCTGGTGGCGAGCGGGGAAAGTGCCAGCCTGGCAGCGGCCGAAACGCGCCTCAGCCAGGCGGGACTCTGAGGGATCAGGCTTTCGCCAGCGTGCTTTCCACTAGCTGCTGCCAGAAGGTGATGCCAATTGGCAGCAGCTCATCATTGAAGTCGTAACCGGCGTTATGCAGCGGTGCGGAAGGCGTCGCGCCATCGGCACCCAGCCAGAAATAAGCCCCCGGACAGGCTTCCAGCATACAGGCGAAGTCTTCCGAAGCCATCGACGGATTGACCTGCCAGTGCACCTGCTGCTCGCCGAGTAACTGGACAGCGGCCTGGCGCACCTGTTCTGCCTGTTCAGCATGATTGGCGGTGACCGGATAGCCTGGATACCAGTGAATCTCGCCGCTGACGCCGAACGGGCGCGGCAGCGTCGTGACAAAATCCTCAATCAAGCTGCGTACCCGATCGCGCACGTCAGGTTGCAGGCAGCGCACCGTGCCGCGTAACACCATCTGCTCCGGGATAACGTTAATGGCTTCGCCGCCGTGGATTTGCGTGACGCTCACCACCGCTGACGCGAGGGGGGATAAGCGACGTGACGGAATGGTTTGCAGCGCCAGAATCAGTTCAGCTGCCACCACCATCGGATCCGCACCGCTTTCCGGCATCGCCGCATGGCAGCTTTTGCCGTTGAGGGTGATTTCAAATGAATCGAGTGAAGCCATCATCGCCCCGGCATTGACCGCCAGCGAGCCGACCGGTAAGCCAGGCCAGTTATGCATGGCATATACCGCATCCATCGGGAAACGCTGGAACAGGCCTTCTTCCACCATTTTGCGCGCGCCGCCGAGGTTTTCTTCAGCAGGCTGGAAGATAAAATGCACCGTGCCGCTGAACTGGCGCGTTGCGGCCAGCTGGCAGGCAGCAGCCAGCAGCACTGCGGTATGACCATCGTGCCCACAGGCGTGCATCACGCCGGGCTGGCCGGATTTCCACTGCGGGTTGCCTTTTTCGGTAATCGGCAGCGCATCCATATCGGCGCGCAGACCAATCACCGGCCCCGGACCGTTCTCCAGCGTGCCAATCACCCCGGTTCCCGCCAGGCCGCGAAACACCTGCAAACCGGCATCGCTGAGTACCTGCGCCACCCGTTCGCTGGTGCGCTGCTCCTGGTAACCCAGTTCCGGATGTTGGTGTAACTGGTGACGCCAGCGCAGGGCGTTATCGAGCAGGGCGGCAGGCAGGGTCATAAGGCAGAATTCTCCATCAGCAGCAGTACCTCCATAAACCGATACCGCAGGAAATTGAGTTATCACTGTAGTGGCAAGCGCGGGGTGGCGTCTATCGCAGAACGGGAGAATTTGGCTATAGGCTATAGCTAAATGGAATAATCAGGTTTTGTTAACTGCGCGGCGAACATAACAGCGCGATAAATCGCGCCGCTACAAATGATTGCACCCATCCGTAACGGCGCGATTTATCGCGCAGGGGTTGTACACTGGCCGGAATCAGGCAATGGCGGGATCAACTCCCGCCAGCGATGTTATTTCAGCATCGGCAGATTCAGCCCGTGCTCTTTCGCACAAGCCTGTGCCTGCTCGTAACCGGCATCGGCATGACGCATCACCCCGGTAGCCGGATCGTTCCACAGCACGCGCGCCAGACGCACATCCGCTTCCGCGCTGCCGTCACAGACGATCACCACACCGGCATGTTGCGAGAAGCCCATGCCGACACCGCCGCCGTGATGCAGGCTCACCCAGGTCGCACCGCCTGCGGTGTTGAGCAGGGCGTTAAGCAGCGGCCAGTCGGAAACCGCATCGGAACCGTCTTTCATCGCTTCGGTTTCACGGTTCGGTGAGGCGACTGAGCCACAGTCGAGATGATCACGACCAATCACAATCGGTGCTTTCAGCTCGCCGTTGCGTACCATCTCGTTAAACGCCAGCGCCGCTTTATGGCGCTCGCCCAGACCCAGCCAGCAAATACGTGCCGGTAAGCCCTGGAACGCGATACGCTCCTGCGCCATATCCAGCCAGCGATGCAGGTTTTTGTGCTCCGGGAACAGTTCTTTCAGTTTGGCATCGGTTTTATAGATATCTTCCGGATCGCCCGACAGCGCTACCCAGCGGAACGGACCTTTACCTTCGCAGAACAGCGGACGGATATAAGCCGGTACAAAGCCTGGGAAATCAAAGGCATTGGCTACGCCTTCATCCAGCGCTACCTGACGGATGTTGTTGCCGTAATCCACTGTCGGAATGCCCATATGACAGAAATCCAGCATCGCCTGAACGTGGGTCGCCATCGACGCACGCGCCGCTTTTTCTACCGCTTTCGGATTGCTGACTTTTTCAGCCTGCCAGCGATCAACATCCCAGCCAATTGGCAGATAACCGTTCACCGGATCGTGGGCTGAAGTCTGGTCAGTGACGATATCCGGCTTCATGCCGCCCGCTTTGGCACGTTTTACCAGCTCCGGCAGAATTTCCGCCGCATTGCCCAGCAGGCCAACAGAAATGGCTTTCTTCGCTTTGGTGGCTTCGTCGATCAGTTGTAACGCTTCATCGAGGGTATAGGCTTTGTGATCGACATAACGGGTGCGCAGACGGAAATCGATACGCGATTCCTGGCACTCAATCGCCAGCACGCAGGCACCGGCCAGCACGCCCGCCAGCGGTTGTGCGCCGCCCATGCCGCCAAGACCGGCGGTGAGGATCCAGCGTCCGCTCAGATCGTTATCGTAATGCTGACGACCGGCTTCGACGAAGGTCTCGAAGGTGCCCTGCACAATGCCCTGCGCACCGATGTAGATCCAGGAACCGGCAGTCATCTGGCCGTACATCATCAGGCCGGCTTTATCCAGCTCATGGAAATGATCCCAGGTGGCCCAGTGTGGCACCAGGTTGGAGTTTGCCAGCAGCACGCGTGGCGCGTCGGCATGGGTGCGGAACACGCCAACCGGCTTGCCCGACTGAATCAATAACGTTTCTTCCGGTTGCAGGGCGCGCAGCGAGCGCAGAATCTGCTCGAAGCATTCCCAGTTACGCGCTGCTTTACCGATGCCGCCGTACACCACCAGATCTTCCGGGCGTTCAGCCACGTCGGGATCGAGGTTGTTCTGGATCATGCGGTAAGCCGCTTCAATCAACCAGTTGGCGCAGTGGAGTTCAGAGCCGTGCGGAGCACGGATTTCACGGGCAACTGCCTGGGTCAGAGTTTCGCTCATCATCAGTTCCTTTATTCAACATTGGGTGGTGCGCATGCTCGGCAGCAGCGCAGAAAGGGCTTCCGGCCAGGCATTGCTGCTGGCCCACTGGCGCATGGTGTCGATATCCGGTGCCAGTAAACGATCCTGATCGAGGAAGGCGACCTGAGCGCGAATGCGGCTCATCTCCTGCTCGATAGTGGTGGAACTTTGCAGAGGACGGTGGAAGTCGATCCCCTGGGCGGCGGCCATGGCTTCAATCCCCACTACGGCGGCGGTGTTGAAACACATGCTGCCAAGACGGCGCGCGGCGTAGGTCGCCATCGACACATGGTCTTCCTGGTTGGCGGACGTCGGCAGGCTATCGACGCTGCCTGGATGCGCCAGCGATTTGTTTTCCGACGCCAGCGCGGCGGCAGTGACCTGCGCGATCATAAAGCCGGAGTTGACGCCACCGTCACGCACCAGGAAAGGCGGCAGACCGGAGAGTCCGGTATCCAGCAGCAGTGCCAGACGACGTTCAGAAATCGCGCCCACTTCGGCCACGGCCAGGGCGATGATATCGGCGGCAAACGCCACCGGTTCGGCGTGGAAATTACCACCGGAAATCACATCGCCGGTGTCGCTAAACACCAGCGGGTTGTCCGAGGCGGCGTTAGCTTCAATCTGCAACACGCGGGCGGCGTGGCTGAGGTTATCAAGACAGGCACCCATCACCTGCGGTACGCAGCGGATGGAGTAGGGGTCCTGTACCCGGCCACAGTTGGCGTGCGAGCTGAGGATCTCACTGCCTTCCAGCAGCGTGCTGACCGCTGCCGCAACGGCGATTTGCCCCTGCTGACCGCGTGCCAGGTGGATACGCGCATCAAAAGGTTTGATCGAGCCTTTGATGGCTTCAAGCGACAGCGCACCGGCCATCAACCCGGCAGCGAACAGGTTTTCCCCTTCGAACAGGCCACGCAGCGCCAGTGCGGTAGAAACCTGGGTGCCATTCAGCAGCGCCAGACCTTCCTTCGGACCGAGCACAAATGGCGTCAGACCAACGCGTGCCAATCCTTCAGTGGCAGGGATCAACGCACCATCAACGCGGACATTACCTTCACCCAGCAGCATCAGCGACAGATGCGCCAGCGGGGCGAGGTCGCCGGATGCGCCGACGGAACCCTTTTCAGGAATGCACGGCATCACACCGGCATTGAACAACGCCAGCAGCGCTTCGATCAGGGAAATACGGATCCCGGAATGGCCGCGCGCCAGGCTGATGATTTTGGTGGCGACCACCAGGCGAGTGACGTTATCAGGCAGCAACTCACCGAGACCGACGCTGTGCGACAGCACCAGGTTACGTTGCAGTTCGGCGAGGCGGCCAGCCGGAATCTGCGTCTGCGCCAGTTTGCCAAAGCCGGTATTGATGCCGTACACCACGTTGCCTGAAGCGACGATGGCATCAACGGTAGCGCTGGCACGATCGATGGCGGCACGCGCCTCATCAGCCAGCGTCAGTGCGACGCCACCCTGGTAAATCGCGCGCAGTGTGGCGAGGTCCACTTCACCGGGAATGAGGCGAATATTCTGAACCGAACCTGACATAGTCTACTCCTGTCTATACAAGTAAAACGGCAATCCCGGATGATGCTGGCATGTGGAAGTGCTGCGGGAGATGCCATGAATAATGCGAGTGAAGCATAAGTGTCTATTCTTGTCTATACAAGTAGCAAGCACTGTGCCAGATTGATCACATTCTTTGCAGGGCGCGGCAGAGCCTCCAGGCCTTCGGATCGCCGCAGGCATTGCACTGTAATAAGGCAAATGCTGCACAGGAAGCGGGACTGTTGCACAGCGGGATGTATATACATTTACGCGTTGAGACAGTAAACTTTGGGCACTATCAGGAAAAGGAACAGGATATGGTTGAGCAGACGGCAATAGCACAACTGGCCGCGGCCATGGGTGATGAGCCTGCGCCGATTTACCAGCGCGTTAAGCAGGCGATTATCAGCCAGATCCGTGAAGGTCACTGGAAGGCCAATCAACGTGTACCCTCGGAAAGCGAGCTGGTGAATGAACTTGGTGTCAGCCGCATGACCATCAACCGTGCGCTGCGTGAACTGACCAGCGAAGGTTTTCTGGTGCGTATGCAGGGTGTCGGCACCTTTGTCGCCGAGATGAAGGGCTACACCGCGATGCTGGAAGTGCACAACATTGCAGATGAAATCGCGCAGCGTGGTCATCTGCACAGCTGTAAAATTCTCTCCCTCGGGCAGATGAAGGCGGACCCGGAGCAGGCGGCGGTGCTGGGGTTATCCACCGGCCAGATGCTGTTCCATTCGCTGATCGTACATTACGAGAATGATTTGCCGGTGCAGCTGGAGGATCGTCTGGTCAACCCGCTGGTGGCCCCGGATTATCTCAGCCAGGATTACCATCAGCTGACGCCTTACACCTATCTGATGCGGGTTGCGCCGTTAACCGCCGGTGAGCATATTGTCGAAGCGGTGCTGCCGGACCTGCGCCAGCGTAAGCATCTGGCGCTGGATGAGCACGAACCCTGCCTGCTGATCCGTCGCCAGACGTGGAGCGACAACAAAATCGTCACCTATGCGCGTCTGCTCTATCCCGGCTCGCGTTACAAGCTGCTGGGCCGCTTCAGAGGACACGGCTAAGCGCGGTAAACAACAGGCTGGCATCGGCAGAACACGGTGCCAGCTGCGTCATCTCATCCAGCCACCACATCCCCTGATTCACCGTGAAAACCTCACCTTGCGCTGTTTGCCAGCTGCCCGCCAGCACCCAGGCGACACCCTGTTCGCTGCCGACCGGCTGTTGCTGCACCGTCACCTGCGCCTGCCAGCTGTCGCGGCGCGTCATGATATTGAAATCCTGACAGGCGCTGTCGCCAATTTGCGCATCGATCGCCCATTCGCCCGGAAACGGCCAGGGCTGATGCGGTTGCAGCTGCTGCTCGCCCTGCGCGTGGCGCAACAGCACGCTATCGCCATGCAGCAGGGTGATCACCCGGTCGATACCGGGGAAGGGGGAAAAGGGGCCGTCAGCGGCGATGGTGGCGATACTGGCGCGCCAGGCGAAATCCGCCGCACCCGGCGGATAACTGACGATTTCGCGGGTTTCACCGCCGCCGTTACGCCAGCGGCTGACGGGTAAAGCGTCGTAGTCGAAACGGGTTCTCATCGCAGCGCCCTCATGGCGGCGGCGAAGCGTGCTGCGCAGGCTTCTTCTGCCGGATGCTGCCCTTGCTCGACCACCGCCTGACCGGCGACGTAAACATCGCGAATTTGCTCACGCTGACCGGCAAATAACCAGCGATTCAGCAAGGATGCGCTGTCTACGCTGCTTAACCAGGCATCCGCTTTCAGCACCAGCCAGTCAGCGCGTTTGCCCACGGCCAGTTCGCCGCTCTGGATACCACAGGCCTGCGCGCCACCCTGGGCCGCCTGTTGCCACAGCAGGTCACCGACCGAGGATTGATCAGTGGTGGTGATGCGATTGCGACGGCGATCGCGCAGACGCTGGCCGTACTCCAGCCAGCGCAGCTCCTCCAGCGTGCTCAGGGAGACATGGCTGTCGGAACCGATGCCCCAGCGTCCACCACGGGCGATGTATTCCACTGCCGGGAAGATGCCGTCGCCGAGATTGGCCTCGGTGATCGGGCACAATCCGACCACGGCACCGCTGGCGGCGAGACGGGCAATTTCGTCTTCATCAAGGTGGGTCGCGTGGATCAGGCACCAGCGGGCATCAACAGCAAAACGATTCATCAGCCAGGCCACCGGGCGCTCACCGCTCCATGCCAGGCTGTCGTTGACCTCTTTCTCCTGCTCGGCCACATGAATATGCACCGGCAGATGGTCCGGGCTGGCTGCCAGCACCTCACGCATCTGTGCCTCATTCACCGCGCGCAGCGAGTGGAAGCACAGGCCGTGATTGAACAGCGGTTTGTCGGCCACCCATTGGCTCAGTCGTTGCTGTTGTTGCAGGTAAGCTTCGGTCTGCTGGATAAACCGGCGCTGGCCGTCACTGGCGGGTTGCGAGCCGAAGCCGCTGTAGCTGTACAGCACCGGCAGCAGCGTCTGGCCGATCCCGGCGGTGTCTGCCGCTGCCATCAACTGTTGCAGCATGTCATCGTGAGGATAGGCTTTGCCCTGAGCGTCATGATGCAGATAGTGGAATTCCGCCACCTGGGTATAACCGCCTTTCAGCATCCCGATATACAACAGCGCGGCAATATCGCCCACCTGCTGCGGTGAGAGACGCTGCACCATGCGGTACATCAAATCGCGCCAGGTCCAGAAGCTGTCCTGGGGATCGCCCGCCACTTCGGCCAGCCCGGCCATGGCGCGTTGAAAGGCATGGGAATGCAGGTTGGCAATCGACGGGATCACCGATCCTGCCAGACGAATCGCCTCGCCAGGCTCGCTGTTGGGGGTTAACGCGGTTATCACCCCGGCGGGGTTAACAGTTATCAGCACCTGGTCATGCCAGCCATCGGCCAGCAGTGCCCGTGGGGCAAAAAAAGTTGCCATGGTTGATCCTTAGCGGCGGTTAGTTGTATATACATATACATACTTTGATGAGCAGTGTAAATCGCGAAAGGTAAGGGGATTTGGGGATGGCAGAAGCGAAGCAGATCGACAGCCTGTGGCTGGGCGCGGATATCGTGACCATGCGCGAAGGCCGTTACAACCTGATTGCCGACGGCGCGCTGGCGGTGGATCAGGGCCAGCTGGTGTGGGTGGGGCCACGCAGTGAACTGCCGGAATTTCACGCGCGTGAGCAGCATCATTTCGAAGGTGGCATCATCACGCCGGGGCTGGTGGATTGCCATACCCATCTGGTGTTTGGCGGCGATCGCAGCGCGGAATTTGAGCAGCGTCTGAACGGTGTCAGCTATGCCGAAATCGCTGCGCAGGGCGGTGGTATTCTCTCCACGGTGCGCGCTACTCGCGCGGCCACGCAGGAGGAACTGGTGGCGTCGGCACGCTGGCGGCTGGATCGTCTGCTGGCGGAAGGGGTGACGACGGTCGAGATCAAATCCGGCTATGGGCTGGATGAAGCCAGCGAGCTGACCATGCTGCGTGCCATCCGCGAACTGGCACAAAACGTGCCTGCTGATGTACTGGCAACCTGTCTGGCGGCGCACAGTTTCCCGCCTGAGTTTAAAGACAACCCGCAGGGCTGGGTGGATATCATCTGTGAGCGTCTGCTGCCGCAGGTGCACGCCGCCGGGCTGGCGGATGCGGTGGATGCATTCTGTGAACATCTGGCATTCTCACCTGAGCAGGTGAGCCAGGTGTTTGATAAAGCCAAAGCACTGGGCATGCCGATCAAACTGCATGCTGAGCAGCTTTCCTCACTGGGCGGCGCAGCGCTGGCGGCCAGCTATGGTGCGCTGTCGGCTGATCATCTGGAATACGCCACCGAAAGCGATGCACAGGCGATGGCGCAGCATGGCACCGTGGCGGTGCTGCTGCCGGGCGCGTTTTATCTGCTGCGCGAAACCCAGCGTCCGCCGGTAGCCTTGTTCCGCCAGTACGGTGTGCCGATGGCGCTGGCCAGCGATGCCAATCCAGGTACCTCACCGGCGCTGTCGCTGCGTCTGATGCTGAATATGGGTTGCACGCTGTTTGGTATGACGCCGGAAGAGGCGCTGGCAGGCGTGACCTTATGGGGCGCGCAGGCGCTGGGTCTACAGCAGACGCACGGCTCACTGGAGCCGGGTAAAGTGGCAAATTTTGTGCACTGGCCGCTGGCACGTCCGGCGGAACTGGTTTACTGGCTGGGCGGCGAGTTGCCGTGCCAGGTTATCTATCGTGGAGAAGCGCAATGACACCGTTTCATTTTACCCAGGGGACGCTGCCGTTACTGGTCAGCATTCCGCACGCCGGAACGCAACTGACACCAGAAGTCGATGCCGGATTAAGCGATGCGGCTCGTGGTCTGCCGGACACTGACTGGCATATTCCGTTACTGTATGATTTTGTGCGTGATTTGGGTGCCAGCGTGCTGATCGGGCATTACTCACGTTTTGTTATCGACCTCAACCGTCCGGCGGACAACCAGCCGCTGTACACCACCGCCACCACCGGGCTGTACCCGGAAACCTTGTTTGATGGCACGCTGACCTTTGCCCCCGGTAAAACCCCGACGGCGGAGCAGCGGCAGGGCTATCTTGACCATATCTGGCATCCTTATCATCAGCAGCTACAGCAGGAGCTGGCGCGCCTGCAAGCGCAGCATGGCTATGCGTTGTTGTTTGATGCGCACTCCATCGCTTCGGTAATCCCGCGTCTGTTTGATGGTCAGCTGCCGGATTTGAATATCGGCACTAATGAAGGCACCAGCTGCACGCCAGCGGTGACGGCGGCAATTCAGGCGGTGTGCGAAGCGCAGAATGATTACAGCTGGGTAATTAACGGACGCTTCAAGGGCGGCTATATCACCCGTGCCTATGGTCAGCCGCAGCAGGGCGTACAGGCGGTGCAGCTGGAGCTGGCACAGATTAATTACATGGACGAAACACCGCCATTCGCGTGGCAGCAGGATCGCGCTGCGCAGTTGCAAAAGGTGCTGAAACCGTTGCTCCAGGCGTATTTGCAGCAGGGCAAACCGGCCTGATAACGGCAGTGACCCGTAGCGGCGCGATTTATCGCGCTATTCTGTGCACGGTGCTGGTAAACCCTGCGCAATAAATTGCGCCGCTACAACCCGGTGCGATATTTCACTACGGGGTTCAATTATGCTGTTGTCGTAGCGGCGCGATTTATCGCGCAATAAATCGCGTCGCTACAACCTGGTGCATTCACCGCCACCTTCTGGTGCAATCCAGCACCATTTCCCTTGTATCCCCCTGATTCTCCCCGTCACCACGAGCTGGCACAGCCTTTGCTAGGTTGTATGTACAAGTACAGACCGCGTGGCAATTTTAACGATTTATTCTGTCTGGCTCACAAAAAACTCAAGCCGACAATGATCTGGCGCAGGCTAACTTGTATATACATGAAATGTCATCTGCGAAAAAACGCCGAGACAGCACACAACGATTATCGACCAGGAGAAGCCGCATGACGCACCGCACCACTGTACGCCGTTTTTGCCTCACGACCCTGTTTTCCAGCCTGTTGCTTTGCGGCGTGACTGCCCAGGCTAAAGAGTGGAAATCGATCACCATTGCCACCGAAGGCAGCTATGAACCCTGGAACCTGACCCTGCCGGGCGGCAAACTGGGCGGTTTTGAACCTGAGCTGATGGCCGATCTGTGCAAACGCATGGGCATTCAGTGCAAGCTGGTGGTGCAGAACTGGGATGGGATGATCGCCGGACTGAATGCCGGAAAATATGATGTGATCATGGACGCCATCGTTATCACCCCGGATCGCAAAAAAGTGGTCAGCTTCACCACGCCGTATGCTTCCACCCCTGCCACCTTTATCACCGTGAAAGATTCACTGCTGCCGCCGGATAGCAAAATCATCAAGCTGCACGATGATGCCAAAGAGATCGAACCGGCAATTGCGCAGCTGAAGGCCGCGCTGAAAGGCAAAACCATCGGTATCGCCTCCGGCACTGTCTATACCCCGTTTATCGATAAATACTTCAAAGATGTCGCTGATGTGCGTGAGTACACCACCTCTGCCGACGCGATCCTCGATTTGCAGGCCGGTCGTATCGATGCGGTGTTTGATGACGTCACTTTCGCGCAATCGATGCTGGCACGGAAAGAGAACAGCAACCTGACCTTCAGCGGCCCGCAGCTTGGCGGCCCGATCTGGGGTGAAGGGGAAGCGCTGGGCGTGCGCATGGCCGATAGCGATTTGAAAGCCAAACTCGACGCCGCCATTCAGGCTGCGCTGGCTGATGGCACGGTGAAAACCCTGAGTGAGAAGTGGTTTAAAACTGACGTAACCCCGTAAGTGAGGTCAACCATGATGAGCCTGCTGAGTTTTGGTGCAGACGGCTGGGGTCGCCTGATCCTGAGCGCCACGTTAACCACGTTGCTGCTCTCGCTGGCGGCATTGATGATCGGGGCGCTGGTCGGCGCGGGCGTGGCGGCAGCCAAACTCTCCACGCAACGCTGGCTGCGCTGGCTGGGAGAAGCCTATTCCACGGTGTTTCGTGGCATCCCGGAGCTGCTGGTGATCTACCTGTTCTACTTCGGTGGATCCGGTTTGATCACCCTCGTCGGTCAGATGTTCGGTGCGGATGGTTTTATTGAAGCGCCGCCGTTTCTGATTGGGGCACTGGCTATCGGGCTTATCTCAGGTTCTTACCAGGGGGAAGTGTATCGGGCGGCGCGGCTGGCACTGGCGAAAGGCGAGATCGAAGCCGCGGTTGCCATCGGGATGCCTCGGTTTCGCATCGCCCAGCGCATTCTGCTGCCGCAGGTGGTGCGCTATGCGCTGCCCGGCATGTCGAATGTCTGGCAGATGAGCCTGAAGGACTCGGCGCTGGTGTCCGTCACCGGCATCGTCGAACTGATGCGCGCCAGCCAGGTGGCCGCCGGATCCACCCGTGACTACTTCACCTTCTATATGGTGGGCGGTGCCTGTTATCTGGTGCTGACTCTGCTTTCCAACCATGCATTTCGTCGCGCGGAATCGCGCCTCGGCCGTGCCTGGCAAAGTCGCACTGCGGCACAGCATTAAGGAGCAGCGCGATGATCGATTTTGCCTTTCTCACTGACACCTTTCTCAAGCTGAGCGCCGCGCTGCCGGTCACGCTCGGCCTGTTTATCAGTTCATTCCTGTGTGGCGGGGTGCTGGCGCTGGGCATTCTGACGCTGCGTATGAGCCGCTGGCGGGTGCTGAGCGGATTTGCGCGCGGCTACATCCTCGTGTTTCGCGGCTCACCGCTGCTGATCCAGCTGTTTTTGATTTATTACGGGCTCGGCCAGTTTGGCGTGATTCGCCACAGTTTTGTCTGGCCGTTCCTGCGTGAGCCCTTTACCTGCGCGGTGCTGGCGCTGTCGCTCTGTACCGCCGCGTACACCGCTGAGATTCTGCGTGGTGCGCTGCTGGCAGTGCCGCCGGGTCAGGTTGAAGCCGGGCTGGCCTGTGGCATGTCACGCGGCCTGTTACTGCGGCGCATTATCGCGCCCATCATGCTGCGCTATGCCTTACCGGCGTACTCCACCGAAGCGATTCTGCTGGTGAAATCCACCGCGCTTGCCAGCCTGGTGACGGTGTGGGATGTCACCGGCGTGGCACAACAGATTATTCAGCGTACTTACCGCACCATGGAAGTGTTTCTGTGTGCAGCGGCTATCTATCTGATTCTGAACTTTATTATCGTCCAGTTGTATGCGCTGCTTGAGCGCCGCCTGACCCCGGTGCATCGCGTCGAAAAAAAGCCGTTGCCCGCCGTTAAACCGATTGCCGGAGAGTGATATGCACGACTTACCCCCGATTACCTTATCCGCCACCGACATCCATAAATCCTTTGGGGCGATGGAGGTGCTGAAAGGCATCAATTTACAGGCACGCAAAGGCGATGTGATTTCGATTCTCGGTGCCAGCGGTTCCGGCAAAAGTACGCTGCTGCGCTGCATCAACCTGCTGGAAACGCCGGATGCTGGCGTGGTCAGCGTGGGCGGTGAAACCATTGAGATGAAGCGCCATGCCCATGGCCACCAGCTGGCCGCCAACCCGAAACAGATTGAACGGCTGCGCTCCCGGCTCGGCATGGTGTTCCAGAGTTTCAATCTGTGGTCGCATATGACGGTGCTACAGAACGTGATTGAAGGGCCGCATTATGTGCTGAAGCGCGATAAAAAAAGCTGCATTGCCCAGGCGGAACAGCTGCTGGATCGGGTGGGGCTGCTGAATCGCAAAGATTTCTATCCGGCGCAGTTGTCGGGTGGTCAGCAGCAGCGCGTCGCCATTGCCCGCGCGCTGGCAATGGACCCGGAAGTGATGCTGTTTGATGAACCCACCTCCGCGCTTGACCCGGAGCTGGTGGGGGAGGTGCTGAAGGTGATGCGCAGCCTCGCGGAGGAAGGGCGCACCATGCTGGTGGTGACCCACGAAATGGGGTTTGCCCGCAATGTATCGAACCGCGTGGTGTTTATGCATCAGGGCACCATTGATTGCGAAGGTTCGCCGGAAGCGATGTTTGGCGAGCAAGGCTCGCTGCGCTTTAAACAATTTATCTCCAGCCACCAACGTGCGGAGCAACCGGCATGAGCGGAACGGTGATCTGGGGCGATAGCCCCCTCAGCTGGCAGGACGTGGTGCAGGTGGCACGCCACGGCGCTGAACTTAGTCTGAGCGCCAGTGCCTGGCAGCGTATCGCGCGCGGACGTGAAATTGTCGATGAGATTGTCGCCAGCGGCCATATCGCCTACGGCATCAACACCGGGCTGGGCGCTTTGTGCAACATCACGTTGCCAGAGGAACAACTCAGCCAGCTCTCGCGTAATACGCTGCTCAGCCACGCCTGTGGTGTCGGGCCGTTGCTGCCAGCGGATGAAGTGCGCGCCATTATCTGTGCCGCCATCGCCAACTACAGCCACGGGAAATCTGGCGTATCGGTAGCGCTGGTGCAGCAACTGCTGGCGCTGCTCAATCAACAGATCATTCCTCAGGTGCCGTCACAGGGATCGGTCGGTTATCTCACCCATATGGCGCATATCGGACTGGCGTTGATTGGTGTCGGTGAGGTGACCTGGCAGCAGCAAACGATGCCTGCCGAACAGGCACTGGCACTGGCTGGTCTGACCCCGTTCCGCCCAGGAGCAAAAGAAGGGTTGAGCCTGGTGAACGGCACCCCCTGCATGACCGGGATGGCCTCGCTGGCGCTGGACGATGCGGCACGCCTACTGGATTGCGCTGATATGACCGGGGCGATGAGCTTTGAAGCTCTTCGTGGGCAACTGGCGGCGTTCGATGCGGAGATCATCGCGCTGAAAGCCAGCCCAGGTATGCAGCGCAGCGGTGAACGGCTGCGCCAGCTCCTGAGCGACAGCCCGTTGTTGCAAAGCAGTCTCGGCGTGCGCACGCAGGACGCCCTCAGCCTGCGCTCAATGCCGCAGGTGCACGGTGCCTGCTGGGATCAGTTCGAGCATGCGCAGCGCCAGGTCAATACCGAACTCAACGCCTGCACGGATAACCCGCTGGTACTCGGCACGCCGGATAACTGGCGCGTGGTGTCGCAGGCCAATCCCCACGGTGAATCTGTAGCGATGGCCTGCGATCTGTTGGCGATTGCCATGGCGGAGCTGGGCAGCATTGCCGAGCGTCGGCTGGATCGGCTGGTCAATCCATTGGTCAGCGGGCTACCGGCGTTTCTGGTGGCCCAGCCGGGGGTGAATTCCGGCATGATGATCGCGCAATATGTCGCGGCTGCGCTGTGTGCGGAAAACCGCCAGCTGGCGCAACCGGCGGTGCTGGATAACTTTGTCACTTCCGGTTTGCAGGAAGATCATCTCAGCCTGGGCACCGGCGCGGCATTGAAGCTG
Organism: Pantoea cypripedii; assembly: GCF_002095535.1. Lineage (NCBI taxonomy): Bacteria > Pseudomonadati > Pseudomonadota > Gammaproteobacteria > Enterobacterales > Erwiniaceae > Pantoea > Pantoea cypripedii. The sequence continues at coordinate 1,369,287 of NZ_MLJI01000001.1, forward strand.
CTGAAGCTGGTGGGCAATGTGTGGCAGATTCTGGCGATTGAGTATCTGCTGGCGGCGCAGGCGCTGGATTTCCACGGGGAAAACCAGCTGGCAGACGGTACAAAGCAGGCATTGCGTCGCCTGCGGGCGGTGGTGGCCAATTGGCAGGAGGACCGCTGGCTGGCACCGGAAATGGCGCGAGCCGTGCAGGTCCTCAAAGCGACCCGTTTTTAACTACGACGCGCATCCGGCCGCACCAGATCAAAGCGCGACGCTTCACTGATACCGTAATAGGCCGACGGGCCACCGGCACGCAGGATGGGTTGCGCTTTGGCGGTTTGATAGATGCCGTTCTCCAGCAGTTGTTCATCAATATGAATCGCTACCACTTCACCCAGCACCAGCCAGCTCTCCAGCTCGCTGCCGTGCACATCCTGCAGGCGGATGAGCTGCGTCAGGCGGCATTCGAAATTGACCGGGCTTTCCGCCACCATGCTGACCTTCACCTGCGAGGCCGGAATCGGGGTTAACCCCGCCAGCGCGAATTCATCCTGCTCCGGTGGTATTGAGGCGGAACTTTCATTCATTGCTTCCGCCAGTGGACGGGTCGCCAGATTCCAGACAAACTCTTTGCTTTCGCTGATATTTTGCACGCTGTCTTTCCAGCCGCTGCTGGCAAAACCGATAATCGGCGGATGATAGTTGAAGCAGTTAAAAAAACTGTAAGGCGCAAGGTTGCGCAGGCCGCTGGCGCTTTGCGAACTGATCCAGCCAATCGGGCGTGGGCCGACGATGGCATTGAGGGGATCGTGCGGTAAACCGTGACCGGCACGCGGTTGATAAGAATAGCGTTGACGCGTCATAACCTCTCCTGGCGTAATTTGTACCTTTATTGACCAGGTCGGCATAAATGCCGACCCTACGCTGTAGGGGACGCATTTATGCGTACCTGGGGGCGTTATGGAATTTAACATCCTGACTCTACCTCAGCAGAGATTTTCTTTTTTGTCCGGCAAAGGGTATCTTACGCCGCGTTATTTATCGGAGATCCTATGAACAAGCCAGCCGCCAATCCCTTTCATCCCCGCAATCGCCATCAGGGCCGTTATGATTTTGCTGCCCTCACCGCAGCGCATCCGCCGCTGGCGGACAAAGTGCGCCCGAACGGTTATGGCGAGTTATCGGTAGATTTTGCCGATCCGCAGGCGGTGATGTTGCTCAATCAGGCACTGCTGAAGCTGTTCTACAACCTGAACTGGCAGCTGCCGGAAGGTTATCTGACGCCGCCGGTGCCAGGGCGAGCGGATTATATCCATGCGCTGGCTGATTTGCTGGCCACCGATAATGGCGGCGTGATCCCGCGCGATGTGGATGTGATGGATATAGGTTGCGGTGCCAACTGCATCTATCCGCTGATTGGACACGCGGAATACGGCTGGCGCTTTACCGGCACCGAGATCACGGCGGAAGCGATCACGGCGGCTAACCATATCGTTGCCAGCAATCCGGGCTTGCAGCGCGGGATTCGTCTGCGTCGGCAGAAGCAGGCCGAGGCGATCTTCGCCGGTGTGGTGCACAAAAATGAACGCTACCAGGCGGTGCTGTGCAATCCACCGTTCCATGCGTCGGCAGAAGAAGCGGCGGCGGGCAGCCAGCGTAAAGTGCGCAACCTCGGTTTAAAGAAAAATGCGCCGCTGAACTTCGGTGGTCAGCATAACGAATTGTGGTGTGACGGCGGCGAACGTCGGTTTATTGGCCGGATGATCGAGGAAAGCGTGGCTTTTGCCGATCGTATTGTGTGGTTTACCTCGCTGGTTTCACGCAAAGAGAACCTGCCTGCGCTGCGCGACCAGCTGCGTGATGCGGAGGCGTACGAGGTCCGCATCATCGAAATGGCGCAGGGCCAGAAACAGAGCCGTTTCCTCGCCTGGACCTTCCTGCCGGAAGCCGGACGCGCCCAGCGGCTGAAACGCTAAACTCACGGCGTCGGTGGCAGCGCCGGAAAGCTGGCGGCGGATGCCACGTCGTTGCCGGTTTGCATCACCTCCACCGTCTGGTGCGGCGCTTTAATCCCCACCGCGTCAAAATGTTTCTTCACTTTGTCGTCCAGCGCAAACCTCACCGACCACTGCTTCAGGGGCTGGGTGGTAAAGGAGACACGGGCGGTAAAGGATTGGCTGGTTAGCCCGACCAGTCCGGCAAAGCTCGGCTCGCCAATCACCATGCCGCGGATTTCCGGGTTTTCCAGCAACTCCTTCACTGCCGCCTGCAAAGTGGCGTTCACTCTCGCCGTGTCTTCGCTGCGATCGACATCATAGTTGGCAACAAACGAGCCGATACCGCGCACAAAATTGGCGAAGGTGGTGATGGATGACCAGGGAATAATATTCAGCGCACCGGTATCCTGACGCACTCCGACTGAGCGAATCGACATTCGCTCCACGGTGCCGGTGATGCTGCCAATGGTCACCAGATCGCCAGTATTCATGCCGTTTTCAAACTGGATAAAGATACCGGTGATGATGTCTTTGACCAGCGTTTGCGAACCAAACGACACCGCCAGCCCCAGTGCCCCGGCACCGGCCAGCAATGGGGCGATATTCACCCCGACTTCAGACAGCAAAATCATGATGGTGATGGTGCTGATCACCACCGCCAGCGCATTACGGAACAGCGTCAGCAGCGTGCGGGTACGGGCGCTGGGCATCGGGCGGCCATGAGAGTCGGACGCCAGACGGCTTTCAATCAGGCTGGCGAGCAGCGTCCAGCCAATCGCCGAAAGCAGCACGATCATCACGATGCGGATCATCACATCAACCATCTTCTGTCCGGCCCCGAAAGTCAGCCAGTGCCAGAGATCAAACAGGTTCCATGCGTTGAGCAGTGACAATAGCGTGGCAAATACGGTGATCACTCGCGCCAGCTTCAGCAGCGCCTTGACCCAATCGTTAACGCGTTTTTGCAGTTCGGGATAGTTGCGCCTCATATCCGGCGACAGGGTCAGGGTTTTGCCAATCCAGCGCGTCAGCATGCCGGAAATCAACGCGGCGATACCGATGATCGCCAGGCTGCGCACCGTGGCGGACATCATAAATTTCAGGCTGTCGCCGGGATTGAAAATGGAGAACAGGAACAGCGCGATAAAATAGGCGCTCGCCAGCCAGTGCCACACCATGCCAAAGGCGCGGATAAACAGCGCGAAGAAGCTCAGGCTGTGGTCAGCCAGGCGTGATAACTCTTCGTGGATGTTGCGTTTGTTACGAAAAATCAGCCACAGCGCCCACACCGTCATGATGCCCATCACCAGCACGTTAACCAGCGCGGCGACCTGCATATTCACCTGATTGGACACTATCGGCACCACCACCAGCAAACCGTAACCAATGATGCCGCTCAGCCAGCTCAGGCGGGTGTTCCAGTAGCTGGCGCGGGCATCGGACAAATGAAAAAAGCGCAGGGCAGGGAAGCGCGGGCAAAAAATCAGGCGCAGCACTGCTTTGAAGAACTCAATCAGCGCGAAGGCATTCAGGAACAGGCCCTGCTGATAGGCGATGGTGCGATTATCGCCGTGGTAATTGTCACTGATGATCTGACCGATAAACAGCGTCAGCGCCAGCAGCAGCAAATCAATGATAAAGGCCAGCACAATGGTGGCGGGCAGATGCAGCCATTTGCTGCGTTCCAGGTTGTGATTGCGGCCCCAGCGTCCCATGCGCTGCCAGATGGGCCCCATCAGGCGTCGTGCCAGCCAGTAAAAAGCAAACACTGCGGCAGCAAGACCGGCAAAGTGTTGCAGGGCATTGAGGAAAGTTTGCTGGTTGAAGGCCTTGTGTGGTGCGTTGGCAATGCTGTCGTGCAGCCGGACAAACTGGGATGCGACGGCACCGCCGTATTCACGGGTGACGCTGGTGACACTCTCCAACACGGTGGGGTCTTGCGCGTCTGCCTGTGGTGGGGCCAGCACCGGTTCCTGATTGGTGGAGGTGCTGGTGGATGCCTGACGTAGCTGATCGATCAGCTCCTGACGTGAGTCATTATTTTCCAGAATGTTAGCCAGCGCGGCATAGGCGGCTTTTTTGTCCTCCAGCGTTGGCGCGGCGCTGGTGGTTGCGGCGGGTGGCGGTGACTGCTGCGCGGCAACAGCGGCCTGTGGCAGGGTGACGGCCTGGGCAGCCGGGATCAGCAACAGGAAAATAATACCCAGACTCCAGCTGATGGCACGACGCCATGGTGGGCTGGCAAACGACATGGCTTTCTCCCTGATTTTGGCACAAGGGAAAAGTATAGACAGCGCAGGAGGGAGATGAGTCTGAAAGCGGGGATGGATACCCGCGTGTAGCGGCGCGATTTATCGCGCGCATTTAAAACAGCGCGATAAATCGCACCGCTACGATAATTGCCAGTTTAAGAAACGTGCTGCAAAAACTCGCGCAGACGATCGCTCGGCGGGTTGGTGATCAACTCGTCCGGGTTGCCATCTTCAGCGATGGTGCCTTTATCAATAAAGATCAGGCGTGAAGCCACTTTCTGGGCGAAGCCCACTTCGTGCGTCACGATCACCATGGTCATGCCTTCTTCGGCCAGATCCTGCATCACTTTCAGCACTTCATGACGCAGTTCCGGGTCAAGTGCCGAGGTTGGCTCATCGAACAGCATCATTTTCGGCTTCACCGCCAGCGCACGGGCAATCGCCACGCGCTGCTGCTGACCACCGGACAGTTCTGACGGGAAGTGGTGTGCACGTTCAGCAAGACCGACTTTGCCCAGCAGTTCACGCGCCAGTTTTTGCGCGTCTTCTTTCTTCGCACCACGTACGCGGATCGGACCAAAGGCCACGTTATCCAGCGCGCTCATTTGCGGGAACAGGTGGAACTGCTGGAACACCATGCCCGCTTCCTGACGAATCAGGCGCTCGTCGACTTTCGGGTCGTTAACCTTCATGCCATCAACGATCAGGTCACCGGTGGTGATCTCTTCCAGCTTGTTAATACAACGCAGCAGCGTTGATTTACCGGAGCCCGAAGGGCCGATAATCACCACCACTTCACCCTGATTAATTTTCAGGTTGATGTCGTGCAGTACCTGCGTCTGGCCGAAGTTTTTAGAGACGTTTTTAAATTCAATCACAGGATTTTCACCCTTTTCTCAATACGGCGCAGCACAAAGCTCAACACCAGCGTAATAATCAGATAGATGACGGCAACAGCGCTCCAGATCTCCAGCGCGCGGAAGTTACCGGCGATGATCTCCTGGCCCTGACGGGTCAGTTCGGCCACGCCAATGACGATAAACAGCGAGGTGTCTTTGATGCTGACAATCCACTGGTTACCCAGCGGCGGCAGCATACGGCGCAGCGCCAGCGGCATGATCACATAGCGCAGCGTTTCGCGGCGCGACAGACCCAGCGCCAGACCGGCCTCACGGAAGCCTTTGTTGATCGACAGCACCGCACCACGGGTGATTTCCGCGATATAGGCACCGGAGTTGATCATGATGGTCACCACCGCGGCAGTGAACGGATCAATACGTAAATCCGGGAAAGCCATCGGCAGGGCGAAGTAGATAAACATCACCTGCACCACAATCGGCGTGCCGCGAATTAATTCAATGAAAACCAATGCGATGTTGTTAGCGATCCAGCCGCCGTAAGCGCGGGCGAAACCGGCGACCAGGCCGATAATCAAACCGCCGATCAAGCCGAGGACCGAAATAATCAGGGTCATTTTGGCGCCTTCCAGCAAAATCGGGATGGCAGGCCAAATGACGCTCCAGTCAAACTCCATGGTGGAACTCCAGAATCTGTTGCGATGGAAAAAGCAGGGCGGAATCAGCCCTGCTTCAAAGATAAAAATAGAACAAAATGCGAATTATTTAGGCTCGCTGCCGAACCATTTTTTATAGATGGTGTTGTAAGTGCCGTTTTCGCGCAGGGTTTTCAGCGCGCCGTTCACTTTTTCACGCAGGTCGTCGCTGCCTTTCGGGAAAGCGATGCCGTACTGCTGAGCTTCGATAGATTCGCCAACCGCTTTGAAGCGGCCTTTGCCCGCAGTGTGGATGAAGTACAGGATGTTCGGGGTATCGTGCAGCACAGCGTCAGCACGGTTGGTGCCTAACTCCATGTAGGCGTTGTCGATGTTCGGGAACTGACGCAGATCTTTTGATTTGATGTGCGCTTTCGCGTAATCAACAGAACCGGTACCGCTTTTCACTGCCACGACTTTGCCGTTCAGATCATCGATACTTTTGATGTTGTTTTCGTTTTCACGCACCATCACCAGCAGACCACTTTTGTAGTAGCCGTCTGAGAATTCAATCGCTTTCTTACGCTCGTCAGTAATGGTGATACCGGCCAGCGCCAGATCCACGTTACGGGTTTGCAGTGCCGGGATGATGCCGCTGAAATCCATTGGCTTCAGGGTGTAATCCAGTTTCAGCTCTTTCGCGATAGCTGCCCACAGATCGATATCAAAGCCGACGTACTGGTCGCCCTGCTTAAATTCGAACGGAACGAAAGCGGTGTCGGTGGCGACAACCAGTTTTTTGTCTGCTGCGGTGGATGAAAGGGAGAAGGCCAGCGCCAGGGCTGCCACGGAGACTTTAATCAGTGACTTCATCATTTTTCCTTATTACCTTCCAGACCAGCTGGCCTGATTTGCGGCTAATCATATGAAAAAATTATGCCAACTTTTCATTTGTCGCGAAATCAGCAGCTTGCATAGCATGGCTGACACGATTTTGCATGTATAGAGGAATTTGCACCAATATGAAGCACCAAAATAGTGCGCGGTGCTGTTGTGGTGCAGATCGCAGTTTGCACCAGAGCGCAGGGCAGGGAAAGCAGGGATGAAGAAATTGTTAACGGTGTCAAAAAAAGCACCAGGATGTTACACAGACATAAAAAAAGGCGGGGAAACCCGCCTTGTTAGGAATTTGCTGATTATTCGATATTGGATTCGATAAACCACAGGAACTTATCGAGATCACGTGAAGCCGCGGTGAAAATATCCGCACTGTCTTCGTCACTCACTTCGCTGATCGCCTTGCGTACGTCGTTAGCGACGATGGCATAACGGTCGGCTAACGCTTTTAGGTGATCCTGCACGCTGTGAATGTTAAGCGGGTAGCTTTTCAGCGGTGTCTTGTCATTAACAACCTGGGTCGTACCCAGGGCAACGCCACCCAGCTGTACCACGCGCTCTGCGATGGTGTCCTGATGATCGGTAATCGCGGTACGGAAGCCATCCAGCATTTCATGCACCGCAATGAAGTTCGCTCCGCGCATGTTCCAGTGCGCCTGTTTGGTGATCAGCGACAGGTCAATAAACTCCACGACCAGACGGTTGAGAACCTCAATGGTGGCTTTCTTCTCACTATCAGCCACGTCGTTGCGGGTGTAAATCAGATCGGAAGATTTTGTTTTAACCAGTTTTGCGGTACTCATCATTAAAGTCCTCTCGTTGATGGGTTGTCCTAATCAAGCACGGGACTAAGTATAGCAGCACTTCTCTGCGATGCAGGATTGATTCAGTCAATATCAGGAATAGGTAAACACAAATTGATCATCGGCAATGGATTAAACGCTGATGGGAAGGGTTTTCAGGAAAGTTTAAGATTATCAGTTGGATAAAATATGACTGTTAATTATCGTTCATCAATGTTGCAAAATAATAACAGAATGGTCGAAGCAACAATTAAAAAGTGATAATGAGAACAGTTTATATATTCAGCTGACCCGTCGGCCAGCTGAATATAGCGCGGATCACTGCGGCGGATTTAAATCGACTTCATTAATTTGCGCCGCTTTTTGTTTCATGGTCAGGGTGGAACCGGCGGAAGCGATAATGATCGCCAACAGAGCAATCCACTGTTTTAGCGTCAGCAATTCGCCAAGAAACAACATGCCGGATAACGCCGCCATGGCGGGTTCCAGGCTCATCAGCGTGCCAAAAATGCGTGCAGGGAGGCGGGTTAACGCCATCATTTCCAGTGAATAGGGAATGGCGCTGGAGAGCAGCGCAATCAGCAACGCCAGCGGTAAAATTTCCCAATGCCAGATGCCGCTATGCGCAAAGGTCAATCCGAGCGGGACAAAAATGATCGAGGCGACGAGTGAACCCATCGCTACTGTAGCCGGGCCATGCTCGGCCCCGGCGCGTTGTCCCGCCAGAATATAAATCGCCCAGCAGGCACCGGCACCGACCGCCAGCAAGGCACCGAGCGGATCAATATGGCTCATCCCTTCGCCAATCGGCAGCAGGAACCACAGACCGGTTACCGCCAGCAGCACCCAGAGGAAATCCAGCGGACGGCGTGATCCCAGCAGCGCCAGCGTCAGCGGGCCGGTAAATTCCAGGCCAACCGCCACGCCGAGTGGCACGGTGCGGATCGAGAGATAAAACAGATAGTTCATACAGCCGAGCGCCAGGCCATACATCAGCAGCGGCATGCGCTGCTCACGCGTGAAGCGCAAACGCCAGGGTTTAAAGATGGCGCAGAGAATCAGGGTGCCAAGCCCGAGACGCAGCGCGGTGATACCGGGTGCGCCTACGGTGGGGAACAGTGATTTTGCCAGTGATGCGCCGCCTTGCAGCGAGAGCATAGCAATCAGCAACACCGCGATGGGGAAAAACACCGGCGTCAGTTTTTTGGCAGTCAGAGGTGCGGACATCCTGGAATCAATTCCTGTTGTTATTAACATCAAAGTAACAGCCAGCAGTGTAAAGGAATTGAAGGCAAATAAGGAGGCGCACATCAGGTAAAAATAAGCGAAACGACTGATGCGAAAATAGCCAAATCCAGGGCCAGTTAAGTAAAGAAATGTCAGATTAGTTTAGGAATTTACTTAAAGGTGTGACTGAGAGACAGAAAATTCATTGCAAAAAGATGACGTTTTTTATAAGAAAAATGAATGACATAGGAAACTTCATTAACTTTCTGTTACACCAAACAATCTGTTAGACAACAAAATAGCGGCAGAGTTTCGCGCTATTTTTTGTTATATTTTCAGCGTTGTCAGGAGAGAAGTTTTATCACATTTGAGGTGGGTATGAAAAAAATTGCATGTCTTTCAGCACTGGCTTGTGTACTGGCAGTATCCGCAGGTTCTGCCATGGCTCAGAGCACCGTTACCGGTGGTTACGCTCAGAGCGATATGCAGGGTGTTGCCAACAAAGCTAACGGCTTCAACCTGAAATACCGTTACGAAGATGGTACTAACCCGCTGGGTTGGATCGGTTCTTTCACCTATACCGAGAAAGACCGTACTGACGCTGGCGTGTACAACAAAGGCCAGTACTACGGCATTACCGGTGGTCCTGCTTACCGTCTGAATGACTGGGCGAGCATCTACGGTGTTGTCGGTATCGGCTACGGTAAATTCCAGGCAAACGGTGTTGACCGTCAGAAATCTGACACCAGCGACGTAGGTTTCTCCTACGGTGCCGGTATGCAGTTCAACCCGATTCAGAACGTTGCACTGGACGTGGGCTACGAGCAGAGCCGCATCCGCAGCGTCGACGTGGGCACCTGGATTGCTGGCGTAGGTTACAGCTTCTAAGTTTTTGCTTAGACCAGAGTTGCAAACAAAAACGGCCCTATGGGCCGTTTTTTTATGCTTGTCGCGGTGCGATTTATCGGGCATTTTTCAGCCGATATGCAAAAACGGCACGATAAATCGCGCCGTCAGATAATGTACGTCAGAGGGAGTGCTTAACCGCGCCAGATCAGGTTTGGGCAGGGACGTTCAGCGATTTTTTTTCCGGTGAGCTTTTCGATCAGCATCAGACGCAGCGCAAACGGTGAGCGGGTCAACAGGCACAGCAGTGACTTCAACTCGAAAGCCGATGTGCTTTTTTCCGCCTGGAAGCATTTGCCACAGTCGAGGCAGCTTTTCATGGTGGTCATGTTCACCTCCCGATTATTGACGACGTAACAGTAAGCACAGCCCTGCGATGAACAGCAGGAAAAGGAGCAACAGCAAATAAGGTTCATGCATTTTTTGTCTCCTTTGTGAGCATTGCTGCTTACATTATCAGCGAATATAGCACTGGCTATACCCTTTAGCCAATGCTATTTAGGAAAATTTTGTGCTTATTTGTGCCTGGTTTACAATGAGCGCAGCCAGCCCGTACCGCAGTTCTGGTACGGCAAATAATAAAGAGGAAGCTGAATGAGTCGTCGTGCCAAGAGCGCCATCACCCCGCCACAGGGACCGCTTAAAGATATTGAGGAGCATGTCGAAGGATTTCGCCAGGTGCGCGAAGCGCATCGTCGTGAATTAATTGATGACTACGTTGAGTTAATCTCTGATTTAATTGGTGAATTTGGCGAAGCTCGTCAGGTCGATATGGCCGCTCGTCTCGGTGTTTCGCAACCCACCGTGGCGAAAATGCTGAAGCGTCTCGGCAGTGCTGGTCTGGTGGAACAGGTGCCATACCGTGGTGTTTTCCTGACGCGTGAAGGCGAAAAACTGGCAGAAGAGAGCCGTGCGCGTCATCACATTGTGGAAACTTTCCTGCTGGCGCTGGGCATCAGCCCGGAAACGGCGCGTCGTGATTCGGAAGGTATTGAACATCATGTCAGTGATGAAACCCTCGCTGTTTTCCAGAAATTCTACGAGAGTCGCTAACTTTTTTTAAGGCCTTCCGCCACCATGCCCATCGTGCTTCGCTCGTTAATGCGTGATCGCATTTTGCATTTGCTGTTGTTGCTGGGCGTGATTTTGCTGCCACTGGCGGATTTCCGCTGGCAGCAGTTACCCGGTGCCGTTGACTGGCACACCATCATGACGCTCACCGGGCTATTGATGTTGACCAAAGGCCTGGAAAACAGCGGTTATTTTGATGTGCTGGGCGCGCGCCTGATTCAGCGCTTCTCCCATGAGCGTGCGCTGGCGCTGTTTATGGTGTGCGCTGCCGCGCTGCTCTCGACCTTTCTCACCAATGATGTCGCGTTGTTTATTCTGGTCCCGCTGACGCTGACTTTACGTAAGTTCTCCCGCCTGCCGATTTCGCGCCTGATCATCTTCGAAGCGCTGGCGGTGAATGCCGGATCGCTGCTGACCCCGGTGGGCAACCCGCAAAATATTTTGCTGTGGAGCCACGGTACGCTGAGCGTATCGGGGTTTATTCTGCAAATGCTACCGCTTGCCGCCTGGCTGATGCTGACGCTAATGGCACTGACATGGTGGAGTTTTTCCGCGCGTACCATCCAGAAACATGCCCAGACGGAGGCGCATCAGTGGCAAAAGCCGCTGTTTATCCTCAGCGTGGTGCTGTATCTGGTGTTTGTGGTGGCGCTGGAGCTTAAGCTCACCGGCTGGGCATTGCTGCTGGTGGCGGGATGTTTTCTGCTGTTGGCACGTCAGGTGCTGATCAGCATCGACTGGAGCCTGCTGCTGGTGTTTGTCGCCATGTTTATCGATGTCTTTCTGCTGATGCATCTGCCGTGGTTACAACCGCATTTTGCCGCCATTGGTCAACTGGGTGAGGGCGGGTTATACCTGCTGGCGATAGGTCTGTCGCAAATCATCAGCAATGTCCCTTCAACCATTCTGCTGTTGCAAAAAGTGCCACCCAGCGAAGTGCTGGCCTGGGCGGTCAATATCGGTGGTTTTGGTCTGTTGCCCGGTTCGCTGGCGAATCTGATCGCGCTGCGTATGGCGCAGGATCGCCGCGTCTGGTGGCGCTTCCATCTGTTTTCACTGCCGATGCTGGCGTGGTCGATGCTGAGCGGCTGGCTGTTGCTGCAGTGGCTGCGCTAACCCAGCGAATTCTCTTCCCGTAGCGCGGTTAGCCGTCGCATATTCAGTATGTTATCGCGCATTTTTGCCGAAAATGCGCGCGTTCGCCGTTTTGTAAAGAAACACTGGAATTTGTCAATTTCTTATCTAAGGTTAACTTGACCGTTTACGCCCGGGGATCGGGGCCAGGATTAAGATGACAACTTATGAGTGATAACGAAAATCAGCCGTCAGCGAGCAACACGCAGGATCCGCATCAGGCAGCAGCAACCCACTCCCAATCGTCAGAAAACAATGAGCCGGAACGCAAGCGCCCAGGCAAAAAGCCACTGATCATCCTCGTGATTGTCGCGGTGATCATGCTGCTGGTGATTTTCTGGTTCTGGTTCAGCAACCGCAATATTGAAACCACCGATGATGCCTTTACCGAAGGCAATGCGGTCACGATCGCACCCAAAGCCGCCGGTTATGTGGTGAAACTGCTGGTACGGGATAACCAGCGGGTGAAGCAGGGTGATTTGCTGGTGGAAATTGACCCACGGGACAACATCGCGCAGCGTGATCAGGCTAAGGCGCAGCTGGGATTGGCGCAGGCGCAACTGCATCAGGCCCAGGCGCAACTGGCGCTGTCGCGCGTGCAATATCCGGCACAGCGCGATCAGGCGTTAGCCGACCAGGCCAAAGCGCAGGCGAATTTGCTCAATGCGCAGGCTGATTATCGTCGGCAGCGCGGCGTCGATCCGCGCGCCACCTCGCAGCGCAATATCGATACCGCCACGGTGCAATTACGTTCTGCCGAGGCGCAGCTGGAGAGCGCGAAAGCGCAGGTGGAAGTGGCCTCGCAGGTGGCTTTGCAGATTCGTGCCCAGGAAACCAACGTCGAAGCACGTCAGCAACAGGTGGAGCAGGCGCAGGCGCAGCTGAACACTGCCGAACTGAATCTTTCCTATACCCAGGTGCGCGCGCCCTATGACGGGTTCGTCACCAAACGTAATGTCCATATTGGCTCGCTGGTGCAGGCAGGGACGGCGCTGTTCTCGCTGGTGTCACCGGATATCTGGATTACCGCCAACTTTAAAGAGTCGCAGCTGGAACGCATGAATACGGGCGATAAAGTGGCTATCAGTGTCGATGCCTGGCCGAGCCTGAAGCTGGAAGGGCATGTGGACAGCATTCAGATGGGCACCGGCTCACGTTTCTCGACCTTCCCGGCTGAGAACGCCACCGGGAATTACGTCAAGATTGTCCAGCGCGTCCCGGTGAAAATTGTCATCGATAAAGGTCTTGATGCCAATCACCCGCTGCCGCTCGGACTGTCGGTTGAACCGAAGGTGACAGTGGAATGAGTGCCAGCCAGAGCTGGAAACCCGCCAGCAATCCCTGGCTGGTCGCAATCATGGTCACGCTGGCGGTGTTTATGGAGATCCTCGACACCACTATCGTTAACGTCGCGTTGCCGCATATTGCGGGATCGCTCTCCTCCAGTTATGACGAATCCACCTGGGTACTGACCTCGTATCTGGTGGCGAATGGCATCGTACTGCCGATCTCGGCCTTCTTTACCCGCCTGTTTGGCCGCAAGCGGTTCTTCATGATCTGCATCGTGATGTTCACCGTCTGTTCATTCCTGTGCGGCATCGCCACCGAACTGTGGCAAATCATCTTGTTCCGGGTGCTACAGGGCTTCTTCGGCGGGGGATTGCAGCCGACACAGCAATCGGTGCTGCTCGACTATTTCAAACCAGAAGATCGTGGCAAGGCATTTGGCCTCTCCTCCATTGCGATCATCGTGGCGCCGGTGATTGGCCCGACGCTGGGCGGCTGGATCACCGATAACTACAGCTGGCGTTGGGTGTTCTTTATCAATATTCCGGTGGGGATTCTGACGGTGCTGGCGATTTACCAGCTGCTGGAAGACCCGCCGTGGGAAAGCAAGTGGAGCAAAGGTCGCCTGAAGATCGACTATATCGGCATCGGGTTGATCACCATTGGGCTGGGCTGTTTACAGGTGATGCTGGATCGTGGTGAGGATGAAGACTGGTTCGCTTCCCACTTTATCCGGTTGTTCGCCGGGCTGGCGGTGGTCGGCATTGTCGGGGCGGTGTACTGGCTGTTGTACGTGCGTAAACCGGTGGTGGATCTGACGGTAATGAAGGACCGCAACTTCTGGGTTGCCGGGTTGCTGATGGCGGGCATGGCGATGATTCTGTACGGCAGTTCGGTGGTGTTGCCACAGCTGGCACAGCAGGATCTGGGATATACCGCCACCTGGTCGGGGTTGGTGCTGTCGCCCGGTGCCGTATTGATTGTGCTCACCATCCCGCTGGTGCTGAAGCTGATGCCAATCGTGCAGACGCGTTACATCATCGCCTTTGGCTTCACCTGTCTGACGCTGGCGTTTCTCTATTCCACCCGACTGACTCCGAATGTGGACTTCACCACCCTGGTCATGATGCGCAGCGCCCAGTCGATTGGCCTCGGCTTCCTGTTTGTGCCGCTCACCACCATCGCTTTTGTCACCATACCGCAGCGTCTCAATGCCGATGCGGCGGCGTTGTTTACCATGTTCCGTAACGTCGCGGGATCGATTGGCATTTCGCTCTCGACTGCCGCGATTACCGAGCGTATGCAGACGCAGTCGGCCAATATGGTGCATAACATGTCGCCGCTGAATGAGCCCTTCAACCTGACGCTGCAACACTGGGCGCAGGCCATCCGTGATTACACCACTGCGGTGGGCGATCCGCTGCAACTTGCCAGCGGTCAGCTTTACCAGGAGATGATTGCCCAGGCGCGCATTCTGGCTTATATCGACGTGTTTATGGGGCTGAGTATCGTGGCGTTGCTGTTGATTCCTTTTTGTTGGTTGCTTTCGCCGATCAAGAGCGAAGGCAGTGCAGGAGCACATTAAAATGAATAAGCCGTTGCGCTTTGCACCGTCACTGACTGCTCTGGCGCTGCTGCTGGCCGGATGTGCGGTGGGTCCCGATTATCAGCCACCCCATGCGCAAACGCCGGGCAGTTACCACGATTTAGCGTCACAGGAAGCATCAAAACCGCTCTCCGCCGCCACCAATCCGCTGTGGTGGAAAACCTTTAATGACCCGCAGCTCGACAGTCTGATTACGCGCGCCATCGCCGATAACCTGACGCTACAACAGGCGGTGCTGCGCATTGCCGGGGCGCGTGAACAGCTGGCGCAGGCACGGGGAGGATTATTTCCCAGTATAAGCGGCTCCGCGAAGGTGACGCGTCAGCAGCTTGGGCTGAAAGGGTTGCTGGAATCGAACGGAGTTTACAATCAGGTAGACAGCGATGTGGCGGATCAGCTTAATGGCCTGACTCACTCGGTGAATTTGTATCAGGGCAGTTTCGATGCCAGCTGGGAACTGGATCTGTGGGGCAAAGTCCGGCGGCAGATGGAAATGGCCAATGCGCAGCAGCAGGCGGCGATTGAGCAACGTAATGATGCGCTGGTGTCGCTACAGGCGGAAGTGGCGCGGGCTTATCTGCAACTGCGCGGCGCGCAGGCGGTGCTGCAAACGCTGCAACAGCAAATCGCTATCGCACAGCAAACCTCTGAGCTGACGCAAAGCCAGCAGCGCAATGGTATGGCTCCGCTCACCGATGTGGAGAATGCCCGCGCGCAACTGGCTTCGCTTAATGCGCAGCTGCCGCAGTATCAGGCGCAGGAACATCAGGCGATGAATGGTCTGGCGGTGTTACTGGGTAAAACGCCGGGATCGCTGGATAACGAACTGGCGAACGATAAGCCGCTGCCGGTGCTGCCCAAACTGGTATCGGTCGGCATTCCTTCCACGCTGGCGCGCCGTCGCCCGGATATCCGTCAGGCTGAAGCCACCTTACACGCGCAAACCGCCAACATTGGCGTCTCGGTGGCCGAGCTGTTCCCCAGTCTGTCTCTCACCGGACAACTCGGGGTACGCAACACCGATGCCAGCTATCTCGATAACTGGAGCAGCCACTTTTACAGCATCGGCCCCTCGTTATCGATACCGATTTTCCAGGGCGGACAACTGGTGGCGAACGTGAAACTGGCGCGTGCAGAGCAGGCCAATGCGGCGCTGGCGTATCGTCAGACAGTGCTTACCGCATTGCAGGACGTGGAAAATGCGCTGGTCAGTTACCGCGCCGATCAGCAGCAGGTCACCGCGCTGACTGAAACCGCCGATGCGTTGCAACATGCTTTTGACCTTGCCACCGACAGCTATCGTCAGGGCATTTCGACTTTCCTTGACGTGCTGGATGCGCAACGTCAGCTGGCGCAGGCGCAGGCACAATTAACCCAGGCGCGGATGCAAACGGCACTGGATCTGGTAGCGCTGTATAAAGCCCTCGGCGGCGGCTGGGAGCCTTATCAGAACGTCAACCTGCCGGACTATTCGGTGTTTGGTCCGGCAACCACGGTGAAATAACCCCTGCTGACCGCAGGTTTTTATCTGCGGTCTTCTCTCCGATGAAATAACATCGCTGACATTGTCCTGGCAAATTAACCGGGGGCGACCGGGGCGACGTGACCATGACATAAATAAAAAAATGCCGCCGTAAAACATGTTTTTGTCAGGTTATTAATCTTTGTTTACCTTTGTGTTCACTTCTGCAGCAGACAAAGTGCTGGCTTAAAATCGATGCAAGTTCCAGCAGGTGGTACAAGTTATAGGGTTAATTCAGGTTTAATAAAAGCGGCTTCACAGATTTAATCAACCGCGTGATCAATATTGTCATCACTTAAGAATTATCCGCGATGTAAAATTAATTTGTTTTTTATTTGAATTGGGTAGTCTTGCCGCTACAGTTTATTTAAACCCCTTAAGCAAGGACATTGTGATGAGTGACGCATTTAAAGTTCTGAACAACATTCGCACATTACGTGCGCAGGCTCGTGAACTGCCGCTGACCGATCTGGAAGAGATTCTGGAAAAATTAACCGTGGTAGTCACTGAGCGTCGTGACGAAGTTGAAGCCGAAGAAGTACAGAATCGCGAAAAAGAAGAGAAACTGTCTAAATACCGCGAAATGCTGCTGGCTGATGGCATCGACCCGAACGAATTACTGGGTGCGCTGGATACCGGTAAAAAACGCGCTAAGCGCGCACCGCGTCCGGCAAAATATTCTTACACTGATGAGAACGGTGAAGAGAAATCCTGGACAGGTCAGGGTCGTACTCCGGCAGCGATTAAAAAGGCGCTGGATGCTGGCAAAAGCCTCGACAGCTTCCTGATCAAATAATCTGCACAATCCTTGTAGACGGGAGCCGAAGGTGGCATGCACCTTCGGCTTTTTTATTTCTGTCGTAGCAACAATACGCTACCGGCCAACCGCACAAGCTGACAGGCGCAATGGTGGCGTCCTGGGCCCTGCTTCTGGCATAATGCCCGCTGTTTTTTCCTCCACTGCGTAACAAAGGTCAATGCCGTGTTAGTTTCCAGCAATATCACCATGCAGTTCGGCAGTAAGCCGCTGTTTGAGAATATCTCCGTTAAGTTTGGCGGCGGTAATCGTTACGGTTTAATCGGTGCAAACGGCAGCGGTAAATCGACCTTCATGAAAATACTGGGCGGCGACCTGGTGCCATCGGCGGGAAATGTTTCCCTCGATCCTAACGAACGTATCGGTAAGCTGCGTCAGGACCAGTTTGCGTTTGAGCAATATAGCGTGCTCGATACCGTGATTATGGGTCACCAGGAATTATGGACCGTGAAGCAGGAGCGTGATCGGATATATGCTCTGCCGGAAATGAGCGAAGAGGAGGGCTATAAAGTGGCCGACCTCGAAGTGCTATACGGTGAAATGGATGGTTACAGTGCCGAATCCCGCGCAGGGGAATTATTACTGGGTGTGGGTATTCCGGTGGAGCAGCATTACGGACCGATGAGTGAAATTGCTCCCGGCTGGAAATTACGTGTGCTGCTGGCGCAGGCGCTGTTTGCTAATCCGGATATTCTGTTGCTCGATGAACCGACCAACAACCTGGATATTGATACGATTCGCTGGCTGGAGCAGGTACTGAACGAACGCAACAGTACCATGATCATCATTTCGCATGACCGTCATTTTCTGAATATGGTTTGCACCCATATGGCAGATCTGGATTACGGTGAGCTGCGTGTTTATCCGGGTAATTACGACGAATATATGACCGCAGCGACCCAGGTGCGTGATCGTTTATTATCGGATAACGCGAAAAAGAAAGCGCAAATTGCCGAGCTGCAATCTTTTGTCAGCCGTTTTAGCGCTAACGCCTCAAAATCACGTCAGGCAACTTCACGCGCGAAACAGATTGATAAAATCAAACTGGATGAAGTGAAAGCCTCCAGCCGTCAGAACCCTTATATCCGTTTTGACCAGGATAAGAAGCTGTTCCGTAATGCGCTGGAAGTGGAAGCCATCACCAAAGGTTTCGATAACGGTCCGTTATTTAAAAATCTCAACCTGCTGTTAGAAGTGGGAGAGAAAATGGCGGTGCTGGGTGCCAATGGTATCGGTAAAACCACCTTGCTGAAAACGCTGGTAGGTGAACTGACGCCGGAAAGCGGTACGGTGAAGTGGTCAGAAAATGCGCGCATTGGTTATTACGCGCAGGATCATGCTGCCGATTTTGCCGATGATCTGACGGTGTTTGACTGGATGAGCCAGTGGAAACAGGAAAGCGACGATGAGCAGGCGGTGCGCAGCATTCTGGGCCGTCTGTTGTTCAGCCAGGACGATATCAAAAAGCCAGCCAAAGTGCTTTCCGGTGGTGAGAAGGGGCGCATGCTGTTTGGTAAGCTGATGATGCAAAAGCCGAACATCCTGATCATGGACGAACCGACCAACCACCTCGATATGGAATCGATCGAATCGCTCAATATGGCGCTGGAGATGTATGAAGGCACGCTGATTTTTGTGTCGCATGACCGTGAGTTTGTTAGCTCGCTGGCGACCCGTGTGCTGGAATTTAAAGGCGACCGCGTGGTGGACTTCACCGGCAACTACGAAGATTATCTGCGTAGCCAGGGTATCGTTTAATTAACAACCGTCGCGGCGTTATTTTTCGCGCCGCGACGTTGATGTGCCCATTATCCCTTACCGCACACCTCACAATGCGCGTCCTGCGCCACTTTCATACTGCGAAACTCAGCGCTTAACGCATCGTACATCAGCAACCGTGAGCTGGCCGGTGTGCCAAAAGCCGTCAACACCTTCAGCGTTTCCATTGCCTGCATGGCTCCCATCACCCCAACCAGCGGTGACATCACCCCGGCTTCGACGCAGCTGAGCGCCTGCTCGCCAAACAAACGGCTGATACAACGATAGCAGGGCGTACCGGGCTGCCAGGTAAACACGCTGAGCTGGCCTTCCATACGAATGGCGGCTGCGGAAATCAGCGGCACCTGGTGCTGCCGGCACAAGCGATTGACCTGCTCCCGGGTGCCGACATTATCGCTGCAATCCAGCACCGCGTCATGGCGCGCAATCAGCGCTGACAACGCAGCATCATCAAGCTGCGCATTGATCGTTTCCAGCAAACAATGCGGGTTAATGGCCGCCAGCTGAAGCGCGGCGGAGTCCACTTTTGCCATGCCGATGGTGCTGTCGCGATGCAGAATCTGACGTTGCAGATTACTGAGCGCCACGGTATCGAAGTCAAGCAGGGTGAGATGTCCCACACCCGACGCGGCCAGATAAGGGGCGGCGGCACAACCCAGACCACCCAGACCGATGACCAGCACGCGGGCCGCTTTCAGCTTTTCCTGGCCGTCAAAATCGAAGCCACGCAGCACGATCTGTCGGTTGTAACGCAGCATCTCCTCATCGCTCAGCTCAGCGTGCATTTATCCCTCCAGCAGGCTGTTAAAGGGTTCAACATCCACCCATTCACCCGCTTCAACATTACCGCGTTCGCGTTCCAGCACGATAAAGCAGTTAGCCAGCGCGAACGAACTGAACACGTGTGATCCCTGCGGCCCGGTGCTGTGCACTTCCAGCGTACCGTCTGCGCCACGGCTGAACACGCCGCGCTGAAAATCGAGGCGGCCCGGTGATTTTTTCAGGCGCTGTGCGGCTCGGGCGCGCAGACGCGGCGGCATCACCGCGGTTTTCTGCCCGGTGAGGGTCGCCAGCAGCGGTTGTACCAGTTGATAGAAGGTCACCGCAGCGGAGACCGGGTTGCCCGGCAGGCCACAGAACCAGCTGTTGGCCAGGCGGCCAAAGGCAAAAGGTTTGCCTGGTTTGATGGCCAGTTTCCAGAAAGTGATGGCACCTAATTCTTCCAGCATCGCTTTGGTAAAGTCGGCTTCACCCACTGAGACGCCACCGGTGCTGATCACCACATCGGCCTGGCGATCCGCTTCGCTAAATGCCTGGCGTAACTGCTCCGGGTCATCCGCAATCACGCCAAGATCGATCACCTCACAGCCGAGGCGTTTCAGCATCAGGGAAACGGTGAAGCGATTGGTGTCGTAAATTTGTCCTGCCGCCAGCGGCGTGCCCACGGCCTGCAATTCGTCGCCGGTGGAGAAGATCGCCACGCGCAGTTTGCGCAGCACGCTGACCTCGGCGATACCGAGTGAGGCCAGCAATGGCAGCTCGGCTGCCCCGAGGCGCACGCCGACATCCAGCACCTGTTTGCCGGTCTGGATATCTTCACCGCTGCGACGGATATGTTGTCCGTCCTTCACCGGTGCGGTGATCACAATGCCGCCGTCACGCTGCTCGGTTTCTTCCTGCATCACCACCGCGTCGCAGCCAGCGGGAACCGGCGCGCCGGTCATAATGCGGATCACGCTGCCTGCGGGCCATTCACCGTTGAAAGGCACACCCGCAAAGGCTTTACCCGCCACCGGCAACACGCGATCTGAGGCGAGATCCGCCAGCCGAACCGCGTAACCGTCCATCGCGGCGTTATCGAACGGCGGCACATCCAGCGGGGATAACACCGGCGCGGCGGTGATGCGTCCGGCGGCTTCAAATAAGGATACCTGTAAGGAGTCGGTAATCGGGGAGAGTTGTGCCAGCATTTTTTGCTGTGCGTCTTCGAGGGAGATTAAGCCTGCGGTAAAGGGTTCCATGTCCATATCAGCCTGGTTGTGTCAGATGCAGCCTATTATGGTGGCAAATAGCTGTCGAGTCACATGCGGCTGGTCAGATTATTGTGGCAAATGTTTGATCAGCACATCAATGTTTAAGCGATTGATGTACTCCATGGAACTGGAGGTGAGCACACCCATAAAGCGGTTGCGATGTCCGGCAATCAGTAAATCGATATGCTGCTCAGCGATACATTTTTCAACATCTTCGAAGCGACGCACGGTGACCAGCTGATGGCATTTGACAGGCAGGGTCACGCTGGCTGACAGCTTACTCATCAGCGCTTTCACCCGGATAATGTCTTCGGATACCACATCATTCATCAGGCTGTCAGAAACGTAGTTCATCTCCCTGAAGTCGTCGCTGATGTGCGCCAGCGTGACTTTCATCGCCAGCGCCTCCGCCAGCACCACCGCCTGGTGGAGCAGCAGGGAGCCATCTTCGTGACCCTGAACCAGCACCAGGGCGTGGGTATAGGTGTTCATGCTTGATTCCCGTAGCCTCATTGCTGTGAGTATAGTGTTCCACCATTGGTTTACCGGGCGCGGCTCACGCTTTTGTCAAACTTAAAGGCATAAACCACAATAAAAGGTTATGACCCGGCAGCACAGTTTCTGCTTTACAAGGCTGGACGGCCTTTCTATAGTCGAAAGTTGCCAAAAAATAATGAAAACCATTCTAAATCAGTGTTTTTGGTTCTGATTCCTTGACAGGGTAACGGGTATGACTAAAGCAGTTATCGCCATTCACGGCGGAGCGGGCGCGATCACCCGCGCGGCGATGAGCGCCGAAAAAGAGCAATATTATCGTCAGCAGCTGACGGCGATTGTCGCAGCCGGTCAGCAAATTCTCGCCGACGGCGGCAGCGCGATGGATGCGGTTACCGAAGCGGTCCGTCTGCTGGAGGAGTGTCCGTTGTTTAATGCCGGTAAAGGGGCGGTGTTTACCCACCAGGGTACGCACGAACTGGACGCCAGCATTATGGACGGCAAAACGCTGGAAGTGGGGGCGGTGGCCGGTGTTAACCATATCCGCAATCCGATCCTGGCGGCGCGCGCGGTGCTGGAAGTCAGCCCGCATGTGTTGTTTATCGGCGCAGGTGCTGAAGCCTTTGCGACACAACAGGGGCTGGAAATGGTGGCGGCCGATTTCTTCTCAACGCCAGAACGCTGGGAACAGTTGCAGCGGGCGCTCGGTAGCCAGCAGGCGGTGCTGGATCATGACGGTGCGGCGCAGAGCCACAGCGACGATCCGCTCGACCCCGATCGTAAATTCGGCACGGTGGGCGCTGTGGCCCTCGATCTTCATGGCAACCTGGCGGCGGCTACTTCCACCGGCGGCATGACCAACAAACAGGCCGGACGTGTCGGCGATTCACCGCTGGTGGGTGCGGGCTGCTACGCCAGCAACGACAGCGTGGCCGTCTCCTGTACCGGCACCGGCGAGGTGTTTATCCGCACGCTGGCGGCCTATGACGTGGCCGCGCAGATGCGTTACGCCGGACGTACATTACAACAGGCCAGCGCCAACGTGATACACGATAAAGTGCAGGAGCTGGATGGCAGTGGCGGGCTGATTGCGGTGGATTGTGACGGCAACGTGGCCCTGCCGTTTAACAGCGAAGGAATGTACCGGGGATTCGCTTACGTTGGTGGTGAAGTTGAGGTAGCCATTTACCGCGACAGCTAAGGAGCAGGCATGACGGATCGGCAGCTGCAGTTAACGCCAGAGCAGGTTCTGGCGGTACGTGACCTGAACGTGAGTTTTCAGCATGAAGGACGCATCACCGAAGCGGTGCGTCAGTTGTCGCTGGATCTGCATCGCGGTGAAACCCTGGCGCTGGTCGGGGAATCCGGTTCAGGTAAGTCGGTCACCTCGCTGGCGCTGATGCGGTTGATTCAGCAGGCGGGGGGAGACGTGAGTGGTGAGATCACCCTGCGGCGGCGTAACGGCGAATTACTGGATGTGATGCGTGCCTCCGCCAGCCAGATGCGGCGCGTACGCGGTGCCGATATGGCGATGATCTTCCAGGAACCGATGACTTCGCTCAACCCGGTGTTCACCGTGGGGGAGCAAATTGCCGAATCGATCCGTCTGCATCAGGGAAAAAGCCATCAGCAGGCGCTGGCTGAAGCGCGGCATATGCTGGATCTGGTACGCATACCGGAAGCGCAAAACGTGCTGGGACGCTATCCCCATCAGCTTTCCGGCGGGATGCGTCAGCGGGTGATGATCGCGATGGCGCTGTCCTGCAAACCGGCGCTGTTGATTGCCGATGAACCGACCACGGCGCTGGACGTCACCATCCAGGCGCAGATCCTGCAACTGATCCGGGTGCTGCAAAAAGAGATGCAGATGGGGGTGATTTTTATCACCCATGATATGGGCGTGGTGGCGGAAATGGCTGACCGGGTACAGGTAATGTATCGCGGCGATGTGGTGGAACGCGCACCGGTACAGCAACTATTCGACCATCCCCAGCAACCCTATACCCGCGCGCTGCTCTCCGCCGTCCCCAAACTGGGGGCAATGCACGGTCAGCCGCTGCCCGCCAAATTTCCGTTAATTCACCGGGATGGTCGTGCCGAAGTGGAAACGCCGCAGGACACGGTGCGGCTGGATGTACCGCCGATTTTGCAGGTGCGCGACCTGGTGACACGTTTCGATATTCGTGGCGGCTTGCTGAACCGGGTGAAACGCCGCGTGCATGCGGTGGAAAAGGTGAGTTTCGATCTGTATGCCGGAGAAACCCTGGCGCTGGTGGGGGAGTCCGGCTGTGGTAAATCGACCACGGGCCGTTCCCTGCTGCGGCTGGTTGCCAGCCAGGGCGGCACCATCACCTTTGATGGTCAGCGCATTGACACCCTCGAAGGGCGGGCGCTGGCTACGCTGCGGCGTGATATTCAGTTTATTTTCCAGGACCCGTATGCGTCGCTCGATCCCCGTCTGACGGTGGGTTTTTCCATCATGGAACCGCTGCTGGTGCATCAGACGATGAGCCGACGTCAGGCTGAGCAGCGCGTTGCCTGGCTGCTGGAGCGCGTCGGCTTGCTGCCGGAACATGCGCAGCGTTATCCGCACGAATTTTCCGGCGGCCAGCGTCAGCGCATTTGTATTGCGCGTGCGCTGGCGCTCAACCCCAAAGTGGTGATTGCTGATGAGTCGGTCTCAGCGCTGGATGTGTCGATTCAGGCCCAGATCATCAACCTGATGCTCGATTTACAACGCGAGTTTGGCATCGCGTTTCTGTTTATTTCGCACGATATGGCGGTGGTGGAACGCATCAGCCATCGCGTGGCAGTGATGTATCTGGGACAGATCGTGGAAATGGGGCCGCGTCAGGCGGTGTTTGAGCAGCCACGTCATCCGTACACCAAAAAACTGATGGCCGCGGTGCCGGTTGCCGATCCGGCACACCGGCGCCGCGAGCGGGCGTTAATGGTGGATGAGATCCCCAGCCCGATTCGCCCGCTCGGCGCAGAGCCGGAAGTGGCACCCTTACAGGAAGTGGCACCGGGACATTTTGTTGCCCGGCACGCCATCAGCGGCACCTGAACAGCAGCAACTCATCCGCGTCACCGGCTGGTGTCGCGTTAAGACAGGGACTACAGGAGAACCATAACGATGCACAATATTATGCGTAAAGGGGTTATCACTGCCGGGTTGTTAAGTTCGGCGCTGGCGTTACCGGCCTGGGCGGCTAAAGATGCGGTGATTGCCGTGGCCTCCACCTTCACCACCCTCGACCCCTACGATGCCAACGATACCTTGTCGCAGGCGGTGGCGAAGTCCTTCTATCAGGGATTGTTCGGCTTCGATAAAGATATGAAGCTGACCAATGTGCTGGCTGAAAGTTATCAAACCAGCAGCGATGGCCTGACGTACACCATCAAACTGCGTCCCAACGTCAAGTTCCAGGACGGCACCGATTTCAACGCCGCAGCGGTGAAGGTCAACCTCGATCGCGCCAGCAATCCGGATAATCACCTCAAACGCTACAACCTGTTTAAATACGTGGCTTCAACCGAGGTGGTGGACCCGCTGACGGTGAAAATCACCCTGAAACAGCCGTTCTCCGCCTTTATCAACAACCTTGCCCATCCGGCGGCAGTGATGATTTCTCCGGCTGCGTTGCAGAAATATGGCAAGGACATCGGTTTCCATCCGGTGGGCACCGGTCCGTTCGAATTTGTCACCTGGAATCAGACCGACTTCGTGAAAGTGAAGAAGTGGGATGGCTACTGGAAAAAAGGTTATCCGAAGCTCGACAGCATCACCTGGCGTCCGGTGGTGGATAACAACACCCGTGCGGCGATGTTGCAGACCGGCGAAGCCACCTTTGCGTTTCCGGTACCGTTTGAGCAGGCCAAACTGCTGGAGAAAAACAGCAAGCTCGATGTGGTCACCACGCCTTCGATTATGCAGCGTTATATCAGCCTGAACGTGACACAAAAACCGTTCGACAACCCGAAAGTGCGTGAGGCGCTGGAATATGCCATCAACCGTCAGGCACTGGCGAAAGTGGCATTTGCCGGTTATGCCACCCCGGCGACCGGCATTGTGCCCCCGGCTATCGACTTTGCGCAGACCTATCCCGCCATCGCCTACAATCCGGCCAAAGCGCGTGAATTGCTGAAAGAAGCGGGCTATCCCAACGGTTTCGAGAGCACGCTGTGGTCATCACACAACCACAGTACCGCGCAGAAAGTGTTGCAGTTCACGCAGCAGCAGCTGGCACAGGTGGGTGTGAAGGTGAAACTGCTGGCGATGGATGCCGGTCAGCGTGCGGCGGAAGTGGAAAGCAAAGGCCAGAAAGAGAGCGGGGTACGCATGTTCTACACCGGCTGGTCCGCCTCTACCGGTGAAGCGGACTGGGCGCTGACGCCGCTGTTTGCTACCAGCTCATGGCCGCCAGCGATCTTCAACACTGCGTTTTACAGCAATCCACAGGTGGATAAAGATCTGGCGGATGCGCTGAAAACCACCGATCGCGATCAGAAAGCCAAACTGTACAAAGATGCCCAGGACCGCATCTGGAACGATCATCCGTGGATCCCACTGGTGGTGGAACAGCTGCTGTCTGCCAATAACAAAAACCTGAGCGGTTTTTACGTCATGCCTGATACCTCATTTAATTTTGATGAGGCCGACCTGAAGTAACCCTTATGGCCAGCCTGCAACGGCTGGCCATACCGTGCAGGATTTCGCATGCTGAATTATTTTCTCAAACGATTACTGGGACTGATTCCCACGCTGCTGATTGTGGCGGTGCTGGTGTTCCTGTTTGTTCATCTGTTGCCGGGTGACCCGGCGCGGCTGATTGCCGGACCGGAAGCAGATGCCTCGGTGGTGGCGCTGGTGCGCCAGGAACTGGGGCTGGATCAACCGCTGATCCAGCAATTCTGGCATTTTATCTGGAATGCGTTGCAGGGGGATTTTGGTCAGTCGATGGTGTCGAAACGCCCGGTTTCCGAGGAGATCGCCACGCGTTTTCTCCCCACGCTGTGGCTGACGCTGAGCAGCATGGTATGGGCGGTGGTGTTTGGTATGGCGATTGGCATCGTCTCGGCCGTCTGGCGTAATCGCTGGCCGGACCGTCTGGGTATGACGCTGGCGGTATCGGGTATCTCCTTTCCGGCGTTTGCCCTCGGTATGCTGCTGATGCAAATCTTTTCCGTCGATCTCGGTTGGTTGCCCACCGTCGGTGCCGACAGCTGGCGACATTACATTTTGCCTTCCATCACCCTCGGCGCGGCGGTGGCGGCGGTAATGGCACGCTTTACCCGCGCCTCTTTCGTCGAGGTGATGCAGGAAGATTATATGCGTACCGCGCGTGCCAAAGGGGTGCGCGAGTCGCTGGTGGTGGTCAAGCATGGGCTGCGCAATGCCATGATCCCGGTGGTGACCATGATGGGCCTGCAATTTGGTTTTTTGCTTGGCGGCTCAATTGTGGTGGAAGTGGTGTTCAACTGGCCTGGTCTGGGCCGTCTGCTGGTGGATTCGGTGGAGATGCGTGATTACCCGGTGATTCAGGCCGAGGTGTTGCTGTTTTCGCTGGAGTTCATTCTGATTAACCTGATTGTCGATATGCTGTACGCGGCGATCAACCCGGCTATTCGCTACAGGTAAGGAGTCGCAATGAAAAACTGGCGACGCGAAGCGGCATTGAAAATCATGCCGACGATGACGGAGAACCGGGTACGCACGCCGTGGCGCGAATTCTGGCGGCGTTTTCGTCGTCAGAACGTGGCGATGCTGGCCGGATTGTTTGTGCTGTTGCTGATCGTGGTGGCGTTTATCGCCCCGTGGATTGCCCCGTTCGATGCGGAAAACTATTTTGATTACGATCGTCTGAATGAAGGCCCGTCGCTGATGCATTGGTTTGGCGTGGATTCGCTCGGGCGCGACATTTTTAGCCGGGTGCTGGTCGGGACGCGTATTTCGCTGATTGCCGGTTTCTTCTCGGTGGCGATTGGTACGGTGATCGGCACCGTGCTGGGCCTGCTGGCGGGTTACTACGAAGGCTGGTGGGATCGTATCACCATGCGCGTCTGTGATGTGTTGTTTGCCTTTCCGGGCATTCTGTTGGCGATTGCCGTGGTGGCGATTATGGGTAGCGGCATGAGTAACGTGATTGTCGCGGTCGCCATTTTCAGCATCCCGGCGTTTGCGCGGCTGGTGCGGGGTAACACTCTGGTCCTGAAGCATCAGACTTATATCGAATCGGCGCGCAGCATCGGTGCATCGGACTGGACCATCATCCTGCGCCATATCCTGCCGGGTACGGTGTCTTCGATTGTGGTCTATTTCACCATGCGTATTGGTACGTCAATCATCACCGCGGCCAGCCTGTCCTTTCTCGGCCTGGGGGCGCAACCGCCAACGCCGGAATGGGGCGCGATGTTAAACGAAGCCCGTGCCGATATGGTGATTGCCCCGCATGTGGCGATTTTCCCCAGCCTGGCGATTTTCCTCACCGTGCTGGCGTTTAATTTGCTGGGTGACGGACTGCGCGACGCGCTGGATCCGAAACTGAAGACCTGAGCATTCTTCCAGGTGCGCATAAATGCGCATCCTACAGCCGTAGGGTCGGGATTAATCCCGACCCTATTCTCAGAAAGTTTCCCAGTTTTCGTTGCCGGAAGCGGCGGGGGCCTTTAATGCGCGTGGGGCCATCACAGGTGCTGCCGGACGTACCAGCACCGCCGCAGCCACCTGGCGAGCGCCGGTATTGAAGCGAGCCACGGCGGCTGACAGACGGCTGGCCTGCTGCTCCAGCGACGCCGACGCATTGGCCGATTCCTGTACCAGCGTGGCATTCTGCTGCGTCACGCGATCCATCTCATTCACCGCCTGACCGATCTGATCAATACCACGGCTCTGCTCATCTGAGGCGGAGGCGATCTCACCCATGATGTCGGTGACGCGGGTAACCGCGCTGACAATTTCCTGCATGGTGTCACCGGCGCTGCTGACCTGCTGCGAACCGAGATCGACGCGCTGCACCGAGTTCTCAATCAACAGCTTGATCTCCTTCGCCGCCTGCGCACTGCGCTGGGCAAGGTTGCGTACTTCACCGGCGACCACAGCAAAACCGCGTCCCTGTTCTCCGGCGCGCGCTGCTTCAACTGCGGCGTTCAGCGCCAGAATATTGGTCTGGAAAGCGATGCCATCGATCACGCTGGTGATATCGGCGATCTTTTTCGAGCTATCCGCGATATCACGCATGGTCTTCACCACACCCTCGACCACGTTACCGCCTTTATCCGCGGTGTCGGAGGCGGTTTTCGCCAGCTGTGTGGCCTGACGGGCGTTATCGGCGTTCTGTTTCACCGTGGCGGTAAGCTGCTCCATACTGGCGGCGGTTTCTTCCAGTGAAGCGGCCTGCTGTTCGGTGCGCGCGGAGAGATCGTTATTACCGGTGGCGATTTCGGTCACGCTGCTGAAAATCGCGTCGGCGCTGTCACGCACGTTGCTGACGGTACTCAGCAATGCCTGTTGCATATGGTTCAGGCTGGTGGCGAGTGCGGCCATTTCGCTGCGTCCCTCCACCTGCAAGGTGCCGGACAGGTCGCCTTCCGCGAAGCGCTCCATCTGCTGTTGCAGCAACTTCATCGGTGTCAGCAGGATGCGGCGCACCAGCACCCATACGGCCACCAGCATCAGCAGCACCACCAGCGTCATCACCCCGACCATGGTCATCATGCGGTGATAAGTGCTTTCATTCTGGGCATTGCCTTGCTCCAGCAGCTCGACATTCTGCGCCCGCCACTGTTTGTAGGCATCTTCGAGATCGTCCTGCGCCTGCTGGGCATCCAGATTGCCGTAGGAAGGATAATCGTTAGCTTTCAGGAATACCGCAGACTGCTGCAACAGATTGGCCATTGCGGTGAACTTCGCTTCAACCAGCGTTGCAGCGGCATCACTTTGCCCGGCGATGCGTGGCAGATTCTTATACTGAGTGAAGTGCTGCTGCGCTTCATCCAGCGACGCCCCGGCGGCGGTTAACAACTTGTCGATGGCGGCCAGCGAGGCGGCATCGGTTTGCTTCTTCAGAATACGAATGGCGACGCGGTTAATGGTGACACGGGTTTTGACCAGCGTTTGCCAGCCGTCGGCCAGTTCACGTTGCTGGTGAGAGAGTTGATCGCTGGTGGTGAAGTTTCGTTGTCCTGAAATTAATGAGGTTAAAAACAGGGAGCCGGAAACGGCCTGCATGGCTGTGAACACCACCAGAATCATGATGATGGCGGTCACGACTTTCATTCTTTTAAGCATCCTGGTATCTCTGCGCAAAAAGGGGCGTGTACAGAGGTTATCGGTGTAAAAGAAAGGCGCTTTACTGTCGGCAGAAAATAATTTCGGCGGAAAATGATTCCCCCATGACGGGCATGGGGGAGGAGGGGAGGTTAGATGCGGCTGCCCCACAGGTCGTACTCATCAGCGTGCTCGACTTTGACGCGCACCACATCGCCGACCTTCACCTGACGATCGCCATTCAGGTACACCGCGCCGTCGATTTCCGGTGCATCGGCCATGCTGCGGCCTACGGCACCTTCTTCATCCACTTCATCGATGATCACCAGAATTTCGCGACCAATCTTCTCTTGCAGACGTTCTGCGGAAATCTTCTGCTGCAGCTGCATAAAGCGATCGAAACGTTCCTGTTTCACATCGTCCGGCACCGGGTCCGGTAACTGGTTGGCAGTGGCACCTTCAACCGGGCTGTACTGGAAGCATCCGACGCGGTCAAGGCGCGCTTCCTTCAGGAAGTCGAGCAGCATCTGGAAATCTTCTTCTGTTTCACCCGGGAAACCGACGATAAAGGTCGAACGCAGCGTCAGCTCCGGGCAGATTTCACGCCAGCGTTTAATGCGTTCCAGCGTGCGTTCTACAGCACCCGGGCGCTTCATCAGCTTAAGAATACGCGGGCTGGCGTGTTGCAGCGGGATATCCAGGTACGGCAGGAGTTTACCTTCCGCCATCAGTGGGATGACATCATCTACGTGCGGGTAAGGATAGACATAATGCAGACGCACCCAGACGCCGAGTTTTGCCAGCTGTTCACACAGGCTAACCATGCTGGTTTTGACCGGCGAGCCATTCCAGAAACCGGTACGGTGCTTCACATCCACGCCATAAGCGGAGGTATCCTGGGAGATCACCAGCAGCTCTTTCACGCCCGCTTCCACCAGACGTTTGGCTTCATCCAGTACCGAACCAATCGGGCGGCTATCAAGATCGCCACGCATCGACGGAATGATGCAGAAGGTGCAGCGATGGTTGCAGCCTTCAGAAATTTTCAGGTAAGCGTAGTGACGTGGCGTCAGTTTCACGCCCTGCTGCGGCACCAGGCTCAGGAACGGGTTGTGTTCCGGCTTTGGCACATAGTGATGCACATGCGACAGCACCTGCTCATAGCTGTGCGGTCCGGTGATTTCCAGCACTTTCGGGTGAACTTCACGGATCTGATCCACTTTGGCACCCAGGCAGCCGGTCACGATCACTTTGCCGTTCTCGTTCAGCGCTTCACCAATCGCTTCCAGGGATTCCTGCACGGCGCTGTCGATAAATCCACAGGTGTTGACGATGACGATCTCCGCATCATCGTAGCGTGGGACCACGTCATAGCCTTCAGTACGCAGCTCCGTCAGGATACGCTCTGAATCGACAAGGTTTTTTGGACAGCCTAAAGAGATAAATCCTACTTTAGGTGGAAGAGTCGTCGACTTTTCCAATACGTTGTCAGGTGTTTTGTTATGGGACATTGCTCATTTTCCGGTTCTAAGCAGGAATGGCGCGAGATTCTACAGATGGACAAACAAAAATTATACTCCTATATGTGCAGATCAAGTGATAAGCAGACACCGGGAACTGACCCAGGGGTGCTAACCAGGGGCAGAAAGACAATTGCAGCTTATCTTTCATCTCGGGGGGCTGTTGACTGTTCCGGGGTAATTCATAAGGAATTTTGCGAAAAAATATGACGCAAATAATGTTTTGAGGAAAAAGTTATTTTTTATTAATGTCATTTGTTCTAAATTTCGCATGATAATGATGCACGCTGTGCATAAGTGTTTGATTAGTGATTTTGTACGCAATTTACTATTGCGAATTACCATCTTCGTTAAAATTAAAACCCCTCTGAATCGGGACCGGAGTGTCCTTGCGTAGTCATATAAGAAGTTAAACTTAACAAAAGGATTCGTTATGTCTTACAGTTGTTATTTCATTCTTAATCGTCGTGAGTTCTCAACATTGCATTGTCCTGGTATAGGAACATTCAGAGCATTTTCCGGGCAGGGTGAGGGGCGTAACAACCCTGACATGACACATGTCACTAATATTGGACCTTTGCTCAGAGGGCGTTATTTTATTGTTGAACGTCCTGTTGGAGGTACACTTGGACCAATAAAGGAAATGTTCTATCGTGACATCTACGGTACTGACCGCTCAAAATGGTTTGCTCTCTATCGGGATGATGGAAAAATTGATGATTGGACGTTTACGCAAGGCATAAAACGCGGAGGTTTCCGCTTGCATCCTGTCGGGCCAAGGGGATTGAGTGAAGGGTGTATCACCCTCACAAGTCAGGCACAATTTGAATATCTTCATGATAGGTTGATTGCAGCAGGTGCAATGATTAACATCCCAGGAAGTAAGCTGAAAGCCTACGGTACGGTAAAGGTATATTGAATGAAGAAAATCGTCCTGTTTATCCTGGTTTTTTTAGGCTGCTTTTATGGCTCTGTTAACCTTCTTTCCTTCGTGATTCCGATGCGGTTCTTTTATATTCTGGGAAATTGGCTTAATCAGGACGGGGTAGATAATACACTTGATTTGGTGTTCTATGTTAATGCTGGCTTATCAGTGTTCATTTCAGCTGCTCTGGCGTTATTAGCTTGTAATTTGTGGGTTGGAAAAAATTAGAATCCATTTTTTATTTACCTATCGAGGCCTGATGATTGCAATCATATTGTCTTTCTCATAAGTGGGGGTGTTGAGAAAATGACGTGGTTATATAAAAAGTGATTCAGACGATTGGGGTTCTTTTTGGTAATCTAATCCCTCTCGCTGCGATTTTTTTAGGTGGTATCTTCTTCGTCATTTTTATCCCTGGATATGCTGTGTTACTGACTGTTATTTGGGCCGTAGTTGTACTGGTAATCGATATCCGTTACTCGAAATGGTATTAATTAGCGAGTCAGTGAAACCCCATTTTTCTTAGGTTGAAAATAGTGAAGGAGAAGTTTTTATACCAGTCGGGTGTGGCGCCATGGGGAGCCAGAGGCTGACAAATAAAAATCCATCACAGTGACTCTGGGTGCAAGGGAAATTGTATAGCCAGTTGTCAGGCTTTTTGCCAGGCTATGAATGCGGCTTACCACGCGGGATGTGGGCAAAGTCGCGGGCTGGGTGAGGGTAACCGCAGCGCTGGCGGGGTTGTCTTCCCCAGGCTATTTTGCTTAAATCCCCGGTTGGAATTTATAAGTGATTATCGATATTAGAAAAAAATGTGCGTCGCTGACGGTGAATCCCTCACTGCCAGGGCCGAAGTGGATAATGTGAGAGCAGAGAAATGAAAGAGATCATCAAAGGTTTTCTGAGTTTTCAACAGAATGTGTTCCCTGAAAGGAAGGATCTTTTCAAAAGCCTGGCGTCCAACCAAAATCCCAAAGCCCTGTTTATCTCCTGCTCAGACAGCCGTCTGGTGCCGGAACTGGTTACGCAGCAGGAGCCTGGCCAGCTGTTCGTTATCCGTAATGCCGGTAATATTGTGCCGTCATTCGGACCGGAACCAGGCGGTGTCTCTGCCACTATCGAATACGCGGTCGTGGCGCTGGGTGTGAGCGAAATCATCATTTGCGGCCACTCCAACTGTGGCGCGATGAAAGCGATCGCCGAATGTTCCTGCATGGATACCATGCCAGCGGTGGAGCACTGGCTGCGTTATGCCGATGCCGCGCGTGCGGTGGTGGAAAACAAAAAGTACGACACGCCGGAAACCAAGCTGACCGAGATGGTAAAAGAGAACGTCATCGCGCAGCTGCACAATATCAAAACTCACCCGTCTGTTGCGGTGGCGCTGCGTAAGAAAACGCTGCGCCTGCATGGCTGGGTTTATGATATTGAGAGCGGCAAAATTATGGCGCTGACTAAAGGGGGCGACGAGTTTGTTTCCCTGTCAGATAATCCTGAAACCTGCTTCGAATAATCCTCTAACCACCTGTGCTTACAGGGCGCAGGTGGTTTCTATTCACATTTCTTCAAATTTCCTCACCTCCCGTTACTGCCCGCACTATGCTTGAAAAGCAATGAATAAACATAAGGGCTCTCGTATGCGATCACATCTGTGTATTCCATTAGTGACGCTGGCTTTTCTGGCGGCGGGTTGTACATCTCATGTTGCTGATACGAAACAATATTCTGGTTTTCTCGGCGATTATAGCCAGCTAACCATGGCGGAGTCAGCAAGTGGTAAACCGACGATGCGCTGGATATCGCCGGATTATCATGGCGCGAAGTATCCAAACGTCGTTTATACCCCCATCGTTTATTACCCGGCAGCGCATCCCACGCAGCGTATCAGCCAGCAGACGCTGGATCAGATACGACAATATGCCGACCAGAAACTCAAAGACGGGATTTCAGTACATAAAAATCTCGTGACGCAGAAAGGCCCGAATACCATGGTGGTGAGAGCTGCTATCACCGCCGTGGCGGGTGAGAACGAGGGTGTCCAGTTCTATGAAGTGATACCGGTTGGGGCAGTGATTGCCGGAACCATGGCGGCCACCGGACATCGTACTCAGAACAGCGCGTTGTACCTTGAAGTGGAAGCTTCCGATGCGCAAACCGGTAAACCGCTGATCAAGGTGGTACGTAAAGCCTTTGGCCGTACGCTGCCGAACAGTGAAACACCGATCACCCTGAATGACATCCGTCCAGGCATTGATGAGATGGTACGGGATGCCGTCTCCTTCTCCGCGCCGTAACAAGCTGCCCGGTTCGCCGGGCTTAATGTTTTGTAAATCCTGCACATCCTTTTTTACTTGCTGACTACCCTTAACGGCAGACGGTGAAAAAGGAGAAACCCATGCGATTGTTGCAAGCTGCGTTGCTGTTCGGCAGTGCGCTAAGTTGTTCCCTGCCAGTATTGGCGGCTGATGTACAGGTGCAGGTTTTGCAGGAGAAACTGGACCATCCCTGGTCGGTGGCCTTTCTGCCGGATAATCACACCCTGTTAATTACCGAACGGTCGGGCCAGTTACGCAGCTGGCAGCCGGGCAAAGGCGTATCGGCACCTATTAGCGGCGTACCCAAAGTCTGGGCGCATCGGCAGGGCGGCCTGCTTGATGTGGTGCTGGCACCGGACTTCGCGCAAAGTCGCCGCGTGTGGCTCAGCTATACCACCGCCGATGCTGACGGACGTGCGGGGGGCGTGGTGGGTTATGGTCGTCTGAGCGACGATAACCGGCAGCTGAGTGATTTTCAGGTGGTACTGGAGCAAACCCCGAAGCTCTCCACTGGCGCCAACCTGGGAACGCGGCTGGCGTTCGACAGGCAGGGATTTTTGTGGATTGCTTTTGGTGACAACTTTGCCAGCAGCAGTGCGCAGGACCTCGATAAACTCTCGGGAAAAATCATTCGCCTGACTGCCGATGGCAAAATTCCGGCGGATAATCCATTTGTCGGACGCCAGGGGGCGCGTGGTGAAATCTGGGCCTATGGCGTGCGTAATCCGCAGGGGCTGGCGCTCAATCCCTGGACGCAGCAGATGTGGGAGAGTGAGCATGGCCCGCGCGGCGGCGATGAAGTGAATATCCCGGAAAAAGGCAAAAACTACGGCTGGCCGCTGGCGACCTGGGGTATCGATTACAGTGGGCAAAAAGTACCGGAAGCCAAAGGTGGCGAGGTACCGGGTACCGAACAACCGCTGTTTTACTGGAAAGTCTCACCGGCGATCAGTGGGATGGCGTTTTACAATAGCGCACGTTTCCCGCAGTGGAAGAATTCGTTATTTATTGGCGCATTGAAGGAAAAAAGCCTGATTCGCTTACAGGTGAATGGCGAGAAAGTGGTGGAAGAACAGCGTTTGCTGAACGATCGCGCTGAACGCATTCGCGATGTCCGCCAGGGACCGGATGGCTTTCTGTATGTGCTGACCGATGAGGCCAACGGCAAACTGCTGAAAGTGGGGCTGGCGGAGAGCGCCAGCACACCACGTGGGTAATTAACGTACCCAGTTACACACTTCCCAGCCGCGTTGTTGCGCTTCCTGTTGCAACAGCGTGTCCGGGTTAATCACATAAGCATGATCGGCATGGGCCAGCAGCGGCAAATCATTCATTGAGTCGCTGTACGCCCAGGTATGATCGAAACGATGGTCCTGCTGTAGCGCTTTCCAGTCGCCCAGCCGTGCCACTTTACCTTCTTTGTAGGTCATGGTGCCGTAGGTCTGGCCGCTGTAGCGGTCATCGACAATCTCGACACCAATCGCCAGCGCACCGTGTACGCCGAGGCGTTCAGCAATCGGAATAGCCAGATGTTCACCGCTGGCAGTAATGATCATCACCGTGTCGCCACGCTGCTGATGCCAGTTGATGCGTTCGCGCGCGGCGGGAAAGACCCGCGGCAGAATGTCGCGGTGGATAAAACGGCGCACCCAGCCGGATACCGTCATGGTGGCCATACCGGCTAACGGGGCGAGGGTGGTGTTCATATATTCTTCTATTGATAGCGTACCGGCGTGATATTGGGTCATTAGCGATTGTTCTTCGCTAATCAGATCGGCGGGGGCAAAACCCTGTGAAACCAGCCAGCGTAGCCACAGGCTGGTGCTGTCTTCACAAATCAGGGTTTCGTCCAGATCGAACACGGCTAAGTCCATCATGATTCTCCTCAGGCTGACTGAAATCAGGTTAGCGGAAATTTGTGACTGGCTTAACTGATCTGCGAAAAATCGGAATTTCTCGCAATTTTTCACAGATGGCGACAGATCAATGCTGGCAGCGAGGCGGCGTTGGTGCCAGGGTTACTCTAATAAACTCTATAAAACTTTACGGTCAGACGGTTTTTTTCGCCGGCGCGAACCGTTAGCGTTCTGGTTTACGTGCGTCTTGCTGGCAAAGAACCACGATATTTAACAAGGACAAACATCTGGTCATGCTCATGAGAAAATTCGCTATCACCCCTGCCTGGCGGCCTTTGGCTGCATCCTCCTTATTATTACTGCTCGTTCCGGTCACCGTTCTGGCTGAAGACGCACCCGCCGCGCCGCAGCTGGATGCCAAAGCCTGGATTTTAATGGACTACAACAGCGGCAAGGTTCTGGCTGAATCGAATGCCGATCAGCGTCTCGACCCCGCCAGTCTGACCAAAATGATGACCAGCTATGTGGTCGGCCAGGCGCTGAAATCCGGTAAAATCACCAATAACGATCTGGTGACCATTGGTCAGGATGCCTGGGCCACCGGCAACCCGAAATTACGTGGTTCATCTCTGATGTTCCTGAAGCCCGGCGATCGCATTCCGGTATCCGAGCTGAATAAAGGCGTCGTGATTCAATCCGGTAACGATGCCTGTATCGCGCTGGCCGATTATGTGGCGGGCAGTCAGGATGCGTTTATCGGTTTGATGAATAACTACGCCAAAGCCTTTGGCCTGCAAAATACCCATTTTATGACGGTGCATGGGCTGGATGCCGACGGGCAGTACAGTACCGCGCGTGATATGGCGATTATTGGTCAGCGGCTGATCCGCGATGTGCCGGATGAATATGCGCTGAATAAAGAGAAAGAATTTACCTTCAACCACATTAAACAGATGAACCGTAACCGTCTGCTGTGGAGCACCAATCTCAACGTGGACGGTATCAAAACCGGTCATACCTCGGGAGCAGGCAATAACCTGGTGGCGTCCGCCACTGACGGCGATATGCGTCTGATTTCGGTGGTGCTCGGGGCGCAGACCGATGCCATCCGCTTCCGTGAAAGTGAAAAGCTTCTCACCTGGGGTTTTCGTTTTTATGAAACCGTAACGCCGATCAAGTCGGATAAACCTTTTGCGCAGCAACGCGTCTGGTTTGGCGATCGTAGCCAGGTCAATCTCGGGGTCGCCCAGGATGCCGCCATCACCCTTCCTAAAGGGCAGATGAAAAACCTGAAAGCCAGTTTCACGCTCACCTCGCCGCAGCTGGAAGCACCACTGAAGAAAAATCAGGTGGTGGGAACCATCGATTTTCAGCTGGATGGCAAAACGGTGGAACAACGTCCGCTGGTGGCGATGGAAGATGTTGCGGAAGGGGGCTTCATTGGCCGTATCTGGGATTTCATTATGATGAAATTCAACGGCTGGTTTGGCAAATGGTTTAGCTAATTGCCCTTTGCGGACTGATAACGGCGCGATACATCGCGCCGTTATCGGGTATTTACTCGCGAATCCATCCTTTACGAATCGGCATCGCAAACAAGGCGCGGTAAATCTGATGCGTCAGTGCCAGCATACGCTCACCATACAACTGCCAGGCGAGGTGCGACGCCAGACAGCCGAGCATACCCACCAGGAAACCGCCGAGCATATCCAGCGGCCAGTGCACGCCAAGGTAGACGCGCGACCAGGCGATAGCGCTGCCGACCAGCAGTAAAATCACCCCCGACCACAAACGGTGCCAGCAAATAAACGCCAGCGCGAAGGTGAAAATCGTGGTGCCATGATCGCTGGGATAGGAATCATCAGCAGCATGAGACAGAAACTGATGCCCCAGGCCGATGACAAACGGGCGTGGATGAGGCAGCAGTTGGCTGATGCACCAGGCGATGCTGAGCGCATAAATCAGCGCCATCCCGGTTTTCAATACCAGCGCGCGCTGCGAACTGACCTGCTCACGCGGCCCCCACAGCCACAGCGCGACAATCAGGAGCGGCACAATGGCGATCAGGTCCTGCGCAATAAAGGTCGCCAGTTTTATCAGCCACTGTGGTGAATCCGGCGTGGCGTTAATCCATAAAAAGAGGGTGCGGTTGAGTTCTTCCATTACGCTCTCTTGTTCCTCATCTTGTTTACCCAAAAGAAACACCAGCAAAAATCAGCATCTGGGTCAGCCAGACCCACCAGCCCGCCCACAGGTTGTGGGAGAAAAAGTGCGCACCGCGCATCACCTGGCCATAACCCATCAGCAGGCCCAGTGCGATGCCAGCCAGCAGTGCCAGCAGGGCGCGGCGTGGCTTCTCCGGCCACCACAGGAAAAACAGCCCCATTACCGCAAAACCGCTTGAAGCATGCCCGCCGGGGAAACACTGACCGGGACCGCTACCCGCCGGAATGGCATCCAGCAGGGGAAAGCTCACCGCTTTGCCACCAAACATCGCCAGATCCCACGGACAGGAGTGGGCGCTGTGCGCCTTCAAAATCCCGACCACCAGCGGCCCCAGACCGAATAGCAAGGCCACCAGCACCCGGCGTCCATCGCGGCGCTGAATCCCACGTAACAGCATCAGCACGGCACCGACGATGATCACATCCTTCAGCAGGCGATGGTTAATCAGGTCCAGCCAGCGGTTGTGCTGCCACGGGAAGCGCTGCGTCAGCGGATCAAACCAAAACTGGCTGATGGCGATATCGAAGCTTTCATGGCGCGACCACAGCAGGAACACAGACGCTAAAAATGCCAGCAAAATAAAGTTGATAGCGTAAAAGCGACGCGACAGCGGGTAAATAGCAGGGTTCTTAATCATGAGGTGGGTTGTTGAATTGTTTAATTTGGATGACAGTTGCATGATTTTTTGCACAGAGCGAAACCAGGGTGGCAGGGTGTCAGTCTGCGCTTAAGAGAACCTTAAGCCACGATCGACAGGCATAAAAAAACCCGTCAGTCAGAGACTGGCGGGCTCCTCAATTTGGGGATTTCAAAGAAAAGCAGTGGCAATAATTCAGACTGCACCCCGGAAAAAAAGTTCTGGACTCCGCCAAAAAATTTTTATAAAGGCAAAATCGGCCAGATAATGACGATCAACGTCCCCGCGAGGGTCAGTAAAACGTTGGCAATGGCGTAGGTTCCGGCATAGCCCAGCGCCGGAATATTGCTGCGCGCCGTGTCACTGATAATCTCCATCGCCGGTGCGCAGGTGCGAGCGCCCATAATCGCGCCGAACAACAGGGCGCGGTTCATGCGCAGTACATAGGCACCAAACAAATAGCAAATCACCACCGGCACCAGGCTGACCAGCAAGCCGCTCAGCAACATCAGCGCACCTTCGCTACCCAGCCCGTGTTGCAGGCCACTACCGGCACTCAGGCCGACGCCCGCCATAAACACCATCAGGCCGAATTCTTTCACCATGGTCAGCGCACCCTGCGGAATATAACCAAAAGTCGGATGGTTGGCGCGCAGGAAACCCAGCATGATCCCGGCGAACAGCAGTCCGGCAGCGTTACCAATGCCAAAGCTAAAATTGCTGAACTGGAAAGTGATCATGCCGATCATCAAACCAATAATGAAGAAGGCACAGAAGGCCAGCAGGTCGGTCATCTGACTGTGGATGGCGATAAAGCCGATGCGGTCAGCCAGGCTTTTCACGCGACGCGCTTCGCCGCTCACCTGGAGTACATCACCTTTATTCAGCATGATGCTGTCATCAATCGGCATCTCAATCTGGCTGCGGATCACGCGGTTGAGGAAACAGCCGTGATCGGTCAGTTTCAGGTGGTTGAGACGTTTATTCACCGCGTTATGGTTCTTCACCACAATCTCTTCAGTGACGATGCGCATATCCAGCAGGTCGCGGTCGAACACTTCTTTGCCGTTGCGGAAGCTGGGATCGAGGCGCGCATGGGCATCGGGATAGCCCACCAGCGAAATTTCATCTCCCAGTTGCAGCTGAGCGTCACCATCCGGGCTGGCGAGAATGCCGTTACGGCGCAGACGTTCAATATAACAACCGGTCTGGCGATGAATGCCCAGCTCGCGCAGATTTTTGCCGCCGCTCCACTCCACTAGTTCCGGTCCGACGCGGTAGGCACGAATTACCGGCAGGAACACTTTGCGCTGGCTATCGGCATCCAGGCCGCGTTCACGGGCGATTTGTTGCGCACAGGTTGGCAGGTCCTGATGTTGCAGACGTGGCAGGTAGCGTGCGCCAAAAATCAGGCTGACCAGCCCCACCAGATAGGTAATGGCGTAACCGAGGCTGAGGTGATCCTGCATCAGGGTGAGGTGCTGGCTGTCCGTGATGCTATGCCGGAGCGTGTCACCCGCGCCGACCAGCACGGGCGTGGAAGTCATGGCTCCCGCCAGCATGCCTGCGGTTAAGCCAATATCCCAGCCAAACACTTTGCCGAGCAGCAACGCCAGCAGCAGGGCGCTGCCGACCATGACGATGGCGAGGATAAAATAGTTTTTACCGTCGCGGAAAAAGATTGAAAAAAAGTTAGGACCGGCTTCGACGCCAACACAAAAAATAAACAGCATAAAACCCAGGCTCAGGGCTGCGGTATTAATGGCGAAATGTTGGTCACCTAAAATTAGCGATACGACTAATACGCCAATAGAATTTCCCAGCTGGACAGAACCAAGACGTAATTTACCCAGGCAGAGGCCGAGTGCTAAAACAACAAATAATAACAGGACGTCATTTCCGCTTAACAATTCTGCGACGTTAATATTCACGCTTTAACTTCTTATTTACCTGTAACATGTTGATGAAAAGGTCGTTTTTCGCTATCTTGTGCCGACCGCAGGTGCCCGTTTTGCCGGGATGGCAGGGACTGAATTTTGAAGCGGCGTCATTCTAATCATAATTAACACCCTCAGCTATCGGCAGTTTTCATTCCTTCCGCATTCAGCTGTTTCTTTTTATTTCCACTCAGGTGTACAGGGTCGGTAAAAGTTTCAATATTGTTAACGGTGAAGTTGAGGATGGTTATGTCGCAGCGTACTAATCGCTGGCCTGCAGCGGTGCTGGGTGTGATGCTATATACGCTGATGTTTATTTTTGCTCATCACTTCTGGGCCTCGTCTGGCGCTCAGGCCGTGGGCGGTCAACCTGAGTTGTTGCTGTTTTTACTGCCGGGGATCGTCGTGGCGTTGCTGCGCCCGGAAAGCCCGTTAAAAAGCACGCTGTGGGTCGCCGTGGCGGGCACGGTGCTGGGGACGTTGTGGGTCGTGCTGGCGCTGAACCTGAGCCATAGCGGCTGGCTGATTATCTGGGGTTTGAGTGCGCTGTTTTGGGCGGGTTGCGGCGCGTTACTGGTGCGTCTGCTGCGTATCATGCTGGCGATGCGATCGTGAAATGAAAAATGGGCCAGAGCGGCCCATGTTTTATACTGCGAAGTCCAGATTCTCTTTGGTCCAGGCGGCAAAATCGGTGTATCCGCCGATATGCTGCTGGTCGAGGAAAATCTGCGGTACGGTAGTCACCGGTTTACCCGCGCGGGCTTCCAGATCGGCTTTGGTAATGCCTTCCACCTGAATATCAACGTATTGATAATTAAAATCGTCACGCTCGGTGGTCAGTTTGGCGGCCAGTTCCTGGGCGCGTACGCAGTAAGGGCAGCCGGGACGACCAAAAATCACTGCAAACATTGCTTCTCTCCTTTCCGCTGCTGTTTTGTGATGGATGTCACATTACAGCGTGAATAATGCCACACATGATGCCCGTGGATGCCCGCTAAATAAAGCAGGAATTACCTGTTGCTTCGATGTGCGCAGGCTTAGAGCAGCGTTGCCGGTCCCCGGAAGGTGCGACGCCATTCACTGGGACTGACGTTAAAACGTGCCTTAA
Organism: Pantoea cypripedii; assembly: GCF_002095535.1. Classification (NCBI taxonomy): domain Bacteria; kingdom Pseudomonadati; phylum Pseudomonadota; class Gammaproteobacteria; order Enterobacterales; family Erwiniaceae; genus Pantoea; species Pantoea cypripedii. The sequence continues at coordinate 1,411,377 of NZ_MLJI01000001.1, forward strand.
AACTCTGCCGGAATGAGATGGGGGATTGATACCCCGTCAGCGTGGCCACCGCTTCGATACTGTGGTCGGTGGTTTCCAGCAGCTCCTGGCTGCGTTGCAGTCGTTCGGCGCTGAGCCATTCCCCTGGCGTCATGCCGGTGGCGCGGGAGAAATGACGGGTGAGGGTGCGTCGGCTCATGTTAACCATACCCGCCAGCGAAGCCAGATCGTGGCGTTTATCCAGATTACGTCGCAGATAATCGATCAGGTCATTAATCTGGCTGTCACGCGTGGTGTCGGGCACCGCGCGTTCGATAAACTGCGCCTGGCCGCCTTCGCGGTAGGGCGGCATCACCATCCGTCTGGCGACCCGATTTGCCAGCGCGGAACCGTAATGCTCGCGAACGATGTTCAGGCAGCAGTCAATACCGGCCGCCGTCCCTGCGGAAGTAATCAAACGTTCATCACTGGTATACAGGGCGTTACTGTCGAGGTGGATCTGCGGAAAACGTTCGGCAAAATCCTTTTCAAATTCCCAGTGCGTTGCGGCGCGACGACGGTTCAGCAATCCGCTATACGCCAGCACATAAGCGCCGAGACATAATCCCACCACTTCCGCACCGCGTTGCCAGGCCTGGGTCAGCGCGTCTGATAATGCGGCTGATGGCTGTTGTGAGGGATGTTGCCAGAACGGGACAATCACGATATCGGCCCCGGTCAGGCACTCCAGACCGTGCTCCACGCTGATGGCGAGCCCGCTGTCAGAGACAATCATCCCCGGCTGCTCAGCGGCAATCGTCACCTGGAAAAATCCATCCTGCGGCATCGCCTTACCGAATACCATTAATGGCACCGAAAAGTGGAAGGGGCTGAAACCTTCGGTAGCAATTACCACAACCTGTAAAGCGGACATCGTTTCTTACCCTGGTTAAAAGCGCAGCGTCTCACCATCTTCCGGCACCCACAGCTGTTGTTCAAGAGCGTTCTCAGCGGCGAAAGCGCGCAGCTCTGCACGGCTCAGCAGGCAGTGGTTAATGGCTTCCATATGCGAGGCGACGATCGCCGCTGAAGGCAGGAGCTGGTGGGTACGTAACGCATCCTCTTTACCCATAATAATGGCACCGAGTCCGTCAATATGGGCGTAACCCATATTCAGTACAATCACCTCGGGCGCATAGGTTTTCAGGCTATCTTCGTAAGGTTTAACCCAGATGGTATCGCCAGCAATATAGAGCGTTTTTTCCTGTGCGTGACGGAACACCAGACCACAGGCGTCTCCCAGCCGCTCGGCCACTTGCGGAATGGCGTAAGCCTCATCACTGCCGTGCTGACCCTCCGTTTTGCTGACGGTGATGCCACCCATGTTATTTTCCGCTGCCAGTACCTGAACCTGGGTGAAGCCCTGTGAACGCAGCAGCGCGGCGTCCTGCTCATGCTGGGTGTAGATGAGCTGGTCTTTGCGGATCAGGCGCTGGGCTGCTTCATCCCAATGGTCCTCATGCGTATGGGTGACAATGATGACATCCACATCCAACAGCTCCTCAATGGCAACCGGCAGCGGCACCATTGGATTACGCAGATGCGATCGCGGCGTACCGGCAAAGCCTGGCCAGGCATGCTGTTCCGATAACATCGGGTCGATCAGAAAACGGGTGCCAGCAAAATCCAGCCTCAGGGTCGCGTTACGAATTTGCGTCAGTTTCATTTTTAACTCCTCCGGTCATATTGTTGAGCCAGTATAAGAAGCTGCCGCGATCGGGGGTGAGTGGCACCGGGGCCATCATTCGATGGAAAAAGGTCAGGAAATCGGATCACAGCTAGGCAAGCGCGCCAGGGTTCGCTATAACAGACGGCTTAACGGATTGAACAGGGGGAGCGCCATCGTATGAATAATCTGGCCCGATTACCGAAACCGGTATTACTGCTGGAGGCAGTGGGCGTGATTGCCGTGATTGGTGCGTTGTTGCTGATTAATGGCTGGATCGACGCACCTGCGGCGATCAGCGCCAAACGGCTGGCGACGGTGCTGTTTTTTGCCGGCATTGTGATGATGTTGCCTGCTGCCTGGCTAATGATGTGGCGAACGGCCAAAGCGATGGCCCCTCAGTTGTTCAATCAACACGACAAAAAGAAGTAACCGGAGAGGATTATGACGCCGACCATTGATTTACTGTGCAGCCACCGTTCCATTCGCGCATTTACCGAACAGGGCATTGATGAGGCGCAGCGCAACGCCATTATTGCTGCGGCTCAGGCGGCATCCACCTCCAGCTTTTTGCAATGCTCTTCTATTATTCGTATCACCGACCGGGAAAAACGTGAGCAACTGGTTAAACTGACTGGCGGCCAACCGTGGGTCGGTGCGGCGGCTGAGTTCTGGGTGTTCTGCGCGGACTTTAATCGCCATCTGCAAATCTGTCCGGATGCGCAACTTGGGCGCGCGGAGCAGCTGTTGCTGGGCTGCGTGGATACGGCGTTAATGGCGCAGAATGCCATGACCGCGGCGGAGTCACTCGGTCTCGGCGGGGTATTTATTGGTGGTATTCGTAACAATATCGCCGACGTTACCACGCTGCTTGGCCTGCCGAAATTTGTGCTGCCGCTGTTTGGCTTCTGTATCGGGCATCCTGCGGCGCAGCCGGACGTGAAACCGCGTATTCCACAGACGATGCTGGTACATGAAAACAGCTATCAGCCGGTCGATGCCGCAGTGCTGGCGGAATATGACAGCCGCACCAGCATCTACTATCAGCAACGTGATACCAATCAGCGCGCGGAAACCTGGAGCGAACTGATTCAACGCCTGATCATTAAAGAAACGCGCCCGTTTATGCTGGACTACCTGCATCAGCAGGGCTGGGCAACCCGTTAAGCACAAGGAACTCTGCGATGAAAATGGCCATTCTCTCCCGTGATGGGCAGCTCTACTCGTGCAAACGCCTGCGTGAAGCAGCGGAAGCGCGTGGCCATCAGGTGCAGATTATCGATCCGCTCTCCTGTTATATGAACATCAACCCGGCATCTCCGGCGATACATTATCGCGGTGAACCGCTGGGGCACTTTGATGCGGTGATCCCGCGTATCGGCTCCGCCATTACCTTTTACGGCACGGCGGTGCTGCGCCAGTTCGAATTGTGCGGCAGCTATCCCCTGAATGAATCGGTGGCGATCACCCGCGCGCGCGACAAACTGCGTTCGCTGCAACTGCTGGCGCGGGAAGGGATCGATATGCCGGTCACCGGCTTTGCTTCATCCCCGGATGATACCGACGACCTGATCGCCATGGTGGGCGGTGCGCCGCTGGTGGTGAAACTGGTGGAAGGCACCCAGGGGATTGGTGTGGTGCTGGCGGAAACGCGTCAGGCGGCGGAGAGCGTGATCGATGCATTTCGCGGCCTCAATGCCCATATTCTGGTGCAGGAGTTTATCAAAGAAGCGCAGGGACGTGATGTTCGCTGCCTGGTGATTGGCGGTGAGGTCGTGGCGGCGATTGAGCGCCATGCGAAGGAGGGGGATTTTCGTTCCAACCTGCATCGCGGCGGCAAGGCGCACCCGGTAACCGATCACCGATCAGGAGCGTGAAATCGCGGTGAAAGCCGCCAGCACGCTCGGGCTGGAGGTGGCGGGGGTCGATATCCTGCGTGCCGGACGCGGACCACTGGTGATGGAGGTCAATGCCTCCCCAGGTCTTGAAGGCATTGAGTGCACCACCGGGTTGAATATCGCCTCCATGATGATTGACTGGATAGAACAGCACGCGCTGCCTGGCTTTAAGCTTAAAACTGGTGGCTGAGGCGCGCTTTTCAGCGGTTTTCGTGGCATCGCTGGCATTTTTTCCGTAAGCTAAGGCGCTTATTTCTTCACCCCACGGGACATGACGATGGATTCACTGGTCGTTCCTGACATCGACGTGCTGCGTCGCTGGCTGGATCAACAAAATATCACCTGGTTCGAATGCGATGCCTGCCAGGCTTTGCATCTGCCGCATATGCAGAATTTTGACGGGGTGTTTGATGCAAAAATCGACCTTGTGGATGGCGTGATCCTGTTTTCCGCGCTGGCTGAAGTCAAGCCGACGGCGTTGATTCCGCTGGTGGGCGACTTATCACAAATCAATGCCAGCTCCCTGACGGTGAAAGCCTTTATCGACATTCAGGATGACAATCTGCCGAAGCTGATTGTCTGTCAGTCCCTCAGTACCAGCGCAGGGTTAACCTTTGGTCAATTCTCGTATTTTATGAAGCAAAGCGAGGAGCAGGTTTCCATGGTGATTATGGAAGCGTTCGCCAATAATTTGCTGATGATGGGCGAGGAAGAGGACCGGCAACCCAGCTCGGTCGGCCGCGCGATGCTGCACTGATTTACCCGCTTTATTAACTGCCGCTTTTTGCGGCAGTTTTCATTTTAACCCCACCACTTTTTATTCTGCATTTTGCCCTTTATTGCCAGATATTTCTCGTGCTTTATGCCGTCCTTGCCGAACCCCATAGCAGAAACATGCAATACTTATCGCTAAAAGGCGTTTTTTACGCTGGGATCTGGTGCAGGTGAAGCGGGGCGGCTATTCTTGCGGGGCTGCCAGAGACGTGCAACCTCAGCAGAGGCATAGGTTTTTACTATTAAACACCCGCTGAATATTGATTCATTGTGTGTCTGTGTATTAACAGAAAACACAACGACCGGATCGCGTGTATGCAGCGTTGTGATGACCCGCTCAGGAGGAAGGAAAATAATGTTCAACCAACGTCAAAAATGGTTGTCAGGTGTGGTTGCTGGTGTGCTGATGACAGCTTCAGCTGGTACGCTGGCCGCAGATAAAACGCTGCACGTTTATAACTGGTCTGATTATATCTCGGCGGATACGGTCCCGAATTTCGAGAAAGAGACGGGGATTAAAGTCGTTTACGACGTGTTTGATTCCAACGAAGTGCTGGAAGGCAAACTGATGGCAGGCAGCACCGGTTATGACGTGGTGGTGCCATCTTCCAGCTTCCTCGCGCGTCAGCTGCAATCCGGCGTGTTCCAGGAACTGGATAAGAGCAAGCTGCCGAACTACAAAAACCTCGATCCGGCGCTGATGGCCAAAGTGGCACAGCACGATCCAGGCAACAAGTTCGCTATCCCTTACCTGTGGGGTACCACCGGCATCGGCTATAACGTCGATAAAGTGAAAGCGATCCTCGGCAAAGATGCGCCAGTGGATAGCTGGGATCTGGTGCTGAAGCCAGAAAACCTGGAAAAACTGAAAAGCTGTGGTGTTTCCTTCCTCGATGCGCCGGAAGAGATTTTTGCCACCGTGCTGAACTATCTCGGCAAAGATCCGAACAGCTCTGATCCGAAAGATTATTCCGGCGCTGCTACCGATCTGCTGCTGAAACTGCGTCCGAGCATTCGCTATTTCCACTCTTCGCAGTACATCAATGACCTCGCTAACGGCAACATCTGTGTGGCGATCGGCTGGTCTGGTGACATCCTGCAAGCGAAAGATCGTGCGGCACAGGCGAAAAACGGTGTGAACCTGGCGTACAGCGTACCGAAGCAGGGCGCTCTGGCGTTCTTCGACATGATGGCGATTCCGAAAGATGCGAAAAATCTCGACGAAGCCTATCAGTGGCTGAACTACATCATGGATCCGAAAGTGATCGCCGACATCTCTAACAAGATGAACTATGCCAACGGCAACAAGGCGTCACTGCCGCTGATCAATGCGGATGTACGTAACAACCCAGGCATCTTCCCGCCTGCGGAGATTATGTCCAAGCTGTTTGTGCTGAAAGTCCAGGATCCGAAGCTGGATCGTGTGCGCACCCGTGCGTGGACTAAAGTTAAAAGTGGTAAGTAATTCGTTCTGAACGGATTCACTTGTATTAGGACGACAACAGAGGCGCGGTGATGGCCTCTGTTGTGCCATTTTTAGCGGCTGAAGTTAAGGCCGTTAAGCGTTGGAGATATGTTAGTGAGCGACGCGATTCCCCGCCCCCAAAATAAAAATGCAAAGGCGTTAACGCCATTGCTGGAAATCCGCAATCTGACCAAGTCCTTTGACGGCCAGCACGCCGTGGATGATGTCAGTCTGACCATTTACAAAGGTGAGATTTTTGCTCTGCTGGGCCCTTCGGGCTGCGGCAAATCGACCCTGCTGCGTATGCTGGCGGGCTTCGAGGTGCCGAGTAGCGGTCAAATTGTGCTGGATGGGCAGGATCTCTCCCATGTGCCGCCGTATCAGCGGCCCATCAATATGATGTTCCAGTCTTATGCTCTGTTCCCGCACATGACGGTGGAGCAGAACATCGCGTTTGGCCTGAAGCAGGACAAACTGCCAAAAGACGAAATCACCAGCCGCGTGGCGGAAATGCTGGCGCTGGTGCATATGCAGGAATTTGCCAAACGTAAGCCGCATCAGCTTTCTGGCGGACAGCGTCAGCGTGTGGCGCTGGCACGTAGCCTGGCAAAACGTCCGAAGCTGCTGCTGCTGGATGAACCCATGGGTGCGCTGGATAAAAAGCTGCGCGACCGTATGCAACTGGAAGTGGTGGATATCCTCGAACGCGTCGGTGTGACCTGCGTGATGGTGACCCACGACCAGGAAGAAGCGATGACCATGGCGGGCCGTATCGCGATTATGAATCGCGGAAAATTCGCGCAGATTGGCGAGCCGGAGGAGATCTACGAGCATCCGACCAACCGCTTCAGCGCGGAGTTTATCGGCTCGGTGAACGTGTTTGAGGGACTGCTGCGTGAGCGGCGTGAAGACGGCCTGGTGCTGGATAGCCCTGGCCTGGTCCATCCGCTGAAAGTGCAGACCGACGTTTCTATTGTTGATAACGTGCCGGTCCATGTCGCGCTGCGTCCGGAAAAAGTGATGCTGTGTGAAGACGTGCCTGCCGACGGCTGCAACTTTGCCGTGGGCGAAGTGGTGCATATCGCGTATCTCGGTGATTTGTCGATTTACCACGTCCGTCTGAAGAGTGGCCAGATGATCAGTGCGCAGTTGCAAAACGCCCATCGCTACCGCAAAGGCGCGCCAACCTGGGGCGACGAAGTGCGTTTGTGCTGGGATGCTGACAGCTGTGTGGTTCTGACGGTTTAAGGAGGCGGAATGAGCCAGATTTCTCAACCCGGCACCCCGGAAGCCGAACAGCCGGGCACGCCGCTGCAACGCTGGGCCACGCGCATCAAGATGCAGCATGGTCGCAAGCTGGTGATCGCACTGCCTTATGTGTGGCTGGTGCTGTTCTTTTTGCTGCCGTTCCTGATCGTGCTGAAAATCAGTTTTGCCGATATTGCGCGTGCGATCCCGCCCTACACCGATTTGATCACCTGGGCTGACGATCAGCTCAATCTGGTGCTTAATCTGGGGAACTATCTGCAACTGACGGACGATCCGTTGTATGCCGATGCGTATCTGCAATCGCTGAAAGTGGCGGCCATTTCCACCATCATCTGTCTGATGATTGGTTATCCGCTCGCCTGGGCGGTAGCTCACAGCAAGCCGTCGATGCGTTCCATTCTGCTGCTGCTGGTGATCCTGCCGTCATGGACCTCGTTCCTGGTGCGTGTGTACGCCTGGATGGGGCTGCTGAACAATAACGGCATCCTCAACCGTTTCCTGATGTGGCTGGGGGTCATCGATCATCCGCTGGTGATCCTCTACACCAACACCGCGGTGTATATCGGTATCGTTTACTGTTATCTGCCGTTTATGGTGCTGCCCATCTATACCGCACTGACGCGTATTGATTACTCGCTGGTGGAAGCCTCGCTCGACCTCGGCGCGCGTCCGCTGAAGACCTTCTTCAGCGTCATTGTGCCGCTGACCAAAGGCGGGATTATTGCCGGTTCGATGCTGGTGTTTATCCCGGCAGTAGGGGAGTACGTGATCCCGGAACTGCTGGGCGGCCCGGATAGCATCATGATTGGTCGTATCCTGTGGCAGGAATTCTTTAACAACCGCGACTGGCCGGTGGCTTCAGCGCTGGCGGTGATCATTCTGTTAATCCTGATCCTGCCGATTGTCTGGTTCCACAAACATCAAAACCGTGAGCTGGGAGAGAAGGAATGAATCAGTTACCTGCAATCCGCTCTCCGTGGCGCACCGCGATCCTGGTGCTGGGTTTTATGTTCCTGTATGCGCCGATGCTGCTGTTGGTGGCCTACTCGTTTAACAGCTCACAACTGGTAACGGTATGGGAAGGCTTCTCGTTCCACTGGTATCACGTGTTGTTCCAGGATGACGCGATGATCGATGCGGTGGTACTTAGCCTGACCATCGCGGCGTTGTCTGCGACCATGGCCGTGGTGCTGGGAACCATTGCGGCGGTGATTATCGTGCGTTTTGGTCGCTTCCGGGGCCATAACGGATTTGCGTTTATGCTCACCGCCCCGCTGGTCATGCCCGATGTGATCACCGGTTTGTCGCTGCTGCTGCTGTTTGTCGCGATGGGGAATACCCTCGGCTGGCCGAGCGATCGTGGCATGCTGACCATTTGGCTGGCGCATGTGACCTTCTGTACCGCTTATGTGGCGGTGGTGATCAACTCGCGCCTGCGTGAATTGGATCGCTCCATCGAAGAAGCGGCAATGGACCTCGGAGCAACGCCACTCAAGGTGTTCTTTGTCATCACCGTGCCGATGATCGCACCCGCGATCATTACCGGCTGGCTGCTGGCGTTTACCCTGTCGCTGGATGACCTGGTGATTGCCAGCTTTGTCACCGGCCCAGGGGCAACGACGCTGCCGATGGCAATTTTTGCCACCGTGCGTCGTGGGGTGAACCCGGAGATCAACGCCCTGGCGTCGCTGATTTTGTTTGTGGTCGGGCTGGTGGGCTTTATTGCCTGGCGCTTTATGGCACACGAAGAAAAACAACGTTTGCGTGATATTCAGAAAGCAAGACGTGGCTGAAATCCATAACATTTGCCAATATAAGAAAAGCTGGCGATGCCAGCTTTTCTTTTGGAGTCTGGTCGATGTCGGAAACCCTGAAGCATGTCCCCGTTTTAACCCCAGCGCCGGTCACGGTGGCGGGGATCGCCATTATCGCCACCCGCTGCATCAGCGTGCTGATGCTCGCCAATGAGCTGGGTTATGACGAGCTGGTCAACTTTGTGCACCGCAGTGCCCAGGCCTGGGATTCCACCCTCATCTTCGTCGCCAGCCAGCTGATTTTCTTATTTGAGCTGCGCTGCGCCTTTACCCTGATGCGTGGCAGTAACCGGGGCCGCTGGGGCTATGTCGCCACCCAGGTTGTGGTGCTGGGCTATATGCTGCTGGCGTCGATGGGGTGGATATACCCGGAAATCTTCAGCATCCACGGTGAGAGCAACGCCCAGATCATCCACCATACGCTACTCCAGAAGCTGCCGGATGCGATGGTGCTGTTGCTGTTGTTTGTCCCGGCCAGCAGCCGCGCTTTTTTCCGTCGCCGGTGATACAATCGGCCCCCGTTTTTTCTCCCGATTCTGAATACAGGCTCCACAATGCATTGCGCGCTTTATGATGCCGGTCGCTGCCGTTCCTGCCAGTGGCTGGAAAAACCCTACCCACAACAGCTGAACGAAAAACAATCGCTGCTGGAACAACTGCTGGCGCAACAGGCGGTGAGCGAGTGGTGTCCGCCGGTGACCTCGCCTGGGCAGGGGTTTCGTAATAAAGCCAAAATGGTAGTTAGTGGCAGCGTGGAGCGTCCGGTATTGGGCATGCTGTCGCGCGAGGGCGATGCCGTCGATCTCTGCGCCTGCCCGTTATATCCCGCCAGTTTTGCCCCGGTGTTTGCGCTGCTAAAACCCTTTATCGCGCGGGCGGGTTTAACGCCGTACAACGTGGCGCGCAAGCGTGGAGAACTGAAGTTTCTGCTGCTTACCGAAAGCACCCAGGGCGGCATGATGCTGCGTTTTGTACTGCGTTCCAGCGCCAAGCTGGCACAGTTGCGTGCGGCGCTGCCGTGGCTGCAACAGCAACTGCCGCAGCTGACGGTGATTTCTGCCAATATCCAGCCGGTACATATGGCGATTCTGGAAGGCGACGAGGAAATTGCGCTGACGCCCGACCAGGCATTAGCGGAAAGCTTCAACAACGTGCCGTTGTATATCCGTCCGCAAAGTTTCTTCCAGACTAACCCCCAGGTGGCCGCCGCGCTGTACGCCACGGCGCGTGACTGGGTGGCGCAGCTGGATGTGCACAGCATGTGGGATCTGTTTTGTGGTGTCGGCGGGTTTGGTCTGCACTGCGCCACCCCGGAGATGCAGCTCACCGGCATTGAAATCAGCGCCGAAGCCATTGCTTGTGCGCGTCAGTCGGCACAGCAGCTGGGGTTGGATAAGGTCAGTTTTGCTGCGCTGGATTCCACGCAGTTTGCCACGGGGCGCGATCAGGTGCCGCAACTGGTGCTGGTGAATCCGCCACGTCGCGGGATTGGTGCGGAGTTATGTGATTATCTGAGCCAGATGGCACCGGATTACATCCTCTACTCCAGCTGCAATCCGCAGAGTATGGCGCAGGATATTGCGCGTCTCAGCGATTATGATGTCAGCCGGGTGCAGCTGTTCGATATGTTCCCGCATACCGCCCATTTTGAAGTGCTGACGCTACTGACCAAACGCGGCCAGGGTGGGGCGACGCAGCGTTCATCCTGAACTGAGGACTGTGCAGAACCTGTCAGGCTTCGCACTGCGCCGACCCATTATTTTATTCCGGGAACCACTTCTGATTGATTTGCTGGTACGTGCCATTGGCTTTGATCGCCACCAGCGCGCTGTTCAGCTGATCGCGTAATTCGGTGTTGCCTTTACGTACCGCAATCCCCAGCCCGGTGCCGAAATAGCGGGCATCGGTGACATGTGCGCCGACCGGTGCCAGATCGGCATTGGTCTTCAGCCATTGGTTCACCACGGCGGTATCACCAAACACACCATCCAGGCGACCGTTTTTCAGATCGAGAATCGCGTTCTGGTAGCTGTCATAGGCCACCGCGACCACTTCTGGATGCTGCTCCAGCAAGTATTTCTGGTGCGTCGTGCCGTTTTCCATGCCAATGCGCTTGCCTTTCAGCTGGGCAAAATCACTGAACTGGCCTTTGCGGGCGATCACCACCGCCGAGTTGGCGTAATAAGCCTGGGTGAAATCCACCTGCTTGCTGCGATCATCGGTGATATCCATACCCGAGATGATGGCGTCATAGCGGCGGAATTTCAGCGACGGGATCAGGCTGTCAAAAGCGTTGTTGGTGAAGGTACATTCGGCTTTCAGCTGCTGGCATAACGCTTTCGCCAGGTCGATATCAAAACCGACGATTTGATTTTCACGATCCAGAGATTCAAACGGAGGGTAAGTCGCAGAGGAAGCGAAGCGGATTTTTTCCGCTGCCGAGGCATTCATTGCCAGAGTTGCCAGCGCCGCAGCAACGATCCATTTTTTCATTTTGAGGCTCCTGTAAATCACTCACGCTCTCAAGAGCGAACGCGTGACAAGATGCCATTGAATGAATCTTTATGCAACATTATTGGATAAATAATTAAAAAAGGCGGGATAACCCGCCTGGATATTAATTTCTGCGTTCAAATGCCAGCGCGCGACGTTCAATCAGACGCATCATCAGCGTCAGCAGGCCGTTGACGCACAGGTAAACCAGCCCGGCGGCGGCAAACACCGTGACATCATAAGTGCGGCCATACAGCAGCTGACCGTGGCCCATCACTTCCATCAGGGTGATGGTGTAGGCCAGCGAGGTGCTTTTGAACACCAGCACCACCTCATTGGAGTACGAGGACAGCGCGCGTTTAAATGCATAAGGCAGCAGAATGCGCAGCGTATCTTTGCGATTCATCCCCAGCGCCGCGCAGGACTGCCACTGGCCGGAGGGAATGGCACGCACCGCGCCATAGAACAGCTGGGTGGTATACGCCGCGCTGTTGAGCGACAGGGCCAGCATGGCGCACAGCCAGGGCTGGGACAGCAGATGCCATAACCACGGCACATGCTGGATGCTGGGAAACTGCCCCGGTCCGTAGTAGATCAGGAAGATCTGCACCAGCAGCGGCGTACCGGTAAATATCGTGATGTACACTTTCACGATGGTATTCAGCACCGGGACTTTCAGCGCCAGCACCACGGTGAACAGCAGCGACAGCATCAGCGCGGCAATCAGCGAGGCGATGGTGAGCGTCAGGCTGGTGTGCAGCCCTTTCAGCAGCTCAGGTAAATATTGCAGCATATCAGGCCCCCCGCTCGAAACGCGTGGTGCGCAATTCAATACGGCGCAATACCGCCTGACTGAACAGCGTAATAATCAGATAGATAGCGGCGGCCGCCAGATACCAGGTAAAGGGTTCCTGGGTGCGTGTCGCGATACTTTTGGTTTGCAGCATCAGATCGTTAACGCTAATCAGCGATACCAGCGCGGTATCTTTCAACAGCACCAGCCACTGATTACCGAGACCCGGCAAGGCGTGACGCCACATTTGCGGCATGATCAGACGGAAGAAAATCGCCGACTTTTTCATCCCCAGCGCCTGGCCGGATTCCCACTGTCCAACGGGCACCGCTTTCAGCGCGCCGCGCAGGGTTTGTGATGCATAAGCGGAGTAGAGCATCGCCAGCGCAATCACCCCACACAGGAATGGGCTGACATCGAAATTCTCAATCTGCACCTGTACCGGAATGCTGAACAGCCCGAGGTTGATATGGAAGCCATCCGACAGCGTCAGCAACAGTTGCGATGCGCCAAAATAGATAAACAGCACCACGAGGATTTCCGGCAGGCCACGGATCAGCGTGACCAGCGCGGTGCCGACCCAGGCGAGCGGTTGCCAGCGCACCGATTCCCAGCCAGCAAAAATCATCGCCAGCGCAAGGCCGGCGATCAGTGCACAAACGGCAAGGCCGACGGTCATACCGGCGGCGCTTGCGAGTGGAATTATTTCATTCATCAGGAATTACTGCTGAAACCATTTGTTGTAGATGGTTTTGTAGGTGCCGTCGGCTTTGACTTTATCCAGCGCAGTGTTGAATTTTTCCTGCAGCTCAGTGTTGCCCATGCGCACCGCAATACCCAGACCGGTGCCGAAGTAGGCTTTGTCGGTCACTTTATCACCCAGCGCGGCCAGGTTCGGGTTCTGCTTCAGCCATTCGTTCACCACGGCGGTATCACCAAACACCGCATCGATACGGCCATTTTTCAGGTCGAGGATGGCGTTTTGATAGCTGTCGTACGGCACCACGGTGATGTCGGTGTGTTTGTCAGACAGGTATTTCTGATGAGTCGTACCGTTCTGTACGCCAACACGTTTGCCTTTCAGCGCTGCCACATCCGCCAGTTTGCCTTTCTGCGCGATGAAGATCGCGGAGTTGTCGTAGTAAGGCTTGGTGAACAGGACCTGTTTTTCACGCTCCGGCGTGATGTCCATACCGGCCATCACCGCATCAAAACGACGGAATTTCAGGCTTGGGATCAGGCTGTCAAAGGCCTGATTGGTGAAGGTACAGGTTGCATCAATCTCTTTACACAGCGCATTCGCCAGGTCGACATCGAAGCCCTGAATTTTGTTGTCCGAATCGACAAACTCAAACGGCGGGTAAGAAGCCTCAGTAGCAAAACGCAGGGTCTGCGCAGCGGAAGCGCTCAGGCTTAAACCGGCAAGCAGTGCAGCAAGTACGACTTTTTTCATTAGAGACATCCTGACTTAGTGCGAAAGATAGTTGGCAAACGCTTCGGTTTGCGGCTGTGTAAAGTGGCTGGCGTCGCCCTGTTCCACAATGTGGCCGTTTTCCATGTACACCACACGACTGGCAGTTTTACGTGCGACTTCCACTTCATGGGTGACGATCACCTGGGTAATCTGCGTCTGCGCCAGCTCACGAATAATGCTGACGATTTGCGCGGTAATTTCCGGGTCGAGCGCCGCGGTTGGTTCATCAAACAACAACACCTGCGGTTCCATCATCAGGGCGCGGGCAATTGCCACGCGTTGCTGCTGGCCGCCGGAAAGGTGCAGCGGGAAACGGTCGGCATAGGGCGTCAGACGCAAACGATCCAGCAGTTTGTCTGCCCTGGCGCGGGCCTGATCTTTGCTTAAACCCAGCACGCGGCAGGGGGCTTCCATCAGGTTCTGCAACACCGTCAGATGCGGCCACAGGTTGTATTGCTGAAATACCATGCCAACGTTTTGCCGCAGCTCGCGGATCGCGCTGTCTGACGGGGTTTTGCTGAAGTCAAAGTGATTACCGGCGATCTGCAAACTGCCGGAACGCGGTTGCTCCAGCAGATTGAGTACGCGCAGGAGTGAACTCTTACCCGCGCCGCTCGGACCGAGCAACACCAGCGTTTCACCCTGCGGGCAGGCCAGGTTGATATCGAACAGCGCCTGGTGGGCACCGTAAAAACAGTTAATGCCGGTTAGTTGAATACTCATGCGCAATAAATGAATAGCAATTGATGCCGCGAATCTTAACGTCACCAGAATAGTTATGCAATTGAGGTGGGTTAAAATTTATTAAAGAGCAGTTAAACCTCAAAAGCGTAGCACAATATCGCGCCAGGCAAGGTCGATGCGGCCGATGGGATGCAAATTCTTCATACGAAATTAACAAACAGCGCCGCCTGGGCGGCGCTGGACCCATTAATGACTCTCTTCCAACAATTGGCGCAGCGAGCCGCCACCCGCATGCGGCCAGTCACCGACGTAGCGCACATCATCCACCACCCAGCAGGTGCCTTCGTGGATCATCAACACTTCGTCCTGCCATTTTCGGTCACCACGGGTTAAATCAACGCGCAGCGGAATATTGCGCGCGTCGCGATTCGGGATAGTGGAGGCGCTTGCCACCTCGGCTGCGGTCGGACCTTGTGCCAGACTGGAGAACAGGTCGCCGGTGCGCCAGTCGGCGGGTTTATTGCTCAGCCCGTTAGCCTGCAACAGTTTCTGATACAGACGGTCGCTGAGATAAGGGCGGTATTTTGCCAGCGTCGAGTTATCCGGCAATCCCTGCGTCGGCTGGCTGACGCGTAAATCGTAGAACTGCTGGGCCACTGTGTCCGGTCCCCCATCGACGCAGGCTGCGGTACGCGGACCATTATCCTTAATCACCGGCTCAACGGTAGTACAGGCGCTGAGCAGCAGAGCAGCGGGAACAAGCAGCGCAAAGGCTTTGTTTCTCATCTATATTTCCTTGTTGTTCACTGGCAAAGGACCATTTTTAGCATAAAGTATAGCCTTGCATTTACGCCGTACGAGCTAAAGGAGAGAGCAATGGCGTTTCGTTTGTTGTGTGGCGGGCTGCTATTGGGGCTGTTGCTGCTGAGCGGCTGCCAGTCAACCCTTGAAGCGCGCCACGGTTATTGGGTCGATACCGCGCATCCGGCGCAGGGTGCCAGGCCACGAATCAAAGTCATCGTGATCCATTACACGGCAGAGGATTTTCCTTCTTCGCTGGCGACGCTCACCGATCGTGAGGTCAGCGCCCATTACCTGATTCCGACACAGCCGCCGCAGCAGCAGGGGCAGGGTGTCGTCTGGCAACTGGTGCCGGAAAGCCAGCTGGCGTGGCATGCCGGGCCGAGCTTCTGGCGTGGAGCCACGCGTATCAATGACACCTCAATCGGCATTGAGCTGGTGAACAGCGGTTATCAGCGCACATTAACGGGACTGCGCTGGCAGGCGTTTACCCCGATGCAAATCACGGCGCTGGAGGCACTGGTCAAAGACATCAGTGCGCGTTACGACATCCCGCCGGAAAATGTGGTGGGGCATAGCGATATCGCGCCGCAACGCAAACAGGATCCGGGGCCGTTGTTTCCCTGGCGGCAGCTGGCGCTGGCGGGGTTAGGCGCCTGGCCTGATGACACAACGGTACAGCGTTATCTGGGTAACGAGGCGGCAGATGCACCGGTTGATCAGAATGAATTGCTGGATGCTCTGCAACGCTATGGTTATGACGTTGCAGCGGCGAGTACCCCGGCGATGCAGCGTAAGGTCATTGCGGCGTTTCAGATGCATTTCAGGCCACGGGATTACCGTGGCCTGGCGGATGCGGAGACGCTGGCGATTGCCCGCGCCCTGCTGGCGAAATACGGCGCGGCGCAATAGCGCCGTCCGTCATGCCTGTTGCAGGAATGCCTGCCAGTGTGCGACCAGTTGGGTGAGGTCCTCACGGCTGACATCCAGATGGGTCACGATGCGCGTTACCGGACCGACGCTAATCAACACATCACGTGCGCTCAGCCACGCTTTCAACCCGTCAACCTGCTGCGCGGGCACCTTAACAAACAACATGTTGGTCTGCTGGCTCACCACTGCCACACCGAGACTCTTCAGCTGTTCACCAAGCCAGGCGGCGTTGTCGTGATCCTGCTGCAAACGCATCACGTTATGTTGCAGGGCATATAAGCCCGCTGCGGCCAGAATGCCCGCCTGGCGCATTCCACCACCCACCATTTTACGCCAGCGGCGCGCTTGTTCGATGTAGGCTGCCGGGCCGCACAGCAGCGATCCCACTGGCGTACCCAGCCCTTTGGACAGACAGATGGTCAGGGTATCGCAGTAGCGGGCAATGCCTTCCAGCGTGGTATTTTGTGCCACCACGGCGTTAAAAATACGCGCGCCATCGATATGCAACGCCAGCTGGTGCTGACGCGTGAATTGATACGCCTGTTCCAGATAGCTGATTGGCAGCACTTTACCGTGATGGGTGTTTTCCAGGCTGAGCAGACGGGTACGCGCAAAGTGGATATCGTCTGGTTTAATCGCGGCAGCCACATCGGCCAGCGGCAGGGTGCCGTCTTCTGCGGCAAGGATCGGCTGCGGCTGAATGCTGCCCAGCACGGCGGCTCCACCGGCTTCATATTTGTAGTTATGCGCCTGCTGCCCAACGATATATTCATCGCCACGCTGACAATGGCTGAGCAGCGCCACCAGATTGGCCTGGGTGCCGGTGGGGAAGAACAACGCCGCTTCTTTGCCGCTCATACAGGCGGCTTCGGCTTCCAGCGCATTGACGGTGGGATCGTCTCGGTAGACATCATCACCAGTTTCGGCAGCCATCATGGCGTCGAGCATGGCGGAACTTGGGCGGGTTACGGTATCACTGCGTAAATCGATCACGTCGCTCTCCTGAAAGAAAAAGCGGGCTGAGCGCCCGCATCGCATTTTTTTGCCTGTCCCGTTTTACCTCAGCCAGTTGGTTTTCGCCAGCTCCACGATCTCATCGCCGCGGCCATTCAGAATCGCCCGCAGCATATACAGGCTGAAGCCTTTGGCTTGTTCCAGTTTTATTTGTGGCGGGATGGCCAGTTCTTCTTTGGCGGTGATCACATCCAGCAGCACCGGGCCGTCGTGGGCGAACGCCTGCTCCAGCGCACTATCCAGCTGCGAAGCCTTTTCCACCCGAATGCCTTTGATGCCGCAGGCGGTGGCGATGGCGGCGAAATCCGGGTTCTCCAGTTCGGTGCCATCGGTCAAATAACCCCCGGCTTTCATCTCCATCGCCACAAAACCCAGCACGCTGTTATTGAAAATCACCAGCTTCACCGGCAGCTTCAGTTGCGCCACCGAGATAAAATCGCCCATCAGCATACTGAAACCGCCATCGCCACACAGCGCTACCACCTGACGATTACCATCGATCGCCTGCGCCCCCAGCGCCTGCGGCATGGCATTGGCCATCGAACCGTGATTGAACGAACCGAGCAGCCGCCGCTTACCGTTCATCTTCAGATAACGCGCTGCCCATACGGTCGGGGTGCCGACATCGCAGGTAAAGATGGCATCGTCAGCAGCGAAATGGCTGATCTGCTGCGCCAGGTATTGCGGATGAATCGCCTGTTTATCATTGGCGCTGGCCAGCTCGTCCAGCCCTTTGCGCGCCTCTGCATAATGCTCCAGCGCGCTATCAAGATGCTGGCGATCGCTCTTGCTGCTGAGCTGTGGCAGCAGCGCCTGCAATGTCGCTTTGATATCGCCCACCAGCGCCATATCGACGTGGCTGTGCGCGCCGAGGCTGGCAGGATTGATATCAATCTGAATGATGTTGGCTTCCGCCGGATAGAACGGTCGATAGGGGAATTGTGTCCCGAGCAACACCAGGGTGCTGGCATTCATCATGGCGTGAAAACCGGACGAGAAACCAATCAGGCCGGTCATGCCGACATCGTAGGGATTGTCATACTCGATATGTTCTTTGCCGCGCATCGCATGCACCACCGGTGCTTTCAGCGTCTCGGCCAGTTTTACCACTTCAGCATGTGCACCCGCACAACCGCTACCGCACAGCAGGGTAATGTTTTTCGCCTCGTTCAGCGTGGCGGCCAGACGGCTGATTTCACTGGCGGAGGGCAGCACCTGCGGCAACTGCGGCGGATACCATTCGGCGCGTGCCCCTTCCGGAGCCGGTTTGAGTGCCACATCGCCCGGCAACACCACCACCGACACGCCACGATTCAGGATCGCTTTGCGCATCGCGATGCCCAGCACCTGCGGCAATTGCTCTGGGTTCGACACCAGTTCGCAATAATGGCTGCATTCGCGGAACAACTCTTGCGGATGGGTTTCCTGGAAGTAGCCGCTGCCGATTTCGCTGGAAGGGATATGGGCGGCAATCGCCAGCACCGGTACGTGGTTACGATGGCAATCAAACAGGCCGTTGATCAGGTGCAGGTTGCCCGGCCCACAGGAACCGGCACAAACCGCCAGCTCGCCGGTAATTTGCGCTTCGGCACCGGCGGCAAAGGCGGCGACCTCCTCGTGGCGCGTCGGCATCCATTTAATGGTGCCCATACGATTGAGGCTGTCGTTTAACCCATTCAGTGAATCACCGGTCACGCCCCAGATGCGCTTCACACCTGCGTTTTCCAGCGTTTTTGCCAGCAGCGCCGCAACAGTTTGCTTCATCGAACACTCCTTTCCGGGAATTTAACGTCAGTGAGAAAGGGTAGACGAAGGAATTCGGGCGTAGCCGTGAAAAAATGCGCTACGCCACTGGGGGAGGGATCAGGCTGAGAACAGGGCGATCAGAATCGGTGCCAGCAGGCTCATGATAAAGCCATGCACAATCGCGGCCGGGACAATTTCCATCCCGCCTGCGCGTTGCAGAATCGGCAGAGTAAAATCCATCGAGGTGGCGCCGCTCAGCCCCAATGCGGTACAGCGATGGCGGGTGACCAGCAGCGGGATCAGCATGATGGCAAATAATTCACGCAGCAGATCATTGAAGAAAGCTGCGCTGCCCATCACCGGGCCGAAGGCTTCCGTCATCAGGATGCCGGAGAGAGAGTACCAGCCGAAACCGCTCGCCAGTGCCAGCCCGGTTTTCAGCGGCAGACCGAGCAGCGTGGCAGCCAGTGCGCCGCCTGCCAGCGCGCTCATCAGTGAGACCGCCGCCACCAGCATGCCCCGGCGATTCAGCATCACCTGGCGCAGTGTCATGCCGCTGCCACGTAACTGAATGCCCACCAGAAATAGCATCAGGATCAGCGCGTACTCGCTGGCGGTAGAGGCGTGTCGCAATGGCGAGGCATGGGTCAGGCCCAGCAGAAAACCGGCCGCGACGGTCGCGCACAGCTTCACCGATTCCAGCGCCATCTGCCAGCGGGAAGGCAGCGTTTGTGGGCGATGGTTGTGTTGCCACGGCGAGCGCTTTTCCAGCAGCCACAGCGCACCCAGCGAGCAGGCGAGAATACACAACATGCTGATCAACGCGGTGTGGAAGATGGTCAGCAGATTGCTGCCGAGGTTGTCGAGAAACGCCAGGCTGATCCCCATAAAAAACAGAATCAGGTAAACGATATTACCGAGCAGACGGTTGACCGACTTCAGCAAACGCGGGCTATGGAACGGCAGCAACCAGCCGATAATCAGCGGCAGCAGGATAATGATCAGTCCGGTATACATCATGAGGCAGTTCGTCCCTGAAAAAAGAGGCGTCACGCTAACCAAAAACATCTGAAGTGTAAACCTTTTCCCCGCCAGATAACTTGACCAACCTAACGCGGGCGACCATGCTCAGGCAAAGAAGAGGAAGAACGCTGCGATGATTCTGGAACATATCGATATTCACGGTTTTCGTGGGATTAATCAGCTCTCGCTACCGCTGACCAACACCAATCTGCTGATCGGGGAAAATGCCTGGGGTAAATCGAGCCTGCTCGATGCGCTCACGTTACTGCTGGCACCCGCGACCGAATCCTATTTATTCACCGAACATGATTTCCACTTTCCCCCCGGTGATCTTGACGCGCGTATGCATCAGCTTCAGCTGGTGTTCCGCTTTCGTGCCGAAAATCATGAAGACGAACCCTTACTGGAGCCTTTCTGGCAGCGGGATAACGCCGGGCGTTACGTCAGCTTCAGCGCACGCGGCAAGCGCAGGGAGCAGGGGGTAAAAACCACCCACCGCTTTATCGATGCCCGGGGTGACGTGCTGCCGCTGGAAGGGACGGCACAGGCGCTGGCCCATTTGCGCACCTGGTACCCGGTGTTGCGCGTGCGTGATGCCCGTTTTAGCCGGCGGGCGCGTCAGACAGAAAACGATCCGGCGCGGCGTGCCAGCACCATGAGTGAACTGGCGCTGGAAGTGGACAAACTGACGCGCGATTTGGTCGCGCGGCCACAAATGCTCAGTGATGAATTGCTACGCCAGGGGCTGCACACCATGCAGCAATTGCTGGAACACTATTTTCTGGTGCAGCAACCGGGGGGTAGTGTGGCGCGGGTGGCACCGGAAGTCCGGGACGGCGGCGAGGGCTGGCGATCGCTGGATCAGCTCAATCATCTTATCGCCGGTACCGAATCACGTAGCCGTCAGGTGATTTTGCTGCGTATGTTTTCTCTGCTGATTCAGGCGCACGGTAACGCCCCTTTGCCGCCGGGTGCGCGGCCGCTGTTGCTGGTGGAAGACCCGGAAACCCGTCTGCATCCCATCATGCTGGCGGTGGCGTGGAATTTGCTGGATCTGATGCCGGTACAAAAAATTGCCACCACCAACTCGGGTGAGCTGCTGTCGCAGGTGCCGGTGGAGCATGTGTGTCGTCTGGTGCGTGAGCCGAGCCGGGTCGCCGCCTGGCGCATTGGTCCGGAAGGATTAAGCGCCGAGGAGAGCCGCCGCATTGGTTTCCACATTCGCGTCAATCGTCCGTCGGCTCTGTTTGCGCGCTGCTGGTTACTGGTGGAAGGGGAAACCGAAGTGTGGATCATTAACGAACTGGCGCGTCAGCGTGGTCATCACTTTGCGGCGGAAGGCGTCAAAGTGATTGAGTTTGCCCAGTCGGGACTGAAACCGCTGCTGAAATTCGCCCGGCGTATGGGCATCGCCTGGCATGTGCTGACTGACGGCGACGATGCTGGTAAGAAGTATGCCGCCACCGCGCGTAGCCAGTTACAGCCGCACGAACATGAAAACGATCATCTGACACAATTACCCGCGCTGGATATTGAGAATTTCTTCTATAAGCAGGGATTTAGTGATGTCTATCATCAGATGGCGCACCTGCCGTTAAACGTACCGATGAATGCCAGGCGTATTATAACCAAAGCCATTCATCACAGTTCGAAGCCGGAACTGGCGATTGCCATAGCCCTGGCCGCTGCTGAACGCGGGCCAGAGGCGGTTCCGCCGCTGCTGGATACGTTGTTCTCGCGGGTGATGTGGCTGGGGCGTGGTAAGGCCGATTGATTTTATAGAAAAATCTTGCCGCCAAAGGACGTAAAATTCTCAAAAGAAAAATGCCAGCATCACTGGCTGGCATTTTTTTTTCGGGAGTGGTCAGAATGGATGAAGAGGCGCAGGGCTATGCCTGGACCGATGTTTCCACCGGCACGATCAAACTGGCATGGTTGCCTTTTGGCCCTTCATGGACATCGAACTGAACCTGCTGGCCGGCTTTCAGCGTTCTGTATCCCTCCATCTGAATCGTGGAGTAGTGTGCGAAGATATCGTCGCCGCCGCCAATCGGACAGATAAAACCGAAGCCTTTGGCGTTGTTGAACCATTTAACAGTACCCGTCTCCATGCTTTTACTTCCCTCGCAAGACATTTTGATAAGTAGGTGAGGTCATTGAAGCTGTGAGTCGAGCTTGTTTAAAACTCAATCAGCTTGTGTAAGTAGAATGTAGAGAAACGGTCCTTATCGTCAAGCAAACGACCCGAGCGCGCAGGGGGAAATTCATCAAAATTTGAGGCAGTTAACGCTATTGCAAATTTTGTGATACAGGTCGCGCATGCGCTTTCAGGTCCAATTTTTCATGAGGGAAAAGTGGCTTGACAGGCATGTTAAACTTTAGGTGTGGGCGCAGAATTGCGCGCAACCGTAACGCAGAATTTCGACGGAACATTATGGCAAACACAAACGACTGGCTTAATTTTGAACATCTGGCCGAAGACAAAGTACGCGAAGGGTTAAAGCCGCCTTCGATGTATAAAGTCATTCTGAATAATGACGATTATACACCTATGGAATTTGTTATTGACGTTCTGCAAAAGTTCTTTTCTTATGATGTTGAACGTGCAACGCAACTGATGTTGAAAGTTCACTACCAGGGAAAGGCAATCTGTGGTGTATTTACTGCAGAAGTGGCGGAAACCAAAGTTGCCCAGGTGAACAATTACGCACGAGATAATGAACATCCGTTGCTGTGTACGCTGGAAAAAGCCTGAAACCGTCTCCATATAGGAGAAAGGTCGTCAGAGCGATAATTGGGGGAGGTGCCTAATGCTCAATCAAGAACTGGAACTCAGTTTAAACATGGCTTTCGCCAGAGCGCGTGAGCACCGTCATGAGTTTATGACCGTCGAGCATCTGTTGCTGGCTCTGCTCAGCAACCCGTCGGCCAGAGAGGCACTGGAAGCCTGTACGGTGGATATAGTGGCTCTGCGGCAGGAACTCGAAGCCTTCATCGAACAAACCACACCGGTGTTGCCCACCAGTGAAGAGGAGCGTGATACCCAACCGACGCTCAGCTTCCAGCGTGTGTTACAACGTGCGGTTTTCCATGTCCAGTCATCCGGGCGCAGTGAAGTTTCTGGCGCGAACGTGCTGGTCGCCATCTTCAGCGAGCAGGAGTCGCAAGCGGCTTACCTGTTGCGCAAACATGAAGTGAGCCGCCTCGATGTGGTGAACTTTATCTCCCACGGTACGCGTAAAGACGAGCCTGGTCAGGCACAGAATACGGAAAATCCGGTTAACGAAGAGCAGGCAGGCGGGGAGGAACGTATGGAAAACTTCACCACCAATCTTAATCAGCTTGCTCGCGTCGGCGGGATCGACCCGTTGATCGGTCGCGAGAAAGAGCTGGAGCGTGCCATTCAGGTCTTGTGCCGTCGCCGTAAGAATAACCCGCTGCTGGTGGGTGAATCGGGCGTCGGTAAGACCGCCATCGCAGAAGGCCTCGCCTGGCGTATTGTGCAGGGTGATGTGCCGGAAGTGATGAAGGATTGCACCATCTACTCGCTGGATATCGGTTCGCTGCTGGCAGGCACCAAGTACCGTGGTGACTTTGAAAAACGTTTCAAAGCGCTGCTGAAACAGCTGGAGCAGGATAACAGCAGCATTCTGTTCATCGACGAAATCCACACCATTATCGGTGCGGGTGCGGCGTCGGGTGGCCAGGTGGATGCGGCAAACCTGATTAAACCATTGCTTTCCAGCGGTAAAATCCGCGTGATGGGTTCCACAACCTATCAGGAATTTAGCAATATCTTCGAGAAAGACCGGGCGCTGGCGCGTCGTTTCCAGAAAATCGACATTACTGAACCGTCGGTGGAAGAAACGGTGCAGATCCTCAATGGTCTGAAACCGAAATACGAAGCGCACCATGATGTCCGTTACACCGCCAAAGCGGTACGTGCGGCGGTGGAGCTGGCGGTGAAATACATCAACGATCGTCATCTGCCCGATAAGGCGATTGATGTGATTGATGAAGCCGGTGCGCGTGCGCGTCTGGTTCCAGCCAGCAAGCGTAAAAAAACCGTCAATGTGTCTGACATCGAAACGGTGGTGGCACGTATCGCTCGTATTCCGGAACAAAGCGTTTCGGCGACCGATCGCGATACGCTGAAAAACCTCGGCGATCGTCTGAAAATGCTGGTGTTTGGTCAGGACAATGCGATTGAAGCTCTGACTGAAGCCATCAAGATGAGCCGTGCAGGCCTCGGCCAGGATCGTAAACCGGTCGGTTCTTTCCTGTTTGCTGGTCCAACCGGTGTCGGTAAAACCGAAGTGACGGTGCAGCTGGCGAAAGCGCTGGGCATTGAGTTGCTGCGTTTTGATATGTCTGAATATATGGAACGTCATACGGTGAGCCGTCTGATCGGTGCGCCTCCGGGGTATGTGGGCTTTGACCAGGGTGGCTTGCTCACCGATGCGGTGATCAAACATCCGCACGCCGTGGTATTGCTTGATGAAATCGAGAAAGCGCACCCGGATGTGTTCAACCTGCTGCTGCAGGTGATGGACAACGGCATGCTGACGGATAACAACGGCCGTAAAGCGGATTTCCGAAACGTGGTGCTGGTGATGACCACTAACGCCGGTGTGCGTGAGACTGAACGTAAGTCGATTGGCCTGATTCAACAGGACAACAGCACCGACGCGATGGAAGAGATCAAAAAAATCTTTACGCCGGAGTTCCGTAACCGTCTCGACAACATTATCTGGTTCCGTCACCTGTCTGCTGAGGTGATTCATCAGGTGGTGGATAAATTTATTGTCGAGTTGCAGGCACAGCTGGATGCGAAAGGCGTGTCGCTGGAAGTTAGCGATGATGCGCGTGACTGGCTGGCTGAGAAAGGGTATGACAAAGCGATGGGCGCGCGTCCGATGGCGCGTACCGTGCAGGAAAACCTGAAAAAACCGCTCGCCAACGAACTGCTGTTTGGTTCGCTGGTGGATGGGGGCTCAGTGTCCGTCGCGCTGGATAAAGAGAAAAACCAGCTGACCTACCATTTCCTCAGTGCGGAAAAACGTAAAACCGAAGGGACTGTGCATTAATCAGGTTGTGGTTAAACCCTTTGCATAGTCTTAGAAACCCTGGTGCATTGCACCGGGGTTTTTTTATCGTTACCAAATGAAAAAGGCCGGATGCGAATCCGGCCTTTTATCGCGTTCAGAAAACGCGTGAGATGAGTAGCGTCTTAGCGACTACGGAAGACAATGCGGCCTTTGCTCAGGTCGTACGGGGTCAACTCGACAGTCACTTTGTCGCCCGTCAGGATGCGGATGTAGTTTTTGCGCATTTTACCGGAGATATGAGCGGTAACCACGTGCCCGTTTTCAAGTTCTACGCGGAACATGGTGTTAGGTAACGTATCCAGTACGGTACCTTGCATTTCAATATTGTCTTCTTTGGCCATCGAATCCTCTGGGTGAACTACCAAACTGTTGAACCGGCAAGATAATGCCGAATTCCATGATTTATGTAAAGAAACGTTGGTGATTTTGCCAACACTTCGCCGTGCGTCGCGCCAATGCGCGTGCATTACGGATTAAATTCGGGTGTTTTTGACGTCTGCGGGGGATTAGCGGGCTAAGAATCTGTAGCAATCGGCATCGGGCGCACAACTGAAACAGCTTCGGGAAAACAGTCACTTTCCCAGCCTGGCAATTCCGGCTCGCCACAGCGAAGCGCGGACGACATACCAAACTCGCTTATTATATCACTTTTGCCGCGTATTGTGTGCAAAACATCTGCGCGGGCCGTCAAAAAAGGGTTTGTGTTTGCCAGCAACCGGGTAAAACCGGTTGCCACGCCAGTGTTTGTACATATTGCAAATAATCGACACGCGGAATTTCGACTGCGCCTAAAGAGGCCGTATGGGGATTGAGTACCTGGCAATCAATCAAACGTCCGTTGTGGCCGAGAAAGTGCTGACTGAAGACCCACAGCGCGGTTTTAGAGGCATTTTCTTCACGGCTGAACATCGATTCACCACAAAAAATCTGGCCCAGTGCCAGGCCATATAATCCCCCGACCAGCCGCTGATCTTGCCATACCTCAACCGAATGAGCATGGCCCAGTTCATACAAGCGCAGCCAGGCACGCTTCACCTCGAAAGTGATCCAGGTGCCTTCCTGACGATGGCTGGCGCATCCTTCCAGTACCTGAGCGAACGCCTGATTCATGGTGACGCGATAGGGGGAGCTACGGTGAAAACGCGCCATGCTACGGCTGAGATGGAAAGATTCCGGCAACATAACGGCGCGGGGATCGGGCGACCACCAGAGAATCGGATCGCCCGGTGAGAACCAGGGAAAAATGCCACGCTGGTACGCATTCATCAAACGGGCAGGGGAAAGATCTCCGCCCATCGCCAGCAAGCCGTTCGGCTCACGTAGCGCCATTTCCGGGGGCGGAAAATGCAGCGAATCGCGTGACAGTTGTACCAGTCTCATTGCGTTAATTACCCTTACGGCAGTTCGCTAAGACTATAGCGCAAAGCGTTGGTGGAAACGCCAGTAACGTCCTTCTTTTGAGATTAATTCGTCATGAGAGCCAGATTCAATAATCTGTCCCTGATCCATCACACAAATGCGGTCCATTTGCGCCAGCCCACTCAGGCGATGCGTCACCATAATCAGCGTTTTCCCCTGAGTGACATGTTGCAACAGCGTCAGAATTTGCTGCTCGGTGGTGGCATCCAACCCTTCGGTTGGCTCATCAAGCAGCCAGAGGTCTCCACCGTGCAGCAAGGCCCGTGCAATCGCCAGACGGCGCATCTCGCCACCGGAAAGGGGACGACCACCTTCACCCATCCAGGCATTCAACCCTTCGTTGTGTTCAGCCAGATGACTTAACCCCACCCGATGCAGGGCTGCGGTAAGTGCTTGATCACTGGCGGTGGGGCAGGCCAGCAGCAGGTTATCTCGTAACGTCTGACTGAACAGATGTACCCGCTGCGTGACGACGCTGATGCGCTGGCGCAGCGAGGTTTCGTCCCAGTTCGCCAGCGGGATCCCGTTCAGCGCGATGCTACCTTGCTGCGCCTCCCAGCCGCGGGTGATCAATGCCAGCAGGCTGGATTTGCCGCAGCCGGTTGGCCCAAGCAACGCCAGGTGTTCACCCGTCTGAAGGTTCAGGGAAAAGTTATGCAGCACGGCTTCCGGACGCTGCGGGTAGCTGAACTGAATATTTTCCAGCGTCAGGCTAATGCCCGCTGGCGTGTTGACCCTGGCCGCTGGAAAACGGATAGCGGGTGGTTGATCGATAATTTCCTGCACCCGTTGTGCCGCGCTGGTGACCTGCGTGAGCGGTAAAAATGCCCCGGCAACCGGAGCCAGCGCTTCAAACGCCGCCAGGCCACAAAAGACGAACAGGGCGATAAATGCCCCAGGGGCGCTGTCCCCGCCGACACCGGCAGCCGCAATCCACAGCAGCAACGTCACGGTGACACCGGTAATCAGTAACAACAGACTTTGCGCCACAGCCTGCAAACGATGTTGCTTGCGCTGGGCCTGTTGCCAGTCGATCTCCTCACTATCAAGCTGTGCCCGCCAGCGCGGGGCCGCGCCGTAGATTTGCAGTTCAGCCAGTCCGGTGAGCCAGTTCGTCAGTTGTAAACGCCAGTTAGCCTGATGCTGCGCGATCTGCTGGCCCGCGCTGGCGCCAAAACGCCAGAATAGCGGCGGCATCACTAACAACGTTGCCAGCATGATGCCGCCGAGCAATAGCGCCAGCGGTACATCCAGCCAGGCTAAGCCGAGGGTCACAGCAACGATCACCATAGCAGCCCCCACCAGCGGTGAGATCACGCGCAAATAAAGGTGATCGAGCGTATCGACATCGCCAACAAAACGGTTGAGCAGGTCTCCCTGGCGAAATTGCGCCAGCTGTTGTGGGGCCAGCGCGATTAATTTGCTGAAGGTGAAGACGCGTAAATGTTGCAGCACGCGGAAGGTGGCATCGTGGCTGACCAGACGTTCGAAATAACGCGCTGCGGTGCGAATGATCGCTGCGCCTCGTACTCCGGCGGCGGGTAACATGTAGTTGAAGCTGTACAGACCGGCAACGCCCGCCACCGAAGAGGCAGCCAGGAACCAGCCGGACAGGGTCAGCAAACCAATGCTCGCCAGCAGAGTGGCAATCGCCAGCACCATTCCCAGGCCAAGACGCCATGGATGACGTCGCCACAAACGTAAAAAAGGCATCAGGCTATGCATCAGGCAATCTCCTTCTGACGATGCTGCACCATCTCGCGTAATGGACCTTCCTGCTGATGCAGCTGTTGCCAGTGACCTTGCTGCACCAACTGACCGTTTTGCATCACCCAGATTTCATCCCAGCTGGCGAGGTCGCTGAGCTGATGGGTAATCATCAGGGTGGTTTGTCGTGTCGCGGCCTGTTTCAGTGCCGCCATCACCCGTTGTTCGCTCTGGCTATCCAGTCCCGACCCCGGCTCATCCAGCAACAGCAGTTGCGCCGGTTTCAGCAGCGCACGGGCCACCGCCACGCGCTGGGCCTGGCCGACGGATAAGCCCGTCGCGCTATCACCGAGAGGCGTATCCAGCCCCTGGGGCAGTCGAGGCAGAAATTCCGCGACGCCTGCATCATTCAGTGCGCGTTCCAGCTCTGCCTCGGCGACGCTACGTCCCATCAACACGTTTTCACGCAAAGTAGTAGCAGGTAAGTGCGGGTTTTGCCCCACCCAGGCCAGTTGTTGCTGCCAGCTGGAACGATCGATATCACGCAACTCTGTACCGTTGATTTTCAGCGATCCCGTATAAGGCAGGAAGCCGAGCAACACATTCATCAGGGCAGTTTTGCCCGCGCCACTTTGTCCAACCAGCGCCACGCGTTTTCCTGCTGCGAGGCTAAAGGTCAGCGGCTGAGATAGCGCTTCGTCGCGGGCGGTCATCACCACCAGATCGCGGGCTTCTAACTGAAGAGGGGCGGAAAACGTGGCAGTGACACCCGTTGAAGTGGGGGCGTCGGGGCTGTCCTGCAGAAAACGATCCAGTGCATCTGCGCCGCCTACGGCCTGGGCTTTGGCATGGTAAAAGGTGCCTAAATCACGCAGCGGCTGGAAGAACTCCGGGGCGAGGATTAACGCAAGGAAACCGGCAAACAACGTGACGCCGCTGTGGTAATGACCAAAATTCAGCTCGCCAAGGTAGGAGAAGCCGAAATACACCGCCACCACGGCAATCGCCAGTGAAGCGAAAAACTCCAGCACCGCTGACGAGAGAAAGGCCAGACGTAACACTTCCATGGTGCGCTGACGAAAATCGGTGGTGGTACGGCTGATGGCCTGTTGTTCGGCACTGGCGCGATCAAACAGGCGCAGCGTTTCGCGGCCACGCAGGCGATCGTAAAAATCCCCGCTGAGTCTGGCCAGTGCGAGGAAATTACGTCGGTTGGCATCGGCAGCGCCCATACCGACCATCGCCATAAACAGCGGAATGAGCGGGGCGGTGACCAGCAAAATCAATCCGGCTGCCCAGTTAATCGGGAAAATCGCCACCAGAATGGCGCAGGGAATAAAAACCGCCAGCGACATTTGCGGCAGATAGCGGGCGTAATATTCCTGCATCTCCTCAATCTGCTCCAGCAGTAGCGTCGCCCAGCTGCCGGCAGGTTTACCCTGAATCCAGGCCGGTCCGAGGGCATTCAGCCGGTCCAGCACCTGCTGCCGCAGCGCCCGGCGAATCGCCATCCCCGCCCGCTGTCCGGCCATTTCGCGGCCATAGTTCAGTCCGGCGCGCAGTACAAAGCACAGCAGCAGCAGGGCAAACTGGCTGATAAGTTCAGCGCGGGGTTGATGGGTGATAATCAGCGCCTGTAGCAGCGTGGCGAGCAGCCATGCCTGGGCAATGATCACCACGGCGCTGGCAAAGCCCAGCAGAGAAACCAGACGCAGACTGCGTGCACCGTGATGACGTTGCTGGCGAAGCCAGCGGATAAGTTCCTGTTGCCGCGATTTGTTCATGCGAAGCCGTTCGATGATCCAGATGAGAAGCCGTGGAGAGGGGAAAACCTCTGCAAGGTCAGGCGCATGAACTGTAGCACGCAGGTAATAAAAAAGGCGACCAAAACAGGTCGCCTTCAGTAAATATGATCAGGTTATTAACAACTTACTTATCGTTTTTAACCAGACCATCCAGGTAACGTTCAGCATCCAGCGCCGCCATACAACCGGTACCGGCAGAGGTGATTGCCTGACGATAGATATGGTCCATCACGTCACCGGCGGCAAACACGCCAGGGACGCTGGTCTGGGTGGCGTTGCCATGCAGGCCAGACTGAACTTTGATGTAACCATTTTCCAGCGCCAGCTGACCTTCGAAGATTGCCGTGTTAGGGCTATGGCCGATGGCGACGAACAGACCGGCAACCTCCAGCGACTCTGGCTCTTCGCCTTTGGTTGACAGCAATTTCAGACCGGTCACACCCATCTGATCACCCACCACTTCATCCAGGGTGCGATCGGTATGCAACACGATATTGCCGTTGCGCACTTTTTCCATCAGACGATCGATAAGGATCTTCTCGGCGCGGAAGTTGTCACGGCGGTGAATCAGGTGAACTTCAGCAGCGATATTCGCCAGGTACAGCGCTTCTTCCACGGCGGTGTTACCCCCGCCAATCACCGCGACTTTCTGGTTGCGGTAGAAGAAACCGTCACAGGTGGCGCAGGCCGATACGCCTTTGCCTTTAAACGCTTCTTCAGAAGGCAGGCCAAGGTAACGGGCAGAAGCACCGGTGGCGATGATCAGTGCGTCGGCGGTGTATTCGCCGCTGTCACCGGTCAGGCGAAACGGACGGTTCTGCAAATCAACGGTGTGGATATGATCGAAAATGATCTCGGTGTTGAACTTCTCCGCATGCTCATGCATACGTTCCATCAGTGATGGACCTGTCAGATCGTGCGGGTCGCCCGGCCAGTTTTCCACTTCAGTGGTGGTGGTGAGCTGACCACCTTTTTCCAGACCGGTAATCAAGACCGGATTCAGGTTGGCGCGTGCGGCATAGACTGCCGCCGTGTAACCGGCAGGGCCGGAGCCCAGAATGAGCAGCTTACTGTGTTTGGCCGTACTCATGTGTTCCTCAGTTTCTTGTCTGACAACATAGCGAATGATTGTAGGGAAATTACCGGCGCAAAAAAAGTCTTGAGCGATTTTGTTAACAATCGCTGCAAGCGGCGTAGACGATGAGTGGTGATTCTGCACGCCGATTGCGCCAAAAGGGGGCAATGCTCGGTAATTAGTGGTGCAGCTGTATAAAAAATCTCATTAGAAAACAGGAACCCAGCACTCTGTATGGCATCTTGTACTGAATTTGGATGTTTTACTTTGACAATCGCCTGCGCATTTGCGAAAACATTATCAGAAGCAGAGAAGATTTAGCGATTCGAAACAGAATTTCATGCCTGTTTTGGTTTGTTTCGCCAAATAAACTCAGCCTGACATTGGTAATGACGCATGATGTGGACAGACAACATGCGTCATACGGATGGTCGCATTACTGCACAGGCTTATGGTCTTCACTTCGAGTAAGGCCCTGAACAATGAACGTTTTCAGGGTGTGGCAGGTTAAGGGAAGGAATTAAGAGAGATAATAATAATGGTAGACAATAAGAAGCGCCCCGGAAAAGATCTGGACCGAATCGACCGCAACATCCTCAACGAATTGCAAAAGGATGGTCGTATTTCCAATGTTGAGCTTTCGAAACGTGTTGGTTTATCGCCGACGCCGTGTCTTGAGCGTGTTCGCCGCCTGGAACGACAGGGTTTCATTCTTGGTTACACTGCACAGCTCAACCCGCATTATCTCGATGCTTCACTGCTGGTGTTTGTTGAGATTACTCTGAATCGTGGCGCGCCCGATGTGTTTGAGCAATTTAACGCCGCTGTGCAAAAACTTGAGGAAACTCAAGAGTGTCACCTCGTTTCCGGTGACTTTGACTATCTGCTGAAAACCCGTGTGCCGGATATGTCAGCCTATCGTAAACTGCTGGGCGAAACCTTGCTGCGCCTGCCAGGCGTGAACGACACCCGCACCTATGTGGTAATGGAAGAGGTCAAACAGAGCAATCGTCTGGTGATCAAAACCCGTTAACGCAGGGCAGGTGCAAAACTTGCAGGATTTCGGTACACTCCTGTGAATTCATACAGGACCAGCGTCGGGCGTGCCCGACGCTGTTGCCTTCTTAATTTACAGGCACCTGGAGAGTTCTCTTGAGCCAGGAATATACAGAAGACAAAGACGTTTCATTACAACCGCTGAGCAGCGGACGTCGGCTGCTTGAAGCGTTGCTCATCCTTGTGGCCTTGTTCGCCATCTATCTGATGGTTTCTTTGGTCAGTTTTAACCCTTCCGATCCCAGTTGGTCGCAGACGGCCTGGCACGAGCCTATCCATAATTTGGGTGGCAGCGTGGGGGCATGGCTGGCTGATACCTTGCTGTTTATCTTCGGCGTGATGGCCTATGCCATTCCTCCGGTGATCATCGGCTTATGCTGGATAACCTTCCGCCAGCGCGATCGCCACGACTACATCGACTACTTTGCCGTTGGGCTACGTCTGATTGGCGTGCTGGCGCTGGTGGTCACCACCTGTGGTCTGGCGGCGCTGAATGCTGACGATATCTGGTATTTCGCCTCCGGTGGCGTGATCGGCAGTCTGATCAGTAACGCCATGGCCCCCTGGTTCAGCTCGGCAGGCGGCACCTTAACGCTGCTGTGCGTGTGGGCTGCGGGTATCACGCTCTATACCGGATGGTCATGGCTGACGATTGCCGAAAGAATTGGTGGCGTGGTGATGGGGGTGCTGACATTTGCCAGCAACCGCTCCCGTCACGATGAACCCTGGCAGGAAGAAGATGAGTATGAGGACGAAGATGAGCATCAGCAGGCGGATGACGCTGTTCCGCCGCTGCGTGCCGCTGCGTCCGACGATGATGATGTGCTGCTGGCTAAACCCCGTAAGGTGAATGAAGCGCCACTGGCCGATGTGCAGGATGATCCGTTGCTGGTGAAAGCCAGTGCCGCGACGGCTGCCGCCATTGCCGTGAGCAGTGAAGCCGCTTTGCAGGAACCGCAGGTCGCGCCAGCGGCTCCGCTCCAGCCAGCAGAAACAGCTGCGCCGCAGCCTGTGACTCAACCCGCGCAGCCGACGCAGCCTGCTCCGACAGTGCCCGTCGCAGCACCTCAGCCGCCGTTGTATCGGTTTGAGGTTCCCGCTGAGGCACCCGCATTCTCCCCGGTGGATGACGACGATGGTCCGCAGATGGGTAACTGGCAGGATGCTGCGCAGGCCCCGTCAGCGCTGAACACCACCGCCAGCGTCGCCCTGGCCGCCGGCACGGTAAAAGCCGCATCATCCAGTGCGCCTTACATGCCAGCGTTCGATGTGGTACCGGAACGTGATTACAATCCGCAGGTTAAACAGGGTATTGGCCCGGAACTGCCACGTCCGAATCCGGTGAAACTGCCGACACGACGTGAACTGGCATCCTATGGTATCAAACTGCCGTCGCAACGGATGGCGGAAGAGAAAGCCAGAGAGACAGAGCAGCCGGTGTCGTCACCTGCGCTGGATCAGCTTGCGGCTGATGATGCCGAAGCTTTGCAGCAGGCGCAGTTGCGTGATGCTTTCCAGTCACAGCAACAGCAACGTTATGGCGAAAGCTGGCACACGGAAGCCGCAGCGGAAGACGAAGAAGCGTTGCAACAGGCACAGCTGGCGCGTCAGTTTGCTGAGCAGCAGCAACAGCGTTACGGGGAAGAAAAAGCCGCTGAGCCTGATGACGGACCGGTATTTAACCTCGATACCTCGTCAGCGTTTGATTTCTCACCGATGAAAGATCTGGTGGATGACAGCCCAACTGAGCCGTTGTTCACCATCGCGGCGACGCCGGAACCTGAAGTTCCTGCTCCCGCACAGTGGCAACAACCGGTTGCGCCGCAGCCGCAGGTGGAGACTTCCTTTGATGAGGAAAGCAGCCCGTGGTCCGCTGCTGAACCTGAACCCACTGTGGAAGAACCTCGCGCGAAACCGGTGCAGGATAGCCTGTTCCATCCGTTCCTGGTTCGTCATGAACAGCCGCTGGAGCGTCCTTCCACGCCGCTGCCGACCCTCGATCTGCTGACGCAGCCGCCAGCGGAAGAGGAGCCGGTAGATATGTTTGCGCTGGAGCAGACGGCGCGTCTGGTGGAAGCCCGTCTGGCGGATTATCGCGTCAAAGCGGAAGTTGTGGGGATCTCTCCGGGTCCGGTCATCACCCGTTTTGAACTGGATCTGGCACCGGGCGTTAAAGCCGCGCGTATCTCCAACCTGTCGCGCGATCTGGCCCGTTCGCTTTCCGCTGTGGCAGTGCGTGTGGTGGAAGTGATTCCAGGTAAGCCTTATGTCGGTCTGGAACTGCCGAACAAACATCGTCAGACGGTTTATCTGCGCGAAGTGCTGGATTGTGCCAAATTCCGCGACAATCCTTCGCCGCTGGCCGTGGTGCTGGGGAAAGACATTGCCGGTCAGCCGGTGGTGGCCGACCTGGCTAAAATGCCGCATTTACTGGTAGCCGGTACCACCGGTTCGGGTAAATCCGTCGGCGTTAACGCCATGATCATCAGCATGCTGTATAAAGCCACGCCGGAAGAAGTGCGCTTTATCATGATCGACCCGAAAATGCTGGAGCTTTCCGTATACGAAGGCATTCCGCATCTGCTGACGGAAGTAGTCACCGACATGAAAGACGCCGCCAATGCGCTGCGCTGGAGTGTGGGTGAGATGGAACGGCGTTATAAGCTGATGTCGGCGCTTGGCGTGCGTAACCTGGCCGGTTACAACGAAAAAGTCGAGCAGGCGGAAGCGATGGGGCGTCCGATTCCCGATCCGTTCTGGAAACCGGGCGACAGCATGGATATCACGCCTCCGGTTCTGGAAAAACTGCCTTACATCGTGGTGATGGTCGATGAATTTGCTGACCTGATGATGGCGGTGGGCAAGAAAGTGGAAGAACTGATTGCCCGTCTGGCGCAGAAAGCGCGTGCGGCAGGCATCCACTTAGTGCTGGCAACCCAGCGTCCGTCGGTGGATGTGATTACCGGGTTAATCAAAGCTAACATCCCGACACGTATCGCCTTTACCGTATCGAGTAAAATCGACTCGCGTACCATCCTCGACCAGGGTGGAGCGGAATCGCTGCTGGGGATGGGTGACATGCTGTATATGCCACCTAACTCATCACTGCCGATGCGTGTCCATGGCGCGTTTGTGCGCGACCAGGAAGTGCATGCCGTGGTGCAGGACTGGAAAGCGCGTGGACGACCGCAGTATATCGATAGCATTACCGCGGGCGAAGAGAGTGAAGGTGGTGGAGCTGGTCTGGAAGGCGACGAAGAGCTGGATCCGCTGTTCGATCAGGCGGTGGCTTTTGTGGTGGAGAAACGCCGTGCCTCGATCTCGGGTGTGCAGCGTCAGTTCCGTATCGGTTATAACCGTGCTGCGCGTATTATCGAACAGATGGAAGCGCAGGGCATTGTGTCCGAACCTGGACATAACGGTAACCGTGAGGTGCTGTCGCCACCACCGCATGAGATGTAACCTGGTGCAGTACCACCGTTAATCCCGGGCCAGTATTTACTGGCCCATTGTTTATCTGGCAGTCGATCCCCATATCAACGGGAGTTTTCGGCTTTTTCTCCTGTCGAACAGACAGTGCGGCAACTACGTTTTATGCAGTAAGTGTCGGGAAACAATGAATAAGGAATCGAATCAGATGAAATTACACGTTATTGCCTGTGGTCTGCTGGCCTCTTTTCTTTCTGCTTCCGTGCTGGCGGATGCGTCCAGTGATTTACAGCAGCGTCTGAATAAAGTGAGCAGCTTCCATGCCAGTTTTAGCCAGAAAGTCACCGATGGTAGCGGTGCGAATGTGCAGGATGGCGAAGGTGAGCTGTGGGTTAAGCGGCCCAGCCTGTTTAACTGGCATATGACGGCCCCGGATGAGAGCGTGATCATTTCCGATGGTAAAACGCTGTGGTTCTACAATCCGTTTGTGGAGCAGGTCAGCGCCAGCTGGCTGAAGAATGCCACCAGCAACACACCGTTTATGCTGATTGCCCGCAACCAGCCGAGTGACTGGAAGCAGTACAACATTAAGCAGCAGGGCGATAATTTTGAGCTGACGCCAAAAAGCAGCGACGGTAATCTCAAGCAATTCACCATTACGGTCACGCCGTCAGGCACCATCAATCAGTTCAGCGCGATTGAGCAGGATGGCCAGCGCAGCAGCTATCAGCTGAAAAGCCAGACCAATGGTGCCATCAGCCCGGACAAATTCACCTTTACGCCGCCTAAAGGGGTAACGGTAGACGATCAACGTCAGTGAGGTCACGGTGAGTAACCTTTCCCTGGATTTCTCCTCCAGTAATGAATTTCAGCCACTGGCCGCGCGTATGCGGCCGGTGACGTTGCAGCAATACATCGGTCAGCAACATTTGCTGGCACCCGGTAAACCGCTGCCGCGCGCGATTGAAGCGGGCCATCTGCATTCGATGATTCTGTGGGGGCCACCAGGGACGGGGAAAACGACACTGGCAGAGATTATCGGTCATTACGGCAAAGCCGATGTCGAGCGTATCTCCGCGGTGACCTCCGGGGTGAAAGAGATTCGCGAAGCGATTGAACGTGCCCGACAAAATCGTCAGGTCGGTCGTCGTACCATCCTGTTTGTGGATGAGGTGCATCGCTTTAATAAAAGCCAGCAGGATGCGTTTTTACCGCATATCGAAGATGGCACCATCACCTTTATTGGTGCCACCACGGAAAACCCCTCGTTTGAACTGAACTCGGCGCTGCTGTCGCGTGCGCGTGTCTATCTGCTGAAATCGTTAACCACGGCGGATATTGAGCAGGTTTTGCAGCAGGCAATGCAGGACAAGGAACGTGGCTATGGCAACAGCGACATTTTGTTGCCGGATAATACCCGGCGCATGATTGCCGAGCTGGTGAATGGTGATGCGCGTCGGGCGCTGAACACGCTGGAAATGATGTCTGATATGGCGGAGATCAATGCTCAGGGCCAGCGCGAGCTGACGCCACAGCTACTTAATGAGGTCTCGGGTGAGCGGGCGGCGCGCTTTGATAATAAAGGTGACCGCTTTTATGATCTGATTTCCGCCTTGCATAAGTCGGTACGGGGTTCCGCGCCGGATGCGGCATTGTATTGGTATGCACGGATAATCACCGCCGGTGGCGATCCGCTGTATGTGGCGCGTCGTCTGCTGGCGATTGCCTCAGAGGATGTCGGCAATGCCGATCCACGTGGGATGCAGGTGGCGATTGCTGCCTGGGATTGTTTTACCCGCGTAGGGCCAGCCGAAGGTGAGCGGGCCATCGCTCAGGCTATTGTGTATCTGGCGAGTGCGCCCAAAAGTAATGCTGTCTATACCGCCTTCAAAGCGGCAATGCATGATGCGCGTGAGTTCCCTGATTATGATGTTCCTGAGCATCTGCGCAACGCACCCACCAAGCTGATGAAAGAGATGGGGCTGGGTAAAGAGTATCGTTACGCCCATGACGAACCGAATGCGTTCGCCGCCGGTGAAGTTTACTTCCCACCGGAAATGGCACAAACACGCTACTATCATCCCACCAACCGCGGGCTTGAAGGGAAAATTGGCGAAAAACTCGCCTGGCTGGCTGAACAGGATCAAAATAGCCCGATAAAACGCTACCGCTCCTAAAGACGTTACGGTAAGGTGAGCAAGGAATTCAATGCATTCCAGAGGGATGCATCCCTTCATTCGTTCAATCAACCTTAATTACACAGGATAAGCATGCTCGATCCCAATCTGCTGCGTAACGAGCCAGACGCAGTCGCAGAAAAACTGGCACGCCGGGGATTTAAACTGGATTTGGAAACGCTGCGCTCCCATGAAGAGCGTCGTAAAGTATTGCAGGTCGAAACTGAAAATCTGCAGGCTGAGCGTAACTCCCGATCCAAATCCATCGGTCAGGCCAAAGCCCGTGGGGAAGACATCGAGCCGCTGCGTCTGGAAGTGAACGCGCTGGGCGAACGCCTGGATGCCGCTAAAGCAGAACTGGATGCCCTGCAGAACGAAATCCGTGATTTTGCGCTGGCACTGCCAAACCTGCCGGCAGACGAAGTCCCGCTGGGTAAAGATGACACCGAAAACCTCGAAGTTGCGCGCTGGGGTGAACCACGCCAGTTTGATTTCCAGGTCAAAGATCACGTGGAGCTGGGTGAGCAGGCGAAAGGATTAGATTTCGCGTCGGCGGTGAAACTGACCGGTTCACGTTTTGTGGTCATGCAGGGTCAGATTGCCCGTCTGCATCGCGCCCTGAGCCAGTTTATGCTTGATTTGCATACCCAGCAGCACGGTTACCTTGAGACTTATGTCCCTTATCTGGTGAACCATGACACGCTGTATGGTACCGGCCAGCTGCCGAAGTTTGGTGAAGACCTGTTCCATACCAAACCGCTGGATGAAGAAGCGGGCAGCAGCAACTACGCGCTGATCCCAACGGCGGAAGTGCCGCTGACCAACCTGGTCCGCGACGAAATCGTCGAAGAAGAAAGCCTGCCGCTGAAACTGACTGCGCATACGCCGTGTTTCCGCTCCGAAGCGGGTTCTTATGGTCGCGATACGCGTGGTTTGATCCGTATGCACCAGTTCGACAAAGTGGAGATGGT
This sequence comes from Pantoea cypripedii, assembly GCF_002095535.1. Taxonomy (NCBI): domain Bacteria; kingdom Pseudomonadati; phylum Pseudomonadota; class Gammaproteobacteria; order Enterobacterales; family Erwiniaceae; genus Pantoea; species Pantoea cypripedii. Next base: position 1,449,989 of record NZ_MLJI01000001.1, read on the forward strand.
GCAGATTGTGGCACCGGAGACCTCCATGCAGGCGCTGGAAGAACTGGTCGGCCATGCCGAGAAAGTGCTGCAACTGCTGAATCTGCCATACCGTAAAGTGCTGCTGTGCACCGGTGATATGGGCTTTGGTTCCACCAAAACCTATGACCTCGAAGTGTGGTTACCGGCGCAGAATACCTACCGTGAGATCTCCTCCTGCTCCAATATGTGGGATTTCCAGGCGCGTCGTATGCAGGCACGTTGCCGCAGTAAGACAGAGAAGAAACCGCGCCTGGTCCATACCCTGAACGGTTCTGGCCTGGCGGTGGGTCGTACGCTGGTCGCGGTGCTGGAAAACTACCAGCAGGCGGATGGTCGTATTGAAGTGCCTGAAGTTCTGCGTCCTTATATGGGCGGCGTTGAATTTATTGGTTAATCTTCCGCTGCTTTTAAAAACCCGGCTATGCCGGGTTTTTTTATTTCTGAAGTACAAAGCGATTTAATCTTTGCCACGGATTAATCAGAAATAAACGTTATCGATACTATCCCGCCTCTGTTGCCTAAAAATATGCAAATTCATAGAGATAGCCAAACGGCTGAGAATGTTCTTTCGTACTCTAACTAACTGAAGATAAAAAAATTAAATTGTTCAGCAGCAAAATGTGCGGCGGCTTTTTTTTGCACATTGACTTTAAAATAGCGAATGGCAAACTGCGCGCAATTCTCTCCAATTCTTTGGTTTTTATCCCTATGTCAACCTGGTCGCGCCCCGTCCTGCTGCTGCTTTGCGGTTTGCTGCTTCTGACGGTGTCTATTGCTGTGCTTAATACGCTGGTGCCGTTATGGCTGACGCATGATCAACTGCCGACCTGGCAGGTGGGGATGGTCAGTTCATCGTATTATACCGGTAACCTGGCGGGCACTCTGCTCGCCGGCTGGTTGATCACGCATTACGGTTTTAACCGTTGTTACTACCTGGCGACGGTGCTGTTTGCCGTTGCGACGGTAGGGATGGTAATGCTGGATGGTTTCTACAGCTGGACTTTGCTGCGTTTTGTCGCCGGTGTTGGCTGTGCGCTGATGTGGGTGGTGGTTGAAAGCGCCTTGCTGTGCAGCGGCACGGTGCGCAATCGCGGCCAGCTGCTGGCTGCGTATATGATCATTTATTATCTTGGCACCGTGGCTGGACAGCTGCTGGTCAGCCGGGTATCGACCGAACTGCTGCATGTCATTCCGTGGGTCACGGCGCTGGTGTTGTGTGCGGTGCTGCCAGTGGTATTTGTCCGCGTCAATGCCGGTGCTGCCAGCGAAGACGCTTCACCGGGTCGCATCTGGCCAATGTTGCGTCGCCGCAGCTCCCGCCTTGGCATTAACGGCTGCATTATTTCCGGTATTGTATTGGGTTCACTTTATGGCCTGATGCCGCTGTATCTTGCCCATCAGGGCATGAGCGATGCGACCGTCGGTTACTGGATGGCGCTGCTGGTGAGTTCTGGCATTGTGGGGCAGTGGCCGGTTGGCCGTCTGGCCGATCGTTTTGGTCGTCTGCTGGTGCTGCGTGTTCAGGTGTTTGTGGTGGTTCTGGGCGCGATTGCCATGCTGAGCGATGCCGCCATGGCTCCGGCGTTGTTCGTGTTGGGTCTGGCTGGATTTACGCTGTATCCGGTGGCGATGTCCTGGGCGTGTGAATCTGTCCCGCATCATGAACTGGTGGCAATGAACCAGGCGCTGCTATTCAGCTACACCATTGGCAGCCTGGTGGGGCCGGGCATGACGGCGATGCTGATGCAAAGTTACTCTGACCGTCTGCTGTTTGTGATGATTGCGGTGGTCGCGCTGGTTTATCTGGTGATGCTGCTGCGTAAGGCGGATCATCATGCCACGCCGGTGGCCCACGCCTAAAGCATACGTTGTGGCGGCGCGATATTTACCGCGCCGCTATGACTTAATACATCACCTGGTGCCCATAACCGGTGAGAATATTCTTCACCCGTTCCATGGTCTCTTTGGTGGGCGGTTTTACCCCTTCCAGTTTGTACTCTTCACCCATGGCGATCCATTTATGCTTACCTAATTCGTGGTAAGGCAACAGTTCGATCTTTTCAATGTTATCCATGTCTTTGGTAAATTCCCCCAGCCGATGGACTGAATCGTCATCATCCGAATAGCCGGGAACCACCACAAAACGAATCCAGGTGCGGATACCTTTCTTCTGCAAATAGTGGGCAAAATCCAGCGTACGGTGGTTGGAAACGCCGACCAGAATCTGATGAATATCGTCATTGATTTGTTTCAGGTCGAGCATCACCAGATCGGTCACTTCGAGTAACTCGTCGATGACCGGATCGTAGCGACGCACAAAACCATTGGTATCCAGACAGGTATTTATTCCCTCGGCCCGACAGGCGCGGAACCAGTCACGCACGAACTCTGCCTGCAGGATAGCCTCACCACCGGATGCCGTGACACCGCCGCCAGAGGCGTTCATAAAGTGCCGGTACGCCAGCACATCTTTCATCAACTCCTCAACCGTGACCTCTTTACCGCCGTGGGTATCCCAGGTATCACGATTGTGGCAGTAGAGGCAGCGCATCAGGCAGCCCTGGAAGAAGGTAATAAAGCGGATGCCTGGGCCGTCAACAGTGCCGCAGGATTCGAAGGAGTGGATACGACCGATGGCTGACATTGCGATGAGTTCTCCGGTTAGCCTGAAATCAGGCGGCACAATCTTTGTTGTGCTCTGAGGTTTAAGTCGGTTTTGCCAGCGAGCCTGGATAAGCCTGCTGGCAAAACGACCTGGAGAAAAGGCTCCCGCAGGAGCCTTTTATTACCGGGATGAATTACAGGGACTTGGTGAAAGTACGGGTAATCACATCCTGTTGCTGCTCTTTAGTCAGCGAGTTAAAACGTACTGCGTAACCTGAAACACGGATGGTCAGCTGCGGATATTTCTCCGGATGATCCATCGCATCCAGCAACATTTCGCGGTTCATCACGTTAACGTTCAGGTGCTGGCCGCCCTCAATGGTGTTGGCTTCATGGTGGAAGTAACCATCCATCAGGCCAGCAAGGTTAGCTTTACGTACGTTGTCGTCTTTGCCCAGCGCATTCGGCACGATGGAGAAGGTATAAGAGATACCATCTTTGGCGTAGGCGAACGGCAGTTTCGCGACGGAAGTCAGTGAAGCCACAGCACCTTTCTGGTCACGTCCGTGCATCGGGTTAGCACCCGGTCCGAACGGTGCACCGGCACGACGACCATCCGGGGTATTACCGGTTTTCTTACCATAAACCACGTTAGAGGTAATGGTCAGCACAGACTGAGTCGGTACGGCGTTGCGATAGGTTGCCAGTTTCTGAATTTTTTTCATGAAACGTTCAACCAGGTCACAGGCCATGTCATCGACGCGGGCATCGTTGTTACCGAACTGCGGATACTCACCTTCGATTTCGAAATCAACCGCCAGGCCGTCAGCATCACGCACCGGTTTCACTTTGGCGTATTTGATGGCAGACAGGGAGTCAGCTGCCACAGACAGGCCAGCGATACCACATGCCATAGTACGGTAAACATCGCGGTCATGCAGTGCCATCAGTGAAGCTTCGTAGCTGTATTTGTCGTGCATGAAATGGATGATGTTCAGGGCGGTGACATACTGTTTTGCCAGCCAGTCCATGAAGTGATCCATGCGCGCCATGACGGTATCGAATTCCAGCACGTCATCAGTGATTGGCGCTTCTTTCGGACCAACCTGCATTTTCAGTTTTTCATCAACGCCGCCGTTGATTGCGTACAGCAGGGTTTTTGCCAGGTTAGCACGGGCACCGAAGAACTGCATTTGTTTACCGATAACCATCGGACTAACACAACAGGCGATGGCGTAGTCATCGTTGTTGAAGTCAGGACGCATCAGGTCATCGTTTTCATACTGCAGTGATGAGGTATCGATGGAAACTTTGGCCGCGTATTTTTTAAAGTTAATCGGCAGTTTTTCTGACCACAGAATGGTCATGTTGGGTTCCGGTGACGGGCCCATGGTGTAAAGGGTATTCAGGAAACGGAAGGTGCTTTTGGTCACCAGGGTACGACCATCAACGCCCATACCGGCCAGAGACTCGGTTGCCCAGATCGGGTCACCAGAGAACAGTTCATCGTATTCCGGAGTACGCAGGAAACGCACCATACGCAGTTTCATGACCAGATGGTCAATCAGTTCCTGAGCTTCGTCTTCGGTCAGTTTGCCAGCTTTGATGTCACGTTCAATGTACACATCAAGGAAGGTAGACACACGGCCAAACGACATGGCGGCACCGTTCTGTGATTTCACCGCTGCCAGGTAGCCAAAGTAGGTCCACTGTACGGCTTCCTGCGCATTAGTGGCAGGCACAGAGATGTCGCAACCGTATTTCGCTGCCATCTCTTTAATCTGGCCCAGCGCACGATGCTGTTCAGAAATCTCCTCACGCAGACGGATAGTGGCTTCCAGATTGACGCCATTTTCCATATCGCTTTGCAGAGAGTTGAACTGTGCAACTTTGTCTTTCATCAGATAGTCGATGCCGTAAAGTGCGACACGACGATAGTCACCAATGATACGACCACGGCCATAGGCATCAGGCAGACCGGTCAGAACACCAGATTTACGGCAGCGCAGAATGTCCGGGGTATAGACATCAAACACGCCCTGGTTATGAGTTTTGCGGTAATCAGTGAAGATTTTTTTCAGTGATGGATCCAGTTCGCGGCCGTAAACCTTACAGGAACCTTCCACCATTTTGATGCCGCCAAACGGGATGATGGCACGTTTCAGCGGTGCTTCAGTTTGCAGACCAACGATTTTTTCCAGTGACTTGTTGATGTAACCGGCATCGTGCGCAGTGATGGTTGAAGCGAGGTCGGTATCAAAGTCGACAGGAGCGTGAGTGCGGTTTTCGATTTTGATGCCTTCCAGCACGTTATCCCACAGTTTAGTGGTTGCCGGAGTTGCACCTGCGAGGAATGACTCGTCGCCTTCATAGGGGGTGTAGTTTTTCTGGATGAAGTCGCGTACGTTGACATTGTTCTGCCATTCACCCGCGCTAAATCCTTCCCAGGCTGACGCCATTTTTTCATTCAGTTCGGTCATGATATACCTGCCTTATTTAGGGAGACTTTGACGTTCAGCGCGCAATGCGCGCCCGTACTAATTTCTTGCTTAATGCACCGGGTCATCACCACGCAGATAGATAACCCAGTAGGTCAAACCGACTAACAACCCACCACCAATGATGTTGCCTATGGTTACAGGAATAAGGTTGTCGACAATAAAGTTACCGACACTGAGCGCCGGAAATTGTGATGCACTGGCGCCCGTCATCTGCCAGAACTCAGGGCTGGCGAAATCACGGATGACGATAGCCATCGGAATTAAAAACATGTTAGCGATACTGTGCTCAAAGCCGCTGGCAACGAACATGGCTACCGGCAAAATCATCGCCACCATTTTGTCCAGCAGGCTGCGGCCGGAATAGCTCATCCACACGGCCAGGCAGACCATCAGGTTGGCGAGGGTGCCAAGGCTGACTGCTTCAATAAAGGTATGGTGCATTTTATGGTCAGCGGTTTGCAGCACATTCAGACCCCAGGCACCGTTAGCGACCATGTGCTCGCCAGAGAGCCAGATAAGAATCACAAAAAATATCGCGCCAAGCAGGTTACCGACATACACATTCAGCCAGTTGCGGGCCAGCTGGCCCCAGGTGATACGACCACTGGCTTTTGCTACCACAATCAGCACGGTTGAGGTGAAGAGGTCCGCACCACAAACCACCACCAGCATCAATCCCAGAGAGAAGCAGATACCGCCAATCAGTTTTGCCATGCCATAAGGCATAGCACTACTGCCGGTGGTGGCGGTGATATAGAACACAAAAGCGATAGAAATGAATACGCCAGCGGTAATGGCAAGAAAGAAGGTGGTTAGGGGGTGTTTTGTTGCTTTGTAGACCCCGGCATCTTCAGCAACCTTTGCCATCGCAGCCGGTAATAATGAATTAAACGGGTTGTCAGTTTTCACACTAACGCTCTCCAGGAATTATCTGGGATTAATACTACCAAAGGAGTATAGGTCAGGAATTGATGTGGATCATATTTGCCTGGAGACCAGGCAGCCTTAAGTGATTTTTAACGAAGAAAATTAAGGTAACTTATTGAATTTGTTTATTTAAATATTTTTTAAAATATACAACTATTGTTGAAGGTGACATCTGGAATGATACGAAATTGTTATCGCTGAGCCTTCGCAGGGCTACAAAGATGTGACTCAGTGATGGCGAGAAATTAACCGTTGTCGATGATTATAAAAAAGGCACTGATTTCATTCAGTGCCTTTTTATCCACTAGCCGATGTTTATTGCAAAATAATGATATTTATTTTGCCGACCAGTAACGACGCTTGGCGGCCTGCAATTTTTCATAAGCAGCAAGCAGCGATTGATGCGCCGGGAAGGCTTTCAAATCCAGGTCGACTGCCTGCAGACCATAGAAAGGTGCCTCACCGCTGATGGCAGCAGAAGCAGCATCGACGGCAGCTTCGCCATACATACGAATGAATGCACGGTGGTACTGCACAGGATCGCGTTCATCTTCCATCGCCAGCAGCAGCAGGGTTTGCAGGCAGCGGTAGTAGTTAGCACGCTCTGCGCTGAAGATGGACTGGTTGAATTCCATCGTCCATTCCGTCCAGATCAGCGCCTGATCCAGGTCACCACCGGCCAGTGCCAGCATGGCTTTCAGTTCGCCAATACGCAGCGTATACCAGCCGTTATCTTTGCCGGTCGCCAGACCCAGCAGTTCGCGCACACGGGTGAAGTCATCATGGCCTTCATCATCCAACTGGGTGATCAGCTCCAGATAGGCTTCAGGTTCCCACTGGCTTTCCGGCAGTGCCAGCAGCGTTTCACGCAGCGGAGCGCCCATGCTGTTGTTGGCCAGCAGCAGGTCTTCAGCCGGATAGATATCCGACATGCCTGGTACGATGATGCGGCAGGCGTAGACGCTCAGATGTTCGTAGTCCGCGATGTACACTTCTTTATCTTCAGCGCGGAAAATTGCCATCAGGGTGTCAAATTCTTCCTGCGTGGTACCGGCGAAGCTCCAGTCAACAAACGGATAATCCGCATCGTCTTTGAACATATCCCAGGAGATCAGGCCACTTGAATCGATAAAGTGGGTTTCCAGGTTGGCATGTTCTGCCACTTCTTCGTCATCAAAGGTCGGCGGCGTGAAGACGTCAAGATCCTTCAGGCTGCGGCCCTGCAACAGTTCGGTAACGGTACGCTCCAGCGCGACACCAAAATCAGGATGTGCACCAAAAGAAGCGAAACAGGTGCCATTCTCCGGGTTGAACAGCACGACACAAATCACCGGATAGTTACCGCCGAGTGACGCATCATAGGCGAAGATCGGGAAGCCTTCTGCTTCCAGGCGCGCGATGGCCTCGATCACACCAGGATAACGCTGCATCACGGCGTCAGGAATTTCCGGCAGGCTGATGGACTCAGCAATGATGCGGTTTTTGATATGGCGTTCAAAAACCTCTGACAAACCCTGCACGCGGGCTTCGTTTGCGGTATTACCCGCTGACATGCCGTTCGAAACATACAGGTTGCCGATAATATTCATCGGAATATAGACCGTTTGCTGATCCGACTGACGGGTAAAGGGCAGGCCACAAATACCCCGTTCCACATTACCGGATTGCAGATCGATCAGTTCGCTGGCGCTCAGGCTATCGTCAGGATCATAGAATTTGCGCAGACGGGCGTCGAGAATACCTTCTGGCAGGCTATCGTCATCTGGCAGCGCGAACCACTTCTCGTTGGGGTAGTGAACAAATTCGCCGTTGGCGATGGATTCACCCAGCCAGAAGTCAGCAAAAAAGTAGTTGGTTGAGAGGCGCTCGAAGTATTCGCCCAGCGCGGAAGCCAGCGCTGCCTTTTTACTGGCACCTTTACCGTTGGTAAAGCACAGCGGGCAGTCACGATCGCGAATATGTACTGACCATACATGCGGAACCGGGTTCAGCCACGAAGCTTCTTCGATGTTGAATCCTAAATCCTGCAATTTGTGCTGGAAGCGTGAAATGGAGTCTTCCAGTGCGGCGTCTTTACCTGGAATAAAAGTTTGCGTCATGATGGCGCTCTCTAAGTCAATGAGGTGGGCGTAAAGCGCGCAATAGTACGGGTTTTGCGCGGCCAGCGCTATACCCGCATATTACAGGCTTCAGGTGTGCTGGCTGTCATCCGATTTTACTTCGCCGATAAACCTCACAATATTCCATTGCGGATTGCATTTATGACATAAGCTGTCGCCGGGCTGGCTCTGGAAATGTGATCGCGGATGGATTAGTGATTGCAGCCACCCGGAGGCAATGATAAAACCGGTAGGGTATTCATAACCGTTCGATATGACAGTGGTGAGGGGAAATGACGCAGGTTTACAATTTTAGCTCCGGTCCAGCGATGCTGCCGGTTGAAGTGCTCCGTCGTGCAGAACAAGAACTGACAAACTGGCACGGGTTAGGCACCTCGGTGATGGAAATCAGTCACCGTAGTAAAGAGTTTATTCAGGTAGCGGAAGAGGCTGAGAAGGACTTTCGCGATCTGCTGAAAATCCCCGCCAACTACAAAGTTTTATTCTGTCATGGCGGCGCGCGTGCACAGTTTGCTGCCATCCCCGGCAACCTGCTTGGTGCAGCGAAAAGCGCAGATTACATCGATGGCGGTTACTGGGCGCACAGCGCCATCAAAGAGGCTGAGAAATTCTGCTCGCCGAATACCATCGATGTAAAAACCACCCGCGACGGCAAACGTGCCATTCTGCCAATGCGTGAATGGCAGTTGAGCGATGATGCGGCTTATGTCCACTTCTGCCCGAACGAAACCATTGACGGTATCGCGATTGATGAACAGCCGGACTTTGGTGACAAAGTTGTCGTGGCTGACTACTCGTCAACCATCCTGTCTCGTCCGATTGATGTCAGCCGTTATGGTGTGATTTATGCTGGTGCACAGAAAAATATCGGCCCGGCTGGCCTGACTCTGGTTATCGTGCGTGAAGATTTGCTGGGTAAAGCGCACAGCTATGTGCCTTCCATCCTGGATTACAAGGTGCTGGCTGAAAACGATTCCATGTTTAACACCCCACCAACCTTCGCGTGGTATCTCTCCGGCCTGGTGTTCAAATGGCTGAAAGAGAAGGGTGGCGTTGCAGAAATGGACAAGCTGAACCAGGCGAAAGCGGACCTGCTTTACGGCGTGATCGATAACAGCAACTTCTATCGTAACGACGTTGCCGCTGAAAACCGTTCACGTATGAACGTACCTTTCCAGCTGGCGGATGCGGCGCTGGACAAAGTGTTTCTGGAAGAGTCACTGAAAGCGGGCCTGCATGCGCTGAAAGGCCACCGCGTGGTTGGCGGTATGCGTGCCTCCATCTACAATGCGATGCCGCTGGAAGGTGTTAAAGTTCTGACTGACTTTATGGTCGATTTTGAACGTCGCCACGGCTGATGATTTATTAGTACCAGTCTGACTGGTTTCAGGCCCCGTTTTCGGACGGGGTCTCGTCTTTTCTGGAGATTTGGTTTCACATGCAGGACTCCCTGACTTTACAACCGATTGCCCGCGTTGATGGCACGGTAAACTTACCGGGTTCAAAAAGCGTTTCTAACCGCGCACTGCTGCTGGCTGCGCTGGCTAAAGGCACCACGCGCCTCACCAACCTGCTGGATAGCGATGACGTGAAGCATATGCTTAACGCGCTGAAAGCGCTGGGTGTGAGCTACACACTGTCTGCGGACCGCACGGTCTGCATCGTGACCGGCAACGCTGGCCCTTTGCATTCAGACCAACCGCTGGAGCTGTTTCTCGGCAACGCAGGTACGGCCATGCGTCCTCTGGCGGCGGCATTGTGCCTGGGTCAGCAATCCATTGTGCTGACCGGTGAACCGCGTATGAAGGAACGTCCGATTGGACATCTGGTTGATGCACTGCGTCAGGGCGGAGCGAAAATTGATTATCTGGAGCAGACGGACTATCCACCTTTGCGCCTTAATGGTGGTTTCAATGGCGGTGACGTCAGTGTCGATGGCAGCGTTTCCAGCCAGTTCCTGACGGCGTTATTGATGACTGCTCCGCTGGCCCAGCAGGACACCACCATCACCATCAAAGGTGAACTGGTATCGAAGCCGTATATCGACATTACCTTGCATCTGATGCGTTGCTTCGGTGTTGAAGTTGATAACCAGAATTACCAGCGCTTTGTCGTCAAAGGTCAGCAGCAGTATCAGTCACCGGGTGATTACCTGGTGGAAGGTGATGCATCATCCGCGTCTTATTTCCTGGCGGCAGCCGCGATTAAAGGCGGCACTGTGCGTGTCACCGGCATTGGTCGTAATAGCGTGCAGGGCGATATTCGCTTTGCGGATGTGCTGGAGAAAATGGGCGCAGTGGTTGAGTGGGGGGATGATTACATCGCCTGCACGCGTGGTGCATTGAATGCCATCGATATGGATATGAACCATATCCCCGATGCCGCCATGACTATCGCTACCACGGCGTTGTTTGCCCAGGGCACCACCCTGATGCGCAACATCTACAACTGGCGAGTGAAAGAGACGGATCGTCTGGCAGCGATGGCGACTGAATTGCGTAAAGTCGGCGCTGAAGTTGAAGAAGGCCACGATTTTATTCGTATCACGCCGCCGTCTCAGTTGCAGCATGCGGACATCGGGACTTATAACGACCACCGTATGGCGATGTGTTTCTCGCTGGTGGCGCTGTCGGACACGCCAGTGACCATCCTGGATCCGGGATGTACGGCGAAAACCTTCCCCGACTATTTCCAGCAGCTGGCGAAAATTAGTCACGAGGCCTGATGCGGAGTTACCCGGTACATCAGATACCGGGCAACTCTACTTTCAATTGGCCTTAAGTCACCGCAAATTCCTCCGATTCTGTTCAAATTTATAACACTGTCTGCGCTAAGGGGTAACGAACCTGGCGCGGGCAGCGTATAATGCCGCGCAATCCAGACAGCCATGCAGGCTGAAAATACGCATCCAGCAACAGGAGAAGACAATGACGGCAATCGCCTCGGTTATTACCATCGATGGGCCCAGTGGTGCAGGGAAGGGGACCTTGTGCAAAGCGATGGCGGAGTCGTTGCAGTGGCACTTGCTGGATTCTGGCGCTATTTACCGCGTACTGGCATTGGCTGCGCTTCACCACCAGGTGAATATTGAGTCTGAAGAAGCGCTGGTACCGATGGCTGCGCATCTTGATGTGCGCTTTCTCTCCGTTGAGGGTGAGATGCAAGTGATCCTTGAAGGGGAAGATGTCACTGGGGAAATTCGCACTCAGGAAGTGAGCAACACGGCGTCGCGGGTGGCTGCCTTTCCGCGTGTGCGTGAGGCGCTGTTGCGTCGCCAGCGCGCGTTCCGTGAGGAACCCGGATTAATTGCTGATGGTCGCGATATGGGAACCGTCGTCTTCCCGGATGCGCCAGTAAAAATCTTTCTTGATGCGAGTTCAGAAGAGCGTGCTCATCGCCGTATGCTACAGTTGCAGGAGAAGGGCTTTAGTGTTAACTTTGATCGCCTTTTAGCCGAGATAAAGGAACGCGACGACCGCGATCGTAACCGCGCCATCGCCCCTTTAGTGCCTGCAAATGATGCTCTGGTGCTGGATTCAACCAGTATGTCCATTGAGCAAGTGATTGAAAAAGCACTTGATTATGCCCGCAAGAAGTTGGGCATTTAATCTTTTCGGCAACCGAATTGTTATAACCCTGTACCACGGATCCGGTGCCGGGCATGTGAAACAACCCCATCCGACAATGACGTCAGGTGGACGTTAAATTGAAGAATCCTGAAGATTATCAATATGACTGAATCTTTTGCTCAACTCTTTGAAGAGTCCCTGAAAGAAATCGAAACCCGTCCGGGTTCCATCGTTCGTGGCGTCGTTGTTTCTATCGACAAAGACGTAGTCCTGGTTGATGCGGGTCTGAAATCTGAATCTGCAATCCCTGCAGAGCAGTTCAAGAACGCAGCTGGCGAACTGGAAATCCAGGTGGGCGACGAAGTTGACGTTGCTCTGGACGCAGTAGAAGACGGCTTCGGTGAAACCCTGCTGTCCCGTGAAAAAGCTAAACGTCACGAAGCTTGGATCACGCTGGAAAAAGCTTACGAAGACGCTGAAACTGTTACCGGTGTTATCAACGGCAAAGTTAAAGGTGGCTTCACTGTTGAGCTGAATGGTATTCGTGCGTTCCTGCCGGGTTCACTGGTAGACGTACGTCCGGTTCGCGACACTCTGCACCTGGAAGGCAAAGAGCTTGAATTCAAAGTAATCAAGCTTGATCAGAAACGTAACAACGTGGTGGTTTCTCGCCGCGCAGTTATCGAATCTGAAAACAGCGCTGAACGTGATCAGCTGCTGGAAAACCTGCAGGAAGGCATGGAAGTCAAAGGTATCGTTAAGAACCTCACTGACTACGGCGCATTCGTGGACCTGGGCGGCGTTGACGGCCTGCTGCACATCACTGACATGGCCTGGAAACGCGTTAAGCATCCGAGCGAAATCGTCAACGTGGGCGACGAAATCACTGTTAAAGTGCTGAAGTTCGACCGCGAACGTACCCGTGTATCTCTGGGCCTGAAACAGCTGGGCGAAGATCCGTGGGTAGCTATCGCTAAGCGCTATCCGGAAGGCACCAAGCTGACCGGTCGTGTTACCAACCTGACTGATTACGGCTGCTTCGTAGAAATCGAAGAAGGCGTTGAAGGTCTGGTACACGTTTCTGAAATGGACTGGACCAACAAAACATCCACCCGTCTAAAGTTGTTAACGTGGGCGACGTGGTTGAAGTTATGGTTCTGGACATCGACGAAGAGCGTCGTCGTATCTCCCTGGGTCTGAAGCAGTGCAAATCTAACCCATGGCAGCAGTTCGCTGAGACCCACAACAAGGGTGACCGCGTTGAAGGTAAAATCAAGTCAATCACTGACTTCGGTATCTTCATCGGCCTGGACGGCGGCATCGACGGTCTGGTTCACCTGTCTGACATCTCCTGGAACGCGACTGGCGAAGAAGCCGTTCGTGAGTACAAAAAAGGCGACGAAATCGCTGCCGTTGTACTGCAGGTTGATGCAGAGCGTGAGCGCATCTCTCTGGGCGTGAAACAGTTGGCTGAAGATCCGTTCAACAACTACATCACCCTGAACAAGAAAGGCGCTATCGTGACTGGTAAAGTCACTGCAGTTGACGCGAAAGGTGCTACAGTAGAATTAGCTGATGGCGTAGAAGGTTACCTGCGCGCTTCTGAAGCTTCACTGGACCGTATCGAAGACGCAACTCTGGTTCTGAGTGTTGGTGACGACGTTGAAGCTAAATTCACCGGCGTTGACCGTAAGAACCGCGTTGTAAGTCTGTCTGTCCGTGCGAAAGACCAGGCTGATGAGAAAGAAGCTATCAACACTGTTAACACCAAACAGGAAGAAGGCAACTTCTCTAACGCTATGGCTGAAGCGTTCAAAGCGGCTAAAGGCGAGTAATCGACCCGAGGCACCGGGTGGCGTAAGCTGCCCGGTTTCGGTAAAAGCTGTCATACCTTTCCAAACAGGGATTAACCGGAGGTTACATGACCAAGTCAGAACTGATTGAAAGACTTGCTGGCCAGCATACTCATATTCCGGCGAAAGTCGTTGAGGATGCGGTCAAAGAGATGCTCGAGCATATGGCCACAACGTTGGCACAGGGCGAGCGCATTGAAATCCGGGGATTCGGCAGCTTTTCTTTGCACTACCGCGCACCGCGCACCGGACGTAACCCGAAAACGGGTGACAAAGTGGATCTGGAAGGTAAATACGTTCCCCACTTCAAGCCGGGCAAAGAATTGCGTGACCGTGCGAACATTTACGGCTAAGCCGTTACCGAACATTGAAAACGACACCTTCTGGTGTCGTTTTTTTTTGCCTGAACGCCCCCGGCTCCGGCGAGCGGGCTTCAGAAAAGATGTAATACCGCTGCAAACACGACGATTTACCGTAATCTGACGCAGAAATCCCCCATTCATTTCAACAGAAAAACCGCCAGTTCTGGCACTCTGTTTTCTCCTTTCATGGAGAAGAAAGATGCCGACCACATGGATTGTGCTGGCAGGATTAATGATCCCTGCTGCGTTGCCTTTAGTTTTTTTGCCACAACTGCCGGGTAACGGCATCCTGGCGGCGATAGCCGTAGCTGCTTTGTTGCTAAGGTTGCAGCCGTTCACTTCATTGCGTATTGCCGCCCCCTTTTTGCTACTGATGCTGTGGGCGCTGTCCGAAGCACGGCAGATGACTGCCAGTATTGACCTTCTGACCAGGGCGCCGGTAAGCGCGACTGTGCGGGTCACCGATGTACGGGAAGACAACAAACAGCTGAAGATCCAACTGCTGCAAATTGATGGGCGTTATCAGTTTCCCCCGTTATTCGCCACGCTCAACGACAATGGCGAGGAAGAACCGTTCTGCGCAGGACAGCGCTGGCAGATGCAGCTTCGCTTACGTCCTGTGCATGCCCGGCTCAATGAGGGGGAGTTTGATTTACAACGTTTTGCCGTAGCACAACATACGCCGTTGCAGGGATCCATCATCCGGCGTCAGGAAGTGAACAAGACATGTAGCTGGCGATCTCGCCTGATTCAATATCACTTACCTGCATTTGCGCAGATGGAGTCCCCAGCCATTGTTCAGGCTCTGGCATTTGGGATACGCGATGCGATGACCGAAGAACAGCGGCGGCTATTGCGCGAGACGGGAACCGCGCACCTGATGGCTATTTCGGGTATGCATATCGCGCTGGCAGCGAGTGTCGGCTGGATACTTGCACGCATGCTGCAGTTTTTTTTCCCCGCCAGGCGCATTAATTATTTATTTCCTCTGATAGCGAGTGGGTTAACGGCGGCAATTTACTGCTGGGTATCCGGCAGCCATCCTCCTGCGCAACGGGCGATGCTGGCTCTGACGCTTTGGATATTGTTACGCATTGCAGGCTGGCAATTAAGTGGCTGGCAGGTGTGGACATTATGCGTTGGGCTGCTGCTCTTTGTTGATCCTCTCACCGTGTTATCAGAGAGTTTTTGGCTTTCAGCATTGGCGGTGGCGGTATTGCTCATCTGGTATCACTGGTTCGCGTTGCCGGTGGGTCTCCGCACCCGGCGTCGCTGGATAGTGTTGCAGCTGCTGCATTTGCAGTTGGGCATGATGTTATTGATGGCACCACTGCAAATATTTCTGTTTCAGGGCATCAGTCTCAGTGCATTGCTGGCAAATCTGCTGGCGGTGCCAGTCATCTCTTTTATCTCCGTGCCGCTAATCTTACTGGCGATGCTGATTCCTGTTACATCATTGTCCGGCGGCTTATGGTGGCTGGCTGACCAGTCGGTTCATAAGGTGATGCAGGGGCTGGCGTGGCTTCCTCCAGGCTGGCTGGCCTGGGGAGAGGCATTGCCAGCGATGGGTGTGCTATGGGGCGGGATAGTTGCCTGGCGCAGCGGGATTCTTTATCGCGCTCCTGTACAGTGTTGCAGCATCGCGGTTGCTCTATTGATCTGGCGTAGCAATTCACCACGTGATGAATGGCAAATTGACATGATCGATGTGGGCCATGGGCTGGCGGTGGTTATCACCCAGGGGGATGAGGCGGTGCTGTATGACACCGGGCCACGCTGGAACCAGGGCGATGCCGGTAATCGTGTCATACTTCCCTGGTTGCAGCGTAAAAACATAACGCTCCGCGCGGTGGTGTTGAGTCACAAGCATCTGGATCATCGTGGCGGTCTTGACTCTATCGTTGCAGCCAAGCCAGAGACACCGGTGCGCAGCGCGCTGCCGGAGACTCATCATCTCCCTTGCTATCAGGGGGAAGTCTGGCATTGGGGTAAGCTGCGTTTTAACGTGTTATGGCCACCTCGTGGGGCCATCCGGGGAGAAAATAATGATTCCTGTGTGGTGCGCGTTGATGATGGCAAAGTCAGCCTGCTGTTAACCGGGGATATTGAGCTGGAAGCGGAAAGACAATTGGTTGCGCAGCAAAAGCAGGCGCTGGCCTCGACCATCCTGCAAGTGCCCCATCATGGCAGCCGCACATCCTCCAGTGCGTTGCTGTTACGCAATGTCGCAGGCAGGGTAGCGATTGCCTCGGTGGCGCGTTACAACGCCTGGCGAATGCCGGCAAAAACGGTAGTCGATGCTTACCGCCAGAATGGATATCTTTGGTATGACACTGCGCAATCAGGACAGATTAATATCGCGATTAATGCAGGTGATTGGCAGATTAAGGGTTTAAGAGAGCAAATAATGCCCCGCTGGTATCATCAGTGGTTTGGCGTCAAACGTGAATCCAGGTAGAATGAGCGGCTATTTCAAACAGCGTGAATAAATGATGCATCAAGACAAAGATCTCTCAACGTGGCAGACATTTCGCCGACTCTGGCCGATGATTGCGCCCCACAAAGCTGGCTTATTCGTGTCTGCTGTGGCGCTGATACTCAATGCGGCAGGCGATACTTTAATGCTCTCCCTGTTGAAACCTTTACTGGATGATGGCTTCGGTAAAGCTGACAAATCCGTACTGCTGTGGATGCCGCTGGCGGTAATTGGCTTAATGCTTATCCGCGGCGTGACCAGCTATATTTCAAGCTACTGTATTTCATGGGTTTCAGGCAATGTGGTGATGAATATGCGCCGTCGCCTGTTTAGCCATATGATGGGGATGCCGGTTGCCTTCTTCGACCAGCAATCTACCGGTACGCTGTTGTCCCGTATTACTTACGATTCTGAACAGGTTGCTTCATCATCATCCAGTGCGCTGGTCACGGTGGTGCGTGAAGGGGCGTCAATCATTGGCCTGTTCATTATGATGTTCTACTACAGTTGGCAGCTGTCTTTGATCCTCATTCTGCTGGCGCCGATTGTGTCATTCGCGATTCGTAACGTCTCAAAACGCTTCCGTAATATCAGCAAAACCATGCAGAACACCATGGGGCAGGTGACCACCAGCGCAGAACAGATGCTCAAAGGGCATAAAGAAGTGCTGATTTTCGGTGGTCAGGAAGTGGAATCTGAACGCTTCGCGCGTGTCAGCAATAAGATGCGTCAGCAGGGTATGAAGCTGGTATCCGCTTCGTCTATTTCTGATCCGGTTATTCAGCTGATTGCTTCTCTGGCTCTGGCGTTCGTGCTGTATGCCGCCAGCTTCCCAAGCGTTATGGCGACGTTAACCGCCGGTACCATCACCGTGGTGTTCTCCTCGATGATTGCGCTGATGCGTCCGCTGAAATCCCTGACCAACGTTAACGCGCAGTTCCAGCGTGGTATGGCTGCCTGCCAGACGTTATTCAGCATTCTCGATAGCGAGCAGGAAAGCGATAACGGTAAGCGTGAACTGGCCCGTGCTAAAGGCGATGTCGAGTTTCGCAACGTCACCTTTACCTACCCAGGCCGTGATATTCCGGCGTTACGCGACATCAATCTGTCGCTACCTGCGGGCAAAACGGTGGCGCTGGTTGGCCGCTCCGGTTCTGGTAAATCTACCATGGCAAGCCTGCTGACCCGCTTTTACGATATCCAGCAAGGTGAAATCCTGCTGGATGGTTACGATTTGCGTGAATACACCCTGAGTACATTACGTAATCAGGTGGCGCTGGTGTCGCAAAACGTGCATCTGTTTAATGACACCATTGCCAACAACATCGCTTACGCGCGCAATGAACAATACAGCCGTGAAGAGATTGAGCGTGCGGCGACGATGGCCCATGCCATGGATTTCATTAAGAAAATGGATAACGGTCTCGATACAGTTATCGGTGAAAATGGGGTATTGCTTTCCGGTGGTCAGCGCCAGCGTATTGCCATTGCCCGTGCTTTGCTGCGTGATTGTCCGATCCTGATCCTCGATGAAGCCACCTCGGCGCTGGATACCGAGTCCGAACGCGCGATTCAATCGGCACTGGACGAGTTGCAGAAAAACCGCACTTCACTGGTGATTGCGCACCGCCTTTCGACCATCGAAAAAGCCAATGAAATCGTCGTGGTTGAAGATGGCCGTATCGTTGAGCGGGGTACGCATGAGGTGCTGCTGGCGCAGAAAGGTGCTTATGCTCAACTTCACAAGCTCCAGTTTGGCCAATGATTGAACGCATCTGGAGTGGGCGATCGCCATTATGGCTGCTGTTGTGGCCGCTCAGTCTGTTGTATGGGGCAATCAGCTGGCTGATTCGCCTCAGTTTCCAGCGCGGCTGGCGTAAAAGCTGGCGCGCGCCCTGTCCGGTGATTGTTGTTGGCAACCTGACGGCAGGGGGCAACGGAAAAACGCCCGTGGTTATCTGGCTGGTGCAGGCACTGCAACAACGTGGCCTGCGTCCGGGTGTGGTCTCACGTGGTTACGGTGGTAAAGCAGAAAGCTATCCATTGCTGGTCAGCGCAGAAACGCCCACCGGGCAGGCGGGCGATGAGCCGGTTTTGATAGCGCAACGTACTCAGGTACCGGTGGCGGTAGCCCCGCAGCGGCGTGCTGCCGTTGAAGCCTTACTGGCCCAGCAACCGTTGGATGTGATCATCACCGACGATGGTTTGCAGCACTATGCTTTGCAGCGCGATCGTGAGGTGGTGGTGGTCGATGGCGTACGTCGCTTTGGTAATGGCTGGTGGTTACCGGCCGGGCCGATGCGGGAGCGAGCTTCGCGTCTTGAGCAGGTTGATGCGGTTATCGTCAATGGCGGTGAGGCCAGGGGCCGGGAAATTGCCATGACGCTGCAACCCGGCCTCGCCATTAACCTGGTCACGGGACAAAGCACCACGCTGGACCAACTGCCACCGGTGGTGGCGATGGCCGGTATCGGACATCCACCACGCTTCTTCACTACCCTGAAACAACAGGGAGTACAGCCAGTTGCCGAAGTTGCCTTTGCCGATCATCATGCCTATAGCCAGGCGGAACTGAACAGCCTGATCCAGAAGGGCCAATGTCTGTTGATGACGGAGAAAGATGCCGTTAAGTGCCGGGCTTTTGCCGGCGAAAACTGGTGGTATTTACCCGTTGATGCCCATCTGTCCGGGGCGGCGCTACCCGTGCTGCTGGATGACATCACGCAACTTTGTCTCACAGCGCGCAATTCACAGCCGCGCTAGTTTCTGGAGGGAAACTGAGTCATGACCCACACGGATTCCCTTTCTTTAGCCACTGCCCGTCACCTCCATCTTGCCGCCCAGGGCCTGCTCAGGCCGCCGAAACGCCGGGCGCGTTTTGCCGATATTCACGCCACCATTCGGCAGATGTCGCTGCTGCAAATCGATACCATCAATGTCGTGGCGCGTAGCCCATATCTGGTGTTGTTTAGTCGGCTGGGCGATTACCCGATTAACTGGCTGGAAGAGACGCTGGCAGCGGGGGCGCTATTTGAATACTGGGCGCATGAAGCCTGTTTTATTCCCCGCGAAGATTATCCGTTATTGCGCCATCGCATGCTGGATCCTTCGCGTCTGGGCTGGAAATACAATGCGCAGTGGGTAGCGGATCATCAGCAGGAAATTGCGGACTTGCTGGAGCATATCAATGCCAACGGGCCAGTACGCGCCGCCGATTTTGTGGCGGATAAACAGAGTAAACCAGGCTGGTGGGCGTGGAAGCCGCATAAGCGTCATCTGGAAAATCTGTTCAGTGCCGGTGAGCTGATGGTAGTGGAGCGGCGTAATTTTCAGCGGGTGTATGACCTGCAACAGCGTGTGATGCCGGACTGGGATGATGGGCAGCACGCGCTAAGTGAAGACGATGCGGTGATAAGCATGCTGAACCACAGCGCGCGCAGCCTGGGGATTTTCCGTCCCGCCTGGCTGGCAGATTATTACCGTCTGAAACGCGTAGCGTTACAACCCTGGCTGGCGGAGGCTGAGGAGCGGGGTGACATCGTGCCGGTGCAGGTTGAGCAGCTGGGCGACATGTGGTTGCATCGCGATCTCTTGCCACAGCTGGAGCAACCGCAGTCTGCGACCCATACCGCGCTGCTGTCGCCTTTTGATCCGGTGGTATGGGATCGCCGCCGCGCGCTGGAACTGTTCAATTTTGACTACCGTATCGAATGCTATACCCCGGCAGAGAAGCGTAAATACGGTTATTTCGTGTTGCCTGTTTTGCATCGCGGCAGCCTGAAAGGGCGTCTGGATGCGAAAATGGATCGCCAGGCGCAGCAACTGGTGATCCGATCATTTTGGCTGGAAGAGGGGGTGCGTGTGACGGCTGGCTTTATCAGCGATGTACAGCGCGCCATCTCGCGATTTGCGCACTGGCAGGGTGCCAGTGAAGTGGTGATCGAGCAGGTTCCGGCAGCATTACGCGCCGCCTGGTCAGATCGCTGGATATTAACCGAGTAGTGGATTGCGGCACGTTGCCTGGCGCTGCGCTATGGTATGCTAATCGCCTGACGCATCGATCCACTGGAGGATATTATGGATCACCGTTTACTTGAGATTGTGGCTTGCCCGGTTTGCAATGGAAAACTGTACTACAACAAAGAGCAGCAGGAGTTGATCTGCAAACCTGATGGGCTGGCGTTCCCGGTGCGGGATGGCATTCCAGTATTACTGGAAACCGAAGCGCGCACCTTGTCAGTTGAAGAGATCCATCCATGAGTTTCGTCGCCATTATTCCGGCGCGTTATGCTTCAACGCGTCTGCCGGGTAAACCGCTGGTGGATATTCTCGGTAAACCGATGGTGGTGCATGTGATGGAGCGTGCACGTGAATCCGGTGCGGATCGTGTCATTGTTGCCACCGACCATCCGGACGTGGCCGCCGCCGTCGAAGCCGCCGGTGGTGAGGTCTGCATGACCAGCCCTGACCATCATTCCGGTACCGAGCGTCTGGCAGAAGTGATTGAAAAATATCAGTTCCCGGATGACACCATTATCGTCAATGTCCAGGGCGATGAGCCGATGATCCCGCCTGCCATTGTGCGTCAGGTCGCGGCGAATCTGGCTCAGGCTGAAGCGGGGATGGCGACCCTGGCAGTGCCGATTCACGATGCAGAAGAAGCCTTCAATCCCAACGCGGTAAAAGTGGTGACTGATGCACGGGGTTATGCGCTCTATTTCTCACGCGCCACTATCCCGTGGGATCGTGAACGTTACGCGAAATCGCGTGAACAGGCTGGCGATACACTACTGCGTCATATTGGCATCTATGCTTATCGTGCAGGCTTTATACGTCGCTACATTGCCTGGGCACCTTGCCCGCTGGAGCAGATTGAGCTGCTTGAGCAGTTGCGTGTGTTGTGGTACGGCGAAAAAATCCACGTTGCGGTGGCGGAAACCGTGCCGAGCGTGGGGGTTGATACCCCGGAAGACCTGCAACGCGTGCGCGTAGCAATGCAGGGATAATCCCGCAGAGGCCAGCTTGTTGTGAGCTGGCCCTGCTGTTCTTTGATCTGGCGCATCACTCTGCGCTGCAGTGACCTCCAGGATAATCAAGTCACTTTGACTGGGGAGGATGACGCATGGAACAGCTCCGTTCAGAACTCGCGCTGGTGCTTGGAGAAAGCGTCGGCCGTCTCGAAACCATTAGTGAACAATCACAATCGCGGCTTTACGCCCTGTACGATGCCGCCGATAAACCGATGCCGGTGGTGGCGAAGTATTTCCGTCATCAGGGGCGCGCCGCGCTGGAAGCCAAAAAGCTGGCGATGCTGGGCCGTGATGGTTTGATTGCCGTTCCTGCGGTGTTTGGTCTGGTGCTGAGTCAGCAAAAGCCGGTGCATGAAATGTTACTGATGGCCCGCCTCAATGGTGTTTCTGCCGAAGTGCCATCGCGCACTGCCGCACGCTGGGAGCAATTGTGTGAGCAGGTCATTGAGGGCTTGCTGGCCTGGCATCGTATTGATAGCCACGGTCTGGTGGGGAGCATCGATAGCATTCAGGAAAACAGCTGGCCCGCCTGGTATCAGCAGCGGGTTGAAGTGCTGTGGTCGACCCTGGGTTATCTGTCACCGCCTGGTTTCACCCTCGACGATCGGCAAATTCTGTTTCGCAGTCGTCAGCAACTGCCCCGCCTGCTGGAAGGATTTGACGATCCCTGCGTGTTGATTCATGGCAACCTGCGCCTCGCGAGCATTATGAAGGATGTACACAGCGATCAACTGGTGGCAATGACCCAGCCCGGCAATGTGCTGTGGGCACCGCGTGAGTTTGAGCTGATGCGGCTGGGGGATAACGGTGCTGAGGCGTCACTGCTGCAACACTATTTGCAGCGCGCGCCGGTGGCAGAGGGCTTCCTCTGGCGGCGCTGGCTGTATCAATTATGGGACTGCATCGATACCCTGGTGAATACCGGGCAATTTGATCGTCCGCGTTTTGATCGTGCGCGGGAACAGCTACTCCCCTGGCTGGGGTGAGGTCATATCATCTCCGCGGACTGCCTGCCACGCTTGCCCCAGCGTTTCATAAATCGCCCGTTCGCTATGGCTCAACCACAAGGGAGAGGGGATAGCTCGCTCCCACCCATTGAGTGGTGAGGTGATAGCCAGCTGGTTAGCCGGTGCTGCCAGAGGATTTAGCCCGGCGCTCTGGAAGAAATGCATGGCGCGTGGCAGATGATTAGCTGAAGTGACCAGCAGGAACGGATGCTGTCCCACGGCGATTTTTACCGCCTGTGCTTCCTCACGGGTGTCTTTAGGTTGATCCAGCACCATGATGGCGTCAGCCGGAACGCCGAGACTTTCCGCCACCTGCGCTGCGACGCGGGCATTACTCATCGGGTTATCTCCTGCTGCCGCACCGGTAAAGATCATTTTTGCCTGCGGATAGCGTCGCCACTGGCGTACCCCTTCAGTCACGCGAGGCAGACTATTCCCAATCAGGTTCGAACTGGGCGCCCATGCAGGATTAAAGGTGTATCCGCCGCCCAACACCACGATATAATCGACGCGTTCACTGCGGTTCCAGGTCGGATACTGGTTTTCCAGCGGCAGCAACAGGCGATCGGCCACCGGTTGCAGGCTAAGTAACAGCAGCAGAAGCCAGCTGATTGATATCAGGATTTTGCCGCTTTTCTGCCAGCGGCTGAACCAGAGCAATAAAAGTCCAGCTGCCATTAATGACAGCAGCAGCGGCAAGGGCAGTAACATCCCACCGATCACTTTTTTTAACGTGAAAAACATCGAAAATTGCTCCTTTTGGCCGAAAAAACAGCAGCCAGACACTAACCACGGGATGAAAGGTTCATTCTTGTTGAGCCTGTGACAAAATAGCACAAGTTGAATGCAGCAGAGCGGAGCGACCAGCATGCAGGATCGTAACTTTGACGATCTCGCGGAGAGATTTTCAAAGAACATTTATGGCACCAAGAAAGGCATGGTGCGTCAGGCGATCCTGTGGGATGAGCTGGATGCGCTACTGCCGACGCTGCCCGCTGGGCCGCTGTCGGTGCTGGATGCGGGTGGTGGCGTGGGACAAATCTCCAGCGGCCTGGCTGCGCGTGGACATCAGGTGGTGCTGTGCGACCTCTCTGCAGAGATGCTGAAGCTGGCTGAGGCACACGCGCTTGCCGAGGGTGTGAGCCACAACATGCAATTCAAACAAATTAGCGCGCAACAGGTCGGCGAACATTTGGATAAGCCGGTTGATCTGGTATTGTTTCACGCTGTGCTGGAATGGGTCGCGCAGCCCGAGGAAGTATTGCAGGCGTTATGGCGTACTCTGAAGCCGGGTGGCGTATTGTCGCTGATGTTTTTTAATCGTCATGCCTTAACCCTGCGTCTGCTCACCCTCGGCAATTTTGGCTATCTGCAGGCCAATATGTCCAAACGCAAAAAGCGCACGCTGTCGCCTGATTATCCCCGCGATCCTGAAGAAGTGTATCGCTGGCTGACAGACTGCGGCTTTGAGATTGAACAGCGCGCTGGCATTCGCGTCTTTTGTGACTACATGAAAGAGCAGGCCGCCGCCCTGAAAGACGTTGAGTCCATTATTGAGATGGAACGGCGCTACTGTCGCCAGGAGCCCTTTTTGAGTTTAGGGCGCTATATCCATGTGACCGCGCGCAAACCCAGGTAGAAGGACCAACTATGAGCGAATTTTCCCAGACGGTGCCCGAACTGGTGGCATGGGCGCGCAAGAACGATTTTTCGCTTGCGTTGCCGGTAGAACGTCTGGCCTTTTTGCTGGCTATCGCCACCTTAAACGGTGAGCGGATGGACGGCGAAATGAGTGAAGGTGAGTTGATTGACGCATTTCGTCATGTCAGCAAAGCGTTCGAACAAACCCACGAAACCGTACAGGTGCGTGCCAACAACGCCATCAACGATATGGTGCGGCAGCGTCTGCTTAACCGTTTTACCAGCGAACTGACGGAAGGCAATGCTATTTACCGTCTGACGCCGCTGGCCATCGGCATCACCGACTATTACATCCGCCAGCGCGAATTTTCGACTCTGCGTCTTTCGATGCAGCTGTCGATTGTGGCGCAGGAGCTGAAACGCGCTGCCGATGCTGCGGAAGAGGATGGTGATGAATTTCACTGGCACCGTAACGTCTTTGCGCCACTGAAATATTCGGTGGCGGAAATTTTCGACAGCATCGATATGACGCAGCGTCTGATGGATGAACAGCAGCAGGCGGTGAAAACCGATATCGCCGATCTGCTGAACAAAGACTGGCGTGCGGCGATTTCCAGCTGTGAAATGCTGCTGTCAGAAACCTCCGGCACGCTGCGTGAATTGCAGGATACGCTGGAAGCGGCGGGCGATAAGTTACAGGCCAATCTGCTGCGTATTCAGGACGCTACCCTGAGCAGCCCGGACCTGGGCTTTGTCGATAAGCTGGTATTTGATCTGCAAAGTAAGCTGGACCGCATTATCAGTTGGGGTCAACAGGCTATCGACCTGTGGATTGGCTATGATCGCCACGTCCATAAATTTATTCGTACCGCCATCGACATGGACAAAAACCGCGTATTTGCGCAGCGTTTGCGTTTGTCGGTGCAAAACTATTTCGACCAGCCGTGGGCGCTGACCTACGCCAACGCCGACCGTCTGTTTGATATGCGTGATGAAGAAATGACGCTGCGCAACGACGAGGTGATGGGGGAACTGCCGCCCGAGCTGGAATACGAAGAGTTTAACGAAATTCGTGAGCAACTGGCCGCAATGATTGAAGAAGCCCTGCAGGTGTACCGGCAGGAGCAGCGACCGCTCAACCTTGCCACGGTGATGCGCGACTATCTGTCGCAATATCCGCGTGCCCGCCACTTTGATCTGGCGCGCATCGTGATTGATCAGGCGGTTCGCCTCGGCGTGGCCGAAGCCGATTTAGCCGGTCTGCCTGCGGAATGGCAGACCATTAATGAATACGGAGCCAAGGTGCAGGCACATGTCATCGACAAATATTGAACAAGTGATGCCAGTCAAACTGGCTCAGGCACTGGCAAATCCTATTTTCCCCGCGCTCGATAGCCAGTTACGCGCGGGACGCCACATTGGCATCGAAGAGCTGGATAATCATGCATTCCTGATGGATTACCAGGAATATCTGGAAGAGTTTTACGCGCGTTATAACGTGGAACTGATTCGTGCGCCGGAAGGCTTTTTCTACCTGCGTCCACGTTCGACCACGCTGATCCCGCGTTCTGTGCTGTCCGAGCTGGATATGATGGTGGGGAAAATCCTCTGTTTCCTCTATCTCAGCCCGGAACGTCTGGCGAATGAAGGCATCTTCACCCAGCAGGAATTGTACGACGAACTGCTGTCACTGGCGGACGAGAGCAAATTGCTCAAGCTGGTTAACCAGCGCTCCACCGGCTCCGACCTTGACCGTGCCAAATTGCAGGAGAAGATGCGCGCATCGCTCAACCGTCTGCGTCGTCTCGGCATGGTGTGGTTTATGGGCAATGACAGCAGCAAATTTCGCATTACCGAATCGGTGTTTCGCTTCGGTGCCGATGTGCGCAGTGGTGATGATGCCCGCGAAGCGCAGCTGCGTCTGATTCGCGATGGCGAAGCCATGACGCTGGAAAATGCCAGCGCCACCCCGGACAGCGATGAAAATGATAACGACGCCGAGAGCGAAGCGAGTGATAACGCGGAGGATGAGCAGGCATGATTGAACGCGGTAAATTTCGTTCGCTAACCCTGATTAACTGGAACGGCTTCTTTGCCCGTACCTTTGATCTTGATGAGCTGGTGACCACCCTGTCGGGCGGTAACGGTGCCGGTAAATCGACCACCATGGCGGCGTTTGTCACGGCGTTGATCCCGGACCTGACGCTGCTGCACTTCCGTAACACCACCGAGGCCGGTGCAACCTCCGGTTCGCGTGATAAAGGTCTGCATGGTAAGTTGCGGGCCGGTGTCTGCTATGCGGTGCTGGATGTGGTCAACTCACGCCATCAGCGCGTGGTGGTTGGGGTACGTCTGCAACAGGTGGCCGGGCGTGACAAGAAGGTGGATATCAAGCCGTTCAGCATCCATGGCTTACCCACCGATACGCAGCCGACCGATATGCTCACCGAGATCCTCGGCAGTCGCCAGGCGCGCGTCCTGCCGCTGGCGGAAGTGAAAGATCGGGTGGAAGCGCAGGAAGGTGTGCAGTTCCGTCAATACAGCTCGGTAACCGATTACCACGCCACGCTGTTTGAGCTTGGCGTGGTGCCGCGTCGCCTGCGTACCGCGGGTGATCGCAGCAAGTTCTATCGTCTGATTGAAGCCTCGCTGTACGGCGGTATCTCCAGCGCCATTACCCGCTCGCTGCGTGATTACCTGCTGCCGGAAAACAGCGGGGTGCGTAAGGCCTTCCAGGATATGGAAGCCGCACTGCGTGAAAACCGCATGACGCTGGAAGCGATTCGCGTCACCCAATCTGACCGCGACCTGTTTAAGCATCTGATCTCGGAAGCCACCAGCTACGTTTCAGCGGACTACATGCGTCACGCCAACGAACGTCGCATCCATCTCGATGGTGCCTTGCAGCTGCGTAACGAGTTGTTTACCAGCCGTAACCAGCTGGCTTCGGAACAGTATCGCCACATTGAAATGGCGCGCGAGCTGTCGGAACACGCGGGTGCTGAAAGCGATCTGGAAACCGATTATCAGGCCGCCAGCGATCACCTGAATCTGGTGCAGACGGCGATGCGTCAGCAGGAAAAGATCGAGCGCTACGATGCCGATCTGGAAGAGCTGACTTACCGCCTCGAAGAACAGAATGAGGTGGTGGCCGAAGCACGCGAAGTGCATGAAGAAAATGAAGCGCGTACCGAAGCGGCTGAAGTGGAAGTGGATGAGCTGAAAAGTCAGCTGGCCGATTTCCAGCAGGCGCTCGATGTGCAGCAAACCCGCGCCATTCAGTATCAGCAGGCCTTGCAGGCGCTGGAAAAAGCGCGCGCGCAATGCCAGCTGGCCGATCTGACCATCGACAATGCCGCTGAATGGCAGGAAACCTTCCAGGCACGTGAAGAAGAAGCGACGGAACAACTGCTGCGCCTGGAACAGAAGCTGAGCGTTGCCGAAGCGGCGCACAGCCAGTTTGAGCAGGCGCTGACGCTGGTCACCAGCATTGCCGGTGAGGTAAACCGTCAGGATGCCTGGCAGGTTGGCCGTGAATTGCTGCGTGATGCCGCCAACCAGCGTCATCATGCGGAACAACTCTCCTCGCTGCGCTTGCGCCTCAATGAACTGGAGCAGCGCCTGCGTGAGCAGAATGAAGCGGAGCGTTTGCTGGCGGAATTCTGTAAGCGGCAGGGCCAGCAATATGATGCTGATGCGCTGGAAGGCTTGCAGCGTGAGCTGGAAGCGCAGATTGAACAACTGAGCGCCAGCGTCGCCGATGCCGGTGAACGCCGCATGCTGATGCGTCAGGAGCTGGAGCAACTGCGTGAGCGTATCACCGCGTTGACCGCGCGCGCGCCGCACTGGCTAGCTGCGCAGGAGATCCTGACTCAGCTCAGCGAACAAACCGGCCAGCAGCTGACCAGCAGCCAGCAAATCACCGAATTTATGCAGCAACTGCTGGAGCGTGAGCGTGAAACCACCGTCGAACGTGATGAAGTGGCGGCGCGTAAGCGTGAAATCGAGAAGCAAATCGAACGCTTAAGCCAGCCTGGCGGTGCGGAAGATGCGCGTCTGACCCAGCTGGCCGAGCGTTTTGGCGGCGTGTTGCTGTCAGAAATTTATGATGATGTGACGCTGGACGATGCGCCTTACTTCTCGGCGCTGTATGGTCCGTCACGTCATGCCATCGTGGTACCAGATTTGTCGCTGGTACGCGAGCTGCTGAATGGTCTGGAAGATTGCCCGGAAGATCTCTATCTGATCGAAGGGGACCCGCAGTCATTTGATGACAGCGTATTCGGCGTTGATGAGCTGGAAAACGCGGTGGTGGTGAAGGTGGCGGAACGTCAGTGGCGCTATTCCCGCTTCCCGAAAGTGCCGTTATTTGGTCGCGCCGCGCGTGAAAACCAGCTGGAGTTGCTGAATAACGAACGCGACCAGCTGGCGGAACGCTATGCCACGCTGTCGTTTGATGTACAGAAAACCCAGCGTCTGCACCAATCTTTCAGCCGCTTTATCGGCAGCCATCTGGCGGTGGCGTTTGATGAAGACCCGGAAGCGCTGATTCGCCAGCTCAATAGCCGTCGTGGTGAACTGGAACGCGCGCTGAGTCAGCATGAAAACGACAACCAGCAGCAACGTATGCAGTACGAGCAGGCGCGCGAGGGCGTGGCCCAGCTGAATCGCCTGTTGCCGCGCGTTACGCTGTTGCTGGACGATACGCTGGCCGACCGCTGCGAAGAGATCCGTGAGCGCGTTGATGAAGCCCAGGAGGCCGCACGTTTCCTGCATCAGCACGGCAATAAACTGGCGAAGCTGGAACCGCTGGTGGCGGTGTTGCAGAGCGATCCGCAGCAGCACGATCAGCTGGAGCGCGACTATCAGCAAGCGCAGCAGTTGCAGCGCGAAACGCGCCAGCAGGCATTTGCGCTGACCGAAGTGGTGCAGCGTCGTGCTCACTTCAGTTATGTCGATTCAGCGGGCATGCTGACCGGCAACAGCGACCTGAACGAGAAATTGCGTCAGCGTCTTGAGCAGGCGGAAGGCGAACGCAGCCGCGCCCGTGAACGTCTGCGCGAGCATCAGACGCAGCTGACGCAGTACTCTCAAGTGCTGGCATCACTGAAAAGCTCTTATGACGCCAAGCGCGACATGCTGAAAGAGTTGCAGCAGGAGATGCAGGACATCGGTGTTCATGCGGATGCCAGCGCGGAAGAACGCGCCCGCGCCCGTCGCGATGAACTCTATACCGCGCTGAGCCATAACCGTGCGCGCCGCAATCAGCTGGAAAAACAGCTGACGTTCTGCGAAGCCGAAATGGACAGCCTGCAGAAGAAACTGCGTAAGCTGGAGCGCGATTATCATCAGATGCGCGAGCAGGTGGTGAGTGCTAAATCGGGCTGGTGTACCGTGCTACGTCTGGTGAAAGAGAATGGCGTCGAGCGTCGTCTGCATCGTCGTGAACTGGCCTACCTGAGTGGCGATGAGCTGCGTTCTATGTCGGATAAAGCGTTGGGTGCGCTGCGTCTGGCGGTGGCGGATAACGAACACCTGCGCGATGTGTTGCGCATGTCGGAAGACCCCAAACGCCCGGAGCGTAAAATTCAGTTCTTTATTGCAGTGTATCAGCATCTGCGCGAGCGTATTCGTCAGGACATCATTCGTACCGATGATCCGGTGGAAGCCATCGAGCAGATGGAGATTGAGCTGAATCGTCTGACGGAAGAACTGATGGCGCGTGAGCAGACGCTGGCGATCAGTTCGCGCAGCGTCTCCAATATCATCCGTAAAACCATTCAGCGTGAGCAGAACCGTATTCGTCAGCTGAACCAGGGATTACAGGCGGTCAGCTTTGGTCAGGTACGCAGCGTGCGTCTTAACGTTAACGTGCGCGAGACCCATTCCATGCTGCTGGATACGCTGTCGGAAGAACACGAACAGCATCAGGATCTGTTTAACAGCAATCGTCTGACCTTCTCGGAAGCGCTGGCGAAGCTGTACCAGCGTCTGAATCCGCAGATCGATATGGGCCAGCGCACGCCGCAAACCATCGGTGAAGAGCTGCTCGACTACCGCAACTATCTGGAGATGGAAGTTGAGGTTAACCGTGGCTCCGATGGCTGGTTACGTGCGGAAAGTGGCGCGCTTTCTACCGGTGAAGCCATCGGTACCGGGATGTCGATTCTGGTGATGGTGGTGCAGAGCTGGGAAGAGGAATCACGCCGTCTGCGCGGTAAAGATATCTCGCCGTGTCGTCTGCTGTTCCTTGATGAAGCGGCACGTCTCGATGCACGTTCCATCGCCACCCTGTTTGAACTGTGTGAGCGTCTGGAGATGCAGCTGGTGATAGCTGCGCCGGAAAACATCAGCCCGGAAAAAGGGACCACCTATAAACTGGTGCGTAAGGTGTTCAACAACACCGAACACGTCCATGTGGTGGGCCTGCGCGGTTTCTCAGCTGACCCGGCACCGGTAAAACGCGAGAACAGTGATATCGACCTGGAAACAGAAAATTCATAGCGCTGAATCTGGTTAAAATTCATCGCTACGGTTAATGTGTAAACGGCATTTGCAGCCTGATGCAAATGCCGTTTTTATTTGTATACTCAAAAATATGGTTAAGGTAGTACACAGCATAAGCGAGTCGGCTGTGTCTTAGGCGAGAAGGGGGCAGGGATGTTGCTGAATAATAAAAGCAGATTCAATCGTGCTGCAATAGCACTCAGTTTGTCACTGGTATTGTCGCCATTGGCTGTTAGCCATGCGGCGATTATCGCGGCGCTGCCTGGCACAACGCATCACACCATGACCGTTGCGGCCAGTCAGCATCAGATTCAGCAGGCTTTCAGCCCCAGCGAACAACCGTTCTATCTGCCTGGCCTGGCGGGCATTTATGCGGCGCGTAACATGGCGCCGCTGTGGCAGGATCGGGCTGCGGTGCAGGCGTTCCAGCAGCAGCTGGCGGAAGTGGCACTTTCCGGCGTGCAACCGCAGTTTACCCGCTGGGTGGGGCTGTTAACCAACCCGGAAATCAAAGGGATGGCGCGTGATATCGTGTTAAGCGATGCCATGCTGGGCTATCTGCAATTTGTCTCGAATGTCCCCACCCAGGGTGAGACCTGGTTGTACAGCA
The DNA here is from genome assembly GCF_002095535.1 of Pantoea cypripedii. NCBI lineage: Bacteria > Pseudomonadati > Pseudomonadota > Gammaproteobacteria > Enterobacterales > Erwiniaceae > Pantoea > Pantoea cypripedii. The sequence goes on from NZ_MLJI01000001.1 coordinate 1,481,217, forward strand.
ACGTGCCTTACAAAATGGCTATGCCGACGGTAGCGGTGATTAATCAATGGCAGAACGCGGTGAACGGCGGTGGCAGCCGTAGCTTTGTGACGTCGCTGGAGCCACAGCATCCGCAATACCGGCCGATGCATGCTGCGCTGAAAACCCTGCTGACTGACAATCGCCCGTGGCCACAACTGCGCGACAGCGGCACGTTGCGCCCCGGCCAGATCAGCAATGATATCCCCGCGCTGCGCGAAATTTTACAACGCACCGGCATGCTGACCGGCCATAGCGCGACGCCAACGCCAGCAGACGATGCGGTGCCTACCGCGCCGGTGCCGGTGAGCCAGAGTGAGCAGCCCGTCGCTGTCAGCCCTTCGGCCACCAGCGTTAATGATTTGCCCGCCCAGGCACCGCAACCGCTGGGCAATGTGGCCGCCAACCCAGACCAGTCAACCAACAATGTTTATGATGCGGCGCTGGTGGATGGCGTAAAACGTTTCCAGCACTGGCAGGGACTGGCTGACGATGGGGCGATTGGCCCACGTACCCGTGAATGGCTGAATGTGTCGCCGCAAATGCGTGCTGCGCTGCTGGCGCTGAATATCCAGCGTTTACGCCTGCTGCCGGATGACATGCATAACGGCATCATGGTGAATATCCCCAACTATTCTCTGACCTACTACAACAACGGTGCCACCATCCTGTCATCACGGGTGATTGTCGGCCGTCCCGATCGCAAAACCCCGCTGATGCGCAGCGCCCTGAATAATGTGGTGCTGAATCCACCGTGGAATGTGCCAACCTCACTGGTGCGTCAGGACATTGTGCCGAAGGTCAAACAGGATCCGAGCTATCTTTACAAGCATGGCTTTATCTTGCTGTCCGGCTGGAGTGAGGATGCTGAGGTGATCGATCCGTCGATGATCGACTGGAGAATGGTATCGGCTGCCAGCTTCCCGTATCGCATACGGCAGTCCCCAGGGGCGATGAATTCGCTGGGTCGCTACAAATTCAATATGCCCAGTTCAGATGCGATTTATCTGCACGATACGCCCAACCATAACCTGTTCCAGCGTGATATCCGCGCCCTCAGTTCCGGCTGTGTTCGCGTGAATAAGGCATCGGAGCTGGCTGATTTGTTGTTGCAGGACGCGGGCTGGAATGACAGTCGCATCTCCGACACCCTGAAGGAGGGCAACACGCGATATGTGCCGATTCGCCACCGGATCCCGGTTAACCTGTACTATCTGACGGCCTGGGTGGCGGATGATGGTCAACCACAGTATCGTACAGATATTTACAATTATGATAATCCAGCGCGTTCTGGCAGTCAGGTATTGGTGAAAGCCGGACAGTTGCTGCTCTAGTGATTGATTTATCGATACTCCCCGCTATTTAAAAATTCCAAAACCAGTTCCGAATAAGTGATGTCGGGCTGGTTTTGGCCTTTCCGTTCCCGACCACGGGTTGACTGAGTGTATGGCTGCGGTTAATGTTCGGCCTTGTGTGCTTTTTACACATTTTTTATCGCATTAATCTCAGGTAAACCCGCTAAATGGCTAATTTTGATTCTCAGCGTCGTAAATTGCTCCTGATCGGAGGGGCCGCCGCAGGCCTGTCACTGCTGCCTGGCTCAGCACTGGCCTCGCTTTCCACCTCCCGTCCGCGAATTCTGACGCTCAATAACCTTCACACCGGTGAAAGCCTTAAAACAGAGTTTTTTAACGGCAAGAGTTATGACAAGGATGAGTTAGCTCGCTTAAATCACTTTTTCCGTGACTACCGTGCCAATCAGATGAGAAAGATTGACCCGCATCTGTTTGACCAGATTTATCGCCTGCAGGCGTTGCTGGGAACGCGTAAACCGATTCAGCTGGTGTCGGGTTACCGCACCATCGCCACCAACAATATGCTGCGCGAATCCGGTCCGGGTGTGGCGAAACACAGTTATCACACCAAAGGCCAGGCGATGGATTTTCATATTGAAGGCATTGCCCTGAACAATGTTCGCAAAGCGGCGTTATCTCTGCGTGCAGGTGGTGTAGGATATTACCCGCGCAGCAACTTTGTTCACATTGACACTGGTCCGATAAGGCACTGGTCCTGATACCGGCAGCGCTGCGTGTGTCGGTCATGGAGCGCTATGAACTACCTCATTATTCCGGTCACGGCATTTTCCCAGAACTGTTCAGTTATCTGGGGGGATGATACCCAGCAGGCCGCGTTGGTGGACCCAGGTGGCGATGCTGCCACCATCATCGCGGTGCTGGCTGAGCGTGGCATTACCCCGCAACAAATTCTGCTGACGCATGGACACCTCGACCATGTTGGCGCGGCGGCTGAGCTGGCGGCGCATTTTCAGGTACCGATTATCGGACCACAGTTACGCGATAAATACTGGCTGGATGGATTGCCGGTGCAGAGCCAGATGTTTGGTCTGCCGGAATGTGCGCCTCTGACGCCTGATCGCTGGCTGGAAGAGGGGGAAACGGTGCAGGTCGGTGAAGTGACGCTGGAAGTGCTGCATTGCCCTGGTCATACGCCGGGCCATATCGTATTTTTCGACCGCGCTGGTCGTCTGCTGATCTCCGGGGATGTGATCTTTAACGGTGGCGTTGGACGGACTGATTTTCCCCAGGGAAGCCATAGCGATTTGATCGCGGCGATTAAAACCAAACTGCTGCCGCTGGGCGATGATGTGACCTTCGTACCGGGGCATGGACCGATTTCCACGCTGGGCCGCGAACGTATCAGTAATCCGTTTCTGCAATAAAACTGCATGCACAAACCGTAGCGGCGTGATTTATCACGCGTCTTTTTCGCAATGCGCGATAAATCGCGCCGCTACGGGTTAATCCTTACAACACTGCGACAATCGCTTCGCACAACGCCGACATATTGTCTGGCGTCATCCCGGCAACGTTAACGCGACCGGAATTCACCGCATACACGCCGAACTCTTCACGCAGACGCACCACCTGATCTTTTGTCAGGCCGCTGAACGAGAACATGCCGTTCTGTTTGATGATAAAGCTGAAATCCTGCTGCGCGCCGCTCGCAGCCAGTGTGTTGACGAACAGCTGACGCATGCGCTGAATACGCTGGCGCATATCGGTCAGCTCCTGCTGCCAGATGGTACGCAGGGCATCGTTACTGAGGATGGTCGCCACAATGGCCGCGCCGTGGGCGGGCGGGTTGGAGTAGTTGGCGCGAATGCTGTATTTCACCTGGCTGAACGCGGTTTTTGCCACATCGCTGTTGGCGGCCACCAGTGTCAGCGCACCAACGCGCTCATTGTACAGACCAAAGTTTTTCGAGTAAGAGCTGGCAACAATCAGCTCCTGATGCGAAGCAGCAAAAATGCGTAAGCCTTCTGCGTCTTCATCCAGACCACGGGCAAAGCCCTGGTAGGCGAAGTCAAACAACGGCAGCCAGCCGTTAGCCTGAGACAACGCAGCCAGTTGCTGCCATTGTTCTGCTGTTGGATCGATACCGGTCGGGTTGTGGCAGCAGCCGTGGAACAGCACCACATCACCTGCTTTGGCTTCACGCAGTGACGCGACCATGCCGTCAAAATCCAGCGTATGGTTGGCCGCATCGTAATACTGGTAATCACAGACTTCCAGACCCGCCGCGTTAAACACATTTTTGTGGTTCGGCCAGCTTGGATTGCTCACCCACACACGCTTCACATTGGTCTGATTCGCGAGGAAATCGGCAGCTACGCGCAACGCACCCGTACCACCCGGTGTTTGAGCGGTGCAGGCTCGCCCGGCGGTCACCAGCGTGCTCTCTTTGCCAAACAGCAGTTCCTGGGTACAACGCGCGAAATCAGCCAGGCCATCAATGCTGAGGTAATTTTTGGTGGTTTCGTTTTCCAGCAAATATTGCTCAGCTTTTTTAACACTGGTGAGTACCGGGGTTTTACCGGTTTCATCTTTATAAACACCAATGCCAAGGTTGATTTTATTCGGGCGGTCGTCGGCACGAAACAGGTCGGCCAGACCAAGGATAGGATCGGCGGGTGCGGCAGAGATCGATTCAAACATGAGTGAGGTCCAGTTGCGTGAACTTTAGCAAAATGAGCTATCAGGTTAACTTTAGATGGCACGCTTGCCAACCGCTGAGACGAAAAAGAAATAATACAGCTGAAGGGATTAATGCTGCTTATTTTGAAGCGGATCACTGAAATGCAAAACGGAGCCATAAGGCTCCGTTTTTAAGGTATTACGCGGTGCTAATCGGCAGATTAGAACTGGTAAACCAGACCAACCGCTACGATATCGTCGGTGTTCAGACCCAGCGGGTTGTCGTCGTCCAGCAGGTTGATTTTGTAGTCAACATAGGTAGACATGTTTTTGTTGAAGTAGTAGGTTGCGCCCACATCAACATATTTGTACAGGTCAGCATCGCCGATATTCTCGATGTCTTTGCCTTTGGACTGAACATAGGCCAGAGACGGACGCAGACCGAAGTCGAATTGGTACTGAGCTACGAACTCGATAACCTGAGATTTGTTAGCAAAACCATCTGCGCCATTGCTGTCGCTGATGTAGGTCGCATTGCGGGTTTCGCTGTACATTGCTGCCAGGTAAACGTTGTTCGCGTCATATTTCAGAGCAGTTGCCCACTGCTGAGCTTTGTCACCACGGCCATAAGTGGCAGTGTTCTGTGCGTTGGTACGATCGCTGGAACCATAAGCACCTACGATACCCACACCGATCGGAGAGGTATAGGAAACTGAAGTACCCCAGCCATCGCCATTAGCACGACGGATGTCGTCAGTACGATCGTTTTTACCCTGGTACTGCAGAGCAAAGTTCAGGCCATCAACCAGACCGAAGAAGTTGGTGTTACGGTAGGTTGCCAGACCGGTAGAACGGCCAGCCAGGAAGTTATCAGAGTAACCGGAGTCACCACCGAATTCCGGCAGCATGTCGGTCCAGCCGATTGCGTCATAAACAACGCCATAGTTACGACCGTAGTCGAAAGAACCTGCGTCAGCGAATTTCAGACCAGCAAAGCCCAGACGGGTTTTGTTGCCAGTTTGCGCGTCAGCGGTGCCTTCAGAGTTGTTAGCCTGGATGTTGTATTCCCACTGGCCGTAACCGGTCAGCTGGTCGGTGATCTGAGTTTCACCTTTGAAGCCGAAGCGCACGTAAGACTGGTCGCCATCGTTGCCTGAGTCGTCAGAGAAGTAATGCAGACCATCAACTTTACCGTACAGGTCTAATTTGTTGCCATCTTTGTTGTAGATTTCTGCTGCGTTTGCTGCACTTGCAGCTAACAGAGCAGGGATAACCACTGCAAGAATGTTGCGCTTCATCATTTTTTATTACCCTCATTGGAGTTATTTGGACACCTGCCACTGCCGTCAAGAAACCTTTACGGGAACCTTGAAAGAAGTTTGGTGTCTCCTGTGTCTGAACGCATCTTTCCATTCCGGGGTTGGTAATTCTACCCCGAAAATGCTACTAATCTCGCAATTAAGTATCAAAAAGAAAATATGTATTACAAAATGTAAAATATCGGGAACTTTGTGAGAGAACTCTAAATTTACAAAAATAAAAAAGGCCGGCTAAGCCGACCTCGTTATATATATGAATTACTTATAATTAATCGCGGATTTTAGAAATTGGCGTTGCGCGGAGTACGTGGGAAGGGGATAACATCCCTTACATTTTGTACGCCGGTGACATAGGCGATTAATCGTTCGAAACCTAAACCGAAACCGGAGTGCGGCACGGTGCCGTAACGACGTAAGTCACGGTACCACCAGTAATCTTCTTTGTTCAGACCCATCTCAGCGAGGCGGGCATCCAGCACATCCAGACGTTCTTCACGCTGTGAACCACCGATGATTTCACCAATGCCAGGCGCCAGCACATCCATCGCCGCAACGGTTTTGCCATCTTCGTTCATACGCATATAGAAGGCCTTGATATCTTTCGGATAGTTTTTCACCACCACCGGTGCCTTGAAGTGCTGCTCGGCAAGATAACGTTCGTGTTCTGACGACAAATCCACGCCCCAGGCGACCGGATTTTCGAAGCTCTGGCCGCTTTTCAGCAGAATCTCGATGGCATCGGTGTAGTCCACCTGCGCGAAATCTGCATTAACAAAACGTTCCAGGCGCGAAATCGCATCTTTGTCTACGCGCTCGGCAAAGAACGCCAGATCGTCGGCACGCTCTTCCAGCACCGCTTTAAACACATACTTCAGCATGGCTTCAGCCAGCGCTGCAGCATCATCCAGGGTGGCAAATGCCACTTCCGGCTCCAGCATCCAGAACTCGGCCAGATGGCGGCTGGTGTTGGAGTTTTCGGCACGGAAGGTTGGGCCAAAGGTGTAGACCTTCGACAGCGCACAGGCGTAGGTTTCACCGTTGAGCTGGCCGGATACCGTCAGGAAGGCTTCTTTACCGAAGAAGTCTTTATCGAAGTCAATTTTGCCCTGCGGATCGCGCGGCAGGTTTTCCAAATCCAGCGTCGAAACGCGGAACATTTCGCCAGCACCTTCGGTATCGGACGCAGTGATCAGTGGCGTGGAAACCCAGAAGTAACCATTCTCATGGAAAAAGCGATGCAGTGCCTGGGCCAGGGTATGGCGGACACGCGCGACTGCGCCAATCAGGTTAGTGCGCGGACGCAAGTGCGCCACTTCACGCAGGTACTCGATGCTGTGGCGTTTTGCCGCCATCGGGTAGGTGTCCGGATCGTCAACCCAGCCAACCACTTCCACGTTGGTGGCCTGCAATTCAAACGCCTGGCCTTCACCCGGTGATTCCACCACTTTGCCGGTAATAATGACCGAGCAACCGGTGGTGAGACGCAGCACTTCGTCCTGATAATTATTCAGAGAATTATTGACGACAGCCTGAACGGGATTAAAGCAGGAACCGTCATAAACGGCGATAAAGGAAAGACCGGCTTTGGAATCTCTTCGGGTACGCACCCAACCACGTACGGTGACTTCACTGTCAACCGCGACACGGCCGTGTAGTACATCCGCTACAGGCACTACGCTCATAAATTTCTCTCTTTATATAGATGAAGTAATGTAATCCCCCATTTGGGGTTTTGCTATGTTACTTGCGAGCCATCAGGAAACAAGCAAAATTGCCGGGTCAGGGGGAGATTTGTTGCAGAACAGCAGGGTGCGGGCACCCTGCTGTAGAAAGGTCAGCTGGCTCTTTTCACCAGCGGCAGGTCAAAGGCTTTACGCAATGCGCGTACGAAGGCCTTATCCTGGCAGATGGTTTTGCCGGGGCTGTCGGAAAGTTTTGCCACCGGTTTGCCGTTGCAGCTCACCAGCTTGATCACGATATTCAGCGGCGTCACCCCTGGAATATCGCAGGTCAGACGCGTGCCGATACCAAACACCACATTGGCGCGCTGGCCAAAATGACGGTACAGCGCCAGCGCTTTATCCAGGTCAAGGTTGTCCGAGAACACCAGCGTTTTGCTGCGTGGGTCGATATCCAGTCGCTGATAATGCGCAATGGCTTTCTCACCCCATTCCACCGGATCACCCGAATCATGGCGCAAGCCCTGATAGCGGTGAGCAAAGCCGGGGCCAAAATCACGCAGAAATGCATCCATGGTGATGCAATCAGTGAGGGCGATGCCGAGCTGGTCATCATATTCGTCCAGCCAGGATTGCAGCGCCGCGCGCTGGCTGTTGGCAAGCACCGGGCTAATCTGCTGATGCGCCTGGAACCATTCATGTGCCTGGGTGCCAACCGGATTGAGTTGCAGACGGCGCGCCAGATCATAGTTACTGGTGCCAACCAGCCACGGAAAATCCTGTTTAAGCGTGCTGACGATCGCTTCCTGCACCGGTTGTGAAAAGCGGCGGCGGGTGCCAAAGTCCATCAGATGGAATCGGGACATATCCAGATCACCCACTTTCTGCCGAAAATCAGCCAGCTTATGCTGCAGATGCGTGACCGCCTGATCTACGCCGATGTCCGGCGTGCGATGATGGTGGACCACTTCGCTGATCAGCGCCAGCAGCGGCACTTCCCACAGAATCACTTCACGCCACGGACCGCTAATCTGAATGGCGAGTTTGCCGTGGTCATTACGCACCACCACCTGGCCGGGATTAAAGCGGAAACCGCGCAGCCAGCCGAGGTAGTCGGCATCAAAGAAGGGCAGGGCAGAAAGGTAACGATATTCCTCTTCGCTCAGGGCGAGGGATTGCATCGCATCGATATGGGTACGGAGTTCGTCCGCGTAGACGCCGAGCAACTCAGCGCCACGGCAGCGAAACTCCGCCGTGACCGGGACATCGTAATAACGATGATATACGGCCTGCTGCATATGAAGCTTGTAGGCATCGGTATCAAGCAGCGTGGTCAAAATCGGGGAAGCGTGTCCTGTCATGGTGCGTTTCAGCATCCTCTTCCGCGGAGCATAGCCCGGTGTTCAACAAAGTCATAAAGACGCAGGAGTATAAAACAGTAATAGACCGCGATCACACCATATTTGCGGGTACCGGGTCGAGGGTCATTTGTGCCATTGTTAATAAATTGTAGCATTTTCTGCTAAGGCACGCATTGTGCGTGGCAACTGAGGCGCAACACGCTTAGACTTTGACGGGTAAACATTTTAACGATGCGAGAAGGATTTATGACGCAACAGCCGCAAATTAAATATCGTCACGACTACCGTGCGCCTGATTTCACTATCACCGATATCGATCTGACGTTTGATCTGGATGCGGCTACCACGCGTGTCACCGCCGTCAGCCAGGTGAAGCGTTTAGGGGCTAGCCAGGCCGAGCTGCGTCTGGATGGGGAAGACCTCACGCTGGTGTCGCTGGCGGTAGACGGCAATGCCTGGTCGCATTATCGCGAGGAAGAGGGCGCGCTGGTGCTGAGCCAGTTGCCGGACAACTTTACCCTGACCATCATTAATGACATCCATCCGGATAAAAATACCGCCCTGGAAGGGCTGTACCAGTCGGGTGAAGCGCTGTGCACCCAGTGTGAAGCGGAAGGTTTCCGTCATATCACCTGGTATCTGGATCGCCCGGATGTGCTGGCGCGTTTTACCACCACCATTATTGCCGATGCGGCACGCTATCCGTTCCTGCTCTCCAACGGTAACAAGCTGGAGAGCGGTCGCCATGAAGATGGCCGCCACTGGGTAAAATGGCAAGACCCGTTCCCGAAACCCTGTTATCTGTTTGCGCTGGTAGCCGGTGACTTTGACGTGCTGCGCGACAGCTTCACCACCCGTTCAGGCCGTGATGTGGCGCTGGAGATCTTCGTCGATCGCGGCAACCTGGATCGTGCTGACTGGGCGATGACCTCGTTGAAAAACAGCATGGCGTGGGATGAAGAACGTTTTGGCCTCGAATACGACCTCGATATCTTTATGATCGTCGCGGTGGATTTCTTCAATATGGGCGCAATGGAGAACAAAGGTCTCAACGTCTTTAACTCTAAATATGTGCTGGCAAAAGCAGAAACCGCCACCGACAAAGATTACCTCGGCATTGAAGCGGTGATCGGCCACGAATATTTCCATAACTGGACCGGCAACCGCGTCACCTGCCGCGACTGGTTCCAGCTCAGCCTGAAAGAAGGACTGACGGTGTTCCGCGATCAGGAATTCAGCTCCGATCTTGGCTCGCGCGCGGTCAATCGCATCGATAATGTGCGCGTGATGCGTGGTGCGCAGTTTGCGGAAGATGCCAGCCCGATGGCGCATCCCATCCGCCCGGATCAGGTGATTGAGATGAACAACTTCTACACCCTGACGGTGTATGAAAAGGGTTCGGAAGTGATCCGCATGATGCACACTCTGCTGGGCGAAGATAATTTCCAGAAGGGGATGCAGCTGTATTTTGAGCGTCACGATGGCAGTGCCGCCACCTGCGACGATTTTGTTCAGGCGATGGAAGATGCTTCCAATGTCGATCTGTCGCAGTTCCGCCGCTGGTATAGCCAGGCGGGTACGCCGGTGCTGACGGTGCGTGATGATTACAACCCGGAGCTGGAGCAATATACGCTGCACGTGACCCAGCACACGCCGCCCACCGCCGAGCAGAAAGAAAAGCTGCCGCTGCATATCCCGCTGGATATCGAACTTTACGATGGCGAAGGCAAGGTTATCCCGCTGCAACATAACGGCCATCCGGTGCACCATGTGCTGAACGTGACCGAAGAGTTCCAGAGCTTCGTGTTTGATAACGTCTATTTCCAGCCGGTGCCATCGCTGCTGCGTGAATTCTCTGCGCCAGTGAAGCTCGACTATAAATGGAGCGATGCGCAGCTGACGTTCCTGATGCGTCACGCGCGTAACGATTTCTCACGCTGGGATGCGGCGCAGAGCCTGCTGGCGACGTACATCCGTCTGAATGTGGCGCGTCATCAGCAGGGACAGCCGCTGTCGCTGCCGCTGCATGTGGCCGATGCCTTCCGTGCGGTGCTGCTGGATGAGCAGGGTGACCCGGCGTTGATGGCGCTGATCCTGTCACTGCCGTCAGAAAATGAAATCGCTGAGTTGTTCGAGGTAATTGATCCACAGGCGATTGCCGAGGTTCGGGAAGCGCTGGTACGCACCCTGGCCAAAGAACTGAGTGATGAGTTACTGGCGGTTTATCGTGCTAACCAGAGCAGCGTCTACCACATCGAGCATGCGGAAATTGGTAAGCGTGCGCTGAAGAATGTATGTCTGGGCTATCTGGCGTTTGCCGATGCGGAACAGGCGGACCAACTGGTGCAGGCACAATATCAGCAGGCCACCAATATGACCGATGCACTGGCTGCGTTGTCTGCGGCTGTTGCCGCTCAGTTGCCGTGCCGCGATGCGTTGCTGGCGGCGTATGATGAGCGCTGGCATCAGGATGGCCTGGTGATGGACAAATGGTTCGTGTTGCAGGCGACCAGCCCGGCGGCTGACGTCCTAAGCAAAGTGCGGGAACTGCTGCATCATCGTTCCTTCACCATGGGCAACCCGAACCGTATCCGTTCCCTGATTGGCGCGTTTGCTTCGGCGAATCCAGCGGCATTCCATGCCAAAGATGGCAGCGGTTATCAGTTCCTGGTGGAGATGCTGACCGATCTCAACACGCGTAACCCTCAGGTTGCAGCGCGTATGATCGAGCCGCTGATTCGTCTGAAACGTTACGATGCAGGCCGTCAGGCACTGATGCGTCAGGCGCTGGAGACGCTGAAAGGGCTGGATAAACTCTCCGGAGATCTGTACGAGAAGATCACCAAAGCGTTGAATGCGTAAATCATTTGCATGAACCGTAGCGGCGCGATTTATCGCGCGTCTTTTAAAACACGCGCGATAAATCGCGCCGCTACAGAGTTTTGCTATCGCTGCTGCACAAATCGCAACGGTTGCTCAGCGGCGCTCCGCTTCATTACCCGATCCAGCACTTCCGCTTCCAGCTCGGCCAGCCGGGCAGAACCGCGACGGCGGGGGCGTGGCAGATCAACCGTTAAATCCAGTCCGATCTGGCCTTCTTCAATCAGCAACACCCGGTCCGCCATGGCGACAGCTTCACTGACATCGTGGGTGACTAAAAGCACCGTGAAGTTATGTTGCTGCCACAACGATTCAATCAGTCCCTGCATCTCAATACGCGTCAGCGCATCCAGCGCTCCGAGGGGTTCGTCCAGCAACAACAGGCCGGGACGATGAATCAACGCACGCGCCAGCGCCACACGTTGTTTCTGGCCACCAGAGAGCGCCGCCGGCCATTCATTGGCACGTTCCGCCAGGCCGACTGCCTCCAGCGCTTCCCGCGCACTTTCACGCCAGGCGCGGCCTTTCAGCCCAAGGCCGACGTTATCGATCACCTTTTTCCACGGCAGCAGTCGGGCGTCCTGGAACATCAGGCGGGTATCCTCCCACGCTGCCGCCAGTGGGGCATTCCCGGCCAGCAATTCACCGCGAGTGGTGGATTCCAGCCCTGCCAGCAGGCGCAGCAGGGTACTTTTGCCACAGCCGCTGCGGCCCACTACCGCGACAAATTGTCCCGCCGGAATGTGCAGGTCGATATTATTCAGGATGGTGCGGTCGCCATATTGTTTGCTGACGCCGTTAACGCCCACCGGAGTGCCGCTGTTCAGGCGCGCCGGGGTGAGGGTTGCAGTGCTCATGCGTTAGCCTCCTTCAGTTGATAAGCCGGATGCCAGCGCAGCCATACGCGTTCCAGCAGTTGTGCCGCGACATCGGCCAGTTTGCCGAGCAGGGCATACAGAATGATGGCGACCACCACCACATCGGTTTGCAAAAATTCACGGGCATTCATCGCCAGATAACCAATGCCAGAGTTGGCGGAGATCGTTTCGGCCACAATCAGCGTCAGCCACATCAGGCCGAGCGCAAAACGCACGCCTACCATGATGGAAGGCAGCGCGCCGGGCAGGATTACCTGAATAAACAGGCTCCAGCCGGAGAGGCCATAGCTGCGCGCCATTTCCACCAGACCACGATCGATATTACGGATACCGTGGTAGGTGTTGAGATAGATGGGGAACATGGTGCCGAGCGCGACGAGGAAAATTTTTGCCGCCTCATCAATGCCGAACCACAGGATCACCAGCGGGATCAACGCCAGGTGCGGCACGTTACGTAGCATCTGCACCGAGGTATCAAGCAGACGCTCCCCAAAGCGCGAAGTGCCAGTAATCAGACCCAGCACCAGGCCAATGGATCCGCCAATACCGAAACCAATCGCCGCGCGCCAGCTGCTGATGGCGAGGTTCTGCCACAGTTCACCGCTGGCGGTGAGACGCCAGAAAGTGATCAAAATATTCTCCGGCGATGGCAGGATACGTGTCGACAGTAGCCCGATTTGTGATGCCAGCTGCCAGACCACCACCAGCAGCACTGGTAGCAACCACGGCAGGAAGGCGTTACTGAGCTGTTTCCTGGACATTATGTGCTCCTTAACTCTGCGCGACTTTCTGCGGCATATAGTCATTGCCTACGGCTTCACCGTGCGGCTGAATGTTACGCGGCTGAGGAATCTGCGGCACGTCGAGGTCAAGATGCGGGAACAGCAACTCAGCGACGCGATACGCTTCCTCCAGATGCGGATAGCCGGAGAGAATAAAGGTCTCGATGCCGAGATCTCTATATTCCTGCATGCGTGCCGCCACTGTCGGGCCATCACCGACTAGCGCCGTACCGGCACCGGTCCGCGCCAGGCCAACCCCGGCCCACAGATTCGGGCTGACTTCCAGCTTGTCACGACGGCCACCGTGCAGCGCCGCCATCCGTTGCTGGCCGACAGAATCGTAACGCGCGAACCCTGCCTGTGCTTTGGCGATGGTGGCGTCATCCAGATGAGAAATCAGCTGATCGGCTGCCCGCCACGCTTCTTCGTTGGTTTCACGCACGATAACGTGCAAACGAATGCCAAAACGTACTTTGCGGCCCTGTGCCTCGGCTTTGGCACGAACCTGGGCAATTTTCTCTTTCACCAGTGCCGGTGGTTCACCCCAGGTGAGATAGACATCAACCTGTTCCGCGGCCAAATCCTGCGCGGCATCGGAGGAGCCACCAAACCACAACGGTGGGCGCGGTTGTTGCACCGGTTTAAACAGCAGGCGAGCACCGCGGACTTTGACGTGCTTGCCGTCATAATCGACGGTTTCGCCTTCCAGCACCCGACGCCAGATACGGGTAAATTCGGCGGACTCAACGTAACGCTCGCGGTGATCAAGAAACACGCCGTCACCCTCCAGTTCTTCCGGGTCACCACCGGTCACCAGGTTAAACAACACGCGACCATTAGAGAGGCGATCGAGGGTAGCGGACTGACGCGCGGCCTGGGTGGGGGAAATTACCCCTGGGCGCAGCGCAACCAGAAAACGCAGACGCTGCGTGACCGGAATCAGTGACGCCGCGACCAGCCAGGCGTCTTCGCAGGAGCGCCCGGTCGGAATCAGGACGCCCCCAAAACCAAGGCGGTCGGCAGCCTGCGCCACCTGTTGCAGATAAGCATGATCAACCGCACGTGCCCCTTCGGCCGTGCCGAGATAGCGACCATCACCGTGAGTAGGAAGAAACCAGAATACGGATACGCTCATTGTTGACTCCTTAAGGCTGGGCGGACTGTGGCTGCCAGATGCGATCGGCGATGTTCACTTTTATCGGCATCAAATGATTGGCATAGAACAGGTCAGCGGTTTGTTGTTGGGCCTGCGCCGTATGGGCGCTGACCGGCGTAATGGTGGTGGGGGGACGATGATCGAGATAGCTGGCAATCACCGGTTTTGGCAGACCCATCGCCTGCGCCAGCAGGTCAATGCTTTGCTCGCGCTGACTGCGGGTCAGGGCATCGGCATCACTGAAGGTTTGCAGCACCTGCTGCACAAAACTGCCATTGGCTGCGGTAAATTTGCGCGTGGCGAGATAGAACGAACCAGTTTGATTCAGCTTGCTGCCATCCGCCAGCACGCGCACGCCGCCCTGCAACAGTGCGGCTGAGTAATAGGGATCCCAGATCGCCCAGGCATCAACATCGCCCTGCTGAAAGGCGGCACGGGCATCGGCAGGTGTCAGATAAGTGGGCTGGATATCTTTGAAGCTCAGACCGGCCTGCGCCAGCGCGCGCAATAAAAGATTGTGCGAGCTGGACCCTTTCTGAAACGCCACCTTATGGCCTTTCAATTCGGCCACGCTATGGATTGGGCTATCTTTCGGCACCAGAATCACCTCGGCTTTTGACTTCGGCGGTTCCGCTCCGACATACAGCAAATCGGCACCTGCCGCCTGCGCAAAAATCGGCGGGATATCACCGGTGCTGCCCAGATCGATACTGCCGACATTCAATGCTTCCAGCATTTGTGGGCCAGCGGGGAACTCGATCCATTGAATCTGGGTGTGCGGGAAACGTTGTTCCAGCATCTGGTGTGATTTTGCCAGCACCATACTGACCGAACCTTTCTGATAACCAATACGAAACTGGGCGGGTGCCTGCGCGGCCTGCACGCTGAGAGTCAGCGTCAGCAACGTTGCAAGGCCAGCCAGCCAGCGCGATAGCGTCCTTTTCATATCTCTTCCTTTTATACGGCCTGAGCGTAAGGTTGATGGCGGCGATGCAACGCATGCCAGAAGGTATCCAGCGCTTCATCAATGCGCGCGGCCAGCAACTGGTCCAGCTCGGGCTGACGATCGTAATGGCTAATCTGGCTATCGTCGGCGAAGACACCGTGCAGCACTTCCTGGGCTTTCAGCGCGTTCAGCACCGGTTTCAGGGCGTAATCCACCGCCAGCATATGGGCCACGCTACCGCCGCTTGCCAGGGGTAACACCACTTTGTGCTCCAGTGCGCGCTCTGGCAGCAGGTCGAGCAGTGTTTTCAATGCTCCTGAAAAGGAAGCTTTATAAATCGGTGTCGCGACGATCAGGCCATCGGCACTCGCCAGGTCCTCTTTCAGTGCCTGCAGTGCCGGGGAGTCGAAACGCGCATAGAGAAGGTCTTCCGGTTGAAAGTTGTGAATATTCCAGGGAATCACTTCGACACCGCGCGCTTCCAGCACGTGCTGGCACAGGGTCAGCAACGCCGTAGAACGGGAAGGGAATCGAGGGCTGCCTGCCAGCGTAATAACCCGCATAGTCACTCCTTATAACTGAAAGTTATTGATTATCTGATATTGAGAACTGATGGCTTAATCCTGACAGAGCGGGGGGCGGGGCTTAAATGATTTATCCGGCAATGGTAAGCCGGAATCTGCAAATGGGTGGGGCCGTCAATAATAAGATGGCAGGGTCGCGTTACGACTAATCCGAAAAGCCGGATGTCATAAAATAGAAATGATTCACTCCCTTTATGCAATGAAATACGTGCTGGGGATTTTATTAGTATGTGAAAGGATAAAAAGTGTATCTGCACAGTTCTGAAAGGATGTCAGCACCATACCAGGATAAAGCGTAACCCTGGTAATATGTCGAAGATAATCTCTCATAAAAACAATCATCCATCCGCGTGCCCCTGCGTTGCAGTTATGTCTTTTTGTATCTTCTGATGTCAACTTTCTCCAGCTTCATAGATTCAATAAGAAGCCACTCATCTCGATAATTCACGCAAGCTGGTTTTAAATTACAAATAGCAAAATTTAATGGTGGTCAGAAAAATAAACCACAACTCAACAGAGCAAAAATAAAAAATGAATACTTCACTTCTGATAATAAATTTATTGCTCGTTGTCAGGAGGGGGTAAACAAGTGGAGCTGTAAAAAGCACAGCGCTCTGATTAAGCTAACGCTAAATGATTCTTTTGATGATGCATTCCGTGCGTT